>MHAZ01000011.1 GCA_001803165.1 Stygiobacter sp. RIFOXYC2_FULL_38_25 | reverse complement strand
TGTTCAACATTATTATGAATCATGATACCTCCGAATGAAGTGTTATAAAATAACTCTTCTTCCTTTGGGTATCATATGATACTAACTATAAATAAAAAATCACAGAATGGAACTGGGGTATTCAATAATTTTTTTCTCTTCGGCAAAAAAATTGTGGTGATAATCTTTACACTTCTATAATGGGTTGGGAATTTTTTACACAGTCATAAAAATATAAATGAGGACCTAAAAACTATCGCCATAATTCCGCTAAAAAAGAACTTTTCTTATATATATCGGTGGCACAACGATTGTACTAACAATCAGTCTATAGAATAAACGTTTCTAACAAGAACATGCCGTGAACAAAAAGATGGAAAAACGTTCGCGCACCAAACAACTATTTGTAAGGATATCCAATGAATGACAGCCGCATTATAATTCCGGGTGAGGAAACAAAAAAATCTTTTGCAGAAGTAATACAAGCCATCCGGACAAACATGATTACCAAAATGCAATTGCAGAAGAGAGAACAACTTCTTCTTGTGCTGCACGCACCGCCTCTTCCTCTTAATCAAGGTTACAGGCAAGCGGCTTACAATGATATTATTCAACTTTCGCGTCTTAAGGATTTGCATATTTTAATTTGCAGCGGAAAAATGGTGTACGATTTTCACCGCGACTCTTATGACTTAAATTACAAAGGTCTAATTTCCACTCCGGGTGTGAAGAGTGTATCTTTTTTCGAACTTAATGTTGACTGGGAGAAACCTCTTTGGCAACGAATCATGCATCAGGTTTCGGTTCTAATTAAAAAACAGCGGTTGATTGAAGATAGTGCAGCTATTGAATTAACACATAATATTATCAAACTATGCGATCTATATGATATTAAGGATATTCATTTAGGAATTACTATCAATTTATTTATTGATACATTTTTAAATTTGAGGAAGTCCGGCAATTACAGAATATCGTTTACCGCACATGATATAGATTCCGATAAAGTTCTAATCCGAATGAAAGAGAACCTTGCTGAAAGAAAGATTATTAAAGTGATTACCAACTGGCTGACGTATTGGCTATTACTTTGGAAAGAAATTGATGCATGCAAGAAGAGCCGCTTTGTAATTTCTATGGCTTACCACGATTTTGAAAGATTAACAAAGAAAAATGTTAATGCTTTTTTCATTCCTCCATATTTGCACACATTGCCCGCAAATCGTATTACTAAAGAGCTTACCGCAAAACCAACTCTTCTGATTTTTGGACACATTGCATTTTCTGCAGCAGGCAGCGGGATAGAACAATTTATGGAAAAGGTAGTTCCTGCCGTAAAAGAAAAAGTACCCGGAGTTATTATTAAAATAGTAGGAAAGGATGCCAGTCCTGAGGTGATTTCTAAATGTGAAATGCTTGGTGTTTTATACCGGGAGTATATTGAAGACCCTGAAGAGTTATGGAATGAAACTACAGTGCTTGCGAGTCCGCTTCTTGTTAGCAAAGGGATTCGTATTAGAATTCTTGAAGCTGTTTGCCGAGGCATCCCTGTGGTTTGTACTGAACAATCGGCAACAGGTTTTTCCCATCCCGAAGAATTTTTACGCATTACAAATGATTTTAATTTGTTTGCACATCATTGCATTGAATTGCTGACGGATACAAATAAATACCAATTAGAATTAGAGCGGATTGATAAATATTTCATTCAAAATCTTTCTGAAGACATAATAAGAGCTAAATGGAAACATGTATGGTCGGAAGAATCATCCGCTTTTTCTACTTCGAGAAAAATGAAAAAAATAATAAGCGAAACAACCAGACCCGCTTACGAAACCAATCTTCAATCAAGCAAGTGAAAAAAATATTGTTTATGAGTGAGACCGGCACTTCGATATTAAATAACACAAAAACGATGTTTGTTGCACAAATCATCACGTGGACGTCTTCCTTTTTCTTAATGATGTTCCTTCCGCGTTATCTTGGCGCCGATGCCTACGGACGATTGTACTTTGCTATTTCTTTGACAATGCTTGGTGGATTAATTATAGACCTGGGGTTCAGCAATTACTTTGTAAAAGAAGTTGCACGCGACCGCACCAAAGTAAATTTATTTTTCATGAATGGAATAGGGCTGAGGATAGTTGCATGGCTAACAGCAATGGCAATCATGTTTTTATACGTTTACATTACAGGGTTCACCTCGGAGTTACTCTCGCTTCTTCTTATTCTCGGCTTTCAAAAATTACTTGAAACCATTTCCGACCTTGCACACCGGATTTTTCAAAGTTTCGAGCGGCTAAGATACCGTTCAATTGCGGTTATCATCGAAAGAGTTTCTCTTTCTGCAATAGCGGTAACAATGCTTTTGTTAGGGTACGGAATAATTACAATTGCGCTGGTAATGGCATTTAGCACATTCTTGAATTTTTTAACCTGTCTTTATTTCATTCCGCGTCTCGTAACAATAAAAATGCAGATTACTATTTCGTCATGGATGAAATTAATAGGCGGCAGTTTGCCGTTCCTTATCTCAACTTTCTTTTCGTTCGTTTATTATCGGATAGACGTGATAATGTTATCCGCATTGACTAATAATAGTGTAGTTGGATGGTACGGAGCTCCTTACAGATTATTCGACACAATGATGTTCTTCCCTTCAATTCTTCAGATTGTAGTCTTTCCTGTATTTGCACGGTTGTGGAAACAATCGCGGAATGATTTTATTCTGAACGCCCGGCGCTCGCTTGATGCTTCAATAATTATAGGATTTTTAATCGCCTTTTGTTTGATAGCTCTTGCACGCCCGATAGTTGATTTACTTTTTGGTTTGGAACATTATTTAAATTCCGTTATTCTTTTGCAATTGTTGGCTGTAACTCTTCCTCTTGTATATGCAAACTTTATACTTGGAACGGTTGATACTTCCTCGGATAAACAAAAAGAACTTTCGATAGTATCAATCATAGCTACTTTTATTAACATCGGTTTAAATTTTTGGTTGATTCCTTTATTCCAGGAATCGAGTGGTAACGGCGCTATCGGTGCAGCGATAGCAACATTAATTACTGAAATATGTGTGCTGATAATGTTTGGTTATTTACTGCCGAGGGGATGCTTCGGCAAAGAGAATTTACTTGTTATTGCAAAGTCACTAATTGCCGGAATAATTTCAGGAATATTTCTCTGGTACATCGAAAGCAAGTTTAAAATGTGGCTTGTTAGCGGAATTATTAGTGTGTTTGTTTATACGGTTTTACTCGCAGCAACAAATGTTCTAACTAAAAGAGAACTAAATATTGCACTTAGTCTTTTTCCGAAAAGATGGAAAGATACTGCGTCGCGTCTTTCAGGATTGTAACGCATTTATATTATCTTACCAACTCACCTTACGCTGAATGTTTAGGTTTATATCCCCGACCTTTAAATTCCCAATTAACAGCTCTTTTTCAAATAGAATTCCTTTTGTAGTACAATTACTACAACAAATTCTCTCTTAGTATTATATCTCAACCCTCAATCTTGATACAATAATAACAGCTCAGTTACCTACCAATAAGTCTGTAGTTTTTCACACACCTTAAAAATCATTTGTACTATACCGCCCATATAGGTTCATTCTTATTTTCGCATCCATAAAAATAAGCTAAGGTTCAATTGGAAATTTTAATGAATGTGATAATATGTACCGATTCGCCAATTCTGCTCAACCGTTTAGTAACCATACTTTCGGAGCTGTCGCACTTACACGTGGCAGGCGTTACAAATACTTTAGATGAAGCCGAAGCGGAAATCAGAAAAAACAATGCACAGGTTTTTATCACTGCTTTTCACAACATACATAAAACGGTTTTCAAAAAACTTAACGGTATTAAAAAAAATAACAGCGGTTTAGTTGTTATTGTGTTAACCAATAACACTGCAGAACAATATTTATCTCAATGGAAAAAAGCCGGAGCCGATTATGTTTTTGATCAAGCTATGCACTTTACTAAACTGATGGATATTCTTGCCGGTTTTGTTTACAAAAATTTTTTGGAATCTCTTAGATCGAATTACTACGACGAAAAAAAACCCGTTTAAAATTATGAACACAAATCATTTCACAGTAAAAGAAGGAAAAACACAAATGAAAAAAATCATTTTGGGGATAACATTATTAACCCTTTTGATCTTTTCCAGCGGATCTGCTTCTGCACAATCCAAACTATGGGCTACAGCTTATTATGCCGGATGGATGCAAGGACAAAATAACGACGGGTACTTACCCGCACAGAATATAGATTTTTCTGCAATTACACATATTGTACATTTTGCATTGGTTCCTAATGCAGATGGAACTCTGGACGCTTCGGCTAATAGTATCACTGCTACAAACTCATCCGAACTGATAACCCGCGCTCATGCCCAGGGTGTAAAAGTGCTTATATCAATAGGTGGATGGAATAGCGGGGATGGATACCGCGGTGCAATTAATTCCGCAAATCTTTCCAAATTTGTTTCCAACATTGTTTCATTTGTAACAACGCGCGGATATGACGGCGTTGATATTGATTGGGAACCGTTGTACTCAACCGATGCATCACTTTATATCTCATTGATTAATGCACTGCGTCCGGCACTTAATGCTGCTCTTCCAAATGCACTACTTACTGCGGCTAACGGTTCGGAAGCAGATATATACGCACAAATTTACCCGCTCTTCGATCAAATAAATTTGATGACTTATGATATGTCCGGTGCTTGGCCAGGGTGGGTCACATGGCATAATTCACCTGTCTCAGACGGCGGTTATGTTTTCCCAAGTACAGGTGGAGCTGTTCCATCTGCTAATCGCAATATTGATAATTTTATCGCTGCTGGAATTCCTGCAAGCAAACTCGGTATCGGAATTGATTTCTACGGTTATGTTTGGAATGGTGGTAATGGTACTACTACCGGAGGAGTCACTAAACCACGTCAAACATGGACAAGCGATCCATGGGTGCAAGGCAATGTTCCGTATTACACTATTATGCAAGATTATTATCAGCCGCAATATTACAACTGGGATGATGCCGCTAAAGCTTCTTATCTTAGTATTGATAACTCAGGTTCCACTAACGATAAATTCATTTCTTATGATGATGAAAAAACCGTTCAGGCAAAGTTTGATTATGCCCGAACAAAGGGAATAGGCGGATTAATAATTTGGGAACTTGGCGGTGGTTACAGAGCCAATCAATCTGCCGGACAAAAAGATGTTCTTCTTCAAGCAGTAAAGAATGCACTTAACAGCGGTTCAACCCCAATTGCTGATGTTACTCCTCCGTCAATTTCAATAACATCCCCATCTAACGGCGCTTCACTTTTAGGTGCTGTTACACTTTCCGCAACTGCATCTGATAATGTTGGAGTTGCCGGTGTACAATTTAAAGTTGACGGATCAAACAGCGGTGTTGAATTAACAACTGCACCATTTTCTACTTCATTCAACGCTGCGTTACTTTTGCCGGGAACTCACACAATTTCGGCGGTTGCACGGGATGCCGCAGGAAATACCTCCACTGCATCGGTGAATGTTTCAGTTATTATTTCAACTGCCGACACTACTCCTCCGGTGATTTCAATTACATCACCTGCGAATAACTCTACCATTACAGGCACAGTTACAATCAACTCTAATGCATCCGATAATATCGGTGTAACAGGTGTACAATATAAATTGGACGGATCAAATCTCGGGACTGAGGTTGTAACATCACCATACAATTTCTCATGGAATACTGCACAGACTACAGACGGAACTCATACTCTATCCGCTGTTGCAAGAGATGCTGCCGGCAATACTTCTACTGCATTGTTAACCGTGAATGTATCTAACACTGTCACAAATCCTACAAGCAATCTTGTTGTTTATGATGATGTTCTGCAAACACTGTGGACAAATAGTTCATGGAGTGCATCTGTTAATTTTAGCGGCACTGAAAAATCCTATTCCGGAAGCAGCTCAATTAAAACCATTTTCTCATCCTGGGGTGCATTAAGCCTTCAATACGGAGGATGGAATTCTCCGGGAATTAATCCCGCATTATACCAGCAATTGAAATTTGCAGTATATGCACCGGCTGCGGGAACCAAGTTGTCGGTATATTTCCAAAATAGTAAAGGTCAATCATTCCCTTCTATAAATTATGATGTTATTACTGCCAACCAATGGACAGTAATTTCGATACCGATGAATCAACTAAATCCTAACGGACATGTATTTGACAGAATCTCAATTCAGGAAAGCGGCGGTTCTAATAAAACACTTTTTATTGACGAACTTTCATTCATAGGCAATGCTGTGCCGACAGTTCCAACGGCACCGTTACTTGCTTCGCCTATTAATAGTTCAACTGGTGTTCCAACAAATCCTCTTTTAAGCTGGAGCGCAGCAGACGGAGCTGCTTCTTATAATCTGCAAGTCTCCTCAAGTTCAACATTCTCATCAATAGCAGTTGATCAAAAAGGAATTACCGGAACCTCATCCCAGGTAAACGGATTAACTGCAGGCATTACATATTACTGGAGAGTTAACGCAACTAACACTAATGGAACGGGCAACTGGTCTTCAATTTTCAATTTTACAACCGGATCACAAACTTCATCGCCCGGATTTATTGTTTATGGCGATACTTTAAAATTACCATGGATGAATACATCATGGGGTACAACAGCAACATTCAACAGTACACAGAATGTGTCACAAGGTTCTTACTCGGTCAGTGTCGTTCAAAGCGGCTGGGCTGGTCTGCGTTTGCGGAACGGTTCGTGGAGTAATCCTGTAAATATCAACACAAGCAATTATGCAAATTTTGAATTTGCGGCTTACGGCGGAATAAACGGTCTTACATTAGGAGTTTATTTCGAGAACGATCAAAGTCAATCGTTCCCAACCGTTTCTAATATTCAGGTTGCTGCAAACCAGTGGCAAGTAGTATCGGTTCCTATTAGCCGGTTGAATCCGAATAATTATGCTGTAAACAGTATTACTATTCAAAATTTTACGAACAAACAAAAGACTTATTTTGTTGACAATATTAACTTCAATGGAACTACACTCGCTTCGAAACTATCTGCGCTAACAGAAGACACCACGGTACCGGCTGGATTTAATTTGGATCAGAATTATCCGAATCCGTTCAATCCATCTACAATTATATCGTTCAATATTTCCGAGCAGAGTTTTGTTACTTTGAAGATCTACAGTATTCTCGGTCAGGAAGTAGCAACTTTAGTATCCAAAACACTGCCTGCCGGAAATTACCGTGAGGTATGGGATGCAAGTAATTTGCCGAGCGGAATATATATTTATCAGCTTCGTTCAAATGATAATGTGCTGGTTAAGAAAATGAACTTTATTAAGTAAACATAAATCCCGGAGCTTGTGTGTTAACCGTCTTGGTTTATTTTAAAGCCAGGACGGTTTTTTATTTGTCAGCCTTCAATTCTATCTAATTTATTATATAACGCTTTTCTACTTACACCTAACAAATTAGCAGCTCTGGATTTATTATTATCAACTGCATTCAAAGTTCTAAGAATGATCTCCCTCTCAGCGTTTTTTAAGGAAGTACCTACGGTTATGTTAATCGTATCTTCCTGAAATCTTGAATCGGTGATATTCACAGGCAGGTAGTTCGGGGTTATAATATCTTCCTGACACATGATTACCAAACGTTCGATAACATTTTTTAACTCTCTTACATTCCCGGGCCAATTATATCTAAGCATCATATTAAAAGCGGCATCCGAGAATTTTTTGGCGTTCTTTTTTTGTTGTTTGCACAGGGATGATAAAAAGTATTCAATTAGAATAGAAATATCTTCCTTACGTTCTCTTAAGGGCGGCAGGTGAATTTCAATTACACTGAAACGGTAATACAAATCTTTACGCATTTCACCGCTGTTAATTGCGTCGTCCATTTTTTTATTTGTTGCGGCAAGCAATCTTACATCAACGAATAATTCTTCTTTACCGCCCAGCCGTCTTAAAGATTTGCTCTCTATTACCCTAAGAAGTTTTGCCTGAGTCTCGGGAGCCATTTCTGCAATTTCATCAAAGAAGAGAGTACCGCCGTTTGCCATTTCGAAGTACCCCATTTTTTTTGATATCGCACCTGTGAATGCCCCTTGTTCGTGACCGAATAATTCATTTTCAAATACATCTCTTGGAACAGCGGCACAATTAATAGCTATGTACGGCTTGCCGGCTCTGGGACTTCTGGAATGAATTAACCTGGCAACCACGTCCTTACCCGTACCACTTTCACCGGTTATTAAAACTGGAGTTGTTGAATCAGATACAAGATTAATAACAGAATAGATTTCGCGAATGCGGGAATTATTACCAATGAAATCAACTTCAGTTTTAGGAAGGGTGTTGTTAATACCTGAGATATCTGATGGCAAGATTATATTGTCCTTCATTATAAATCCATATTTGTTTACCAAATGATAAATGTTGTTTCGTTGCGGTAGTAACATTACTACCAGCCAACATTAGCCGATGTCTATTAATAGTATTTCAATCGGCAATGAGATCAATTTACTAAGCAGTTGTATTTACTAAAATATCGAGCCTCTTTAATATTTTCGGAAGTTCCAGGAAAATAGACGACTTATTTATAAACCCGTCAACTGGTAATGATTCAACTATTTCCTTAAATATGTGTTTCTCATGAATAGTAACAATCACTATTTTTATTCCCGGATGCTTTTCTTTTATCAAATGAGCGGCAGTTAATCCATCCATTTGAGGCATAGAAATATCCATAAAAACAATATCTGGTTTAAGCTTGTTGATTTTCTTTATAGCTTCAAAACCATCTTTTGCTTCACCCACTATGCTAAGATCTGTTTGATAAGTTAAATATTCCTTATAACCCTGCCGGAAATTATAATTGTCATCAACTATCATGACCCTAGGTATATGTGATTTGTTTCTTGACATAACATCAATTCCTTACATAATAACGTTATGTATATTAATTCCGTTATTCAATTGACAGTTTTATTGATTTTTAACGGGTAATAATTTGAAAAATATTAAGCAGGTAACATTAGAAGATAATCATTAGCACTAACAGCTAATATTATTACTGTGCAACTATGAATTAATTCGTTTTTTTGCCGATTGACACCTGAGGATTTATGTAGAGAAAGAAACGTGCTTGGTTAAGAATATTGCAGGTGTTCATTGTTTAACTGCTATGAGATTTTTTTGTATTGCATACTTAACCAAAGATGCGATATCATGAATATCCAGTTTCTTCATTATATTCATTCTATGGCTGTTTACTGTACTGATGCTTAAAAAAAGTTTTTGAGAAATCTCCTTACTTGTGAGACCTTCGGCAATCAATTGGAATACTTCCATTTCGCGTTTTGTAAGTTTATTATAATTATCGTTTTCTATTAGTTCTTTATTCCTGGTTCTTTTTATAAGTCCTTCAAGCAGTACTTTTGAAACGGTCGGAGAAAAGAATGTTTCTTTCATAGCTACAGAACGTACCCCTTCAAAAATTTCTTTTTTCTCTGCATTCTTTACAACGTAACCATCGGCGCCAGCAAGTATCATTTGCTGGATATACTCTTCGTTTTCGTGTATTGTCAGGATTAGCACCCTGGTATCAGGGTATTTATTCTTAATTATTTTTGTTGCCTCTATACCGTTAAGTCTGGGCATTGAAATGTCTAATACAGCTACATCCGGTTTATGTTTGGCAATAAGATCCAATGCTTCAACTCCATCGGAAGCTTCACCGACAATTATAAATTGTGGTTCACTTTTGAAAAGAAGCCGAAGCCCGTCTTTAACAATAGCATGATCATCTGCGAACAAGATTTTTATTTTTTTCATTTTCTATGTTTTCTTTTTTATAGGGATAGATATTTCTACGCATGTTCCCTTTCCCATGCTTGATTCAATATGAAAATTACCACCTAATTGTTCTGTGCGTTCGCGCATATTTATCAAGCCGAAATGCAAGCTTTCGGGTTTAGTACGATCATAATGTAGGTTGATATCAAAACCCAACCCGTCATCTTCGATGCTGAAAAGAATTTCATCTTTGTTTTCGGATAACATCAACACTATTTTTTTTGCGTCGGAATGTTTGATACAATTTGTCAATGCCTCCTGACCAATTCTGTAAAGTGCGATTTCCGTATTCGGATCGTAATGCCTGAATATTGGGATATCGGAGACAAAATTAATTCTGCCGGAATAAATCTTTTTTGATTCAGTGCACAACAGTTTAAGCGCTGTAACCAACCCAAAATGGTCGAGTGCAGGCGGACGTAAATTGTATGAAATTCCTCGTACCTCTTTTATAAGACTGTCAATTTCTTTTTTTACGGATCGCAGTTTTGTGCCGTTGATTCTCTTTTTTTCTTTCAGGGTGTCCTCGAAGAAGTTCATTTGAAATTTCAAACCGGTCAGCCGTTGACAGACATCATCATGTAATTCTCTTGAAATTCTAAGCCTCTCTTCTTCATGTGCTTTCTGAATTGAATAAGTAAAATTTTTCAAATCTTCCGCACGCTGTTCTGCCTGCGTATTTAATTCCTGAAGTAAAAGTTTTCGTTCCGTTATATCCCAAATGTGGCATTGAATTAATCTATCGTTGTTTACAGTATAGGCGATGCTGATAAATTCAATAGTTACTATTTTCTTGTCATTCGTATTGAGTTGGAGCTCGTCATATCTTGCATATCCTTTCTCTATAATTTCCTTGAATGCCTGTTCGGATTCCTGTATTCCTTTTACAGCTTTTATTTCCCAAAGTTTTTTATCAAAAAAATCTTCTTTAGGGAATCCTAAAAATTCTATGATGAAGGGATTAATATCATTTATTATTCCTGTTGATGCATCAAGTAATATTAATCCTTCTTTAGAGGTTTCGAATAATCTACGGTATTTTATTTCAGAAGATTTGATTGCCTGCTGTGCAAGTTCCTGTTGGGTTATATCCTGACTGGTCCCTATTATTTTTGTTGAGAGTTGATGATCATCAAAAACCACCTTCCCCCTTGTGTGTAAAATTCTCTTGGTTTTTTTTTGCTTCAAAATTGCATGTTCGGTTATGAACGGTTTATTGTTGGTTAGAGCATTTTTTAAGATATCATGAAATCTTTGTCTGTCATCGCTGAAAATATAATTAAGAAATTCGTCCAAGGATATTTCAGGAGCTGATGGATTAAGTCCGAAAATATCACAAAGTTCTTCCGAGCACCATATTGTGTTAGAATTTACAGTCCATTCCCAGCTTCCAATATGGGCTATCTGCTGAGCTTCGGTAAGCTGCATCTGGCTTTTCTTTATTTCATCTTCTCTTTTTTTGCGTTCGGTAACATCACGTTTTACGAAAGCAACATGCGTAACCTTGTCACCTTGATTTTTGTACGGATAATAAGCTATCTCCATAAATTTTTTACCGAGCAGAGGAAAAGTGAACCATGTTTCATGTTTTATCTCCGAACCGCCAAGGCATTTATCAATATTTTCTTTTATAAGATTATTAAAAGTGTCCTCACCAAAAATTTGAGAAATGCTTTTACCTAAAATTTCCGATCTCTCTTTAGACAAAGCCGAGCAATATTCTTCATTGACGGCTTCATATTGATAATTTCTGTTTATAAGACACATTAATTCTTTCGATGCATTTGCTATGAACTCATATTTTCTTCGTATCTCTTCAATATGGCGCCTGTCGGTTTGATCGCGTGAATTTACAATTATCCCCGATATGTCGGGATTGTTAAGAAGGTTTTTCCCAACCGATTCCAGAATTTTCCAATCACCGTTTTTGTGCCGGAAGCGGAATTCTGTTGTTGCTGTAAAACCTGGTATCTCTACCGCTTTATAAAAAAGTTCCAGCACCCTATCAACATCATCGGGATGAATAAATGAGAAAACATTCTTGCCTTTAAGCTCATTTTCGGTGTAGCCAAGTATCTTTTCAACAGAGGCGCTGTAGTACATCATATTACCTGCTTTATCAAGAATTGTAACTATATCAAGTGCGTTTCTAAGTAATGCTTCATAATAATTTACACTTTGTCTAAATGCATCTTCTGCATTTTTTCTTACGTTAATTTCTCTTTTCAGATTTTCAACTACGTCTAAAAATCCTTTGAACGTCATGACAAAAGGAGAAAGGTATTCTGTAAAAAAAACTGTCGCTGAAGTTATTATGCTTTCTTTGTTACTATTTATGCTGGGTTCATTTAATATTTTCATAGTAATATCTGAATGCAGGCGAGCAGTATCAAGAATTGATTGACCTCCTCCGAGCGATTTTCTTCCCAAATCGTAAGCACGGTTCAAGGCGGTTTCCCCGTTGGTGTCAATATAATTTTTTACCGCATTAATATATTCATTGCAGAATTCTTCACTCAATTCCATTATCTACTCGGCTTATTCTTTTCGAGGTACTTTACAACTGTAACTAAAGCATCATCCGATCCTTTTACAAAACGTTTTGTTATATATTCAGCAACATTCTGTGGAGAAATGTTTACTAATCCTTTTGTGAACGAAAATGAATCATCAGAATAAATTTGATCTCTTGTATAAGTGGGTTCTTCAAGGTCGTTTAAGGGTTCACTTGCTAAATTATCATTAGGCCATTCCGGGTAAGAGGGCTGCCATGTATTAAACTGTGAGTCCGCCGCAAAACGTAAAAAATAATCACTTCTAATCCCGTCAGTCGAAAGAATTAATAAATCCCCTTTCGAAATTGGAATTATGGTAGCGTATAATTGTGAAAGATTGTATCCCAATACACCTCGGCACATAAAAATGCTTTCATAAGCAGGCTTTGTTTCCGAATCGGCACGTAAAAGTACTCCCTCAACATTACCTATGCTTAACCAGGTAAGAGTATCATCGGTATAATTAATAGAAGCTAAAGCTAGTACCACGCCGCGTGTATTTTTTAGTTTTTCATGGCATAGTTTAACTAATTTCATAATAGATAAATCGGCATTGGCTTCCAAAGTATCTACAGCACACTTTGCGGCAATTGCAGCTTCATGTCCGTGACCCATTCCATCTACTACACCAACTATTACTTTCTCGGGGAATTCTTTTATTATATATAAATCTCCCGATTCATTTTGACCGGGAAATATTACAGAAGATGTACTATAAGCAACCCGCGACAGATAAACAGTTTCGCCTGTTACATGAGCCATTTTTTTACCGATACCCTTGTGCCTTTTCCGGTTTCCGAAAAGATTTCGAATTCGTCCATTAGCCTTCGAACCCCTGGTAATCCTAAGCCTAAACCTTTACCGGTTGAATAGCCATCTTGCATTGCAAGAAAAATATCCGGAATTCCTGGTCCTTTATCTACAGCTGTAATTACAATGCCGACTTTTTTACCGTGTCTGATTGTTTCAATAATCATATCCCCGTGTTTTGCGAAAATTATAATATTTCTTGCTAGTTCTGAAATTACTGTAGCAATTATAGTTAGGTCTGTCAGTGAAAAATCTAATTCCCTTCCTACTCTTCTACCAAGCTCCCTAGCGACAATAATATCGGAATCTGAAGTAATTGCAATAGTGGACCCGCCATCCATCCCTATATTTTCCTTTTCTTATTGTTACTTGTGGTAAGAAGAGCAAGACCTTCTTCTAAGTCTAAAGCCGTGGAGATTCCTTCAAGGGTTAGACCAAGTTGAACCATAGTAAATGCAACTTCGGGCTGTATACCGCAAATAACCGTATCAGCACCTCGTAACTTTACCATGTGAACAAGGGATCTCAGTGTGCGTGTAGCAAAGGAATCCATTATATCCAGAGCGGTTACATCAATAATTACTCCTCTGGAACGGTGTTTGCCGACCTGTTCAACAAGGGCGTAATGAAGCTTCAGCAGATCTTCATCTGTAAGAGCTGCTTGTATAGTAGCTATTAGATAATCGCTTTGCTTTAATATAGGTACTTCCACTACTTATGCTCCTGCTTGATCTAAAGATAGCTCACTTACAGGAATAACTTTATAACCCAATTGTCTCTCCGCTTGTTCAATACCACCCTGTAAGTCACCAACTGTATTCATCTTAGTTAAGTCGACTCCTATAGTAACCAATGTTTGGGCAATTTCAGGCGATAGACCGGTTACGATAACTGAAGCACCGAGAAGACGTGATGCTTCAACCGTCTGAACCAGGTGGTTTGCTACATTGGAATCCATTGCCGCAACACCGGTAATATCTATAACAACAAGTTTAGCACGATTAGTTCTAATTCCTCTAAGCAGTTGCTCTGTTAACTGCCTTGCCCGTTGGGGGTCAATTACGCCAATTATAGGAAGAATAAGCAATCGGTCACGCACCTGAAGAACTGGAGTAGAAAGCTCCCGGATAGCTTCCTGTTGTTGTCTGATGGTCCTTTCGCGTTCCTGAACGAAACTTACTGCAACAGTATTAGCAATTCTGTTTGCCGCGGGTTCATAAGCATCAAGTATTCTGTTAAGCAATCCGAAATCATGCTGGTACTTGGCAAATAATGAACGGGCAAGTACGTCACGAAGCAGAAGTACAATTCCAATAACTTCGTGAGTTTCAACTCCACGTGGAATAATTCTTTCCGATAGATCACGTGCATATGTTTGCAATGCTTCAAAAGTTCCAGACTGAAGCGCATCTACGTAGCTATCATATATTGTTGTTGCTTCAGCAAAAATTTCATCCTGACTCATTGCTGTTAAGAGTTTTGCTTCAGTAATACGCCGCGCCCACTCCTGCCTCAATTGAGTTCTACTTTCGCGAAGGTGTGCTACTAATTGACGTAGTAACTCACTTCTAGATTCGTCCGAATTATTAAGATTTGCTTCTAGCGAAAGGTTTCTTCTTTCTGTTTTTGCCATTTCTTCCTCTCTGATTTTATTAAAGTTCTTTTGAATTCAATATTAATTTTTCCATAAGCTGACAAAAAATCTATGATTGTAATCCACTTTAATTTTGTGTGTAAAGATTACGCTAGCATTATTATTATATCAATCGAAAGAAATGTGTATTTTTTTATAAATACTTCATATTAAAGCTTCTCATTAGTTTATACTAATTAATCATGGGTAGAAAGCCAATCTTAGTTAAGAGTCACATTAATGAATCTATTTGAAAAAAGGTTATTTCACCATAGGTACAACAAACGTCTAGCATTTTCTTGTTGGCGTTATTCTAGTTCAACAGCAAATAATTTTTTTGTTTTTGATTAAGATAGATTTTCAAAATTACAGAGTTGATAACATCTAGTGTTCAAGTGTAATTTTTGCTAGATGTAAAGTATTTACATCACACATAGTAAAAATTACAATGTACTATCTTTTCCACATCATTACTTCAAGCAACTAACAGATATTCACGTTGAGAGTTGATGGGCAAATAGCGGTGGGAGCTCAAAAAGTTAAAATTACATGAACTATGTTTTCGTTCCCTAGTTGGTTTTCACAATAAATTTACAGCGTCTCTTAAATTTTGCTGCTGGAGGTGAGAATAAACTTGAGTCGTTGTAAGTGATTCATGACCATGTAATTATTTTACCACATACAGAGAAACTCCCTTTTGAACAAGCAATGAAGCAAAGGAATGCCGCAAAGTGTGGAAGTGATTTTATCATCTAGTTTAGCTGTATTTACTGCCGTCTTGAATTTTTTGCTGACCTATAATTCACTCAAATTTGCATTTTGTGTTCTAAAGAAAACATAGTCCTTATTATTCTCTTTTGAGACTAAAGATTATCTTAAAATCAGTAGTTTCTTCAAGAAAGAATACATCGGAATAATTCTTTCTTTTTGTTCTTCGTGATGAATGAATCGTGTGAGTCAAAAAAAAAGCCCCAAAACGAAGTGTCTTGAGGCTTTTGTGGAGCTGGCGATGGGACTCGAACCCGCAACCTGCTGATTACAAGTAAGGGTGACTACTTCGATTTTAATCTGAAAATAAAGGATTTTCCGCGAGTCCCTACTAAAGTCCCTACCAAACATAAGGAGGCTTATTCCATATGTTCGTTTCTAAATCAAATAAAACGCCATTCTATCAATTGACTTATGAAGTTGATGGAAAGAAAACAACCATATCAACAAAAGCCAAAAATCTATATGATGCCAATCTTTTTTTAATCAACTTCCAAAAAAGGAGAGAAGAGGAATCAAAAATTAAAATCAAGGTTATTCACCTGATTGATTTTATGAATGAGTACTCCGATTATGTTATGCAAACAAAATCAAAAAGCTATGTTCGCTCTATTAAACTCTCTTTCAAGATGTTAATCGAATTTTCCGGTAATATTCCACTAGTCCGTTTGGATCTTCATACAATCGATAAATTTATCACCCATACTTTTGCAAGAACACCTAGAGGCGCTTCTCTTTACTATCGTACTCTAAAAGCTGCTTTCAGTAAAGCGGTTTTATGGAATTACCTTTCCGAAAATCCATTAAAGAAAATAAAAGCTCCAAAAGTTTCTAAAGCTTTTCCGGTTTTCATTTCTGAAACTGAATTACAAACTATTCTCGAAAAAACAAAAGAAGAGTATTTGAGAAGTGTTTTTATTACAGCGTTTTATACCGGCATGCGTTTAGGTGAGCTAGTAAATATGAAATGGTCTTGGATTGATCTGAATGAGAAACAAATAACAGTTCAGTGCTCAGACACTTTCACGACAAAAAATAAAAAGGGAAGAATCATTCCTTTCAATCAGTCCATAAGGACCTTACTAGCTGATCGGATTCCAAAAATCTTTAACATCACTTCTGATGATTTTGTTTTCGCCGATTCAAGAGGGAAGAAGTTAAACGAGGATTATGTGAGTAAAAAATTCAAAACCGCAGTAAATACTGCCAAATTAAGTGACAAAATCCACTTCCATACTTTACGTCATTCTTTTGCTTCACTTTTGATCCAGCGTGGAGTTTCACTATATGTAGTCAAAGAATTACTTGGACATGAGGCACTTTTAACAACTCAAATATATAGTCATCTACAGCAACAAAATTTGAGAGATGCAGTGAATTTGTTATAATTCTGCAAAATTTATTAAACTTGAAAGAGTTACTATTTTCTACGAATCTTTTAGAGTGTACATCTTCTCGAAGTAGTTTATTTTGCTAAAACAAATCCCGAAATCCATCCGGTTATCGGTGCATAGTAAAACAAAGTGGTTATTAAAAGATTTCCCTCTGCCGGTATATTTGTCGTTTTAGAGCCTTCGTTTAAAAGTATTATAAAGGAATGCGGATCAAATAACACTAACGAGATTGCTCCGCCTATTGCAATAACTCTGATAAAAAATTTGTTAAAGTCAATTTGAGAGACCTTCATAATTTCTTCATATGCGATCCATACTAATGAAAGGGTTAATGCTATTTCTAATATAATCCCTATCGTTTTAGGGATAATAGTAGTGATGAAAATGCCGATCAATATACCGAGTATTAATCCGATTCCCATCAATGTGTTTTTACGAATTTTCCAGCCAGTATAAAATCCTATTGCAACACCTGTCATAGAACCCCATAGGTAAAAAAAAGCAATCATTATTGTTGCTAAACCAGACCAAGCTAAGGCCAAACAACAGAGTGCTATGATTAAACCTACTGCACCTCCAGGAGAGTGTTTTATAACCGAGGTTGTTTTTAAATAGGAATATGCACTTGCTACTAACACTATTAAAACAATTAGTACCATCAAATTTGTGAAGCCAGGAGTAGAAACTAATTCATTTCCAAGATCGTACCTTGATCTGAAAGTTAAAAGAAAAGTTAAACCCTCTTGAATTCCTTCAATAATTTCTTTCATAATCACTCTCTATTGCAAGATATTAATTTGGAAAACTATAGTGGAATATCGTACTGAATGTTTATTCTATTATTGCTTACTCAATTATCGTCATAAGATTTTTAATTGAATGATCAAACGAATTTTATTTTTGAGAAATTTAGTCATACCACCAATAGTACTTATCTGAACTAAGTCTAATTTTTATATACGAGGGAAATGACGACTTGTTTCCATTTAGTGCATATATGCGATATTCGTACGTCCCATAATTCTTGACATAGTCAGTATATATTGTTGCATAAGCATGAGCTCTATCCAAAGTAACAATGAGTTTAGAATCACGTGTAATTTGGAAACCCGTATGTTGCTGCATATAGTTACCCCATGATAGGGAGATAGATTTTTCACCATCATTATAATACGTAACATCTGTAATCTGTATTTTCTCGGGAATCATCAGATACTCTTCCGGTGAATTCAGTTTATCACAACAAATAAAAAAAATAGACGAAATAGCAAGAAACATTACGATTAAATAACGTTTATTCATATTTCATTTTCTTTTCAACATGGATAATCTGTTTATATTCATCATCATATAATATCTCCTTCCAAAATTATTTAAAGATATAATCCTAAATGCGTATAAAAACCACCATCAAAAGCATCTTTCTTATTAAATTTTTCATAACCAACAACTAATACCCATTTATTGCTTAGTCGGAAAGTAATATTAGCAAACAGACCAAATTCCTGATAACTTAATGTTTTATAATCTAAAAGGATATCCTTTTTTAAATTATTAGTTTGTAAATCAACAGTTACTGTTTGAGACACTATCCCAACGTAGGGATAGATGCTTCCGGATATAACGAATGGACAAAGCCCGCCTTTAATTCTATAAAAATTCATTTTAAATAATACAGAGTCTTGAGCCAATGTAATTCTTTCGGATCCCGCCACATCTTTTGATTTAATGCCCCCTATATCAACAGTAAAATCAACATCAAATGAAAATGGAAGCAATGTTAGTTTAAGACCCCCACCTAGCAAGGAGCGATTCTTTACTTGTTCAAAAAAAGGATATTTTACAGCGGTTGATATTAGTGATGGATTTATTGTTTGATAATAGAACGCCCCATATAAAGACAACTTTGGTGTTACTTCCGTTATTTTCTCATTTCCGAACAAGCAAAATTCTACTGCGCCAATGCCTTCTCTTTGATATTCAGTATTTGCTTTGTTGTCAAACCATGTACGCTCGTATTTATTCTTATTTGTTTCAGCAATTTCTGTTTTTTTATTTTCCTTTAGGTTAATTCGTATTGTCTCTTCATTATTATATAAATAAAAAACAGTTTCATAGGTTTCGAATCCATTAAGCTCTGCTTTAAGGTTGTGTTTACCTCTAGCCAACAAATAATTACTATCTTTGCCGAGAGTTCCCTTATAATTTCCGTCTAAAGTAATTTTAATATCAGACCTACCTATAATCACAAGGTTGTACATTATTTTATTAATCTTTTCAATAATTATTTCAACTTTACTTATAGTAGGTTTAATATCTCTATCTTTAGACCAATACCAATAAATAGTATTTTGTTGATCCCCTATAACTTCTTTATCGCCACTAAATTTAAATGCACCGCGTATTAAATTCTTTTTGTCATCGTAGAGTAGAAGTTTCAAATCATATTTTTCATCTAACATACTGCTGTTGATAATGTATTCAACATGGAATTCACCATTTCCAAAATTTTTAGAAATAATTTCAACTATTGGTTTACCAGTTTGCGGATAAACCAATTGACTTAAAAACAGTATAACCATTAAAAATATTCTATTATTAACTTTCATTGCTATTTAATTCTCACCCCCTCAGAAAATGATTGGATTTCTTGATTTCCATTAGCATCGTAATAAATAAATTCTCCTTCTCGCATATCGCTAATCCAAGTTCCTTCATATCTGCTGCCATCTTTTAAGTACAATATTCCCTTACCATTCTTCAGATCTTCTTTGAATTCTCCATCATATTTCCAATAATTCATTTCATTATTTTCCGGGAAATTTAAAATTCCATTACCTTCTCTTTTAGAATTTATTACTTGGCCATCATATGTTGAACCATCTGAATAATCTAAATGTTGGTTTGCACTAATAGTGGGTGTCTCTGGCGATGTTGATGATGGTTGAGAATTATTTGGTGGAATAAACTGTTCGTTATTTACTACTTGTGGTTGCCGGTTAATTATTATTAAAACAATTACAAATATAATGAATCCAAAAAAACCAATTACAAATTTACTAGTGGAGCCTGAAGTGGATTGTGTTGTAATAGTTGTTGGTCGATAAGTGCTTGTTTCTCTGCTGTGGTCTCCAGTAGCTTTGGATCTTGTAATTTCTCCTTTCTCATTTATTCTGCTCAATCGGCTCATCAAGATCCCTCGAAAATTATACTCATTTAATTCCTCCACAAACTGAACATTTTTCATTATAATCAATTTTAATAGAGGTGGTTATCTGCAATGGATAAGAAAATATTTCGGCTTGATCTCCTCCTACTCGTTTATCATTTGAATTACAAATTAGTGTAAATTGTGAGAGATGGGTAAACAAACGTGGGATATAATTTTCGTTCTCAAGATTCATTAAATCAATTATTAATTTAATTCCGACGGTGGTTATGAAATTAATGTCGGTTGATATTCCAGGTTCGAATCGTGTTTCTGAAAGATTTTCCTCATTTGTATAATATCTTCTATTAACCGAAGTACGACTAGAAATATGTCTCTCTTTTCCTCCGAATAAACATTCATAGCAAGGTGTTTTAGTTGGTATAGAATAAAATATTTCACCAGCAAAAGCTCTCTCCCAAAATCCAATAGAAATGAACGGGATTTTGTAATTTATCGAAAGTCGATTTGCATATAAGTCTCCCTCACGATTATCAGCGCATCCTATGATAACTGTATTGGCTGTAATAAAGTTATCAAATTTGACTTTTTCAACATCTTCCAAAATACCTATTTCAGTTTGAACTTGTGCTGTTGAATTAATCTGTAGAATTTGGTCGCGAACCGCGCAAACTTTAAATTTACCTACATCTTTTATTCCAAGTTGATGACGACAAAGATTATGATACGCTAGAGTGTCGTTGTCTACTAATAGAAAACTACCCACCCCAGCTCGTGCTAATTCCAGAGCAATTAGACTTCCAACTGAACCCAGTCCCGCTATAATAACAGACTTATTCAGCATAAAGTCAGTTTCAAGAATTCCCGAATTACGAGAAAAAATATTTAATAATAAATCATACGGTTGTTTTTTGCACAATGTATTACCCTGCTGGAAAATAATCTGTTCATTTTCCCAATAAGCATACAGAATGTTGTCTATGAATTGTAGTGGTTTTTCTTTGACAATTCTTACTAGATTAACACATGACTCATTATTTGCAATATTATTGTTTGTGGCAATAATATTATATTCATTCGAATTCAAATGAAAATAACCGTATACATCACCTAAATACTTATCTTTTTCTAAATGTACTGGATAATGAACAATAGGTTGACGTTTGTTTTTAAGCATAATTATCTCCCAACCATTTTTGAGCTCAAAGATTTTTTGTCCGACGTAATTCCTTTAAAAGGTAATCATATGCATCCAAAACTTCTCTAGTAAACTGATTTGCATTTTTATTAATCGTTTCATTCCCCTCTCGTTCCCAATAGTCGGGATGATAATCAGCAAGCTTGGATTTACGTGCTGTTAAAAGCATTTCTTCATCATATTCAGAAGAAAGCTCTAGTAAAGATTCATAATAATTCTTTTTCTTTTCTTCTTTACTTTGCATGTTAATACTATTATTTGACATCCTCAAAGATATTTGCTCATTCACAAATTGTTTTATTATATCTGGCATATATCGCAAACGTAAGCCATTGATAGTAATAATTTTTTGTTGATTTTCATAAGAGAACAAACAATCGACTCTTTCGGGAAAATAACTTGTCATCTCTCCAGTATACTTCATTTTCACTTCTAATAATTCATCAATCATTCTAATCTCATAGCTGTAATCACTCTGCTTTTCTAGATAAGATATCAATTCAGTAGACAACATATCCATAATATCTTCTTGTTTGGATGTTATTTCTAACTTAGCTACTTGTTTTTGGGATGGTGTGAAATATGAGAAAATCTTCTTAGTAAATTTTTGTTGTCCTTCAACTGCTTTTTGTGTCTCAGTGTAATTGTATAAGTTTCTATTCATTATTTTTTCTGGATCTTTGAGACTTTGAAATTCTTTTGGGACATTAGAATCACCGATTATTATATCTGTTATGACAGTGTAATTCAATGGAAGTGTGACATGGTAAAAAGTAGATCGAAAATGAGGATCAAGATTTACAATGGCTGAAATTGCTCCTGGTTGGAGTAATTTTGCAAATCTAATATTTGTTTCATTATCAGTTGATGAAAAACGATCAAAACTTCCGGGATGTCTATGCCAAAGCCCAAGTAATTTCAATTCAACCTGATAAAGTTTACTTCTTACATTAGCCAAATGAGTAACATACTCAACATCGTATTCAAAATAGGAATGGTGTCGTTCTATTTTCCTGTATCCGGGATCAATATTCTCTAGAACATACCAAGAGTTGTCAATGACAATGCCTAAAAAAATACCTCCAGTTTCTCTATCAACAAAGGAATAAGTTTCCGAAATAATTGAAAGATAAGCCTGTGAAGAGAGTATTACTTTCCTTGTAGAAGAGACCATTCCCTATTCTCCAATCAAAAATTAAATTTTGTTGTGATTTGAAAATTCAGCAGTAGAGATATTTCCTTCCATCCAAAGTTCAAAAGCTGCAATCCATTTTGCAGCCCACGACAATGAAGAAGCAGCACTTGTAACCATTTCTTTTCCGTCTCTTACGTCTTCTTTTCTCGCCGTACATAAGTAAACATTTCCTTTTGAATCAGCTAAAAGATGCGGTATAGGTTCCTTAAGTTCTTTGCTAATTTCTTCAAGATCGGGTAGTATGGAATAAATCTTTACTGAACCACCCCAACTACTATTATTAGGATGGTTATGTTCGTAAATTGCCTGTAAATGCCACTCTCCACCTGGGCGAAGATCTGTTTTAAATACTCCTGTCCAGTACAACCTTCCGTCTTTAAGTTTATCTAATTGAAATTGTGGAAAATACCTCCGCATTACTTGTTTTTCATCCTCAAGCAATTCCGGGTCATTTTCATACCAATAAAAACTGGCGAGTTTTCCTTCTGGTACAATAATGCCACCTTCGTTTTTACTTTTTTCTGCGTCTTTTACGGTACCTTCTTTAGTGACTCTAACAATTTCACCGCGTAAAAGTTTTTCCTTAATTTCCCGACGTTTTTTTGCTGCTTCATCTTCATCTGTAGTATTGTACAAGTACCCGGTTGGGATTTGGATATGTTTCATATTTTTCTCCTTATTAAATGTTCTAGTAATTGCGACTTATTATTTCATTTACTATATCTCTTTTCAAAACGTTTGATACTCTTTTCATCATCTATAAGCAACCGGTGTCAATTTTATTTGCATATACACGGATCCTCCAAAAGAACCAATAACTAAACCAATACATAAAATGATGCAATAAATTGCTAGTTCTTTCAAAAGATGATTCTTAAACAGCTGAGGTAATGTTTCCCCGAAAGTATGCATCCCATTGAAAAAACTTTTTACCTTTTTATATGTTAGTACCCAACCCCAGTAGCAACTCCAGAATAAGTAGCCAGTAATAAGCACTACGAATACAGAGTTATGAAATTTGCTACTAAATCCAACAAGACACCCAATCAATGCAAAAACATAACCAATAAATAAAAGCCTTTGTGCTTTTTTTTTGTTCATTGTTGTTAATTAGTATTATTTATTTCGATATAAAAGCAATTATATAAGTCTCTTGCTACACAAAGGACAAATTCTTCTTTCATTCGAAAAAAAACCAGCAGTTTCCCATACACAAGACTTGCAAATAAAATGTCCTTTCTCGCAGACTTTGCCACCGCTTATTTCTTTTTCTTTTCCACACTTTGCGCAGATTCTCTTTGGCATAAAAATTCCAAATTGTTTGTGCTTATATGTTATAAAACCTTCTTGATTTTTACTCTCACCAACTAAAGCATAAATACATCTTTTATGATTGCCAATATTGAAAGAGCGTTAAGTTTATATTTGAAGTTTCTCGTCATTTTTTTTAGCGTACTCGTAACGTATTCTTATCTGAGTTTCAAGAAGTATAACAGTCTGAAAACGACGTAACGATTTATGTAAATTATTGAGAGTACTTGTCCGGATGTGCCAACTAGAATGGATTAATTGAAATTTTGACCCCATTTCTGGTTTCCCTTTTTCCAATAAGAAAATAAGATATAGTTTGTTATCAGTCAATTGATGATTCTGTTTTTTAGCTAATAAGTTTTACCATAGAATAGTTTTATTTGAAGGCTTCATATACTTAATCTTTCATATCCTTAAAAATTCTAGTCGTTCAACGTTCATTTGTTGCATAAACTCACCCCATCCAAACATAACCAACATCTTTTTCAAAACTTTTTGTTCGAACATCATTTTTCAGTGTTGTGCGCCCTTTCAAATTTTGTTCTATTTCTTAAATTCTCCCATCTCACCGCTCACTTTTAACTACAAACTCATTGGAGTAATACAAAACCTCATCTATAGAATATCTCATCTAAAATCATTCCTTGAGTTGGGCTTTTTTTAATCTTCCGACTCCTAACCGTCTTAAATTTCTTCCTTGCCTATATTCATAAAGCACACAATCCTTAATCACACATTCCCGCACTTGCTTCTTTTCATATCCGGAACATTCCAGACAATGTTTCTTAATCGCTCTCAACGGTGTTTGTTTCATTTCATTCCTCCATCTGTTTTTAATAATTCTTCCTCAGTATTTCAATTCATTTCCAAGAAGTCTCATATTCTTGGTAGCTTAAAATCTTTTCGTCTTTTCGCGACCTCAAAAAAATGGTGTATAAAGAATGAACGAATTCGATGTTAAACAGAAATTGCTGTTTGAGCCCGCATTTACTATTTCTAAAACAAATGCGGGTGAGTTCAATTTCTGTAATCGAACGAGTGATATTCTTAACCATTTTTTTGCAGTCTTGATTTTTTGTTACTTTTTGATCAAGCAAAAAGTAAAAGCATGTAATTAATTTGGATTATTTCATTTCCTCAACTTGTCCAAATGGACAACTTTTTGAGCCAAACTCGTCCAAAATTCATTCTTTTCCTCAATTTGCGTCCAACTTGTCCACTAAGTTGTCCAACCATTTTTTTGTTTTTACTTCATTTTCTCAATAATTCACTGATTTGGACAACTTGGACAACTTTATTTTCATTTTCTCTCCCTAATCGAAAAAAGACTCGTCCAAGTTGTCCAACTTTTTAAGCTCACCTAAACAAATGAATCTTTCAGTCCCGGATTTTCGTTCAGTCAGCTTGATTCTTTTAATCTTTGTGGCTTCCCTCAGCCATCTGGAAAACCTCACCGGTTGGATTTCTGCAAATTCTTCATATTCCCGCTTGAAGCTTTCGAGTAATTCTTTCTTCTGATATTCTTTCCCAACTTCAATCGAATCAAAGTATTCCACAAATTCCGCACAAGTCGAATCAATCATCTTTTTCTTTTCAAGATTAACATGGTTACACTGAATCAATCCTTCACTCAAATACAGCTGAAGACATCCAATCATGTAATTGAGAAAACTATTCCATTCCTCATTACTCCACTCATCATAAAAGCGGTGCCCGAACTCATCTATCGGTCTGTGTGTTTTGTTATAGTGATCTGAGAATTCTATCACGAATTGCCTGTCTAACGTTGAATCGTCAGAACCTTCAATTGTGTAATTTGTGGAAATGATAATTTTGGGCGATTGATGAAACGGAATGATTATTTCATTCTGGTTTTTCTTCTCGACAGTTATATCATCAGTGATGATAGAAAAGAGCTTATCAAAGTTGAATTTCTTGGTTACATCATTAAATTCTATAATCGCTGTATCAAGTGTTACCGATTGAAAACTAAAACTCTTCGAGAAATTAAAATTCCTTCCATCCAAACGGATTGTTTTCCGCAACTTACCTATTGCTTGAGCAACCAATCCCTTTCCGCTTCTACCATAAGCGCCGTCACTCAATTTCTCATCAAGAAAGATCACAGCTTTAGCATTTGTTGAATCTTTGTAGTTGTGAAGTAAATAACCTATTCCACTTCGCAAAGAAAGAATTCTTTGCTCATCATTCATGCAAATATTTCTAACAAATCTTTCAAACTCAGCCTCACGCATCTCAAGGTTTAACCGTTTGTTGATTACTTGTTTGTCCCAAATAAAACCTTCTAATTCTTCATACCTCTTACTCTTAATCTTACTCTCTGTAATCTCAACAAAACAATTCGCGAAGAATAGAAATCCTTTCTCCTTTGTATCACGTAAGAATTCTAAATCTCTAGTTTCCAAAAACTCTAGGAACGTTTGTACAAAATGTTGTGGTGCTCCTTTTATAACAGCATCAATTACTTTTATTCGATGTACGTCCTCAAAATGTGAGGCGTCTAATCGTTTCAAATAATCAATCACAAAATCTTTGATGTTGAAAATCTCCACTTCCCGGACAATATTCTTGCTAACCTTCAGCAGTATATAACCGCGTTCCAACGGCAGCTTGCAAAATCCATTCTCTTCCAGAAATCTCTTGAAGTTCTGTTTAGATATTTTTGTCTTATCATTTTCGATATACCAGAACTTTACGAACGGCTTTTGCCAGCCATACTTTTCAGCAGTGTGATAAACAGTCCCAAGAGTAATTCTCCCATCCGATTTCTTCATCAATTCATCAAACTTTTTGTTTATCGCAAATTCAGAATCATGATAATGCTGATTGCCTAAGCTTAACTTCAAAAAATACTTTCTTCCTTCTTCGCCAATCGTTACTAATCCAAAACCGATTCTATACCAATCTTCATAACAGTTTATCGGTATATTGTTTTCCAAAAACTCAATTGCGCTTTCCAGCTTCTCTCTGTCAAATCCAGCCGGTTCAAAAGTCCGTTTGCCAACATCAAGTACATCTTTTTCATTTTGTAAGTCACAAAACTCTTCAATGCATTCCAGCAGAACATCCGCGTCAATCTCAGTTGGTGGCTCTTTGGGTTCATCATAAAGAAAAGAATATCTGTTCCCGCTATCATGTTTAGAGTATGGAAGAACGGTTTGCGAATTATTCCACCGCAATTCAATATGGTCACATAATCCCTCATCTTTCAGATACAAACGGTAAACACTTTTTGGTCCGTTCAATCTCTCTTTCAATCTTTCATTTTCTCTAACCTTAACCCAAATATGAAAACCAGCACCGCTTCCGCTTTTTACAGTCCATAAATATTTATCACCAAGTCCAAGCCGTTTACATATCATCTGCACTAAACTAAAACCAGTTCCTCCTTCAAAAGGGTCTATGACCCTGTCGAAATCAATATTCCTTAAATCGTTAATTCCACATATCCCGCCAATACCGGTTATGTTAGCATTCCAACCAAGACCAATTACATCACTTTCACTTTGTTCAATAAGCTGCCAATTCTCCCAAGCGATTGTTGGTTTTTTACCTTGAATTGGTAGTACATTAAATCCAAAAACATTTCTATAAATCTTTGCCATATCCAGAAATTGTATCATCTCTTTTCTCCGGAATTAATACTAAATATTTTGGGTTCATTCTTTTGCTTTTGTCCAGCATCAAGTAACTTGAATCCAGAATCTAATTTGTTCACTGCTTCTCTCAAAGAATCCATATTTAGGTGCGAGTAAATTTGTGTTGTAGTTATTGATGAGTGACCGAGAAGTTCTTTGATTGTATAAATCGAAACTCCTCTTTGAGCAAGGTTTGAAGCGAAAGAATGTCTCAATTAATGAAAGTGAATTGATTTGTCTAAACCCGCAGCTTTGCACGCAATCTTAAACCTTCTCGAAAAGTAATTCCCGGAATACTTCTCGCCATTCTCTTTGCAAAACACAAAGTCATTCGTCATGCCGAGCGAAGTCGAGGCATACCCAACAAGTTTTACTATTCGGGTATTTGGTTTTTTATTCTCCATTCTGCATTCTAAATTCTCAATTATCCTTACTGTTTCTTCGCACATTGGAATAAATCTTTGCTTTCTTCCTTTGGTTACAAATGTTTCGTCACCTACAGTAATCGTATTGTTTTCATTATCAACATTCTTCCATTTTATATTAACAATTTCATCTAATCTCATTCCTGTATAGAATGCAAATACAACAACATCTTTAACAGTTTCGTTTTTTATCTGATTGCAAATAGCCGAAAGCTGATCGCAATTAATAAACACGGGTGATAATCTTTGCCTTTTGGGGAGTTTTACTTTCGTGAAATAATTCTCGTGAATGTAATTCCATTCTTTTGCTTTGTTGAAAGCAGCTTTAATATTCCGGTAATAAACTTCATAGCCGTTACCGCTTTGGTTAGCACAATGCGAAACGGCTTTAACCTTCTCTTGCAGCTTAATGAAAAAGTTCTCTATTTCTTTTTGTTGAATCGAACCAATTGAGCAGTGAATTCCGAAGTAGTCAACGAGATAATCCAAAGAGAGTCTTACAGAATTGTAATATGAAATTGATCTATTGCTTTTAAGAAGATTCAAATATTCCTCTCTAAACACCCGCAGCGATATAATCTCTTTCGGTTGTTGATTATTGCTCATTGAAAACAACCATTTCAACTTTTCAATGTCTTCAACAGAAAGTCTATTTAGTAACTCATCCATTTTACTTTCCTCAACGATTCATTGGGCTGAATTCTTTGGCTTTTTACACGACCTCAAAAAAATGACGTTAAAGGAATGAATGAAGTCGGTGTTAAACAGAAATTGCTGTTTGAATCCCGCATTTGCATTAGTATTATATAGTTGCGGGATGAGTTCAATTTCTGTCATCGGCTTTATGATATTCCTAGTCATTTTTTTGCAGTCTTGATCTTTTGGTTCTTTTCTATCAAGAGAAAAGAACAACATCCAAATATTTTTCAGTATCTCTTCCATTTGTTCCTCTTGCTCTTGCACTTGATCTTAATCTTGATCTTTTCCTTTGGCTTATGGCTTATTACACCTTACAGCTTATAGCTATTTCTTCCTCCGGCTCTTCAACGGAAACTCAATTAACAACTCCTGTGCTGAGCCCTGTCCTGAACGAAGTGAAGGGACAGTCGAAGCATCAGTTTCATTCACTTCTTTTTTACTTCTTCCCGTCTTTTCTTCAAGCTCCATCTCCATTTGATTCGGATCTTTTTCAACTCTGGCACTTAGGCACTCAGTTACTTCTTTGATTGTCCCTTGTGCCTTATGGCTGCTCTTAAAAATCCATTGGTCCACTTCATTCTTCGAAAAGAAAATCATCTTGCCGGTTGGCTTGTAATGAGGAATTATATTTTGGTAAGTAAGCTTGTAGAGATAGCTTGGTGCATAACCCAAATAAGTACACGCTTCCTTAAATGTCAGCGGACGGTCATCTTTTTTCTTGAGTAATTCTTCCAGTGTGGAAAGTTTTTCTAGAATTAATTTTTGTTCTTCCGAAGTCATTCTCCGTGAAGCCTGCGGTGAGCGTAGTCGAACCGTCGAGGAGCCTGTCGCGAGCTTGTCGAGGGATTCACTTTTTACTTTTGCCATTTCACACCTCATGTTAATTTTATTTTCATGAGAAATATGAAACAGAAATCAAGCAAAAAGAATTTATCGGCTTTTATGCGATTTTATGCCTTTGCCATAAAAGATGATAAAGTATTTCAATTGGAGTTCAATTTCTTTTATGGTCTTTTATCTGTTTGCCATAAAGTATCATAAAGTATTTTTATAAATTAAATTTTTGCATCATCAAGTATCTTTCTTATAAAATCGCCGGTCTTCGTAAAATTTTCGGTATAGTTTCTTTTTTGTGGAAGGTCCTTAAATGAGTTTCCCTGCTTATTCAAAAAATGTTGTGCAAAGACTTTGTATTTGTTTTCATCTTCAATCGCGCCACGCTTTGACAGTTCATCAACAAAAACAGCAAACGCACAATCGCTATCATACCAGCTAAATTTTTTACAAGTGCCCCATCTGTCCACAAAGAAATTTTGTTTTTCATCAGTAAAGTGAGCTAGTATTTCTTCCTTTGAGTGCTTTGGAACAATTTCGTTCAGATTGAGCTGAACAAATAGACTTAACAGTTTTTCCTTGCCCAGCTTCCATATTATTCTAATAAACGTTTTATCTGGACTTAAATTTGATTTGCTTTCGCAGTTTAAATAATCAAAGGATTTTACTCTTGCGTCAAGATTTGTTTTATAATGAATTAGCAGAACCTCAGCTCTTTTCAAATAATTAGTTAACTCTCTGCAAAGCTTCCTTGCACATAATTTCATAATCTTTTTTATTGCCGTGCGCCTAATTCTTCTATCGTTGTTTAGAATTTCAACCAGCGGGGTCTCTTGTTTTGCGGATTTTATGGTTAGTCTAATCTCCATTGTCTCAAAAGTATCTGCTTCATATTTTACATCTTCTATTGCTACTTTACATTTCTTCACTTCAGTTGATATATATTCAATTTTTTCAACATCAGTACTTAATTCATCTAATTGTTTTTCTAATTCGGAAAATGAAAATCTTTCAATGTGCATTTGTCCCCCTAATTAGAGAGAATTATTTAATTAATGCACACACTGTTTTGGACACTCATCCTTCAGATTGGATTTCCCGTTTACGGGTAGAAGTTATTATGCTAATGCATATACACCTCAAATAAACTAGTTTTCACTAACCCTTTACTTAAATAGGAATTTCCTTAGTAAAAATCACTGCAAATATTCTCCTACATCTTTCACTTTTTTCATTTACAGTCATCCCGAGCGAACCTGTGGTGAGCGAAGCCGAACCAGTTGATGAGCCTGTCCCGAGCTTGTCGAGGGATTTCCCGTCTCTCACTTTGGCATTAAGGAACTCAGTTACTCAATTCTTTTCTTCCCACGTAGTTTCAAATTCTCAATTCTAAATTTTCAATTCTCCATTGCTCTTTCTTGACAATCTTATCCTTTAAATATAATTTCAGTTTGAAATAGGGTGGGTTCCATTCAAAGCAACTTCCGGGGGAATCCTTTTGTTAATTGACATTTCTAAATAGAACAAGTGGAGGCATAATGGCTAGTGGTATAACCCATATTCTTCTTATGAAGAATCTCCCGAACTTACTTAATGAGAGCAAATTCAAGACTAAAATTTCTTCCGGAATTCATTTCCTTCAAGTTGGTGCTGTAGCTCCCGATCTACCCTATGCTAGTATTGCCGACGGTGATCTAATCCTTTCAAATGAAACGGAGCTTGCTGATAGTTTTCACTATAAGAACACAAATGAAATTCCTTTACTTGCATTTAAGGAACTCGCTGGGAAAGAATTAAAACCAAAGGCGCTCAAATATAGTTTTTGTTTTTTCCTTGGCTATCTTTCACACATTATAGCCGATGGTATTATTCATCCTTTCATTCGTGATATGGTTGGAGATTACGATGACCACAAAGCCGAACACAGAGTTTTAGAAATGAAACTTGATGTGCTTTATTATTATCATCTCACAGAAAGAACAGTTAGACCAATTCAATTAAACTATGCCAATATTCACGAAGAGTTGCTAAACATTACACATAGCAATTACAAACAAGCGGATATTGTATTAGAACTTTTTAGCAAATACATAAAGCAAGTTTATAGTATGGAGTGTCCGCCTGCTATGATCACTGGCTGGATAAATGGACTTCATACAATGTTCGCAATTGCTGAGGGTGGGCATCCTGGTTTTTATTATTCGTTGCCGGTCATCAAGGATATAATTTTCTATAACTATGAAAGGTTATTAACAGATTATGATTCACTTTTAACCTTGGGCAAATCAACAAGTGATAAGAGACCGGAAAACTTCTTGAAGTCCGACAGCATTAATTATTTCGATGATATAATTCCTCACTTTTATAAAGTTTTTATCCCTATCGCAGAAAAAGCATTTCAATTTGTATTTGAAAATGGCGCCGAACTTACCGCTGACGATATAGCACCTATTAATTTAGATACCGGAAGATTTATTGCAAACAATGACCTTAATGAAATTCCTAAATACTGGAGTTGAAATGAAAAAGATTACATTATTATTTTTTATCGTTATAGTTAGTTCATGTTCATCATCAATAATTGTAAATGATGATTTCCGGAATGATCTTGGTACTGAAAATTTGAGAATTGCGGCGGATTTATTAGATGAAGAATTCAATAATAACCTTGAAACCTTGACTTACGAATACTATCTGCGTTACTTAGGCGAGAATGAGGTTTATTCTTCCAAAGGGTTAGCAGCTAAAATTAAACAAGCAGATGATTATTTTTTCAAAGCTAGGGAAAACGCTTTTTTACTTATATTATATTATGACAACGAAAAATGTATTATTAGTGATATCTCCACTACTTCAAATGTAGATACAGTTTATTGGTATAAGAAAAACGAAATTCGCCCTAGTGCTAAAGAATTTGCAAATAAAATAAAATTTTAACTCTAACTTGATATTATACTCGTAAACATTATGCCCACATTAACCTGGATTGGTAAACAAGCTGTAGAAAAACATCATCTCGAAATTCATTACTGTTTATTGGAATATGACGAATCTCTTTCTGTTGGTGATAAAGAAAGCGGCGGTATAATCTGCCTTAAAATGCTGAAAAGCATAGATTGGAAAACATTGAATTATGTTTTGGATTTAATCAATAAATAAAAAACGTTCTCAAATCTATCTGCAATTCATCAAGCCACTTGGCGGTGTATAGGGATTTGATATTTGTTTAAATGATATGGTTAAAAATATTTAGAAAAATATAAATTCAGTATAAAAGATGCTTTGGCAATGCACAAGTAATAGCGAATACAATTTTTAAATAATTCTATGCTCATATAACTAATCTTTTTGTTTTCTTAAATGCTAAGAATATGATGAACGGATTAACAAAAAATATTCCTCTTCTCACTCCCGAAGAACTAGATACAAATGAAAAGGGGAAGACAGAACTAATAAATGCAATTAAAAATAATGAAACGATTCTATTTGTTGGTGCTGGATTAAGTCAACCAATATGTCCTAGTTGGCAAGGGTTAATTTCTAAACTTGAAGATTTAGCAAAACGAATTGACCCCTCATTCAAACCAAATGAAAATCTAAGAAAAAAAAGTTTATTGCAATATGTTGACAGTATCAAACAATTTATAAAGGACAAAGAGGGAGATCTTAATAAATACTATAATGAGTTAAGACGTATTTTCAAAAAAGAAGATTGTGAAGACAAACACCGAAAATTGTTTAAAATACCTTTCTTAGGTTTTATTACAACTAATTATGATTTGATTCTAGAAAAAGCATTAAGAGAGAGCGATCAAAATAATATTTCTATGAAATATTGGTTTACTTTAGCAAAAGATTCTGGCCCTCCTGATGTTTCAGATTTTTTTCTTTCCTTAAATAATTCTTTAAGTATGGAGAAAAAAATTGCACATATTCATGGTGTTTACGATGATCCTAGTAATATAATATTAAGTCTCGAAGATTATTTAATTAATTATGGTTATGATGCAAACGGAGTACCTAAAATTGCGCCTACCTTACATTATAAATTCTTATGGTCGTTATTAGCTACAAGAAGAGTGATATTTATTGGTTTCAGTATGAATGACGATTATATTAATCTCATGTTGAAAATTGTATGCAAAGATTTATGGCGCTGGAATAGTAAATCTCATTTTCTTATAACAGATATTAATAATGAAAATAAAACCTCACAATATCAAAATGCTCAAAGATTTTCTGAAGAGTTTGCAATAACAACTATATTCTATGAAAATGATAATGGTACTCATAAAGGCTTAGAAGATTATATTGATGAAATCATTGATTCTGTAAAAATAGTTGAAACTGAAATAAAAATTTCTAAAGGTAACGAAAAAGTAAAAACAAGTTCATTTGGATCAACTAAAGAAACACTTGATGACATTAGGAAATGGACTAAAGAAACAAATATAAAGATGATAAAAAAGAGTAGAGAATATGAAGCTTGAAAGAAAGAATGTTTTAGGGAATCTATTTAAGTATGTTCTAAAAGATAATGGTGTAGTTATTGGCTCTCCAGGTGTAGGTAAGACTTATTTAATTAGAGAAAAATTAATTGAATTGTTGGAGTCAAAAGGAATCAATTCTTTATACCTTCCAATAGATCAATTAGGTGATGGGACTGAAGAAAATTTAAGGGAAGAATTGCACTATGAAGGGTCTTTCATTGAATGGATTGGTAAATGGAGCAGTTTATCTAATAATAATATACTCATCTTCGATTCATTTGATTCTGCAAGGGATGAATCAAAAAGGGAAAGATTTCTAAAACTTATTTTATCCTTAATCGATGAATATTTGGGCGTTATTAATGTAATTGTAATTGTTAGGTTGTTTGACGCAAGGAAATCATCTGATTTATTAAACATTTTCAAAAAAGATAATGAAGAGATAATACAAAATATTTATACGGGCAATTTCGGTTGTCGACATTTTTTAATTCCTGCATTAGATGATATTGACATTCAAGAGGCTCAAGAACAGATTGACGGTTTAGCGGAAATTTACAAGAATGCTTCTCCTGAATTCAAAGATTTATTGCGTATACCTTTTAATCTGTGGTTATTAGAAAAAATAATTACGTCAGAAAATTCAAAAATTAATTTTAGTAATATTCAGTCGGAAGTACAACTACTAGGATTATTCTGGAGAAAAAAGATAATTGAAAAAGGTAGTCGCGAAACCAAAGAAATATTTTTAAAGAAATGTACATCTTTAATGGTTCAGCAAAAAAAAATATCTATTGATATAAGCGAAGTTTATAATTCAAATATACAAGCTGTTTGGAATGAGTTACTGAGTGATGAGATACTCAAACGGGTATCATTAAATGAGCAGAAGTTAACTTATTCTCATAATATATTATTTGATTATGCAGTTAATGTTCTTTTGATTGAAGATGATGCGAAGGAATTAGAAAAGTTTCTCTTAGAAGATTTCTCAAGGCCGTTATTTCTACGTCCAAGTTTAGTTTATTTCTTTACTAGATTGTGGTATGATGAAAATACTGTTTTTTGGAAAATCTTTTGGTATCTACTTTCAAGTAACACATCTAATGTAAATTTATTTGCTCGTTTAATACCTACAAATGTAATTATCAATGAAACAAAAACAGTTGATGCTATAAAACCATTAATTGAAAAGCTGACTGAGAAAGATGTTTTATCAATAGAAGCAGTTAAAAGGGTACTGCAAACTTTTAAGGTTAATAAAAATAAGAGATTTGAAATATGGAGTAGTATTTTACTTAATATTTCTATTTTAATTGAAGAACCTTTTCTTGGGGAATTTGCTACTTGTTCTTCCGATATACTTGAATATGGTATTAGTAACGATGATAAATGTATTATATCAAATTGCGGATATATTTCAAGAAACTTATTGTGTTGGGTATGGAAGAATAGGACGATTAAAAAACCTTGGATAGATCATATAGGTTCAAGGTATGGTGTCCCGATGGTGGCAAAAACTTTTTATACTAAAAAGGATGAATCAAGTAAACTTTTATTTCGTGTAATTTCATTAGTAAAAGAAGAAAATTTTCCAATTGATTATTTTTTCATGTTTGCAGATGTCATCGAAAAGATTTGGAATAATGATACTGAACTAGCTATGGCTTTTTATGAAATTGTATTTGGTACTGTGGTTAATGATGAATCACCAACAAACATGGGGTCTCCAGTATTACCCTTAATCTCAAACCGAAGACAAGATTTTCATTTATGCCATTATACACTTGAAAATAAATTTAATAGTTTTATCAAAGTTGATCCAATAAAATCCGGATATGTTGCCATTAAGGCTGCTAATGATTTTGCTATTAACGAGCATATTCTTCCATACATGAAAACGGGAGTTGATTTAAAATCATTAAAGAAAAAAATACTTTATCTAGACAAAGAATGTTTATTTATTAATGATATGAGCTATATATGGTCAGCTTCGAAATATGAAGAAGAATATAATGAAGAATTAAGAATGTTAAATAAGTTTTTAAGAGCCCTCCCAGCAATAATTGAAAGTGGTCAATCCCTGGAGACTATATTTAACTTATTTATCAAACATGCCGAAGTAGCTTACGTTTGGGCTAAATTACTAATAATCAGTTGTGAACATCCTCAATTATTATTCGAGAATCTTTTTGAAATACTGAAAAACACCGAAATTCTTTTTAGTAGTGAGACAACTTATCAAGCAGGAGAATACATAAAGAGTTCATCGATTTTTATAAAACCAGAACAAATTATTCAATTAGAAAAAATTATTCTAGAATATAATCCTAGTGAAACATATGATAATGATATGTTAAGACAACGTAAAGCGAAATTACTGTCATGTTTACCTCATGATAGTTTATCAAATGATTCTAAAGAATTAATAAAATCATTCAAGGAACAAAAAAAATCCTTAGATAATACTCCATTGGTAACAATATCTTCAGGTAGGTCGGAGGAACAAGAAGTAGACATATGGAAAGATTACGGAGCCGATATGTCTAAAATACCTAATCAAGAATTAAAGGAAATAAATAATCCACTAATTGAATTCGTATCTAAGTGGCAAAATGGAAATCCCGACAAAAATGCAATTGACATTTTATTACCGGTTTTAGTGAAAGATTTTGAATTGTTGAAGAATATTAAGGATGCTGATGAACCTATACTAGATTCGGTTTGGTCTAAAGTTGCAGAGAGCACTAAAATTATTCTCAATTCATTATCAATACTTACTGATAATCAATATAGTTCATTGAAAGATATGATTTTACATTGTTCGCATGAAAAGTCACCTAAAAAATATCCTAATGATGAAAAGGAATATAATTTCCCTTCATGGTCTCCCGCTCCAAGAACCGAAGCAGCAATAATATTACCTTGGTTGTTCGCACATAAAAAGGAATTAGAGATTTTAAATGCAATTATAAATCTTGTATCGGATCAAGTTCCTTCGGTTAGATATTTGGTGGTTAGAAATCTTTGGAGAATATCAGAAGATGCATCAATAACTTATTGGGATTTGTTAGATAAATTAATAATGAGTGAGACTAATCTAGTTGTTAATTCAGCGCTTCTAGATAGCCTAAGTTACACCTTACATAAGGATAGAGAAAATACTACAAAAAGATTGCTGCAAATTATTCCTAATGGTTTTACTTCCAAAGCAGATTCTGAGTATTTTACCTCATCTTCTACTTTATTAGTTAGAATGATTATCCAGTATGAAATTGACTCAGCAAGTGCATTATTAAATATTTACTTAATGAAACCAATTGACAACTCTAAAATATTAGAGAAAGTTACTTTTAGTGCCTTGACAGCCGTTGATATTAAAACCTTAATAACAGATAAAAAGGTATTTCAAAACTCTGTTAAATTATTAAGAAGTTTAATCACTTCCGCTAATTCTGGTCTAACTGAACTTCTGAAAACTTCTTCTGAAACAAAACCTTTTGATAAAGAAATATTTCATAATATTTATGGAGTAATTCATGAGGTAGTTACTAGAATATATTATCATGCTGAAATACCTGATAAAGAATTTAAGAAGCAAAAAGAGGTAATTGATGACAAATTTAGAAATGAATATTATAAAGAAACTTTAATTCTTTTAGAAGATGTTCTTAAAGTGATCACTCAAAAGGAAAGAGAAATATTGTTTGCCCCAACCGCACACTATTTCATGGCATATTTGAATGGGGTCCTAAAATATGATCCACAAAATGTACTTCATATGGCTTATTCCGTTGCCTATGCTAGTAAGAATTATAATTATAATATTGATTCTATGGCTATCAGAGAGGTGACTAAATTGGTTGAGAAAGTAATTGCAGACTATCGTGATCAATTTCAAGATGAAAATAATTTGAAGGACTTAGTCGGCTTGCTCGACATTTTCGCTGATACAGGCTGGCCGGAAGCTTTAGATTTGGTGTGGAGACTTGATGAAATTTATAAATAATAGAGTAATCATGATATTTAGCTGTTATTATTTCTTTACCATCTCGATTATAAAATAATTTCTCTTTACTTAGCATAGTTAAAAGAAGAAATATGCTACTAATATATAAAGTAAAACTAACGAAATAGGACTTACTCGATATTTGCAACGGTGAAAAAGTGAAAGAAAAATACAAGCAGATTGCAAATGAATTAATAAATAATTTGTAATTGATATGGATGTAACTAAATGCCCGAACACCAAAACATAGAATACAAACAAAGCTGGCACGATGATTATCTCAAAACCATCTGTGGTTTTGCTAATTCTCAAGGTGGTCTGCTTCTTATCGGTAAAGATGATAAAGGCGAAACTATTGGTGTTCCGGAATACAAAAAGTTAATGGATGATCTCCCAAACAAAATTAAAAATCATCTTGGCATAACAGCAGAAGTAAATCTTAGAACGGAGAAGTCTAAATACTTTATCGAAATAATCACGCCTCCTTATTCGGTTGCAATTTCTCTCAGAGGCAGATATTATTTTAGAACCGGAAGTACAACTGCGGAATTGACCGGTTCTGTATTAAATGAATTCCTATTAAGAAAATCCGGCAGAACTTGGGACGATGTTGTTGAAGATAGAGCTACAATTAATGACATTGATGAAAATAGTATTGTGGAATATCTAAAAGATGCTAAAAAAAGTGGGCGTCTTCCGGATACTGATGGATTAAATACAAATGAGCTTCTAGAAAAACTTCGACTTGCCAACGGTTCACAAATCAAGCGTGCTGCAATTATTCTTTTTGGTAAAGACCCCGGTAAATTCTATCCTAATATTTTCGTTAAGATTGGCCGCTTTGGCAAAAGTGATGACGATCTAAAATTCCAAGAGGTTGAAGAAGGAAATCTATTCCATAATCTCCTAGAAGTTCTTCATCAATTAGATAGAAAATTCTTTACAAAGCCAATTGATTTTGAAGGACTTCTCCGAATTGAAAAAGGAGAATACCCTGCTGCAGCTTTACGAGAAATGTTACTCAATGCACTCGTTCATAGAAGTTATTCCGGTGCCCCAATTCAAATTAGAATGTATGATGATAAATTTAGTATTTGGAACGAGGGAACTCTTCCAGAAGGATTAACCAACGAAATCTTAAAACATCAGCATCCTTCGGTACCCCGTAATCCTATAATTGCAGATGTTTGCTTCAAGGGTGGCTACATTGACTCTTGGGGAAGAGGAACATTAAAAATCATTAGCGCTTGTAAAGAAGCAAATCTTCCCGAACCCGAATTGAAAGAAATGCATGGTGGTTTTTCTGTCACATTGTTCAAAGATATTTTTACAGAAGATCAGTTGCACAAATTGGGATTAAACAAACGCCAAATAAAAGCTGTTCGTTTCCTAAAAGAAAAAAATCGAATTACGAATAAAGATTATCAACAATTAAATAATTGTTCAAGAAATACTGCTACCAACGACCTTGCAAATTTGTTAGAAAAAGGTCTTATATCAACAAGTAATATTCAAGGGGCGGGTTCATATTACACTCTAAAGTAATTGCACAAGAATTGCACATATTGCACAACGGTTGCACAATAATTGCATATCCGTGTTTCCAAGGGTATTGGAAGAAGTGCCCATCAAATACTTAGATAGCTTGGTAATTAATTGGCGTTCAGTTGGCGGTTTTGGCGGTTAAATGGCGGGTATGTTATTATCATCATGGCTTGCATCATAATTGCATCTTAGAGATAAAAGAATTGATTTGTAAAGAAGATGTCCATTCCTTAAGTTCAAACGGAAAACAAAAAGTAATCCGCAGTAGAATTAGTGTAGTAATTTATATGTGAGGCTTATATGAAAAAAATCATCACGGTTTTATTTTTCATTCTTTTCATTACCGCAACTCTATTCCCTCAAATAAAAGTAGATAAAGGAATTTATAAAGCTAATTTCAATAATACATTTCGCGAACCTACTTATGTTAGTTACTTTTTATACAAAGGAGGAGGCGACTGCAACCGTGACAAATTTAAATTCATAAATGATGAACCATCTCTTCTTTGTGCCGAAGATGAAGATTATGCCGGAAGTATTTACGATAAAGGACATTTGGCAAATGCTGAAGATTTTGCCTTTGATTGTGTTAAAGACGAACTTACTTTTCGTTATTATAATTGCCTGCCTCAAACAGCAAATCTTAACAGAGGCATTTGGAAAACGGTTGAGACAAAAGTTAGAAAATGGTCCCAATCCGAAAAGCTTTATATAATATGTGGCGGGTTTTTCGGAAGTAAAAAAGTTGGTAAAATATCTGTCCCTTCATATTGCTGGAAAATTGTTCAATCGGTAGCCACCAAAAAAGTTCTTTTTTGTGGTTGGTTTAGCAATACTAAAAAAGCAGTTTTAGAAGAACTTACCATTAAGCAGCTCGAAGAAAAACTTAAGAGTAAAATTATACTTTGTAAGTAATCAAAGTACTAAAGCAGTCACAGATTATTCTGTGACTGTACTATTTCCGGACTTTCTCAACAATCTTTTCACCGGTACGTCCCACAACATATCCGCCCAACCCAATCTGTAACAAAGTCCACGCCTCATTGCTTAGACGGAAAGCAAGCCAACCGAACGAATCGCACACGACAAGAATTAGAAAAGTTAGCATCGTAATTGGGCGCCAATTTCTCTGAAGCCAACTTTGTCCCTTCGCTTCCGCTTCAACGATCCTCCCTTGAGAATCAAGCAGCTTCGCTTCATACTCCAAAGCTTTTCCCAAAAACTGATTTTCAATTCTTACAAGCTCATTACTTAATTCCTTCTTTTCTTTTTCCGTAGTTGTAAGACTATCAATCAAATCAGTTATCGGTTTAACGATACCACCTAAAAAATCCAACACTCCCATATCATTCTCCTTTAAAAGTCCCTCTCCTTTTCATAAGGAGAGGGATTTAGGGTGAGGTCATTCTTTATTACCTGTAGCATTCAGCTTCACGCTGTAAATCTCTTTTATAATATTCTTCTCAACTTCATTCAACTTCGAATGCAATTCCTCAAACCGAGAAATGTAATTCTTCTCAATCGAAGAAGACTTCTTCTTCTCATCTTCCAAATCCTTTTCAATCCGTTTAATCCTGGACCAGAATAGAAAGTTGACTAAACTCAACAATCCACCAATTATCCAGATGTATATTCTTTCGTTCATAAGTTTACCTTGAGTTTATCGAAAGGTCACTCCGAGCGGAGCCTGCGGTGAGTATTGTCGAACCGTCGAGGAACCATATGTAAATCTTTTCATTCATAAGTTTTTGTTTAATTGGCCTCAAATACTTGGCGTTAAAAGAATGAATGAGAAATGCGTTAAATGGAAATTTCTGTTCGAAGTATCCCGATACCAAAACGCTATAATTATTTCGGGAGAGAAGTTTAATTTCCATAGCATTTCGAATGAAATGCTTAGCCAAGGATTTGCAGCCTTGATCTTTTCGTTCTTTTCTGTCAAGAGAAAAGAACAAATATCAAACTCTCTCATACTTCGTAACTCCATAGACTTTCTTAGCAATGAGTAACTCATTTCTATTTTTCTCTCCATTCCACGAAACATGAATCCATTTCTCAAATTCATAAATGAGTTGATCAAACGAGAAATGTTTCGGAATTAATTCAAATACTTCTTTCAAATTCATTCCCGGTAATGTAAAATCAACAGCTTTACCTTCAAGATGTTGAGAATTAAATCTTCCACCAACAGCAGCATTAACAACAAACGAACGAAATCCCGAACTGATAATAATCGGTACACTGATAATTTCTCTCAAAGGTTGGAGTACGTTCACACAAAGCAATCTCAAATTCTCAATCTGCTTTTCATTCGGTTCATTCCTAAAACCATTCCTCTCCGCCACTTGAGAAGTTGTAAACTCACTCAAATAAAAATTTGCTGTAAGCCTCATAACTAACCTCACTGATGTTCTTCTTTTCTTTATAATTTCTACACTCTACATTCTTAACTCTACACTCGATTTTCACTGTATTTCCCGGAAAGTAAAACAAGAAATGTTTGTAAGAAGGGATAACCTTTTATGGGTGGGTCTCAGCTCTTCAAAATAAATGTGACAGCCAGCTTACATAATAAAACATTATGTTTTTAATGTGACAGTCCCAACAAAAGCACATCTCAATTATAACCGCGCGCCTAGTTTGAGGATTTCTCCCATCTAATTTGATAATTTTTGGCGCGGTTTGCAATTGCGTTTTTGGCTTGTTTTGGGGGTTTTAATTGGCGCTTAAATGGCGTTTAATCCAGTAATAACCTACTAATAATTACCTTCAAGATAGCTAGTATAAAAGGCAGCAGTAGCAAAAACACTACTACTGCCTTCTCATGTTTTGCAAAGAACTTTTTCATTACGGCGCAATGGTTGTGTAAGACCAAGTAGCGGTTGTATCTACTAAATTCATTACGCGATACTTAATTGTTCCGCCGCTGTTGAATTTGAGAACCAACTTATCTGCTTTTACGTACATAGCCCCTTGCGTATCTTGCACCACAGTGGGATCTGTTGTAGTTTCAGTGAGTATAGCCGGCGTTTTTAAGATTATATTTGTTCCATCATCAATAATCTTTTCTGCAATATATGTTGTGATCGCTCCTGAAGTTGCATTTTTTACTGAGTGTGGATAAGTGGATGCATCGTTTAATTGTACCATAGCTGGAGTATATTCACAATAACCTTTGAAGCCAACTAATTGTATGTATGGTAAATTCGCATCGGGCAGACTGCCTTGGGCATAGTCAACACTTGTAAATTTGTAGTACGCTGCCGGATTAACTTCATCCCGAATTAAATTTCTAATTCCAGTAACACTATAATTTTTTGAATTTGTTAAGCCGAACCCACTTGCAAAATACCCGGTTGTCCAACCTGGTGAGATTGAAAAGTTTCCGCTACTTGTTTCAACACCAATCGCTGCTTTTGAGGTTGATGTTCCAACAGAGGCATCTCCGGTTCCACCAATAATTTTTAAGAATGGCAAATATGATGTTGTACTTCCGCTAATCTGCATACCTCTCGCAGCTGTTGTTCCTAAGTTCAAACAAAAACCGCTTTCAGTAGAAATATGCACACTGTTAAATTTCACTAGAAAGTTTGGCGCGGCAGTTGAAGCTGTAAATTTTATTTTAGAATAATAAAGGCAGCCTGAGGCAAGGAACGTTCCCCAGTTCACGCTGTTAATATCTACAGTTAAGGAATTAGGCATTGTTGCGCTTACTTCAAGTGCGGCGTCGGTTGTTGTAGTTAGAAATTCAACGTCGTCATCACTCGCAATTGGATTAGTAGCTCCGTTCTTGACCCATGTCGCCCAAGCAGTTGAGGCTCCATTTACAAACGTGCCGAGCCATGTAAAATACAAAGCACCGTTAAATTTACTTGTTGATACTTTAGTATATGTTCCCGGGTGTAATAATAAGTATATTTTTTTCCCTTGCAGATCACTGGGTAACTGTGAAAGTAATAGGTTTACATCCTTCTTTGCTGTAGCCCAAGTTAAGCCATCATTGGAATCTGCACCATCCGGCTTGAACATGAAACGGAATACTTTTTCGGTAGCATTATCCCACTTTGTAACTAGCTTATCATACGGAAACAACTGAAAATTTGTGAACTCGATTTTAAGCCGGTTTGAACCCGGGTCCACTAAAGAATTTAGGATTTGTTCATTACTTCTATTTTTATCTTTCTTCAAACTTTGTAAAGCTCTGTCCGGAGTTGGAACAACTTCTACCCGGAGCGCTCGCGTTGAATCATCAACAATTTGGCGCAATATATCCTCGGTACTTCGGTACTTTTTAGGATTTAATCCGCCCTGTGCATTTACTAACACTGTAAAGCACATTAGTATTGCAAGTACTGCTAAAAACGTTTTCTTCATTTCTTCACCTCTTGTTTTTTGGTTGGTTTCAATTCACTTAATAGTTTATCGTAATTACTTTTCATTCCCACTAATTGGTTGTAAAGTGCATCGGCTGTGGCAAGTTCGTTTAGCCGTTTATTCATCAACCCTTGTATAGATTGTCTTTCTGTTTCATACTTTTTTATCAGTTCTGTTTTTACAACAGTAGAATCCGGAACAACCGGCTTCTCTTGCGCGAAAACTGAAATTGAAGAGAGTATGATTGCTACTATGATTGTGAATATGAGTCTGTGTTTCATTGTTACTCCTTTTATTGTTCAACACCATTTTTCTTTAGACTAATTAGTACACCGTTTGAATATTGCGAAGTCCAGACATCTAAGTTCCCATCTTCTACAGAATATGTAATAGTTTTACCGCCGGACACTAAAGGATGATAAGCACTGTCATGGTTATGCGAACTAAGAGAATAACTATTCCCATCCCATGTCCAAGAGCTTCCGCCCCACTTTAAGAATCCAGTTGACCTTGTTATGTATGCTTCAGCACCAACTTCGCTGTAAGTGTATGAAGGTTTTGTTGCTGCTTTTGCCCATGCGTAAACAGTCGGGTCTGTTTCATTAGATAAGAAACTCAGATAAGTGTAGGGACTTGGTTCTAATATTCCGAGCGAATGATTGTAAATTAAAAAGTGATTGTCATCTAAAGGAGAATAACTATTTTTTCCAGTTCCACCTTTTGTAACTCCCAGAGTAGAAAAAGCAGATTCCGCTCCAATCTCTGAAGCTGTATAACTTGGTTTGGTTGCAGCTTTTGCCCAAGCGTAAACTGAAGGATCTGATTCGCTTGTTATATAGCCAGCGTTATTTGTCCATTGTGAAATGTTTGAACTAGTAAAATCTGCTACAGTTAAATCGCCTATTGTTGTTCCATCATGTCCGTGCCCAAGCACTGAATAATTGGCAGCTACATAACCTGGTGTAGCATAACTAACATCATGATTGTGAGTTGAAGAAGCCGCGCCTACTTCGCTGTAAGTATAACTAGGTTTCGTCGCAGCTTTCGCCCATGCGTAAACAGTTGGATCAGTTTCACTAGATAAGAAACTCAGATAAGTGTAGGGACTTGGTTCTAATATTCCGAGCGAATGATTGTAAATTAAAAAGTGATCGTCTTCTAAAGGAGAATAACTACTTCTCCCTGTTCCACCCTTAGAAATTCCTAATGTAGAAAAAGCCGCCTCAGCGCCAACTTCACTATAAGTATAACTTGGTTTGGTTGCAGCTTTTGCCCACGCGTAAATTGTAGGATCATTTTCAGAAGTAATTGGTACAAAATTTATTGCAATAACACCGTTAACTACTTCTAACCCGGTTCCAATTGTATTAACAGAAGGGGCTGTCCAGTTACCGGTTCCAGGTGTATCCCAAACGAATTGAGCACCGTTATAATGAAGATAACCAGCCGATGGCGGATCAACAATTTTATTTCCCCATTTGTCAATTGAAGAAAATTTTATTGAACCAAAATCCATTGGCGCTGTTACATATACCCAATCAAGATTATTAGCATCAGTAGTTATTCTAAAACTACCTACATCAGATACTCCGTGTTTAAATTTCAAATAGTCGCCGGTCGCGTCAACACCCATTACTATATGATTGCTTCCGTTCGTTGAAAATTCACCTTCATAGCTTCCTCCAGTCATAATTCCATTTACAACTATATTGCCGGTTGTTCCACCACTCGCATCTATGTAGGAGCCTACAGTTCCATCTGTTTTTAGAAACTCCAACCGGTTTGTAGTACCATTCAAAACAACTCCAGCGCCGCTTGCACTTGTTTTGATAATTGGTGCAATTATTACTTGACCGAATAATGAATCAGCAATAGCAGTTCCATCTAGTTCAATCTTAGATGCGGAGATTTTAATTGTACCCGGAGAAATATTTATGTAAGAAATAACAGAATCTTTTTTAGCATATAGCAATAATGATGAGGCAAGATTTGAAACCTCACCATCTAAACCGGTAATTGCCGAAGCGTTTGCAGATATACCGGCTTCAGCTGTTCCCATTCTGTTTTTTAATGTATCAACAACAGTTACATTTGCTTTCAACGCAATAGATGCGTTAAGCGCTATTCCTAGTTCTTCAACATAGGCCTGGCTTGCTTTCAATAGCAGAGAGCTCTCCGCGCTGCTTATTCTGTTCCGCAGAGAATCGGTTGTTGTAACGTTTGCTTTTTGGTTAATCTGAGAAATGTAAACTAAGCCGAGTGAATCTACATACACTTTACTTGCTTTCAGTAAAATAGCTGATTCGGCATTTGTTACTCTTCCGGATAGTTCGCTTATACTTGCAACTGTAGCTTTTAATGCTAGCTCCGCCCACACAGAATCCCGCAGTCCGTCAACTTCAAGACGGCTGGCTTTTAGTAGTAAAGAACTCTCAGCGCTGGTCATTCTGCTTCGCAGTGAATCAACCGAAACAACATTTGCTTTGAGTAGTATTTGCGCTAACAAATTTCCATCTGCATCTTCGCGCTGCCGGGCTTCTAAGTTTATTGCCCACGGGGTAGAAAGCCGCGAAGAAATAACTATCCATGCTGAATCGAGATTACCATTCTTCGTTTGAAAGAATAATTTATATGCGCTTGAATCTTTATCGTACTCAATTCCACCGGCATCAATGCCAAGATAGATTCTCTTCTTAGAAAAGCCATCATAGTCTAACCAGACTTGCGCGCATGCTGTTGATGTTAACAGCAACAATAACAACAGAATTTTTTTCATAATATCACCTTTGATAAATAGGTTACTTCAACATTTAATTTTGCATCTGCATGTACACTGCCATAAATATTCATCTGCAAATACTGCCCCTCTAAATAACTTCTCTCTAAAATTTTCACATTGCGGAGACCATCTTCGTCCGGCTTTTCATAAACATTATACTTGTACTTTATTCTATCCCAAATCAGTCCGGCTAAATCAATAAATTCTATCTTGGTTACACTTTCGAAGCCGGTTAGATTTGTTAAGTTGCCCTGGCTATCATACAAACGCGGAATAATTACTTTCAATTGGCTAATTCTTTGCATCCCCTCTATATACATTACGGCAACCGCGCCGGTATTGAGCTCGTTAGCTGTTAATTCTAAAACAAATGTTTCTACATTGTAATATCCGGTTGGTAATATTCTTGCAAGCGGTGTGTGTGTGCCAGATCCACCGCCGCCGGTTTCTACTTGATGTGTGCTTACTATTAAACTTTTAATTGTTGTAAGCCCGGTATCTATATCGGTCTCTAAACCCACAACGGAATGATTTCCATCACCGTCAACAAAGCCCTTCAAAAAGGAATAATCTCTTCCTTCAACTTTTCTTTTTCTTACATATGATTTGTATAATTTATTGCGAAGCAAGTAGTGGTGTTCTGCTAAATAAGTTGTAAGCGGATAATAACCGGCTGGTCCGGGAACTCCAAAGGGACTAATTACTGAAATATCAATCGAAGGATTTTTTACTGCAAAAACATCATAGAATGATCCTTCAACACGAAATGCTTTTAAGTTGCTCGCAAACTGAGCGTACAACAAACCTTGAATTGTATCGGCGCAGCTAATAATATCTCTTTTCAATCCGTTTAAGCCGCCGCGTATATCCCAAACAACTTCATTGTTTACAATCGAGTATCCGGATCTGTAGCCTTTAGGAGATGGATTGCGTGCAATGTATCTATTTTGATTCCCTAAGTCTTGTTCAAACAATGTGCTTCTTACTTCAGCAAAATCAATAGATTCATATTCGTATCCTCGGCTGCTTTCGTCATCTAATTCTTTGCCAAGCGTTTGTATTTGATTTGCATCGAAAGAAAATATTTCTTTTAGAAAAGCCTTCTCTTGAGTCTCTATACCGGCTACACTTCCGCTTTCAAATGCAATGCTTCTTAATACATCGCCAACGGTTTTGAATTTATCAGCTTGGTTGGAACCGCCAAAAACTGAACCAATCCAATTACCATCAAGAATTAAATCAGTGTAAAGTATGTCATCCTTTTGATGATCTGGTGCGTATGGATAGCCAACACAACCCCAATATTTCCAGTTCTGGTAGACTTGCAAAGAAATATCCGGGTTAATTAATTGGAAAATTTTGTGTAGTAAACTAGAGGCTGGTAAAGATGGGTTATACAAATACATCCAGTCCCACTTAGCAGCATTGCCAACTTTATTAAATACTAGCCCGAGTGGATTAAGCGGCCACGAACTTTTTCTTTCAACACGTGCGTCAAACAAAGCTCCATTCCAATTATCATCGAACATATATTTTTGGTTTAGAATCTTTGTATTGGGCATTGCGTTAAAAACAATTTCATCCTTGTATAAGTGAGGCTGGTTTGTATATTTAACAATGTTGTAACCGGAAAATCTTGCTTCGTAACTTTGTTTGTTCTTGTAGAGCAATTCCAACTTCACATAGAAATTTTTTTCTACAGCATCCCTCAAAGCTCCCTGGACAAATAACATATTTTGCAGCTGCTGGTTTCCATCGTAAATAACAAATTCATATTCACTTGGCATTAACAAATTTTCTTCAATATCAACACGCATACCTACTTTTCCGAAACGGACAACTTTCATACCTTGACTGGAAGCAAGTACTACTTCGTTTGCACTTGTTCCATTGATTGTAAATACAAGGGAAAGTTTTGCGCGTTCGCCGTCACCTAATACAATTCCATTGTTCAAATCAGCGCCGAAAATATATGTCCTGGTATAACTCATCCGTAAGCTGCTCTTAATTTCTGTTCATTGTTGAATGCTGTATAAATATCCCGCCCGCGTGTTAAGCTGTTGCCCTCTACTCTAACTACTAGCGTTTGAACCGTTGTGCCTTGCTCGCTGGTTGGACTTAACGGCGTAACTGGAGAAGTTCTTATCGAGAATAATTCGCTCACTAGCGGTCCCAAACCCGGTATTAAACTCAAACCACTCTTTATAGCCAGTTTGAGTCCAATTTGTAAAATGATACTAAGTACATCATTCAACACATCTTTAAGGTTTTTTACTTGTGTAATACTGTTTGCAAATACAGTAGCCATCGAGCTGCCTAGCGATTGAACTGCACTCTTTAGTGAACTAACTTTATCTTTTGTATCAACAAAAGGTTTATCCGGCATATCTTCTTTTTTAATAGGTTCAAGCTTGCCATAAATAGCTTCACGTAATTTGTTTTCATCGGTTGGCGCTTTATCACTAGCACCCTTTGAAAGTACATCTTCGGATCTGATTGAAAGCGGCTCTGCTTTCTCTGCCTCAAGTTTTTTAATTTGCTCAAGTATTCTTAACCGGTCGGCAACAACTTTTGTTTGTGATAAAAGAACATTCAGTTTTTTAAGCTCTGCATCAATTTCTTCAGTAGTTCTAATCTTGAGTTGCTGGGCTAATGTCTTTTCAGTTTTTTCTTTGCCCTGTGCAATAGTGAGTTGGTCGCGAAGTTTTTCTAATTCTTCATTTAAGAAAGTTCTTCTAACACTTGCACCATTATCCTGAAGGGAATTTCTTTCCTTCTCCAGTTCATTTATTCTATTGAGAATATTTTGTTCGTGTCCTAAGACAGCCAATGCGGTTTGTGCTTCACCAAGTCTTTGCCCGGCTTTTTCTAATTCATCTTTTTGACTGAAAGTAAATGTTGGTGAAGATGTTGCTTCACCTCTGGCAAGTTTTGCTTTGTTACTCATTTCAAGACGAGCATCGAAGGATGCTTTTTCAATATCTCTTTTTTTCTTAAGTAAATCGTATTCCTTTTTCAATTCAGTAATAGTTGTATTAAGTGCAACCCGGCTTTTCTCTGCCAATGATTTTTTGTTCTTTTCAATCTCTTCAGTATTTTTTTTCAGTTCCTCTGTATTACTTGATAGAAACCTAGTTACAAACTGAACCGCCAAAAGACCGCCATTCAATCCTAAAGTCCATGCATTAATGCCGGTTAAGGAGCTCTTAAGCATATCTTTCCAACTCATACCTTGCGCTTCAGCATTCCTCATTGCATTTGCTACCGTCTGACCAACCATGCTAAAGTTATTCGAGACAGACATTGCGCCCATTCTTACATTTGTTACCCAGTCATTGGAACGGAAAAACATATCCATATCGGAAAGCAAGAAACCGGTCTGTCCAATTACTTGATTCATGCCGGTAAAGCTCTGACCGGCTTGCCTTACATGCGGAGGAGTTTTAGCAATCGCATTATTGATATTAACGAGAGCATTTTCATACTTCACATAATCAGAAGAGAGAAGACCAACAGAAGCCTGCTCTGCTTTCAAAGCAGCTGTAACTTTATTCAACTGCTGTTCGGAAACATTATTGTACTTTATAAACTCTGCAATCCCTTCAGAAGCTTCGCTGCTTACAGCGCCTATTTCCAACAGATCGTTTTTGAATTGTTTTAATACCGGGTTTGTTTTTAATGCTTCGGAAGTTCTTAGTATATCTTCATAATCTTCATTTACAACTTTCAAAACAGAACTAACTTGTTCACCGTTCTCAAGAGTTAATATTATTTTAATTTCTTTTTCCATTTATCAGCTTTTCAAACCGTTGTAAATATCTATTAGAGAATTAAATCTTTGGAGACGCATTAAGTATAGGTATTGGAAAAAATCATCTAGAGGTAAGGCTAACATTTCTTTTCTTCCGTGTATTTTGCTGTCGCAGAATTCGAAAACAATTTGTTTGTAATCTTCAATAATCAGTTTGCACTTTTCGTGCACTAAAGAACCGGGGTATTTTTGGTTTCTAAGCCTATCAATGTCTTTACTTATTGTTTCGCACTTGTTCCCAATGTCTCTAAGTTCTGCGCTATTTCGTTGTTCAATCTCAGATACTCTAAAAAAAAAGCGCTCACCATTGTCAGCGAATCTTTTACACTAATTCTTAATGTATAATCAAATGGCAAAGGATTACCATTTTCATCAACAATGATGTCGTTGCATAGTTGGTTGTAAAAATCGTTTCTCTGCCCAAGAATTATTTCAGTGTTCTTTTCAGCATCCTTACTTAACCTTGAATAGAAAGCTGATATTCTATGCCAGCGCTCCCAATCCGCGCCGGTTATTTCGCTTCTTAGTTGTACTTTTAACGCAACTTCTTTTCCATCAACTTTTATAGTTACTTCCTTCAGTTCCATGTAGCAGCCTTATTATTATTGTTCGGTCGTTTCTTCTTCTTTACTTTCTACAATCAGCAGTACTTCTTCTTTTCTAGCGATAGCCGCGATCACTTTCTTGTACATATTCAAGTAAGCGGGTGTTGAAGTACCGGGAAGAATTGTAAAATCTTTTTCGTCAACATTTACACCTACAAGAATGCATCCGCTAGAATCATCATCCGTATTGCCGGTATGAATAAGAATGTCGGTGAACCCGGGCACATCGGCAATCTCAAGCATACCTTTGTGGCTCATCGGGAATTTTCTTTTGAAGGATTCATGCCATCTGCCGTGCGTTCTGATTTTAACATTGTAAATTCCGTCCGGAATTCTTGTCTCATGCTTTACTTTAACTTCTTGAAACTGATCCTCAAGAGTGTAGCATTCAAAAACGTTGTTGATAAATAATCTACCGAGTGTAGCTTCGTTGTTTGATTTGAAACGTCTGATTATTAAGTCCATGTGTGTTCCTCTTAATTAAGAAGTGATAAAATCAGCAGCGCGGCAAAAGCTAATGTTCCGTAAAACCAATTATTTGCATACCAGGGCGCTTCTACATATTCAAGTGTTGGTTTTATTATTTCTGTTATTTGCTTCATTATAAAACGTACCGGTATTAGTTCCAGAGAATATGTTGTAAACAGAGAGTCATTAACCACAACACTAACAGCAGTAAGATTAACAGTCTGTCCCAACGAATCTTTAACGGAAATTTTGTCCACTCTTTTTTGTGTTTTAATTTTTTCAAGCGGCGTGGAAACTGTTGAATCTTTTTTAACTGGCTGTAATTCAGTTCGCTCGACATAAGTTGAATCCTTTTTAATAGCCGGAAGTGTTTTAGGAATGGAACACCCTCGTGCAAACCATCCTAAGACACTCCCGATTATCAACACAACAGACAACGTGATTAGCAAAGTTTTGATACTCATTGCGTTACTGTTCCGCCGGTAACGTTGTTATCTTTTGCAAATAGTAAACCGAGACCGGTTACAATAGATGCCACACCGGCTTCCATTTGACCATTTACAATCAGCGAAACACCGGCAACAATAGCAGCAACCCCGGCAAGAGTTGTTTTCCAATTCTTAAACATTCTCTTTCTCCTTTTTATTTTGTTTTTTATTTCTGGTAATCTGAACAGTTCGAACAATTGTATAGATTAGAGTTGCCGCCAATACTGCTACTTTCAAAATTGCTTCCAATGCATCAATCGGTGGAACTTGTCCTAAGGCGAACACAGCAGAGATATTGAATGATGGAAGTGCAACAAACTCTATGTCTCTCATTGTTTTCATGTCCGTAAATTTTATAATGCTGCAAAAGTTAATGTGCCGCCGTCAACACCGGTTCCATCAACAGAATCTCCGTTTGCCGCGCCTACACCAAGAGTAATTTTTTCAATTGGTACTCTTGCTTTATAAGTTGCGGTTAATACGGCTTTGGTATCGTTGTTATCCAGCTTAACTTTTTGTTGCAAACAACCGGCTTCAAACTTCAGCAAGTCAAAGTAACTTCCGGCATTTGCATCTTTCAACCAGAGCTCAGGAAACATTCCCTTCGCTTCTTGATTGTACAATAACTGCTTTGTTGCATCTTCCGTTTGGAATACACCGTTCACTTGCATGCGGTCGTAGAGGTCAATGTTCCAGCTCTGTTTAGCACCCGGATGACATGTTCCTTTTACAGCCGGCGAAATTTCCACTGTACGCTTAGAGTAATTGGAAAACATTTCAGCAGTACTTGGAGATTGCGTAAACAACGGAGAAGATTTTCTAATTTTCGCAGAGTCTCTTCCGCTCTGAGGTGTCCCTAAATTAATTGCCGCAGCGGAAGCTGCCGCCAACTCCATTGCTTGCCATACTGCAACCGGAAACGATGCCTTCAACTTCACTTTAATTGTGCGTGATTCATCATCAAGATAAAGTACAGGCGTAATACCAATCGGGTTTGTTGCGGCTAAAAATTTATAAACCATTCCGTTTTCAAGAATAGCCTGTACATCACAATTGCCGCCTCTGTAAGAAAGCAATGTCATAAACGCATACAGACTTGGCTGTAATGTATCTGCGGAAAAAGTCAACAACTTTTGATGAGCGATTTCATAATCATCACGCTCAATCTTAGTTACCATTGCATCTTCTGTCGTAAAACTTTGGTTGCTAGCCAAACCCATTAAAACAACTCCGGTAGGTGCGGCGTTTAATGTTCCGGCTGCCATTACTCCTATTTGAGCAACTCCACTTGTATTAGCCATTTGTATCCTCAGCTATTTTAGCTTCAACTTCATTTACTTCCGGCTTGTCTTCAAACAAAACTTTTTCATTCTCCGGAATTTCATTCCATTGCTTTTCGGTGAACTCAACTTCTTTTTTTGGTAAGCACAAAACACCGGATGGTGTTAAGTAACTTTCAACTACCGGTTTAAGTATTTTTATCATCTTGTTACTCCAACTTTTTTATAAATACGTGGCAGATTTCTCCACCACGTACATGGCAAGGAACCAGCTGCTACACCGGACTATAGGTTTTTAATTCTTAATCCTTTCAGTCTAGCGACTGATTTATTCTTTAACAATGTTAGGTCTAAATCAAAATCAACAGAGTGGGTATAATGCACGCCAACAATGCCAAGGTCTTTTACTTCAACACCAACGTTGGTTGCAATAGAAAGATCAGACTCTTCACCAAAGCGGTAAGCGTAAATAGAAGTTGTATCGAGAGCTGTGCCGCATGTTTCGGCATGACCGATAATTTTGTTGCCTGCGCTGTCATAACCGGCGGGTAAAAGAGGAATGCCGTTATATCTTGCAAGCGGAACTCCAAATTCATCAACAGCCCACTGAACTTGACCTTCTGCAATTCTTGTTAAGCGGCTTATCATATCGGAATCCATCGAAAGAGCTTGAGCGCCTCCATCAACGGAACCAATCAAAATATCAAGTGCTTCAAGAAATGCTTGCTGCAAGGTTTTGTTCGTATCACTGTTTCCGAGAGGAACTGCTAAACCATCAGCTTCAGGTGTTAATATCTGACCAGCCGGAATTATTTTTTTCAATCCGTTGAATTCTTTAACATCAGCATCTTTATCACCGTTAAAGAATTTGTTTTGAAAGTTCTTGCCCAAGTTCTTTGCAAACTCAAGTAATTGAGCAGCGCGAACAGACGGAATATCGCTTCCTCTTCTTTCATGTGCGCGGTCAACTTGAACCTTATCTCCAAAAATTACCAGCACTGGATTAGCAAAATCCGGATTTACAATATTGTTGTCATAATCCGTGTTCAGCGGTCTAAACTTTCCACCGCTTGCTGTTGCGGCTTTGCGTTTATAATCCGCGTTGCCAACCATTTTATAAAATTCTGCTTTACTGAGAACATTGCTGTTCTCAAGCATTGCGTTGATTACTGTGGTGGTTATTACATCACCGCCAAATTCTGTTATTCTCATTCTTCTTCTCCTTACGGTTTAATTAAACTGTAGTTTTCAAATTCATTTGAGATGCAATTTCGTTCCGCAGTACTTCGCGCGGATTTTCTTTCTTCTCACTACCGCCGGAAGCCGATTGCTGCTGTTGACTTGATTGCTGCTTCTGGTTCTGAAATTCTTTTGAAACCGGTTTAGCTTCCAGCTCGCCATTCCATTCTTCAAAATTTTCATTCAATCTTTTTTCCCATTTCGCGCGGTCGGCTTTTGGAAACTTTCCTTCCTTCTCGTGTTTGTCTAACGTATCAGTAATTTTTTTATCACGCGCTGCTTTGTCGGCAGTTTGTTGTGCTACAACTGATTTTTCACGGTTGGTTTTTTCTTCTGCTAGAAGAGATGCAAGATTTTTATTAGCCTCCAAAGCAACAGCAAGTTGACTGCCTAAGCCGTCAAGTAACTTTGTTACTGCATCGTTCTCTTTACCTTTGCTCTGCGCTTTGAAAGTTTCAATCAATTCGGTGAGGTCATTCTTTTTATCACTTTTTTCTGTTTCCTCAAAGGCTTCTTTAATTTGCGTTTCTTGCTCGGCGCTAAAATTGAAAATCTTTTTTAACGCTTCTTTGAATTGCTCCCACTTATTCATATGTTCCTCGGTTAAAATTATTTTAATAAATGCTGTTCGAAAACTATTCAGCGCAATAGACATAAAAATGACGTGTACCGTGTACATCATTTATTTTTTTATTCACTGTCTGATATTTACATCATCAATTGCGTGAGGTAGTTATGGCACTCGTTACACCAAGCTCGCTTAAAGCTTTTTTAGGCAACAATAGTTTTCTAACTGCTACCCCCGAACCGGAAGGATATGGAGACGCTGTTAGTCAAGCCGATGCAATAGCGCTTGCTAAGATTGGAATGACAGAAGTAGAATTAAATGCACAAGTAAAACCCCTTGTTGTTTTTTGCGCGTGCGCTTATTTTGTTTACATCACTTCAACACAGCAGAATTTATCTAAGGAAGAAATTTCTCAGCGTGAAAAATTAGTTGACCGCGCTGATAAACTTCTCGATGATATTGCGCTCGGCAAGTTCAAAGTTTCAACACCAATCGAAGAGAGTACAACTACATCAACTCCGGGCTTTTATGTTTCTAATAGAAACGAGGTAGTATAATGGTGATACCAACAAGTGTAATACAAAAACTTATTGATACAATTAAAGATGCTGTTACAAGCTATCCTATTCTTGTTAAACCAATTGAAGGTTCCGAAGACACTTCGCGGCAGCCTAAAAAAAATATTGTGGTCTATGCCGATTTTGATGAGAACGCTTCGCTCGATTCAAAGAAGGCTTTTCCTACAAGGCTTCCATGTTCGCTTTATGCAGCATGTACATCATCTGCTTTTCAAACTGCTGCTGAGGCATTCAATCAAGCATTTTTAATGGCGGTTACAATTCTTAAAATAATTTCCGAAGCAAATAATTTTATGATCAACAATACTGCTGGCGTTCCGGAACGTGTGAACATTAAGTTACAAGAGATGCCGATTGTAATTGTCCGCAAATCCGCAAACGGTTCAACAGTAACATTGCAGCTCACATACGATATTTCAATTTAGGTGTAACTATGGATGAAAATAAAAAAGAACGCAAACCCCGCGCGCTTCATCTTTCCGAGAATGATAAACAAAACATTCTTGCTAAACATGATGAGGGATTAAAGCCCGCTCAAATAGAAAAATTTTTCAGAGGCAAGTACACTTACTTTCAAGTGTACAACACAATTAATCCGCGTCCGGTTTCAGACGCCGCTGTTGACAAAGATGGTAAAGTTGTTCCGCGTAAAATAAAAGCTGATAAAATAGTTACAGAGATGCCGGATGTTGATCTTGGCGATTTCAGTTCGTTCGAAAAAGCAATTGAACATCAGCTTGCGGTTATCTATCAACAGTTGAACAGTAAGAATCTCCGGCTTAATGATAGAACACGTTTGGTAAAACAGCTTTCAGACATCAACTTCAAGAACAAAAAACTGTTGATGGAATCTTACCTAAAATCCGGAAACGCAAACTTAACAATTGCAATTATGCAAGAGCTGAAACCGGAGATAACAGACGAAGAAATTATTCTCACTTTTAAGCGGGTAAGCGAAAAAGTGAAACTATTAAATAAATGAGCCGTGTTGGCGACCACCGGCAAATTAGTCCCGAACTCCGCGAACTGGTGACCGGACTCAATTTGAACGGTTTTAAGCGGTTTTTGAACGGGTTATAGAGCATGAGCGAGATATTTTTAACAGACGATATACTTCTGAAGCAGATTGAGGAAGAATTATCTTCCAGACAATCTAAAAAAGCTAAGGAATTAATTCTTAATGCGGCTTCCCGCGTTCCACCGTTTTCGGAGAAAGAATTAACACCGGAAGCAACCAAAAAGCGTCTTGAAAAAGTTACTGGAAATTTTTGGTTGTGGGATAAAACTTATTTCCCGCCGGAAGTTTATCCGGATTACGCGGCGCCCGGATTTGTGCACAAAGAATTAATAGGCATTACAGACTTGCAAGATAAATGCGCGCATGTTTTTTACGGTCCGCGTAACATCGCAAAAACTTCATTCCTTAAAAGAAAAATTATATTCGACTTTCTTCATGCTCATAGAAAATTTATCGGCTTCGGTTCCGGTACATTAACTGCACCAAAATTATTTCTCGCGTCATTATATACTTTTCTTACAAAGAACAGACGCATACAGCATGATTATGTTCTCAAGTGGGGAATGGCATCAATTGATTTTGGTTTTCAGTTGATCTCAAATCATTCGGTTAATCCGGAAGGAAGTTTTATACAACCGCTCTCGGAAGAGAAGTCAACAAAAGGCGGTCAAGTAAACTTACTTGATAGATATGATTTGATTGTTGTTACAGATATGGAGAACGATACTTCCTCATTAACAAAAGAAGCAGTACGCAAAAGGATAGATAGAATAAACGAAATGCGTACATCTCTTGAAGATTGGGGAACCATGCTTGCAGAGGGTAACAACTTCAAAGTTGATACTGCAATGAATACTCTTAAGAAAGAAATGGAGAATGGTTTACTCTCGGAGTATTTCAAACTGCATATCCATCCGGCTTGGAATCCATCACGCCCGGGAAAAGCAAAATCTATTTGGTATTCAAAGTACCCGGCTAATTCCGAAAAAGAATTAAAGGATATGATGAAGCCGGAAAACAAATACGATTGGGCTGGTAACTTCCAGCAGTCACCAATTGTACGCGGTGCCGATATGTTTCCTCCGGAATATTATAAAGAGTGGACAGATATTCCGCATGATCTTAAAGCCGCAGCATACACAGATCCTAACTTAGCAAAGAAACAAAAAGGTGATAACACCGCTTGCGGCTCAATGGGTTTTTCTTCCGGCACATTAAAGTTTTATATCCTCCCGGAAATCATGTATGAATCTTACAGCGATTCTAACAAACTGCTTGCTGATTTAATAAATCACAGAAGCAAGTTGAAAAAGAATAACATTTACTTGCGCGCGCTCGGCTTCGATGGAAATGTTAATCAAGAATCTCACTGGACTATGCACGTTAAAAATTATTCCAAGATTAATAACGTTCCGGTTCCTTCAATAATGTATATGCACTACGATGTTGACGCGCTTGCTAAGAACGCTGAAACACTTTACAAAAATGGTGATATACTATTTCCACCCGGCTTTAAGCAAACAGAAATTGGAGAACGGTTTACAAGAGATTTCTTTGCGTTCATCAGCAAGAAGCGCGGCAAGAAAGATGATGCCGCCGACTGGATAATTTGTATGATAGAATTTTTACACGAGCTGCATCTTGTTAATTACGGTCGCTCGTTCAATCCAACCAACATGTATGTTTCAATCAGCAAAAGAGATACAAACAAAATTTAACAGAGGTTTAATATGCCCTTTACAAATCCGGATTTGAGAAGAAGTTTACTGCCAACTGTTGACCAGGTTATCCGCTACTTGGAAATGGCTAACAGAGATAACACAAACAATATTAAGAGAGATGTCCGTTACCTGATGTCCTTCTTGCAAAGATTGCTCGAAGCTGATCCTTACTTAATGGGATTAGTGCAAACGCGCAAACTTGCTTGTAAAAGTTACAAGTGGAATATCCGGTTGCCGCTTCAGTATAAAATAACACCGGTTGAGGAGAAACAGCTCGCGGAAACAAAAACAAGATTCATGCGCTCACGGATGTTAAAACTGCGCGATAATATTCATGATGGAATTCTATTCAGCATGGATGCGGTTAATCTTGTTTGGAAAAACACTCCGCTCGGAACAATGGTTATACAAAAAAACTTTTATGACTTAACCGAGCTTGATTTTGCAGATGAGCCGGAAGGGTTAATGCATGTTGAAACTCTTCCGAACGGAAATTTTACAAGAACTCTGCTAGATCCGGAAACACATATTATTACACGCTACAATCCTTTAACAAATAGAAAGAACTTCATCGGTTCGTTTATGCGGACTATAATGCTTCTTTCTTATCTCAAGTATTACACAAAGTGGGATTGGCGCAACTTAAACACACGGCACGGCAATCCATCTACTTACGCAACTTATCCGGAACATCTTGACGCAAATAATGCTGAGGATAAAAAACAAATTGATGCAGTTGCCGAAATGGTTGAAAAACTTAAGAACGATGCCGCAGCAGTTTTCCCGGAGTGGGTAAAAGTTATTTTCGATACTGCTCTCAAAGCAGATCATACAAATTCCTTCAAGCTCTTTGTTGAAGCCGCGAATACAGAAATGTCTGTTACGCTGCACGGACAAAACTTAACAACCGAAGTTAAAGAGGGAAGCAGAGCCGCAGCAACCGTGCATGATGGAATTGACGATTTAATAATTGTTTCAGATCTCTCAATCATTGAAGATACTTATACAGCTCAGTATCTCCGCAAAGATTATCAGCTTAATTACGGTGAACCGAGAAACGATTATTTCGAGTTCTATCACATACACGAAGAGCAGTACGATTACGAAAGTAACTCACGCGCGTTGCTAAACTTAATGGACCCAACAACAAACAAACCAATTGTTCCTATTAAGAAAAGTGAAGTGTATGATAAAATTGGTTACACACAACCGGCTGAAGGAGACGAAGTACTGTGAGTGAGCTTTTCAAAAAGATTGAGGGCAATATTGTTGATAATGCGGTGATGATAACTCTTGGGGGCAAAGTCCGAATGTATATCGGCAACCGTGTGGATAGCTCGGAATTCTTGGAGGGCAGTACCGGAACATCCGCTTACTCTACAACGCCTATGTTTCTACCTTATGGTTTATTCTTAAAAGTATTTGGTAAAACTTTTCTAAAGAAAAATAGTAAGATTAAAAAACGCGGTTCGTTTCCGGACGCGAGTGAGTATAAAGTTTTCCGGGCAAGCAACGGCTTTGTAATGGTTTTACTTCCCGGCGGTTATAAACAGTGGCGAGAGAAGAACAAAAAGGCAACCGACAGCGTCAGATTAACTTGGACGCACAATATGATGAACCACTTAGGCATCATTAAAGAACCGGCAAACGATGGACAGATAGCTCTTGGCTGGCAAGCGACAGATGAAAGGGAAAGAGCTTATTACCAACATGCCGGCGCCGGTAAAAATAAAGTTACACATAAGTTTATGGATGTAACAGAAAAAGAGCTTGATGAACTTGGCGAGCTCGCGTTAAATCTCATCTTCCAGAAATTGGGATAATGTAGAGACGCGGCATGCCGCGTCTGCTGTTATTTCTTCCGCTTAATTGCAAATCCTACAACTTCAATTCCTTGTACCAACAAATCACCATTCCATTTTTCAGCCGGTTTAATTTCAAAACGAACGAATGCATCGGCTCCCATGCTAACAGCTTTCACATACATACTATCAATAACTTCATTGGCATAGATACGGTCATAACCCATAGTTATTCCACTGAATGATTTTTTTGTCGGCACTTCTTTTACTCCCGGGAAGATGACTGTTGAAAGCATACCAATACTTTCATACTGTCCTTCATACATTTCCGGCGTAAAGAGAAATCCTTTCTCGGTGTATGGACGAAAGTCTACAGCATAGTAACGAATGTCCTTTTGAGTTTGTACGGCAGAACATGCGTAAAGTAGAATTGTTAGTGAGATGAGTGATAAAAGCTTTTTCATATTTCCTCCAAAATAAAAAGGCAGTTATTAAACTGCCCTTAAGTTACATTTTTACGCCGCTTGTTTCAAGCAAAGTTAATCTCCCGGGGAATAAGACAACATTATTTGTGAATAATTTTTAGAGATATAATCTTGCTTTAGTTGCCGGAGTTCTTCTACCAATTTTTCAACTTCCGCGCTGAAAACAAATTCAGTATCTCCGGTATCTTTACGAATGATACTGACCGGCGCTGCTTGTCCGTAAATCTCGGCAATTCTATTATTATAATATTGGATGGTTGTATCGCTACGGTATCTGTGTTCTTCACTTATTAAATTTGCGTTTAACATGTTTTCATCCTTCAGAACTTTCATCTCAATTTCCCTTTGCTTAAGCTCTTCTATTCCACTTTTTAACGACAGTGTTTTTCTTAATACTAACACAAAAGTTTGTCGTTACCATTATACAACAACCATCAATTCCAAACCAATGCCAACCAGCGTCATCAGACTCAACTATCTTTGGATATTTGCCGCAGAAAGGACATGGTAGTAGTCCATCCTTATTTCTAGTTACAACTTCGTGATTATTAATTTTACTCATATTGCCACCTTCTTTGCTCTAATTTACAAAACTTCAGTATGTTTTAGAACTAATATTTACTGTAGTAAGCTTCTTCAGAACATCCGTCAATTATTTTTCCGTACTTGTCGCACTTAGCAATATCACTTACATGAAACAAAGTTGTTCCGCCTTCATTTTTGTTGGTGCCTAAAACATAAACACGCAAGTTCCACCTGTCCGGCAGTAAGTAGTCTGACCATACCTTATATATTTTCCCGTAATTTTTATTGTACGGATCAACCGCTTTGAACAAATCTCCTTTGTGTAGATTAACTCGTTCTTCGATACAGTCTTCTTGATATTCAGTTTCTTCTTCGGTAATTGGTTCATGCAAACCCAGCCCAACTGAAGCATCCGGAAATTTATCGAGAAGAAACCACATGTGTTTGTAAGCTTCATCTCCGGTAATTCCTTCAAAGTGCAAAGAAATATTTGCGCTTAATTTTTGTGCAGTCATATTAACCGACAGCAATACCAACAGAATAAATAGCTTTTTCATTTCCTTCTCCTTTTATGGTTCTAACTGTATTTGAATTCTTTTTAGTAACAACTTCCTCGCAGCTTTCATCTGCCGGTCTGTTATATATTTTCTTTCAGACAGCCTATCAATTGCAGAGTTATCTTTTTCAAGAATTCCCAGCATTAGACTATCAATGTTCTTTCCCTTCAGTTGCACTTCCAAACTCGGTGCCGATGTTCCAAATAGAATTTTCATTTATTCTCCTAATTATTAGCGTTAAATAATTCCGGCTGTGCTTCTCTGTATATCTTAATCTCGTCCAGCATAAATATTGCATCCGGTTTGTTGCTCCCGTTTCTTTCCTTCAATCTTTTTCTAACCGCTTCTCTGTCATCATCAATAAAATCAAACACTCTTTCAGTATCATAATTGATATTCCGGAAAGCAATGCCCGTGAACTTTACAACAAATTCTTTCCCAAAACATGGACGGGATGCTTTTATCACTTCGCAAAAATAAAGCCTTCCGGTTTTTAATTGGCTGTCCGCTACCATTTTACAACTCGTTATCGTCATAAATAATTTGGGTAATTTCAGCAATTGTCTTATTGCATTCTGTAACCGACTCAACTGAAATTAAAGCTTGCTTATCGCCTTCCTTGAAAGCGGTTTGCATAAGTGCTAGTATATCTCTAAGCCATTCGAATTTTTCGTAGAACTCTTTTGTATCGTTATCACTTAGTACCATCACGCAACTCCTTTAATAATATTCAACGGTCTCCCAAGTTTTGCGGCTTCAGCATTGTATGCAAGCGCGGCTTCAAGTTCCATCTTGTAGTAACCCAAATATTTCGTTTTACCATTTAATTTTATTTGGGCGATCCAGCGTTTGTCCCTTTTACAATAACTAACACCCTTGTATGAAGAAGTTGAAGGACACTTTTCTTTCCGGATTTCTACGTGAGAGAGTATTGCTGTTCCACTAAAATTTGTCTGGGCTTTTTCACCATGATAGTAGCGAGCCGCTCTGTCATAGCCTTCAGCTGCTTCAACTTCAGTTTTGTATTCTCTGCTCCACACTCTTTTGCGATGCACTTTAATTTGAGCCAGCCATATATTTTTATGTCTGCACACACCTCTGTAATGTGATGTAACCGGGTGCCTTTCTAACTTTATAAAGCTCGCTGGTGCGCTATGATGTCCTTCAAAGTTAGTAACAGCATTTTCCCCATGATAATATCGAGCAACTTTATCGTATGCAGAGGCAGCTTCAGTTTCTGAATTAAAAAACCCGATATGAATGCATTGTTTATTGTGACTGATTTCGGCTTTCCATTTATGAAGTCTATCCGAATAATGCACTCCCAGATATATAGAGGAAGCTTTTCTTTTTATTTTACCGGCTACTCGAATTCTTCGTCTTATATTATTAGGTGCCTCTGCTAAATCGATTGCAAAATTCATTTTGTGTACATCCGCGTTGTAATATGCCATAACTTTATCGTAAGCTTTCGCAGCGTCTATTTCTTTTTCAAAATATCCTACCCATTGTTGTTTGCCATCATAGTAAATATTTGCGCACCACTTTTTACGTGCCTTGCGGTAAGATACACCAGCATACTTAGATGTTTTCTGAATAGTATATTGTCTAATCAACAACAACATAAATATCCAAATAAACTGTAGTCTCTTTTCCATGTTTTCTCCTAATCAACTATAACAGACCAAAAATCCTTGCAGAGGTATCCGCCGCAAGAAGTAAGAACACTCAAGCCCTGACCGTTATCTAATGTTAATATTTGCTCATAAGTAAATATTTTTTTGTGGTGAACTACACAAAATGGGCGGCTGTTTTCTGTAAGGCTTCCAATTCTGTTATATAAGAACTTATTTAATCCAGCTTGCCTAGCGTATTCAAACATAGTTGCGTTCGCATATTGCGCCATCCCGGTACTGGATAGAGTAAATGCTTCATGTGTTCCAACATTGCCTTTTTGCAACTCTGCACGTATGGTCTCAAAGCTGTAATTCTTTCTTACGGACTCCCTAAATGTTTTTACCACCAAATCGCGTGTATTTTTTTGGATGGCGGGAAAATCCACACTATGCACGGCAAGAATTTTTTCATAATCGATTGCTTTGTATTTTTCGCCAACACTTGCCTTAAAGTACTCATCCCATACAGTTCCAATTTGCAACTGCGCTTCTCTTAAATCTTTCAGTATTTCATTCCGGTTTACGGCGGGTATCTTTAAGAAATTAAAAATATAATCTGCGAACTTTTCAATGTTACCAAAATCATATTGCTTGCTGTAAGCATGCCACAGATAATCTATTTCGCGTATTATTGCACGCTTTAACTTCAATGAATCATTTTGCAAAAGCGTTCTTGCATCTTCCTTAATCCGCTCTATCATGCTAACAAACTCGTTCATGTTTCCTCAAACAATTCTTGCTGGTTTTTATTTTTCTGATGGCTCTTTAAGAACTCAATTGCTTTTTCACTAAACTCTTTTACAAGCGAATCAAGCTTTTCATACTCTGCCATTGTTCTAATGAATGGAATTCTAATTGGAATGTGAAATAGAGTATTGTGGTATCCGCAGTTTCCGCAAACATAGCCGGACTGCCGGTACGCTCTGCCGAAGTGAGGATTCTGCTGAGTATAAAAACCCTTTATGTTTTTATCTTCATTCAAATCCATTTTGCAGTTGGCACATTGCATTAGTTAAGCTCTTCCAAACTGAAAAGAAAATTGCGGGTCCCACTTTTTTACTTTGTATAAACCAATTTTTCTATTTCGTGCTTCGTTAAAGTCTTCACCAACAACCTCAATTAAGCCAATATCATTTAATTCAGTAAATCTTCCGGAGATACAATTCTTTTCTACATTCATCAGTTTCGCAGTATCTTCTAACGTCACTGGCCCGAATTCAAGAATCATATTGTATACAGCAGCTTGTCTATTGCTTAGATTATTCATCACCTCTTCAAAAGACATGTTTCTGTACTTCTCGCTGGTTACACCCGGTCTCACTTTCATCTTGCGGCTCTCATTTTTATTTTACTGCGCTCACGCTTTCTATCCCTCATCGCTTCAAGCGCGGTAATAATGGAGTCCGCTTGCTCGTTGAACAACATTGTAATGTGAGAGACTCCGGTTTTGTTCTGAATAAAAATTCTCAAAGAATCATCTGTTTTTGATTCGGAAGCTTCCCGCCACAACGCTTCAATTTTTCTAAGTTTGCTGGAGCGCGCAAAATCTCTGGAACGTGAATCAAGAGTTCTATATTTGTCTTTTCCAACGCCGTACATTTCAATGTTTTTTAATTCCGCATCGGTTTTAGGCTGCGTGTAAACAACAAAACCGGCACGCTCGTAAGAAGCAATTAAATCATCTGCTTGTTCCGGTGTTAAATCTTTGCTGGTTGTAACACCATAGAAGCCGTATTGCTCAAGCTTGGTATCGTTATCAATACCAAGCTTCTTCTGAGCAATTTTAATTAACTGAATCTGTTTGTAGTTGGCTTTCATTTTCATCTGCCTTATCAATTGTGGCAAAGCGTTTTTTACTTTCTGTTTCCGCGTCCAAGTGTTCTACAAATGTTGAAATTGCGGCAGAGGACATTGCCAAGTGTCCTTGAATCTCTTCGAAATACTTAACATCGCCATTGTTGTAAATTGTAGAGTATTCATTCTGTTTTATCTTGGCAACCTTCATGTGCAGTGCCCGTATTTCATCACGGATTGCTGTTAGTTGTTCTTTCATCACTTCCTCAAATGGAAGAAAAGTTTAATTCGATGTTGTCATACTCGCCGGAACTATTCCTTTTCCATATCCGGTAGTATGTTTTTTTAGAAGGTTTGCGGATGCTCTTTTTCAAGAGTTCCATCGCATCGCTGTAAAGCTGGTCTTTTATTTTATCTTCATACTTCAACAGATACATTATTTTCTTCGTGTCTAACTTACCGGCGCGTGTTTGGAATGCGTCGAGTATCAAGTCCTTAATAAATTCTTGCGTAGAATTCAAAGACTTCTTTAAGAACTGCATCAGTTTTTCTCTGCAAGCGGTTATTGTAACATCATCAAACACTACTAATTCGTTGATTGCAACTTCAATTTTGATGCTTCTGTCAAAACTGAACCAAGTAAAATTTCCCTTCCGCTTGCTTACGTCAATGCCGTTTTCAGTCATTACAGCATCATATACTTCGTTGCTGCAACTGAGAACAGCTTCCTTAATAAGCCGGAGTTGTTCATTCACATTTATTGCTAAACCGAAAAGATAAAACGAATGTTTCTCTGCTATCTTTTCTGCTACAGTAATCCGATGCGCCGGTATTTCATTTCCCGCTTCATCAATCCATTTTTTCTTTTTCATTGTTGCTCCTTTGTTAGTTAAAATTTTGCCGGTCTTTCCCGGCTGTCAGAAATCTCTTCCGTTACCAGCGCACTTTATACCCGTGTTTCCGTCTTTCCAGAATGTCAACGAACTTATGCCAGTTTCGTTTGGCGGCGCACTTGGATTTGATTTCGATCTATTCATGTTATTATGGGTTTCTATTAATTAACTGTTTGCTGATTACTTACTTCTGATTTCTGCTTCTCAAACAACGGTCCGTTTGTAATCGGTTCGCCGGTGTTGCGTTCTACCATTTGCGTCATGCTGATAAGGAAGCTTTCATCCAAGCGGATAGATTTTTTCAACTCGCCTAGTTCCTTCATGATTTTTTGCGCGCGTTCAGCAGCCGGTTTAACTTGATCCAGTTCAACTTCAAGCTTTGCAGCCATATCTTTTTTCTGCTCGAATGAATCGGCGTAAGTTTTTAAGAACCGCATCTGAGATTCATAATTTTGTGTAGCAGCTTCGTTTGTCATAAATACTCCTTTTGGTTTAATTGGTTTTTAGTTTCAGTACAGGGAATCTTTTTATTAATCGCTTTTTAATTATCCGGTAAACACCTTTTATAATTGCTCCAACCGGAAAGATTTCTCTTCCTTCTTTCCAGTTGCTGTTTGTTACTACATACTCATCGTTGTATTTAATCTGAACTGTTGAAACGCATTTCATGGTAGTTACGGAGATCATGTATTGATGCATCATTTGCCTCTTCCGTTTATGATTGCAGTAATCATTTGTTTTGCATTATGCAGCTGCTTCTTAACAATGAACATTCCGGCAACTGCTACTAACTCGCTGTAAGTAAGTTTGTTTAGTAGCGGTTCAATCTTTTGCAGATGCTGTTTCTCTTCTTGTGTAAATTCTTCAACCGGTGCGTTTGCCATAGCTGTTAATTCCTTCTAAATCTTGTGTGGTCGCCGGTTAACAATGCTGCCAGCCGAATCTTTACTACAACTTCTTCTTTATGCTTTTGTGTTTTGCAGTGAACACTTGTAATTGCCATCAGATCAATAAAATCAACCGCGCTTTGGTACAAACTTCTTGCCGGACAATTTTGCCGCATCTGTCTCATCACATCTGCAAAGGTTACATCTGGTATTCTCAATTCATTAATTATGTTACTCATCTTTAGCCTCTAACTGTTTCTTCTTTGCTGCATCCCATTGCGGAATTCCCTTAGCTTTAATTTTCTCAAAATCTCTGTACAATTTGGAACTGGCGGCTTTAGCTATTTGATGCAGCTCTCTGTTATCACTCATGTAAAGCAGATACAGCTTTTCATATTTGGTGAAGGATTTTCTAAACAGCTTTACTGCAAATGCTTTCAGCTTATCCTTTGCTTCCTTTTTGTACATGCAATGAGGAGAGATTAAAAAAGAGAATGAGAACATTACTTCGAAGATCTCTGCATGGTTAATTTCTATCGTGATCTTTTTCAGTTTTAGTTTTCTATCTGCCATCACTTCACCTTTACAAGATTTAGTTTGTGAATGTGTTTGCATTTGTGGCAGTATCTTTCATTCACCGGACATTGACCGATAAATTTCAAAATCATTTCCGGCATAATTGTAATAATTGCATAACTCCATTTCTTAGTCCCGCAGAGAGTCCCTATGCAATCAGCATAATTTAAGTGAACGATTTTCTTTTTCTTCTTAGCCATTGTGTTTCCTCAGTCGCATAATTTCTTTTTGGAACTCAGAACATCTAGCGTCTAAATCGTGATTCTGTTGAGTTAAGAAAGTATTGCTCTGCTTCAATTCAACTATATCTTCAATAAGATTTTTTCCACCCGTCTGGATAAGTATTAAATTCCATTCAGCCGGAGTTGCTTCAAGCTGTACGTAAACATTACCTTGCTTCTTTCCGAAAGCACTAATTATTCTCATTGGCAACCTCACTATCATTTTCTTTTTTTACATGAGGAGTTTTATTCAAATCATCTTCAGTTACAGTTTCAAGAAAATCAAACAACACATCAATTTCTTTTGGTTTAAAACATGAAGCTGTGCTGAGTATTGCTTGCCTAGTTGCATCTTTCCATTCAGTTAATGTCATCATTCACCTCAAGGTAGTTTTGCTGATTTACAAGCTTTCAAAATCAGTTCTTTACTTAACGGAAGTTTGTTCACTTCGCTCAAGCGTAAACCTCTATCAAGAATTTTCTTTAGGTAACCCGGGTTGTACTCTCCGGCTTCGGCAAAATCATTTATTATTTTACTCGTCGCTTTAGGAAATACGGAAAGAACAAACATCTCAACATCTTCATCTGTCATTCCGCGTGGTATTTCGTCATCGTTTTCATCTTGATAAACACCAAGCTTTCTATACCAGCTTATGCGCCCGTGCAGTTGCGGAAAGTTTTTCAATTGATAGATTAAATCTTCCAGTCCGGTAAATAATACTCCAATTGTTCCGTTACCGTTTGCATCCAAACATTCATCCCAAATTGATCTTATCGTATCAATACCCTTGTAGCTTGCGTACTCCATTTGGTCAAAGATTAAAAGCCGCTTACTTCCTTTCAGTTTTTCTACAATAAAAGAAACCATATCATCCAATACCGGGTACACTTTCTGGCTTCCGGATTTTGTAACTCTGCCGTTTCCACCAACAGCTTCAAACAGTTTTCTTATTAAAATGTTTGTTGTAAATGTTCTTCTAAGCTCAATGTAAATTGTAGAAGGATGATCCTCTTTGTACTTTTTTGCAGCGCGGGTTTTACCAAAACGAGGAGCTCCGGTTACAACTCCAATTTCCATATACTTCTCGCATATTGCAGCCGTCTCTCTAAACACTTTGTAGTTATAAGTTGGATGAAACGGAATGCGGGCTCTTCCTATTTCATCTTCAAGCCGTTCTTTTTCAGAGTCCAGGAATACTCTAATCTCTTTCAGATATTTTTCTTTTATCTTCAAGTCTTTGCCAGCCCAAGTACCGTCGCGCAAAGAGATGTAAGTCGCGGTAGAAAATGAAAAACTCTTCATCACCTTAGTTTGACTTATTCCCGTCCGCTTAATAAATTGCTCTAGTTCTTCAATCACACTTTGCTGTTGTGTTGTTTCCATGATCACTCCTGTTGTGTTTTAAGAATTTGGCGATGTGTCTGAGGCATCGCCTTTTTTATTTCTCTTTTCAAACTCTTCCTTCTCACTAAAGAAGGTGAATATTTTTGTTTCCTTCTTACCGTTGTTCTCTACTTTACTTACATCAAAACCATAAGTACCGGTCTTCTTCATTTCATTATCTTGCTGCACTAATTCATCATAACTTGTTTTTACAACTACATTGCCTCGCTTCATACTTCTGTTGTAGTTATTCGCTTCGGCAGCTCTACCGGCAGCAAGATTTTCAACATATCTCCGCGGGTCCACCGGATTAGTTTTTGCCGCTTCCTTTACATATTTCTTTTCAAATCGTTTTGCTTTTTCAACTACTCTTAATTGGTGTTTCTCAAGGTCTGTTTTGGCAAGTGCGGCTGTATCCATAATATTTAGGAGAGCTTTACCCAAGTAACGTCCTTCAATATCCTTCCCGGCATATTCAAAAACGTAGGCAATCTGGTATTTCTTCGGGTGTCTTCTTAAATAAACTTTCTTTCCCTTCAGAGGTATCATCCATGCCGAGTAGTAATAAATTCTAAACAGTTGGTTTACAGTTACTCCATTTCTTCCAATCGTGTAAACATCACTCACTCGCATGCACATCATTTTCAAAGCTTCATCACTTACTTGTCGTAGAGGCTTGTAACCTTCCGCAAAAGCTTCATTTCTGCTTTTGCCTAACATATTTTTCCCGTTGCTAATTGCTTCGTTAAAAACATTTTCAATAAAGTAATCTATCAAGTTGCTGTACTCAGCGTAATCAAGAATTTCACCACGCTTAATTTGTTCTGCTAAAGCTTCCGGTCTGTCGCTCGTGTTTCTTCCACGGTAGCCGGGCAGTCCTTGGTCTAACCATTCTTGCACTGTATCAAATGTTCTTTCAATTATTTTTGTTTGGGGATTGTACGGAAGAGCGAAGTGAACAATAATTCCAAGAATGGACATTAGTGATGTTGTTCTTTGTTCATCTATTTGTACTTTTATTTTTTTCTGCCTGCCGGAAGAGAAATCCTTGCTTCTGTAATCCTTACCGTTATCAATGTAGATCTCGTTTGGTATTTCATTATCATTTCTCTCTACTCCATCAAGAAAAGCGGCAAATATGTGGTCGCTGTTGGGGGCTTCCGCATGTAAATTCCAACCCATCCATTTGCCGGTAACAAAATCGCACCATACAGTAATCCACGGGAACACCGGCTTGTTTGTTTTATCAAATCTTATAAGCTTCTCAACATCCGCTCTAATGCTGTCCGGAAGCATATTAAACACGGCTGTGTTAATTTGCATGTGGTCGCCAACCCAAACACTTCCCGGTGCAATTCCATCATATATTCTTTCATCAAAATTGCCGTAGTACCGGTTCCAGTATGCTTCACCTTTGCGTGCGTAAGCAATTACAGATTCCGGCTCGCGCTGTTGCAATAGCCTCAAAAAGGAATTCGGTGAGGGAAAGTTTTCCGGTATTTCACCGGCATGAGTTCTAATCCATTCACCTTTAGTAGCTATCCAGCAATTCTCCGCGCTTGTACCTTTTTCTTTTAAGTATATGTCCCGGAAGAACAAATAACTCTCTTCCTCAATAATCGTCGCACCTTCATTTTTTCCATACCCGGGAATAACACCTCTCAATCCTTCACGCTCATATCTGTTCCGGATTTTGTAGAAGTTTCCTATACTCAATCCGCTTCTGTTTTTTCCGCTGCAACTATTTTTTTGTTGAACAAGAAAAGCATCAAGTTCTTTGCCCTTTAATCCCTCACTTGCTTTCAAAATTGGAATAATAAAGTCAATGTATTTCCGTTCCCACGGCTTCAAGTTCGAATACAAATTCAAATCATCTTCAGCATTTGTAAGAGTTAATTGTTGTTCTGTGCTGTGTTGTTTTAGAAGGGTGGATTTTGCTATTGGAGGTAGCGAATTGAATGAATACAAATATTTTTTCCCTCCTAGTCCTTTCTCAATCTTTGTTTCAAACTGTTTAGTCCTTCGTTGAATAGTGCGCTCAGAAACATTTAATAATCCAGCTATTTCTTTTGCAGTAAACCAATCCTTAACGTTGGTCGGCATAATCCATCTCCAATTGACCGCTTAACTTCTTATTAGCATACTTTTGATTTGAAGAACAAAGCTCCATTACGTTTAGCAAGCTTGCGTTAAGCATTGTATATCTCTCAAGCGTTGGCTTCATTAAAAAATCCTTTAAGATTTTTAATGAGTTAACAGTTGCCGTCTGATATTCATCAACAAGTTCTATCTCGTCTTTTTTTGTTTTCTTTGCTGTTGGTGTCTTTATAAGAATATATCCGCAAATGTGAGCTATGTACTTAAGTATTGAATAATTATCAGCAGCCTTCATAATTGGTATTAATAGAGAAATTGGCATATCACTTCCGGCTTCTCCTTCAATGCCGTACTTATATACGCTGTTCGAACTCCTCCCAATTTCATCAGCAATATGATCCACTGTTTTTTGGTTTCTAAGGATGGTTTGCTGAATTGCATTTTTAAGCGATGTCCTGGCATACATTAAAATTATTCCTTAATGTTTTACTTCCATTGTTTGCTTATGGTACTTATCTTTGCACTATAATTAAGCAGCCAAGTGGCTGGTAGTTCTTTTAGATTCTTCAATCATTTTTTTCAACCACTTCTGTGCTTTCGGTCCGGTTTTGATACCGTTAACTATTTCCGAAGCATAGGACTGAGATATTCCAATTCTTTCGGCTAGTACCGAGATTTTAATAAGTTTTTTATCGAGAGCTTTAGACATGATGATTTCCTTTTAAATATTAGCGTTATTTCTATCGCAATAATACGACGATTGTCGGATGAATGCAAGAAAAATCTTATTTGTGTCGGACTTTTTTTTATTGAATTACGTTTTTAGGCTGTTTTCTAACAATAAGTGTCGTTCTTAGCGTCGGACTTTTATTCAAAAAGTGCGTCAAGGAGTATTGATGAATTATACCGAGATCGGGGCAAGAATTAGAGAAGCTATAAAGAAAAAAGGCTTTAAGCAGAAATTTGTAGCAGAGAAAATTGGTATATCAGAAGATTCAATGGTGAACTACATAAAAGGAAGAAGGGAAATCAGCATTGACAATGTTAAGAAAATCGCTCAATTGTGCGATGTACCTTATGAATATCTGATAAACGGCGAACCCTTCCATGTTAAAGACGCACAGGCTCCATATTTGCCTCAAAGTTATCTTGACTCATTCACAGAACTATTTCAAAGGCTAGCAAAAGAAGGGCATTACAAAGAAATTGGGCTACTAGGGGGGGTAATCGCAAACTACCAAACACTTATTGAAGAAAATGAACGCTTGCAAAGTGAGCTAAATAAGCTAAAAATGCAAAATCCAGAAACACAAAATGAAGAAAGACATAAAGAGCGTGCAACCAGTGCTTAAATACTTGTTAAAAGGTAAAAATTTGCGTTTTTTGTTTGTCTCAAACTAAATGCAAAATCTTGTTTTTTTCGGCATGTTGTCTCAAACCTCAAAATTTCGCTTTTTTTCGTAACTGTTTGTTTTTTAATCATTTACTCGGAATGATACTTTGTCCGGCTTTATCAAACTACTTTGCTTATTATATCAATTCCAAACCAGCAACATAATGTTGCATTATATAAACTCGGCACAAAGAAATACTAAACGCCTCATCATCGCTCATTCCAGTGGCTCGTTCCTCGCACACCTTCATTCGCTTACATGCTTTTATGTCGCTCGTTTAGGGCGGCGGCTATGCCTCACGCCCACACTTCGCTCCACTTCTTTGTCCTTGGCTTTCATAACCAATCATTTTTCGTTAGTACATAACAAAATAGAGTTTATGCGTTTCCACGCACATTAAAAGAATTGCGTTAAAAATCTGAACGGAGTGAAGGAAAAGAAGAAAAACATGTTTGAGTCCCGATATATATAATCCATATCGGGAAGAGTTTGTTTTTCTTCCCGGAACGAAGTGAAGATTTAGTAATTCTTTTTAAGTGCAACTTTCTTTTGCAACCTTTTCTTTGAAAAGAAAAGTTGACACTTCATTTTATTGCAAGTGCTGTTTCTTTTGTATCTCCGAAGGAGTCCGATGGACAAGCTAAAAGAACATAGAGCACGCTTAAAAACAAACTCGCTTCATTTATCTGCTTCTTCACAAACAAAAGAAAACAAATCATAAACATCGAGCGTTGCACACTTTCACAATATCAATTATGTTTTCCCAAAAAGGAATTACAACTATGTGTTCAAAAATCATCTTACTCTTATTCTTAATCTCAACGCAGTTGATTGGTCAAAATCCCTACTTCTCCTTTCCCTACAACTACTCAAGAATGGTTTACGTCTCTCGTGTTATTGATGGAGATACATTCGTTCTTTCTGACTCGCAACGTGTAAGAATGCTTGGTGTTGATTGCCCGGAAATATCCAGATACAACAAACCGGCCGAATCATTTTCCAATGAGGCATTAGAAAAAACCAGATCACTAATCGAACACAAAACAGTGAAGCTAGTTTTCGATGGAAAAGCATTCGATATGTTCGGAAGAATACTCGCTTACGTTTGGTTGGTAGATTCAAAAGGGAAGGATTCAGTTTTCGTTCAAACAGAATTACTCAAGAATGGATTAGCGCGAATCAGTTATTACACAAAAGAAAAACGTTACTATGCTTTATTCTACAATCTCAGAAATACAGCAATGAAAAAGAAATTAGGCATTTGGAGTAATGAATAAATGTCCTTTAGATATCGACAAAATTCAATCCAACCGTTTGTTCAAGGAAATGCATTCCTATGGCTTAATAAACGAATTGGTTCTCCGGAACCTAGTAATCCAATCCGAATACCTAGAATTGCGGAAAACATATCACCAAATTGAATCCATCTTCATACTCTCCGAAAGACATCACCTTTCCTATTATGCTATTAACAATATTTTATTCCGCAAACGAACCAACAAACCAATTTACGGTTACATAAAGTAGTTCTATGTCTTTAAATCAAAACTCAGCACATACCAAGCCTCTATCCAGCCTCTAACTAGCCTCTGCCAAGCCTTGTGACCCGATGGACTTTTCATTCATTTTTGCTTTCCCATTATTACAGTGATCTCCTTACTCTCAACTTATATGATTGCATCCGAGATTAATTCTCAATTCTCAATTTGCAATTATCAATTCATCAAGGAGGTATCAAATGGCTTTAGTATCTGGTAACGTAATCGGCAACCTGAGCGGAAGATTGGGTAATCTTTCCGCACGAACCGTAAACGGTCAAACAATCTTGGCTGCTCGTCCATCTAGCTTTAACGCTAGTCAAGACCCGGCAGCCTTAACTGTCCGTTCTAAGTTTGCAGTAACAGCAAACTTTGCAAAGAATGTTCTTTCACTTCCTTCTCTGGAAGAGATTTGGAAGAAAGCAAAGGCATCTGGTATTTCTGTCTTCAATGCCATCTTCAAAGCTAACTTCTCATTTTCCACAACAACAAAACCAACCGAGCAGAACATTCTCACTCCGGAAGGCTTTGCGTTGCCGGTAACAGCAGCAGAAGTAGCAGCTGATAAGATCACGGCATCAATCAGTGCATTAAACACAACTGCAATCTTTGGTGCAGAAGAGACCGCTCTTTCTGCAAATGCTCTGGTAGTTTATTCCAATCCGGTTAATCCAACAGATCCGGATTTCCAGATTGTTGCATTGAACAAAGAGGTAAGCGGATTCAACTTTGCGCAGAACTACAACTTGCAGATTGATTTCAACATCGTTCAAGTAAACACTGCTGCAAAGTACCAAGATTCAGTTTTGCTACTTGCGGTAGCATCCAAGGATGCTGCGGGTAAAGTTGTTCAGAACTCTTCCACATATTCCAAAACTTCAGTTTAACCTTTAACCCTCTCCTTACTAAGTAGAGGGAAGGGTGAGGTTTAAGAGCGGCTCTTCGCCGCTCTTCTTTTACTCCACAATCTTAATCTGGTCCGGCTTCTACAAAATAATCTGAGCTATTCATCCTTCGAGGCTCCTCAGTTTATTTGTCTCTACAATTCTCCCTGCTTTATTTTCTTCCCCTTGACATAAACATCCTAATAAATTAACTTTATAACACTTTCACGGGGTTCCCATTAATTCAACTTCCGAGAATCCTCTAACTGCGAAATTCCTTTTCCAAATAGATTCTTACAGAAAAATATACTGTATTAAATATCCGCCAGATTTTTTGGAATCTTAAGTCAACTATATAAAAGCCGATAGATCCCACTCTTAAGATTTGTATCTAGTTGTGGGTAAATTAAAAGTTAAGCTAACTAACTAATTTTTCGATTTTGCTTTTATTTAATAAATCATTCTTATTGGTTTTCAAAAGATAAATGGACTGGGAAGCGTCCACTTAAGATAACAAGCGGTAAATTTTTAGAACTATTTTGGCTAGGCTTAGATAGATCTAAAGAAAGGTGTATCAATCGTTAGGAGCTAATATGCGCAAAAATATTCTATGTGCTGTATTTCTCGCTTGTTTATTAATCGGTTGTACTGCACCTCGTTTAGCTGTTGATCATAAGAAAATAACTGATAAAATTGAACTAAAGATTACGTTTGATGAATCAGTAGATAAAGAAACTATTAAAGCAATAACTGAAAGAGTAGATGGATTTATTAAAGATTTTAACGTTGGAAAACATTTGTTCCGCGTTTTTCTTAATAATGGCGCCAAAGACCATTACATGTCAATCTCGATCAAGAATTTGGAGTATGTTAGTGTCGGGAAACAAGTGCTTTCAACCTTTGTTACTTTACTAGGTCCAACTGCAACGATTTATACTCTTTCAAAACCAGAACTTGGGTTTACAATTATTTGGTGGTGGTTCCCTAGATATTCATTAACTGTGGATTCTTTTTTATCATATGATATTGATCTCAACACTCGTCAGTCATCAGCATATCCTCCTATGGGTGTTGTTTTTGACAATGTTAGTTTTCCCTTTGTTATTAATGACCAAATTAGTGGGTTTCATTGGTTTCGTAGCATAGATAGTCAGCGAAACTCTTTAGCGGATTTATTCTACGATCATCTGTTTGAAACATTTGAGAATTTGGAGCTGCTAAGTAATTAAAATCAATTAATGTTGTGACATATTTCTTGGTTGCATTATCACTGAAATAATTTAATCGAAATGGATAATTAGTTTTCAAGGAGAAAATATTATGGAGAAAAAACATAAAATAAGTTATCTGTTTATTCTCCTTTCTACACCACTAATAATCAGTTGCTCCACAGGCAGCAATTTCGAAAGACCTACTCTCAATTCACTATTTCTAGGTAAAACCACTCCTTCGGAAACTATTCAAAAGTTCGGTGATCCAATGGACAAAAGAATTGGTGTTGTTATTAAAAATTCAGAAACTGTAGAAACATTGTCATATTATGTTTACGGCTCAGCTTTGCCAGCTGTATATGGGGGAGCCATTTCATTTCGTGCAATGGCATTTTGCTACTTCAATAATGTATTGGTAGGTTATAAATTCATGAGTACCTACGATGAAGATGCACTTGATTTTGACGAATCAAAGATTAGTCAGATCAAACAAGGTGAAACAACTTATGATTATGTATTAAAGATAATGGGTGATCCTAACGAAATGTATCAGTACCCGCTTTCTAGTGATGTCAACAGCAGAGAGATTAGGTACTCATGTTCTAAAAATAAAGAAGCAATGCTTAACCTCTTGTTCACTTCTAAACGTTTAGTTATTACTTTTAATAAAAGCGGCATTGTAACAGATATGAATTATTCATCTTCGGGTACGAAATAAATTCTTTTCTTATATAATACATATTGTTGTTAAATTTTCAGTTTGGTAGAATTGTCTTTTTGATCTTCGGAATTTATCCCGATGTTTTCAGTCGGGATTTCCTCCTTTGGCATTCGTCAATATTATAAACTCCTCATTTCGTTCAGAGCCAATTTATAATTCTAATACTCGTTCACTTCATTCGTCGTTCGATTTTAGGAAATAAAAAACCCAAAGGCTGGGGGGAACGTCTGGGTCTGAAGTGTTAATAACATTGCTGTTATTAAACTCACTATGAAAGTAATTATTCTAATATTTTCGTGCAACCAGAAAATATTCCCGCATAATTTGCGTGTCTCTTCACTCGCATTTCATAAGTCGTTCATCAACACTTAAAATATGCGCTCACAAATCTAAGCCGCGTAATGATTCGCTTCATTTCATTCAACTCACACTCCGCACTTCCATTAAAGACATAAAAGCACGTTTACAAAAATCATAAAGGCATTCGTAAATAATTTGTGCGTAATTGTTTTGATTCTTCCACCGCTTAAACTATTTACTCATACATCTGAGCAAAAAAGTTTGTCTTCATTCTCTTCGTTCTTTCATCCAAACCTTTTCACTTGTGAAGCTTTTTGGTTCACAGCTTGCCAGCCTTCGGCTTGGCTTGGCTGTTATCTAAAAGCATTGTTTTTGCCATACCGCTTTACAATTTAAGCCGGTAAAGGAATCCGGCCGTCAAGGGTTATACAAGCTCGTTTGTGCTTGCTTTTTTCATTCGCTTACGCTCATTAAAAAGCGCACAAGCCTTCGCCCTTGTACTGCCACCTTTACGGCTTTTAACTCCCCCGCAAGCGGGGTCGCCATTGGTAATCCTTTGCGTCTGGCAAAAACATTTTTTTTACACAGCATAAAAGGCACTGCCAATGCAAAACAAAACCTTACACATAGTTACTAAGTGCAGTTACACTTTTTATCTTGTTTCTACTCCTTCGTGTCATCTCGTTCAAGTACGTAATCGGGTAAATAATGTTTCTAAAATCTTAAAAACTCTTCCTCTTGCTTCTACTCCTTCGGTTTTGCTTCAAGCTTTTAATCAAACAGTTAATTCTTTTAGGGTGTAGTTATGCCGCTTCCTTTCATCGCTAAAAAGCGCATTGGTGGCTGGTTGGTTGTTTTAGCAGAGTTTCAAAACAGTTTCCTTGTCAAAGTAATGGCTCCAAACGGCAAGTTATATCCTTTCCAATTTTCAACACAAAAAGAAGCAACAGAGTTTTTCAACTTCTTCTGTTCCAAACTCTCAGCTTTTCTCCGTTCACCAAAATCAACAAAATCAAAAGAGCTTTCATTTTTCAAAAACTAAAGAGGTTAGTCATGCTTACACAAGAACGAAAAGAACAGTACCGCAAAGAGAAAAAAGAAAAGATAATCCGGATTCGTAAAACACTTTCGGAAATGACAGAAAAACAACGTCAAGCAATAGCAGACAAATTTGGAATAGTTACTGTTGAAGGGCATTCGCTTACTGCTCACAATCAGTGTTTTTTAGTTGCTCAATCAGAGTTAAACTTTTCAATTGTTGGTGGATATAAACAATGGCAAAAGGCTGGTCGTTCGGTTCGTAAGGGGGAACATGGTTTTTACATCTTCGTTCCTTCCAAAACCAAAGAAGAATCTGAAAACTCAGCGGAAGTATCTGCCGATGATGAAACACCATTCTTTTTTACAGCGGTTGTATTTGATATTTCCCAAACAGAAGCAATCGCAAAATCGGAAGCTGCTTAGGTTTATCCCGCGTTTAGTGGGGGGCTTCCGGTTCTTTCTCATATTTTGCTATTTCACTATATTGGAAATGAAAAAAGTTCGAAGCCGTAAAGAGATTAATATTTGTTCTTTTGAACATCGGATAGGTTAATTGGTGCGGTATCCATGAGCTTACTTGAAGGTGTTCTTATAAAAATAATGTTTGGTAGAATAAAGGATATGGACTCGAAAAGTCCCTACTAAAGTCCCTACTTTATCTGTGAAATCAGAGTGACATTTCAAACTTACAGAAACAAAAAAGCCCCAAAACGAAGTGTTTTGAGGCTTTTAGTGAGCTGGCGATGGGACTCGAACCCGCAACCTGCTGATTACAAGTCAGCTGCTCTACCAGTTGAGCTACGCCAGCATTAAACAATGCTTTCAAAATTGCGTGGCAAATCTAATATAAAATCCCAATACTGCGCAATAATTCTACAGAGCAGCGGCAAGAAAATTTAGTCTTTCAAAATTTCTATATTTGTTCAAAACCTTTTGGAACAATGACCAGAGCTGAACTAAAATATTACACCTCCTTAACTTTGAAAAAGAGCCGCATGGAAGAAGCTAAATTCTTGGTTGAAGGAATAAAGTTAATTGGAGAAGCTATATCATCCGGTTATTACTGCGAAGCAATTTTTTATACAAACGCTGTTAGTGAAAAAGAAGAAGAATTCGTTGAATCTCTTAGGAAGAAAGTTTTTCGTATTGAAGAAGTGAGAAGGGAAGATCTTTGCCGATTAGCAGATGTAAAGACACCCCAAGAAGTAATAGCTGTTTTTTATAACGATGATGATAAGGACAAAGAGCCCAAAGGAGAGTTGATTGTAGCTCTTGAAAACATAAACGATCCGGGAAACCTGGGAACGATTATAAGAAGCAGCGACTGGTTTGGTGTTTCATCAATTTTGCTAAGCGAAAACTGTGCTGAAATTTATAACCCAAAAGTTATTCGGGCATCTGCCGGCTCAGTATTTCATCTAAACGTTTTTGAGAGCAAGAATTTTTATCAGCAGTTAGAGGAGCAGAAAGCCAAGGAATATCAAATCTGCTGTGCTGATCTTACTGGAGAAAACATTTACAATTTCACCAAGCATTCAAAATTGGTTTTAGTAATGGCTAATGAAGCTAACGGTCCAACTGATGAGCTGCTTAGTCTTTGCGATAACAAAATTACAATACCAAGAAAAGGGAATGCTGAATCACTTAATGTAGCTATTGCCTCAGCAATTATTCTATCAGAGCTTACCAAATAAAAATCCCACCTGTACGTGTTTTAACCTATTGGAAATACAAAAACTTTTCACTAAAACTCAAGTAAACAATTCTGTCTCAACCAGCTCGCATATAATATGCGCAACGGTAATATGTCCTTCTTGAATTCTTTGTGTATTAGCTGATGGAATAACAATCGGCAGATCAACTTTGTCTTTCAGTTTACCGCCGGTTCCGCCTAAGAATCCAACTACAAAAATATTTTTTGATTTAGCTTGTTCAACAGCTTTGATAATGTTCGGTGAATTTCCGCTTGTAGAAATTGCAATCAAAACATCGCCTGCGTTGCCCAATCCTTCTATGCTGCGGGCAAATACATTTTCCCAGCCTATGTCATTTCCGCCGGCGGTTAGATTTGAAGTATCAGTTGTTAACGCAATTGCCGGAAGCGAAGGGCGCTGAATGTGATGGCTCAATCTAATCACAAACTCTGCTGCGATGTGCTGGCAATCGGCAGCGCTGCCCCCATTTCCGCATAGCAACAACTTTTTACCGTTTCGGAATGAATCTACTAAACTTTGTACAGCAACAAGAATTTCAGCTTTGCACGCATTTTCAATTTTTAATTTTACTTCCGAGCTCTCTTTAAGAGATTCTACAATAAATTTTTCTTTATCTATCATTTAATCCTCATTTAACTAACTGCAAAATAAAAAAGATTTCCATCTGTTGTTCTCAATCGCGGGAGTTTCGGTTACATTTTCAAGCCAGCCGGCAAGAAAAAAGGATTGTTGGATACGATTTCATTCCTTAAGTTTGAGCCAATATTTCAAACAAAAATGAACGAGATATGAAAAGAACTATTTTATTCTGGGTGTTAGCATTTCTTATTACAGCGGGCTCTGCTATTTACCAAAGAGTGACCGGACCATCGTACCCGAAAAGCGGTAAAGTTACTCTCGCGGGAAAAGAGATTAAGTATAAATTGGAACGTAGCCACGTTTCTTCTTCCAATTATTCTGTAGAGATAGAAACTAACGATTCCGAAATCTCCGGCGAGTTATTCTGGCGTCCGTATCTCAACAAAGGAGATTTTTCTTTCTTGAAGATGACGGGAGACAAAGTTCTGAAAGGTGAATTACCGGCTCGTCAAAAACTTCAGAAGTGGGAATACTTTGTAAAACTCCAAAAAGGAAGTGAAGAAGTTACTATCCCGGGTGAAAGAGTTATAGTCATTCGTTTTAAAGATGATGTTCCTGGTTGGGTTTTGATTCCTCATATAATTGCAATGTTTGGTGCCATGCTTCTTTCTACAAGAACGGCTATCGAAGCATTCAACAAAACAGCTAACTTATATAAGCTAACAGTTTGGACTTTGATTGTTCTATTCATAGGAGGATTTCCATTAGGCTTCGCAATGAACGGCTACGCATTTGGAGAAATGTGGGGCGGATTTCCTTATGGCAATGATATAACGGATAATAAAACTTTGATCGCGTTTGTAGGCTGGTTAGTCGCTTTTTACATGATCAAGAAAAATCTTATGCCTAAACTTTTTGCGGTACTTGCCGCAATCTTGATGTTAATTGTTTACATGATTCCTCATAGTGTATAACTAAAAAATAGAACGCGGATTGAACTGATTAAACGCCCGCCCGACTCCGTCGTACAAGACGGGGATAAAAACGGATTAATCAGTTATAATCAGTTCGATCAGTTTAATCTGCGTGCCATTTATTTACAAAGCATAGTAACGGAGAAAACAAATGAGTTCACACGAAACTCCAGCTTCAAGCGGATTACCATCCAACGCTTATACCGAATTAAAACCGGGCGAACAATATGTCCCTATAATGTCGCCGGCAAAAATTTATCCCGAAGTAAATACTTATTCTGTAGTAACCGGAATTTTAATGGCGGTTGTTTTTTCCGCCGCAGCCGCCTACTTGGGTTTAAAAGTAGGACAAGTTTTTGAAGCCGCTATTCCAATCGCGATTCTTGCAGTTGGTTTAACCAACTTACTTAAAAAGAAAGATGGTTTGGGGCAGAATGTAATTATTCAATCAATAGGTTCATCATCCGGCGCTGTTGTAGCCGGCGCAATTTTTACTCTTCCCGGAATTTATATTTTGAACTTACAAGCCACTTTCTTCCAGATGTTTTTTGCTTCGCTGCTTGGCGGATTTTTAGGAATCTTATTCTTAATCCCCTTCCGCAAATATTTTGTTAGTGAAATGCACGGCAAGCTCCCATTCCCGGAAGGAACAGCTACAACAGAAATTTTAGTCGCTGGAGAAAAAGGTGGAAATCACGCGCTAATTTTAGTTATTAGCGGCTTGATTGGCGGTGTTTATGATTTCTTGGTTGCAACATTCGGAACATGGGCAGAAATTTTTACTTCACGTGTTATTGGAGTTGGCGAAGTTCTCGCTGATAAATTCAAAATTGTTTTCAGATTGAACACAAGTGCTGCTGTAGTTGGTCTTGGTTATGTAATCGGTCTTAAGTATTCTGTGATAATTGTTGCCGGCTCATTTCTCTCCTACTTTGTATTCGTGCCGCTAATAGCTTACTTCGGTGATAGTTTAACAGTAACAATTGGCTCCGGTGTTACACTGCTTGTTAAAGATATGTCGGCAGAATTAATCTTTAGAAATTATGTACGCCACATTGGTATTGGTGCAATTGCCATGGCCGGTTTCATTGGAATCGTCCGCTCATCAGGTGTTATTAAATCTGCAATCTCCTTAGCTTTCAACGAAATTGCCGGAAAGAAAGAATCAACAACATCGGAAGAAGTACGAACACAAAAAGATTTATCAATGAAGATTATTGTGATTGGAATAATTGTTACAGCAATAATCTTGTTTGTGTTCTTCTTGTTTGGAGTTGTATTTAATGTTCTTCATGCAATCGTCGGCTTATTAATTGTAATGATTATGTCTTTCTTATTCACCACAGTTGCTGCTAATGCAATTGCTATTACCGGCAACAATCCGGTTTCCGGAATGACATTGATGACACTTGTTCTTTCATCAATAATTTTAGTTTCTGTTGGGCTTTCCGGACCAACCGGAATGGTTTCAGCGTTAATCATAGGCGGTGTAGTTTGTACTGCTTTGTCGGTTGCCGGTTCTTTTGTTACGGATTTAAAAATCGGTTACTGGCTTGGTTCAACTCCACAAAAACAAGAGAAGTGGAAATTTGTTGGTGCTTTTGTTTCCGCAGCAACTGTAGTTTGGATTATTTCTTTGTTAGATAAAATTTACGGTTTTGCTGGAGGCGGATTGCCTGCCCCGCAAGCTAACGCGATGGCTGCAATTATTCAGCCGCTAATGTCAAATCAACCGGCGCCTTGGATGCTTTACATTGCCGGCGCATGCATCGCGCTAATTTTAGCAATGATTAAAGTTCCGGTTCTTGCGTTTGCACTTGGTATGTATTTACCGCAAGAAATTAACACTCCACTTTTGGTTGGTGGATTAATTTCTCATTATGTCTCCACAAGAAGTAAAGATGAAGAGTTAAACAACGCTCGCAGAGAAAGAGGAACATTAATAGCTTCCGGATTTATAGCCGGCGGCGCATTGATGGGAGTTGTTAGCGTTATCATTCGCTCTACAGGAGCAAATTGGGTTATGGCTGAATGGGCGGAATCTCACTCGGCAGAAATCCTTTCCTTTGTTATGTTCTGTTTGCTTTGCTTGTACACGATTTGGGATTCTTTGCGCGCTAAGAAAGAAGATTAGACCAATAGTATAAAGTGTTACTTAGATATCCCGGTTCGTCAATTTACGGATCGGGATTTTTTTTGTGCATAATTCTGGTCAAAAATTTTTCTCTTCAAATCCATTCAATTTATCCGAACTTATTTCATAATTTTTCACCCGTTAATAATTAACTTTGTGGAGACCACAATGAAAGTGTTTTACAATATTTGTTCATATTTTTTGGTGATTATAATGGCAACACAAATTTCCTTTGCTCAGAATAAAGAACGCAAAGATGTTCCGGAAAAATATAAATGGGATAACTCCATTATCTATAAAAGTGTAGATGAATGGAACAAAGACAAAGAAGCAATCCAAGCGCAGATAGAATCGCTGAAATCGTTTCAAGGGAAAATGGGTAAGAACTCGGAGCTTTTCTACACAACGCTGCGTATTTATTTTGATATCTATAAATTGTACTATAAACTTTCCGATTACGCCTTCCGTACTGCAGATGAAGATTTACGCATAAGTGCGAACCAATCGCTCAATCAAATTTCTACAACAATCGGCACAAAGCTTGGCGAAGCAGCTTCATTCATCAATCCCGAAATACTTAGCATGGATGCAGAGCGTATCAAGAAATTCTTCGATGAGAAAAAAGAATTAAGCGAGTTCAAGTTTTATATAAGCGATATTTTACGTCTTCGCGCCCATACTTTATCAGCCCGCGAAGAGGAAATATTAGCGAGTGCCGGATTGATTACATCTACACCGAGCGAGCTCCATAGCATCTTTTATAACGCGGAAAAACCCAATCCCAAAATAAAACTATCTAAAGGCGAGCAAGTAGAATTAAACTCGGCAGCGTTTAACAAATATAGAACAGTTCAGAACCGCAAAGACCGCGAGCTTGTTATGCGTTCTATGTTCGAGAATTATAAGAAATATCAAAATACTTTTGGCGCTAATCTCGCTGGTAAAGTCCGCGGAGATTATTTCTACGCTAAAAATAGAAAGTACGAAACCGTTCTCGAAAGCTCTCTTAACTCCAATAACATTCCGGTTTCTGTTTATGAAAATCTAATTAGCCAGATTCATAAAAATCTTCCAACGCTTCACCGCTTCTTAAAACTAAAAGCCAAAATGCTCGGTATTGATAAACTTCATTATTACGATTTGTATGTGCCTCTTGTAAAATCAGTAGATTTCAAATACAATGTTGAAGAGGGACAAAAACTTTTGCTGGATGTTTTCAAACCGATGGGACAAGAATATGTTTCCACTGTAAAGAAATCATTCGATGAAAAATGGATTGACTACATTCCATCTAACGGAAAAAGAAGCGGGGCTTATTCTTCAGGCGCTCAATATGATTTGCATCCATACATTTTGATGAACTGGACGGATGATTTTGAATCGGTTTCAACATTGGCGCACGAACTTGGACATACGATGCACAGCTATTATTCCAATAAAAGTCAGTCTTTTGTTGATGCACAATACGCAACCTTTGTAGCGGAAATTGCATCAACCATAAACGAAACTCTTTTGAATAATTACATGGTAAATAAAGTTAAAACAGATGAAGAGAAGCTTTACTTACTTGGTTCTTATCTGGATTTACTCCGTACAACAATTTTCCGGCAAACTTCTTTTGCAGAATTTGAGTGGGAAATTCATAAGAAAATTGAAAAGGGTGAACCACTTACCGGCGAAGATATGAGCAAAATATATTACGACATTGTAAAGACTTATTATGGAAATGACAATGGCGCATGCATTGTTGATGATTACATTGCTTACGAATGGGCACACATTCCTCATTTTGTAAATTATACTTACTATGTTTATCAGTATTCAACTTCACTTATCTACGCTACGGCACTTGCCGAAAAGATTGTTAACGAAGGACAACCTGCGGTTGATAAGTTCTATAACATTCTAAAAGGTGGGAGCTCTGCTTACCCAATAGATTTGATAAAGAAAGCCGGATTAGACCCGCTTTCATCGGAAGCATTTGATCTTACTATGGCAAAAATGAATAAAGTAATGGATCAGATGGAAGAGATCATAAAGAAGAAGAAAAAATAAGTTCGTCGAGACGAGGTGCTTGTTCGGCCTAGGGCAAGGCACCTCGTCCCAGTTTTACCGAAGCTTTAGTTCTTTTATTGCAAGTCCAATAGCAGTTTCTATCGAATACCTTTCGTTCAAATGTTCTGCAACTTTATTAATAAAGTTTTTGCGGAATCTTCTTGGAACCAATACTCCATAAAACGCACGGGATAACTCTAATACTTTTTCCATGACTCAAATCTTGTTGTTCTGTCTCTATTATCGGAAAGTTTAATTAATTTTTGAATGCAAATTATAGAAAAGGTTAATATGACGATAGAGCAAATCCGTTCTCTTTTTCCTCATCTTGATACAGATCAAGTTTATTTTAATCATGCGGCGATAGGACCCTGGAGTAAACCGGTTTTAGATAGAATCGCCGAGTATTCTACCCAGAGAAGCGGCGGAATGGTTGAAAACTTTCCCTTTTTCTTGCAGAAGAATGCAAGTGCCAGAACTAAATTAGCTAAACTACTCGGCGCTGAAACTAGCCGTCTTGCTTGGATAGATAATGTTTCCAACGGTCTTAACATTTTAGCTAATGGAATTGATTGGCAAACCGGAGACAGAATAATTCTGAATGATATTGAGTTTCCCTCAAATGTTTATCCATTTCTAAATTTGCAACGGCTCGGTGTTGAAATTGACATGGTGAAATCCCGAAACGGAGTTGTTGATGTTGGGGATATTGAAAACGCCATAACACCTAAGACAAAATTAGTCTCAATTAGTTTGGTGCAGTTTCTCTCCGGATACCGTGCCGATATTGATGCGATTGGAAGTTTATGTAAAGAGAAAGGAATCATTTTTTGCGTTGATGCAATTCAAGCTACCGGAGTTGTAGAAATTGATGTTGCCAAATCTCAAATAGATTTTCTTTGCGGCGGTACACAAAAGTGGCTGATGAGCTCGCAAGGACTATCTTATATTTATCTAACTGAAGAACTGCAAAGTCGAATAACGCAGAAGAACGTAGGCTGGGCTTCAGTTAACGATGCATGGAACTTACTCGACTACAATTTATCACTAAAGTCTACAGCCGAGCGGTTTCAGAACGGAACTATAAATGTTTTAGGAGTTTGTCTTTTTGATGCTTCGCTGGATCTATTTCTTGGTTTTGGAATGAACAATGTAGAAAATAGAATTCTAAAGAACACAGAGCATTTTATTTATCAGCTTGTAGAAATAGGAATTGAGCCGATTCTTAAAAATGTTGATACGAAAAACCGGGCTGGAATAGTTAGTTTCAAACACGAAAGATCGAACGAGATTTTTGAGTTTCTACAAGGTAAAAGAATTTACGGTGCGGTTAGACAAGGAATGATTCGTTTCTCACCACATTTTTATAACACTAAAGAAGAAATTGATTTGGTGATTAAGGAATTGAGTGGATATTTAAAATGAAAAGGTGGAGAAACAAATCAAATCATACGATGGGGGGGACGTATGACCCAATCTGAAGTCTCCACCAAACTTTATTTTTCGGGAGAGTAACTTAATTCAATCTTTACGTGAAAATCTGCACCGCTGAACAATGTGTATTTTACTTCTCCAATTGAGCATTTATAATCTTCACCAACCATCTCGCTTACTACTTTTGAAATGGCATTTTCCAAAGAACCTACGCTTACAGCCTTTAGTTTATTCTTTAGCAGTTTATCAACATCTATCGCTTTTTCTTGTCCGTTTGGCATCTTTTCTCCGACCTGAATTATTCTCAAGTCATTTGACGTCCGAAATATAAATTGGTTTTAGGCTCGAATCAAGTCTAATAATTCTTTTGTTTTCACTTCTAATAATTTTTTGTCTCTTCGGGTTTCTACATTCAAGCGTAATAATGGTTCTGTGTTACTCATTCTAACGTTAAACCTCCATTCCGGATACTCAATACTAACACCATCCAGTTCATTTAAAGTTCCCTCGCTGTATTTTTTCTGGATCAAATCAATTTTTGCAAGCGGGTTTGCTACCGTAGAATTGATTTCACCGGAACATGGGTAAGCTTTCACCATTTCCTCAACGAGCTGCGATAGCGTTTTATTTTCTTCAGCCATCAATTGCAAAATGAGAAGGAACGGAATCAAACCGCTATCTGAGTAAAAATTATCTCGGAAATAATGATGAGCAGACATTTCGCCGCCATAAATCGAGTTTACTTCCCTCATTTTTTGCTTTATGAATGCGTGACCGCTCTTGGAAACAACAGCTTCGCCGCCGGCTTTCTCTACTACATCTACAGTATTCCAAGTTAAGCGCGGATCGTGAACAATTTTCTCACCGGGATTTGTCTTTAGAATTGATTTAGCCAAGATGCCAACTATATAATAACCTTCAATGAAATTAGCATTTTCATCAAAGAAGAAACATCGGTCGTAATCGCCATCCCAGGCAACGCCGAGATCTGCATTATGTTTTTTGATCGCATCAATCGAAGGCTGGCGGTTTTCCGGTAATAACGGATTTGGAACACCATTCGGAAAATTTGAATCCGGTTCGTGAAATACTTTTATCATCTTCACCGGAAGGTATTTTTCCAAAACATCCAATGCAGGTCCTACGCATCCGTTTCCGGCATTAACCACAACTTTGTACGGCTTAATTTTTTTCGCATCATAAAATTTTTGAAGATTGGAAATGAACTCAGTTAGAATATTTTTTTGAATTACTTTACCCTTTTCGGCAGCAATCTCGCCGAGCTCATTCTTCAAAATCATTTGTTCAATAACATTCAAACCGGAATCATAGCCGAGTGGAACCGAGCTGCGCTTCACAAATTTTAGTCCGTTATACTCCGGCGGATTGTGGCTTGCAGTTATCATAACGCCACCATCAGCATTTAGAAACGGTGTTCCGAAATAAATCATTTCAGTTCCGCAAAGTCCGAGATCAAGCACGTCGCATCCGGCATCATTTAGACCGTTTGATAATGCATTAGCAAGCTCCGGCGAAGATTTTCTAACATCCCTGCCGATAACAATAGATTTTGCATTCAAATATTTGGCTACTGCTCTACCAACTTTATATGCTAATTCCGGATTCAAGTCCCCCGGCACTTTACCGCGAATATCGTAAGCTTTGAAAGAAGGAATTCTTTCCATGATTTCTCCTAAATGAACTCACTAAAAATAATGATTTGAAAGAATAAAACTTTAGCTACCCGGATTATTTTTTGCATTTATTTACTTTCAACCGACTTGTATCTTTCGCTCGCTTTTCTAAGGAGGTTAAAATCGAACCAATTGATACGGGTTTTCCAAGATTTAATAAATGCAGTAATTCACAATGTAATTCTGTCTTTCCGATAAATTCCGCTGGCGAAATTCTTAATGCGCAGCTTTGTCCATCTTGCGTAGCTCACTCGCAAATCAGCCACATTATTCAATGCCGCAACTGCGAGTCTATTTTGGGCTTTTTTGAAATTGAAGATATTGAAGTACCGAATGTGTTTTATGTTGAGCGGTGCAAACAATGCAAAGGCACAACGGAAGATGAGCAAAAAATCCAGCCATTCATGTTTCCTCATTTGATGCTATAGAAAAATTTCAAGCCCCGGGAACTTTTCACTCCTTTTTGTACGTTATAACATTAAACGTTATAACATATATTTTAATTAATAACATAAAATCTCATAAAAGGAGTAAAAACTGATGAAAAATGCAGTATTTGTAGTTCTACTAGTTCTTGGCTTTACATTTGTTAACGCACAAACTAAATGGAACATAGATAAATCCCACAGTAATGTTGGTTTTGCAGTAACCCACTTAATTATTTCTGAAGTTACCGGACAATTTAAAAGCTTTGACGGAAACATCGAATTTTCCAAAGATGATTTGAGCGACGCCAATATTAATTTTTCTATAGATGCGGCAAGCATCAGCACAGAAAATGAAGGTCGAGATAAACATTTGAGATCAGACGATTTTTTCAACGCAGAGAAATTTCCGAAAATCACTTTCGTTGGTAAATCCATTAAGAAAGTGGCTGGTAAGAAATTCAAATTGGTCGGCGATTTCACTATACGCGATGTAACTAAATCTATTACCCTTGATGTTGTTTATAACGGGAGTATAAAAGATCCGTGGGGAAACACAAAAGCCGGCTTCAAGATTACCGGTGAGCTAAACAGATTTGACTACAATTTAAAGTGGAATAACTTAATGGAAGCCGGAGGCGCTGTTGTTGGTAAAGAAGTTACTATCACGGTAAATCTGGAACTTAGCAAAGCTAAATGAAATTAGAAGAAGAAATAAAGCAATCCAAGTTTAGAAATGAATACCATAAGCTGGCTGTGAATATTATGTATTCCTACGGCTGGCTTATGAATCTTCAAGCGAAACTTTTCATAAAGTATGATATAACAGGGAATCAGTATAACATTCTAAGAATATTACGCGGGCAGTATCCAAATCCGGCAAACGTTAATCTGCTTAAAGAAAGAATGGTTGATAAAATGTCGGATGCGTCCCGCTTAGTTGAGCGCTTGCGTGTAAAAAAGTATGTAGAAAGAGTTTCATGTCCGGTAGATAGAAGGCGGGTTAATGTTTCAATCACACAAAAAGGATTAGACCTTCTTGCTGAAATAGACAAGCTCAATGAACAGTACGATGATTTTTTTAAAAAGTTGAGTCCGGATGAATCCAAAGTAATTAACGAACTGCTCGACAAGATGCGTGGTTGAGCACTCGTAAAACTAATTTACACATAAATGTAAGAAAGGTGCCTAAATGAAAAATAGGATAATATATATAGCAGCGTTAGTGCTACTAATAGCAATCAATATTTCAGCAATGGATTTTCGGGTTAATCAAATTCCAAACGGAGGAAAGTTTGGCTGCGCTAATTGCCATGTATCTCCAGCCGGCGGAGGCGCGAGAAACGCATTTGGGCAAATGGTAGAAAGCAAGTATTTGGATTTCAATGGTAACGTTAAGTGGAGCGCTGCAATGGCTGCAGAAGACCCTGATGGTGACGGATTTACAAACGGTCAAGAATTGCAAGACCCAACAGGAGCCTGGGGTGCAGGTGATAAAGCACCAGGTACCGCGAGCTTAGTTACAAATCCGGGTGATAGAAGCAGCAAACCGGCTGGAACTGATGTAGAAGGCATAGAGTTGCCGACAACTTACAGTTTAGCACAGAACTACCCGAACCCGTTTAACCCAACAACCAAAATAAATTTTACTTTACCGGTTTCTGGAAAAGTAGTTTTAGAAATTTTTGACATCACCGGAAAAAGTGTTGCTACTTTGATAGATAGCGAAATGCAATCCGGAATTCATTCTGTTGAGTTTAATGCTGTAGGTCTATCAAGCGGAATTTATCTCTATAGAATAAAAGCTAATCATTTTATTGGTACGCGGAAGTTTGTGTTGATGAAATAATTTTACCAAAAAGTAAATATTAATTTAACAGACATGCCCGCTTTCGAATTTTGGCGAGTGCGGGCAATCTTTTCATATTTGAGTTTTCTGACTGTTGCTGTCCCACTAATGTTAGCAAAGAGAAACGTATTAATAACCTTTTTGTTCGCTGCTAATATTAGCAGCGATAAGCAGAATCTAATTCAAAATTACTTTTCTATCTTATCCCCTCTCCCAACTTACCGTTAGTATAGAACTCAATCTATAGAATAGGGTTGTCTATCGTAAACGACGCAAATCAGTTTTCAAGCAAGGAACTTCATTTTATCTTTTTCAGGGGTAAAATATAGATCGCTTTTATACATGATGAAACTCAATCCAACAAATACAATTAATCCCTTGTTTTATTTTAGGCTATCGAGTACATTACAATTGAAATGCTGTTGTTGAGCTGAAGAAGTGTTTCATCATATAAATTTATTCAAAGTAAGTTCCGGTCACTTAAGTGATGTTTCTCTAAACAACGAGCAGAAGATTTATTATTACATATCGCTTTTCTTTGGTATGTACTGATAAGTTTTGCGGCAAGCTGAATAAAATTTAATTATGAAAGAAATATTTTTTCTCTCACTATTACTATTGGGTTTGTCCCCTCCCAAATCAACTCCTCAGAATTTTGGAATAGAAAAGCTATTAACTATAAACGATGGACTATCTCAGAACTCGGCTTTAGCAATCATTCAGGATAGAAAGGGATTCATCTGGATTGGCACTAAGGATGGTCTCAATAGATTTGACGGAATTGGTTTTAAAGTTTACAGACACCTTCTTGATAAAAATAGTCTCGTCAACAACCATATTAAATGTTTGTACGAGGATTCAAATGGGGATATCTGGATAGGCACATACGGCGGACTAAATAAATTCAATCCTGTTACCGAACAATTTACCGCATATAAGGAAACGGCAGACGATTCATCGGGGCTTTGCAGTAATGTCATCAAAGTAATTCTCGAGGACTGTGATAAAAATATTTGGATCGGCACTAAATACGGTTTGAACAAATTGATAACTGCAAATAATAGAATTATCGGAAAATACAACGGCAGCAAAGGATTCAAAGTTCTTGATGGTGAAGAAATACTCTGCTTATACGAAGACAGAGAAAAGAATATTTGGGTTGGAACACTTTCTTCCGGTTTGTTTTGTCTTTCCCGTGATGGAAAAACGTTTACAAAATTTCCAATTGACACACTTCAACAGAAAGGCAGTAAATTAAATTTTATCACAGCAATCGTAGAAACAACAAACGGAAAAATGTTAGTGGGTACATCCGGTGAGGGACTTTTTGTATTTGACAAAAAAACCGAAAAGTTCTCACGATACGATCAATTGAAAAAAGAGCATGATTATTCTTCCCGGTATATTATGCAGATAAAATGTATAGCCGGCGAGTGTTATGTGTTAACAAACAGGCTATTGTACAAGATAACCGAAAGTGGAAACCTCATACTATGGCAAAATCATATTCTTCCGGCTCCCACAAGATTCTTTTTGGATTGGAGCGGCATTATTTGGATTGGGAGTGATGGCGGCGGTATTGTAAAGCTTGAACCGTTTAAGAAAAAATTTAATACAGTTAGAAAAGAAAATTTTTCGCGAAACGGATTTAGCTTTTCGAGCATCAGAACAATTCTAAAAGTAAAGAATGATTTGCTTATTGGCGGCTATACGGGATTGCTTAAAGCAAAGAATTATCGTTCGGGCAAACAGGCGGTTTGGAATAAGATAAAATTATTCAACGGGTTGAATGTTTATACAATGGCAGTGGATCCAATCAACGAAAATATATTGTGGGTAGGAACCGAGGGCAGCGGGCTATTTAAGTACAATTTGAAAAACAACGCTTACGAAAAATATACCGCGAATATAGATGCGGGAAAATATTATTTTCTCTCTAACGCCGTTTATGATATTCTCATTCGCGGAAACGATGATATTTACTTTGCCACCAGCAGCGGAACGGTAAAATACAGTTCTAAAAAGAAATCTTTCACGAATTTTATTTACGATCCCGTAGATGCCAATACTGTTAATTCGGGCGATATAATGGCGCTTTGCGAGGATCAGTATGGAAATATATGGATGGGCTCGAATCAATCGGGAATTTCCCTATACAATCCCAATAAAAATTCTTTTATAAGATTTGAATCCCACCATGACAAAAACGATTCATGTTCACTAAGCAACAATAGAGTTAATATCATTTTTGAGGACAGTAAAAAAAACATCTGGATTGGAACAGCCGGCGGACTAAATAAATACTCCTCTCAGAAAAATAATTTCACGGTTTATCGAACGAACAACGGATTACCCAACGATTGTATTTACGGAATTCTTGAAGACAAAAACGGATTTTTGTGGCTTAGTACAAATAAAGGGCTTTCAAAATTCAATCCGGAGGATGCTACTTTTGTAAATTATGATTACAGCCACGGTCTTCAATCGAATGAATTCAACACCGCAGCTTATTATAAAGATAGCAAAGGAGAAATGTTCTTTGGAGGAATAAAAGGATTTACTTCTTTTTACCCTGATGAGATAATTCAAAATTCTTATGCACCTTCAGTCATTATAATGAATTTTAAAAAATTTAATCAATCTGCAAAACTCGACAAACTAATATCATACGTTGATAAAATTGTTTTACCTTACAACGATTATTTTTTCTCATTCGACTTTGTAATGCCGGAATACGTGAATCCATTTCGTCATATGTTCGCATACAAACTCTCCGGTTTAGATGAAAGATGGATAACATTAACTAATGGGGAAAGAACGGCGGCATTTACAGCTGTTCCTCCCGGTGAATATACTCTGGTGGTAAAAGGTGCCAACAGCGATGGAATTTGGTCATCCAAGGAAACCCAACTAAAAATTATAATTGAACCTGCATTATGGAATACATGGTGGTTTAGATGTCTGGCAGTGAGTTTTTTATGTGTAATTGCAGGCTCACTTTACAAATCAAGGGTTAACCGCTTAAAGCATGAAAAAGAAATTCAAGCCGATCTCACTAATAAATTAATCAACAGTCAGGAAGATGAAAGGAAAAACATATCAACCGAATTACACGACGACCTTGGGCAAAATCTTTTAGTTGTAAAAAATAGACTAATGATGGCTGAAAGAGATAAAAATTTTGCAGAGAATCTAAATGACGTTATGAAAATATTGGACAATTCAATTCAAGATGTTAGCGATATCTCCCACTTATTGCATCCATCGGAATTAGAGGAGCTCGGGCTATCGCTGGCAATAGAATCTATGATATATAGAATTAAGTGCGCTTCTAACCTAAAAATTATTAACAATCTATTTTCATTAGATGAATATTTTGCCGCCGAAGAAAAGATTAATGTTTTCAGAATTATACAGGAAGCTCTCAATAATATTCTTAAACACGCACATGCTACAGAAGTAATATTATCAAGTGATGTTACGAAAAGAAATCTATCTATTTCTATTACCGATAACGGGATGGGTTTTACTAATTCGCAAAATCCGGAAAATAACATACGCCCTCATATCGGCTTGCAGGGAATGAAAGAACGGGCTCTATTATTGAAAGGAGTTCTTTCGGTCAACTCCCTGCCGAACAAAGGAACAACAATTAAAATAGAATTCCTGAATAGAATAAAAACTTAAATGGAAACAGAGAAAATTTCATTACTCATTGCAGACGATCATCCTTTATTCCGCGCGGGTGTAAAGCAGAGTTTGGAAAAACTTGAATCAGTTGAGATTTATGAGGCTGAAGATGGTGATAAAGCGCTCGATATAATTCGTAAAATAGAACCTGATGTTGCTGTCATAGATATAAGAATGCCTGGAAAAACCGGCTTCGAGATATTATCTCTTTTATATAATACCGGGGTAGCTACTAAGATTATTTTATTAACTATGCACAAGAATGTAAACTATTTTTATAAAGCAATATCTGTAGGTGCAAAAGGTTATCTGCTTAAAGAAACTGCTGTTCAAGATTTAGTTGAAGCTGTAAAAACAGTTTACAGAGGTGGTAATTTCATAAGCAAGCGTCTCCAAGCCATGATTGAATCGGAAAAGTCGGATGAGTTTCAAAACAAACTATTAATTGATTCGGTTAATTCCTTAACATGTGCGGAGAGGCAGATAATGAAACTACTTGCCGACTGGAAAACAAATAATGAAATAGCCGATATACTTTCCAACAGCATCCGCACAATCGAAAATCATAGAGCAAATATCTCCGAAAAATTGAATCTCAGAGGAGTTCACAGTTTAATTCAATTTGCAATTGAGAACCATGAGTTATTTTGATAGACGGAAAATCAGTTAAAAAAAAGCCTAAAAAAATAGCACGCTGGTTCCCAAAAACGGAACACACTGATTTGGCTGATTCCCGCGGATAAAAAAATTACTGTTTTTTTGATATTCAGAAGTGTACATAAAATGAGTTGACTATGAATGAAGAATATTTGCATCAGAATTTAACATCGAAAATTATATCAGCTTTTTACAAAGTCTATAATATTCTTGGGTTCGGATTTCTTGAAAAGGTTTATGAAAATTCTTTAAAGCATGAGCTCGAAAAAAATGGATTAGCTGTTGAAAGACAGAAACAAATAAATGTTTATTACGATGCGAAACTTGTTGGTGAATATTATGCAGATCTCATTGTCAACAATTTAGTAATCATCGAATTAAAAGCTGTCGAGGTTTTAATCGAAGAACACGATCATCAATTACTTAATTATCTCAAAGCAACCAACGTCGAAGTTGGATTGCTTCTTAATTTCGGAAAGAAGCCGGAAATTCGAAGGAAAATATTTTCAAACGAAAACAAAAAATTGAGATAAAGAATTAATAATCATTTTGAATAACTCCGGTAATTTCCACTTAATATTTATCAGCGATAATCAGCGCAATCTGCGTTTCCGATGAAATCGGAACAGTGTGCTATTGAATGCCGAATAACAGTAAATAATCTGTTTTTCCTCGATCTACACTAAAATCTAATTTCCAAATTGAGTAGTACTACTCATTCCAATTCAAAACTCATCCATTAGCTTTATAACAAAAATCCGCGATCTTATGAGAATTATGATCGTTGACGACAACGAATTAATGAGGAAGGAAATATCAAAGTCTGTTGCGTTTTTAGCCGACACGATTTTGGAATGTTATGACGGGGAACATGCTGTACTAAGTTGTGTGGATTTTATGCCGGACTGGATACTAATGGACATTAAAATGCCAACGATGAACGGGATTACAGCAGCCGAAAAAATCAAAGGGATTATACCTCATGTCAAAATTGCTTTTGTTACAAGTTACGATAATCCCTATTTCCGCCGTGCTGCTGATTCAATAGGCGTTGAACATTACTTTTTGAAAACCAACCTGTTGGAAATAAGAAAAGTTTTGGATGACAGCCAAGGGTAATAGAGTTCTTAGTTAATTGTTATAATTAATTCTCCATTGCAAAGGAGTGATTTGATATGAGCAATCGTAAAGACGATGAGTAAAATCAATTTTGCTTTTGCTATCCTATTCTCACTTTTATTAAGTGAGAAAATAATTTCACAACCCTCGATTAATTCGGAGTGGACAGCCGAAACATTTTTTGTTTCTAATGCTTCCGTAAATATTTATAAAGAACCAACAACAGAAGCTGAGGTGATTGGGAATTTTTCATACTTAGAGCGGGTACTCGTAATTATTGATACGAGAATGACAAACAAATTCGGCTGGAAGAAGGTTGTCCATCCGCAAGTAGGTTTTGTAGAAGAGAAATTCCTAATCTCACAGCTTAAGAAAACTGAATTAATTAAAAGCCAATACTATGATGATGTGCAACGCTGGCAGACAACCTTTAAATATTGCACCAAAGATTATTCGTATATAAAAGAGCAGTCTTCTTTTGAATCTAAAACTTCGGGACTAATTCAAAAAGAAGAAAAGGTATTATGTATAACAGACGAGACATATAAAAATAAAATATGGTTAAAGTGCCTCTACCCAATTGCAGGATATATCATTGCTGAAGATTTTGTTGAAGATAACAGCAATTTTGTAGTTAGAATTGGAGGAGCCTACGGAGTTGAAAATTTACCTTATGAAAAAAATCTAACAAAATTTACATCTCCCATTGGTGGATTTGTTGAAGTTACTAAATCGAATTGGAGAATAAATTTTAGAATTGGTTACAATCATTCCGGGACGAACCTCAACACATATCATCTAAAAACAGATTTATTTTATTTCTTAACACGTTATGAGTTCCTCCGGTTGTTCAACAATCATCTAAATCCTTATGCGCTGATCGGCGGCGCTTATTGGATGTCCAACTTTCAAAACACTAAATACCCTTCACTAACTTCTTATTTCCCTTTAGAAAAAGATTCCGGTCCGGCTTATATGCTTGGCGGTGGTTTAATTTATAACCTATACGGCTTTTTCATTGATATACAGTATTTCTTTTTCGGTTCAAGGCAAGCGGTTTTTGGAAAAGAGCCTTTGCCAGGTGAGTTTTCAAATCAATACAAATTATATCCGGGTTCAAATCAGTTTAATGTTATGATTGGTTACAGTTTTACTTTTTAGGATAGTACTTGAGAGAATAAAATGTTTATTAAAAACTATTACCTCCAAAATGAAATATTTGCGTCCCGCCTAAAGAAAATTATCATTTTCATATTAATCATAATTATTTCGTTTTTGCTGGGATGCAGAAAAGATAATTTTGTTGAACCAATTGACCCTTTTGAAAGTCAAGAATTGGAAGCTGTCCCGGAAATAATTACAATAGGTGAAGGTAACAATGCTCTAAAGCTTAAGGCGAATCATGCCAGTGTAATTAAGACGGAAACCGGACTTAGAATTAAAGGAAGCGTATATGTTGAGAATTCAAAATATGGAGATATGCCTTTATCAACCGGAGATTTTGAATTAGTAAAAAACGGCGCACAAAATTCATACAAGAATATTACCGGTTTTTCAAAAATTGAAATACCTCATGAGGGTTTACTTAAGAATCTAAAAATGGCTGCATTGGCTGCGGCGCCGCTTGGTTTCAAAAAAGGAAGCGAGTTTGAACAAGGAGCTTTCAACTGGCCAGTTAATGCAGACCGCTATTATTTTTATTATGAAAACGACAACCCGATTCAAGCTAACATCACAAGTTCTTCTATAAAAAACATTAAAAAAATCGCCATAGATCCAAAGGACCCGTTTACATTTTTCACTTGCGATTTTAATGGTACTAAACTTGGCGATATTTCTGATGTTGGTATTGCCATATCAACTCGAGGTTTAATTCCTTTTGTGCCCGCAGTTTCATTTGGCGGCATTAAAGGTTTTTTCGGCAATCTATATTTAACCGGAACAATACCGCTAAGACAATATCCGGTTGCATTCACCGGGGAAGCGTGTATGTCTTTTGGCTCCGGCGAAGGAAACAGTGATAAATTTTTCGCTGGAAATGAATCAACCTTTATGCTTGGTCTAAATGGAAAAGCTACTTTAGACCATGATGCGCTCGATTGGCTAAACGTAGAAGTTGTATTAGGCAAAGCCACATTAATTCTCGATGTAAAAGAATCCGGCAGTACCGAGCTTAAATTTGCCGGAGTCCGCGAATTCCCACCATCAACTCCAAGTGATTTTCTGGCAGAGATTATTGGACAAGATTGGAATTTCTTGGATTATTTAGCTCCGATTGAAACTAAAGAAACTTTTTACGGAACAATTGGAACCGAGCTATCCGATTGGAAATTAGGTTTCAAGTCCGAATCAAAATTAAAAAACCTTCCCGGCAATATTGAACTCGACATGGGGAAAACGCAATTAGAAATATCTTCATCACACATGTACTTTCTAGGGGAAGCAGTTGTAGCCGGACTCAACCGTGTTGGAGTTGAAGGATACGCCGACAGAAATGGAAATTTTAAGCTAACAGGCTATGGCAAAAGTAGTTTTCATGCTGATGCCGGGAAACTATCAATCGGCTATTCTCTTGGTATGAATATTACAATTCAACTCCACGATAAAGTTTTCACTTTTAAAGGGAGTTTCAGTTTCAAAGGAAAGGCATGTATTACAATTGCAGATATAGATTTTTGTGCAAGCATATCAATTGGCGGCTCAACCTCAATTTCATCAAATGGTAACTTCGAAATATGTTTTGAAATTGGCATCGGAAAACTTGGGTTTGATGTCTGCATAAAATACGAGCGCAACAACAAACTTGTTGGCGAATTGTTTGATCAAATAATGATAGTTAATGAAATACCAATAGAGCAAGTTCCGGTTGAAAACAGATTTCCAGCCGTAGATAGCTCCGGTAACGTAATCAGTTATTAATAAAGCTGCAATAAGGAGAAAGATTGTGCACAGAATAAAATATTTGGCATTATTTATTTCAGTGGCAATCGTGTTTTTTATCTCATGTAATAAAAATGAAGAAGAAGACTATACTTATTCCATTAGTAAAGTTTGGTGGACAGACAGCATAGACGCAAACCTTGATAAGTATGCAACCTCCAAGCGCTTAAACATAAACGTGCGAATACAAGAAAACGTTTCGCGGAAAATTAACGCACGGATATTTTGCAAACCGCATGATGCATCCAGCTTTACATTTTATTCTTTTATGGGCGAGCGTGACGTACAAGGCGGCGATATTGATAATCATTTATCCATCGCTATTGGAAATCCTAACAAGGAATTATCACGCGGACTTTATGACTTCAAAATTGAAATCTACGAAGTAAGCGCCGACAGGGTTGAAGCATTTGTTGGTCCCGAGGAGAATTCTTTACTAATCAATCAGCGTTTTGAAGAATCTTCCAACGATAAAAATTATTCAATTCAAGTCCTGTGGAAGGATAAGCGTGACCGTAACGCAAACGGTTATTGGCAGTATGCCAGATTAAATATAAATGTTGATGTTGATGCGGCGATGCAAAAATCGGTTAAAGCAAAACTGTATTATAAAAGCAGCAGCGAGAGCAATTACAAACTCTATTATGAATTCCCCGTTTTTCAGATTTACGGTCAGGAGGTTCAAGATACAATTTCTTATATGATAGGAAGCCAAAGTATAGAATTGCTTTCCGGCACTTATGATTTTAGAATTGAGCTGTACGAATCGAGCAGCAACATAATGGTTGCATTAGCAGATGAAACCACTCCGGAGTTGAACGATGTAAAATTTGAAGCCGAAAAAGATGATGAATACTATTACACTATTTCCAACATATCATGGTCTGACCGGATTGATTTGGATGCAGACACTTATACACAGTTCCGCAGATTAAATTTTAAAGTTGATGTTGATAAGAATAACGAACGAACAATCTTCGCAAAGATTTATTACCGGCACCCGGACTCAACAGACTATTCAAAATATGATTCTACAGCCAATTTCAAGATAACCGGCAACTCGGCAACGAATGTTAAATTCGTTAATATTGGATTATCGGCAATCCAGCTCGATAGTGCCAAGTACGATTTTTTAATCTCTATATATGAACCGACCGATAGTGATGTAGAAGCCTTTCAAATTTCTTCCGGCTCTACTGTTGATACACTTCTGGCGAAACAAAGATTCGAGCTTCCTTCGAGAGATATTAAAAAATGAGTGAGAACAAAAAATATATTGCGATATTAATTCTTGCTGTAAGTGTTTTTATTAATCCAACCGTACAAGCTCAAGCTGAGAAGAAGAAACTCTTTGAAGAAGTCGTTTCCGCTCTAAATCAATCGCAAAACGCATATGCAGATGTCTTGTGCCCGGATGAATATAAGAAAGCAATAACACATTACAATAACGCTCTATTGCTTGATGAGCAGGGTGATTCATTCCAAGAAATAAAGACAGAATTAGAATTGTCGATCTATTCTATAACATCTGCCAATAATGTACTTGATGATAGGTCTAAAGCATTTTCAAAAGTACTTAGTCTTCGTAAAGAGGCGCTGAATGCGAATGCTGATAAATATGCAATAGAGTTTTGGCTTTCGGCGGAAGTTAATCTTCGCAATGCAATTGAAGATTTCTCTGACAAAGATTATGAGGAAACAAGAAACGCTATTCCTATAATTACAAAGAACTACACTAACGCGAAATCATATGCCGAATATGCAAGCGAGTTAGTCGTTAAGTGGCTGCCATTGCAAAATGCAAACAGTTCGTTAGCTAACTTGCTTTCTCCAACAGAATATTCAGATGGACTTTTGTTTCTTGATGAAGCTTTGTCTGGACTTTCAGATGGGAAAGAGATGGCTGACATAAAAGAATCGGTTGAAGAAGCCGGAACCTTGTTAAATAAAGCAGCAGATAACTCTAAGAAATTTACGGGCAGATATTCGGAATTGATTCGAATAAGAAAAGAAGCGCAAAGTGCCGGCTCCGAAAGTTTTTCGTCAAATTTATGGGTTGATGCCGAAGAGACACTTCGGGAAGCTGCTATTTCATTTGGAAAGGGAAAAATTAACAGTACGGTTGAGCTTTCTTTAGAAGCGCAGCAACAATATATCGCCGCAAAACATTTAGCAGTTAGAACAAATATTTTTTCAAAAGCGGATGAACTTATACTTCTGGCAGAAAAAGAAGGTGCTGATGAGTATGCCGTTAAAACCTTGGAGGAAGGCAAAACCTTGGTAAATAATGCTGAGAACATAATTTATAGTGATAATTATGACGAAACCAATCTGAAAGATATTGCATCTCTTGCCGAAGCCAAAGCTAACTTGGCGCTGGAAATTACTCAAATAATTAATAGTGTTGAAGATGGTGAAGCCGCGTGGGAAGACTTAATACTTAATTGGAAAGACATACTTAAAAAGTGTGAAGAACAATCCTTAGTTTCTTACGATGACAAAAGAATTACTGAGCCGGTTGTAAAAAGTGAAAAAATTCCTTCTGAAGTGTACGACATTTTTAGTACCGGTGAAGCTGAGATAATAGATGCCGGCAATGAAGTAGTTATCAGGCTAACCGGGCTTGAGTTTAGCTGGCTCGGATATACTTTAACTAATACACATGAGAAATTGCTTGATAAGGCAATTGTTGCTCTCGGATATTTTCCAACATCAGCAATAACAGTAGCGGGACATAACGATTATATAGCGGCACAAAAATTCAATACCGAAATTTCGCAGCGAAGAGCAGACAATATCCGCAGCTATATTCTCTCACATTCAAATCTTGATCCAGCTATAATCACTGCCATTGGATATGGGGAATCCAAATCAATTTCAAATGATAGATCTCTTTCCGGAAGGAAAAAGAATATTAGAATCGAACTAATTATAAATAGATAAACTGCTTCTTCTGGTTTACCAAATAACTTCTACAAAATTAATGAGGTACTTAATGAGTAAGAAAGTTTTTTGTTTAGTCTTGTTGACAGGATTTAATTCTACTCTTTTTTCTCAAAACTCACAGCGTTATACCACTTCTCAGTTTGCCGTAGTTCAAACACATACAAATGCTATTTACACAATAGCACCTCAGTTGAACAGCCCCTATGCCGGAGAAAGCCAAATAACTAAAGTCAATTTATCCATGCACATCTTTCAGCCGCAAGGCGATACAGTACAAAAGCGACCTATGATTGTTTGCTTTCATGGCGGCGGATTTATGAGCGGGAAAAAAGAACATGACGATATGATAGAGTTTTCTAAAATATTTGCAAGGTATGGATATGTAACGGCAACTGCGCAATACCGTTTGGGAATGAATGCACTTAGCAACACAAGCGCAGAACGAGCCGTATATAGGGCAATTCAAGACAGCAGAGCACTGCTTAGATATTTACGACAAAATGCAGCCAGTCAAAAAATTTCGCCGGAACATATTTATATACTTGGCAGCAGCGCGGGTGCATTTATAGCACTGCACAATATTGTTATGAATAAGGAATCTGAAAGACCTTCCGGTACTTTTGCAATTAATAAATTTCCACCAACTTTAGATAACGGTCCCGACCTTGGAACGCTAGATGCAATTGGCGGATTTCGAACTAATGGTTCGCAGGCAAACGGAATTGTAGCATTATGGGGTGCAGTTAAGCATACGGATTTAGTAGAGATAAATGACTCAAAAATTCCAATGTTATTAGTTCACGGAACCAAAGATTCAATTGTTCCTTTTGGACTTGGTTCACCATTTCAGCTACCAACTTTGGCTGCAACTTATGGAAGTCAGTTGATTGACCAAAAACTAATTTCATTGAATTATGCTCACGAAACATATTTTGTAGATGGCGTGGGACATGAATTTTACGGAGTGCTGAACGGAATGTGGAGCCCTAAACCAAATCAATATTGGGATACTGTTGTAAATAAGGTTCGCGATTTTCTTTTTAATATTCACAAACCAACTGCTTCATTCAGCTATAGTATAAACAAAGCACAAGTTGCCTTTACCAACACAAGTGCGAAAGGAGTAAAATGGTTGTGGGAATTTGGTGATGGAGAAACCAGCACGCTTCAAAATCCGGTTCATACTTACAAACAATCGGGTACGTACGCTGTTAGTTTAACGGCTTATAGCGAGGTTCTAAGCGCGGATACCAAAAAAGAAAATATTGCTGTGATTGTAACTGATATAAATAGTGAATTACTTCCGAGCACAACAGAGTTGTTTCAAAATTATCCTAACCCGTTTAACCCGGAAACGACTATTGGTTACAAGGTACAAGCGGCAAGCCAGGTAAGCCTAAAAGTTTATGATGTTTTAGGGAATGAAGTTGCTACGTTAGTAAACGAATTCAAGCAGCCCGGCAATTATCAAGTTACATTTAATGCGCGTCATCTCGAGCGCAGCCAAGAAATACCAAGCGGTGTTTATTTCTATAGATTAAGAGCGAATCAATTTAATGCCACACGGAAATTTGTGTTGATGAAATAAACTAGTGCCGGGTTAAGTATTCTAGCAAAATGAATTGATGAGCGGCGAAGAGCCGCTCTTTTGCTATCCTCCCGGCTCAAATCTGCAATAATAACTTCAGAATGAATTAGATCGTGGTAAGATTTGTAAACTAAAATAGTAGTTTGATTTCAAGGCATCATGTATTATTATGGACTACACGATTCCTCATACACTCCAGTATTTATCATTAATAAAATATTTCAAGCCACCATATAGTAGATGTAGTTTAGCTCAAAATGTAGAGCCCGGCTGCAAGAAAGAAAAATTGCTTCAATGGAAACAAATGATTCATCTTCAAAGCTAACAGCTATAATTGTTGATGACGAGTTGTTCGGTAGAGAAAATCTGAAGAAGATTATTGAAACCTATTGCCACGAAGTTGAGATACTCGGGACAGCAGACTCTGCAGCCAATGCCCAAAAGCTCGTCCGGCTTTACAATCCGGAAGTAGTTTTTCTAGATATAAATATGCCGGTGCTAGATGGGTTTGATTTTCTTGAAGAATATGATGAACGGAAGTTTGAAGTTGTATTTGTAACTGCGTTTGAAGAATATGGAATCAAAGCCGTTAAAGCCGGTGCCGCAGATTATCTTCTTAAACCAATCAACATAAAAGAACTTAAGCAGGCAATCAAAAAGTTATTAACGGTTCATAATAAAAAACTAAAAAAGGAAACAACTCCGGAAGAGAATAAAATAGTACTACCGGAATCACACGGCTTTAATGTTTTTACGGAGGATGATATAGTCCGTATGGAAGCAGAAGGATGTTATACAAAAGTATTTTTTAAGACTGGCAAGAATAAAATTGTTTCCCGAACATTGAAAAATTTTGAAGAAACTGTTTCAGCAGAAAAATTTATGAGAGTACACAAATCGCATCTAATTAATCTCAAATGTGTAAAAGAATATTCTAACATAGATGGGGGCGCTCTAACAATGATTGACGGAAGCAAAGTAGAAATTTCGAGAAGGAAGGCGTCTGAGTTCATGCAACGAATTAAATCTTTATATACAACAGTTTGAAAAGGTCTTTAAAATATTTATTAACAATAATTTTATTGTTTTTCAGCTCCAAAATTATTTCGCAAACTCCCCCCTATTATCATTACACCTCATCAGATGGACTGGCTTCTTCAACCGTTTATGATGTTATGCAAGATAAGGAAGGGTTTATATGGTTTGGTACATTAAACGGACTTAGCAAATTCGATGGGAAAGATTTTACAACTTTTACCGTCGCCGATGGGCTTAATTCAAACGTAATTACATCTTTGCTGGAAGGCGATAACGGCGAAATCTATTTAGGTAACTATGAAAAAGGCATAAATGTTCTAAAAAATGGTAAAATTGAAAATTATCGAAATATGATAGGTGGAAAAAATTTTAACACAACATTTCTGCTGAAATCTCGTGGAAAAATATATGCGTATGCACCTTTTGGTGCAATTGCCGTTACCAATCAAAATTCATATAACACTTCACCAGATCATGTAATTGAACCTTATGTTTTTCTTAAGAAGCGTCCATCATTTCTACAAAGACTGGTAAAATTATCTAATGATAATGTAGTTGCTTTAACTTCGGAAGGATTATTTAGAATAAATAATTCGAAATTAATTAAAATGAATACTCAAGGCTTACCGGAAACCGATCTTTATTGCATAACAGAGAGCGGTGACGGCAGTTACTTTATTGGGGCAAAAGGGTGCCTCTACCGGGTAAAAGATAATCGAGTAATTAAAAGCTACAGAATGGATGCATATTATGATAAAATATTTTATCAGATATACAGCGACAGAAATAACAATATATGGTTTTCGATATTAGGCAAAGGCTTTTTTGTGATTCCCTTTGGTTCCAATGAAATAATAAATCTTGGGAATAAAATGGGTCTTGAAAACACACAGATAGATTGTTTCTTCGAGGACAGTGAAGGAAATATCTGGATAGGTACATACGGTAAAGGTGTTTATTGTTTGAATAATCTCTATCTGAGAAATTTTACAGAAAATGACGGACTCAATAACAATAATATTATTTGTTTCGAAAAGGAAAAATCGGGCAAGTTATTAATCGGGACTATTAACGGCATCAGTATTTTAGAAAATGGCGTTATTGATAGATTAAAAGATAGTTCTGGTAAAGTTGTGTCCGGCTACATTAATAGTATTATAAGCTACGGCGATTATATTTATGTAAGCTGGTCACCCGAAACTCCTGAGTTGAAAGAACTTCATTATAAAGGGTTGAGATTCCGTTTTGTAAGGAGCCCTTCATTTATAAAAACCGTTAATAACGAATATGTGTATGGAAGCACTGGTAATGCCCTAGCATTTACAAAAGAATATAAATCCAGCCTTAAAGGAATTGCCCCATACCCGATTTTTGGAGACAGCCAATTTCAAAACCGTACAAACGTTATTGCTGAAGATTCAAAAAATAATATTTGGATTGGTACTAGTCTGGGTTTATGCAAATTATCCGCCATCCCTGGCAAATCAAAAGGGAATATTTGGAAGAAGACTTTTTTCCCCGATGATCATGTGCTTAACTCAAAAATAAATTCAATCTATTGCGATAATAATAATGTTTGGTTCACAGGAGTAAATGGAATAGCAAAGTATAATCTTTTAAATGATTCTGTGAAAAACTATTCAAGTATACTCGGGAATAATTTAGCTACTCCAACATCTGTTGCCATAGATAACAAAAACCGCATTTGGATTGGGACCATGAAGGGACTTTATTTGCTTGATGGCAACTCAATTAAATTTCTAAGTAGTCAAACCGGTCTTCCTTCGGATGAAGTACTTTCTCTTTTATACGATGGTCTTAAAAACCTATTATACATTGGTACAAGCAACGGAATGACCTTGATGGATATATCTTCGTTTGATAGTTATAGGAATCCTTCTCTTGAAGTTAAGGTTACTCGTATTAGAGCGGGAGATTCGGTTTTTACCAACACTAATAAATTAGTATTTGAACCGGAACAACATAATGTCTATATCAACTTCACCGCGCTTAGTTTTTCAACACCAAGTTCAGTAAAGTATAAATATAGTTTAAATGGCGAGTGGGAAGAAACTGAGCATAATTTTCTTGATTTCACTTCCCTTGAGTATGGGAAATATGAATTGCTTATAGCAGCGAAATCACCAAATAGTGAATGGGGCAAACCGTACACTCTCCTATTCGAAGTTAAACCCCGCTTTTATGAAACGATTTGGTATAAAGGTGGAATATTATCAATTCTGGTTGTTATTTCCGTTATAGTTGTAACTCAACGTCTGAGAATAAAAAATAAAAAGATCGAACAAGAGTTATCACTTACTGAGAGAATTAATGAGTTAAAGCATCAAGCATTGTCTGCAATGATGAATCCGCACTTTATTTTTAACTCACTTAATTCTGTTCAGTATCTAATTAATTGCCAGAGGAATGAAGAAGCGAATGATTATATAGCTACAATGGCTAAGCTGATACGTAAGAATCTTGATACCGCCGGAGATGGTTTCATTCTTCTATCTGAAGAAATAAACCGGCTCAAACTTTATCTCGATCTTGAAAAGCTAAGGTTTCAAGATAAATTTTCTTATGAAATCATAATCGGCACCGATGTTGACACTGCTACTTTAATGATACCGAATATGATTATTCAGCCCTTTGTTGAAAATACTCTCTGGCATGGAATAATTAATTCCGGCATCAAAGGTGTTGTAACAATTTCTTTTTCATTTGAGGATATTGAAGTTGATTCTGTATTGTGTCGCTCTCTCATAATTAAAATTGCTGATAATGGAATCGGAATAAATGAAGCGAAGAAGAATAAAAAAGAAGATCACATTTCAAAAGGAATACAGATAATTGAAGAGCGACTCAGATTACTAAGTACAAAAATGCAGCTTCCCAAACCGATCATGTTTGAAGATTTAAGCAGTCGCAATGACAATTCACACGGAACAGAAGTAATCATTTCACTACCGCCGCCACTATACAAAATTGCAAATCCGGATTCAGATACTTCCACTTCACCTACCGATTAATCCTAAAAACATACCGTTCGCTTAAAATAGGACGCCACATACTGGTTTGCTGTTGAGAAGACCCCCTCTTGGTGGTAGGTTTGAACAAAATTCAGGTAAACCAAAGTGAAGTATTTAAAAAAGCTACTCGGTTTATTCACAACAAAAAGCTCCGCGACCATTCCTCTTTTAATCATTAAAAAAGAAACGGATGATCCAAACATTAAAGAATACAAATCAATAGAAGAAGCAATTTCCGATCTCGAAAAAGACCCTAATGTGTCTCCCGAAAAAGTTGCAAGGCTAAGGCTGTCACTAAAAAATTTGAAAAATAAAACATCCATAAAGATCAAGAATGGAGAAATAGTAAAATGAAATCAATCGAGATAACAATGAAAAAAGTATATAAATGGTTATTAATTCTAACCATTATTTTTTTTACAAACCTTTCTGCACAAGTTGCTTCAGTAACTTGGCCCCTTACAAGTAATCAAAATCCAAATACACCAATTGGAAGTATTACTGCTTCACCGGAAATAATTAGCGCAGGCTCATCATTTTTAAGTACTGGTGCTGCTGCAAATTTGATGACGATTTACGGTTACAATAGTTTCAATAACAGTGGTCAAGAACTTTGGGTTGGCAATCAAGGTGGAACATGGGTTGCGGATCCTCCCGCTCCGGCTACTCCTCTATTGGATCCATTGCGATTTATTCAGTTCAATACAGCTCCAACTGCTGGAAATAACTTTACGGTTACTAACATTTCTTTTAAGTATGGAGATGATAATAACGGTTTTTCCAACTTTAACATTTTGGCTTTTAAAGCTTCTTACTCAATTAATGGCTTTCAGACCGAGACCTTTTTAAATACAAATCCTTTGGTTTACTTGAATTTAACCATGTCAACTTTTACTGCACAAAATCTGAACGTAATTGTGCCGAGCGGTCAAACCTTTTCTTTAAGAATCTATATGTATCCTGTTCTGCGTGGTATAGCTATGGCACGAACTTTTGCAATACATAAAGACGTAATCATTGAAGGAAGAACATCTCCGGCTGATCTTAACAATGGTTCACTATGCGGAATGAAGTTTTGGGACTATTACCAGAACGGCATTAAGGATGAAAGTGAATTATTGCTTGGATTATCCGGCTGGACAATTACCTTAACTATGGGCGCTGTTCAGATGACTGCAATAACCGGTACAAATGGAGCTTACTGCTTTAATAATTTACCAGCCGGAACTTATACTCTCACCGAGACACCACAAGATGGATGGCTGCAAACTTTTCCACCTTCTCCTGGGGTTCACACCATAACGCTCGCTGTAGGACAGAGTGTGGAAAATATAGACTTTGGAAATAAGCGATTACTCGGTTCAATTTCCGGAACAAAATTTAATGATGTAAATGGAACCGGAGATCAACAATACAGTAATGAACCCGGGCTTCCAAACTGGACTATAAATTTAACTGGTCCGGTTACCACTTCAACTACAACAGATGCAAACGGTCTCTATCATTTCGATAATTTGCCGGCAGGTACTTATACTGTTACTGAAACAAACCAAACTGGCTGGCAGCAAATTTATCCTTTCTCTCCAGGATCATACACTGTAGTCCTTTCTGCCGGAGAGATAGTTATTAGCAAAAATTTTGCAAATCAAATTATACCGCCATCTTCTGGCACAATTTGCGGAATAAAGTATAATGATTTGAACGGCAATGGAATTAGAGATAAAGAGGAACCGGGATTAGGTGATTGGCAGATCAACATTGCAGGTCCGGTTGATAGAGTGGTTTACACTGATCGGGATGGCAATTTTTGTTTTACAAATTTACCACCGGGTAATTATAAAATCGGTGAGGAAAACCAAACTGGTTGGACACAAACTCAACCTGGTTCTCCTTCTGCTTATACTGTTACACTTTCAGCCGGTCAAAATATTAAAGACATACTCTTTGGCAATAAAGTTGTTGCGCAAACGGGCTGCATAGATCCTCCGCCGGGAATGGTTGGATGGTGGACTGGTGATAACAATGCTATTGATATCTCCGGATTAAATAATCATGGCACACTTCAGGGAGGAGCGAATTATGCTGCCGGCAAAGTAGATCAAGCATTCAACATTGCAAATACAGCAGACTACATTACTGTTCAGGATAATCCTTCTCTTAATTTCGGAATAGATAATTTTTCTATTGATGCCTGGATTAAAACTACAAATTCGTCAGGTGCACTATTTATAGTTTATAAAGCTGTATTAACGAACCTTCCAAATCTTAGTTCGTTGGGATATATTCTCAGTGTTAGACAAGGGGGATACTTATCCTTGCACATGGGTAATGGTGCTGTATTTTCTAACTTTTACAATAATACTGTTCAAATTGCCGATGGGAAATGGCATTTTGTTGCAGCTACAGTTGATAGGAAAAATGTTGCCGGTGGGAAATTGTATGTTGATGGTAATCTTATTCTAACCTTTGATCCAACAATTGTAGCTAACTCGATTACGAATACATCTTCATTGTTGATATCTAAGCTCGACTTTGGCTCAGTCACTCCATACGAAAATCAAGTTGATGAAGTGGAGTTATTTAACCGCGCACTTACAAGTGCGGAAATCGCTTCAATATATAACGCGGGGAGTTATGGTAAATGCAAGCCGGAAGTTCTGCTTGGTTCGATATGCGGATTGAAATTTAACGACTTAAATGGTGATGGAAGAAAAACTGATGATGAACCGGGGCTGCCAAATTGGACAATCAACTTATCCGGTGCAGCAAATATGACCGCAACAACAAATGATAAAGGAGAATACTGTTTCGACAACTTGAAGCCAGGTACATATACACTAACAGAAGTAAATCAAACCGGCTGGCTTCAAACCATGCCATATCCAAGTTCATATACGGTAATACTTTCTTCCGGCGAAAGAGTTGTAGGTAAGTATTTCGGAAATAAACTTGATACAAGTGTTAAGCTTGGCTCAATATGCGGAATGAAATTTAATGACCTTAATGGTGATGGTAGAAAAACGAATGACGAACCCGGTTTGCCAAACTGGACAATTATTTTATCCGGCGCTGCAAACATGACAGCTGTAACAAATGATAAAGGCGAGTACTGTTTCTACAAATTGAAACCGGGTACATACACAATTACAGAAGTAAACCAAACCGGTTGGCTTCAGACAGCGCCATATCCAAACACTTTTACAATCGTTCTTCAGCCGGGCGAGTCAGTTGTTGGTCAAGATTTCGGTAATAAATTAGATACAACTGTTAGACTTGGCTCAATTTGCGGAATGAAATTTAATGATCTTAACGGCGATGGTAAAAAAGGTAGCGATGAACCGGGGCTTCCTAACTGGACAATAAACCTTACCGGAACAGCAAATATGACAGCCGTAACAGATGATAGAGGTGAGTATTGTTTCTATAACCTGAGACCGGGCAAATACACTATTTCCGAAGTATTCCAAAACGGCTGGATACAAACCGCGCCTTCTACCGGAATGTACTCATTTGAACTTGCTTCCGGTGAACATCTCGTCAATATGAATTTTGGAAATAAAATTGATACATCAGTTAAACTCGGGTCCATATGTGGAATGAAATTTAATGATTTCAACGGCGATGGCAAGAAAGGTGATGATGAACCTGGACTTCCGAACTGGGTAATCATTTTATCCGGCTTGGCAGATGATAAAGTTATTACTGATGAGAAAGGTAATTTTTGTTTCGAAAGATTAAAACCTGGCAAGTACACACTATCGGAAGAATTTCAGAATGGCTGGAAGCAAACAACACCTTCCACAGAAACATATTCGTTTGAACTTGCTTCCGGCGAAAGCCTTGGCAATATGAATTTTGGAAACAAAATTGATCCGGAAGTAAAACTCGGTTCCATTTGCGGAATGAAGTTTAATGATCTTAACGGCGATGGTAAGAAAGGTAACGATGAACCTGGACTTCCAAACTGGACAATCAATTTGTCTGGAACGATGACTCAAACAGTTACAACTGATGAAAGAGGTAATTATTGTTTCGAAAGATTGAAGCCCGGCAAATACACAATCTCTGAAACAAACAAAACCGGATGGACACAAACGGCGCCATCTACCGGAACATACTCATTCGAACTATTATCCGGTCAGTCTCTAATCAATCAAGATTTTGGAAATAAGCTTGATGTTATTGAAAGACTTGGTTCTATATGTGGAATAAAATTTAATGATGTAAATGGTAATGGAATTATGGATAAAGATGAACGAGGAATTCCCAACTGGGTTATAAATTTATCTGATGCTGCAACAATGAGTACGATAACAGATGCTAATGGCAATTACTGTTTTAATAAATTGAAGCCTGGTAAATACACTATCGGCGAAGGAAATCAAGCTAGCTGGCTGCAAACAGCTCCTACTACAGGCACCTTTTCATTTGAGCTGGCTGCCGGACAAACAATGAATAACATGAATTTTGGAAACAAGCCTGATCCATGTTTAACTGGAACTAAAATATGGACCCGTCTTGGAACCGGGATGAATGATATTGTAGATGCTCTAGCTGTAATGGGAAGCAATTTGTATGCTGGCGGAAAGTTTACTACTGCCGGTGGAGTTAGTGCAAATTATATTGCAAAATGGAACGGTGTTGGCTGGTCTGCTTTAGGTACAGGAATGAACGGGAGAGTAAACGCGCTTATTGTTGATGGTACTAATCTATATGCTTGCGGTGATTTTACAATAGCCGGAGGTGTTACAGCAAATCACATTGCAATGTGGAATGGTTCAAATTGGTCTGCGGTTGGAACCGGAACGAATGGTATTGTGTTTGCTCTTGCTGTTTCAGGTTCTAATCTTTTTGCGGGTGGTACTTTTACTACCGCTGGAAATGTTAGTGCAAATAATATCGCTGTATGGAATGGTTCAACATGGTCGGCTTTAGGAACCGGAACTAATGGAGGCGTTTATTCATTATTAACAAAAGGAACGGAATTGTTTGTCGGTGGAGTATTTATATCTGCCGGAGGAAATGTAGTAAATCATATTGCTAAGTGGAATGGCAGTGCTTGGTCATCTCTGGGTTCAGGAACCTCTAATAATTTTGTGTGGGCTATTGAAGAAGTTGGAACCGACTATTATGTGGGCGGACAATTTGTTACTGCCGGTGGAATTACAGCAGAAAAAATAGCTAAATGGAACTCAACTACATCAAGCTGGTCTGCTCTGGGATTTGCTAATACAGTTTGGGCTCTTGAAGCAATAGGAACAGATTTATACGTTGGAGGAGCATTTGCTAATCTTTTTTATGGTACAACTATTCCTGCAAAATATATCGGCAAATGGAACGGTACAACATGGTCAACCCTTGGTAGCGGAATGAACGCTGATGTTTACGCGCTTCAATCAATGGGTGGCGATCTTTATGTGGGCGGTATGTTCACAACAGCCGGAGGTTTGGCAGCAAATTACATTGCAAAGTATGCGTGTAGTCCAAGACCCACTTCTATAAGTGAAGAAACAATAAATAGAACTATACCGGACAGGTACCAACTTGAACAGAATTATCCTAATCCGTTTAATCCAACATCAACAATCCGGTACAACATTGCGAGCGCGGGATTTGTTAAAATTAGTGTGTACGACATTCTTGGAAGAGAGATAAGAGTTCTGGTTAACGAAGAAAAAGGCCCCGGTCACTATGAAGTTCAATTTGATGCTGGAAATTTATCAAGCGGAGTATATTTCTATACGATTAGAACCAGAGATTATTCTCAGAGCAAGAAAATGATTCTTCTAAAATAGACTTAGAATGAAAGCAGAATTTTTATAAAAAGGGCGATGGTGAATCGCCCTTTCTGTTAAGCAGAGGTTTTGCTTGAGAACTCTTAGCAGCTATAAATTATATTTAGTTACAAGTAAGACCATGATGTTTGGGGATACGTAACTGTAATTCCTTTTTGAGAAAACATAATTGATACTCTGAAAGTGCGCAACGCTCTATGTTTATGATTAGTTTTTTTTCTATTATTAAATTTCTAAGCATAATCCAATCGTCATTTTAATGGACTTTCAATTATTAATCGTCTATTTCATCAAAATTAATTTCTTTGTTTCGCTGTAACTGTCGGCACGCAAACGGTAAAAGTATACTCCGCTTGGTAGAGACGCCATATATGGCGTCTTTACGTTAAATGTTACTCTGTAATTTCCGGCTTGCTTGTATTCATCAACAAGAGTTGCAACTTCGCGACCGAGGAGGTCGTAAACTTTCAAAGTAACTTTTGTCGTTTCACCTTTCACGTTTGCCGGAATCGTGTATTCAACTGTTGTCTCCAGGTTAAACGGGTTTGGGTAGTTTTGGGAAAGAGAATGTTGTAATGGAATATTGTAGGCGGGATTAGTTACATTAAGAATTACCCCATATTGCTTGCCGTCAATTATCGCGCCCGTGCAACTATAATACATTAGTTCACCTACATAACTTACTAAGCCTAAACCATAAACGACGTAATAATATCCGTCTGCAGTTGATTTTACATCATCTCTAAAGAATCTTAAGTAATTATACTGCTGCCCTAATATTTTCATGGTGCCTTTTGAGTTAACTGTAATTATATGAGTTGTTCCGGGATATACTATTCTGCTAACTGTGTCGCCAACACTCAAGGAAAAATCATAAAAAACAGTTTCCAAGTTTTTTAGTACTGATTGATAGAGATAAACTTTTGATCCTTCTGTTCTGTAATAGCCATTTAAGTACACTCCTTCAATTTTAGCGTACTTTTTATTATTCGGCATAATAGAATCACATACGATGCGGCTTTCTTTGTATATGTTTTGACCTTCTGTGAATTGCCAACAATTACCAATTTGAAGCGGGAAATAGTATTGCGCTACATTTTGTTGTGAAAATATAATAGTGCTAATAAACAACATGATTAACATAAATTGCTGCTTCATAAACACCCCTTTTATTTCATCAAAATTAATTTCTTTGTCTCACGACAAATGCCGGATTGCAAACGGTAAAAATAAACACCACTCGTTATCTCTCGGCTCCGCTCGAGATGACCGGCGTTGAATGTTACTTTGTAATTTCCCGCTTGTTTGTATTCATTAACAAGAGTAGTAAAAGAAAAGTAGGTTTTAATTTTCATTACATCTCCCCAAATAAGGATTGGTACAGTTAACAATATTTATTCCGCTGTTAAAATCTAAATTAGATTCAGAAAAAGCAATGCAATTACCGGTTTACTGTGAAATGATTGCGTGGGGGTTGAAGGTTTTGCGGAGGAATATTAGTAGAGACTTGCAGCGGCAAGTCTCTACGTAAATTAGATTCATTTCTTCTTGCGAATTACTTTTCTGCCTTTGCGGGCAGGCTTTACTGGCTTTTTGGCTGCTATCTTTTTCACAACCTTTCCGCCACGGCGGACGGGCTTTACAGCTTTTTTCTTAACTGCTGCTTTTTTTGTTGTCGGTTTTGTTTTCTTAACCACTAATTTTTTTACAACTTTCTTTTTAGCAGTTGCCTTTTTCCTATTGACTTGTGCCTTCTGTTTAGCTGCAATCAAATTTAAAGCGCCGCCCGATTTGAACCATTCAACTTGTCCGGCATTGAAAGAGTGGTTCAATACTATTTCATCAACTGAACCATCTTTATGTTTAACAAATAGCTGAACTTGTTTTTCCGGAGCGAGTGCGCTCAAGTTTGGAATGCTAAGTTTATCATCTTCTTGAATTTTATCGTAATCGCTTGGATTAGCAAATGTAAGAGGAAGCATTCCTTGTTTCTTCAAATTTGTTTCGTGAATGCGCGCAAAAGATTTAGTAATGATTGCTTTGCCGCCAAGGAAACGTGGTTCCATTGCGGCGTGTTCGCGTGATGAACCCTCGCCGTAGTTTTCATCGCCAACTACTACCCATCCGATATTTTGCGCTTTGTATTCGCGGGCAACTTCGTGAACTTGTTTGTATTCGCCAGTGAAAAGATTTTTTGCTTCACCCGCATTTCCAGTGTAAGCATTTATTGCCCCGAGGAACATATTCTTGGAAATGTTATCAAGATGTCCGCGGTATTTTAACCAAGCACCCGCAGGAGAAATATGGTCTGTTGTGCATTTGCCTTTTGCTTTCAAGAGAAGCGGCGCGTCAACTATATCACTGCCATCCCAAGCTTTGAACGGTTCCATAAATTGTAGGCGATCAAAATTATCTGGCATTGCAATTTTAGTTTTGAAGCCATTCTTCGATGGTGCGAGAAAACCTTTTTTATCTTTCAAGAAATTTTTCTTAGGAAGTTCTTCACCGTAAGGGGCGTCAAGTTTTACTTGTTCACCGTTTTCGTTTTCCAAATAATCTGTTTCCGGATTGAATGAAAGCTTACCGGCAACAGCTAACGCAGTTGTAATTTCCGGACTAGCGACAAAAGAAAGTGTTTCGGGATTGTTATCGTTACGTTTAGCAAAATTTCTGTTGAATGAATTTACAATCGTGTTGCGCTCGCCGGTTTTGATATCCATGCGCTTCCACATACCGATGCATGGTCCGCAAGCGTTAGCTAAAACTTGTCCGCCAAAATCTGTAAGAGTTTTTAACTGCCCGTCACGTTCAATTGTAGCGCGTACTTGTTCGGAACCGGGAGAAATTTTGTATTCCGATTTTGCTTTCAATCCTTTTGATAAAGCATTCTTAACAATGTTAGCAGCGCGGTCAATATCTTCGTAACTGCTGTTTGTGCAGCTACCAATTAACGCTACGCTAACTTTTTCCGGAAAGTTATTTTCAACAATTGCTTCTTTTATTTTAGATAAAGGCCAGGCGCGGTCGGGAGTGAATGGTCCATTCAAGTGCGGTTCAAGTTCGTTCAAATTAATTTCTACTACTTGATCGTAATACTTTGCCGGATCAGCATAAACTTCTGCGTCGGCTTTTAACACAGCTGCATTCTTACGAGCGAGTTTAGCAACATCAGCTCGGTCTGTTTTTTCTAAGTAAACAGCCATCTTTTCATCAAATGGAAATACAGAACAAGTAGCTCCAATCTCTGCACCCATGTTGCAGATTGTTGCTTTACCTGTACAAGAAATAGATTCAGTTCCTTCGCCAAAATATTCCACAATTGCGCCGGTGCCTCCTTTAACTGTTAACAAGCCGGTAAGTTTTAAGATAACATCTTTTGGGGAAGTCCAGCCGCTAAGTTTTCCGGTTAGTTTAACGCCAATAAGTTTTGGCCATTTTAATTCCCACGGCATTCCCGCCATAACATCAACAACATCGGCGCCGCCAACACCAATAGCAAGCATTCCTAATCCACCAGCGTTTGGAGTGTGGGAATCTGAGCCGATCATAAGTCCGCCGGGGAAAGCGTAGTTTTCTAAAATCACTTGATGAATAATTCCCGCACCCGGTTTCCAAAAACCAACGCCATACTTTTGACAAATTGTAGCGAGAAATTCATAAACTTCTTTGTTCTCTTCAATAGCTTGTTTGAGATCCGAAACGCTTCCGTTTTGCGCGACAATTAAGTGATCTGCATGAGCGGTTGCCGGAACCGCGGCTTCTTTTCTTCCGGCGTGCATAAATTGTAACATTGCCATCTGCGCGGTTGCGTCTTGCATCGCAACACGGTCCGGTGCAAAATCAGCAAAATCTTTTCCTCCTGTGAATGAAGATTTTGGAGTTTCCCATAAATGTGAATAGAGAATTTTTTCTGCGTAAGTCATCGGTCTGCCAACAACTTTGCGCGCATTTGTAACTTTATTCTGGAATTGAGCATAAACCTTTTTGATCATATCAAAGTTTGCTGTCATTGTTTTTCCTCATATTTGTAAGCGTTGCAAAGATAAAAAAAATGAAAATTCTTTTTATAATGATTATTGACGGTTGGCTAAGAATAAATTAGTTTTTCAGTAAGTAGATGAGCAAGTGTTTTGAAACAACGTAAGTCTCCAAGATTGAAAGAATACGATTATTCAATTCCCAATTATTACTTTGTTACAATATGCACCCAAGGCAAACAAAATATATTCGGCAAAATAGCCGGTGAAAAAGTGGAGTTAAATAACAAGGGAAAAGCTGTAAAGGATTGTTTGTTAGAAATAAAAGATCATTTTACCAACATTGAAATGGGCGAATACGTAATAATGCCGAATCATTTCCACGCAATTATCATTTTATCCGGTTACGTAGGGTTGAGGTCACCTCAACCCATTACAAACACACAACCCGATAACAACATTGACCAACTCAACGAAAATGACCAATCCGGCATAACAACCAAGCATTTTTCATTAAGCCAAATCATAGCGTATTTCAAGTACCAATCAACGAAAAGAATTAATGCGGGATCGAACATCAAAGAAAAAATCTGGCAAAGATCATTTTACGATAGGATCATCCGTAACGAAAGAGAATTGTATAACATCAGAAGATATATTCAGCAGAATCCATTAAAAAAACACTTGGAAATTGTGGAAAATCTGTATTTGTGATTCAATAAAATTGGGGCGACGGGATGTCGGTGTAATGTTGTGTTTGTTATAAATAATAGGGTCGAGGAAACCTCAACCCTACGTATATTTTTATTTAATCATTGATAACGAAATTCTTTGCTTTGGTACATCAATTCCGATTACGGTTACATCAATGATGTCTCCAACTTTTAGCAGTTCAAGTGGATTCTTTACAAACTTGTTTGCTATTTGAGATATATGAAGCAGCGCATCTTGCTTTACGCCGATATCAACGAACGCGCCGAAATCCACAACGTTCCTTACGGTTCCTTTTAGTTTCATTCCGTCTTGCAAGTCTTCTATTTTAAGAACATCGCTGCGCAAAATTGGCAAAGGCATTTCTTCGCGTGGATCGCGCCCCGGTTTTTTTAAGTTGTCGAGAATATCAACTAAAGTTGGTTCGCCAACACCAATTTCTTTGGCAACTTTTTCTACACCTTTTGTTTTAACAAACAGATCAACCAAATTTCCTTTTTCGTTGATGTGTGTTGTTGAAAGATCACACAGCTTTAAAAGTTTGGTTGTAGCTTCGTAAGACTCCGGATGAATAGAAGTATTGTCGAGCGGATTTTCTCCATTAGGAATTCTCAAGAAACCGGCACATTGCTCAAAAGCTTTTTCGCCCATTCCGGTTACGTCCATCAATTCTTGTCTGTTTTTAAATTTACCGATTCGCTCACGGTACTTAATAACATTGTTAGCAATTCTCTTGTTCAAACCGGAGACATAATTGAGCAGAGATGCGGAAGCGGTATTCACATCAACGCCAACATAGTTTACACAGCTAACAACAACATCATCTAATTTTTTGGAAAGTAATTTTTGATCAACATCGTGCTGGTACAAACCAACACCAATTGATTTCGGATCAATTTTAACAAGCTCGGCAAGCGGATCAAGAACACGACGGGCAATTGAGATATTTCCACGCTGGCTTGCTTCAAGATCGGGGAACTCATCTTTAGCTACTGCGCTTGCAGAATAAACCGAAGCGCCGGCTTCGTTAACAATTAAGTAATGGCATTTCAGTTTGTTTTCTTTTATTAAATCAGCTACAAGCTGTTCGGTTTCCCGGCTTGCTGTACCGTTGCCTATTGCAATCAAATTAACTTTGTGGCGCTCAATCATATCAAGCAAAATTCTTTTAGCTTCGGCGGTTTTATTTTGCGGCGGATGAGGATACATTGTTGCGCCTTCAACATATTTTCCGGTTGTGTCAATCACAGCAATCTTGGAACCGGAATAAAAACCGGGATCAATTCCTAAAATCATTCTATTGCTGATTGGAGGCTGAAGCAAAAGTTGGCGCAAATTTGCGGCAAAAATTTCTATCGCGTGAAGATCAGCTTCCTCAGTTAAAAGATTTCTAACTTCCCGCTCAATAGATGGAAAAATTAAACGCATAAAAGAATCATCAACCACTTCTTCAAGTATATCAAGGAAAAATGATTCGTCATACTCAAAATACTTATCGAAGATTCTATTTAGCACGCCCGGTTTATCGAAGCTAAGGATTGCCTTTAAGTAGCCGTCACTTTCGCCACGGTTGATTGCCAGAATCTGATACTCTTTAATTTTATTCAACGGCGCAGAGAAGTTGTGATAGACATCGTAAACGTCTTTCTTCTTAAGGTTCGGATCTTCTTTCTTGTTCTCATTCTTGGATGAAACAATGGTAGCCTCATCTTGCATAAACTCGCGAACTTCTTGTCGGACTTCCGCTGTTTCACTAATCATTTCCGCAATAATATCTTTAGCGCCTTGCAATGCTTCCGCGATAGTTTCAACACCAAGCTCAGCGTTGATATATTGAGCTAATATTTCTTCAAAGTCTTCGCTAAAATTTGGATTCTGCAAAATGAAAAGAACGAGCGGTTCAAGTCCTTTTGCTTTTGCAATCGTTCCACGTGTTTTGCGCTTTGGTTTGTATGGTAGATAAAGGTCTTCAACTTCTTGAAGTTTTGTTGCAGCATTTATTTTATCGCGAAGTTCATCTGTAAGCTTACCCTGTTCTTCAATACTTTTCAAAACAGTTGTTTTGCGCTCTTCGAGAATGGTTAAGTAGCTCAATCTGTCTTCTATATTTCGCAAGAAATCTTCATCTAATCCACCGGTGTGCTCTTTACGGTAGCGGGCAATAAAAGGAACCGTGGCGCCTTCTGTAAATAAGTTTATAACTGTTACAACTTGCTTTTCTGCAATACTGAGTTCTTTTGCAATAACTAAAGGAATATTCATAACTCTCCGGGAAAATTTTGGAAGTGCAAATCAAGTGGAAAGAAACTAAACTTTCCACTTGATAATATGAATTCTTTTGACAAAAAAAATTAATGCTCTCCAAAACTGTGGTTGTGTGAAGTGATAATTGCATTGAATGAGCCTCTTAGATTGCAAGAATTGCCTTTATAATAAATAACTTGGAGTGAAAACGGTTTTAACATAGATTTTTTAACTTGGCTACTATCAATTAAGTAAAAGAGCTTTTTAAAGTTTGTAAAATATTCCTATTTTTGATTTGTAATTAGAGAATCGATCTGCATTAGCAGACGGTTACTTTCTGAAAACTAAATTGATGCATGGACTTGATCTTTATGACAGGTACCTTTAACATGAAAAACTTCATCCGTTATTTCTTTTCGGCATACCAAAACTTCCGGTTTAGCTTACATTCTTTTTGTTACTCTCCCGTTTCTCAAATTTACGGTTTAAAACATTTTGGCTCCGGGAGATATTTATGAAATCTATCCATGAGTTTCATAAATACAAATCAGCACAGAAGAAGATATCTGTTGTAACTTGTTATGATTATACTTCCGCTAAAATTGTGAATGACAGCGACATTGATGCCCTACTTGTCGGCGATAGTTCTGCAATGGTGATGCATGGTTTTGAAAACACAGTCTTTGCCAACCTTGATATGATGTGTTACCATGTTAGTGCGGTTAAACGTGGACTGAATAACAAACTGATAATTGCCGATCTACCATTTCTTGAACATAAGAAAGGAATTGAGAATACTTTTACTTCAATTGATAAGTTGATGAAATGCGGCGCTCATGCTGTTAAAATTGAAGGCGCCACCGGCAATTTAGAAACAATCAAAAAAATTACTGAAGCGGGTATTCCAATCATGGGGCATTTGGGACTCACACCTCAATCTATCTATCATCTTGGTGGTTACAAAGTACAAGGCAAAGAAAGCAAAGAAGCGGAGTTGCTAATTCAACATTCGATAGAACTGCAAGAAGCCGGCTGTTTTTCAATTGTGCTCGAGCTTATTCCAGAAGAGTTAGCTGGCTTGATAACGAAAAAGTTAGAAATACCTACAATTGGAATTGGCGCAGGTGCTAAGACTGATGGTCAAGTGTTAGTTCTGCAAGATCTGCTTGGAATGGACAAAGATTTCAATCCTAAATTCGCCAGAAAATATTTTAACGGCTACGAAACGATTCTAAACGCACTTAACAAATTTAATGAAGACGTAAAACAATCAGAGTTTCCCAGCTCATCCGAGAGTTTTCTATGATTAAACAAATAACAAACATTGATGAAATAAAATATCTGACGAACACATTTCATTCCAAAAAGAAGAGTGTGGGATTTGTCCCTACAATGGGAGCTTTGCACGCCGGGCATGAATCGCTTTTCAAAAAATCAGTTTCTGAAAATGATATTACTGTTGCAAGCATTTTTGTAAATCGAACACAGTTCAACGACGCAGATGATTATAAAAATTACCCGAGAACTATTGAGAATGATTTACAAGTATTGGAGAAAACCGGCGTGGATGTTTTATTCCTTCCTAAACATGAAGAAATATATAACGACGATTATAGATATAGAATAGTAGAAAATTCGTTAAGCAAAATACTTTGCGGCAGTTCTCGTCTCGGGCACTTTGAAGGCGTCTTAACAATTGTTCTAAAGCTTTTGAATATTGTCTCGCCGACTAAAGCATATTTCGGCGAAAAAGATTATCAACAATATTTATTGATTGACGGAATGTGCAAAGCTTTGTTTATGAATGTGGAAATTGTTTCTTGCGCAATTATTCGTGAGAAAGATGGATTAGCAATGAGCAGCCGGAATTTACTTCTTACACATGACGAAAGAAAAATTGCTCCAAACTTTTATAAGATTTTAAGAAACGCTGAGAGCACGAGTTTAGCTAAAACTCAGCTCGAGAGATTAGGCTTCCAAGTAGATTACATTGAAGACTTGTACCGGCGCAGATTTGGAGCAGTGTTTTTAGGAAAAGTGAGGTTGATAGACAATGTCCAAATTTAATATCTTGTTTAAAATTACCGGATCAATCGCGGCTTACAAGTCTGCTTACTTAATTTCCAAATTTGTTCAAGCCGGTTGCGATGTAAAAGTTGTTGCTACAGAATCTGCATTAAAGTTTATTGGAACAGCAACACTGGAAGGACTTTCCGGTAATCCAGTTTATACAGACTCATTCGCCCCAGCACATGTAATGAGCCATATTCATTTGGTGCAATGGGCAGATGTAACAGTGTTAGCTCCGGCTACTGCGAATACGATTAACAAATTCGCAAACGGAATTTCCGACAGCCTTCTCACTTCATTGTTTTTAGCTCATGATTGGTCTAAGCCTTATTTAATAGCTCCCGCGATGAATTCCAAAATGTATTCTCATCCTGCAACACAAGAATCTATAGCGAGACTTAAAAGTTGGGGCGTAACAATTCTTCCAACCGAAGTTGGCTACTTAGCTTGCGGCGATGTTGGAGAAGGTAAATTGTTAAATTCGGATTTGATTTTTGATGAAGTGATGAAAGCATACGCTTCTAAAAATAAATCCGTTGCAAGAAAAAAAATACTTATTACTTACGGCGGAACTGTTGAAGACATTGACGGCGTGAGATTTATTTCGAATATGAGTACCGGCAAAACGGGAGTCGCAATAGCAGAAGAACTTTTTCTTAGTGGAAATATGATTACTACTCTACGAGCTAAGAATTCTGTTGAGACTAAATTTAATATTGAAAGTGAAACGTTTTCTTCATTTGAAGATTACCGCTTTAAGATTGAGAACTTGTTGGCAGTGAAACAATTCGATACGATTATTCATCTGGCTGCGTTGAGCGATTATTCCCCAACATTCCTGGAAAAAGATAACAACGCTTTTCCTCTTCCGATGCAAAGTAAGTTAGTATCAGATTCGGATAACATTAAAATCTTGTTCAAAAAAAATGTGAAGGTTATTGATTCCCTTAAAAATTTATCAAAGAACCCTAATGTTATTGTAATTGGTTTCAAGCTTACAAATCAAGTCGCGGAAAGTGATATACCAAATATCATTAAGAAAATGTTTGCAGACTCGAATGTAGATTATGTCGTGCATAATGATATTTCCGGCAGAACCTCATCTGGCGAACAAACTAATTTTACCATTTATGATAAATCTCTAAGCACAACTAAATGTATTAGCGTTTTGAATTTAGCAGAAGCAATTGAGAAAATAACGGAGGCAAATAATGATATTGTGCATTGATGTTGGTAATTCGCAAATCCACGGCGGCGTTTTTAACGGCGGTGAATTAACAGTACAATTCCGCAAAACCTCGAGGCAGCAATTTTCATCCGATGAAATTGGTTTGTTTCTAAAAACAGTTCTACGGGAAAATAGCGTTGATCCGGACAGCATCTCTGGAATTTCAATTTGTAGTGTTGTTCCGGACTTAAATCATTCTATTAGAAACGGATGCATTAAATATTTTAGAATAGAGCCCTTCTTCTTAAAAGCCGGAGTTAAAACCGGATTGAAAATAAAGTACCGCAATCCTCTTGAAGTAGGTACAGATAGAATTGCTAACGCGATTGCCGCTACCACTCTCTTCCCCAACAAAAATATTATTGTCGTTGATTTTGGCACAGCTACAACATTTTGTGTTATCAATAAAACGAAAGATTATTTAGGCGGAGTTATCCTTCCGGGCATCCGCATTTCTATGGAAGTTTTGGAATCGAAGGCGGCACAATTACCAAGTGTTGAAATTAAAAAACCGGAAACAGCCGTAGGTAGATCAACTATCGAAAGTATTCAGTCCGGTTTATTCTTCGGACAGGTTGGAACCGTAAAAGAAATCAAAGCGAGAATAATCGCAGAAGCGTTTAAGGATGAAGAACCTGTTGTAATTGGTACCGGAGGTTTTTCAGGTTTATTTGAAGATGAAGGACTTTTTAATTTGAACATGCCAACGCTTGTACTCAAAGGGCTTTTCACTGCTTATAATCTAAACCAACCAACCGAAAGAGATGTGTAATGTTTAGAGTTATGCTAAAATCAAAAATTCATAAAGCTACTGTAACCGGCAGCGATCTGAATTACGAAGGCTCAATAGCAATTGATAAAGCTCTTTGCAAGAAAGCTAACTTATTAGAATTCGAAAAAGTTGATATATACAATGTTAACAACGGCAGCCGCTTTTCTACTTATGTTATTTACGGCGTCAAAGGTGAAGTAACCCTTAACGGCGCTGCCGCCAGATTAGTGCAACCCGGAGATAAAATAATTATTGCTTGTTACTCAATGTTTGATGATGCGGAGTCAAAGAAACATAAACCGACTGTTCTAATATTAGATGCAGCAAATTCCGTTTCGCAAAAGATTACTAAGAAAAAGAATACATAACGCAAGAAGTATGAACAAGAAAAAGTATTTCGATTTTGTGATAGTAGGACAAGGTCTTGCAGGTTTAGCCGCTGCTTATTACGCCTCTGAACAAGGTACTGTAGCTTTGGTATCAAAAGAGAATTTTAATATCAGCAATTCTTATTTAGCGCAAGGTGGTATTGCTTCCGCTATTTCGCCCGATGATTCGATTAAACAACATTACAAAGACACAATTGCTGTAGGGAAAAATCTATGCAATAAAAAAGCTGTAAAAATACTTGTTGCCGAAGGCAAAAATATTGTACGGGAAATTATTTCTCTCGGAATGAAATTCGATAGAAACAATACCGAATTAGATATCAGTCTTGAAGGGGGACATTCAAAAAGAAGAGTTTTACACTCTAACGGAAGCTCGACCGGCAAAGAACTTGTTAGATTCTTCCGAAGTCTTATAACTAAGAATGAAAATATTACACTATTCGGCAACTCTTTTCTTTTCAGAATTTTAGTTCGTAATCGCGATGCTCATGGCGCGTTATTCTATAATTATAAAACACAAAAAGATTTTCGGCTACTTACCTATAGAACAATAATTGCAACGGGCGGACTCGCCGGAATTTATCACAAATCAACTAATCCCCTTTCAACTTCCGGAGATGGAATAATCGCGGCATACAACGCCGGAGCCGAAATTGAGAATATTGAGTTCATTCAATTTCATCCTACGGCACTGAACAAGAAAAGCTGCCCCCCGTTTTTATTAAGCGAAGCATTGCGTGGTGACGGCGCATTACTGGTTGATAATAATGGGAAAAGAATTTTCAGTAATACCGAACTAACAGAGCTTTCTCCGAGGGATGAATTAAGTAAAGCCATCTATCAATACATTAGTGCCGGAAAGAACCGAAATGTTTTTTTAAGTCTCTCGCAAATTGAAAAAAGTGTTATAAGAAGAAAATTTTCTTATCTACTTAATGAATTAAAGAAATATGGTATTGATATAATTACTTCCGGCATTCCGGTTGCACCCGCAGCGCATTACACCGTCGGCGGAATTAAAACCGGATTGTTTGGTGAAACAAATATCACCGGATTATATGCAATTGGAGAAGCCGCCTCTGCCGGAGTTCATGGCGCAAATAGATTGGCAAGCAATTCTTTGTTGGAGTGTTTAGTCTTTGCAAAACGGTGTGTGAAGCATAGTAGGAGCTCATCTTTTACAACACCGATTAAACCAGAACCCGAGTCAAGTTTAACAATTGAGGACAAGAATGAGAAAATTTTTCACAAGGTAAGAAATCAAATCGCAAAAATACTTTGGGAAGATGTTGGAATAATTAGAAATGCAGCTTCACTTATAAGGGCAAAAGAGAAACTTTCTAAGCTGAGAGAAAAATATTCTATCCCAGGCAATGAATACTATCTGCTTCAAATACAAAATTTGATACAACTTGCGTTGTTACTAACCAATGGGGCTCTTGCCCGCAAAGAAAGCCGCGGCTGCCACATCCGCAGCGATTATCCTAATCAGAATAAAAAGTTTGAACGCAATTCTTCTCAGATTAATAAACATACCCGTTTACTCAAAATTAGGCGCGAACGATGAAATTATCTGCCGAAGTAAAACATTTAATCCAATTAGCTCTGAAGGAAGATATTGGCAAGTATGATATAACTTCAGAATTGATTATCCCCAAAAATTCTGTTGGAACCGCTTTCATAATTGCCAAAGAATCCGGAATTATTTGCGGGTTGCAAATAGCTAATCAAATTTGCAAAACCATAGATAAGAAATTGTCTTTTGCAGCGTTATCGAAAGATGGTGACCGCGTGGCAGCTTCTCAAAAAATTGCTACAATTAATGGTCCGCTCAAATCTCTTTTAACTGCAGAAAGAACTATTCTAAACTTTCTCCAAAGAATGTCCGGCATTGCAAGCGAGGCAAATAAATATGCTGCTGCACTGCGGGGAACCAATACAAAACTTCTTGATACACGAAAAACAGTTCCCGGACATAGAGCATTAGATAAGTATGCGGTTAAAGTCGGCGGTGGTGTTAATCATCGCATTGGTTTATTCGATATGATATTAATTAAAGAAAATCATATCGCCGCCGCTGGAAGCATTACGGAAGCAGTGAAGCGCGCCTCGCTAAACAAGCCTAAGAATATGAAAATTGAAGTGGAAGTAACGAATCTGCAAGAAGTTGAAGAGGCGCTTATACAAAATGTTGACATTATAATGCTGGATAACATGACCACGAGCCAGATAAAAAAATCTCTTAAAGTAATTAAGGGCAAATGTAAAACCGAAGCTTCAGGCGGTATTACACTAAAGAACATTCGTCAAATCGCCAAGACCGGTGTGAATTATATTTCTGTCGGTGCAATAACCCATTCTGTTAAGGCGCTTGATATCGCACTGTATATCCAACAAACAAAAAAGAAATGAATTCTGATATGAACAATCTAATCCATGAAATAAAGAAAATAAAGATTGATAAAAATGCGGTGATACTCGCTCACAATTATCAGCCGCCGGAAATACAAGATATTGCGGATTACGTCGGTGATTCGCTGGGACTCTCTCAGCAAGCGGCTAAAACAGATGCGGCATTGATAGTTTTCTGCGGCGTGCACTTTATGGCAGAGACGGCTTCTATTATAGCTCCGGGAAAAAAGGTTTTACTTCCTAACTTAGATGCGGGTTGTTCATTAGCGTCATCAATTACAGCAACGCAATTAAGGGAATGGAAAAGCCGGCATCCGAAGGCGGTTGTTGTTTCTTATGTTAATACTTCTGCGGAGATTAAAGCGGAAAGTGATTATTGCTGCACTTCTTCCAATGCAGCAAAAGTAGTTTCTTCAATCCCCTATGATAAAGAGATTCTATTTCTGCCCGATAAACATTTGGGTAAATATGTGCAAGCTGTTCTTAACAGACCGTTAAAAATTTGGAAAGGCGCTTGTCATGTTCACGAAAAAATTGGCGATGTGGATTTTGGTTTAGCTCAGACCCAACATCCCAAAGCTGAATTTTTAATTCATCCGGAATGCGGATGTTCTTCTTCATGCATGTTAAAAGCAGAAGTTTATTTTGATTGCAAAGGCGTTCACATGCTTTCAACGGATGGAATGATTAATTACGTAGAAAAATCAGAAGCAAAAGAGTTCGTGATTGCTACCGAAGTTGGAATACTTCACCGGCTGAAAAAAGTAAAACCGCAAGCATTGTTTTATCCTTTGAGTGAAAATGCAATTTGCGAATACATGAAAATGATTGACTTGGAACAGCTTTACAATGCGCTCAAATTTGAACGCTACGAAGTAAAAGTACCGGATGACGTTGCCGAAAAAGCGAGACTTCCAATCCAGCGGATGCTTGAACTTACTTAAACAAATTGATTGGTTTAATTATGTCCAGTTCAATTGATGAAAAATATATGAAGCAATGTTTTGAGCTTGCTCAAAATGGTGCCGGATATGTTAGCCCAAATCCGTTAGTGGGCTCAATCATTGTTAATGATGATAAGATTCTCACTTCAGGTTACCATGAGAAGTATGGTTCGTTTCATGCGGAACGAAACGCAATTTTGAATACTGAACAAGATATTTCCGGCGCAACTTTGTATTGCAATTTGGAACCATGTATGCACACCGATAAGCAAACCCCGCCATGCGCTCAGCTAATTATTTCCAGCAATATTAAACGAGTTGTAATTTCAACAGTTGATCCTAATCCAAAAGTAAATGGAAATGGTATTAAACTTCTGAGGGAAGCCGGCATAGAAGTAACAACAAATGTTCTGGAAAAAGAAGGGAGAGAGCTGAATAAGTTTTTCTTTAAGAGTACGGAAACCGGTTTTCCTTACGTTACTCTCAAGATGGCTGTTTCCAGTGATTGGAAAATTACCGGCGAGAAAGGAAAACAAACATGGCTTACCGGAAACGAATCAAAAAAGTTTGTGCACCAACAACGCTCTATTTACGATGCGGTTCTTGTTGGCGCAAACACAGTAAACATTGATAATCCTCTGTTAACCGTAAGAGATGTAATTGGAAGAAATCCTAAACGGATAATTCTTGACGGAGCTCTTACTGCCAATTTGAAATCCGCAATCTTCGATGATTCAACTAACCGAAATATTGTTTTCTGCTCAACTATTGCAGATGAAAAACGTAAGAGCGCTTTCAAAGACAAAGGCGTTTTGTTAATTGAACTTGAGCCCTTTAGAGATTCTGTGCTTGATCTATCCGAAGTATTAAAGAAAATCTCTTCCCTTAAAATAAACTCTCTGTTTGTTGAAGGAGGCGGTCAAGTTTATACTCATTTTATCGAGAAAGAACTGTATGATGAATTATTCGTTCTTATGGCTCCAATATTTTTAGAAGCCGGTGTTGATGTTGCCCCGGCTGATAAAAATGAGAATTTCGAACTGCTAAAAAAAACAAACCTGGGTGAAGACATTTTATTTCATTATAAGAACAAGAGAGAAAAATGTTTACCGGACTAATTGAAGAAATAGGCAAAATATCATCTGTAAGACAAGCCAACGGCAAATTAGATTTAGAAATTTCCGCAAGTAAAATTATGCGCTCACTTAAAACCGGAGATTCAATTTCGGTTAACGGAGTTTGCCTTACAGTAACCAAATTCTCTTCCGGCAAATTTTGTGTTGATGCCGTTGGCGAAACGATAAAGAAAACTACGGTAGGAAACTTAAGAATTGGAATGGAAGTTAATCTTGAACCGGCACTGCAGCTCTCTCAAAAACTTGGCGGGCATTTGGTTCAAGGGCATGTAAACGATGTAGGAACAATTACAGAAATTAAAAAGGCTGGTGAAAATTATTTACTGTACCTCTCACTTCCCCACCTTCTCGAGAAATATTTAATCAAAGAAGGTTCTATTGCCATAGACGGAATTAGCCTAACGATTGCAGATGTGAACTCAAATAAAATTATGTGCTCAATTATTCCACATACATGGACAAACACAAACCTTCATACAAGAAAGTCCGGCGATAAGGTCAACATCGAGATTGATGTTATATCAAAGTATATCGAAAAGTTTACAAGCAGTACACCGGAAAATAAAAATGAATTAAGCGAAGAATGGTTAACCAAATTGGGTTATTAAAATGAATGAACAACAATCAGATTTTACAAACAAATTGAGCACGATTGACGAGGCTGTTGAAGATATCAGAAATGGTAAGATGGTAATAGTTATTGATGATGCCGACCGTGAAAATGAAGGAGACTTAATTGCTGCTGCTGAACTTATTACTTCTAAGCAAATTAATTTTATTACACGTGAAGCAAGAGGAATACTTTGTGTTTCCGTAACCGAGCAGCGTGCCGCAGAACTTGAACTTGAATTGATGGTTGGAAACAACACTTCACTTCATCAAACACCTTTCACAGTTTCCATTGATTACATTCATGGGACTACCACCGGCGTTTCCGCACATGATAGAACAGCTACTATAAAAGCTATTGTTGATAATCACGCGAAGCCAAATGATTTTGCCAGACCGGGGCATATCTTTCCTTTAATTGCTAAAAAAGGTGGAGTGTTAAAACGCGCGGGGCATACAGAAGCCGCAGTTGATCTTGTTACTTTAGCCGGATTAAAACCAGCAGGAGTTCTTTGCGAAATTCTTCACGAAGATGGAACTATGGCAAGGCTGCCGCAGCTTATTGATTTCGCCCAGAAATTTAGTTTGAAAATAATTTCGATTGCTGATTTAATTGAATACCGCCGGAAGAGAGAAAAACTTGTAAAGTGTAAAACTGTAATAGACTTGCCGACAAATTACGGCGTGTTCAAACTTCACCTTTACGAAAATCTTCTTGATCCAAATGATAATCCTCTTGCGCTGACTATGGGTAACATTGATAATGACACGCCAACACTTGTTCGCGTGCATTCGGAATGTTTAACGGGAGATGTGTTCGGCTCCAAAAGATGTGATTGCGGTGAACAGCTTTCCGCAGCTATGGAAATGATAGCTAATGAAGGACGCGGAGTTCTGCTCTACATGCGGCAAGAAGGAAGAGGAATTGGCTTGGCAAATAAACTTCTCGCTTATGAACTTCAAGATAAAGGAAGTGATACAGTTGAGGCTAACGAAACACTTGGCTTCAAGGCTGATCTTCGCGAGTATGGAATTGGCGCGCAAATTTTGAAAGACCTTGGTCTCACAAAAATTCGTTTGATTACAAATAATCCTAAAAAAATTATTGGCTTGAAGGGATACGAACTTGATATAGTAGAGCGTGTTTCTGTTGAGATGGAGCCAAACGAAAACAATTCGAAATACCTTAAAACAAAACGGGATAAACTCGGACACATGCTAACTGCTTTATAAATCAATATAAATTAGAAGGTGAACAATGATTCAAACATTAGAAGGTAATTTAACAGCAAAGGGAAAAAAATTCGGAATAGTAGTTTCCCGTTTCAACGAGATTATTTCTAAAAGTCTTTTATCCGGCTCGGTTGATTGTTTAAAACGGCACGAATGTGAAGAAGACAAAATTACAGTTGTGTACGTTCCGGGCGCGTTCGAAATTCCGCTTGCAGCTAAAAAGCTTGCCTCATCAAAAAAATACGATGCTGTAATTTGTCTTGGCGCCGTAATCCGCGGTGCAACGCCACACTTTGATTACATCGCTGCTGAAGTTTCCAAAGGCGTAGCTCATGCAAGTTTAGAGAGTGGAGTCCCCGTTATCTTTGGCGTTATCACTTCAGATTCTATCGAACAGGCATTAGAGCGCGCCGGAACCAAAGCTGGAAATAAAGGTTGGGACGCTGCTATTTCAGCAATCGAAATGGCTGATCTGATAACTAAACTGTAATAAAAGAATAATTCGAATATGTAAGATTAATACCGGCATATTCTAAATAATTGCTATCTTATTTGGAGTTAAAAAATTCGCCTTAATCCCATTTGAGATATATCTGTTATAGATTCACACTGCTTCAAAAACAAATTCACTAACCTAAAGAGGAGTCTGTATGAGCAAAAAAACCACAACCTTATTGTACTTGTTTTTGTTCTTCCTGTTGATAAGCCCGTTCGAAGTATTGCCTCAGGGTCTTACAACAGCATCAATGAATGGAATCGTAAAAGATGTCAATGGCGAAACGCTTCCTGCTGCTATTGTAATTGCGGTTCATACACCGACCGGAACAAAATATGGAGTATATACTACTTCTGACGGTAGATTTAATCTTCCAAATCTAAAAATTGGCGGACCTTACACCTTAACAGTATCGTCAATAGGATACAGGAAAGAACAACAAGAAAATATTTATTTATCACTTGGACAAAATCTTAGAACAGAATTTGTATTGCAGAATGAAGATGTTAATCTAAAAGAGATTACAATTTCTGCGGAAAAAGATAATGTCTTAAACAGCAGTAGAACCGGGGCAGCAACATTTGTTTCACCGCTTCAGGTTACTGAAATGCCATCTATTAAAAGAAGCACCAGAGACATTACAAGACTTGATCCAAGAAGCGACGGTAATTTTAGCTTCGGCGGAAAAAACTGGCTATACAATAATATTTCGTTAGACGGTTCTTATTTCAACAACTCTTTTGGATTGGATGATCCGGCACCTGGCGGTCAAACTAATGCAGAGCCGGTACCATTCGATGCAGTTGCTGAAGTTCAAGTATCTGTTGCACCATTCGATGTAAGAGAAGGCGGATTTACCGGTGCTGGAATTAATACAGTTACCAAAAGCGGAACAAACGAATATAAAGCTTCCCTGTACCGTTTTATGAGAGACGAGAATTTTGTCGGCAACACAGTTTCGGGTAATAAAGTTGTTGCTAATCCAAGTTTAGTTTACAACCAAACCGGTTTTACAGCCAGTGGTCCAATTATAGAAAACAAATTATTTGTCTTCATGAATGGAGAAATTGAAAGACGTGAAGACCCGGGCAGCAATTTTGCCGCAAACCGTGGTACAACCGGTTTTGGAACATCAAGAGTAAAAGCTTCCGATATGGAGCTTATCAGCCAAAGAATGAAATCCGTTTATGGTTACGATCCAGGTCCATATGAGAATTACGTAAACAAAACGGAAAACGAAAAATTCCTTATCAAGTTCGATTGGAATATTGATGACAACAATACTTTCACATTTAGATACAACTATCTAAACGCAAGACGCGATTTACCTCCGCACCCGTTTGCAATCAGCTATAACGGTACCGGCAGAGGTCCAAATGAAAACACGCTTCCATTTAAAAGCTCCGGTTACAGAATTAACAATCAGCTAAATTCATTTGCGGCAGAATTAAACAGCCGTGGTAACAGTTGGTCGAATAGATTCTTTGCAAGCTACAACAGATTCAGAGACTTCAGAGAAGCGAATACTCCGAAGATTTATCCTACGATAGAGATTGCCGAGAATGGAATTGCTTACACAACTCTTGGTCAAGAACCATTTTCAATTAACAACATATTAGATCAGGATGTTTTACAATTCACAAATAACTTTAGCTATTTCATCGGCAAACATGTTATTACAGCCGGTGTAAACTTCGAGTACTTCAAATTTTACAACTCATTTAACCTTTTCTACGCCGGCTTATTTATGGTTCCCGCACAATTTGGGGGAACAACATTTAATTCATTACAGGAATTTCTTGATCTAACCGATCCTAAGAATCCGAATTTTGTTGATTTCAATAAAATTGCCGCTGATGCTATCAAAAAACCATTCAAAGGAGAAGATATTAAAGTTGGTCAGTTGGCATTTTACGCTCAAGATGAATTCCTGATAACTGAAAAGTTTACACTTACTTATGGTTTGAGAGTTGACATACCAATGTATTTCAACGATATGGTTGATAATCCATTTTCCCGTTCATTAAATTTACTTGATGCAGATGGTAATAAGGAAGTTGTTGACCAAAGTAAATTACCTTCAGCAGCGCCGTTATTTTCACCACGTGTAGGTTTTAATTGGGACTTAACCGGAGACCGTACTTCACAATTACGTGGAGGAACCGGAATCTTTACCGGCAGACTTCCGTTTGTATGGATCGGAAATAATATTTCCAACCCGGGCTGGAATCCAAACCTACCTGCACATCAACAAACATACTTCTTAAATGCAATGGCTGAAAATTTCAAATGGCCGCAAGCTTGGACAACAAATTTAGCTTTTGATCATACCCTTCCCGGTGACGTACTTGGAACACTTGAATTTATCTACAGCAAAGACATAAATGCTATTTATGTAAGAGATGCCAACTTAGGAAAGCCAACCCGCACTCTTCCCGACGGCAGACCTTACTACGGAAGCGGTCCGCTAAATACAAGTATAGGCGGAGCTTATGTAATTGATAATTCAAGCGAAGGATATAATTATAGCATCACTGCTCAATTGAGAAAGAATTTCGATAATGGTCTCAGCACCAGCTTAGCTTATACTTTTCTTGATGCAAGAAACTTACTCAAATCAACAGAAATTGCATTGGACTTGTATGGTAACACTCCAACAAGCGGAAACCCAAATAAACCGCTTCTTGGTTATTCTGAATTCGGTAACCGTAACCGTATAATTGCTACAGCAACTTACAAACATGAATGGTCCGAAAGCTGGACAACAAGCGTTGGTATCTTTATGGAAATTGCCGAAGGTAACAGATTTGCCGGCGCAGGTGGAAATAGATATTCTTACACTTATTCAGGCGATGTTAACGGTGATGGTTCAGGTGCAAACGACTTGATTTACATTCCTAAAAATCAAAATGAAATTCTTTTTGACGGTACTGCTGCCGAAGCTACTGCTCAGTGGAATGCTCTCAATGCTTTTATTGAACAAGACGACTACTTAAAAAACAATAGAGGCAAAATAGCTGAACGCTTCGGCGGAGTTAATCCGTGGTTCAGCAATATTGACTTGAGACTACTTCAAGATTATTCATTTCTTTGGGGCACCAAAAAGCAAACAATTCAGCTGAGTGTGGATATTCTTAATGTTGCCAACTTGTTGAATTCAGATTGGGGAGTTCGCCAGATAGCTAATTCTGCCGCAACTTCACCTCTTCAAGTTGTTAAATTTACAACGCAGGGTACACCGGTATTTAAATTCAATACTAGCTTGAAAAAAACATTCCAGGACGATCCGGGAATTTTTTCACGCTGGCAGATGCAAATTGGTATCAGATATATGTTCAATTAATTATCCGAATTCAATTTCACTTAAAGCACTCAGCTTTGCTGGGTGCTTTTTTATTTTAAACCTCTTTTAGCATGATATTAGAATCAGTTTTTGCTATAAATAAATCAACCGGATAGACGTAATAGTTTCTTTTTAATTATTTTGTAAAGAAAAATTGATGCCTTATGGACGTTGAAATTCTCTCTCGTATTCAATTCGCAGTTACAATTGCTTTCCATTATATCTATCCGCCGCTCAGTATTGGTCTTGGTGTTCTTCTTGTCTTAATGGAAGGAATTTATCTGCGTACAAAAAATAAAATGTATGAACGCATGACTAAGTTCTGGGTTAAAGTCTTTGCATTAACTTTTGCTATGGGAGTAGCTACCGGAATTGTCATGGAGTTTGAGTTTGGTACCAACTGGGCTACTTATTCACGTTATGTTGGAGATGTATTTGGAAGCGCGCTTGCTGCGGAAGGAATTTTTGCCTTCTTTCTAGAAAGCGGTTTCTTAGCAATTCTAGTATTCGGGTGGAATAAAGTCAGTCCAAAAATTCACTTTCTTTCTACAATTATGGTTTCTCTCGGTTCAATGCTAAGCGCTGTTTGGATTGTTGTTGCTAACTCGTGGCAGCAAACTCCAGCTGGATTTCATATTGTTGGAGAAGGAATACATGCACGCGCTGAAATAACAGATTTCTGGGCAATGATTTTTAATCCCTCTTCAGTAGAAAGATTAATGCATGTTCTTTCCGGAGCTTGGCTTGCCGGTGCATTTCTTGTTATAAGTGTTAGCGCGTTTTATCTTCTCAAGAATAAACACATTGAGTTCGCGAAAGCTTCTTTCAAAATAGCTTTAGTGCTGGCAATGTTTGCTTCGTTGTTTCAGTTATTTACCGGGCACGCAAGCGCGGTTGGAATAAGCAAAACACAGCCGGCAAAACTTGCCGCGTTTGAAGCACACTATGATTCATCCGCAGCGGGCGATTTGTATTTATTCGGCTGGGTGAATGATAGTAAACAACAAGTTAGTTTTGGCGTTAAGATTCCGGGTATGCTTTCCTATCTGATTTACGGTGACACAAAAAAACCGGTAACCGGATTAAATTCATTCAAACCTCAAGACAGACCTCCGGTGAATATTGTTTTTCAGACTTATCATTTGATGGTGGCTATTGGAATAACCTTGATTGGCTTAAGCCTTCTCGGTGTGTTCTTATGGTGGAAGAAAAAGATTCTTAGTTATAGATGGTTACTGTGGGTTTTCGTTTTCTCAGTGCTTGGTCCGCAAATAGCAAATCAAGTTGGCTGGATATCCGCAGAAGTTGGAAGACAACCCTGGATTGTTTACGATTTGCTTCGTACAAGCGAAGGACTTTCAAAAGTTGTTGAAGCGAACCAAGTAGTTTTTTCACTCATCATGTTTACGATTGTTTATCTATTATTATTCGCGCTCTTTCTTTTTCTATTGAATGAAAAAATTCAGCATGGTCCGGAAGAGCCGGAGAAAATTCCCAGCGAGTATGAGCATCAAAAAGCTGTCTTCGACAAATAATAAACTCAAAAACTAAATTTGATTGTTATGGAATTTACATTTGATTTGAATACAATCTGGTTCATACTCATCGGAGTGTTGTTATCCGGGTATGCAATCTTGGATGGTTTCGACCTTGGAGTTGGAACACTGCATTTGTTAATCAAGAATGATAACGACCGACGAGTAACGATAAATTCGATTGGACCGGTTTGGGATGGAAATGAGGTTTGGCTTGTAACCGGCGGCGGAGCTTTATTTGCTGCATTCCCACAAGTATATGCAACAGTATTCTCCGGATTTTATACTGCTATAATTTTACTTTTATTTTCTTTGATCTTCAGAGCAATAGCAATTGAGTTTAGAAGCAAACAGCCGATGAAGTGGTGGCGCCAAACTTGGGATGTTTCCTTCAGCGTTTCCAGTATTCTAATTGCATTTTTAATGGGCGTGGCTCTCGGAAACATCATCACCGGTATTCCGCTTGATGCCGATAAAGAATTTGCCGGAAGTTTTCTCAGCTTGATCAAGCCTTATACGGTTCTTGTTGGAATAACAACTGTTGCCTTGTTCATGATGCATGGTTCTATTTATGTTGTTATGAAAACCGAAGGCGAGCTTCAAAACAAAATTAGAAGCTGGGTTAACAACACTATAATCTTTTTTGTGATTTGCTACGTTACTACTACGATGTACACACTAATTTATTATCCACATATGGTTCAACACTTTAAAGATACACCAGTACTATTCTTAGTTGCTGTATTGAACATGCTTGCAATTGCAAATATCCCAAGAGAGATTTTCCACGGAAGAGAGTTCCGTGCATTCTTATCTTCGTGTGCAAGTATCGCTTCGCTGTTGGCTCTGTTTGCAATCGGCTTATTCCCAAATATTGTTTTATCAGATCCCAATCCGGCAAACAGTTTAACAATTTACAATGCTTCATCATCTCAAAAAACTTTAGGCATAATGCTCACAATTGCCATACTTGGAATTCCATTCGTTCTCGCCTACACAATAAGTATCTACTGGATTTTCAGAGGCAAAGTGAAGCTTGATTCGATGAGCTATTAAGGACACGAAAAGCCTGGACTTTTTTGTGGCTTTCCTATTTTAGGAAAGTCACACTTCACTAATTCTACTTCAACCCAAATGACGAACCGCTCGACATCCGAGTCGAAAGACAACTAAGTTCTTAACGAAAAACTTCTTTTCCAACAAAAAAACATAACCAACTCTTTGGCATAATTATTAGATAAGTATTAACGGAATCATTAACTCACAATCCAAAGAGGAAAAAATGAAAAAGTTAGTAACATTAATCATGCTTCTCGGAGTTTTTGCTATGTACGCAGAAATTTCGGCACAAACTACAACAACACCGCCTACAAATCATGGAAAAAACTTTGTTGACAAAAACGGCGATGGCTACAACGATAACGCACCAGATCATGATGCCGACGGAATACCAAATGGCGTTGATCCGGATTACACCGGTCCAAAGCTTCAGAAGAATAAGTTTGTTGATTTGAACGGCGACGGAATTAACGATAACGCCGGCAAAGGTAAGAAAGGCGGCAAAAATGGTAAAGGCGGTTTCGGTGCGGCTGGTAAAGGAATGAAAAACGGCACACAAAACTGTACAACTACTGGAACGCAAACCGGAACACAAAGCGGTAGCGGAAACGGTTACAGAGGCGGAAGAAAGTAACCTAAATATTTTTCTAACGAGGCTGTCTTAAAAGTAATGTTTTATTATAGAATAGACCGCGGATGACACAGATTTAACAGGTTTTCGCAGATTATTTAATTGAAGAATTACTTTTGAGACATCCTCATTTTTTTGGTGCGTAAATGAAAATCACAAATAAAATATTTATCGCTGTACTCTTTTCAACTTTAGTTTCTCCCACAATCTTTGGGCAATGGAGTTTTGGGTTGTCCACCGAGCAAGAATACAATGACAATCCATTCCGCTCCAAATTAGCCGAGAAAGCGTTTGTATCTTCCTTTAGCGGAAACGCGGGGTATGATTTTGATTTCCTCAAGGTTGGGTACGCCGGAAGTTTAATTTCGTTTGATGTTTTACCGGAAAGAAATTTCTACTGGCATCAGGCTGCAGCCTGGATGGAATTTGAATCATCATCGCTTGGAATTTCGTTTGAGCAAAGATTAAACAAAGATATCTACACATATTTTGATTACGATAATTTTTCGCTCTATTACAATCAACAGATCGAGCTTCAAAATTTTCACATAACTCTTGCACCATATACCAGCTTTACTCAATACAAGAGCATTCCAATTCTTGATAATCTACAAACCAGTTTAAGCGCAACCGTAAACAGAGGCTTTGAAACCGGAACTACGGTAATTTTAGGAGGCGCACTTAATTACAAAAGGTACACTTCTCCAATTCAAAGCGGTACATATTCTTATCTTGATGAAACCAATACACTTGTTACAGAAACATATAGAGACAAAAATGTTTCATCAGTTACACAAGTTTTAGCCTTTGCGCGCGTTGCTCAATCAATAACCGGAACGACAGGGCTTGCAACTCAATTTACCAACAGAAGCATCTTGAGCGGTTTTGGTGCATTTGTAAAGGACTTAAATGTGGTTTACGGAGATGAGTCCGAAATGTTTGACGATCCGGTGAACTATGAAGGAAATAATTTTTCAGTCGAGCTAACACAAATCCTATTTGATGACTTACAAATAAAAGCCGGTTACTACTTAAACAATAAAAACTACCCTTCCCAAGGTATTTACGATGAGCTTCTCTCTTACAATACTGGCTTAATGCGCAGCGATACCCAAAGTATTTTCAACCTATCAGTTAAGAAAAATATCTCTCTGGATTCTGCAAATGGATTAAACCTATCCGTCGGCTTGAACTACCAGATGATTAATAATAAATCCAACAGCTATTTATTTGACTACAAAAGCAATTCAATCAATCTTAATCTTGGTTTCGAGCTATAGAGTAAGCTTGAACCAAACACTTATTGTTGAAACCGTTAAAATATTCTGAACTCATTTGAAGAGCTTCGCATCATATTGTTGGTAAGATTTTAGTAAATTGAATGAGTATTAAATGACAGAGAAAGTGAAGCTCTTTAAGAATATTTTAGTCCACCCCAAAAGCCTTCTTCTCATCTTGCTGGTAACTGCTATTATAGTAGCAACTTCTGTTATTATAGAATTGAACCAGAGTAAAAGTGAAATGCTTGAGCTTATGGAAAAGCAAGGACATTCACTTCTCGAAACACTTCTTACATCATCTCAACATGCGCTGCTTTCTTACAATAAAATTGAAGCGGAAGTTAAGCAGAGATTACTTGGCAACGCAGTTATGATAAAACTGCTGTATGAAAAAGGATTGGTTAATGATGACTTGCTAAGTAAAATTGCAATGAGTAATAAGATTTATCGCATAAATATTTTCGATAGTAGCGGGAAAAAACGATTCGGCAGCAATAAAGAAGTACACATTGGTTTGGAACCCAAGAATAGTCCCAAGGATTATTTAGCCCCAATTTTTGATGGCGAAGCAGACACTATTATAATCGGTATTAAACCGGCAAGATTTCTTGATGAGCAGAGATATGCTTTAGCAGTCGCTGCGAAAGACAGAAACGCTATTGTTCTTAACATTGACGCGAAAGAGTTGCTTAGTTTTCGGCAGCAAGTTGGTTTTGGCGTTCTGCTTAAAAATGTAACGGAGAACAAACAAATTATTTACGCTGCTCTTCAGGATGAAAAAGGAATTATTGCCGGCTCCGGTAAAATCAGCAATTTAGAAAGTATTGATTCTTCCGAGTTGTTGAAAGAAACTATTGCAAAGAAAAATTACAAGTGGCAGATTGCTGAACATTCGGGTGTAAAAGTTTTTGAACTGCTTCATCCATTTATTTTCGAAGGAAAAGTTATCGGTGTTTTCCGTTTGGGTTTATCGCTCGACCCATTGGACAAAATAAACGATAGATTAACCCGCCGTCTAATTTTCCTCGGAATAATTTTCCTGGTGTTCGGCTTTATAACTCTTTCCATGATTTTCATCCGCCAGAATTTCGATTTGCTCTCGAAAAAATTCAAAGTGATAGAATCTTATTCCACTCAAATAATTGAGAATGTTAGCGACGGAATTATTGTTTTGGATAAGCACAAGAATGCTAAATCAATAAACAGTTCTGCAGAAAAACTTCTTAACGTTAACGAAAGAGATATTATTGGTGGAGAATTGCAAAATTTGTTTACCGGAAGCGGATGTGAATTTTTACTTGATGATGAAACTACAATTGCCGAGGTCGAATGTATAATTGACGGAAGAAAAAAAATTCTGCTGATCTCGAAAAGTACTTTTATTGACGAGAACCATGAAGACAATATGATTCTTGTAATGAGAGATTTAACCGAACAGAAAAGATTGGAGGAACAAATAATCCGCGGAGAGCGGTTAACAGCAATGGGCGAGCTTGCATCTTCGGTCGCGCACGAGATTCGAAATCCTCTTAATTCTATTGGCACAATTACACAGCAGCTTGGAAAAGATTATTTGCCGGTGGAAAACCAAGATGAGTATAAGAGTTTAACACAAATAGTTTACAAGGAAGTTAGAAGAATCAATGATACTATTGAAAGCTTCTTAAAGTTTGCGAAGCCAAAACCAATTCAGCCGGAAACGTTTTTACTTTCTGATTTGCTCGCTCAAACAGAAAACCAGTACAAAGAAGTATTTAAGCAGAAGAATTTCAATCTTATCTTCAGCAATATGTTTAACGGAGCTGTCTTTTGGGATAGAACTCAAATTGCGCAAGTATTTATTAATTTGATTGAAAACGCGCTCGACTCACTTAGTGAAGACGGCACGCTCATTATCAACTCTGCTGAAATTGCTAATGGTTTGATTGAAATTAAATTTAGTGATAACGGAAAAGGAATTTCTCCGGATAATCTTAAAAAGATTTTTAATTTATACTTTACAACTAAAACCAAAGGAAGTGGGATTGGGCTTAGTGTTGTCCAGCAAATAATAAGTGAGCACAATGGAGTTATCAGCGTAGAAAGTACACTTGGGCAAGGGACGGCTTTTACAATTCAACTTCCCAAAAACATTTAAAGGTAATTTATGCGTAAGTTTTCGGTTATAATAATTGATGATGAGGAAGCACAGGTTCAATCGCTTAAGAGCTTTTTAACAAAGCGCAGCTACACTGTTTTTACTGCTAACGAGGGAGAAGAAGCATTAAAGATTGCGCAAGAAAACACGATTGATATTGTCCTTACAGATTTTCAAATGCCGGGTTGGGATGGCTTAACAGTTCTCCGGGAAATGAAAAATCTTAATCCCGAAATTGATGTTGTAGTGTTGACGGCTTTTGGTACAATCGAAAGCGCAGTTCAGATTATGAAAGCCGGTGCGTTTGATTATCTCATCAAGCCGATTGATTTAGATGAACTTGAGACAATCTTAAATAGAATTAAAGAAAGAAAACATCTGTTAAGCGAAAACAAAACTCTAAAAGAACAGCTGCAAGATAAATTCCGTTTTGAAAGCATGATATCGCAAAGTTCGGTAATGGAAAATGTACTGAGCACTGCCGGAAGAGTTGCTTCATCCAAAGCAACAGTTTTAATTCGCGGAGAAAGCGGAACCGGCAAAGAATTAATTGCCAAAGCAATTCACTTTGCAAGTCCGCGTAAAGAAAAGCCATTCGTTACTGTTAACGTAGCTTCTCTTTCAGAGAGTTTATTGGAAAGCGAATTGTTTGGTCACGAAAAAGGTTCTTATACCGGCGCAATCAGCCAAAGAATTGGGCGTTTTGAGGAAGCAAATGGCGGAACAATCTTTATTGATGAAGTGGGTGATATTCCTCTGACGATTCAAGTAAAACTATTACGTACAATTCAGTTTGGCGAGTATCAGCGAATCGGCAGCAATCAAACAGAAAAAACAGATGTGCGAATAATAGCGGCTACTCATAGAAATCTTGAAGAGATGATGCAGAGCGGTTTGTTCCGGGAAGATTTATTCTACCGCTTGAATGTTGTTGCAATTCAATTACCGGCTCTGCGCCAGCGCAAAGATGATATTCCAATTTTGGTTGATCATTTCATTAAACGTTATTCTCACGAGTTAGGGAAAGAGATTAATGGAATCAGCCGCGAAGCTTTGGATCAGTTATTCAAATACAGTTTCCCAGGCAACATAAGAGAATTAGAAAATGTAATTCAGCGCGCTGTTGTTTTGTCTAGAGAAAATATGGTTACTACAAACGATCTCCCGCAATTAACCGAGATGAAAGATTCCGAAAAGAAGTTCGATCCGTTTAATCTCGATGACAATTACGAAACGAAGATGAAAGAATTTGAATTGGCTATGATTAACGAAGCGTTGAAAAGAACAAACGGGAACAAGAGTGCAGCAGCAAGAATTCTTGGAATAAGCGAAAGACATTTAAGATCTAGATTGGAAAGGTTATAAAAAGAGGGCGTGAAATAAACGCCCACTTCATTCCGAGTTACTTACGTTAGTAATTACTTACTTCCTCTGCGTCCATTAGCACCTTGCAGACCGGTTCCATCATGAACGCCGCTTACAGTAGCGTTTCCGCCTTTGTTGCCAAAGCCAGTTCCATCAAGTGGTCTGGTTTGTGTGCCGGTACCATCTTTTTTGCCATAGCCTTTACCAACTTGAGAAGTGCCTTGTAAGGCTGTACCAACGTTATCACAAAGTCCATCACCGTTAAGATCAACCCAGTTTGTTTTTACTGGTGTTGGATTTCCTCTTCCGGTTGATTGTGCATTTGCCGATGAAGCAAAGAAGGTTAGTGATAAAAGAATTGCGAGGGTGAATAATGCTGCGTTTTTCATTTTGTACTCCTTTTGTTTTGTTAGTGAATTAAGCTGCTAAGAAGTACTAAATAAAGATTGTGCCAATGTTTTTAGTTTGATTTCACTCTGAAATTGAAGTGTAAAGTAAAGGCGATGAATTGTTAGGTGATTTTATGTCGAGACATTCGACTGTATTGACGATTACTAGAACTAGTATCTAATAATTTATAACAGACAAAGCAGCATATGAAATTTTATTTGTAATAATAGATTGGTTATTTGTACTTCGGAAATATTATTCCATTTTATTTCTGCACCAAACTTAAATGTGGAATTAATTGGATATGAGTATCCCAACGAAATCATGTAACCAAAATCCCATTCACTACTTTCAATTGTGGAATTGAATACCGTTGATGTAGATCTAACATTGTAATATCCAAGTCCGGTATTTAATTGAAAGCTGGAAAATTGTGTCGTCACAAAAAATAATAATGGAACAGCGGTAAGGCTTGCGGAGATATTTGTTATTCCAAGCGGAGTTGTTTGGTTGGCAGATTCGATAGAAGAAACAGTTAAGTAGCCGGTTTCAATTCCAGCGCTGAAAATGTTACCAGAACCCCATTTCAACCGTAAAGTATAATTCATTCCGGAACTTGAATAATTTCCTTCCAATTTGTTGGTTGAGCGAAGCTTAAAACCATAACCGCCGCCAAGCTCCACTCCAATTTTGAAATTGGAATTTTGCTTTGTAGATAGTTCGGTCTGCGCTTCAACTAAAGAAGCAACTAACAGTAAGCAAACAACCATTAGCATCTTAAAATATTTATCTAATGTAATATTCATAAGCTACAATTGAAGGATAGTTGGTAAGAATTCCGTCAGCCACACCTTCATCTAAAAATACTTTGATAAACTCTGGTCCATCCAAAGTCCAGAAGAAAACTCTCTTTCCCAAACCTCTCACTTTATTTACTTCATCAGTCATAGGTCCGCGAGTCCATGCCGGCGCCCACACTAAAGAATTGGTTTTAATAACCATATCGAACTCTAATTCGCACAAAGAGCCGATATTATTATAATTAGGCTGTCTTTGAAATTCCTCAATTGCAACTTCGTCCGGTAAGCCAATTAATATTTCTAATTTCCTTCCAGACGCATTAGCAAGTTTTGCATATTCATCTTGCAGCTTTATTATTTGCGGAATAGCAGCCGGATCTTTAACATCGAGCCAAACAAAAGCCAAATTTGTTTTGTAGAGAACTGTTTCTAACGCTTCTCTCAAAGTTGGAATTAACTCTCCGTTTTTCAATCTGCAAAGAGTTAACAAATGGGCATACGAATAATTCTTAATCGGTCCAATCGCAAACTCCCCTACCACTAATCGCGGACTCAAATTTTCATCATGGAAAATAATAGGCACGTTATCATTAGTTAACCTAACATCAATTTCAATTCCATTAGCGCCAAAGCTTTCAGCTATCTGCATCATGCCCAAACTATTTTCGGATTCCGGCAACTGATCTAAATTTCTGCCGCCGCCTCTATGAGCAAGTATCTTGAAATCAATATTACTTTTGCTGAGAGGACGCACATATCTTAACGTAAGTTCGTTAGTAGTTGAATTGCTGCCCTCGCCAAAACTTCCCCTTAAAACAAAAGAAGAATTTGGAGTGTTGTTTAGTAATGCTTGCTTTCCACCTTCTTTTGAATCCAATCTAAGTGTTGTTAAACCGGTTTTACTATCTTGGGCAAAGCGCCAGTAACCTTCAAAAATAATGGAAGAATCTTTAATGCCGCCTTTCATAACAAAGTAGGCGAAATTCTTTCCGGTAAATATGCTGAATGTTTTGCCGGTGAATTTAATTACTACATTCCTACCAAAATTTTCAGATCCATTCTCTACAGAATAAATTCCCTCAATCAGATTTGAAACAGCCAATGGTATTTCAACTGTGTTAGCAAGTTGCCCTCCATTATCAAACAACGGAACTGTAACCGACTCATCACCGGTACAGGAGAGAAATACTATAGCTGAAATCGATGACAATATAATTGGCAAAAGCTTTTTCATAATTCATAGCCAATAAAAAATTCCGGGAAAAGCGCCCATCTATACGATGTTGAAAACGCAAGCCATGATTGATACATAGGAAGTGAGTATTGGAATCTTGCACCAAATAGAAAGTAGTTTTTCTCCCATAATTCTTCTTCAACTGCCAAAGTAACTGCATATCCAACATATTCCGGTGAAAATCTTCCCACAGAAGCAGCGCCAAAATATGTATGCTGAGATAATGTGATCAAAGCTTCACCGCTAAGGGTTACATTCAAACCTTTTAGCGCCACACCCAAAGTGATGGTCGGATAATTTGCTAATCCCATTGATTTAGCATCGAATCCTTGAAAGTCGGCAAAGCCAAACCAATATCCAAAGTGATCAGAAACAGAAAGAGAAAAGTTTTTGTATGAATAAGACCAGCCGGCGCCAATTGATATTTGATTAGTTACATAAACAATATTTGCTCTTCCGGATAAATAAAACTCATCAGTAATTCCTAAACGGGCGCGTGCGTCAAGCATCGGAAGTTGCAAAATTCCCTCTTCAACTACTAAACGAGGTACAATGGTTAATGATAATCCAATCGAAGAGTGAAATTCGCCGGCATTTATTGGTTTTGGAAAAAGAACAAAACCTTTTAATGAATCTTGCTGTGCTGAAATTGCGTTGGGTAAGAAAGACAAAACCATGAACAATGCCGAAGTAGAAAATGATATCAATATTGCCGGAAGTTTTTTCAATTACTCAACTCAATGTTTAGTTCGTCTGCCGGAAAGAAAGTTTTGAAATCTTGATTGAGCATCATTACTTTAAGACTAAGCTGAGTTTCAGTGGCTTCACAAACTAAATAGTGAAACATTCTGACCGAAGTTGGAATAGGAAATAAATCTTTCCATAGCTGAGAATTGCCCGTTAGCAAAGGGTGTTGTAAGCCTCCTCCGCCTCCGATAACCAAAAAATCTTTTCCATTTCTTTTGAAGTGCTCGAATGTGTGCGCGTGACCGCTAATAAATAACTTTCCTTTCTTGCTCTTCAAAAATTGAGGAACAAAATCATTTTGAACATCTTCCGATGGATCAATTACTTTACTGTTTGTAAACGGAGAGTGGTGAACTCCAACAATAATTGTATTGATGCTATCTTTTTTCTCAAGTTCTTCAACTGTATTCGAATACCATTTTTTCTGTTCCTCAATTTCAGAATCAGATAAACGTGAGTAGTTAGAATTAAGGATTAATACAGCTACGTTATTCAACTTTACTACATACCAAGTTTTTTTTACAGAGGGGAACCTCTTTCTAAATTGCTCTAAAGCGTAACTCTTAAAGATATAATAATCATGATTACCCATTGCCGGATAAATAGGAATGTTCTTTTTTCTTAGCCGGCTAAAATTCTGGTCCATTTCTTCCCACTCGCTATTAAACATACCAATGGCTGTTATATCGCCAAGATGGAACAGAGAAGAAATCTCTTCGTTGTTAGAAAGCGAACTAAAAATTGCGTTGGTAGCTTTAAGATTATGATTGGCCTTGAGAAAAATTTTTTCTATCCAGATTGGCTGCTGCGTGTCGCTAACAAAGCCGAAGCGGATTGTAGTTGAATCTTGCGCTTTAAAATTTGAAAAGCAGATAACGAAAACGAACATTATCTGCTTAAGAAAAATCCTAAATGAAATCTTACTATTTCGGTTCAATATGAATTCCACACAGAAAATACTCTATTGTGTTTTAACATAGAACATTGTTGTATCACTTGCAAAAGCGCTAAATACTCCAAGTCCGTTCGAGATGTTGAATATAGGCTCGTTCAAGTTTCGTGAGTCTTGTGTTCGTGATTCATATAGATCAGCGTATTCCTGGTTCACTTTATAAACAATTGCTCTATGATTTCCAAGGTAGTTAAGATTTCTTCTTCCAATCAGAAATTGGTTCGTAGCCATCGGAGGGAAAATCATTGTTCTGTTAGCTCCACGCTGTGTGTTAGTTGAATAAATTGCTACCGGATTGGCTTCAAGATTTTCCAATACAACATAGTAGAGCGAGGAATCCGGGTTGCTCCATCTTAAGAATATCGAAGTTGTATCTTGTATAGAGCCCATACCATAACCGGTTGCAGAAAGGGCTAATGTTGTTTTGGAAATTGAAATATCTCTCGGCTTACTAGGTACTATAGTAGAACCGGTAATTTTTTTGTTTTTATAATTTATCTGCAGTGAAAATATATCCCCCGACTCAATCAACAAGTCGCTTCCTTGATAAGAATAAGTTCCATTCAAAGAAGAGGCAATAATTAATTGGTAAGCTTTATTTCCCTTTAACAATATAACTTCGGCATCGTTAATTGCGGCAGAAACCGTGTCTGTTGATCCAAGGACCAAAGTATTTGTTAGCTTTATTTCAGCGTTCTTTTCTCCGGCACGCAAAAATCCGGTTACAACCACTAATTCATTATTGTTTTCGGTAATTGTATCTTCACCACAACCAAGGGCTGTTAATATCAACAATGAAACCATTAAAAATCTATTTATCATTTTTTCTCCAATGTAATTTTTCTTCGATTATAAATTAAGTTTTAGAAATATCGTTGGAGTTATTCCCAACATAGAAACATTAGTTACTTCTATCGGACTGACACTTAGATCGTATTTCTTATACCAGATATTATCTTGATCGTACACATTAAAAATTGAAAGCCCGAACTCTCCGTTGAATTGTTTGTTCTTAAACTTATACGAAGCACTTAAATCTAATCTATGATAATCGGGAAGACGGTTAACATTTTTTTCACTTACATGAATATAGCTTTGTTTGGTTCCATCAAGCAGTTCAATAAAATACTGGCTTTCCGGTGCTGTGTATGGAAGTCCGGTTGAGTAAACCCAAGAAGCAGAGAAATTCCAGTTACCGGTTTCGTAAGAACCAACAATTTTAAATTCATGCGTTCTATCTTGGTTTGCCGGAAACGGATCGCCCGAATCGAAGTCTGGAAAATTATATTCAACTTTGCCAAGTGTATAACTAACCCAGCCGTTTAATGCACCAAATTTCTTTTGAATAAGAAACTCAACACCTTCAGCATAACCAGTTCCCTTAAAGAAATTAGTTTCATAATTGGTCAAGCTTGTAAGTCTGCTCTGAGAGGTTCTTACAATTCTTTGCGTGAATTCAAGCAAGTTATTGATGTTTTTATAATAGCCTTCTATGCTATATAGAAAATCGGTTGTCTCGTATTCGGCGCCAAGTATGTAATGCTGGGCAGAACCCGGTTCTAGTTCCGAATTTGATATTAACCAGAAATCACGGCTTCCTTCCAGCACATTTTCACTAGTAACTTGATTAATGTATTGATAGTAATTTCCCCAAGCTCCTTTAATTCTAATTAAAGGATTTAGCTTATAAAGAAAGGATGCGCGTGGTTCCAGATATATTTTCTTTGTTGGATCAAAATAAGTGCTTCTTAGTCCTACAGTAACATCAAAATCGTCATTCACTTTCCATTTATCTTGAACATAGGCAGCTAAATGAAATCCAGTTTGATTTTTATCTAAGATCGTAAGAGAATCATTTACTGTGTACTTATAATCGGTAGAAATGTTGGAGAACCAAACGCCAAATCCAATCTTATGTTTTGACGAGAGCAAATAATCGTTATCCAACTTCATCGTAAAATCGTAAACATTATTGTCTTGTATAGATTTGCTGCTTTGCGATGCAAATACCGCGTTGCTGTCTAGCACATTAAAATCGAACTTAGTACCAAGATCTTTTTTGCTGAAGTAATGAGACGAAGAAATTGTGATATCAGAAAATAATCTATCCGACCATTGTCTAAAATATTTTATACTAGAGCCAAAATTTCCCCAATCAGATAAATCGGTTATCGTTCTATTTGCATTAGTAGATTGGGCTCCGCGTGTTGTAACAGCCTGAGGCGATTGAGATTGATCTAAATAATCTTGACCATTGTAGAAACTTACCGAAACGAAATCTTTGGGCGATAAGTTATAAGATAGTTTCGCATTAAAATCATAAAAGTAAAATGAGGGCAACAGTGTTGAATTAACTTGATTCATTCCACTTCCTTTACCCATTCCAGGACTGGGATTTGTTGTCTTTTCTCCGCCGCTAAGAAATCCAAATATTTTATCGTAGATGCCGCTGTTAATAATATCTGCATAAGACCTTCTTGCCGAAATAAGAATGCTTCCTTTTCCGGCTAATGGGATTTCTGCAACAGCATTCGCACTAAGCAAGTTGGCTCCAATGCTCATTCTAAATTTATCAACGTCACCAGTTTTGCCGCTTAACTCCACAACGCTGGAAAGTCTTCCTCCAAACTTTGCATCAAAACCGCCTTTGTATATTTGCACATCTTTCATTGCATCTGCATTGAACGCGCTGAAAAATCCAAAGAAGTGATCAACGTGGTAAACTGTTATTCCATCTAATAAAATTAAATTTTGATCCGGCGTTCCTCCTCTTACATATAACCCGGCAGAGCCATCATTTAAAGAACTTATGCCTGGGAGTAACTGTAGCGATCTAAAAATATCTTTTTCGCCAAGGCTTGGCAGTTTTGAAAGCGTGAGGGGCGAAATAGTTATTTGACTTACCGCATCTGAACTTTTCCAATATTTGTATTGCTCGCCAACTATTAACACTTCTCCGGTTTGAAAATCTGTCTGGTTTAGTTCAATACGCAATGAATTGTTTTCGTCAATCCCTTTTAGAGCAATTTCTTTTTTTAAGTAACCGATATATGATACCGTAAGTATATTGGCATCAAGTTCAACATCTGGAATAATAAAATATCCTCGCTGGTTTGTTGATGTCCCGATTGCGGAGTTTTTAATCATTACTGTTGCATAAACAAGTGGTTCTTTTGTTTTAGAATCGAAAACATAACCTTTAACATCCTGTAGTCTTTGTAAACCAGAATTTGCTTGTTGTGCTTTTAAGTTACTTGTGGTTAAAAGAATAAGTGCGATAATTGGAAGGAAGTAAAATTTAATTCTTAAAAAGAAATTTGAATCTGTAGTTTTTTTCATCTTGTACATTGCCTCATAAATTGCTGGAATATTCCATCATTAATTAAACAAACAAAAGCCTTAATGATTAGATACAAAAAGGGGAAGCATGGTTCGCATGCTTCCTCTTTTATACCGTTTCAGAATCGAATTATTTACTTCTTCCGCGGCGACCGGCAGTAGAGCCTTGCGGACCGGTTCCATCATGAACGCCGCTTACAGTAGCGTTTCCACCTTTGTTGCCAAAGCCAGTTCCATCAAGTGGTCTAACTTGTGTGCCGGTACCATCTTTTTTACCATAGCCCTTTCCAACTTGAGAAGAGCCTTGTGCCGGCGTACCAACATTATCGCATAAACCATCACCGTTAAGATCAACCCAGTTTGTTTTTACTGCTGTTGGATTTCCTCTTCCGATTGATTGTGCATTTGCCGATGAGGCAAAGAAGGTTAGTGATAATAGAATTGCGAAGGTGAATAATGCTGCGTTTTTCATTTTGTACTCCTTTTGGTTTGTTAATGAATTAAGCTGCTGAGAAGTACTACATAAAGATTGTGCCAATGTTTTTAGTTCGATTTTGCACTGAAATCGAAGTGTAAAGAATAGACAATGAATTGCTATGTGGTTTTATGTCGAAGTGTTCGACTGCTTTGGCGATGATGTTCTTGTATGCAAAAATTATCTAAATAGTTAGCCGAAATTTCACCTTGATGTTTCTTAATAACACTTTGGTAGTTAAATTGCCCGTTAGTAAATTGATTTGAAATGAGATGACAACACAACCAAACAATCCTCTTCATGGAAAAACACTGCTTGCGATTCTAGAATATCTGCTAGAGCATTACACTTGGGATGAATTGTTCTACAGGGTAAGAATAAATTGTTTTTGGGATAACCCTAGTATACAGTCTAGTCTCAAATTCTTAAGAAAGACACCTTGGGCGAGAAAGAAAGTAGAGGAATTGTACTTGCATACTCTGAATAATAATCCGGAATAACGGTGAATTAATTTTTTGCACAAAAAAAAGCCTCAAGACATCATAGTCTTGAGGCTAATGCATTACTAATTACTTCTATTGTATTCATCAATAGCTTGTGTTTGTAATTCTTCTTTCATTTCCTTTGGGATAACTACCGAATCATAATATTTGCCATCCTTTCCTTTTTCATTTGGAGCGGAAAGAAATAAACCGTTGGAACCATTAACTAATCGAAACCCTTTGATGACAATTCCCTCTTCTGTTTGAATATCAAGAAAGGCTACAGTTTTGCTGTTATTACTGTTTCGCAAAGGACTAATTCTTGCAATCTTCATCGAAAACTCCTTTTTGTTATTAATGCTTGTTAATTTTTTTGACCGCAACGAGAAGAGAAGGCAACTATTCATGCTGCACGGATGAACTTGCGGAAATTGAATAAGTAAGTTTTTTGATTCCCCCTGAAGTTTAATATGGAACCCCAAAGCTCAAGTAGAATTTATTATTCAGTCGCCTTTAAGTCAAGGGATTATTTATCCTGCAAAAAGTTAGTTACCTCTTGTATTTGAACAGGAAGGAAAAGATATTGAATGAGAGATATAATTGTCCTCACATAAAATATCTTTAACCCAATTAATTCTTATTATTTATTCACGGAGATGTTGATGAAGTATTTCAAATCATATTTATTGATAATTTTTCTTTCCCCAAGTTTTATTTGTTTCGCACAAATAGATAAACGCGAGTTGATGAAAACCGTTGAATTTCTTACGAGTAAAGAACTCGCCGGAAGATTACCCGGGCATGCCGGATACGACAAAGCTGCAAATTTCATTTCTAGTGAATTAGCAAAGCTAAACCTAAAGCCTGGCGGCGGCTCAAAGTATTTTCAAAAACTAAAAGTGGAATACGCTGAAATCCTAGCACCTGAACATTTCTCCATTATCAAGAATGGAAAAAAGACCGAGTACAAACTCGGACCAGATTATGTTTACAGGGGCTTTACCGGTTCCGGTAAATTAACAGCTCCGGTAGCTTTTTGCGGCTACGGATTATCTCAGCCAGAGCTTGGTTACGATGATTATGAGGGAATTGATGTTAAAAGCAAAATTGCATTGGTCTTTAAATATAATCCAAAGTGGAATCCCGACGGCAAAACTTTTACAAAAGGAAATCCGAGAGAAAAAGCTATTGTAGCTGCAAAGCATGGCGCTGTTGGAATTTTATTTGTCTCTTTCCCGAACGATGCCGAACCGCAAAAACCAATTGGAAGTGTTATTCACGGCGAAGGTGAGCAAATGGAAAGTTTCCCGGAAATCCACATTGAACTAAACCTTGCCGATGAACTATTTGAAGGAAGCGGAAAAACTCTAAAACAATTGCAAACTTATATAGACTCAACAAAAACTCCATCTTCACTTTCATTGCACCATCAAGTGGACTTGGAAGTTCATACTAAATATGAAAAGGAAAAAGAGGTTGTAAATGTTATTGGAATTTGGGAAGGGGGCGACCCTAAATTGAAAGACGAATATTTAATTCTCGGTGCACACTTAGACCATGTTGGTGAACAAGCAGGAAAGATTTATTTCCCGGGAGCTAACGATAATGCCTCCGGCTCTGCCGCTCTTCTGGAAATCGCGCGTGCATTTGCTTCTCAATCAGAAAGACCTAAGCGCTCTATTGTATTTGCATTTTTTGCCAGCGAAGAACAGGGTTGGTACGGTGCAACCCATTTTGCAAATAATCTGCCTTTTCCAAAAGAAAAAGTAAAGGCTATGTTTAACCTGGATTGTGTTGGTTTCGGCGATAGCATACAAGTCGGCGGTGGAAAAAGCGCGGTGACACTCTGGGAAACAGCTAAGAGAATTGATTCTGAAAACGACCGCTTAATGGTACCGGCTACTTGGAGCGGCGGCGGTGCTGATGCCGAGCCTTTTTACCAGAAAGGAATACCTACTATTTATTTTGTAACAACAAACAGTTATAAACATTTGCACATGTTAAGCGATAAACCGGAGACATTGAATCCTAAGCTGTTCGAAGCTATTGCAAGATTAGCATACAAAACAGCTGTTTTCGAAGCTTCAAATTAAAATTGGCTAACATGTCTTATAAGACTAAATTTCAATTAATTTTCAACGATAATTAACCAGAGAGGTAAACAGAATTGCTATGCTTTCTTCAAAACATAAAATAAAGGTACTCATACTTGAGAATGACCGTTCCCGGTTCGAGTATATGCTTGAACAGTTTCAATATTTGATTAGGGATATTGAAGCTACCGAGCTGGAATTGGCATCTAACAACAAAGATTATCATTGCGTTATTACTGTTTCTAAGAACTCGCAATTCGCTCTTGTAATTGAAGTTCTGAACCTTAACGGGTTTGTTATTCAAACTAATGACAAGAAAGTGCAGGAAATTCTTGATAAGATAAATCAAAAATATATAGATGAACTTACCGAATACATAAGCACCGTTGAATTCAAAAAAGGTGTTAATAAAACTCATCCCGGTCTGGAAAAACTCATCACGGATGGCAACTATTCGGAATTGATAAAAATATCCAAAGACATAACCTACTCTCCGGAAACAATTAAAACCGCACGCTCCGGTATATCCCGCGCAGTTACCAATTGCATGATTAAGACTATCGAGAACGTTTCCAAATTTAAGATTACTATTGATGAAGGAGTTAAAATACTTTTAGCAGTAGCTACGGATAGCGACCTAAAATATTTAAAACAAGATGAATTAATGATGCAGGCTGCAAACGTTGGCTTTGAGCTATGTACAAAAAACAACGAAGCAATTTCTAATCTCATTAAAATCAGTAATCAGAAAAACGTTGATTATTTAATCAACTTGAAAGCTGCAGCTAAATTTTCTGAAATAGCGCTTAGTGACGAAACCAAATATAAAAGCCAGATTAAATTTGCCACGAGAGAACTAAACGTTCGCTGGCTAATGAATCTCGTAGAGCCCTTCCGCGATAAGCTTAGCGACGAAGAAAATGAAAATATAGACAAACTCATTGAATACATAAAAAGCTTCTTTTCGTAAACAAACTTTCTTCTTCAACTTTTCTTACAAATAATTTACTTCTATTCTTTATTTTTGGTTTAAAGATTCAAAAACTCACGAACAATTGGCTCTAAAATGAAGAATAAATTTACTATTGCCGGAATACAGTTATCATTCTCCGCCAAGCCGGAAGAGAATGAAAAGAAAACTTTAAACTGGGTTAAGAAAGCTGCAAAGAAAGGTGCACAAATAATTTGTTTGCCGGAGCTATACCGCACACAATATTTCTGCCAGAAAGAGGATTTCTCTCTTTTCGATTTAGCCGAAACTATTCCAGGTCCATCAACCAAAACATTTCAAAAAGCTGCAAAGGAAAATAAAGTTGCCATCGTACTTCCCATATTTGAAAAACGAGCTGCCGGCGTTTACCACAATAGCGTTGTTATGATTGATGCCGATGGTTCCATTCTTGGCATTTACCGCAAGATGCATATTCCGGATGATCCGGCGTTCTATGAAAAATATTATTTCACTCCGGGTGATTTGGGATTTAAAGCGTTCAAAACAAAATTTGGGAAAGTTGGTTCGCTAATTTGCTGGGACCAATGGTATCCGGAAGGCGCCCGCATAACAGCTCTGCAAGGTGCATCGGTTTTATTTTACCCAACAGCAATTGGCTGGCATCCGGCTGAAAAAGAACGATACGGCAAAGCTCAGCAAGAATCATGGATTACTATACAACGCGCGCACGCAATTGCCAATGGAGTTTACGTTTGTTCGGTTAACAGAATTGGTTTGGAACAGCCGGTTAAAGAGCAAGCCGGAATTGAATTTTGGGGCAACTCATTTATCTGCGATCCGCAAGGTGTTGTAATAGCCGAAGCGTCTTCTGACAAAGAAGAAATTATTTTAGCAGAAGTTGATTTAAAACATCTTGAAACAATCCGCCGCAATTGGCCTTTCTTACGGGATAGAAGAATTGATGCTTACAGCGATATCACTAAAAGATTTCTGGATTAATTATGAATTACAGATTACCGGCAGAGTGGGAAGAACATAAATCAACAATTATTTGCTGGCCTCACCAGAAAGAAGATTGGCCGGAAAAATTTGCACCAATCCCCTGGGTGTACGTTGAGATCATTAAGAATATCTGCGACAGTGAACTTGTAAGACTTTTTGTTCAAAGCGAAAGAGAGATTGCAAAAGTTAGAAAGCATTTAGAACGCGCCCATGTTGATACTGCAAATGTTGAGTTTATTATTTCACAAACAGACCGAGGCTGGATGCGCGATTCAACTCCCGCATTTGTTAAAAAAGGAAACGATACTGTTGCCGTTAAATTTAAATTCAACGGCTGGGCAAAATATTCAAACTGGAAGAAGGATAAGAACATTCCCAAAACTCTTTCTAAAGTTCTTAATGTTGAATTGATTGATGCAAAGCAAAATGGGAAGGAAATTGTCTTAGAAGGGGGCGCAATTGATTATAACGGCGGCGGAACTCTTCTTACAACAGAAGAGTGTTTGATGGATCATGCGACACAAGTTAGAAATCCCGGCTTCACGAAAAACGATTATGAAAAAGCATTCGCAGCATATCTTGGAATCAAAAAAATTATTTGGCTCGGTAAAGGAATTGCCGGCGATGATACTCACGGTCATGTTGATGATTTATGCCGCTTTGTGAATTATGATACTGTTGTGATGTGCCGGGAGAAAAACTCTAAGGATGAGAACTATTATCATCTTGAAGAAAACTTTGAACGGTTGCAGGGCGAAACGATTGCTTCGGGTACTAAGCTGAATGTAATTGAACTGCCGCTCCCTTCTCCAATAAATTTTGAAGACTTGAGGCTGCCGGCAAGCTACGCAAACTTTTACATTAGTAATTCGGCTGTGCTTGTTCCAACTTTTAATGATCCAAACGATAGGACTGCCCTCAACATTTTGAGCGAGCTTTTTCCAAAACGAAAAATTGTTGGAATCCATGCTGTTGATTTGGTTTGGGGTTTAGGCACAATCCACTGTTTAACGCACGAAGAGCCGGTCTAAATTGTAGACTTATTTGATAGAACATCATCAATCATATTTACCAGCAATTTGGAATCAACAGGTTTAGTCAAAAATTTGTTGGCTCCTGCCGCCTCAGCATTATTTCTTTCCTTAGTGGTATTAAATGCCGTTAGAATAAAGATAGGAACGTTCCTGTACTTTGGGGACGCTCTTAATTCTTTTGTAAGTTGTATTCCGTCTTTGGAATCGCGCAAAGAGATATCCATCAAAATTATATCAAAGTCTACTTTGCTAATGATATTATTAAAGGTATTAACGCTACCAACAGTGTAAACGTCAAATTTCTTAGAAAGGAAAAAGCGCAAGAAATCTTGAGCTAGCTCTTCGTCGTCAACAATAAGTACTTTGTGTCTGCCGTCCATGACCGACTACCCGTAAAAAGTGAATAAGATCCCTCGATTAGAACCATATTATTACAATGTCTATGCCATTCGGAACAAGCTGTTTTAGTATTATTTTGAAGTGTCGCGTGTCTCAAAATGAAAAGTACTGGCTGTTATGTCTCAGAAAGCACAAAAAAGTTTAAGTGCTATCCCCAACTATTTATTTAACAATGTCTTTGCTAATCTTTTCGGCAACCTTTGCCAAAACTTCATCAGTGTCGTAGAAACCGCCTGAGATTTTCGAGCGAATTTCTTCGAGACGCTCTGAACTTAAATCCAACTTAGCCAAATCTCTGGCTTCGGATGAAATTTCGATTCTATCTTTTGGAGAGTTAGGTGTTGCTTCAGCTTTAAGATTTTTACTTGGCTGAACGAACAACGGATTATTTGAAATTCCTTTTATTTGCACGGCATCACCTTTTGTACGCGGTTAGTTTTTTCTGTTTTATAGTCCCGTAAAGTTCTTTCTCTAATCTCTTTTCTTCTTCAGAGAATACTTCAACAATATTATCGAACTTGTCTTCAATAAGTTTAGCCCTCGAAAACAGCTCGTTTTCATAGCTTTTTAAACTAATGCTGTCATACTCTGTAGCAAGTTCAAATTTTAGACGGTGAACTTGCTTAATCGCAGTTAATGCAGCCGGAAAAACTGAGTCAAAAGTTTCGAAAGATAAATTATCTAAAGATTCACCCACAAAGGCGAGCAGTCGTTTAATCGTTTCTATCTTCGATTGTAATTTACTCATTTTTTTCCCTCTAACTGCTTGTCATAAAATAATTTTGATTTGACAAAAGAGTTGCGAGCTGGCTTTGCAATTTCAAATACTGGTTGCGCAACAATTCGGCGTTCTTATCAATTCTTGTTTGCTGAGAGGTAATACTGTCTGCCAGACTTTGTATTGATGAACTGAAATTAGCTTGTGATTTAGTTAGATATCCGTCTGTTCCGAGATATGGATTGAGCCTATCATATAATACATTAGCAATCCCGCTTGTAGAATTGAAAACAGCTTCTACTTGCGAGAGGTTATCTTTGATAGAACTCTCGAGTCGTGCACTATCGGAAATGGTTAAACCACCGCTGGTTGTAAAAGTAATGCCAAGTTTGGAAAGAGTATTTATTTCCGTGCTGCTTATTCCTGTAATTGAGCTAGATGCAACTGTTCTTAAAATGCTCAAAACAGAATCTGCTGTAGAGTCTCCAAGCAGCAATCCTCTTTTAGTTCCGGTCGAAACTGTTTTTTCTTTTAGATATGTATATAACTCGTTAAACTTTGTAACAAACGATTCAACTTTTTCTTTTACTTTGGAAGTATCACTTTCAACAGTAAGGTTTACAGTAGCATCCGTTGTCTGCATTACAGATTTTAGGTTTATCGCAACTCCGGTAAGTAAATCTGTAATCACATTCGAATTTCTCTCCAAATTCAACCCGTTAAATTCGAACTTACTATTTAATGAAGTTACAGCATTTACATAACCAGGTGTATCAAGACCGGCATTTTGTACAAACGATTGGCGAGTTGCACCAAGATTCAAGCCTATGGAAGTTAGAGCTTTATCAGTTCCGGAGTCGGTCAAGGATAATATTCTATTATCATAACCGGATTGTTTTGCCGTGAGCGAAAATTGTGATTGAAGTGTAACCGGAGAAAAAGTTGACGCACTTACTAAACCGGATGCACCTTTTTCTTTTGTAACAGAAACTCCCATTTCGGTAAGAAGGTTGCTGGTATCGCCGCTTAGCGTTATGTATTTTGAAGAATCTGTTACAGTTATTTTTAATTGATAGTTTGCACCATCAGTAACTTTCTCTGCCGTAATTCCGGAAAGAGTATTTATTTGAGTTACAATGCTGTCGAAAATATCGGAGTATGTTCCGGCGGTGTAGCTTATTGTTGTTGCTGTTCCATTGAGATCCAATGTGAACGAACCGCTGCTTGCACTTGAACCTGTTAATGAACTTGAAGTAACAACTGCTTTATCGCTATTAACAGCACTCTGTATTTTCTCCATCACCTTTTTATTTGTGATGGTTCCGTTTGTAAAATCGGCGGCATCGAACGTAACTGAAACAGAACTTGTAAAAGTACCCCCTTCTCCATCACCGCTGGTTATAACAAATGTGTGCGTGCCGGCAGCAGTGATATCAGTAGAAATATCGCTCGATGTCAAATCTGGTGATAACACCAAATCACTTTTTGCTAATTGTGTTACTCTTAAAGATTGACTTCCGGAAATAGCCGTGCTGTCTGCCGTAACATTAACAAAATTTGTATTGGAGGATGCTGCTGCTTTATTTATAAATGCTGAGGAAGTGCCGGTCTCTTTTAGACTGCTAAGCAGCGATGTAAATGAAGAAATCTTGGTGCTGATTGATGTATATGCCGAATCTAAATCCTGATAGCGCGTCTTACGCGTATTTAATGGAGTAAGCCTTTTGCTCGATTCACTTGTAATAAAATTACTTACAAGACTGTTTATTCCCGAAGTTGTTAGTAAATCATAAGCCATAACTACTTCCTAGATTGTAACGCCATTCGCCATGTATCTCTTAGTTCTGTTAGAGTTTTATAAACTGCTTCAAAATTTTCTTTCCGCATCTGTTCCTGGCAATAAAGATATAACCTCATCAATCCAAGTGAAATTTCCTTTGCTGCTTCATCCGTAAAGTTTAGATTATCTATTAATACTTGTAGTGCTTCATTTGTCTTAAGCATATTATGCTTCTGACAGTTGAGAATTGCAAAATCATAAACCTTCATGATTAACTGAGCAGGGCTAGCATTTGTTAAATCATTAATCAAGTAAGGATTTAATTTTCTTGCGCGTGAATATGAATTAGCTGCGTACATCTCTCAATCCGGTTTTTTTAGATTAAAAATTCCCCCGGCTAATGCCGGGGGATTAATGGTATCTCTCAATTATTTGAATAATGACAAGATATTTTGTGGAGCCGAGTTCATTTGAGACAGCATTGCAGTTGCAACTTGACCGGAAATCTGGCCCTTTGTTGCATTCAATTGTTCAGCAGCCATATCAGCATCAAATAGATTTGCTATTGAAGCTGTATTGTTTGCTATTGCAGCTGTAAGATATTCTTGACGGGAATCAAGAGTCTGAACCAAGTTACCTATTCTTCCAAGAGCCGAGCGAACATTTCCAACAACTGTTGTTGTATCATAATCTAATACAGTTGCATCGGTAGAACTTTGCATACCGCTGGCGGAGCCGATAGCAGTAGCTAATGTTGAAGATGATAAGTAACCGGAAGCGAAATCAACAGAGAACGTAGCGCCACCTACATCAAAGGTAGACGCACTTAGCGCTGTAGACCCATCCGTGCTTGCTAACAATTGGGTTCCATTGATGTTGGTATTTTTCAAGATGGAGTCAATTTCAGCGGCAAGAGTCCTGATGTCTTTAGCGATACTCGCTGTATCTTTCAAAGCATCGTCAGAATCAACTTGTTTAGCTTTGATCTGATTTAGCTTATCGTTGATCTGCTGCAATGCAGATTCTGCTGTAGCTAAAAAGTTTTTAGCCGAAGCAATGTTATTCAGCTGAGCTTTTTGTGTTAATGTTTGAGCTTCCAACTTTTTACCAACGTTGTATCCAGATGTATCATCTGCTACACTGTTGATCTTTTTTGTTGTTGCTAAACGAAGCTGAGCTTTTTCTGTCTGCGCATTAACTTTTGCTAATGCATTGTAAGCCTGTAAGGCTCCGAGATTTGTGTTAACTGAGAATGCCATGATGTACCTCCATGTTTTTTTTAGTTTACTTGAGCCATCCCTGCTCAAGCAACGATTATTTAATTGACCATTATTTCTTAATGATCTCAACTATATTATCGAGAGATGGAAGAAAATGTTTAATGAATTTTGATTGCTTTGCAGTAGGCGGGGTGGTGTTCTATTGAGTTAAATGAGCAACTCTATTTATTAATAAAGCCCCCGGAGTGATCCGGGGGTTTGGGATGTTTATTCTCAATTAACGGAATAAAGATAAAATGTTCTGTGGTGCACTGTTCATTTGAGATAACAT
>MHAZ01000010.1 GCA_001803165.1 Stygiobacter sp. RIFOXYC2_FULL_38_25 | reverse complement strand
ATGTATTACGTATAGATTCTGTACAATTTCGGATATTCCAGCGTCCCGAATTAAATTCTCTAAGGTCATCGGTTCTCCCGAAGGGATTCCTACAAAGTGATTTCTTTGGAACTACGGAGGAACGCGTTTAGCTCCACAAAAAAACGCATCTTACCAGATGCTTTTTTTGTTGTAGGAACATTGAAAAAAATGTTATTTCCCGTAATACCAATTCCCTTGAGTTGGCATTCCGGAAGTCAGCTCAACTTTCCATGATGATGAGCCTACTTCCAATATTTTTTCGGTTACAATATTCCAGCCTTTTTTTAAAGAGAGATTATATTTCCGCACATCTGTAAAAGGATTTCCATTAGGATCTTTTTGATTGCAGTTAGATTCTCCTGTTACTGTAACGTCTCGGTCGGAGAAAATTAAATTTATCTGATAGTCGCCCGGATCAAATCTTGCATTTTTTGCAGCATCATAACCGAAGGAAGCAACCCCGACTTGCTGCCCGCTGTTCTTATCTAATATGAAAAAATGTGCAGTTGCAGCTCTCGCATTAAAATCACTAATACTTAGAGTAGTCGTACAAGAGTTTGGATCAACATACAAATATTGAACTTGGCGTAAAAATTTTTGATCCGGTGCAATTGCAGATGTGATTGTGAATTGTCCCTCTTGAGAAATATCACCGGAACCAAACCTTGAAAGAGTTTGAGACTGATAATCTGTTTCGCCAACTACCAAGACTTTATTTGCACCTTCCTGCCAGAAATCAAATTTGCCGCTAAGTTGTAGAGGAAAACTGCCGCTTATATCTGGCTGCGCTGGCTGGTAATACCAGTTGCCTTGATTAGCTGCCGCGTTTATCAAGTTACGCTTTGTAACGTTAGAAGTAAACTCTGAGAACTGAAACATTACTTTATTCCAACCACTCTGAAGTGCTACATCAATTTTCAAATTGTCAGTACTCGGTTGCCCTTCCTGATTAGTGAAGTTACATGTTGATTCACCTTTAACTGTTACCGGTTTATCAGCAAAGACAAACTGGAATTCAGAATCGCCGGCATCTCTGTTCCCGTTTCTATTTATATCAATGCCGTAAAAAACTTCGGAAACGAGTTTCTGGCTCGCTTTATCAATAATAATCATACGCGATGTAGCAACAACAGCTTTAGGATCGGAAGCGCTCAAGTTTATAGAACAATTCATTTTATCAGCATATAGGTTCTCGGGGGAATGCAAAAAATTTATTTCCGGGGATTTTGTTTTTGCAATTGTAAATTTTCCTTCAGCAGAAATATCTGCATAAGCGTAAGGGAAGAACTGGTTAGTTTCATAATTATATTCTCCTAACTGAAGTTGCTTTCCGCTTCCTTCATACCAATATTCAAATTTCGCATCAATATTAATATCGTATTCAGATTGCAAAACCGGTCTATCATCTTTGAAGAACCATCTACCGCCGGAAGAGAGTCTTGTAGAGAGTAGAATAGTCTTAGAGTTTTGTGTAGCCTCTATTGTTTTGAATATTATTTTATTCCAGCCGATTTTTAATTTTGCATCTATTTGATTTTTGGATGTGGAGCCGCCTGTCTCTATGCATAACTTCTCTCCGCTCATTGTCAAAGTATCTTTTGAATAAACATATTCTGTAAAGAAACCGCCTATATCAACCACTGCATCATCTTTAATCTCGCCGGTTGCATTATATACTTTGCCGATAATTTTATTGGGGTTTTGTTCAGTTACAACAAATCTAGCCGCAGTTACTTGAGCATTCTTGTTGGATACATTTAGGGCTCCGGTACAACCATCATTAAAAGGACCTTCCCCAACATTTTCAAAACTATAATCTGGCGGGACCAAGAGTGAATCGAACTTGAATGCCCCGTTACTCGAAATCGGCGTAGAGCCAATCGGCATAAAATTTCCACTTTGGTCTTCCACTCCGTAACGAAGCATTTTATCGCTTCCCAAATTCCAGTTATCAAAGTTTCCACTTATGGATTTCAAGTCGCTCTTATTTGGATCAGAGTTAAGCAGATCGCAACTGTTAGATAGAAAAACGAGAATTAAAAAAGTTAATGGTAAGAGTAATTTTTTCATGGGTTCCCTCAAAAAAAGACTTTTGCAAGATAGAGAAAATCTTCTTCGACGAAAGTTGACTTTAATCAAATGTGCCGGTGAACAACGAATCTCAATGACCGGTTTCTGTCTTTTGCATAATAGAATGGATTTGCGTAATAGTGCTTTGTAAGCGTCTTAACTCGCTTTCAAGTTTATATATTTTATAAGATTCGAGCGATTCTTTTCCTCCCAGTAGCCAATTCACATCGCAGCCGAGACGAAGCAGCTTAGCTAAAATTCTTGTACCGGGTTCCCGTTTACTACTAATATATTGTTGAAGCTGTTGCGGGGAAATCTGCATTGCTTCAGCCAATTTTTTAAGAGTGCCATATTTTTTGCGGGCAAACAATCTCATCCGTTCGCCAATTCCTATTTGTAACGTCTCGCCAGTAAATAAGTCTAAATTATCGGGCGTTTCTACATCAAAGAGGTTAAGCTCAAATTGGTAATCTTCAATTATTTTTTTGATTTGCTTGTAGAGGTCATCATCAAACTGCGGACTTTCGTTGATGAGATAGGAGAGAGTTTGAACTTTCATGTCAAGCTTTTCAGCAATCATAGAATGCTTGATGCCGAGAGTGTGAATCAAATATTTTAATTCTTCCTGCTTTGTCATAATCACCTTTTGTGTTGAAGCAGTTCTCAAATACAAAATAGTAAAATTTAAGAAAACTTTTTTACCCAAGATTTTATTTCGATATCTTTACAACATATGAGTTTACTTTCGATATCAAAAGATTATAAATACATCCTTCGCATTGCACTTCCCGCAATTGCCGGTTTATCCACCCAAATGATTGTTTCCTTGGTTGATACTGCACTTGTTGGCAGATTGCCGGATACTGAATATGTTTTAGCTGCTATGGGAATTGGTGTGCTTGCAACCTGGGCTGTTGTGAGTTTATTTTCATCTCTCGCAACCGGGACGCATGTTTTAATTGCCAGAAGATTTGGTGAGAAAAATTACGAGGACTGCGGTAAAGTATTAAACACAGCAATCATCCTAACTTTTTTAATAGGCATTTTCGTAAGTTTTTTTGTAGTAGCTTTCTCGCACGATATTGCTTCATTCTTTGCTGCTGATGATAAAGTAGGTTTTTATGCCGGCGAGTTTTTGCATTACCGCTTCATGGGCATTCCATTCTTTCTTATAACTGTTTCTTACCGCGGCTTTTTCTTTGGCATTGGCAAAACCAAAATTTTTATGATTTCAGGGTTGCTTGTAAACTTTCTCAATATAGTTTTCAACATAATTTTGATTTACGGCGCATTTGGAATTAAAGGAATGGGACTTGCCGGTTCCGGGCTTGGTTCAACTCTGGCAACAATTTGCGATGCGATTTTTTATTTCAGCGTGTCACTTATGCCATCGTATAGGAAGAAATTTCATTATTTCAGAAATCTGAAATTTGTTAAGGAAATAGCTTCTTCAATCATTAAGATATCTCTTCCAGTCTCTCTTCAAAATATTTTTATACTTGTTGGATTCCTTAGCTTCATTTCTATCACTGGATTAATCGGCACGGTTGAACAAGCTGCAAGCAATGTTGTTTTCTCTTCTCTGCTAATTTCTCTTCTTCCTTGTTTCGGATTTGGAATTGCCGTGCAGACATTGGTCGGGAATTCAATAGGTAGCGGAGATATGGTTAGAGCAAAACACCTCGGCTTCGAGACAAGTAAACTGGCTACTATTTATACTGTAGTAGTTGGTGCATTCTTTACTATAGCCCCAAGACTTGTTCTTGCAATTACAACCAATGATCAAAATGTTATTGAAACAGCAGTCCCGGCTCTTAGAATTGCCGGATTCGGGCAAATCTTCTATGGAATTGGAGTCGTATTGGCTAACGGCTTACAAGCATCCGGCGCAACGTTTTTTGTGATGATGGCTGAAGTGATTGTTAACTGGTTTATTTTCGTACCAATTTCCTATTTCTTAGGAGTCTTTCTAAAGTTGGGTTTAGTTGGTGCCTGGGCTGCTCTTCCGTTCTATGTGTTAATTTTTGCCTCTACAATCTTCATCAAATTCCGGTTTGGCAATTGGCACAAGTACGAAAAAGTTTAGGATATTTACCTTGACAATGAGGTCGTAGAAAAATATATTTTGGCTGGAAAATGATGAGAAATAGAATTCTTATAGCGTTTCTTCTACTTACATCAGCAATTGTATTTGCCGGTGCCAGCATTTTAAAGTTTTCTGTGAAAAGTCAAAACGATGGAACAATTGTAGTTTTTTGGCAAGCTTCAGCAGAATCGAACCTCAAGCATTATGAAGTTGAAAGAAAAACAGTTAACGGCAGTTTTGGTTATGTTGGTACTGTTGAACCTCGTGAAGACAAAAATTATGAATTTGTAGATAATTCTGCTTACAAAGTAACTGACGCGGTTTACAGCTACCGTTTGAAAATAGTTGATAATGATGGCTCAACAAGCTATTCAAACGAAGTCCCGGTTCGTCATAACGTTTCCAGCGTAAAGAGAACATGGGGAAGCATAAAAGCTCTTTTCCGTTAGTCTCATCTATTACATTTCCTTTTACTACTAATGATTAATTCTAATCAATCCATATTTCTTGCATCCAAATCTCCACGAAGAAGAAAGCTGCTTAAGCAAATTGGACTTAAGTTCAAATCATTCCAGGTTGATCTTCATGAAGAGATTTTTGATGGCGAACATCCGGTTCAGACTGTAAAACGTTTATCGCTGCATAAGATGAAAGAAGCCGCTAAAAAAGTTAGCGATTCAATCATCATAACTGCTGATACGATTGTAGTTCTCGACCATGAAATAATTGGCAAACCAAAAGATGAAAAAGATGCTTTCAAGATTTTATCAAAATTGAGCGGAAGAACTCACGAAGTATATACCGGGTTTTCAATTCTAAATCAGAAAACAAAAAAGCAAATTGTCTCTTACGAAAAGACAAAAGTTACATTTCGTATCCTTTCCAAAAATGAAGTCGTTGATTACATCAAAACCGGTAGCCCGATGGATAAAGCCGGTGCTTACGGAATTCAGGATGATTTCGGATCCGTGTTCGTAGAGAGAATTAAGGGCTGTTATTATAACGTAACCGGATTGCCAATTCAAAAACTTTACAAAGAATTACTTAAAATCGTCTAATCCTTCCGAAATATTTTTTTCGCTTATCCGACTGCAATTACTTGTTTCCCAATTTACGTGGGACTTCCCCAATATGGTTTTTTTATTCCTACATTTGCGGTATGAACCACTACATAATTGACGGCAATAATCTGATTGGCAAAATTAAATCTCTTAGCCAAATACAGAGTAAGGATAAACAATCAAGCCGAGTGCAATTAGTGAGTTTGTTAAACGGATATTTTACCGGCAAGAAATGCAATCTTACTCTTCATTTAGATGGACACGTAAAAACACCGCTTCATCTTTCCAAAGGAAAAATCGTTTACTCAGAAAATCATATTTCTGATTATATGATTCGCCAGGAAATTGATAACTCTAAAAACAGAAAACTGATAATACTCGTTTCATCCGATCACAGTTTGATGAATTATGCAAAAGTAAATAGCTGTACTGTGATCAAAGCTGAAGAGTTTGGGAATCAAATACAAAAGATTGGTGAAGCTAATCAAGAGAACACTGCTTTAAAACAATTAGAACAAGAAAAGAGCTACTTTCACCGTTTATTTTCAGATAAATGAGTTGTTGATTTAGACAATCCTGTCCTTGATTTTAGAAGCTATCCTCACTATTTTGGCACTACTTCAAACACATTAATTGGAGGTTAATATGGCTAATGAAGATAACGGAATGGGAAAAGGTTTATTGATTGGATTTCTAACCGGCGCAGCTGTCGGTTCAATCATTGCTCTTCTCTACGCACCAAAATCGGGCAAAGAACTTCGCTCGGATATCAAAAATAAATCGCAAGAATTTATGGATGATGCGGAAGGGTATTTAACTAACGCAAAAGAAAAAGCTTCTCAATTAATTAACGAAGGGAAAAAAAAGTCCGAACGTTTAGTGGCGGAGACAAAAGAGAAAGTTGATTCTCTTTTAGATGAAGCTGAAAAAATATTAGTAGAAGCAAAAGACAAAGCCGGACATGTAGCATCTGCCGGAAAAGAAAAAATTGAAAAAGAAAGCGAGCGCCTTAAATCAGCATTAAAAGCTGGTATGGATGCTTACAAATCTGAAAAGGAAGCATAGTAGATTATGTCCGACCTAGTGCAAATTTTACTTGTCTTGTTAATTATTACCGCGACTGCACTTTGTATATACTTAATTGTAGTTCTTAAAAAACTTGTTGCGCAATTAAGTGATCTTCAAAAAGATATAAAGCAGTTAGTAGATACAACAATCCCCGTTCTAAAAAACCTCAATGAAGTCACACTCAAAGCAAACCGGATAGTTTCTTCAGCAGAAAATTATTGGGAAGGAATCGAGAGATCGATAGAGAATGTGCGCATGAAGTTTACGAATTTTACATCAATTTCCAGATTCGATGGAGCGGAACATCCGGCACGCAATCTTGTTCAGAATGTTAGGGCTTTTGTAAGAGGCGCTACCGCATTTTGGCAGGAGTTAAGAAGAAGATAAAATTAATCTTTTAACAAGGAGATAATAACTTGAAAGAGTATCAAGCCGAAGCTATAAGGAATATTGCGCTCATTGGGCACGGCGGAAGTGGAAAAACAACAGTTTCCGAAATTTTATTGTTTACTGCCGGCGAGATTAACCGCATAGGCAGAATTGAAGAGGGAAACACCACTTCCGATTTTAACCAGAATGAAATTGACAGACAGATTTCAATTGCTACAAGTCCGTTACATGTTGAATGGAACAACACAAAAATTAATTTTCTTGATACGCCGGGTTTCCCGGATTTTGTTGGACAAGTGATTTCATCGCTACATGTTGTTGATTTAGCCGTTTCCGTGATTAAGAGTGCAGAAGGTGTTGAAGTTGGAACAGAGTTGACTTGGGATTTAATTAAGAAAAACAAATTACCGGCTGCAGTTATCATAAATAAAATTGATAACGAGCACTCAAAGTTTTTTGAAACTTTTCAACAAGCTAAAAATAAATTGAGTTCTGATTTAATCGTGGTTTCATTTCCAGCTAAAGAAGGACCAAACTTTACTTCTGTTGTTGATCTTGTAAAAATGAAAATGATTACATACGGCGAAGCCGGTTCTAAGAAAGTTACTGAAGAAGAAATTCCGGCAGATTTAAAAGCCAAAGCGAATAAATTACGAGAAGAATTGATTGAAAAAGTTGCTGAGAGTGATGAATCATTGATGAATAAGTTCTTTGAAGAAGGAACACTCTCTGATGAAGAATTAGTGAAAGGATTAAAAGCTTCTGTTCTACAAGGCGGATTGATTCCAGCTTTTGCAGTTTCTGCAACCAAAGCTGTGGGTATGAATACTTTCCTTGATTTCGCATCCAAGTATTTCCCGGCTCCATCCGACCGCCCGGCTGTTGAGGGAAAGATGAAAGAGAATGGCAATCCGGTTAAAATTGCTTGCGATGTAAAAGGTGAAACATCTTTGTTAATTTTCAAATCTCTTTCTGAAAAGCATGTTGGCGAACTTTCAATTTTCAAAGTTTATTCCGGTTCACTTGCAGCTGGCTTAGATTTACAAAATACTCATAGAGATAAAATTGAACGCTTAGGACAAATCTTTGTCCTTAACGGAAGGAACAGAACAGAAATCGGGAAGCTTAATGCTGGAGACATTGGCGCAGTTGTTAAATTGAAAGACAGCCATACCGGTGATACACTTTGCTCAAAGAATTTCACAATTCTTTTACCGGAAATGCAGTACCCTGAACCGGTTATTCGTTTTGCTGTTAAGCCAAAAGCTAAAGGGGACGAAGATAAAATTTCGGCTGCTCTCCATACTGCCCACGAAGAAGAACCAACACTCCGTTCAAAATTTGATGGAGAAATTTCTCAATCAATCGTTTCCGGTCAAGGCGAGCTTCAGCTTAATCTTGCCGTGAAATTATTGAAAGACCGTTACGGTGTAGAAGTTGAATTAGTAGAACCAAGAATCCCGTACCGCGAAACAATCCGTGGAAGATGCGAAGACGCTGAATTCAAACATAAAAAACAATCAGGAGGACGTGGACAATATGGACATGTTCACTTGAAATTAGAACCAACAGTACGTGGTGCCGGTTATGAATTTGTTGATGCGATAGTAGGCGGAGTGGTTCCCGGCAGATTTATTCCAGCAGTTGAAAAAGGTCTTAAAGAAATTATGACCAAGGGAATTTTGACCGGTAGCAAGGTTATTGATGTTAAAGTTACTTTGTTTGACGGAACTTACCACGATGTAGATTCAGACGAAGTTTCTTTTAAATTGGCTGCATCACAAGCTTTCAAAAAAGGATTTATGGAAGCTAAACCGGTTATCCTTGAACCAATATATGATGTAACGGTAAAAATTCCGGAAGAATACATGGGCGATGTAATGGGCGATTTTTCATCTCACCGCGGAAAAATTCAAGGTATGGATTCAGAAAGCCCGTTCCAGATTATTAAAGCTAAAGTTCCGCTCGCGGAATTGCATAAATATTCAACTCAACTTCGCAGTTTAACACAAGGACGCGGACAGTTCAGCATGGCTTTCTCACATTACGAAGAAGTGCCAAAAGATGTGGAAGCCAAGATTATTGACGAGTACCAGAAGTCTAAAGAGCACGAAGAAGAGTAAAATTTCCTTTCCTCAAGGCGGAAGAAATGCTTCCGCCTTTTTCTTTTTAAAACCAACCATGTTAAATTAGCGGCAACAATCTGTGTCTTCTATGGAAAAACTTTGGTCACCGTGGCGTTCAAACTATATTGAATCTTTCAAGCAGAAAAAGGAAGATGATAGCTGTGTCTTTTGCCGCGCTCAGAAATATAGTTTGGAAAGTGATGATTGTCTTGTAGTTTACCGGAGCGAAAAATGTTTTGTAACGCTTAATCTATATCCCTACAACAGCGGTCATTTAATGGTGATTCCAAACCGGCACACTTCTCAGTTCAGTAGCATAACCGCTGATGAGATGAAAGAAATTATGGATGTAGTTCAGCTTACAATGAAAGCGCTTGAACTTGCAATGAAACCTCAGGGCTACAACTTTGGTGCAAATCTCGGCAAGGCTGCGGGTGCCGGAATTGACGAACACATTCATTTTCATGTTCTGCCAAGATGGAATGGAGACACTAATTTTATGCCGGCTTTAGGTGAAGTAAAGATTATTTCTCAAGATTTACTTGTAACAAAGAAAAATTTAATAACCGCTTTTAAGGAAGCACTAAAACAGAATTGAGCTATGGAAAACAAAAAATTTAATATTCTTATCGCGCCAAACAGTTTTAAGGAATGTGCAGACTCTGTAGAAATTTCCGAATATATGAAAACATCTTTGTTCAGATTGCTTCCGGAAGAACTTAGAGCCCAGATTAATTTCGATCTCAAGCCAATCTCTGATGGAGGCGATGGTTTCCTTCAAGTTGCGCAGAGAATATTCGGCTTGGAGTTTCTGCATTTCGAAATTTCTTACCCGCACAGCGACGAAAAGTTTTTCTGCGCTGTAGCTTATTCCGAAGAAACAAAAACCATGTACGTAGAAACTGCGGAAGTTCTTGGATTAAAACTGATACCACAAGAGTTCAGAAATCCAATGCACCTTTCGTCCAAAGGAATGGGAGATTTGTTGATTCATCTTAACGACTCGGTAGAGGATGGTGTCCTCGCGATTGAAAAAGTTGTTATTGGTGTCGGCGGTACAGCAATTAATGATTTAGGATTAGGTATGCTGCAAACTGTTGGATGGAAATTTCTTGATGAAGATGATAATGAAATTGATCCTCTCCCGGTTAACCTAAGTAGAATAAAAGGATTTGAAGGAGAGAAGATTGAAGTACCGTTCAAAATAGAATTGATTGTAGATGTTGATAACCCTCTTATTGGCGATCAGGGCGCGAGTCTTGTTTTCTCACTTCAAAAAGGTGCAAGCGAAGAAGAAGCCGAAGAAATGGACAAGGGTTTTCAAGATGTACTTTCTGTACTTGGAATTAGTGAAAAGAAAATTGATTTGCTTAACGGCTCCGGCGGCGGACTTACTGCTGCATTCGAATTATTCTTTGATGTAGATGTAAAATACGCAACTGATTTTATCGTTGATGAACTTAAGATTCATGATACAATCAACAATAATTATGATATTGTAATAACCGGCGAAGGTCAGCTCGATTCAAAATCACTTATGAACAAAGGCGCGATGCTTGTAGTTAACGAATTTGCCGAGAAGGAAGTACCGATTTATTTGGTTTGCGGACAAACAGAAGGCGATTTGCCAGATGTTGAAAACCTACATGTGTTAGAAGTTGCAGAGTATTTTAATTCCGAAGAAGAATCAATCGAAAAGATTGATAAAGGGATTGAGATGGCTTGCAAGAAGATAGGCAAAGATGTTATAAAGCTGTATGCAGCAAAGAATTCAGAAAAATAAAAATTAATTGTAGTCGCAAGCTCTTGCCTCGCAAGGTCTCTTGGCTATGCGGGTCAGCTTGCGTAAGAAAATAACGCAACTTATAAGTTGCGGCTACAACATTCCAAAATAAAATACAGTGTAGAATGGAAAACGAAGAAAAGTTAGAACAAATAAAAGTAGCATCTCTGGATGAAATCCTCGGTAAGAAATTTCCGGTTCTTGATGACGGCTTTGTACGCGTTGTGGATTATATGGGAACTGATGAATCAATTGTTCAAGCCGCGCGTGTTTCTTACGGCAAGGGGACAAAGAAGGTTACAGAAGACAGAGGATTGATTCGTTACTTACTTAGAAACCGCCACACAACACCGTTTGAAATGTGCGAAATTAAGTTACATGTTCGCGTTCCGATGGATGCGTGGCGCCAGTGGATACGCCACCGAACTGCAAATGTAAATGAATACTCCACCCGCTACTCGCTCGCGATTGATTCTTCGCAGAGGACGAGTGATAGTGAATGGAGAATGCAATCGAAAGATAACAAGCAAGGAAGCGAGGGATTTTTTCCGGTTGAGATTGGCGGCAAGCTCACCGAGCGTGAACAAGAATTTCAAAATTTTGCACGCGAGATTTATCAAGAAAGATTAAATCTTGGCGTTGCACGCGAGCAAGCCCGCAAAGATTTGCCTCTTTCTACCTACACAGAAGCTTATTGGAAAATTGATTTACACAATCTCTTAAATTTTCTTGCTTTAAGAATGGATGCTCACGCGCAGTTTGAAATCCGTTCTTACGCAACAACAATTGGAAATGAAATTGTATCGCGCTGGTGTCCGGTTGCGTGGGAAGCGTTCAAAGATTACCGGATGAACTCGATGGAATTGACTTCCATGGAAGTTGAGGTAATGAAAAAGATGCTTGCCGGTAAACAAGAAGAAACGCTTGCCGCCGCTGAAAAATTTGGCTGGCTTAGAAAAGTTGATGGAAAACTTGCCGGTAACCGTGAAAGGATAGAGTTCGAAGAAAAACTTACCCGCCTTGGTTTGGTTGCCCCGTGGAAGTAAAATATTCATTAAGAAATTTTGTTTAATATAAGTTTGGAAAAGATAATAATAGCGGCTGTTTCGAAGAATGGAGTAATTGGAAACGAAGGTAAGATTCCTTGGAGTTGTAAAGCAGAACTACAGCATTTCAAAAATACTACATGCGGATTCCCCATTGTGATGGGAAGAAAAACTTGGGAAGCAATCGGCTCTCCGCTTAAAAACCGCGCAAACATAATTTTATCCAAAAGCGTTACGCAAAGAGAAGCGGGAAACGATTTTAGTGTTTTCACTTCGCTCGAAAATGTATTCAAGTTTTGTGAATCCGGGGATTATGAAAAGTGTTTTATCATTGGCGGCGCTCAAGTTTATGCATCTGCGCTTGAGTTTGCAGACAAACTGATCATCTCTGAAATGAAATTTGAAGTTGAAGGAGACGCTTATTTCCCCAAATATGAGAAAGCCGACTGGATTGGGCTTTCCGTTGAAGACTTCGCCGAATTCACGATTCATACGTATATTAGAAAAGAAAAATTGAAAGAGTGTTGATTGTCTCAAAAAATTAAAATATTGCCGGAAAATTTGGCTAACAAGATTGCCGCCGGCGAAGTTGTAAACCGTCCGGAATCTGTAGTTAAAGAGTTGGTGGAAAACTCCATTGATGCCGGTGCTACTGAAGTTAGTGTTGTAATAAAGAATGCCGGAAAGAACTTAATCCAAGTCGTAGATAATGGCGAAGGAATGAATGAGGATGATGCGCTGTTATCAATCCAACGCCACGCAACGAGCAAGATTTCTTCGATAGAAGATTTAGAAGCTATTCAAACTTTCGGCTTCCGCGGCGAAGCTCTCGCATCAATTGCTTCGGTTTCAATTTTCGAGTTAAGAACGCACCAGAAAGATCAAGACCTTGGTACACTCATTCGTATCGGAGAAGATTCTTCAATTACAAAAGAAAAAGACTCATTCCCGCAAGGGACTTCGGTCTCGATTAAAAATTTGTTCTATAACACTCCGGCAAGAAGAAATTTCCTCAAAAGTAATACAACCGAGTTGAAGCATATCATCGAGACGTTCAAGAAAATTTCTTTAAGCCATCCGGAAGTTACTTTTAAATTTTACAACGATGACGATTTGATATTCGACTTTCCGGCGGGAAATTTGAATGACAGAATGAAATCTGTTTTTGCTGATAACATTCTGGATGCAGTTTTAGTAGTGAATGAGCCGACCGATTACATCAGCATTTCCGGATTTGTTGCAAAACCGGCTTATTTAAGAAAGAGCAAAGGTGAACAATATTTCTTTTTGAATAACCGCTTTGTGCAAAGCAAAATTGTTAGCCATGCCGTTTATTCAGCTTTCGAAAATATTCTTGATAAAGGCGATTATCCTTTCTTTGTTCTCTTCTTGCAGATTGATCCTAAGCGCGTTGATGTAAATGTTCATCCTTCCAAGCTGGAAGTTAAGTTTGATGATGAAAAAGAAATTTATTCTTTTGTCCATGCCGTAATTAAAAAAACTATCGGCAGCTATGATTTGGTGCCGAACGTTTCATTTCAAAATACGCCGGATGAAAGAGAAACGCTAAGATTCCAAGCTCCGCAGAAAACCGAGCGGGAAGATTTTACTGACCGTCCTTTTCAGCGGGAAAGAACTTCTCCAATTATGGGGGAAGAGGAAATTGATTTACTTTTTGGTAATCTGAATAAAGAAGTTCGTTCTTCTTCATCGCAAGAAATTGTTTCCACTCCTTTTGAAGAGAAACAGACAACAGAAGTTTACCATGAATCGCCGACTTCTGATTTGGAAACCCCGTTCATAGTTTTGCTTCATAACAAATATATACTCTCGCAAATCAAAAGCGGATTGATGATTATTGATTCGCACGTTGCTCACGAGCGAATTCTTTATGAACAAGCGATGCAATCCTTTGAGGCAAACATTCCTTTTTCGCAGCATTTGTTGTTTCCGCAAACAGTAAAACTTGATCCGGCTGATTATCAATTGATGAAAGAGCTTGAAACGTATCTAACGAATCTTGGTTTTGAAATTAAGTTTCAGCCGAAGAATACTGTTTTGATTGTTGGCATACCTTCCGATATAAAAATTGAGCATGAAGTTGAAACGCTGCTTGAAATACTTAACGAGTTTAGAAAGAATGAACAGTTCAAGCAATTGGAAGTCCGTGATAATCTGGCCAAATCATTTTCTTGCAAAGCAGCAATTAAAGCCGGCGACCGGCTCACCGAAAACGAGATGAGAATTCTTGTAGATAAACTTTTCGCGACATCTATGCCTTACGTTTGTCCCCACGGAAGACCAATTGTTATCAAAATTCCGCTCGAAGAGTTCGACAAAAGATTTGGACGGACTTAATCCATTTCCTAATTTTATCCAAAACAAATAAACCTTTGAAAGCGAGGAGATATGTTCTCTGAAGATTACAAGAGGGCAAAAGATTCTTTCCAAAATAAATTAGATAAGTCTTCCGAAACCGGAATGAAGTATTCTACTGTTTCCGGCGAAAATATAAATCCAATTTATTCTCCAGATGATATTGAGCAGCAAGATTACTTACGTGATCTAAACTTTCCGGGTGAATATCCCTTCACTCGCGGAATTCATACTAATGGTTACCGTGGAAAAGTTTGGACGATGCGACAGTTTGCCGGCTTTGGTTCGCCGGAAGATACAAACCAGCGTTTCAAATATTTGTTGGAACATGGACAAACCGGCTTATCGGTAGCTTTCGATTTGCCGACATTAATGGGTTGGGATGCTGATTCACCAATGAGCGAAGGGGAAGTTGGAATCTGCGGTGTGGCAATTTCTTCATTGAAGGATATGGAAATTCTTTTTGGCGGAATTCCGCTTGATAAAGTTTCTACTTCGATGACAATCAACTCTCCGGCAGCAATGATCTTTGCTTTCTATCTGGCTATTGCGCAAAAGCAAAATGTTCCTTTCGGCAAACTGCGCGGTACTTTGCAAAACGATATTCTAAAAGAATACATAGCACAGAAAGAATATATTTTTCCGCCTCGCCCTTCTATGAGAATTATTACCGATATGATTGAGTATTGCGCAAACGAAGTTCCGCAATGGAATCCAGTCTCGATAAGCGGTTATCATATTAGAGAAGCTGGTTCTACTTCAGTACAAGAATTAGCCTACACACTTGCCGATGGGTTTGCTTACATAGAAGCTTGTCTCGAACGCGGAATGGATATTGATTTGTTTGCACCGCGTCTTTCATTCTTCTTCAATTCTCATTTAGATTTCTTTGAAGAGATTGCAAAGTTTAGAGCAGCGAGAAGAATTTACGCCAAACGCATGAAGGAAAAGTATGGCGCGAAAAATCCGCGTTCGTGGTGGCTTCGCTTTCATACTCAGACTGCAGGCTGTACTCTTACAGCTCAGCAGCCGGAAAACAATATTGTTAGAACAGCTTTCCAAGCAATGGCGGCAGTATTAGGAGGAACACAATCACTTCACACAAATTCAATGGATGAGACGCTTGCTTTGCCAAGCGAGAAAGCTGTGAAGATTGCTTTGAGAACCCAGCAGCTTCTTGCTTATGAAACCGGCGTTGTGAATACGGTTGATCCGTTAGGTGGAAGTTATTTTGTTGAATCTCTGACCAACAAGATGGAAGAGCAAGCGAATAAAATTTTTGATGAGGTAGATTCGCTCGGCGGTGTAATCAATGCAATTGAAGCAGGATATTTCCAAAAAGAAATTGCTGATTCCGCTTACCGCTACCAGAAAGAATTAGAAAGAAAAGAAAAATTTATTGTTGGCGTTAATGAGTTTGTTGAAGAGGATGAGAAAGTTGATATCCCGCTTCTGCAAATCTCGCCGGAAGTTGAAGAGACACAGATAAAGCGTTTAGCTGAATTAAGGAATAACAGAAGTGAAGTCGAAGTTGAAAAGTGCCTGCGCGAACTTGGCTCTACGGCAAAAGATGGAAATAATTTAATGCCGGTGCTTGTTAAAGCCGCTCAGAATTATGTTACTCTTGGCGAGATGGTAGGCGAGTTAAAACAACATTTTGGGACCTACGAGGAAACAGTTGTTTTCTAAAATTGTTACATATGGCAAACTGCTTCGTGTTACAAGCTGGGCAAAAAATTTCTTTGTTTTTGTGCCGCTTGTTTTTGCAAAACAGTTATTCAACAAAGGAGAATTCCTTGATGTACTTTCCGGATTTATCCTTTTCTCGATTGCAGCTAGCGCAATTTACGTTGTTAACGATATTTATGATGCCGAGAAAGATGCAATTCATCCCCTTAAGAAAAACCGCCCGGTAGCAAGCGGAAAGATCTCTGCAATTGAAGCAAAGATCACCGGCGCTATATTTTTCATTTTGGCAGGAGCGATTTCGTTTGTAATGAATTATTCGTTCGTTGCTATCGTCTGGTTTTACATTCTTCTCAACATTCTATACACGAACTATTTAAAGCAGATTGTTATTGTAGATATTTTCTGTATTGCGCTTGGATTTATGCTTCGCGTTATCGGCGGTGCGGTAATAATTTCAGTTAGCATTTCCAGCTGGTTAATTCTTACTACTTTATTCCTTTCACTCTTTCTTGCTGCTATGAAACGAAGAGTTGAAATTGCCACCAGCGAACACGCTGTTGAGCAGAGAAATGTTCTAAAAGATTACAGCCTTAGTTTTATAGATCAGATTTCTTCAATAACCGGCGGCGGAGTAATAATTAGTTACGCGCTTTACACAGTTTCAGAGCGGACGATTCTAATGTTCGGTTCCGAGTATTTCGTTTTCACAACAATTTTTGTAATCTTCGGCATCTTCCGTTACATGTATATCGTATTCAAAAAAGACAAAGGCGAAAATGTTGTTGAAGCTATGATTACCGATTCACAAATGATTGTGAACGCTCTTTTGTATGTCGGTGTGGTGATAACTTTCATATATAATAGATAATATGTTTAACGAACTCCTAATACTGATTATTTTGCTTATAGCAAGCGCTTTTTTCTCCGCATCAGAAATCGCGTTTATTGTTTCAAACAAAATTAAAATTGAACTGCGTGCCCGTAAGAAATACTTTATGGCACGAAATGCTAAATACTTTGTTGATAACCCTAATATTTTCTTCTCTACAATTCTTATATCAAACGACATACTTAATATTACCTTTGCATCACTTAGTTCTGTTGTGCTATTCGAGTTATTCGGTTTTTCTGAACTCACAATTCTTGTTATCTCTACTTTGCTTCTATTGGTTTTGGGTGAGCTGATTCCTAAGTTTTTAGGGAAAGAACTTGCCGACAGTTTAGTCCTTTTCTCGGCGATCCCGTTAAGGATTATTACGTTTTTAATTTTTCCCCTAGCTAAGCTTACATCATCCATTTCAACAGTGTTGAGTAGAACTAATCTAAAAGAAGAAGAAGAGATTATGCAGATTGTTGATAAAGAGGGTTTGCAAGATCTCCTGGAGGAAAGTTCCGAAGCCGGTAAAATGGATGAGGCTCAATCGGATATTATCAGCAAAGTGATTGACATACGCGAACAGAGAGTTTATGAAGCTATGACTCCGAGAACAGATGTGATTGGAGTTGACTTGACGTTCACGATGGAAGAAGTTCTTGATACTTTTATTCAATCCGGTTATTCAAAAATTTTAGTGTACGATGAAAACTTAGATAACATAAAAGGCTGGCTTTTCACAAAGGATATTTTCAAACAGCCGGCAGATTGGAAAACAATTGTTCGCGATGTTTTATTTGTGCCGGAAACAAAGAAAAGTTTGGAGATGCTGAATGAGTTTCTCAATAAGCAAATAAGCGTTGCTGTTGTTGTTGATGAGTTTGGAGGTACCGCCGGATTAATTACTGTGGAAGATTTGATTGAAGAACTCTTTGGTGAAATCCGTGATGAATATGATGAAGCCGAAGAAAAAATGATCCGCAAAGTTCAAGGGAATGCTTTCGTGCTCAGCGGCAAGGTTGAAATTGATATTCTGAACGAAGAGCACGATTTGAAAATTCCGGAAGGTGATTACGAGACAATTGCCGGATTCATCATGTACAAGATTGGCAGAATTCCGGTGAAAGGAGAATCTTTTAAGATTGATAACTTTACTATAATGATTCTTCGCTCCGACAAAACAAAAATTGATTTAGTTAAGCTTACTGCGGAACAAAACAACCCGGAATAAGTGTTACTAAAGAAACAAAGAAGGAAACAAATGCTGGCTTCATTTTTTAATAAAATTCACGTTAATCATCTCGATGCAAAGACATTTGAAAAGAAAATTGAAGAGACAACCGACTCAGTCATTTTAGATGTTCGCACTGAAGATGAATTTTACCACACAAGAATTCCAAATTCAGTTTTGATAGATATTTACGAAGAAACTTTCCCGCACGAAATTCTAAAGTTAGATAAATCCAAATCATACTTTGTCTATTGCAGAAGCGGCAGCCGCAGCAATTCCGCTTGCCAGTTTATGATGAAAAACGGCTTCGAAAAAGTTTACAATTTGGAAGACGGCATTGTAAGCTGGGTTGGCAAGCTTGAACAAGGCGAATAAGTGAGCGCCAAGGCAAAGTGTAAGAGAACACTTTTTTGGTTATCTTTCTCACCGAAAAATTCATAAAAAAGATTGTTACCATTTTCTCTAATTCATACTGATAAAAATTCGAAAGCAAGAGTAGGCGAGTTTAAAACCGGGCACGGAACCGTTCAAACTCCTATTTTTATGCCCGTTGGAACTCAAGGAACGGTTAAGGCAATTACTCAACGCGTTCTGGAAAGTGAAGTCAATGCGGAAATTGTTCTTTCAAATACTTATCATCTTTATCTAAGACCGGGAACTGAAATCTTAGAGAAAGCCGGCGGTCTGCACCGCTTTATGAATTGGACTCGTCCTATACTAACAGACAGTGGCGGATTTCAGATTTACAGTTTGTCGGAACTTAGAAAGATTAAGAGAGATGGCGTTGAATTTAAATCTCACCTTGATGGCTCCAGCCACTATTTCGATCCACGAAAAGTAATTGAAATTCAGAGAAGCATCGGTTCGGATATTTTAATGCCGCTTGATGAATGCACACCTTATCCTTGCGAGTTTGAATACGCAAAGAAGTCGAAAGAACTTACTTCCCGCTGGGCAATACTAAACAAAGAAGCCTTCGAACAAACGTTGCCGTTATACGGACATGAACAATTTCTTTTCGGAATTATTCAAGGAAGTGTTTATAAAGAATTGCGTGAAAGTTCTGCGAACGATTTAGTGAAATTAGACTTTGATGGTTATTCGATTGGTGGACTGGCTGTTGGCGAACCGACTGATGAAATGTATAAGCTGGTTGATTTCACGACAGATTTTATTCCACAAACTAAACCAAGATATTTGATGGGCGTTGGAAGACCGGAAAATATTTTGGAAGCAATTGCGCGCGGAGTTGATATGTTTGATTGTGTGATGCCAACCAGAAACGCGCGAAATGCCTACTTGTTTACGTCGCAAGGAATTGTTTCAATGCGCAATGCTGCTTATAAAGATGATATGACACCGCTCGATCAAGAGTGCGGATGCTACACTTGCAAAAATTTTAGCCGTGCATATTTGCGGCATCTGTTTAACGCAAAAGAAATTTTGGCTATGGAATTGGCTACGATTCACAATTTAACTTTTTATCTTAACTTGGTTAGTGAAGCGAGAAAAAGAATTATAGACGGCAGCTTTGTTGAATGGAAGAATGAGTTTGGTAAAACAATATCAATAAATGTACAATCAAAAAAGGAGCAGTAAATGGAATTCTTGTTAGCAATGGCACCTCCGGCAAACGGACAAGGCGGTGGCGGCGGAATGGTAAGCACTCTTATTATGTTCGGTGCTATCTTCGCAATTTTTTATTTTATGATTATTCGTCCTCAGCAGAAAAGACAAAAAGAACATAAGAGCATGTTGGAATCTTTACAGAAGGGTGATAAAGTAGTTATGAGCGGCGGAATGCATGGTACAGTTGCCGGATTAGAAGAAAAAACTATTCTTGTTGATGTTGGCAATAATGTTAAGATTAAGTTTGAGCGCTCGGCAATCGCTTCGGTTAATAAATCTAAAGAAGAGACAAAATAAACTTTAGGAACTGAATAAATAATTCCAGTCAATTGTGCCTTGGTGCCTTTGTGGCAAGAAAAAACGCCACTAAGTCACTAAGACACAAAGAAAATGAAGAAGAGCGGTACTTATTTAATTGGTGGTAAATGACAACAGCTGATAAAAAAACAAATTTCCTCTCTCTCGATAAAAAATACTCTTCACTAAATAATTCTCAAGCGGCAATTGTTCCAGTCATTTATTCTGAACAGAAAACTGCGAAGACTGTGTTCTCAAGAGGGGCAAGAGAAATTATCAAAGCCTCGGCTAAACTTGAACCGTATGATGAAGAAATGGGCGGCGAGCTTTGTTTTGAAAAAGGAATTGCAACCTTAGAGACTCTGAATCTTCAGAAGTTGTCTTATGTTAAAGCAGTAGAAAAAGTTGAGAAAGAGATTTCATTGCTGGGTGAGCAGAATAAAACAGTTGCTACAATTGGCGGAAGTCATTCTATTGCTTACGGTGCAATTAAAGCTTTTCAGAAGAAGTTTGAATCATTGTCGGTACTTCATATTGATTCGCGCGCGAATATGAAACAAGAATGGCAAACCAAATCACCTCACGAAAATTTAATTTCCCGGGTTGCTGAGTTTAATTCCAAGATTACTCAAGTTGGCATCCGCTCTCAAAGCAAAGAGGAAAATGAATTCCGCGTTGAGAAGCAGATACACCAATTTCTTGCGTGCGAAATAAAACTTGGAATGTATGGCGATGATTGGCAAGAACTTGTTAACCGAAATTTATCAGATAAGGTTTACATTACATTAGATCTAAGCGCGTTTGATCCAAGCGTAATAAGCGCTGTTGAAAATCCCGAACCGGGCGGTTTGTACTGGGATGAGATTATGTACTTATTCAAAGTTATTGGGCAGGACAGAACAATTGTTGGTTTTGATGTGATGGGTTTGGTTCCAAGCTCTGCAAATTCATCTTCAAATTATTTTGTGGCAAAATTGATTTACAAAATTCTAAATTACGCACTAAGTAAAAGTTAGTCTCTCACAACGAGGGCATTATGAAATTCAAAATCGTTTTAGCAATTCTACTCGGCTTCTTATTCACATCTTTAGTGCCAGCACAAAAAGTTTACATCGCTTACATTGACGGAGAAATTGATCTCGGGCTCGCTCCTTATGTTAAACGGGTTGTTAACGAGGCGGAAAAAAATTCCGCTAAGGCAATCATTTTTAAGATTAACACATTCGGCGGCAGAGTTGATGCCGCGACGCAAATCAAAGACGCAATTCTCAACAGTCGTGTTAGAACAATAGCCTTCATTGATAAACGGGCAATTTCCGCCGGGGCTTTAATAGCTCTTTCTTGCGAAAAGATTGTTATGGTGCCCGGCGCTTCTATAGGCGCTTCGACTGTTGTTGATCAAGAAGGGAAGAAGCAAGCGGAGAAATATCAATCGTATATGCGTTCAGAGATGCGCGCAACTGCTGAGAAGAATGGCAGAAGAACCGATATAGCTCAAGCTATGGTTGATGAAACCGTTGTTGTCCCAGATTTGCAAGATGATAGCACAAAGTTGGTAACTCTAACTACTGAAGAAGCAGTTAAATATAAAATGGCTGACACAACTTTAACTTCGATTGAAGAGGTAAAAAAGATTTACGGTTTGATGAATGAAGAAGATGTTGACGTAAGCTCTAACTGGGCGGAAGATATTGTCCGCTTTATTAACAATCCGGTTATTTCTTCGCTGCTAATAATGATTGGTATGATTGGTTTGTTTACTGAGATTAAAACACCGGGTTGGGGACTTGCCGGAACCGCGGGAGTAATAGCACTCGCTTTGTTTTTTGGGACGAGTTACATTTTACAGCTGGCAACAATCTGGGAAATAATAATTTTTGTTGTTGGTGTTATACTTTTAATCATTGAGATTTTTGTTATCCCCGGATTTGGAATTGCCGGTTTCGCCGGAATTGTTTTGATGATACTTGGCTTGTTCTTCGGGTTGATTTCCGATCTGGATATTGCGTCAACAAATTCTATTTCGATTGCAATCATCCAATTAGCCGGAAGTTTTGTAATGACAGCGGTTGTAATTTATTTCTTGTGGAAGTTGCTGCCAAAGTCGGAAACATTTAACCGATTGATATTACACGACAATCTTCCTTCAAAATCCGGCTATGCTGCAAACTCGCAGTATGAACAGTTAGTAGGCGTTGCCGGTACAGCGCTTACAGATTTACGACCAAGCGGCACAGCAATATTTAACGGCTTAAGAGCGGACGTAATCACTGACGGAGATTACATTCCTAGGCATTCTGAGATTGTTGTAATACGTGTTGAGGGTTCAAAAGTAGTAGTGGAGAAGAAGTAAAGTTTTGTTATTCTGAGCGAAGTGTCCGAAGGACTCCTTCGGAGAAGAATCTCTTAGAAGCTTTTAGCTATTAGCTATAAGCAGTTAGCCGTAAGCTTGCTTAAAACAACATTCGAACAGGAAGTGTACGAAGAGCGAATTCTAACACACAACCGCTGTGTAAATTTGCCCATAATTGTGGCGGGATAATTAATAGTTCTGCCAACAGGTAATTAGGGATATGAACAAAGATTGGATTCTTCAAAAAAAGGAAACACGCCGAACCTATTCGAAATCAACCTGGGTGCCTTTGAGGGCATCAATTAATGATGAGAAAGGTAAAGTTAGCGATACCGGATACATCGAAGAGTATTTCGGGTGCGGGTCTGTAGCCTTTCCTCCAGAACATCGAGAAATTGCAGAAAATCTTAGCTGGGGGGATATTGGATTAGGTTGTTATATTCAACCCTATGCTTACGAAGATGGTTATTACTCTACTATTGAGCAGTACCAAAGGAATGACAAGGAACCAATAGGAATTCACCTTGTCTTTGAACACCCTCAACCAGTAATTGGTGGAAATCTATGGATTTTGAATCCTGACTTAGTTGTTGCTCTTCGTCTTATAAAAGAAGGAGCTAACTGGGTAAGACCAGAAGAGAATTTCGTTGTTGTTGCAAGAGAAGTACATGATGATGAAGGTAAAAAGCACCTGATAGAGATTAAAAGAGAGTACCTTCTCGATTATTTGGCTGCTAGAGGTTTATCACTTCGCCTGTCTTACTACCGTCAAAGAGTTGAAAATGTAGTAACGCTTGAAGCTAGTGAATACGCAGGCTTGGGAGAACATAAGGAGAAGCGAGATGGTGGTCGATATGAGTTGCTAATGCGAAGTTTAAATGATGTATTTGGCGGCAGTTGGGCTATGTTGCGAGCTTGGCGAACTGATGTTGATGAAGAAGAAGATGCGCCAGTTATGGGACCAGAAACAAACGAAAATACTGATTCTGAAACAACCGAAGGTCATCGTAGCGGTTATAATGGTGTGCGGATTTCAGGTGAGTTTTGGCGCGATGAATGGATTGAGCATTCAGGGACAAGCAAGCGAATTAGGGGAGATGAAGACACAAATTTACCTAAATTCATAGTAGAGACAGATGGGTCATGGATGGCTTCTACTGAATTAAACAACGAAGATATTGGTAGATGGCTTTGGTTTCGTTCAAGCATAGTAAATGAGCTTCTTGGTCTTCGAGGATTTTCCCTTAAGTGGTTTACAGCAGAAACTGGAGGCATTCTGTCCACATCTGGATATTCTATCCACTTCGGTATAAATTCTTCTGATTTAATCACAGTTTACGCATATGATATAGCTCGCCTTCCAGCGTGGGAGCAGCATGTTTGGGCAACCCAAAATGTTGTCCCAGATGGAAAGGTTTCGAATGAATTATTAGCCTCACAAGGAAAGTTCAGCCAGCATCTACCCATGCTGCTGAAGAATTTTTTTTTGAAGTTATGAGTAAGCTTGAGGACATGTTTCAACATGATTTCAAAATTTCTCTTTTCAAGCATAAAATAGAAAGCTCAGAATCTATGAAGCAAATATCTCGCTTTGCCAGCAGGGATCAAGAATCATTGCTGAGATTGGCAAAAGAGCTCATTCGTGTTTTTTCTGACCGTCTTGATGTGCGTGAACTACGCAAATTATCAACACATTCAGATAAGGAGAAATTGAGCTCAAATAAGCTCTTACAGGATATACTAGCTCAGAAAATTGGCATTGATAAAGCTCGTAAAGTCATTGGACCAATTGTTGGTGCATATGATATGCGAGTAGGGGATGCTCACCCCACTAGCTCTAATATCGGAGATGCATTAAAACTCGCGGGAATTGACGAAAGCAAGTCGTTTTTGAGGCAAGGAGAACAATTGATATCCAATTTTGGCCAATCGATTTGGTGGATTGGGAAATTGCTTTTTGAAAAATCGACAGAGTGATATGAATTTGTGCGGCTTAATCGCTTAAAAAAGAATTAAGTCAATAGGCAATAAAATACAAGCGAACAACTCGCGAGTTGTTGGGAAAATTGTTTTTCAAAGGATGGATTCAAAGAAGAAAAAACTAACTGTCGCGGAGTGGTCCGCGACAGCTTTTAATTACTTTACAGCAGCTCTACTAAATTCTTGTTGATCGAGTTTGTTATTCTTTTTGTCTTTCTAACTTTTCCCATTGAATCTTTACCTTCCATTCTCATAGACATTTTCACATCAGTGCCGGTATCAGCTTTAATCAACTTACCGCTGTCAAAATCAAAAATAATTGTTCCGTAGCCGCCAATTTTAGGATCGCCAAAATTATATGTAATTCCGTTTTCAGTTCCTTGTCTTGGACCGGAAGCAATTGCAGACAAGCTTGCGTTAATTTTTGCGGCTTTGTTATCGCCAACTTTCACAAAATCAATCACAGTAAACTTTGCTGTGTTGTCAATTCTCATTGTACCCATTTGTTGGGGATATTGTCTAATCCAGGAAGAATCTTTTGCTACATCGTTTGCCGGAAGTTCTCTGAACAACATTTGTGTAATTGGGCGGATAGCGGATTCCCCAAGCTGCTGCGCATACTGTACTTTCTGATCGGTAGTTAAATTCTGCTTCTGAGGCGACATTGCGTTCATTTTCTCAACCATCTTTTCGATTCGGCTTACATCCAGAACTTCGCCGCGCTGGTTTACTCTTGCACGGTAAGGTGTGTTGTAGATTGTCTCATACTCCATGAATTTTAGTTTTTCTTGATCGGAGATTTTGGTTGATGAAGAGTAGCTAACTTTTGTCCCGTTGATTTCTGCGTCGAACTTAATATTCGAAACTTTGAGGGAGATTTCTGCAACATTGTCCTCATCTACATCAAGAATTTCGCAATCGAAAATGTAGCTTAAAGTTTGGCTCCCTTTACTTTTCATAATTGAATCAGCTTCAACTGCTTCTTCGTTTGTGGAAATAGTAGTTAGCTTATATCTGAATGTTTCGCCTTTGGAAAATTTGTAACGCAGATAAATTTTCTCTGCGCCAACTGCTACACTTTCCAGCTTATCTGTTTGGATTGACGAAGCAGTTTTTGTTTCTTTATCGCCGCAAGAAATAAACAGCGAGATAAAAAGGACAGTAATTATTGAAACAGAAATGATTTTTTTCATTGCCTTACTCATTGATATTGACTTCATTTGTCACACCGAGCTTGTCGAGGTGTGATGATTAAAATACTATGTCATCTTTCGACAAGCTCAAGATGACATTGGATCTGAACATTATTTCAAATAATAAAAACTCCCCAAAACGGGGAGCCGGTTTTACTTCCAACCGTTGATTTCTAAAAGTTCTTTTCGAGTAAAGAAGTGAGATATTTCTTTCGCAGCATTTTCATCAGAATCCGAACCGTGAACAATATTTTCTTGAATGCTTTCAGCGTATAATTTTCTAATGGTTCCTTCAGCCGCTTTGGTTGGGTCTGTTGCGCCAATTAGCTTGCGGAAATCTTCAACTGCATTTTCTTTTTCTAACGCAATCGGCACGCAAGGACCGGAAGTCATGTATGCGATCAAATCATTAAAGAAAGGTCTTTCACTGTGAACTTCGTAAAAACCTTTTGCGGAATCCTCGGTTAAGTGAACCATCTTCAAGCCGCTTACTTTGAAGCCGGCTTCTTGTATTTGAGATACTACTTTTCCAATTAAGTTTTTTCTAACGCAATCTGGTTTGAGAATTGCGAGTGTTTTGTTGCTCAATGTTTACTCCGTTTGTTTTTGGTTATTGGTGATTTGTTATTGGCGATTGGCGAAAAATCTAATCACCAACCACAAACAACTAATCACTTCTTTTTCTTGTTAATTTGTTTCTTAGCAACTGCTTTTTTAACTGATACTTTCTTAGCCGGTTTGGAAGTTTTTTTAACAACCTTAGCTTTTTTCTTTGCAACTGGTTTTGGTGCAGATTTAGCTTTTAGTTTATCAAGCGCCTTTTTCATTGTAACGCCAATTTCTGCCGGACTTTCAACTACATGAATTCCAGCTTTCTTCATAGCTGCCATTTTCTCTGCCGCAGTTCCTTTTCCGCCTGAGATGATTGCGCCTGCGTGTCCCATTCTTCTTCCCGGAGGTGCTGTTCTTCCGGCAATAAATCCAACAACCGGTTTCTTTACATACTTTTTGATGAACTCGGCTGCTTCTTCTTCAGCGCTTCCGCCAATTTCACCAATCATAATAATTCCTTCGGTGCCTTTGTCTTCATTGAATAATTTAATTACATCAATGAAACGTGAGCCAATGATTGGATCGCCGCCGATACCAACGCAAGTTGATTGACCGATTCCTAAATCTGTTAACTGTTTTACAGCTTCGTAGGTTAAGGTTCCGCTACGGGATACGACACCAATCTTACCTTGCTTGTGAATGAAGCCGGGCATGATTCCAATTTTAGCTTTGCCGGGAGAAATTACGCCGGGGCAGTTTGGTCCAACAAGGGCAACGCCTTTCTCTTTGATCAAATTGTAAACGGCAACCATATCCTTGGTTGGGATGCCCTCAGTTATACATACCACAAATTTTATTCCCGCGTTGGCAGCTTCAAGAATCGCGTCCGCGGCAAATGCTGGCGGAACAAAAATAGCAGAAGCGTCTGCCTTAACTTCTTTTACAGCATCTGCAACTGTATTGAAAATCGGGACGTTTGTTTCTTCAAACTTTTGACCACCTTTTCCAGGAGTAACTCCGGCAACAACGTTAGTTCCATATTCAATCATCTGTCTTGTATGAAAAGAACCTTCTCCGCCTGTAATTCCTTGAACTACAACGCGGGTTTTCTTATCGAGTAGGATGCTCATGTTCTTCCTTAAAGTTAATTTAAAATTCTTGCGGTAAAATTAAGAAAGGCTGATGAAATTTCCTTAATCAATTTTAGAATAACCGCCCTCTTATTCTTAAATTTGCCCCAAAATTAACAGCGGATTATGCAGAGAGCCAGACAGAGAATATCAGCAGTTATAATTGCCTTTAACGAGGAGAAAAACCTTGCCGAATGCCTAGAAAGTGTAAAATGGGCAGATGAAATTGTTGTTATTGACTCATTCAGTACTGACAAAACGGTTGAAATTGCCAAGGGATTTACAGACAAAGTATTCCGGAAGAAGTGGGAAGGGTTTGCCAAGCAGAGAGAGTTTTCACTTGAAATGGCAAGCAATGAATGGATTATTAGCCTGGATGCCGATGAAAGAGTTACCGAGGAATTGAGGGATTCCATAGACAAAATATTATCTGCTCCAACAGAAGCTAACGGATTTAAAGTTGCCAGAAGAAATTATTTTTTAGGGAAATGGATAACAGGCGCTAATTGGTATCCTGATCGTCAGCTTAGAGTTTTTAGAAAAGAAAAAGCAAGAATGACAAATGTTCTCGTTCACGAAGGCTTTGAAGTTGACGGCAATACCGAAATAATCAGCGGGGATATAATTCACTATTCTTACCGGACTCTTGAAGAGGCTTACAGAAAAATAAATCATTACTCTACGCTTGCCGCAGAGCAGCGAGCCGGTGAAAAGGTGAATGCGTTTGATTTAATTCTTCATCCAATTGCAGCGTTTCTTACAGATTATTTTTCCCGCAAAGCTTACAAAGATGGCTTACACGGTTTGCTTGTAGCTATCATGAATTCTATGACTAATTTGATGACTTACACAAAAATCTGGGAAATCCGGAATGTGAAAGCTAAAGACAATAAAAAGTGAACTACTTCAGCAGAACCATTTTCATCGTCTCTATATACGAACCGGCTTTCAGTGTGTAAAAATAAATTCCGCTTGGTATGTCTCTACCGCGCCCGAGATGACGCGCGTTAAATGTAACTTTGTAATTGCCAGGTTGCTTGTACTCATCAACAAGTGTTGCAACTTCTCTTCCAAGAACATCGTAAACATTCAACGTTGTAAAGACGACCCGCCGGGTCGTCTCTAAGTTTGGTATTGTAAAGCTTATTGTCGTTTCCGGATTAAACGGATTAGGATAATTTTGATTTAGCGAATATTTCGTTGGGACAGTTGATTGATGTTCTTCTATGCCTGAACTATTAAGATCATCTTTGCCTGGAGAACCATGAATAGAATTAGATGCGCGCCAATTGGCAGCATCATTCAAATCACCGGTTGGCGATGAACTTTTGGATACAAGAGAAAAACCATCTCCATCTGCTGATGTTGGCCAAGGTGTTGAATCATCATACTTAAGAGAAAAAACCGTATCGTTTACCGCCGAGACAAGAACAATTTTTTCACCATTATTATCTAATTGACCACCATACTCATCAAAGGGAGCGGTGCTATATCTAACGTTAAATTCTTGTTTGTTCGATGCGATAACTATAAAATTATTTGGGTCAAGGTTTGTCCCGACCGGGAAGGAGTAATCAATTCCTTCTACAAATTTTGCCGATGATAAATTTAGCGGAACGTTCCCAGTGTTTTTCAGTTCTAAAAATTCATATTCACTGTTGTTAATAGCCCCATTATCAAGCGGGTGATAGTGGATTTCAGTTACCTTCAAATTTTTCAGATCGGCATTCACATTAAGAACTATTTCGTGAAGCGCACTCCAGCTTGTTCCGTTAAGAGTTCTTGCTTTCAATATTGTAGTTTGATTTACTGCAACCTCGAATTCATCTCCACCATCAACGGCAGTTTTCGAAATTGTTCCGCCAATTACTCGCGGATCTGTCCCATCAATAGTATAAACAACAGTGCCGTCTGGTCTGTGAGGATTAGATATTTTTATTTTACCGCCCCCTACTATTGAAGCACTTGTTTCAGTTATGGTTTGATCCCCAATACTAAAATCGGGAGGGTTTACAGTTGCATATAAGTTAGCACTCAAAAGTTGGCTTAAAACAATATTCGTTCTAACCGGGAAATAATTATTTACGATATCATTTACAGCCGGGAGCCAATCGTTATCTTTTGTTCGTGCCGGAGAATAGTAAGTATCTCCCCAGCGTGCCGATTCGCCAATAATTGCCATTTCAATTTCTTTTGCGCGTGCTTTGAAAAGTGAAATTGATTTTGATGGTGTCATAACTCCATCATTAAAAAAGTGTTTGTAAACCCGGTCTGCAAACTTCAATCTGTATTCCGGATTGGCAGAGAGCCTGTGATGAAGCCACTGGGGATTAAATGAATTGAAACTTGTAATATTCATTCTACTAAGACTAACACGGTTTTCATAAAGACCAATACCAGGACCTTCACCGGAAGTGGTTCTTAAAGAATGTTCGGCATCGTGCGCAAAGTACTTAAATCCCTCGTTGGCGTTTCTGTTATATATAGCAAAGAAGTTATTAATCATACTATCACCGCCAAACGAGGATACCGGCGAATCATAATTGCCGGTGAAAAAAATGGTTAACATGTAATCTATTAGATTATCTAAATCCACAAGTTTTTTGTATTGGATATTTGGTGTTCCATCAACATTGAGACCTTGTACTTTGAAATATTCTCCGTAAGAAGTGAAACCTATTTTGCATGAATTCCACAATGCGGTATATGCCGCAAGATTTCCTGAAGTTGCCTCAATTTGTTTATTGTCATCCGGCTTTATTACATCGTAGTCTTCCTCAATTCCCCCGAGATAACTTACTGCAAAGTCCTCTTCGGATCTTTCCTGTGTTTGATAAAGTCCCCAGTAAACACCATTCAAATAGAGATGATAAAACCTACTCCTTGTGTAAGGATGCCCCATTTCTCTCTGGAGATCGCGAGAAAATACTTCCGAGATCATAGTGTTATATTCACCAAGATGACCGGGATAACTCCAAGCATAATTCTGTGCGGTTCGTAAATCAACTTTGTTAAACTCATCGGTTCCTTCTTTTCCAAATAATGGAAAACGAAGTTTGTCGTCGCCATACTCTGCTCTAAAAAAAAGTCTGAATGCATGTTTGGGATTTTCACCATGGCTGCTGTATCCGCCTCGAATTCTAATTCCGGCGTTTACTTGAAATCCTTTGCTTCCATCGGGATTCAGCAATTCTACTGAAGTTGGTCTTTCCCATGCATCACCAGCTTTCAATGCGTTCATGTAAATGCCGGTAGTTCTAGAAAAAATGTGCTCGGTGTTAGTAGCAATAGAAATAGATGGAACAGCTAATAACGCGTCATCTATTAAATCTTTATAGCGGGTATCGTTATAAACATCCGGGTCTATTCCGTAATCAATTGCCTGCGGATTACCGCTGGTTGTAGCAGTTGGCCAATTAGCTGCCGGTTTTTGTCCTTGTGGCGAAAGAGTTTGAATTTTATCTATGAAAAGATATGTATGCGTAATTGTCTTACTAAATAAAACATCTACTGTTTTAACACATGCTCTAACAACCACACTTGGTGATTTAGGTTTATTGCCAAGTGTAGTTTCCGGATCAATTCTTACAGTTGCCGGTGATGCTTGTGTAATAGCCGTCGAGGAAGTTAGCGGGTCCGAACAATCTATTGTGTAAAGAATTGTTGCGCCGGGTACTGCGGATGTAATCGTAAGATCAAAGTTTTGCGAATAAAAACCTCTTTTAGTTGAAAACTCGGGAGCCTCAATTGGGGTTTGCGCTAATAAACTTAAAGGTAGAACTAAAAGTAATGGGAATAGAGAAAAGGATATTTTCATGGCAGATAAACCTCGGAAAAGAAAGCCGTTATTTAGCAATGTGTACAATCTGACTATTGTTATAAAACTACTTAAGAAATATACTGATATAGATAGGGAAAGATAGAGGAGAATTTAATATTAACGCTTCATAGAATTTGAGTTGAGTATTTATACTTAGTAGTTACTTAGACACTAATTTTTTAAAAGCGAATTTTGCTTTGCAAGGGAAACGATTTTATCCAAATCAATCATCGAAATGCATTCGAGATTATATGGGCATGTTTTTTCCCAGCAAGGCGAGCATTCCAAATCTTTCTGATATACTTTTTCGCCGCGTCCGTAAATTTCTATTTCGGCAACACAAGAAAGACCAAACCAAGCAATAACATATTTTTTCAAGCCGATAGCCATGTGCATCCCAAAGGAATCTCCGGTGATTACTAAATCTGCAATGCTCATAAAGCAAGCGCCTCGGCGCAAACCGAGTGTTGAAGGTGTGTTCAAAACCTTAGCTTGCACATCTGCGGGCAACAAATCCATAATTTGCTGGTTACGTTCAGTGTCTTCGCGTCCGCCAAACAAAACTATTTTCAGATTATCATCTTTAGCAAATTCTTTAATCAAGTGAACATGCTGTTCAACTGTCATTTTTTTATTTGGGAATAAATTTGAACAGCCGGTGTTGAAGCCTACGTAATACTTTTTAGAATCGTAATTAATCTCTTGCTTGAAGTTCTCTATGAACTGTTTTTCTTCTTCTGTAAATTCAAAAATGTATTCGTCTTTCTTGTAATCGAGCTCAAGAACTTCATGAACAATATCGAGACCACTTCTTTGGTTGATTCGGAATTTCAAATTATCATCAACACCGAGAATGTAGCTATACATTGCCGATTTGTTAGCCGGAACAATCTTCCCATCATCATTTAGTACAAAGCCTAATTTGTTTTCGGCAGTTACTTCATTGAGAAACGCGCAAGCGTAATTTGATTTGTCTGTATTGTACGCGTAGTCAAATTTAATTTGCCGGAGTACCATTCTGTTTTCATCCGTCCATGTAAGCACTTTATCAATAAGCGGATTGTTAAAAAGTATTTTCTCAGCAGCTGGCATCGTAATCCAATAAATTGTGCTAACCGGAAACTTCCTTTTTATTGAAGGGAGTATAGCAGTGTTCATCAAAACAGTTCCAAGGGCGTCAAGTGAAATCATCAATATCTTCGTCCCAATTTGATTCTCTTCGCAATCTGCTTGGCAGCCTTCTTCCAAACAGTTTTTATATGATACGCAAGGCTTGTAACCGTTAAACTTTTTACACTTTGGAATTTTTAACTCGTTAAAATCCATTATCATCTCACTTAATTAAAAGTAGTTTTTGAAACGCTTCGAGAACGTCTTCTTCACTTAAACCGGTTTGAATAGCGCATTTCTCCTTGTCAGCACTGCAATTCTTGTTGCAATATTCTTCAGAGACTTCAAGATGGATAGAACGGTCGTTTAATATGCCATGTATTTGAGGGCGGCTTGCATATCTGTGACAGTACAATCCCACGCATTTGATGTTCAGAGCATCTGCAATATGCAGTGGTCCGGTTGAAGGCGCAAAAAACAAATCAGCTTGCGAAGTGTATTTAATCAAATCACGAAGATCATAAAGCTCATTTGAGATATCATGAATGCGCGTATTATACAGCTGTGCAATTTTTAGCCGAAACTCCGGCGACATTTCTTTGGCAGTGAGAATTATTTTGTATGGTTTATCTGAGAATGTAGAACAAAATTTCTGGACAAGGGAGAAGTACTTTTCCTCATTCCAGTGCGGCGCAGAGCCAAGCGAACCAAAATGAAAAAAAACTTTCAGATCGCTTTCGGAAACGTCCCGTTTCGCAAAAAAGTCCTTAGCTTCTTTTCTTTCTTCATCAGAGAGAAAAATTTCCAATTTGATATTATTAGTCGTCACTCCAATTTTTCTTGCCATGTCCATACAGTAATCGGCTTCATGGCGAAGCGGGATGAATTTATTTCTTGAAACGCTATGCATGAATGTTATCACTTCGTAAAACTTTCTCCCGATTCCAACTCTGTATGGAATTCCGGCAAAAAAAAGCTGATAAGCGGCTCTCTCAGTAGGCTGCATCAGCAACGCGTGTGTGAATCTGTGTTTCCTTAATTCTTTGACAACTTTCCAAAATTTATCTTTAGCTAAATTATCTATAATAATTGCATCAACATTTGGATTATTCTTAATAAGATTACTTGTGTTGGGGTTTGTTAATGTTGCGATGTATGAATCGGGGAAAGTTCTGCGCAGCTCACGTAGTGCCGGAGTTATATAGCAAACATCTCCAACTCTGTCTGTGCGCACAACGAGAATTCTTTTTTGCTTCCGGCTATTGAACATTTTCTCTGCTAAGAAATCTGTTTAGAGAATTGGAGGAGTTTTTCTTCCTGGAATTGATCTGCCATCAACTGCATTCCGATTGGCATCCCTTCGCTGTTGAAACCAACCGGCAAACTTATTCCGGGAACGCCAACAAGATTTGCCGAAGTTGTGTAAATATCTTCCAAGTACATCGCCAACGGATCGTTGGTCTTTTCGCCTATCTTGAAGGCAACACTTGGTGCAGTAGGAGTTAGAATTAAATCAACTTGTTTGAAGGCTGCGTCGAAATCATTTTTCAGCAAGCGGCGGACTTTCTGAGCTTTGCGGTAGTAAGCATCATAATAACCGGCAGAAAGAACATAAGTGCCAAGCATTATTCTCCGTTTAACTTCGCTGCCAAAACCCTGTGTTCGCGAAGAAGAATATAGTTCTTCAAGATTTGCCGGCTTAGTTGAACGGAAACCATAGTGAGCTCCATCGTAACGGGCGAGGTTTGATGAAGCTTCCGCAGTAGTTAAGATGTAATATGTCGCAATCGAATATTCGGTATGGGGAAGAGAAATCTCAGTAAAAGTATGTCCTTGCTGTTTTAGCAGTTCTATTTTCTCTTCAATTGCCTTGCGTACTTCTGAGTTTAATCCTTCGGCAAAGTATTCTTTTGGAATTCCGATTCTAAATTTTTTCTCTTCATTAAATGATTTTGAATATTCCGGCACATTAACTTTTTCGCAAGTTGAATCTTTTTTGTCTTCGCCGGCAATAACTTCTAAAACCAAAGCTACGTCATCAACAGAATTTGCGAATGGTCCAATTGAATCAAACGAGGAAGCGAAAGCAGTTAAGCCGAAGCGGGAAACTCTTCCGTAGGTTGGTTTGAGTCCTATTATGCCGCAGAAAGATGCCGGCTGACGAATTGACCCGCCGGTATCGGTTCCAAGCGCTACGTCGCAAAGATTAGCTGCTACAGCGACTGCAGAGCCACCGCTTGATCCGCCCGGAACTCTTGAATTATCTATTGGATTCAAAACCTTACCAAAAGCTGAATTCTCGTTTGAAGAACCCATCGCAAATTCATCGCAGTTAGCTTTACCGATTATGATTGCGTCTTCGTCAATCAATTTTTGAACAGCGGTAGCAGTGTAAACAGATTTGAAATCGCGAAGAATGTTTGAAGAGCACGTAAGAGGTTTGTTTTCAAGCGCAAGTACATCTTTAATGGCTATTACCATTCCGGCAAGTTTGCCCGCAGTACCGGCTTTAATTTTCTCTTCTATGCTTTTTGCATTTTCAACACACTCTTCAAAAACAAAATTGAATGCGTTGAGATGTTTGTTCTCTTCAATGCGTGAGAGAAAGAAGGTAATGTTCTCCGAGAGAGAAAGTTTACCCTCTTTGATCAAACTAATTTTTTCTGAATGGTTTTTATACGTGAGCAAAATTAATCCGGAAAGTTTTACTTCTTGTCATCAATTTTATCGGCGTTCTTAACTTCCTCTTGAACGTCGTTTAATGCTTTTTTGAATTCTCTCATACCTTTGCCAACACCTTGTGCAAGCTCGGGAATCTTTTTTGCGCCGAAGAGAATTAAAATTACAAGAACGATGAGAATTATTTCCATGGCTCCTAAGTTACCGAACATAGTTACCTCTATTTATTTTTTTATAATCGCCTAACTATTTTTGGGCTAAAGCCCATGTATTGTGCTCTATTAGAGCAAAAACTAAACTGGACTTTAGTCCAACAACAACATTAGAAATAGAACTTACAAATTCATTGCTACAGATTTGAAAATCAGCGCGCCGTCTGTTTTTGATAGTATTGGGTCGCAAGCGTTTTCCGGATGCGGCATCATTCCCATTACATTTTTTCTTTTATTCATAATACCGGCAATGTTTAACAAAGCTCCGTTAGGATTTGCTTCCGGCTCAATCTTACCATCTATTGTACAATACTTAAAAAGTATCTGGTTGTTTTCTTCAAGACTTTTCAGCGTTTCTTCATCAGTATAATAATTGCCTTCTCCATGTTTAATCGGAATTTTAATAACACTCTGCCCAATATCCTTTGTGAAAATTGAATCTGATGTTTGAACTGCTAAATATAAATCTTTACATACAAACTTCAGCGATTCATTCTGAATCATTACACCGGGAAGTAAGCCAATTTCTAAGAGTATTTGGAAGCCGTTACAGATTCCAATTACTACACCGCCATTTTCGGCGAATGAATAAACAGAATCCATAATAGGAGAGAAGCGGGCTATTGAGCCGGTTCTTAAATAATCACCGTAAGAAAATCCGCCGGGAAGAATAATTACATCGCTTCCTTTTAAGTCTTTTTCTTTATGCCAAAGAAACTCTGCTTCGTATCCTAAAACTTTCTTAACAGCATAATATGCATCGTGATCGCAATTGGAGCCGGGAAAAACTACAACGCCGAATTTCGGTTTCATCTAACCTCTTCCAGCATAAATTCAAAATCTTCCATAATAGGATTAGAAAGAAGCTTCTCGCTATATTCTTTAACTTCCTTTTCAGCAAGAGACTTGTCTGTTGTATCAACAAAAAATTCGATGTATTTGCCAATTCTTGTTTTGCGGACGTTATTGAAGCCAAGAAGTTTAGCTCCTTGTTCAACAGCCTTCCCTTGAGGGTCAACAATTGTTGGTCTTCTTTTAACTATAACAGTTGCTTTAAACAATTTAATTCTCCGAGACTTTTATTTCGTTTTCAATTTCATCTTTGGAACCGGCAATCAAATAGTACAACGCGCGCAATACTCCAAACAGAACCATGCCGAGGAAAATAAAGAATACTATAACTCCATCCGTAAGGAAAGTTAAAACTAACGCAACAAGCAGAGTTACGATAAATAAAATTTTCTGCTTGAAGTTTTTGTCTTTCATTTTTGGTAACGCGTTATATCTAATTTTGCTGACCATTAGAATTGCCAAACCTATTACCAATGGCGCAGCAATATAATTATATGGGAATACCAACGAGCCATCTTTGTGAAATGAAAAAACTAAAAGTGCTACAGTGATTGCAGATACCGGAATCGGGAGCCCGGAGAAATCCGACTTTGTATTTAAGTCTTCTACGGATAGATTGAAGCGCGCTAATCTTAACGCGCCGAAAATTAAGAGAAGCGAGCTAAGAACAATTCCGGCAACGCCAAGTTGGAATGCGTAAGCTTTGTAAATTAAGAAAGCCGGTGCGGCGCCAAAGCTAACTACATCCGAAAGGGAATCGAGTTCTACGCCGAAGCGCGATGATGTACCGAGAAGACGCGCTACAATCCCGTCGAATGCATCGAAGATTGCCGCAACTATTATGAACACAGCAGCCATCTGGAAATCATGCTGGGATGCATATAACAGTGAAAGAAATCCGCAAAATACGTTTAACGAAGTAACCGTGTTTGCTATGAACGCTTTTGAAAAACTTTGTTTCATTTATCTAACTCGAAAAGTATTGTTTCACCGGCAGTAACTTGATCACCAACTTTAACTTTCAGCTTCCATTTCTTAGGCGCAAAAACATCGGAGCGGCTGCCAAACTTAATCATTCCGAAACGGTTGCCCATTTTAACGGATTCACCTTCTTTGAGCGGACAAACAATTCTGCGCGCTACAAATCCGGCAACTTGTGTAAACATCATCTTACCATGTTTGCAGTCAATTCCAATTTCAGTTCGTTCGTTTCGTTTATCTGCTTTTTCGTATGAAGCTACAAGATAATCGCCTTCAATATATTTCCTCATCCCAATAGTCCCGCTAATCGGAATTCTATTCACGTGAACATTAAGAGGCGACATAAAAATAGAAAGCTGGGTTGTTGTATCCTTTACAAATTCCTCTTCAAAAATGTCCTTAATGATAATGACTGTTCCATCTGCCGGGGATACGATCACATCATCACGGCTTGGAGGAGTTCTGTCGGGATCGCGGAAAAAATTTAGGGTAAAAAGGAAGAATCCTACGCCTAAAACGATGAGAGGATATTTGATCCAACCATTGTTAACATATAAACCGATGAGAACGAGAATTGCAGCAAAAGTCGAGCAGACTAGAAATGTATTTAAGCCGTATTTTGTTACCATTTATTGAGAATGAATTTGTTGAAAGACGGCACAAATGTAATATTTTCTGCCTTTAATTTCTTGTCATTCTTTTTTTTGCTAATTTTCGTTCAGAATGAAAGAAACCAAATCAATTTCAATCCAATAAATCAAACCAAAAAGTTTCCGGAGGAACAATGAAGCTGGATATGGGCAGTATGATGAAACAAGTTCAGAAAATGCAAGCCGATATGGCAAAAGTGCAAGCCGAGCTCGAAAATAAAATAGTTACAGAAGAAAGCGGCGGCGGTATGGTAAAAGCTACCGTGAATGGAAAAAAAGAACTTGTTTCTCTTTCAATAGATGAAAGCGTAATGAAAGATAGCGATAAAGAAATGCTGGAAGATTTAGTTGTTGCCGCCGTGAATAAAGCTCTTCAAAAAGCTGGTAAAATGGCTGAAGATGAAATGTCTAGCTTAACTAAGGGAATGCTTCCTCCAGGTATGAATATTCCGGGATTTTAATTGTGCTGATAGCAGAGCCACTACAAAAAGCAATTGATGAACTGAGCAAACTACCTTCGATAGGCAAGAAAACTGCTCAGAGATTAGCTATTCACTTACTTAAAAATGATAGAGAAACTGTTGAGTCTCTGATTGCATCGCTTAGAGACTTGAAAGAGAAGATTCGTTTTTGCCAGGAATGCTATAATATTTCTGTTGATGAGACTTGTGACATTTGTAAAAGTGCCAAACGGGATAGAACAGTTCTGTGTATCGTTGAAGACGCGAGCGATGTAATCTCAATCGAAAAAACAAATGAGTACAATGGACTTTATCATGTGCTCGGCGGCGTGCTCAATCCACTTTCCGGCGTAACAGCAGACTCACTAAAAATAAAAGAACTACTTCATAGAATTTCAAATCAAGAAATAAAAGAAATAATATTAGCGCTTAATCCAAATGCTGAGGGTGACGCTACTTCACTTTACTTAAGCAGAATGCTGAAAGAAAAAAGTGTTAGGATTTCAAGAATTGCGCGCGGCTTGCCAATTGGCGGCGATATTGAATTTGCCGACTCGGCAACAATCGGCAGGGCATTCATCGGAAGAATTCAACTGTGATGAAAGAATGGTATAAAGATTGGTTTAGCTCGGAGCTTTATCTTTCTGTTTACAGTCATCGTAATGATGAAGAAGCTGTACAGCTTTGCCGGTTAATCCTATCTTCAACACAGATTAAAGATGGCGCAAAAATTCTTGATGCTGCTTGCGGCGCCGGCAGACACTCAAATTATTTCAGCTTTCTCGGTTTTGATGTAGCTGGTTTCGATTTGAGCAAGACTTTGCTAAATGTTGCGGTGAATTCTGCAAAAGACAAAACTCTTCCGGCAAATTTCTTTTGCAGTGATATTAGAAATGTTCCCCTCAAAAGTAAATTTGAGTTGATTGTAAATCTCTTTACCAGCTTTGGTTATTTTGAAACTGACAAGGAAAATTTTTCCTTTATACAACAAGCTTATTCGCTACTTGAACTTGGCGGCTATTACGTTTTGGATTATCTGAACGAGAAAACGTTGCGAGAAAACTTAGTCCCGCAAAGCGAAAAAATGATTAATAACGGGAAAATAGTTGAACGAAGAGAGATTCAAAGCAATAGAGTAGTAAAAGAAATAAATGTTTTTTCCGGAGATCAAGAAATTAAATTTCATGAATCGGTTAGACTCTATAGCCGAGATGAGATCTTGAAAGAAGCTAAAAGCATTGGCTTTAGAGTAGTTAGCCTTTTCGGAGATTATACCGGAACAATTTTCGATGAAAATATTTCTAACAGATTAATTGCTGTGTTTCAAAAATGAAATACTTCCTAATTCTAATATTGCTTGTTGGACTTTCTTCGTGCGATTTGTTCTCAACACGTGAACCGGAATTGCCGACGACATCTTCTATCACGCAAGTCCCGGCTTCAACTCCGGATATTTTGTTTGGCAATTTCAAATCATCCATCGAAGAAAAAGTTATTGATAATTATATGGTCTGTTTTGCCGATCCGGCTTTCAGTTCCAAGAAATACACTTTCACTGCTTCGGCAGCAGCTTTCGTTCAGTATCCGGTTTTAACAAACTGGGGAATCGAATCGGAAAGGCAATACTTTAACAATCTCAAAACAATTTCACTTAATGGTAATTCAATAACTCTTAGTTTATCTAACCAAGTGAATACTCCGCTTGGAGATAGTGCAATTTATCAAGCTGATTATTCTTTAACAGTTAACACAAAAGATCAAAATATAACCGGCGATTATAAAGGAACTGTTCAGTTTAAGATTTATCTTGATAAGAGGAATCAATGGGTGATTGGCAGTTGGGAAGATATCCGTAAGGGTGATCAAAAATCCTGGAGCGATTTGAAAGGGAGGCTCTATTAAAATATTTTTGATCATAACTGGCACGGCAATGTTGTTTTATAGTTGCAATCCCTTTGCACCGGCTTTAGATGAAAAGTTAGGTTCTGCCGGCGGACTGATTAGCGATCAGACTTCAGTTCAAGGAGTCTTTCAAAATTTTCAGTATGCTTACACTTTTAAGGATACTCTTATTTACAGCCAGTTACTCAACAAAGATTTTACATTTAGCTACCGCGATTATGATTTGGGAGTTGATGTTAACTGGGGACGCGATGAAGAGATGAGAGTTTCCAATGGTCTGTTCCAAAACACCCAGCGGCTTGATCTTACTTGGAACAATATTGTTTCGATGACTGCGGACTCGACAAGAATTGTTAGGAGTTTTAATTTAACCATTACTTTTAATCCAACAGACATTATCTTTATTGACGGGAAAGTGAACTTAACACTTGGCAAGAATGAAAGTGGAAAATGGAAGATAATTCGCTGGATTGATGAATCGAACTTTTAACTAAAAAATATGATTTCATTTTATTTATCAGAAGCATTTAGATTATTCCGAAAAAGCGGCTACAATTCTGTTGTGCTGATTTTTGTTACATCGCTTGCGGTCTTTGTAACAATAGCATCGTTATCAATTGTAGTTGGAGTTCAGGAGCTTGATAAAACAATAAAATCCGGAATCAAGCTAAATGTATTCTTGAAGCCGGATATCTCCACCATAAAAATTGATTCAATCAAAATAGAATTAGAAAAAATTAACCCGATTAAATCGGCTGTTTATGTATCAAGTGAAGAAGCCGGAAAGACTTTCATTAAAGAGACCGGCGAGAATTTCCGAAATGTTTTGGATGATAATCCGCTTCCGAGCTCATACATAGTTTCACTGAACAGCAGCCAAATCAGCGAGGGTGGGATTGAGCAACTTTCAAACCGCATAAAACAAATTGCCGGTGTTGAAGATGTAATTTACGATTACGAGACAACACTTAAATTGCTTAAAACACTTCGAATGATTCAGTATTTCTTTTATCCATTATCGGTTTTGCTTGTGCTGCTTTCAATCTACTTAGTTTACAGCAACAATAAACTTCTTATCAAGCAGAATTCAAATCTCTTTAGAACTATGAGATTGGTTGGTGGAAAAATTGGAAGCATTAGAATTCCGGTAATTCTCAATGGTTTGCTGATAGGGATAATCTCATCGGTTATTTGTTTAACATTTTTCAATTTAACTGTAGTTTTATTGACTGCCTCTTTAAATAATCTTAAATTCGGCAAGTATTATTTAGCTATTAATGTTATAATAGTTGTGATAAGCATCTCGTTGGGCATTGTGGGCAGTTATTTATCTTCACGTTTAATAATAAAGCAAAAAAATTAATCTTCTTGGATGGAGTCATTTAATGAAAAGAATTTCATTCTTATTCTTGTTCCTTTTAGTAAACCTAAGTTTTGCTCAATCAAAAGGCTATGATCTTGGTTCATCCGGTGTTAGGACTTTTCAGCAAAGCGGTTTTTTTGATCTTTCGGACCCGGAAACGGTGAATATTACGGTTTCTGTTTGGGGCTGGGTTCGTTACCCGGGCAAGTACAAAATTCCAATCAACACTGATATTAGTGATTTGCTTTCCTTTGCCGGCGGACCTATGGAAGGCGCTGATTTGGAAGATATTCGTATTGTACGAGTGAATGAAGATTCTACACAGCAGATGATTAAATTTAGTTTCAATGATGTAATGTATGAATCAAGGCTTCAGAACAGATATAGAAAAGTGCCGAAGCTTGATGCGGGCGATGTTTTAGTTGTTCCCGGTGAGCCGAAATTATATTTCAGAGATCACTTCTCTATTTGGATGTCGGTTATCAGTATGCTTATATCGTTATCAATTTTAGCATTAAACATTATTAAAGGGTAGTAGGAGTTATAGTGAATAAAGCAGCCGTCCAACCGCACGTACAAGACACTCATACTTTGCGTGATTATATCAATTTAGTCAAATTGAATTTTGTACCAATCTTTTTGATAGCGCTTACCGGATTATTAGTAGCTATAATCTACGCTGTTAATGCGCCGGATATTTATAAGTCCACTACAGTACTAAAACTTTCTAAACCGCAAGGCTCGGTTCTTTCCGGTTCCTTGCTGCCGGAGTTTCAAGATTTTGGTAGTGATAGATTTATTGCCAACGAGATTGAAATTCTTAAAAGTTATAAGCTGAGATCGAAAGTTGCTAATGCGCTATTGGATAGTTTCAATGTTTCAAGCACTAAGAACAAATACTACATGATATTTGAAGATCCATCAGAACTTAAACAAGGGAAATTCCGGCTTAAGACAATTGCTTCTATTGTTGGAATGCTGCCTAGTAAAGTTTCGATTGATCAAAAAAGAGGACTAGACATTGTTGAGATTTCGGTAGAGTCTCCTTCTCCCACTGAATCTGCCATGATTGTAAATTGTTATGCAGAAGCTTACAAGGGAATTAACCTTTCTTACAACCGTGAACAACTAACAAGAGTTAAGAATTTCTTGGCTTCTCAGAGAGATGAAAAGCAATCAGAACTTATTAGTGTTGAAGAAACATTAAAGAATTACCAGGAGCAGAGAGGCATTGTAGAATTGCCGGAACAAGCTAAAGCGTTGATTGAGCAATCCAGCGATATTCAAGCTAAGATGAATGCGACAAGAATTGATCTAACAATGACCGAGAAATCGTTAAATCAGTATAAAGATGAGCTGAAGAGGAGAAATCCGGAAATTCAAAATTATATTGATAACCTTGCTTCTGAGCCATATATAAAGAGAATGCAGGATGAATTAGCCGAACAGAAATCGCAACGTGATAGAGCAATCAAAGATGCTGGTCCAAATTCGCCACTTGTTAAAAAAGCTGAAACAAAGATTAATGAAATTGATGCTAGATTAAAGAATCAATTGTCTGTCTTCAAAGCCGGGGTGCTTGCTGCTACTCCCGAAGAAATTAAAACTTTGACGGCAAAAGTCTTAGAAGAAGAAACAAAGTACCAATCGCTTAATGCTTCTTACAGAAAACTAAACGAGATAGGTGGTGATTACGATAGAAAGTTAAGTGCTCTCCCAACAAGCAGCACAGATTTAGCACGCTTAACAAGAGAGAAAATGGCTTATGAAAAACTCTATCTACAAGTTGAAGAGCGCTATCAAGAGGCTATTATTAGTGAACAGTCGGTTCCCGGAAACGTTTTGATTATTGATGAAGGTCTAGTACCGGTTAAACCTGCTAAACCAAACCGTCTGCTAATTGTGTTAATTGGATTAATTCTTGGCTTTGGTATGGGTATTGGTTTTGCATTCATTAGGAATTACTTGGATAATACTGTTAAAACTCCCGAAGACATTCAGAATAAAAATCTTAACATACTTGCATGGATTCCTCAAATTGAAGGACTCGAAAGCGGAATCAAAGACTTTGAGTTTGTTGTTGCAAGAAAACCCGATGCAAGCGCAAGCGAAGCTTACCGCGCTCTGCGTACTAGAATTAAATTCTCCAAACTTGATAAAGAATCACTTAAAGTTCTTCTTGTTACTTCTCCAACATCCGGTGAAGGTAAGACAACTACAACTGTTAATCTTGCGGGTAGTTTTGCTCAAGCTAATTTCAAAACAATAATTCTTGATGCTGACTTAAGAAAACCTCGCGTGCATACCGTATTTAATCAAAAGAGATTCCCGGGCTTTACAGATTATTTCTTTGGACAAGCTACTTTTGAAGAGGTAGTTAGAAAAACCGAATTGAATAATCTAGACTATATTACTGCCGGGACGATTCCACCTAATCCATCGGAAATTTTGAGTTCTACTCAAATGGAAGCATTTATTGAAAAGTTAAAAACGATGTATGATTACATTTTGATAGATTCACCGCCGGTAATTGCAGTAACTGATTCGGAAATTCTTTCCAGCATTGTTGATGCAACTGTGCTTGTTGTCTCTGCAAACAATACCGAAATGGAATTGATGGAAAAAGCTGTTGAGTTACTAAATCACGAGCAAGGTTCGTTTATTGGAATTATCCTGAACAACTTTACTTACAGAAGCGGTTATGGTTCTTACTACAAGTATTACTACTATTACTCAAGACCGAAAGATGGTTCTTCTAAGAAGAACAAGCTGAAAGTATAATGAAGAAAGTTGCCGTTGTAACCGGAGGTGCCGGATTTTTAGGTTCTCATTTGTGCGATAGATTATTAGCTGAAGATATTTCTGTTATATGCATAGATAATTTTTTAACCGGTAGAATTGAAAACATAGAGCATCTTTTCGGTAATCCGAATTTTCAGTTTATTAAATTAGATGTAACAAACTTCATACATATTCCCGGCAATGTGGATTATATTCTTCACTTTGCCTCTCCGGCTAGCCCGATTGATTATCTCAAGTTTCCAATCCAGACCCTTAAGGTTGGCTCACTTGGAACACATAAATCGTTAGGACTTGCAAAAGAAAAGAATGCAAGATTTCTAATCGCATCAACTTCCGAAGTTTACGGTGACCCGCTTATTCATCCGCAGCAAGAAGATTATTGGGGAAATGTAAATCCTGTTGGACCGCGCGGAGTTTATGATGAAGCCAAGCGTTTTGCCGAAGCAATGACTATGGCTTATCATCGTTATCATGGACTTGAAACCCGCATCGTTAGAATCTTCAATACTTACGGTCCTCGCATGAGGCTAGATGACGGCAGAGCTCTCCCGGCATTTATTTCTCAAGCTCTCAAGGGCGAAGATGTAACAATTTTTGGAGATGGTAAGCAGACGAGAAGTTTCTGTTTTGTCAGCGATTTGATTGATGGTATTTACAAATTGCTTTTATCTAATGAGCCGATGCCGGTTAATATCGGCAACCCAAATGAAATTACAATTGAAGATTTTGCCAAAGAAGTAATTAAACTAACCGGTTCAAAGTCGAAATTAATTTACCAGGAATTACCTGTTGATGATCCAAAGGTTCGTCAGCCAGATATAACTCGTGCTAAGAACATTCTTGGCTGGCAGCCAAAAGTTGATAGGGCAGAGGGACTAAAAATCACTTTGGAGTATTTTAAGAAGGAAGTGAAGTAGCTCTCAGCGATCTGTTTTCATTTACAACAAGAACAAACCTCTAAAACCTTTCTATAAAAATATCACGCAAAGAGCGCAAAGATTACGCAGAGTCCGCAAAGGATATTGATATTTTTTGAACAGCCTATAAGATCAAAAAAGAACCCCGATGAATTCTCACCGGGGTTCTATCTAAATACCCTGTACTAATTACTAAATACTACCTCTTAATACATTCCGTCCATACCGCCGCCGTGAGGCATTTGCGGCATTGCTTTTTCTTCTTCTTTTTTCTCATAAACAACTGCTTCGGTTGTTAAGAGTAATGAAGAAACGGAAGCTGCGTTTTCAAGAGCAGTTCTAGTAACTTTTGTAGGATCAATAACGCCGGATTTAACTAAGTTTTCATACTTTTCAGTAGCTGCGTTAAATCCAAAATCATCTTTTCCTTCGAGAACTTTATTAAGAACTACAGCACCTTCAAGACCAGCATTAGCGGCAATTTGTTTCAATGGTTCTTCAAGAGCTTTCTTAATAATCTTAACACCAGTTGCCTGGTCTAAGTTTTCACCGGTCAATTTATCTAAGCTTGATATTGCGCGAACGAGAGCAACGCCGCCGCCGGCAACAATACCTTCTTCAACTGCTGCGCGAGTAGCATGAAGAGCATCTTCAACACGAGCTTTCTTCTCTTTCATTTCAATTTCTGTAGCAGCGCCAATTTTTAATACTGCAACACCGCCGCTTAATTTAGCTAAACGTTCTTGCAATTTTTCTCTATCGTAATCTGATGTAGTCTTTTCGATCTGAGCTTTGATTTCGTTGATTCTCTTTTTGATATCGTCAGATGTGCCGTAACCTTCAACGATTGTTGTATTATCTTTATCAATGTTGATTTTCTTAGCTCGACCGAGATAATCCAATGTTGCGTTTTCGAGTTTGAAACCTCTTTCTTCAGAAATTACAGTACCACCAGTAAGAACAGCGATGTCTTCCAACATTGCTTTTCTTCTATCGCCAAAGCCTGGAGCTTTAACAGCTGCAACTTTGAGTGTTCCGCGTAATTTGTTAACAACTAAAGTTGCTAATGCTTCACCTTCAAGATCTTCAGCAATAATAACTAATTGACGACCAGACTGAGCGATTTTCTCGAGCACTGGAAGAAGGTCTTTCATAGCAGAGATTTTCTTATCATGAATTAAGATGTATGGTTCTTCAAGATTAGCTTCCATTGTCTCTGAATTAGAAACAAAGTAAGGTGAGATGTAACCGCGGTCGAATTGCATACCTTCTACAACTTCAAGACTTGTATCAGCAGATTTGCTTTCTTCAACAGTGATAACGCCATCTTTACCAACTTTTTCCATTGCGTCTGCAATCAAGTTGCCGATAGTTTTATCGTTGTTAGCGGAGATAGAACCGACTTGAGCGATTTCTTCTCTTCCACCAACTTCTTTGCTCATGGATTTCAAAGTAGCAATAACTTTTGTAACAGCTATATCAATACCTCTTTTGAGATCCATTGGGTTAGCACCGGCAGTAACGTTTTTTAAGCCTTCACGGTAGATTGCTTGAGCTAAAACTGTAGCAGTGGTTGTACCGTCACCGGCAACATCGCTTGTTTTAGATGCAACTTCGCGAACCATTTGAGCGCCCATATTTTCCACCGGGTTTTCAAGTTCGATTTCTTTTGCAACAGTTACACCATCTTTTGTAACAGTTGGAGCGCCGAATTTCTTGTCAATGATTACGTTGCGGCCTTTTGGTCCCAATGTAACTTTAACTGCGTTAGCTAATTTATCAACACCGTTTTTCAGCTGTGAGCGAGCATCGGTGCTATATTCAATTATTTTTGATGCCATTTTAATTTCTCCTTTTCAAACTTATTTTACGATTCCGTAAATGTCGCTTTCGCGCATGATTAAATAATCTTCACCTTCAACTTTAATTTCTGTACCGGAATATTTTCCGTAAAGAACAACATCGCCGGCTTTAACAGTTAGTTTAGTAACAGTTCCGTTATCAGCGACTTTACCTTCGCCAACAGCTACTATTGTACCTTCAATTGGTTTTTCTTTAGCTGTATCCGGCAGAATAATTCCGCCTTTTGTTGTTTCTTCAGCCTCTTTAGGTTTTACAATTACTCTATCCTGGAGAGGTTGAATCTTGAAATTAGCCATTTGTACCTCCGATTAATGATTTGTTGTTTAGCACTCTTTATTTGTGAGTGCTAATATAGCTATGAGGAAAAAGCTTGTCAAGGGATATTAAAATGATAAGCCCGCCATATTGGCGCACATGTGGCTCTCAACATTTAGGCTTGTCATAGGCTTGGTAGAAGCCAGGTAGAGGCTTGATGAAGGCTATGACAGAATGGCGTTGAGAGTGAAGAACGAAGAGTGTAGAAAGTAGAGCAAAAAACAAAAGTGGATTGTGATTGGTTATTTGTGATTGGAAAAGCCAGCCATCTGTTTGAGCAAGCTTAAGTTTCACTCGGGCGGTAGGTGTAAAAAAGATATTAAAAGCAGACGCTCCGACGGAGCGTCTCTACTTAAATAAGTAAAAATTGAAGCAACACTTTCAAATTACTTCTCTACTGAGCGGGCGAAAATGTAATCTAAGTTCTTGAGCAGCTTTTCAGAATTAAAGAGCTCATCAATTTCATTTTCTGATAAAAACTTTCTGACACTTTCGGAAGCTAAGAGCTCATCTTTAAGATTTTTATTTTTATCAGCCCAAACTTCCATAGCGGATTTCTGCACGAAAGCATATGCCTCTTCTCGAGTCATTCCTTTTTCAGTTAACCTAAGAAGTACTGTTTGAGAGAAAATTAAACCTCGGGTAAGGTTAAGATTATTAATCATGTTCTCCGGGTAGATGATTAAGTTATCCACAAGTTTAGTCGCGAGTGATAAAATATAATCTAGCGCAATGCAGCTATCCGGAATGATTACACGCTCTACCGAAGAATGAGAAATATCGCGTTCATGCCAGAGAGCTACGTTTTCAAGAGCTGCAATAGAATTACTTCTTAATAGTCGAGCTATACCAGTGATACGTTCACTAACAATTGGATTACGCTTGTGCGGCATTGCAGAAGAACCTTTTTGACCTTTCGAGAAAAATTCTTCAGCTTCCAAAACTTCTGTTCTTTGAAGATGGCGAATCTCTATAGCAATTTTTTCGAGTGACGAACCAATGATTGCAATGGTTGAAAGAAAATGAGCATGACGGTCGCGCTGCACTACTTGAGTTGCAACCGGTTCGGGAATTAATCCAAGTTTTTCGCAAACATATTCTTCAACTTTTGGAGAGAGGTGCTCAAAAGTTCCAACCGCACCGGAAATCTTTCCGCATGAAACTGATTTAACGGCGTGTTCTAGTCGTTCTAAATTACGCTTAGCTTCTTCATACCAGAGAGCAAACTTTAATCCCATGGAATAAGCCTCTGCATGAATGCCGTGAGAGCGGCCAACACAGATTGTCCGCTTATGTTCAAGAGCGCGTTTCTTTAACGCATCTTTAAGCGCATTCATATCTTTAAGGAGAATTTCGCCGGCGCACTTAATTTGGTAAGCGAGTGCTGTATCAAGAACATCCGATGATGTCATTCCGTAATGAATATGACGAGAAGCCGGACCAACATTTTCGGCAACGTTAGTTAGGAAAGCGATAACATCATGCTTGGTAGTTTCTTCGATTTCTAGAACACGTTTAGCATCAAACTTAGCTTTGGATTTTATTTCATCAAGATCACTCTGTGGGATATCACCCATTTGCGCGCGGGCTTCACAAGCTAATATCTCAACCTTAAGCCAAGATTCTAATTTGAATTGTTCTGTCCAGATATTTCCTATTTCGGGGCGAGTGTAACGCTCAATCATTTAGTTTTCTCCAGTTTCATTTTTTTTGTCATTTCTTTTTCGCCACGAATAAATGTAACATCAACAGTATCGCCAGTCCGATGTTCAAAAATATAGCTTAGGAAAGTTTCGTAATTGTTGATTTTATTCCCATCTAAACTAACAATAATATCTTCAACTTTTAAACCAGCTCTATCTGCCGGAGAGTCTTTTGTAAGTTGGTTAATAATAACACCCCGATTAGTGAAAAGATTATAAGTCTTGGCGAAGTTTTCATCAACAGTAATTATGTTTAGACCGGTCCAAAAATCGCGGTTTACTTTTCCTTTATTTTTCAGCTCTTCAACAATTCTTTTTATTTTGTTAACCGGAATTGCAAAACCAACGCCAATACTGCCGATATTAAGTCCATACTTTGTGGCATCCTGAGATTGAGCAATAATAGTATTCATCCCGATTAGCTCGCCAATAGCATTTACAAGGGGACCTCCGCTGTTGCCTGGGTTAATAGCTGCATCTGTTTGAAGCATGTTCACGTAGTAGCGATTACTACTCGGCGAGAGGGTCATATTAGTATTTGAAATAACACCGACTGTTACCGTTGGTTTATCATTGATGTCGAAGAGTCCAAATGGATTACCGAAAGCGATTGTCCATTCACCAATCATAAGATCATCTGAATTTCCAAACTTAATGTAGGGCAGATTTTTAGCTTCAATTTTTAGCAGACAAATATCGGAAGTAGGATCGCTGCCAACAATTTTAGCATCGTATTTTCTTCCATCGGTTAAAGTAACTGTAGCAGTTACTGCGTTACCGGCAACGTGATCATTAGTTAATATATATCCGTCATCGGAAATAATTGCACCGCTGCCTAATCCTTTAATTTGTTGTTGATAAACACGGTCTAATTGATCGCCGAACCAGAATCGCCAGATTGGATCGAAACTACGTGCGTCTCTGTATTCACGGAGTTCGGTTACGTTTATGCCAACTACTGCCGGGCTTACTTCTTTAACAGTTTTTGTAATTATCGTCTGGCGTGATGAATAAATATCATCATTGGCTTTATCGCGTAAAGAAGTTTGAGCAGAGACTACAGAGAAAAGAAAAAAGAAAAGAAAATAGAACCACGCCAAAAAATCCGTCAAAAGGATGCCGGAAGGGCGGCGGGCAGGCGCAGATCCATAACAAAGTTGTTGGGCAAGTTGAACGGATTTACGCTGATTAAGTGCGAAAAAGTCTTTCAGCAGTAAGTTAGTGGGAAAATAAATTGACTTAAATGACATCTGATTTATCCTTCAAATAATTGTACGATTTAAGAGTAGTGTCAAAAATAATATTTTCTAAAAATTAAACGCAGAGTACGCAAAGCAAGCGCAAAGTCCGCAAAGGATTAAGAGCATGCAAAAAACATAGATTAAAAAATTTCACACAATGAACGCATAGGATGTAGATATTTTGAGAACACAAAAGAAACTGTCTAGTTTTATTTATCCTTTAAATTATTATTCGATTTCAGAAAATTCCTCATCGGGGCAATGTGTTTTGTTAAGATGATGAACATTAATATAGTTACAGTTATGCTGAACTCATTAATTGACGCCGGCTTAATGAATGAGTATTTAATCAATAATTGCGGAAAAGCGAAAGCTCCGATTGCGGTAAAAATTGTAGCCATGAAATTACCGAGGTGTATGCTTTTGCTAAAAAGATAAATGGCAATCCAGTTAAGTCCCCAAATTACAAGCACGGGAAGAGAGATAAAGAAAGAGCCGCCGGCTGATGTTGCGAGTCCACGACCTCCTTTGAACTTAAGCCATGGAGAATAACAGTGAGCAAAAACCGAGGCAATAAGAGCTGTCATAGCAATCAAAAAAGTTCCGCCGAAAAAATAAAAAGCAATAAATGAGCTTAGCCACCCTTTGAGCGCGTCAAGCAAGAATACATACATGCCGATTCTTTTAGAGTTAGAAACTTCGTAGGAGTTCATGGCTCCAACATTACCGCTTCCATTTATGGTAATATCTATTCCGTGTGATTTTTTTAAGAGTAAGTACGCTGTGGGAATAGAACCAAGAAGATATCCAATGAGTGCCGAGTATATGTAACTCATAACGCTTCCTCATTGTGCGTAAGTAGAAGACATGCCAGTGTGGAACACCCGTCTTGCCTAGCGAAATGCGAGGCAAGAAGAGCGTAGAGTGTAGAGTATCTAAAAAATAAATTCATTTTCATGTTTATGCTTTGCTTGTTTCAAATTATATGAAGCAAAATTAAGAAATAATGAACGCTATAAGAAATTCAGTCTTAGGTTGTTTTAGTCACTATGAATTGGCTTTGTTCCAGTATAGGGAAAAGGCAAATGAGGCAATAGGCAAACACTTCGACTTCGCTCAGTGCATGGGTGAGACGGAAACGGACACTTCGACTTCGCTCAGAGCAGGGGAGAGACAGAATATCCGCCAGAAAACGGCGGGCAGGCGGGAAATGGAAAAGCAGAATACGATTAAGATCAATCCCGCCAAAAAGCGCGGGACGCAAATAGCGCGGATCAAGAGCATGAGCAAGATCAAGAGACTGAAACAGATAGAAATAAGAAGTCAGATATAAAAATCGAAGAGTGAATAACTGAACTTAGGAGATTTATATCTGTATAATACATAATCAATAAGAATTATGAATGTCAAGAAATAACAAATTTTTAAGAGTTGGGATTTTTTTTTATCTTGAAACTCAATTCAGAAAGAACCACAACGGAGGCACGTTTGATTAATTATGTTGGTCGTTTTAATGTAACACCTTCTCTTCCGGAGAAATTAGAGCCGTTAAGAACAATTGTGCATAATCTTTATTGGACCTGGAATCATGACGCTATTGAATTGTTCAGAAGATTAGATAGAAAACTCTGGGAAGAAACACATCACAATCCAGTATTAATGTTGGGCAAGTTGAGCCAGGATAGATTAAACCAAGTAGCAAATGATGATAGTTTTGTTTCGCATATGAACCGTGTAAAGGATCAGTTAAATATTTATTTGCAAGAGCGCACCTGGTTTCAGAGAAATTATGATTTAGAAGGAAAGAATTTCATCGCATACTTCTCGGCAGAATTTGGACTGACCGAATGTCTTCAAGTTTACTCCGGCGGCTTAGGAGTTTTGTCGGGTGATCATCTTAAATCTGCGAGCGATTTAGGATTGCCTCTAGTTGGAATCGGGCTTTGCTATAAAGAGGGTTACTTCCAGCAATATTTAACCAATGACGGTTGGCAGCAGGAGCGTTATGAGATAACCGATTTTTATAATCAGCCGATGACGCTTGTAGTTGATAAGGAACAGCAGCCGGTTAAAATCAGTTTAGAATTCCCCGGAAGAACTGTTGTAGTACAAATCTGGCAAATACAAGTTGGCAGGCTTCCATTATTCTTACTAGATACAAACGTTGTTGAAAACTCGGAAGAAGATAAAAAAATTACCCGCTCACTCTATGGCGGAAATGTAGAAACTAGAATCCAGCAGGAAATTATTTTAGGTATCGGCGGAATCCGCGCGCTTAGCGCAATGGGCGTCAAGCCGGTAGTCTGCCACATGAACGAAGGGCACTCAGCTTTTCTAGCGCTTGAGAGAATTAGAAACTTAATAAAGAATCATAACCTTACTTTCAGCGAAGCAAAGGATATGAATTTTTATTCGAACGTATTTACTACTCACACACCGGTACCAGCCGGAATAGATATTTTTCCAAATGACTTAATAGAAAAATATTTCGGATTCTATTACCGCAACGAACTTCAGATTAATGATAAAACCTTTTACGGACTAGGAACAATTATTAAAGAGAAAGCTCCGAGCAATTTTAATATGGCTCATCTTGCCATGAATATGGCCGGATATGTAAACGGTGTGAGCAAACTTCATGGCCTTGTTAGTAAGAAAATGTGGATGGCTGGTTTCCCAAATATTCCATTTGATGAGATACCGATTGACTACATTACCAATGGTGTTCATACACCAACACATTTATCCAATGATATGAATGAATTACTCTACAGATATTTAGGAGAGAAATTTGTTCGCGATCCTTCCGATGCCGAAGTTTGGAAAGCGATTGATGAAATTCCGGATGAAGAATTATGGCGTACGCATGAAAGAAGAAGAGAGCGTCTAGTTGCTTTTGCACGCAGCCGCTTAACAAAACAAATCGTGGAGCGTGGCGGGTCAAAATCAGAATTAGCTTTTGCGCGCGAAGTACTTGATGTTCAGGCTCTAACAATTGGTTTTGCAAGACGATTTGCAACATATAAACGCGCAACTTTAATCTTCAGAGATTTAGACAGATTAGTGAGCATTCTTAGCAATCCCGATTATCCGGTACAATTTATTATTGCCGGTAAAGCGCATCCAAAAGATGATGAGGGTAAAAAGCTCATTCAAGAAATAGTTGCTTTGTCAAAAGATCCAATGCTCAGGAAGAAAATTGTGTTCTTAGAAAATTATGATATGAATGTTGCACGCTATTTGGTTGAGGGATGCGATGTTTGGTTGAATAATCCGCGCAGACCACTTGAAGCAAGCGGCACATCCGGAATGAAAATAATTGCAAACGGCGGCTTAAACTTTAGCGTTATGGACGGCTGGTGGGATGAAGCATACACGCCGGATGTTGGCTGGAAGATAGGCAATAGAGAAGAGTATGAAAACCTAGAATATCATGATGAAGTAGAATCGCGTTTGATTTATGAAGCGATTGAGAAAGATATTGTTCCGCTATTCTATAATAGAGGAGAGGAAAAACTTCCGCGCGGCTGGATCTCAACAATGAAAGCTTCCATGAAAAATTTAGGACCGGTTTACAACACACACAGAATGGTAGAGGAATATTCGCGCAAGTTCTATTTTGCCTCGTACGAAAAACGTATGGGACTGATGAAGAACAACTGGCACAAAGGAAAAGAGTTCTCTGCGTGGAAACATAAGCTTAGTGAAAACTGGAACCGTGTCCGCTTTTTAAGCATCTGCGAAGAAAATAAAAATGATGACTTAAAAGTTGGGCTCACTTATCACATTGTTGCAGAAGTTGAACTTGGTGATTTAACTCCCGATGATGTAGAAGTACAAATCTATTACGGAAAAGTTGACGGCGGTGCTGATACACCAAAGTCTGTTGTAAAAATGCTGAATGCTCAGAAGAAAGGTAAATCAGCCCATTACTTATACCGCGGCGAAATTGATTGTAAGGATACAGGTCAGTTTGGATTTACTTTGCGCATTCTGCCTAATCATCCGATGCTGATTAGTCCGTTTGAGCTTGGCTTGATAAGATGGGCGTGATGCTTCAGTAAGCTCAGCACAGGGTAATCGGCAAGCAGGTGCAAGACAATAGGTAATAGGCAGTAGACCGTTAGGCTGTAGGCAATAGTAAATAGTAGGGAAGAACTAGTATTTAGTAGCTAGAATATAGTATTTAGTAAATGAGTCAGGATCATAAGAATCGCGCAGTTTTGATTCTTGCATCCGATCAAGAAATTTGATTTGTAAGGGTTTTGGCGATGGAAAAGGATAAGTCAGATATTAGATGGATACAAAGGTTCTCGAATTTTCAAGCTGCTATCCGGCAACTACAAAGCGGTGTTGATTTAATTAATCTGAGAGAACTTAGTCTCCTTGAAAAACAAGGATTAATTCAAGCGTTTGAATTTACGCATGAACTTGCGTGGAATGTATTAAAAGGAAACATCTGAAAAATTCAGTTAGAGAAATAGATTTTTAAGTATTGCTGATTTTTTTGACAAATAATCGTATTTATAAATAAATATCAGCTC
>MHAZ01000009.1 GCA_001803165.1 Stygiobacter sp. RIFOXYC2_FULL_38_25 | reverse complement strand
TTACACAAAGAAACACAATTGACACTATTCCATTAATTTGATACCCCGCTGCTTGCGGCGGGGAGCTTCATTTACATTTTCGATAAGTTTCTTATTCATTATTAACCTCCATAATTTTTTATTTGTTGTTGTGTACAATTATCAAAAACAGTTACAGCATTTATCAAATCATTAATATTTGTATGAGTATATAACATCGTTGTTTGCACGTTTGAGTGTCCTAAGATTTGTTGTATAACCGGAACTGGAACGCCTAACCTTGCCAAATTTGAAGCGGTTGAATGTCTTATAGAATGGAAATGGAATTCATCAGATAAACCACTATCGCGTATTAGCTTCTTGAATGATTTTGAAACCCAATCGCCGGAAAATGGGAAGCCATTCGATTTTGTAAAAACATAATTCCTTTTATTTGCATGGTAGATTTTAGGGATTCGTTTTTCTAATATCCTACTAGCCTTTTCACATATTGGAACTCTTCTGATTTTACGCGCTTTTGTTATGAAGCTTTCATCACCAATCAATACAAACTTCTTTTCTAGATGAACGTTTTCCCAGATAAGATTTATTATTTCAGCCAAACGTAAACCAAGATAAAAGCATAAAATGAATAGATCGCGGAGGTTTTGATTTGTTTCTTTTTCAGCCAAAGAAAGAAATTCATTCTCGGTAAAATATTTTAATTCATTCCTTTGCTGCTTTGGGAGTTTTAAACTAGAAAATGAATTCTTTGGAATAAAACCCCATTCAACAAACTTTTGAAACATTGCCCGGTAAGAACGGAAATAAACTCTAGAACCTTTTGGAGCTTTCTTCATTAGTGTAATTGCAAATTGATCTATAAATCTTTTATCAATTTCATGAAGCGCCACATTCCCGCGAAAAGCAATAAAGTGATTATAAGCTGTTTTTATTCCAGTTAGTGTTTTCTTTGATAAGCTAAATTCACCCCAACGCAAATATTCACTGTAAGCATCAATAAATGTTTTTTCGATTCTAGCTCGCTGTGGGTATTCCGAGAGAATTTCAAATAAAATAGCTTTTATATTTTCATGTGTAGCGTCCATTTTAATTTTATCTATATCTGTCGTCAAAGTATTGAACCATTTTCCAAGCTGTGTGAATGTCTCTACCTTCAAGAACACTATTCCCCTGTACTTTGATATTGAATGAATGATTTGTTTGTTGCGTGCTACTTTGCGCCATATTATTAAGTAACCCAATTTTAGAAAGCGGTAACACCAATTCACTCCCTTTTTCTCCTATCAAATATCTTTGCCCGCTCGCTCCAATACCGGCTATCGGTTCATTAATTATTCCACCTTCAGCAAGTCCAAGCATTGAAAATAACCCAACCCCCGGCACACCACCTAGAAATGCAAATAAATTTAATACAGCCCACTTAGCTATTATTTGCTCTATTGCCCTCAAAGCTATATTAGCAAAATTTGTAAATGCCCTCGACATAAATGTTGCATCATTGCCAATTGTAATTTTTAGTTCATCAATTCCCGCTATTGCACTTGAAACAAAAGCATCCATCGCCTGTCCTGCTGCTGCACTTTCCCTAATCCAGTTTTCCAAGATTGCAGCGTCCGTCCCCAAATTAAAAGTAGGTTTACTAATTGGCTTTAATTCTTTAAGAGTATTACCGCCATATACAAAATTTATAGGAAGAGTAATTCCTTTAACTAGGTTCCCTTTTTTATCAAACAACCAAGGAAATTCTTTAACCAGCCACCCGGAAAAATCAGCGTTTAACTTTTTCTTTTCCTCGATCTCAAATTTTTCAATTTGTTGTTTCTCTAAACCACTATTTTTCAAACGTTGTAATTCTTTATCAATAAGCGAAACTCTGTATTCATAATATCCTTCATCAATAAACTTTACAGCGTCATAATAATTTTTTAAAACTATTTCACGTTCCTTCGCTTCTTTTTCAGCATTCTTTTGCTCTTTCAATCTCATTAGAGAAAGCGTGGATTCATATACTTGAAGTTTTCTTTGCTGTTGTTCTAAATCGTTTTTTGAATTTGCGTCCATGCCATTTTCGCTGATATACTTTTGCATAGCTTTTATTTTTGCATTTGTACTGTTTATCAAAACTTGCAATTGTGAAGCCGATTTCCCTTCAACATTTTTCTCCGCTTGCATTCCAGCTTCTTTTATAGCTTCCGAGTAAGCTTCCTTTATTCTCTGTAAATTTTTCAAAAGAATATCTGCTTCCACGTTTGCTTGCATAAAAACACCACTGAATATTGGTCCGCCTTGAGCGAATGCAGTCGTAATATCCAACCAACCTTTCCCGGCTTCTCTGATAAAATCCCCGAATCCCGCTTTTGATTCTTCTATTGCAATACCAAATTTTTCAAACCTATCTTTTGAATCCAGAGTTTGATTATTCACATCAGCCATTGTTATTCCAGTTGCTTGCAGTATCGCTTCCATCCGAATCATCTTTTGAGTTTCCGCATCAAGATTGTTTATTTCATCTCCATGAGTAAGCGCCAAACTGTTTACAATATCCTCATATACAGCTTTTTGAATGCCTAACATCTTTAGCCCTTTCGTGTTACCTTCAGTTGCTAATACAACTTTCTGGAATGCTTCCTCAAGGTTCACACCGTATTTATCCCCCGCTTGCTCTGCTAGTAAAAATAACTTTGCTTGATCTTCCATTGATAAACCAAGATCAGAAGCTTGATTTGATAGCTTAAGTAAATTTGCTTCCGTAACAGTTCCAGCCGTAGCCTTTCGGAATAGTTCGATATCTTCCGTTGTGCCTTGAAAATTGCTTCTTAAAACTTCCAATTCAGCAGAAGCCATAACAGATTCTTTTGTGAATGCTACAATTTCATTTATTCCAAATGCTAAACCCAAAGCTCCAGCTAGTTTATTTACAGTTTGCCCAATTCCACTAAAAGACGAATCCATGTTTCCAATAATTCTCTTAAACTCTTTTTCTGTTAGGTCTAGGCTTCGAACTGCTTTCGTACCATTTAACTCGAATTCTATTTCAATGCGTGGCATTGTAAACCTCTCTCTTGTTTTTTTCTAAAATCGCTATTGTGTATAGCATCTCATTTAGTTTATTGATGAGTTTGAAATAGTAAAACTTAAGGACTACTTCATAAGACATATTATAAATCTGATTATACTTGCTCAAATCGCCGTCTGTAATTGCATATATCAAATATTCCGTTTCACTTAATTTTACTGCTGGATTTTCAAATTCCAGATCATGCTCAGTTAACTCAAAAAATTTTTCTTCAGCTTCTGCGAGCTTTCTTCTAACTTCTCCCAGAGATTCAATAATTCCGAGTAGTTCTCTATTCTCGATAAAAAAAAATCTGATAGAATTTTTACACCTAATTTTTCATCAAGCGATAGAAAGAATTCCTTGGGAGTTTCATTACCATCAGCCGGACTTAGGATTGTAGAAAAGAAAACTGAAGCTTCATTTGCAGTGAAGTTACCCGCTACTAAAAGACCAAAAGTGCGGAAATTTCTGAGGGGTTTTTGGATTATTTCTTGCTCTTGAAGAGTGAGCGATTCTTTTAACTTGAACTCGCGTCCGTTGATCGAATATGTTTTTTGCTCTGCCATTTTGCTGCTCCTTATATGTTTAGTTAATTCCAATTAAATCCACTTGTAAACAATTCAGTTAGCTCAGTGATTATGTCATAAACAAAGAACACTTCATTCCAAGCATTCTCTAGAGATGTTTTTAGCTCTGCTTTCTTTTCATTTCCTAGAGGTAGCTTTTCTAATGCAGCCAAAAGCAAATCAATTTTCTCTAGTGTCTCGCTGAGGGTTTCTAAGTATTGGTTCATTTTTTAAATAAAAAAAAGCCAGAAAGTCTTTAGCGTATAGACCAACTGGCTTTTCTTGAATTTAATATCATTTTTGTGAGACTTTTACGATCTATACGCTGATGCAAACTTCCGAGAAATGTTTTGTTAATGCGAGGTAGGTTTTTTGTCTCTGTCAGAGACAAATATTTGTCCCTTTAAATTTAGTCAAGACTGAAAGAAGGGTTTTTCTTTTTGATATTTTTTAGTTTTTTTATTGTTTCTTTCACACCAATAGATTTTGCAAATCTATGAATTGATTTTGTAATTGCCTCATGTTCATCAACATTGACTTGATCTCTTGAATAATATCCATCAAGGACTTCAGAAAGAATACTTTCCATACTAGATATTGGTCTCTTAAGGTTTTCAAGTATTACTTTGTAAGCAATCTCCTTTCTTTTTGAACCTTTTTTGGATAGCCATTTCTTTTCAGCAGATACTATTTTGATATCTGTCAAGATATGATTTAAGTCCTCAAACATTTCCTTTATCGTTGCTTCTCCATTACGCAAGTCAACAACTATAAACAAATCCTTCTTTTTGTATTTTTTATAAACGTCATTCGAATATTTTTTATTTGGTTCAAGTAGAATGAACATCCTTTCAGTGATATTGCTCTTAATGAAGATATCCATTTTATCAAACTCAATTTTCTCAAATAGTACATCACCAAAATCTTTCTCCACCTTGTCAAAAATAGAACTTACTAGTTTTACATATTTTAAATAATAATACCAGAAATCAAGATTTGATTGAAGCAAATCATTGTACATCTGATTATATCTTTCGTACTGTACTTTGAAATATTTACCTAGTAGCTCGTATATCTGTTTATGAATAATAGCAAATGGACTCTCGCTAATTGCATGTTCGTAAATTTCATGCGGAAATTTTACGCTGCTTTCATTTGTAGTTCCCATACAACACCCAAATAAAAAGCTCGCTATCCTCTCAAAGCAGTTTCCGATCTGCTTTCCCTTGCGGGAAAAGATAAGCGAGCTATTCAATCTCAGTTTCGGAAATTATTTTGAGATTCATTTCTAAAATAACCGAATCGGATAAACAAGCAACTTGATTTTATAGTTTATTTTGTTACTTGCGTTTTGCTATATACTCGTTTTTTCTAAGATAATTATCACAAGCAATCCGGCTTATTCTTTCATTACCATCTTGAAAGTTTACAGCTAGTTCACCGCTATCAATTCGCTTCTGAAGTTTAAGCTCCCCGATGCCAAAATATAGCGCTGCTTGGCTTTTAGTAAAGTTACCCCGATAGATGACCTTTGCCATATCTGGAGTAAGTAATTTTTCCCATAGTGTCTTCATATTTCCTCACATTTTTTTATTTTCTTCAAAACTATAATACCCATCATTTGTAAAAATAATATGATCTAGTACTTTAATGCCGATTATCTTTCCGGACTGAATGAGTTTATTTGTCAAAACTATATCATCACTGGAAGGTTCATTATTACCACTTGGATGATTATGAGCAACAATAATTGAATTACAGCTTGCAACAATTGCACCTCTAAAAACTTCTCTAGGATGGACTATTGCACTATTTAACGTTCCTTCCGCAACAACTTCAAATCCAATTACTTTATTAGAAGTGCCAAGCCAAAAAACAGTAAATTTTTCTTTTACTTCATGATCGAATAAAAACTTAAAAGACGAATACATATCCCAAGGAGAGGAAATTTTGTTTCCCTTCGATTTTTCAAGTTCCGGGTATGATTCTTCAACATCTCGAAATTTCCAAACAATTGTTCTTACTCTTTCTGCAAGTTCATAATCATATTTTTTCTTTCTCATTTATGCTCCAATTATGAATGTTAGAGTCTAACTAAAAGTCGTTCACTCTAAATTTGAAAGTCATTATTTCTTTTGTTTTTTCTTCATAAAAAAACTTTCTGCCTTTAAAAGCAGCATTTTTAGAAAACTTAGAATATTTAGAGCCCTTTCTGCTTTTATTCTTTTTCTAGTTAAGATTTAGGATAACAGAAATTTCACCAGCTTGAATAGAAAAATTTGTATCCGTTTTTTTCATTGCCCCGATAAGTTCAACAGCATCAACTAGGTTTTCTTTTGCTAAATGAGAATAGATCAAAGTTGTTTTTATATCTGAATGCCCTAGTAAATCTTTTACAACTGTTAAGGAAGCTCCCTTTTGATGGATTAATGAAGCGAAGCTATGGCGCAATGTGTGGAAGTGAATTCTATCAGACAAACCCACAGCCCTAACTGCTTTTTTGAATTTCTTAGAAACATAATCGCCATTTAATTTCACATCCTTAACCTTGGAAAAAAGTAAATCCTTCACATCTTTACTGTTTTTTTGCATACTCCATAAAATTTCTAATAGACTTTGATTAATAGGTATAAGCCGATCTCGTTTATTCTTTGTTTGAAATGTTGCTGAATTGCTGAGGGTTATAGTTTTTTCGGTAAGATTAATACTTTCCCACTTCAAGGAAAGTATTTCACCTAATCGCATTCCAGAAAGAAAAGCGATTCTGAATAAATCTCTTAGAAAAGCTTCACCAGTTGCATTACAGATTTTTTCTAGCTCCACTTCCTTGATATATGCCGGGAACGTTTTAAAGGGCTTTGGCGCTTTGATTTTTGAAAAGACATTGATTTCTACTACTCCCCACCTAATCGCTGTATTTATGGCACTTTTAAGCGTTCTTAAATACAATCTAGCTGAGTGTTCCGATCTGGAAAAGGTATCTGCTATAAATCTGTCAGCTATTTTCACCGAGATATCAGAAACCATAAAATCATTAGCAGCACAGTTTTTTTCTTTTTGAATAAAATTCCCCAGCATTAGAAAAGAAAGCTTTACCGCTCGTTCTATGTAGCTTGCTGAATGAGTGTTAGTAATCCAAGCCACATATTCGCGCTCAAATTCCGCTAGAGTTTTTGGAATCACTTTTTTCTGATTAATTCTTTCCTTGAATTCTGTTAAAAACTGCAAAGCTTCAGATTTGTTTTTTGTTCCGGTGCTCTTCGTTGTTCTTTTTCCACTTCTGGAATAGATCAACTGCCAATAAGGAGAGTAGTTTGTTTTGGTTAGATAAAATTTTTCCATGATAAGACCTTTATTTTGTCTTACCAAGAATTGAGATAGGCTATTTCAAAAAGTTATTACCAAAGTTAGTAACTGATTTTTACGCCATAAACGAATCAGAGGGATTTCCATTAGTTCTTTAAAAATAAAAACCCCGTTTCTAATTTGAATACAGGGTTTTTTGTGGGAGCTAATGGATTCGAACCAATGACCCTCTGCTTGTAAGGCAGATGCTCTGAACCAGCTGAGCTAAGCTCCCATGAACATAATATCAAAATTTTGCGGCTCAATTATAGAACTTTTGTGTCTAAGATACAAGAACTGTAAAACTTTTTCGAAAACTTTTATCAATATTTTTTGAGCGGGCGACGGGACTTTTCCGAAGGAATCCCTTAGGGAGAACCCGCAAATTAATTTCCAATTGAGCGGGTGACGGGACTTGAACCCGCGACTTTCAGCTTGGGAAGCTAACACTCTACCACTGAGTTACGCCCGCGACTGAACAAAATTAGTTTACTCTAAAGTCTAATTCAAGATTTTTATTTATTTTCGAACAAAAAATTGTATCTAATGAGTAATCCCTCTCAAAAAAGTTCTCGTACGACAGATTTTATTTTGGTACTTCTAATAGTCTTCCTCTCGTTCTTCTTATGGAACACAGTTTTAGTTTTTCCAATTAAGCTTTTCGTTGTATTTCTTCACGAAGCATCCCATGCTATAACAATTCTAATTACGGGCGGAACAATATCGGAAATTTCATTAGGCTTTGATTTAGGAGGCAAAATTACTGCTGAAAGCGGTAACGATATTTTAATTGCGAGCTCGGGCTACCTAGGTAGTCTATTTTTTGGACTACTCATTTATCTCGTAGCAGAGATGCAAAAACCACGCCGGTACATTTATTTATCGTTAGCGTTGCTCTTTTTGATCATAATTTTCATTAGTACTCCAACCTTAGAGTTCATTCTTATAGGCTTATTTACTATTGGTTTATTGGTAGTTTTTGGCTTCTTTGTAAGAATAAGGTTAGTCAAGATTATTGTAAAAGCTATCTCTCTTGTAAGCGCAATTTATGTTCTTATTGATGTGAAAGAAGATATGCTTTCACAAGAATTTGCCAGCGATGCACAAATTATGGCTGGATTAATTGGTATAGATCAGTTAACAGTAAGTCTGATATGGCTGGTTGTTAGCGTTGTTCTAATCGGAATTATATTGAAACTATCTTACAAGTCGAAAGTGAAAGTTTAATCATCTTCCACAAAGCTCAGTACAATTATTCCTGCTATAAAGAAAATACCTATTGTAAGAATCGCAAGTCTTTGGGCACCGGTGACAAAGCTTACTAAGCCAAATACTAACGGACCAAGGATAGCAGAGCTCTTTCCGAAGAATGAATAAAAACCGAAAAATTCAGTTTTCTTATCGAACGGAGTTAGCTTAGACATCAAGCTTCTGCTTGTAGATTGTGTAGCCCCCATTACGCTTCCGGCTAATAGTCCAACCACATAAAAGCTGTTTTTTTCAATTTCAAAAACGGATGAATTAAACAAACCGGAAAGGAATTTTGTTACAAAACCGTCATGGTCACTCGTTAAATAGGCAAAGATAATTGTAAATACCCAAACGTAAAGTGAAGCTACCAGAGATTTCTTTTGCCCGTGTGAATCTGCTATAAAACCAAAAAGCAATGAGCCTACAATTGCAGTTGACTGAACAATTAAGAAGAAAATTATTAACTGCTCTAAAGAAAAATGCAGCGTTGTGGTGGCGTAGTTGCCGGAAAAAAAAATTACTGTGTTGACTCCTTCTATATAAAAGAAAAAAGAAAGAAGGAACAATGAAAGATTTCTATAATTCTTAAGATGAGTGATTGTGTTAAATACTCTGGAAAGTCCAATCATAAAAAATGATTCATCAACTATTTTTTTCTTTCTTGTATCCTTTAGGAAAAAGAAAAGCGGCAAACTAAATACTAAGAATACCAAAGCAGCTATTGGAAAAGACTCTTTAATCATTTGCCGGGAAATGAAAGGATAAACCAAAGCTAAAGTTGTGAGCGAACCGAGATAACCCATTGCAAAACCGTAACCGCTAACCCGACCGTAATTTTTTGGTGCTGTTATTTCCGGTAGAAACGAATCGTAAAAAACGAGACCAGCTTCAAAGCCAACGTTTGCTAAAACAAAAATGAGAATTCCAAGGAGAATGTCCCCCTTCCCTACAAAATAGAGTAGTGAAGTTGAAGCGATGCAAAGCAGTGTAAATATTAACAAGAATCTTTTTTTGCCGGCTGAATAGTCTGCAATTGCGCCAAGAATTGGAGAAATGAATGCCGTAATCAACATTGAAATACTGGTGCCAATACTCCAATAAAAATCTCCGACGGGCTCGCCGCCAACTATTGTCTGTTTGAAATAAACTGCATAGAGAAATGTAACGACAACGATTGAGTAAGAAGTGTTTGCAAAATCAAAGAGAGTCCAAATAAAGACTTTAAATTTTTCCGACTCTTTAATCTTGGCTATTTTTTTTGGGTAAAGATTCCCCAATCAGACCTCTTCCGGACTTGTTAAGGTTTCCGCTCTCTTTTAATTCGGAAAGAATTGCATCCAAAATTCCGTTGATAAACTTACCGCTGTTCGATGTGGAATAGTCTTTCGCAATTTCTATTACTTCGTTAATAGAAACTTTTGGTGGAATTTCCGGGAAATACATTAACTCAGTAATACCAATTTGGAGTAACAGTTTATCAATGAGAGCAATTCTGTCCATTTCCCAATTAGCTACTTTAGTGTGAATTTCTTGTTCAAGAGATTTTTTGTTGGCTACTACTTTGTTAACGAGTTGTTTTGCAAATTCTAAATCGGCTTGGTTTGTAACGTCAGCTAAAATACCATTCATTAGTATTGTTAATCCGTCTCCATTAAGCTCATAAGCATAAAGAACTTGAAGTACTTTTTCTCTCAGTATTCTTCTATTTGTCTTCATAATTCCAATAAATTTTACTGCAAATGTATTAGGATGATTTCAAAAAACATTTTTTCTCATTCCGGGTCGAAAATTAACTAAAACCGATTTGGGGAACAAATAATCTTGAATTTTCTTTGTCAGATTGCGAAAAACCAAAAAAGGAGCAGAGCAATGCTCTCCCTTGTCCGGTAAAATATTGTCTTTTCAAACGACAGAGAATAGTCTGACGACACACCTAAGGAATTCACACGATAAAACTTGGCAATTTGAGTAATTCTGGAGAGGTGGAACCCATCAGAAATGATTAAAACAGAATCATGAGCAGCTGCACCGCTAAAATTCTTTCTCAGATAATGGATCTGCTCGGTTGTGGTTGATGAACGATTCTCAATTACAATATTCTTTTTAGAAACACCCAGATTTACCAAATACTTTTTAGCGGCTTCGGCTTCAGTCATTTCACCCGGAGCTCTTCCGCCAGTTAGTATTACTTTTTTGATACTTCCCTTTTGATAAAGCTCCAAAGCTTTGCGGATTCTTTTTTCAAAAATGGGGCTTGGATTTCCCCTACTGTAAACAGCAGCTCCGGGGATACATCCATAAGTAAATGTTTGGTTTTCTATGCGTGATTGAGAAAACGCCTTAACATTCCAAACAAAAATTAAACTGAAAGCCATCAGCACAGCTATTCCAACTATTGTTCTAATAGCTGTTCTCAATTCCAATAGAGAATCAGTGCCAATTATCCAGCCCCATAAATAGTTTAAGGAGAACAGCTGGGTAAAAAGACTTAGTACATACGCTGCCCCCATATAAACTTTCTTTAGCGGGAAATTGAAAATCATTTTATCAGTGTGCAAGAAATTTAGTTTAGCCAGCATCCAAACAGCTAACAGTAAGGTCAGCGAAAGAGTTAATAAAATATTTACGAAAATTAATTTCCTTGCATCCAGCGTTCGCTTTAAGAAACTTATAACCACTAAGGCAATAATGAGAACGATTGCTAAAAATCCGTTCATCAGATTTCCGATATAATCAAACCGGATTTCTTTAAGAGGAATATCATTGAGATCATATTTGAGGTATATCAAGAAAATTAGATAGAGCAGCGACAACATTCCGGCTATGATGATTCCGGTTTTGCTGTTATTTGCGAGGCGTCCTTTCTTCATCATTTATGATACCGGATTAATTAAAACGTTTATAGCACTACCTTTTCCGGCTATTACATCTGCCTCAACATGAAAACTGTTTTTAATATTTTCTTTGGTTAGGATTTCTTTCTTTTCGCCATCAAAAGCAATTTTGCCATTCTCCATTATAACCGTGCGGTTAGAATAAATGCCAACCAAGTTAAGGTCATGCGAGACTGTTAAAATAGTTTTCCCTTTCTCTTTGTTAATGCTTTTAAGCAATTCAAAAATTGATATTTGATGTTCAATATCCAAATGCGAATTCGGCTCATCAAGCAAAATGATTTTTGCATCTTGCGCTAAAGCCCTAGCAATGAAAACACGCTGTGCTTCCCCGCCGGAAATTTCATTTATACCTTTCTTAGCTAAGTGTTCAATTTCCAGCTTTGCTAAAGCTTCATTCACAATTCTTCTATCATCATCTTTATCAAAACCAAGTAAGTTGAGATAAGGAGTTCGTCCCATCATAACAATTTCGTAAACAGAAAAAGGAAAAACCGAGTAGTTCATTTGCGGCACATAAGATATTAGCTTCGAGAAATTGCTCTGCGATTTTTTGCTCGAAACATTCCCGAAAACTTCAATAATTCCGGAATCCGGATTAAGCAGATTTGCAACCAATCTAAGTAATGTTGATTTACCGCAACCGTTTGCGCCGAGAATGCTTATGAACTCACCTTCCGTAACAGTGAATTCATTTATAAGCAAATTGAAACCATCATCGCTTTTGTGATGAGAATAGCTGAATTCTAAATTTTTAATTTGAATTGCGTTCAAGTTTACCAAACTATTTTATTTGTTTAGAATTTCATCTATAGATTTGCCCAGCAGTAAATCTAATCTTGCTTGCAAGATATTATAAACGTAAACAGAATTTATATAATTATACTTTGCTTGCGAAACAGAAACCAGCGCGTCGGTTATTTCTATTTGCGATGAAAGCCCGGAAGAATAACGCTTCTGAGCAATTTGGTAACCTTTCTCCGTCTCATCAACCGCACTTTGATAAGATGTAATTTGAGCTACTGCTTTCTTTATTGACAAAACCGTGTTCTCGTAATCTCTGTGTAATTCCTTTTTAGTCTTAGCGAGAGATTCAACAGATTTGTCATAATCTATTTTCGCTTGCTGATACTTAGAATCAATCGAAAAACCTTTAAAGATCGGTACCCGCAAGTTCAAGCCGATTGAAACCGAATTAATAAAACGCCAATTCGAAATTGAGCGGTCATCATTTTCTTGAGACTGCATTTGCCAGTTTCCGAACGCACGTAATTCCGGATAATGCTGGGAGTATTGATATGAACTGGAAAGGTCTTGCAACTTGGTTTGCATTTCCGATTGCTTCAATAAAGAATTGTTGCTGTTTAACCTTTGAATGCCGGAATCATCAACTTTAAAATCTTTCGAAATATAGTTTAATGAGCCCGAGACATTTATTTCACTACTTAACTCTATCCCCAAAATAATTTTAAGATTGTTCGCAGCAAGCTCAAGTTGATTTTTCGCTTCCGCTAAAACCGGAACACTATTTTGATACTGAACATTGGCTCGTATCTGATCATACTCGGAGACTCTTCCAACAGAATACATTGATTTAGTATTCTTGAGATTTTCTTCCGCCCTCTGCAGCTGTAGTTCCGCCAGTTTGATGTATTCTTTTGCTAACAAGTAGGTGTAGTAACTATCCTTAACCTTCATCACTAACTCAGATTCAGAATACTGTTGAGCTAAAGAGGCTAATTCATTATAAGCATCTGAGATTCTTGTTGCCAGGAACATAGCGCCGGTTGCTAACGGCTGATCAAGCTGAACTCCGGCGGTAAGATTATTTTTTGTCCCGGCTGGAAACGATCCGCTGAAAAACGGAGTTTCAAGAAAGAACTCGGGACGTTTAAGTGCTCTTGAATAAGAAGCAGTACCTTCAATCGATGGCAACACAGACTCGCCAAATGTCTGCCGGACTTGTTCTGCGGCTTTTATTTTATCCAGCTTAACTTGTTTAAGATCGTGATTGTTTTCTAATGCGATTTTAATTGCTTGTTCAAGATTCAAAGTAAGTTTTTGATTTTGTGCTAAAGTGCTGCATACTGCTGTAAGCAGAAGCAAAATGAATCCAAATCTCATTTTTTCCTCATAAATATTTTCGAACAAATATATAAAGATTTATAGTGAACTTGAGAGGTAAAATTATTCCTCAATCCGCTGCAGAACTAATGTCTTTTTGAAAAACATTCGAAGGAGGAATATTGCAATTGCTCCGCCAATAACATCGGCAATCCAATCTAAAACATCAGCATATCGCCCCGGTATAAAGTATTGATGAATTTCATCAAGAGCGGCATATAAACTCAAAAACAAAAGGGAAAACAAAATTGGCTTTAGTTTGAGAGCACTATATTTATCTTGAAAATGCAGAGTAAGTGCAAGTAGAATTTCCAATATAAAATATGCTGCAAAATGTTCAAACTTATCCTGAGCATCAAAAAATTTTGGCAGTCCATCAACCGGAATTGTTGTTGCAGTGAAAATAATTACCCAATAAACAGCCAACGGAACATAAACTAAAAGAACTTTATGTTCTTGAAGTGTTTTATATAATCGATTTACGAATAAACTTGATTGCATCAGGTAGATTTTCCAATATATCTTGAGCTGTGAATGAATATTCTGTTTTCTTTTCCAACAGTAAGTCTGCCGATAAACTGTGCAAATAAATTGCTGAGATTAACGCGCTTTCTATTTCTTTTGATTGAGCAATGAAGCCGGCAATTATACCGGTTAATACATCGCCGGTTCCAAATTTTGCCATCCCGGGATTTCCGACAGAGTTAATCAGCATCTCACCTTTAGGAGTAAATACCAGTGTTGGCGCTCCCTTGAGTACGAGCCAGCAATTATTTTCTTCAGCAAATTTTCTTCCGTAAGCGGCAAAATCCTTTTCCAATTCTTCCAAAGTTATTCCTAGAAGATCTGCAAACTCTTTGTGATGCGGAGTAAGAATTTTATTACTGAGATTGAGCTTGTAATAATTCCCATCAGAAAGCGCATAGATCGCATCTGCATCAATCACCATGAACTTATTTTTGTTTTCAGCAATCAATTTTCTAACGGTCGCCAAAGTTGCTTCTTCCCTACCTAAACCGGGACCGACAGCAATGATATCTGCCCATATAATTTTTGAATCTAATTCTAAAAGGTTAGCTCCTTGTAAAAATTCCTTTTTGTTGTCAGAATAAGGAAGAACAATAGCCGCATCAACTTTTTTCTGCGCCACTTGTTTAATTGATTTTGGAAAAGCTAAGAAGCATGAACCGGCTCCGCTTTTCAGAACTGCATTGGCTGTAAACCAAGCTGCGCCGGGATAAGCACCGCTGCCGGCAATTACCAAAACTTTTCCGGATGAATACTTGTGTGAGTCTTTAGATTTCTTCGGTAAGCCGTAGAATGCGTCCTCCGGTTCAACCAAATAATTATTGGTAGAAACTTTATTGTAGTATCCGCTACCAATGCCTATAGATCCTTTTGCGATTTGTCCGCCATTCACGTAACCTTTGCCGTAGAACAAACCGGTTTTGAATTCGCTTAACGTTACTGTCAAATCAGCACTAAAGATTATCTCGCCGGTAGATGTTTCCAAATCAAGTCCGGTAGGAACATCAACAGCAATTTTGAAAGCATCAAGGGAATTTAGAAAGCCAATTATCTCTGAATATGGCTTACCAATTTTTCCCCGGCTTCCGGTTCCAAGCATCGCATCAACTAATACCGAGCAATCCCTCAACGATTTTAGATCTCTAATTGATTTGTATAATAAAAGTTTACTCGAAGGATATTCTGCTAAAACGTTTTTTGTAATCCTAAAATTTTCGAGCGCTTCCCCTTTCAAATCCCTTTTTAATCCAAGCGAGATTATCTTTACATCATAACCATTAATGAGCAAATGCCGGGCAAGCGCAAAACCATCTCCCCCATTGTTTCCCTTGCCGCAAACTATTCCAACGCTCTTGTTAGCGAAATATTCAGAGTACTCCAACATTATATCATATATACTTCGTGCGGCATTTTCCATTAAAACCATTGGCGGGATCCCAAGTTTATTAATGGCGTAAGTATCTGCCGAACGAACTTGCTGTGATGAAAATAATGGAATCATCTTATTGGGCTTGTTTGTTACTTAAAAATAAGAAAGAATAGAAATAAAAAACGGCATGAAGTAAAAATACAGACGGACTATTTTCAGCGCTTACTTAATAGCTGATGTAATAATTCCAAGTAGCATATCCGGGAAAAATCCCAGAATCAGAATAAAAGCCGCGCTTATAATTATTGCTGCATAAGTTCCTACAGAAGATTCAATTTCGAAATCTTCTTCGGAATTTTTGAAGTAAGCATAAACAACTACGCGGATATAGAAATAAACACTGATTACACTTGATAGAACGCCAACAATAGCAAGCCAGGTTAAGTTTGCTTGAATAGCGCCAAAGAAAACATAGTATTTACCAAAGAATCCGGCTAAAGGAGGAATTCCCGCAAGTGCAAACATGAATAAGGAAATCATCGCGGCAAGGAATGGACTTTTGCTTTGCAATCCCGCGTAAGATTTGATTCCGGTTCTCGAATCATCTTTGCCTTCAATTACAGAGATAACAGAAAAAGCACCAATGTTCATAAACGCATAAGCTGCGAGATAAAAAATAATTCCGGCGATACTGTATTTGTTTCCGGCGGCAAGTCCAATAATCATATAACCGGCGTGGGAAACAGATGAATAAGCAAGCATTCTTTTTAAGTTGTCTTGGGAGATTGCAATTACACTACCAACAACCATTGAGAGTGCGGATATTACAGCAAAGTACGATTTGAAAAAGTTTGGAGCCCCGTAAGTAACTACTGCTCCTAACATAATAATGAACACACTAAAAGCCGCTGCCTTACCGACTGTTGACATCAATCCGGTTACAGTTGTTGCAGAGCCTTGATATACATCCGGCACCCACATATGGAAAGGAACAGCTGCAACCTTAAAACTAAAGCCAACGAAAAATAGAATCATTCCTAAAACGAAAAGTATGTTGGAGCTGTATCCAACAAAATTTTCTACCAAGTTTTGAATGCTGGTTGAACCGGTTGTACCGTAAATGAGAGCGATACCGTAAACAATAAATCCGGTTGCGAACGCGCCAAGTAAAAAGTATTTCAAGGAAGCTTCGTTAGCTGAAGATTTTTTACGGTTAATTCCGGCAAGTACATAGAAGCAAATAGACATCAACTCTAAGCCCATGAATATCATAAAAATATCACGTGCGCTTGCCATTATCATCATACCAAGTACTGAAGACTGAATTAGTATGTAGTATTCGCCAAAATCGGCTTCATATTTCTTCATGAAATCAATTGAAGCAAGAACTATTAACGCTGCACCGAAATTAAAAATTGTGTTAAAGATTGCAGATTTACCGCCAACTTCTAACATCCCACTGAATAGAACGAGACCTTGATCTACATTAAAGATTGAATAGATAGCTGTTCCAAAAAACAATAGCGCGGAAAACCAAGGCAACAATTCTTTGCTTTTCTTCGTGCTAATTTCAAGAACAACGGATAAAACTATTCCCACACCAATTACGATGTAAGGCATTAAGAGATAATATTCAAAATTATTTGCTGGCATATCTATTAGGCAATTACTTTAAAATGTTTACAGAATATGCAGAAACTTGCTGCAATACTGTTTGAACAGAAAGTTCGGTCATCTTCAAAAATGTATTCGGGTAAATCCCAATCCAAAGAACAAAAACAAAAATCGGGACGAGAATCAAAATTTCTCTTTTATTCATATCAGTTAGTTCGTGCTCAAGCTCGTGATTAGTTACCTTGCCGAAAACTACACGTTGATACATCCACAATAAATAAACTGCTGCAAAGATTACTCCGGATGCAGCAAAAACTGTAAACCATGTACTTCCAAGTGTAGCTGATTTATACGAGCCAAGAAGAATCAAAAACTCACCAATAAAACCATTTAATCCAGGTAAGCCAACTGATGATAACATCGCTATCATCAAGAAGGTAGAGTAAATCGGAACGAGTTTCGCAATGCCGCCATAGAAAGCTATATCGCGTCTGTGGGTCCTTTCGTATGCAACGCCAACTAAAAGGAATAAGGCACCGGTTGAAAGTCCGTGGTTAATCATTTGGATTACCGCGCCTTGCACTGACTCAATCGTCATTGCAAAAATTCCGAGTACAACAAATCCTAAGTGAGAAACAGATGAATAAGCCACAAGCTTTTTCATGTCAGTCTGCACCATAGAAACCAACGCACCGTAAATGATTCCAATTACTGCTAAGACAGAAATAGCCGGCGCGTATGCAACTGCCGACTGTGGGAAAAGTGGTAAACAAAATCTTACTAAACCGTAAGTTCCCATCTTAAGAAGAACTCCGGCAAGAATAACGGAACCGGCTGTTGGAGCTTCAACGTGAGCATCGGGCAACCATGTGTGAAGCGGGAACAACGGGACTTTAATTGCAAAGCTGAGGAAGAACGCGCCAAACATCCAAGCTTGCACTTGATGCGGAACCGTAGGACCAACTTTGTAAAGATCAATCAAGTTTGTGGTGAAAAATCCGGTAACTGAAGAAGAATAAACCGCGAGCCAGATAATTGCAACAAGCATTAGTAAACTGCCAAACATTGTGAAGATGAAAAACTTTATCGAAGCGTAAATTCTTCTTTCGCCGCCCCAGATACCAATGATGAAATACATTGGGATAAGCATTGCTTCCCAGAAAATGTAGAATAGGAAAACATCAAGCGCCATAAAAACGCCAAGCATTCCGGCTTCAAGAAACAGCATTGAGAAAGTGAACATCTTAACATTCTTCTCGATGGCTTTCCAGGTTGAGAGCAAAGTAAGCGGAGTTAGAAATGTTGTAAGAAGAATCAACAGCATCGAAATTCCATCTACGCCTACAAAGTAAGATACGTTCAAACTCTTAATCCAAACTGCTTGGTGAATTAACTGGAAGAGCGGATTTGTCTGATCGAATTGACTGTAAGCTACAAGAGAGATTACAAAAGCAAGTAAAGAAGATGCAATGCCAAACCAGCGGATCAGTTTTACTTGTTCATTTTTGAAAAATAGAACAAGAACACTGCTTATGATCGGTGTTAAAAGTAAGTATGTTAAAATTTCGCTATTAATCATTTTTCTTTTTGTTTTTCTTTGCCTACTCTGCGCCTTCTCAGCGTTCTCTGCGGTAAAAGTTTTAACGCAAAGGTCGCAAAGTGTTTCGCAGAGGATACAAAAATTATAAACTCAGTATTAGCCACAATAAAGCTATCGCAATTCCTGTAATCATTATTACAGCATAAGCGTGTGTTGCACCGGTTTGAATTTTACGGATGACTCCGGAAGACTTATCAATTAAACTTGCTAAGCCATTTACGGCGCCATCTATAATTGCTACATCAGCAAATTTCCAAAGTAACTTTTCACTTCCCTTTTGAATCGGCTGAACTACAGCGGCTTCGTAAGCTTCATCAACAAAATATTTGTTGAGAAGTAGATTATAAAAACCTTTGAACTTAGCTGAAACGTTTTCTGCAATTTGCGGTTTCTTATTATAAACATGAATTGCAAAGTAAATTGCGCTTAATGCTAATGCCACTGAAGCAGCCATCAACAATATTTCTTCTAAGTGCGAATGAGAACCGAAGTGAGCAAGTTTGTTCATAGCTGGTTCGTAAACCGGTTCAAGCCAGCTTTCAAATAAATTTCCATGCTCACCTACAAAAACTTTTGGCAACCCAATGTAACCGCCAACGATAGATAAAAACGCTAGTATTATTAACGGAACAGTCATTACAGGCGGAGATTCGTGCGGATGAACATGATGATGATCGAAACGCTCGTTACCATAAAAAGTAAGCGAAAGCAAACGGAACATATAGAACGCGGTCATCATAGCTGTAATCATTCCGACTAGCCAGAAAATGAATCCACCATTTGCGTATGCGTTCCAAAGAATTTCATCTTTGCTGAAGAATCCGGAAAGCCCGGGAACACCAGCAATCGCAAGTGTTGCAATAAAAAATGTTAAGTAAGTACGCGGCATATACTTCTTTAGCCCGCCATACTTCTGAATATTTTGTTCTTCGTGCATTCCATGAATTACAGAACCGGCACCAAGGAACAACAATGCTTTGAAGAAAGCGTGAGTCATAACATGGAATATTGAAGCGCTGAACGCTCCCATTCCCGCAGCAAGAAACATATATCCAAGCTGACTTACAGTTGAGTAAGCTAAAACTTTTTTAATATCGTTTTGAACAAGACCGATTGAAGCCGCCATAATTGCGGTAAGTAATCCAACTACAGCGACAATCATCATAACTGTTGGCGCGCTGGCAAATATTATTGATGTGCGACTAACCATATAAACGCCGGCTGTAACCATTGTAGCGGCATGGATTAACGCTGAAACCGGAGTTGGACCCGCCATAGCATCCGGCAGCCAAACAAAAAGTGGAATTTGAGCAGACTTGCCCGTAGCGCCGATGAATAAGAAAATTGCTATCAAACCAAAAGTAGATTCTGCAACCGGGAATGTTGCTGCTTTAGATAAAACTTCATTGAAGTTGAGTGAATCAAAAGTTAGATAGATGAGAAACATTCCGAGTAGGAATCCGAAATCGCCAATTCTGTTTACAACAAAAGCTTTCTTAGCTGCTTGCGAAGTTGTTCCCTTCTCAAAATTTCTATCGTACCAGAAACCAATTAGCAAGTATGAACAAAGTCCTACACCTTCCCAACCTAAGAATAAAACAACAAAGTTGTCCCCAAGGATTAGGTTCATCATCGCAAAGATGAAGAGATTTAGATATGCAAAGAATCTCCAGAAACCTTTATCTCCGTGCATATAACCAATTGAGTAAACGTGGATCAAGAATCCAACGCCAGTTACAATCAAAGCCATAGTTAACGAAAGCTGATCAACTAGGTAAGCAAACTTTACGTTCAAGCCGCCAACACTAAGCCATGTAAATAGCCCAACGGTATTCGATCTTTCTTCTACCGGTAAAGCAAGTGTTTGGAAGAATGCGCCAACAACAATCAGAAATGAAATGCCAACTGTTGCTGAGCCAATTATTCCAATAATTTTTTCCCCGACATCATCGGGACAGGCGTTCTTGATCTTTCGTCCGAACAATCCATTAATCAAGAAACCGATCAGCGGCAAAAGAACTGTAAGGTATATTAGATTTATCATTACCACTTAAAGATATTTATCGCGTCTATGTTTACGGTTAATTTGTTTCTAAAGATTGCAATAATGATTGCCAAACCAACTGCGGCTTCGGCTGCGGCAACTGTCATTACAAAGAATACAAAAACTTGTCCAATCGAATTTCCCAAGTATGAAGAAAAGGTGACTAAAGTAAGATTCGCAGAGTTAAGCATTAGCTCGATACTCATAAAAACTACAATCGCGTTTCTTCTAATTAATACTCCCGCAACGCCCACGCAAAACATGAACGCGCTGAGAATCAGATAATATTCCATTGGAACAGCTGACATATTCTACTCGAATTTTTTCTTTGCTAAAACTAAAGCTCCAATTGTAGCAGCAAGTAGTAAGAAACCGGCAACTTCAAATGGAATTATATAATCTGTATATAGGTGATGACCAATTGTCTGGATTGTACCGGCATTAATACTTGCAGCTTCATCCGCTGTTAAAGTGCGTGATGGATTTCCCTTGAAAATCAAAAATGCTAACTGAACAAACACAAACGCAGAAATCAGTATCGCGAAAAACTTAATTCCCCGTTTATCAACAAACAATCCGTGTTCGGTTTCGGTATTCAAAAGCATAAGAACAAAAAGGAATAACACCATAATAGCGCCGGCATAAACTATAACTTGCACTACTGCAATAAACTGAGCATTTAAGAGCAAATACAAACCGGCTAATGCAAAAAAGTTAAGCACTAAAAATACAGCGCTCAAAACTGCGTTCTTACGGGTAATAACCATTACTGATGTTACGGCAGCAATTGCAGCTAAAACAAAAAATAGAATTAATTGAATGTTCATTAAGGAGTGTTCCTATAAATCATTCTTGGGAATGGAATAGCTTCGCGCAAATGCTCTAGACCGCAAATCCAGCTAACAGTTCTTTCCAATCCTAAGCCAAAGCCGCTATGAGGAACTGAACCAAATCTTCTCAAATCCAAATACCATTCAAAAAATGATTGCGGTAAGTTGTGTTCTTTTATTCTTTCCAATAGAAAATCTAAATTATCTTCGCGCTGGCTTCCGCCAATAATTTCGCCGTAGCCTTCAGGAGCGATAACATCAACAGCTAAAGCAACTTTAGGATTTTCCGGATCGCGCTTCATGTAAAACGCTTTAACTTCAGATGGATAGCGGTGAATCATTACCGGACGGTCAAATTCTTCGCCGATAATTGTTTCATCAGCACCACCGAGATCATTTCCCCATTCAAACTCAACGCCCTTTCTCTTTAGTATTTCTACAGCTTCTGTGTAAGAAATTCTTGGGAAAGGTCTTTTAATCGTTTCAAGCTTTGTTAAATCACGTTCTAATTCTTGTAGTTCAACTTGGCAATCAGTTAGTACTGATTGAACTATGTACTCTATAAATTCTTCTGCCAATGCCATGTCATCATCTAAATCGTAGAAAGCCATCTCCGGTTCAACCATCCAGAATTCGGTTAGATGGCGGCGGGTTTTGGATTTCTCTGCTCTAAAAGTTGGTCCGAATGAATAAACTTTTCCGAGTGCGAAAGCGCCACTTTCTTCGTAAAGCTGACCGCTTTGTGTTAAATAAGCTTTTCCTAAATCAAAATATTCCATTTCAAACAGCGTGGAAGTTCCTTCGCAAGCGTTTGGAGTAATGATTGGCGGATCGAACAATACAAATCCGCGTGAATCGAAGAAATCTCTAATGGCTTTTACAACTCGCGCACGGACTTTCAGAATTGCAACTTGCCTCTTAGAACGAACCCATAAGTGGCGGTTGTCTATCAAAAATTCAATTCCGTGCTCTTTAGGAGTAATCGGATACTCGTGAGCAATAGAAATTGTTTTCATATCAATCACGTCAAGTTCATAACCGCCAACAGAACGCGGTTCTGATTTAACTTTCCCTCTTACTTCAAAAGAAGATTCTTGAGTAAGCTTCTCTGCGGCTTCAAACAATTCTTCCGTTACATTTCCCTTAAACACAACACACTGAACATATCCCGAACCATCGCGCAAAATCAAAAATTTAAGCTTACCGCTAGATCTTTTGTTATAAAGCCAGCCTTTAAGAGTAACTTCTTCCCCAACGTGATTTTTTAAGTCTTTAATGTAAACTGTAGGTTTTTGGCTCATACCGTTATTCTAAAATTGACGAGCAAATATAAAGAAGCGAGTTCTAAATGCAAAATCAGTAAGGATTAAATGTAAATAGTATTTAAGATTGAATTTAACAGCGAAATATTTATTTTACCTGCGTAATGTTATTGTAAAATTAGTTTATTGATGCAGTGAATATGTTTTCAAATACTCTATCTGTTTAATAAGGAAGAAAATGCTTGTTCGACTCAAAAAATATTTGTACTTCCTCTTAGTAGCATTGCTCTTGCCTTATACTTTCGTCTTACCCCAACGCCACACAATAAAAACGTACACAATAGAGGACGGACTTCCGACAAATGTTGTGAATGATGTTGTGCAAGACAACTCCGGGAAGATGTGGTTTGCTACAGAAATCGGAGTTACTTCTTACGATGCAACTTCCTGGAAAAATTATGGAGAGGCAGAGGGTTTAGCGGCAGCCAATTATCCAATAATTAAGAAGGATGCGCAAGGAACACTTTGGACAGTTTCTCATTTTGCAAACTCGCCTATTTTATTCTTATATAAAAACAGATGGCATCCGGTCAAACGGATTAATTATGCCTACGGCGAACTTACATATACCGCATTCGACGTAAAAATTATTAAAGGCAAACCGGTTTTATTAGTCGGCACCGAGAAATCACTCTACATGTTTAAGCATGACAAATGGACCGATCTTGGTAAGATTTATAAACAGCTCTTAGGCAACATAACTAGTGTTACTCTAATTGGAAACAAGTTTTATGTGACTAATGCCGGCGGAATTTTTGTATTGGATGAATCTTCATTCGACGAATCCATCAACACAATTATAAAAGCGCCTTCAAGAAAAATTTTAGCAACCGGTTTTGATGATAGTTACGGCATCAACAAAATATGGCTTCTTGGACGCGATTGGATAGGCTATTATGATCTCGACATAAGAAAATTTGTGCTCTTAAAGACAAATTTTTACTTAAAGGCATTCCCTACATTTGAAAGAAATTTTATTGTAGCAGACAAAATTAATAGCGTGTTTTTCGGAAACGCACGGGAAACATTTAATTTAGAATTAAACACCAATAAAATCTTTCATTTGGGAATGAACAACGGATTCACTTCGGAAGGCTGCTCAAATATTTTTATAGATCGAGAAAGCAATGTTTGGCTTCCATCGGCACGTGGCGTGGATAAGATGACGAACATTCTTTTTACAAATTACTATAGAAAAGATGGACTTGCTGAAAATGAAGTTGTATCTATTGAAGAAATTAATCCCGGAGAATATTTCTTTGGGCATAATTTTAGTTTCACTATTCTAAAGAATGACAAATACGTAACATATAAACATGAAAACCGGATGCCAAAAAATCTTTCTAGCGGCAGAGTTATGGATGTTTGCCGGGATAAATCCGGCAACGTTTATTTTGCTGCTACTTATGCCGGCTTTGGAAAATATTCCAAAGATGGAACTTTAACCTGGCTATCCGACAACCAAAATGGAACAATCGGTTTTACCACAGTGGAATTCGATCCTAAAGGACAGCTTTGGGTAGGATCGTTAACCGGTCTCTATAAGTATTCAAATGGCAAGCTCACAAAAATTTCTGAAGTTGAAAACAAATTCCAGTTGATTAGACAGATATACTTTTCCAGCAATGGTAAGCAATTCATTACTTCTTCAGGAGGATTGTACACTCTTAATAACAATAAATTAGTACCTGCTACAAATGAAAAAGTACAGGGCAGCTACTTTTCAATTCATGAATATAAGGATGGGAAATTTCTTGTTGGCAAAAACAGCGGCTTGTACTTATTAGAAAACAAAAGCATAAGAAAATTTGATTTAGGATCATTCACCGCTAATAGGAAAATTTTCTTTATCGAAAAAGATAAAAATGGCAATTTCTGGTTCGGCACAGATGACGGAGTGCTTTGGTGGGATGGACAAACTGTAAGAAAATTCAGCATGGAAAACGGATTGAGCGGAAGAGAAACCAACAGATTTGCATGGTTTAATGATTCCAAAGGTAAAGTTTGGATTGGGACTGACCGTGGAGTTTCATGTTATCAATCTCAGTATGATATAAAAGAATCGGTGCCGGTCATACAAAATGTACTACTAACAGATTTGCACGGTGCAGTGTTTTCGCTAAAAAGCGATCTCGAATTTTCCCACCTTAACAATACGTTCAGCATAACCGGAAAGGCAATTTCTTTTAGAGATGAAAAGCGAATCAATTACCGCATGAAGCTTTCCGGCTTTGATGATGACTGGATTTATATATCAAATGCCAACACTTCTCGCTACACAAACTTGCCGCACGGTGAATACAGATTATATATCCAGGCAAAAAATTCCAATGGCGCATGGAGTAAGCCGTTCGTTTCCGGTTTGATAATAATTAGCCGCCCTTTTTATATGACATGGTGGTTTGCTAGTTCTGTTGCATTAGGAATTCTATTCAGCTTATTTCTATTCTACTCCTATGCCTCTCAGAAAAAGTACGCAGCTCAATTAGAAAAAGAGGTAATGGCTGCAACTTATGAGTTAAATGCTTCCGAACAAAAAATGAAAACTTTGATAGAAAATACACCTACATTAATTACTACATTAGACAGCGAAGGCAAAATTCTCTTTATCAATAAAGGTTTAGAACAGATACAAAAAGACCGGATCGTAGGTCGCAATGTCTTAGAGTTCTTCCCGGCAAGGCTTCATCCCGGTTTGAGAGAATCTTTTGAAAATGTATTCAAAAGAAAACAGACAATATTCTATCCCCATTTATTTAATCAGTTCGCCAAACCTATTTTTTTGGAAAACTATATCAGTCCTATAGTCTCTGCTGATGGCAAAGTTAAGGAAGCTGTTATAATCTCAATTGATCAGACAGCCCGGATGCAATCTGAAAACGAGAGACGCATTATTGAAGAAAAGCAAAATGCCATCCTAAGCGCTTTGCCTATTATACTCTATAATGATACAAACATTAAAAACTCGCCTCCTACCTGGATTAGCGAAAGTGCACACGCAATTACCGGCTTTACTCCAGATGAGCATTACTCTGGCAAAGTGGTTTGGAGAGATAGACTACATCCAGACGACGTACCGAAAGTTTTGCAAGAATTTGAACGACTGGAGGAAAACAAACCAATTACTCTGGAATATAGATGGCTGACGGCAGATGGTAAATACAAATGGTTTTTGGATTTTATATCACCAATACGGTTACTGGATAATGGTGCAGTTGAATTTTTCGGAATTTGGTTTGATATCAACGAAAGAAAAAGAGCCCAATACAGACTTGAAATGCTGAATCAATATTTCTTGAAATTCGGTACCAATCCAAATGAAAATATTAACAAGATAGTTCAACTATGCGGACAAGAACTTAATGCTTCCGTTGCACTCTATAATTGCTTAATAGAGGGTAAATTAGTTTCCGTTGGTATGTGGGGCACTCAGGAAGATTACAATCCGGTTGATAATCCCGAAGGACATATTTGTTTAGATGTTATTAATTCATCGAGCAAAGAACCGACTTACATAGCCGATCTATCAAAATCGAAATATGTTCACACCGACCCAATTATAGCAAAATATGGGATGAAAACTTACCTCGGTTTTCCTGTGCAGTTTGGCAATATAACAAGAGGTTCGCTGTGTGTTGTATTTAGCGAATTTGATGATCCTACTGAAGATGATTTCAAATTCTTAAATATACTTGGTGCTGCTATAGCAGTTGAAGAAGAACGAAGATCAGCAATGCAGCTGCTGAAGGAATCGGTTAAAGAAAAAGATACTTTGCTGAGGGAAGTCTATCACCGTGTTAAGAATAATCTTCAAGTGATTAGCTCTCTTTTGTTTTTACAAGCTACAAACATCAAAGACAAAGCTCTCTTAGCAATGTTTCAGGAAAGCCAAAGCCGTGTACGTGCAATGGCGCTCGTTCACGAAAGCTTATACAAATCAAGTAATTTAACTGAAATAGATTTCAACGAATACATCGAAAACCTAATAAAACATTTGAAAGACAGTTTTCAAATTAATGATGACACTAAGATTATTTTGGAGAAAGAAAGAGTTACGCTCAATATTGATAGAGCGATTCCGTGCGGATTGATTCTAAACGAGTTAATCACCAACTCTTTTAAGTATGCTAATTCAAGTAATATGGACTTACCGCTAACGATTAAGATTTCGGTAAAATCTGTTGCTGGGAACATTATTCTTACAGTTGGTGATAACGGGAACGGATTACCCGATTCCGTTAAAATTGATGGTTCTACAAAAACTCTTGGACTAAATTTGATTAGAAAACTTACCAGTCAATTAGATGGCAAGGTTGAATACGAATATGATAAAGGCGCAAAGTTTACTATTGTCTTCCCGGCATAAAAAGATTTGCACCCACGTTTTTGTTAGCCATTAATCGCTTTCATAATAATCCCCTCTCGCAAGCCGGTCCATGCAAAAGTAATTGAGTCAATCCTCAATTCTTCAAAAAATATTTTTACAATGAGCAGTCCAGCCATAATAATATCCGCACGTGTTTCTTCCAAACCGGCTATCTTTTTTTTCCAGGAAATATCTTTAGCAGCCTCAACAATTGAAATTACTTTTCGAAGTTCGTTAATCGAGAAATTGTAGCCCCGAAGTTGCTCGTACTTTACATCACGCTTGAAAACGTTTTTTTCTATCATCATTGAAATTGCAGAAACAGTACCGCCCATTCCATAGCACTTCTCAAATTGAAATGATGAAGCAAATTCTTTAACTGAGGAAATTTCTTTCTTAGCTAAAACGGTTAAACCTTCTGCCAAGTCAATATTGCCGTCATGAAGTGTAGAAAATTTATTTGTATATCTCACTGCCCCGATTGGAATGCTAAACTTCTTTTCGATTCTGCCGTTTTCGACAAAAATGAATTCCATGCTGCCGCCGCCTAAATCGAACAGCAAATAACGAGACGGTAATTTTTGGAAAGAGTATTGCAGAGAAAGCAGTGCAAGCTCAGCCTCTTCTTCACCGGTGACTATCTTTACACTAATGCCGGTCTGATTTGATACTTCGTGAATAAACTCGGTACGGTTTTTTGCTTCACGGATTGCGCTTGTAGCTACTGCAAATATTTCAGCCGAATATTTATCTGCTACACCTTTGAAGTATTTAATCAAATCAACTGCTTCGGAAATTTTCTTCCGAGAGATTGCGTAGTCATATTCCCCTCTTTCATCAGACACACGCATTGGCTGCTTTTCACGATAAACGAAAGCTATTTCGCCCGCTTCAACTTTAGCAATTAGAATATGAAATGAATTTGAACCGAGATCGAGAGCTGCAATGTGTTTAGTTTGAAGGCTCATCTGCTAAATTTTTCTAAAAGATACTTTGCTAAATCAACAACATCCTTTGGCTCAATATCGTCAATCAATTCGGATTTACGTAAGAAAAATTTATTCTGCCCTACAGGTGCCCAGTTGAAAGGATTTGTTGGACCAAAGATTGAAATTTGAGGAGTTGATGTAGTTCCGGCAACATGCATCACGCCGGTATCATTTGTAATAAACAAGTCGCTAAACTCTATCACAGCCGCCAATTGCGGTATGGTGTTATTCAGAAAATAGCCGGCTTTAGGAAAATACTTACGCATAAAGACCAACTGTTCTTCATCGGAATTGCTGCCGGTAAAGTAAAAGTCAAAGTCATAAATACTTTTAAGAGAAGTTATTATCTCAACATATTTATATAACGACCAGCGGTTTTGCGGCTTGGCAGCTCCGACATGGAAACCATATATTTTATGTTCCGTTCCGGATTTAATACTCTCCAAAAATTTTTCAGCAAACAGTTTGTCATTCTCATCGAAATTAATCAAAGAGTTGTAATTTTTTGTTTTAATTCCATAAGGGCGAACAACATCTAAAATAAAATCAGACACATGAGCATCCGGGCATTTCATCCAGTTCAAATCAATTCTACCATGGAAAAGCTTATTAACTTTGTTCGGAACTTCGCTTAATGATGCGGGACCAATTTTGAATTTTGCATCGGAAATAGAGGCGAGAATGCAGCTGGTATTCGAAATAGCTACTGTAACCGGAACTATTGCTACATCATAATTCTGCCGCAAAACAGATTTTAATTTCAAAAGATACTTGCGATCAAATAATTTCTTCTTCCGGAATACAAATATTTCTTCCACAAATGGATTCTTCTCAATTGCAAAATAGTTTTCCGGGCTTGCTAAAAGCGTTGTGGTAGATTCTGGATAAGTTTCTTTAATTGCTCTGAGCAAAGAAACACTCGCAAGCATATCTCCAAACTGATTATGCTGGCGAATTACAAGAAACTTCTTAGGAGATTTCGGGAAGGCTTTCTTTTCATCCTTAGCGGACAAAAAAAGATTTATAAAAAAAGAATTTATGCTTCTAAAAAATTCTCTGGCGGGCATTAATAACTATTACTCTTTTGGATTTTTAATTTCTTCGAACTCAGCTTCTACTATATCTCTCTGATCTATTGCAGCTTTACCGTTTTGCTTTGTTGTTGGCTGCGGACGGTTAGGCGGCGTCTGTCCCGGACTCCTTTTAACGCTCAGATAAGCAAATCCACGAATGAATTTGAAAATAAAGTAAAAAATAATTGCCCAAATAATTAGTTTCAAAAAATCTATCCTTTTGCTTCTGGATTAAAATATTCTATAAAGCCTCTGTCCTCTCTATATATCTGGTTGAACAGTTCTTTGAAATCCGATTCACTGTTCACAAAATCAATATCAGATGTATTCACAATTAGCAAAGGCGTGTTATTATACTTAAAGAAAAAATTATTGTAAGCTTCGGAAAGCTCTGCTAAATACTGGCGAGTTAAGTTCTTCTCAAATTTTCTACCGCGCAATTTGATGTTTGCCATAAGTCTATCAATACTGCATTGAAGAAAAATCACCAAATCCGGTTTTGGAATATCTCGTTCCAAAAGCGGGAAAATATTTTCGTATAGTTTTACTTCTTCTGCGCTAAGATTTAAGTATGCAAAGATTTTGTCTTTATCAAAAATGTAATCGGAAACCGTTATACTGGAAAATAAATCTTGCTGCTTCAGCTGTTGCTGCTGTTTATAACGGTTGATCAAGAAAAACATCTGAGTTTGGAAGGCAAATCTTTTTCTATCATCATAAAATTTTTCAAGGAAAGGATTTTCTTCAAACTGTTCTAAAATCAAATCAGCATTAAGCTTTTCGGATAGCATTCCGGCAAGTGTGGTTTTACCGGCGCCAATTACACCTTCAATTGCTATGTAACGTAGTTCTGCCACTTGTTTTCTCAGAGAAGTGATTCGTTGATTTTTTGAATAATATGTTTTTCAACCGGTTCAAATTGTATATCGCGTAGTTTCTTCCGCACAACAGGATGTTTAAAATCCATCGCTAATTCCAGTAATGGTGTAAGGACAAAATCACGCTTCGAATATTCTTTGTGCGGAATTGTAAGCATGTCGCCATCATATATAAATTCATTATAAAAAATAATATCAATATCTAATTCGCGCGGACCCCATTTTTCTTTTGCCTCTTCCCTACCAGCTTTCCGTTCGATGGATTTTATAAAGTGATAAAGGTCGAAAAAACCCAGTGCGGTTTCTATTTCTATTACCGCATTGTAAAAATTTTCTTGCTTAATATCTCCGTACGGAGACGTTTCGTACACAGCCGAACTTCTTAGGACACGGCATCTATCGCTCTTTCCAATTTCATCAATTGCAACCTTCAGATTTGCAAGACGGTCCCCAATATTCGAGCCTAACCCCAGAAAAATTTTATCTACCATTTTCTTTTATTACCTCAGCTTCAACATAATCTAAAACACCGCCAACAGGCACATGATGTTTTCTAACTCGTACAGCTATTTTTTCAATTGTTGGATATTGCCTAAGAATTTCATCTGCTAAAAAAGTAGCCAGCGACTCTATCAATTTATATTTTTTTGTGTGAACAACCGAATTGATAAATTTATAAACTTTATCGTAATCTATCGTCTCTTTCAAGTTATCGTCTTTGGCAGCCTTCGAAAAATCGGTATATATGTCAACGTCTGCTTCAAACTTACCGCCAATGCTTTGTTCTTCTTGTAAAGCTCCGTGGTACGCATAGAAAGATGCGTTCTTAATTCTAATAATGTTAATCATTTATCCGCTGCTTTGGTTTAATATAGTTTTTAAGCGCACTAAAATTAGCAAATAATATTCCTACAAGCACTAATGAACTGCCGGCTAAAATTTGAGAAGTGAATTTTTCACCTAAAATAGCCCAGCCGAGAATAACCGCAATAATTGGAGTGATAAAAGTAGAAATAGAAAGCAGTACAATATTAATTTTCTTCATCAGCCAGTAATAAGTTGTAAAAGTTAGAACCGTTCCAAAGAAAGCAAGATAGCCGACAGATAGTATAGCTTTCATATCAAACTTTGATGATGATTGATCTTCGTACAGGATACCAAAAGCAATCATTGTAATGCCGGCTAAAAGCAGTGGAAGAAAATTCATCGAAAGCGGATTAAGATGCCTGCCATATTTTTTCATAGTTACAGCAATACCGGCTTGCATTATGGAACTAAGAAGGACGGCTCCCATTCCCCAGAAATAATGGCTAAAATCCAAAAATAAATCTTCCGAAAAAATCACAACTATTCCCACAAAACCGAGTATAACGCCAAAAACCTGTGCCGGTAAAATTGTTTGCTCTTTGATTGCAACTACCGAAAATAAAATCACAAAGAATGGCATTACAGCAAAAATTATGGATGCGAGCCCCGATGGAATAAATAGCTCTGACCAGTAAACCAATCCAAAAGGTATTACGAAAGAAAAAAATCCAAGGATGAAATAAAGCTTCATTGATAATGAATCTGTCTGCAATTGAATCTTCTTGATTTTCATTATAGCAAAAACAAATAATGATGCTAAAGAAAATCTTAATCCGGCTGAAAAAACCGGCGTGAGAGAATCTAAACCAAGCCGGATTGCAAGCCAGGTAGAGCCCCAGAGTAAACAGATTAATATGTAAGCGAGAGTAATTTTGATGTTTTCTGAAAACAACTATTCACCCTTTAGAGAAATTACACCAAGATGACGACCGGAATTTTTGCCGTCTCTGCGGTAGGAGTGAAGTATATTTTTTTCTTGAAAGCTGCAGTATGGGGAGATTTCAATTTGATTAACCGGTACACCATAACCTTCGATCAAATCCACATTAACACTTAGTACATCCAGATACAACTTACAGCCCTCTTTATTAACGTATATGCTATTAAAAAGCCCGGCAACTTCCTCACCAACTTCGTAAAATTTCTGGCTGATTGAAGGTCCAATGTAAACGAATAGATCATCTAACTTGGAATTAAATTCACTTTCCAATTTTTTAATTGTCTTCATAACAATTTGTTTTTCTGTACCGCGCCAGCCGGAGTGTACACCGGCAATAACTTTATTAACCGAATCAAAAATAAAAATTGGTGTGCAATCGGCAGCAGAAATAGCTAAGCCTATATTTCTCTTAGTAGTAATCAGAGCGTCGGATTCACCAATAACTCCAGGTTTATTAACAACTGTAATTATGTCCGAGTGAATCTGTCTTTGAAATGCAATCTGAGAAGCAGTTAATCCAATCTCATTAAAGAAAGCTTCCCTATTTTCCTTCACTATCTTCTCATCATCTCCAACAGTAAGAGACAAATTAAAACAGAATGGCTCCGGTCTATCCAAAGCTTGTTTTGGACTAAACCCAAAATTTACTTCCGGGAACTGGTCGAAAATTGTTGAACGAATTATCTTCACCAGGAAAGAATTCCTTTCTTTCTTTTTTTAAGTTTTAATTTAGATGATTCTTAGTGCTTCTTCCAAATCTGTTAAAATATCATCGGGATTTTCTAAGCCGATTGCCAATCTTACTCCGCCAGGATCAATCCCATGATCAAATAATTTTTCCGCCGGAATTGCAGAGTGAGTCATAGATGCCGGATGTTCAATTAATGTTCTTGTATGTCCCAGGCTAACAGCAAGTGTCATAGTGTAAGAATGGTCGGCAACGAAATCCATAAACTTTTTACCATTTTCTTTATTCTCAGAAGCAGCGTTTCCTTTGAGACCAAAGAAAATTAAACTGCCCGGTGCAAACTTTCCATTGAAATCCAGCATTTGTTTTTTTGCAATTTCATGAAACTTGAAACTCTGTAAGCCGGGATAATTTACATAGGCAATCTTTGGATGCGCATCTAAGTATTCAGCTATTTTCATAGCAGAAGCAATTTGATGCCTCTGTCTTAATCCAAGAGTTGGCAACCCATAAGTTAAAATAGCCCATGCACTTTTTGTATTGAGAACAGCACCAAAATCTTTGCGGAACAAGAGAATCAAATCTCGAAATTTCTTTGGACCAATAACCACACCGCCCATATCGGTTCCAAATCCGCCAATGCCTTTTGTTAAGGAATGAATTACAAAATCAATTCCATATTCAATCGGGCGCTGGCAAAACGGAGTAGCAAAAGTATTATCAACAACAGTATAAATTTTTTCTTCAGGCTTCCGGTTTTTATTTAACTCGCCAACTGCTGTAACTACTGCTTTTAGATCAACAATTTCAAGATTTGGATTGGCAGGAGTTTCAAAATAAATAACGCGTGTCTTTTCTGTAACAGCATCATTCAGATTTTTAACATTGGTAAGATCAACTTGATTTACTTTGATATTGTACCGTGGATACCAATTTGTCAGCAATGAAAATGTACAGCCATATAAAGTATGATGAGCAATTATTTCATCGCCGCTTTTTGCAAGGACACCAAGTGCTGCGGAAATCGCGCCCATTCCAGTTGAAAAACTTACAGCCATTTCACCTTTTTCAACGTAAGCTAAGTTCTCTTCAAGCATATCCTTGTTTGGCTCACCTAAGCGGTCGTAAATAAATATTGGAGATTTGTCTCCTTCGCCTTCTGTGTTGGCAAACTGCATAAATCCTTGCGCACCTCTCTCAACAGAATCTAATCTAAATGTAGTTGACGAAGAGATAGGCGCAGTTACATGATGAGCATAATCCCACTTATTGGTTACTGCTTTGCCATAAATGATATGCGTGTCCATCGAATACTTTGATTCGTCCAAGTTCGAATTTTTGTTGTTTGTAATAGAATTAGACATTTGAAACCCATTTTTCTTTCATAGAAAATTAATGAAAAGTATTGATTATTCAATTTCTCGTTTGCTGCTATTTAAAAGCTTTTCAGACCAGAATTCCGACTTGTTAAAGCTTAAAATCCATTGTATAATAAAAAAAGAAAGCAGCTGTTTTAAATCCGATCAGCTGCCTTCTCAAATTTTTATTCAAAAATTACATTAAATAAAACTATTCTTCTGCATCCACTCATCATTGTAAATAGTTGAGAAATATTTGTAGCCGCTATCGCAAAGAATAGTTACGATGTTCGCTTCTCTATCAATTTCTTTGGCAAGCTTAACCGCGCCCCAAATATTAGCTCCGCTCGATCCGCCAACAACGATTCCTTCTTCGAAAGCAAATTTCTTTGTCCAGCCGAAAGCTTTCTTCTCATCAACTTGATACATATCGTCAAGCAATTCAAGCTGCGCAGTTTTGATAAGGAATTCGTCTCCCATACCTTCGAGCAAATATTTTTCCGGCTTAATCATTTCCTTGCGTTTGTAGTAATCGTAGAAAATAGAGCCGACCGGATCAATACCAATCACTTTTAAGTTTGGGTTCTTTTCTCTCAAGAATTTTCCGGCTCCTGTAACTGTTCCGCCGGTACCGATCCCGCCAATCAAGTAATCAACTCTACCGTCAAGTTGTTCCCAAATTTCCGGACCAGTCCAGTTGTAGTGAGTTTCGTTGTTATCAAGATTATTATGCTGATCTATGTAATACAATTTCGGATCATTGGCGCAGAGATTAACTGCAAAATTATTATAAGAGTCGGGATGTTCCGGCGGCAGGCTCGCATCAACCTTAATTACATCAACCCCAAGCACTTCCAGCATTTTAATTTTTTCTTTGCTGGTCGTATCTCTAATAACAATTTTTAGATTGTATCCTTTGTGGCGGCACACAATAGCTAGTCCCATTGCAGTATTGCCGGAAGAATTCTCTACTATTGTATCACCAGACTTGATTATTCCATTGCGCTCAGCTTTCTCAATCATATAAAGCGCAATTCTATCTTTAATGCTTCCGCCGGGATTTGTAAACTCAAGCTTTGCATAAATATTTGCTTTGAGATCTTTAGTGATGTGATTCAATTTAATAAGCGGAGTATTACCGATTGCATCCAAAATGTTATTGTACTTTCTACCAGTCATCTTTATCCTTAACTAAAATTTATTACCGCGCAAAAATTCTTCAGCGCTCATTCGTTTTCTACCCTCGGGCTGAATCTCGAGCAGCTGGATTCTACCTTCCGAAGTTTGAACAAATATCTCGGATTTCATCTGCGAGATTTTACCGATTTCATCAGCCGGTTTGTTTTGTGATTTGTCCAGGTGAGCTTTATATACTTTGTAACTTTTCCCGTTGTATTTGAAGAACGCACAAGGGTATGGAGAGAGTCCTCTAATAAGATTATGAATTTTCTCAGCCGGCTGGTTCCAATCAATTTTACAAATCTCTTTTGTAATCTTTGGTGCCGGCGATGCTAAAGTCTCATTTTGCTTTAACAATTCTACTTCCCCACTTTCTATCAAATCTATCGTCTTGAGAACAGTATCCGCACCAAGATTCATTAACTTTTCATAAACAGAACCAAGGTTATCTTCGTCATCAATCTTCAGCTGCTCTCTCAAAATAATATTTCCGGTGTCAACTTTATCTTCGAGGAAAAATGTTGTTACTCCAGTTTCTTTATCACCATTAATAATCGACCATTGAATTGGCGCCGCACCACGGTATTTCGGCAAAAGTGAACCGTGCAGATTAAAGGAGCCATGCTTTGGAATTGAGTAAACTTCTTTGGGAAGGATTCTGAAAGCAACAACTACAAAAAGGTCTGCTTCAACATCCTTTAAACGGGAAATGAATTCTTCATCTTTCAGAGTAACCGGCGTTAATACTTCGAGATTGTTTTTGATAGCAAATTCTTTTACAGGCGTGTATGAAACTTGCCTGCCTCTTCCCCGTTCTTTATCCGGAGCCGAAACAACTAAAGCTACTTCATGCTTACTATCCAAAATTTTTTGCAAGGAAGGAATAGCAAATTCGGGAGTGCCCATAAAAACTATTTTCATACTACCGTATCCAAACAAAAGGGTGTGAATAATTTGAAGTGAATTACTTCTCAGTTATTTCGTAATCAATTTCAACTTCGCGATTCATAATCTTGGTTAGATCGCCCTGCAACTTTTTCTTTATATCGGCAGCAACTCTATCCGGAATCATTTTACCAATTAGATGATCATACTCGTGAAGTATTACCCGCGCAAAAAAATCATCCGCATCAATTTCCTTTTCCTTTTCGTCGGTATCAATATACTTAACCTTTATTTCTTCAGCGCGTTCAACATCGGCGCGCAAAGTCGGCAAACTAAGGCAGCCTTCTTCGTATATGATTTTTTCATCAGACTCTAATAAAATTTCGGGATTGATCATAACAACCGGCTTAAAATCTTTGTAACCCTCAACACCCTTCAAATCAATCACAAATATTGATTCCCGGTAGCCAACTTGATTTGCTGCTAATCCGACGCCATTAGCATTGTGCATGGAATCAAGCATATTTTTAATTTTTACAATCAGCTCATCGGTAACTTGTTTTACCGGTTGTGCTTTTTGCCTCAAAATTTTATCGCCGTAAACTGTAATTGGTATTATTGCCATGGTTATAAATGGGTTTCTAAGTGAACTTCTTCTGCGCTTAAATCTTTGTAAAGTATTACTTCCGTCGAACAAAACAGCATTCGAATAAGCAGGCGAAAGATAATTAACATTTGCTGAAGTACAAAAGAAAGGACTAAAAAATAGGATGGTGTGCGCGGAATAAACTTTCCTATTACGTTATAAACCAAAACTCCAACTGCACCAATGATTGCAACTATAAGAAAGACTGTAAAAACTTTTGTAAAATGATCTTTAATGAATAGAACGGAGCGGTAAAACTCTTTGAAAAATTTAGTTTTATCACGAACTGCCATAGAAACTTTTGAATAATCTGAAAGCAGCGTTATAACTCCAATCATAAACACCAAAAGAACATATCTAAGCCCTTTAAGGATAAAATCCATCCAAACATTTTCGGAATCTTGATAGCCCAAAGTTATTAGTTGACCGAGCCAGTCATATAATCTAATTGCCAATGCAAAGAAAATTATGGAAATGAAAAGTACTTTGACGAAACGGGAAAAGTATCTTACTCCGCCAAAAAAGAAATCTACAATGTGATTCTTTTCCGGGCTGTTAAATACTGAAATCAATCCGCCTAAGAAAAAAGTTTGGAGTAGAATGTAAATACAAACTAATGCGTAAATGCTAAGAGGTATCTGGTCGAGTTGAATTTCATACAAATGCCTAAACTGAAGGAACCACATATAATCAAATTTCTCCATCAGTCTATCACTAATAACTGAATGAGATAAATTTACAAGCAGCAAATTGTATATTGGAACCGTTAGCACCAAAGCGCTTGCCGCATTAAAAACCCACATCAATAAAACAATTTTGGTGTTGTGAAATACAGATCTTGAGCCCTGAACGAGTGTGGCTTTAATGGTTACTATCATCCTATGCTTCCCAAAATCATTAGAGCGTTTTGGACCCAGAAAAACCATCTTGTTGAAAGTGACAACGCAGCGTAATCCTTTTCATCAATAGTATATGAGTTGTTCGCAAAGTTAGTATCAAGCAAATTCTTTCGTTGCGGATCTATCTCGGCAGAAGTTACTTTATTTACAGTTGTGAATTTGAAAATCTTCCATTTCTCTGTTCCGTCCCATTTGCGAATCAAAGTGTTTTTATCAGTAACAAGAGCAATTTCGGTTTTGAAAACTCCATCGCCCAATCTTTCAACGAGTACTTCATATTCTGTATCGGAAGTCTGTTTAACTGAAGTCACACGGTAATCAAAACTTTTAGAAGATCTGTAAAACTCATTAAAGAACCATGTCATGTCTTCACGGTTAATTCTATTTACGATTTCAATAAAATCTTTGGCCGTTGGGTGTTTATACTTATAGACATTGTAGTACTCTCTCAAAATCGCCATCATCTTTTCTGCGCCCAAATATCTTTCAAGAGTTAGAAGAACTAATTCCGGTTTGTTATATGAGTTTACAACGTAAGACAATCTGGTAGGGAGCTTGTAAGAAGTGTCGGCAATTGTTCCAACATTAAGATTTGCATAGTAATTAGTAATTGCTTTCGTTCCTTCCGTTACAAAAATGTCGGAGAGAATATAGATAAGCGGAATATCACTGTAAGAAAGAAAGTTTAAACCGAAGATTGGGACATATTGAGCGACTTTAAAGTTTTCCAAGATTGGCTGATGATACGCATACATAATTTTTGTCGCGATATAAGAAGTAAATCCTTCGTCAAGCCATGCTTCGTAAACCTCGTTGTTGGCAAGCAACCCATGATAAAACTGATGGGAGAATTCATGGGCAACTAAATATTCCGGCCAGCCGGTATCTTTACGCGCAAATAATTCTGCTCCAACAGTAAACAAAGTCGGGTATTCCATTCCACCGGAAGCAGAGGTACGCGGAACATCAACAAGCGTTACTGCTTGATAAGGATAGATACCAACATTCTCTTCGAAATAGCTAAGACAATCTTTTACAATTTGGAAATAGCGGTCAAAATATTTTTCTCTTTCCGGTTGAACAAAAGCATGGATTTGAATTTGCGAACCATCTTTGCGAGCATAGATTTCAGTTCGTTCAACAATTTCGTCCGTTACCGCCCAAGCAAAATCATGCACGCCGGATTGAGTTATCTTATATGTGGTTGTGCTATTAGCAGAAATGTCTGATTCAATTACTCCCGTTGAGGCGACTTTAAATCCATTTGGCACTTCAATCTTAGCATTGTAATCGCCAAAATCCGAGTAGTAATTTTGGTACGGATGATATTGGCTGCAAGTCCATGTGCCGTTTTCAAATACGCCAACTTTAGGAAACCATTGAGATATGAAATAGAAATTTCTGCCGCGAGCTGCGCCAAAACGCCTAACAGAAATTGGGATATTTAGTGAATATTCAAAGTATAGTTTTACAGAATCACCGGGATTCGCCCATTTATCCAGCGATATTTTTGCAACTGTGCTATCATTGAAGTTTGGAATCTCAGGTTGAAATATTTCTATATTTTTCTCTTTGCCTTCAACTTCACATTTAGAAATATCAAGACGGGTCTGGTTTTGAGGTTTTAACGGAAACGATTTAGCAAACAAAGTTTTGTTACTGCTGTATGCGTTTGAATAAAGATGAAGCTGAATTTCTTTAGTTGAATTTTTAGTCTTGTTAATCCATACAATATTTTCTTTCACATAGATTTTTTTCTGTTCGGCACTAAAAATCACCTCGAAATTATAATTTGCTCGCCTATCAACCTTGTTGAACTCACTTTTAAGCAATCCACTTTTATAATAATCTGCTGAAGTAAACTTTGGACTTTGGATTGGCTGCTTTTCCTCATCAATGAGAAACATAGCTACAGAAAGTAAAATTAGAAGAGGTATGAACAAATATTTTTTCATCGTGGCGAAAATTAGTTTCTTCATTTATGTGAAGCAACTTAATATTTTCTTTAAAATGAAAAAGCGGCTGGGAATGCCGCTCTCTCATTACTGCTTTTCTCTCTACTTACTTTATTTCGATAGACTTGGGTTTCAGCCTATCATGCTTTGGAAGCTTAACATTCAGAACGCCATTCTCAAGTTTCGCATCAATCTTTGTTTCATCTACACTATCGGATATTTTGAATCTGCGATAGAAGTTGCCAATCTCTGTTTCCTTAAGAACATATTTGTTGTTCACGTTCAGCTCGTAATCAATTCTCCCCATGATTACAAGATTCCCCTCTTCTAATTTAATTTTTACATCTTCTTTCTTTACGCCAGGCATTTGTGCTGATAGAAAGTAATCATCTTGTGTCTCGTAAATATCCACAAGTGGCGCTATCCAAGATTCTCTTTCCAAAGCTTCATCCCAGCTTTTTTTATTTGTTACTTCTCCCGAAGGGAGGGGCTCCCCAATTTTTTCTTTTACTTCAGACATTTCTGCCTCCATCTATTTTATTTTACAAAATTATTTATCATCAACAACTTCGTAAGAAGCATCTTGCACTTCACGGTCATCTTTCTTTGGCTCTTGCGAAGCTGATTGTTGTTGCTGACCACCTTGCTGTCCCGCATTAACATCCGGTCCTGGTTGGGCACCACCTTGCGGTCCCTGCTGTTGATATAACTGCTGAGCAATTTCATTCCAAACTTTAGATAAGCTTTCAGTTGCGGTCTTTATAGTTTCAGTATTGTTCGTCTTCAACGCGTCTTCAACTTTCTGAACTTCACTTTCTAATTTGGTTTTTTGCTCGCTGGTAATTTTATCTTTCATCTCTTCCATTTGTTTCTTCGTCTGGAATACAAGATTATCAGCTTGATTTTTTACTTCAACTTCTTCTTTTTTCTTTTTGTCCTCTGCTGCATGTTCTTTTGCGCTTTGCTTCATCTTTTCAACTTCATCTTGGCTCAATCCGCTCGAAGATGTTATACGAATGCTTTGCTCTTTACCAGTAGCTTTATCTTTAGCAGCTACGTGTAAAATTCCGTTTGCGTCAATATCAAATGTAACTTCAACTTGAGGGATGCCGCGCGGTGCCGGTGGAATTCCATCCAAGTGGAAACGACCAAGCGTTCTGTTATCATGAGCCATTGGTCTTTCACCTTGAAGAATGTGAATTTCAACAGAAGGCTGATTATCAGATGCAGTAGAGAATACTTCACTCTTCTTAGTTGGAATCGTAGTGTTAGAAGGAATAAGCACAGTCATCACACTTCCAAGGGTTTCAATACCGAGTGAAAGAGGAGTTACATCTAACAAGAGAACATCTTTTACATCACCGGCTAAAACTCCACCTTGAATTGAAGCGCCGATAGCAACTACTTCATCCGGATTAACACCTTTGTGAGGCTCTCTTCCGAATAATTGTTTTACAAGTTCTTGTACTTTTGGAATACGAGTTGAGCCGCCAACCAAAATTACTTCATCTATCTGCGATGCGGTTACACCGGCATCTTTGATAGCTCTTTCGCAAGGACCTTTTGTTCTTTCGAACAAATCATCAACCAATTGCTCAAACTTAGCGCGGCTAATGTTCAAGTTTAAGTGCTTGGGTCCTTCTTGCGTAGCTGTAATGAACGGAAGATTGACATCGGTTTGAACTGACGATGATAATTCAATTTTAGCTTTTTCGGCAGCTTCTTTCAAACGTTGAAGAGCCATCGGGTCTTTGCGTAAATCTATTCCTTCTTGCTTCTGGAATTCATCAGCCAAGAAGTCAATCAAACGCTGATCAAAATCATCGCCGCCTAAGTGAGTATCACCATTAGTTGATTTAACTTCAAATACACCTTCGCCCAATTGTAAAATAGAAATATCAAAAGTACCGCCGCCAAGATCGTAAACAGCAACTATTTGATCCTTGTGTTTCTTATCCAATCCGTAAGCCAATGCTGCGGCTGTTGGTTCGTTAATGATTCTTCTCACTTGAAGTCCGGCAATTTCACCGGCGTCTTTTGTTGCTTGTCTCTGTGCATCATTAAAGTACGCCGGAACAGTAATTACGGCTTCTGTAACTTCTTGTCCAAGATAATCTTCAGCAGTCTTCTTCATTTTTTGTAAAACGAGCGCAGAGATTTCCGGTGGTGAATAAAGACGGTCCCCAATTTTTGCGCGAGCCGAACCGTTATCGCCCGCAACTACTTCGTACGGAACTTCAGTTGTTTCTCTATCAACTTCATTTCTCAATCTTCCCATAAAACGTTTGATAGAATAAACCGTGTTCTTCGGATTTGTAACAGCTTGTCTCTTTGCCGGCTGCCCTACTAATCTTTCGCCGCTTTTAGTAAACGCTACAACAGATGGTGTTGTTCTTCCACCTTCGCTATTTGGAATTACAACCGGTTCGTTACCTTCCATAACCGCAACGCACGAGTTTGTCGTTCCCAAGTCAATTCCTATAATTTTTCCCATTTCTTTGTTCCTTGTTTATAAGTGAGAGAAAGAGCTGAAGATTACTTCAGCTCAATTACTTTTTCGCTTTGTATTTTTGCTTCTAACTTTTTCAAGACCACACTAAGAATGCCATTTTCAAACTTAGCATCTACATTTTCAGAATCTACTTCTGCCGGAAGAGTGAAACTTCTTTTGAACGAACCGAAAACTCTTTCGCTTCTGTAGCAATTCTTGTCTTTTTGTTCAAATTCTTTTTTCTTTTCCCCTTCAACAGTCAAAATGTTATCTTGCAAAGTAATTTTGATGTTTTCTTTCTTTACACCGGGTATTTCTGCTGTAACAATGATCTGATTCTTCTCTTCGGCAATATCAATTCTTGGCGAAAAAGAATCGGAAATATTAAATCCATGAGAAGTAAAATCATCAAAATATCTTTGGATTCTGTCATGGATTGTATCAAACTCTCTCAAGGGTTCGAACTTAATTAGTGTCATGGCTTTTCTCCTTTTTATTATTTTTCTATGTCTATATAATAACAATGGGAATGCCAAAGTTTGTTTTTGCTCTAATGCTTTTATTTGTAATAAGTTAGGGCTATCTCGTAGAAAAAATGATTTTTTGAAATTGTGGCAGATATTCACGCAAGTTGCATGCATGCGCGTAATTTCTGTCGCAAATATTGCCATATATACAACTCAATCTGGAGGATGGGTGTTCAACATTGAAGAATTTGATATAAAACTCGATACCGAAGTTATTGGAAGAAGCTTTATTTATTGTGATGAAGTTGATTCGACTAATTCTTTGCTTCTAACCAGCAAGGAGTTTAACAACCACGGCACTGTTATCCTTGCAGAGCATCAAAAACATGGAAGAGGCAGAAAGAACCGCGAATGGTTTAGTAACTCAGGGCAGAATCTTACTTTTTCAATTCTGCTAAAGGGAGAGTTTGAACAAACGCGTGTTAACTTGATCAATCTTGGAGCTGCAGTTTCTGTTGCACAGGCGCTTGAGAATTTATTTCAGCTCAATGTTGAACTAAAATGGCCGAATGATGTTCTAATTCAAAAGAAAAAGCTATGCGGAATCTTGCTTGAGTCAACTTCGAAGGGCGATAAACTAAACAAGATTGTTGTTGGTATTGGTATAAACGTAAACCAACCAAACTTTCCGGGTAAGTTCGATATTCCGCCAACTTCCATACGTAAAGAATTTCATGAAGAAGTAAGCCGCGAAAGATTATTAAGTGAAATACTAAACAACTTCGAAAAAATAATCGAGCTTAGTGAAAACAATCCATCGAAAATTCTTGATGACTGGCGCTCCCGCTGCAAAATGATTGGCGAAAAAGTAAAAGTTGTGGAGGGAGACCAAGCCAAGTTTGGTATTTTTCAAGATATTGATACCGACGGATTTATGCTTCTCAAGGTTGGAGAAAAGCTTGTAAAAATTCACTACGGCGATGTTAGCATAAGGTAAAATGAAAACACCAATTTATTTTGATAACGCAGCAACCACTCCGGTTCATCCAAAAGTATTTGAGAAAATGAAACCGTTTTTGGAAGAAGAATATGGAAATCCCTCTTCTATTCATTCTTTTGGAAGAAAAGCGCGTGTTGCAATTGAAGAAGCAAGAGAAACTATTGCAGATTTTATTGGTGCTAATCCAAGCGAGATATATTTTACAAGCGGCGGCACCGAAGCAAACAATTTTTTGATTAGAGGAATTGTTAATGCCGAGTTTGCCGAAAGCTGTAGAGATGAAATTATTACTTCAGATGCAGAACATCATGCCGTGCTTGATACTTATGAAGAACTGGATAAATCTAATTTCAAGGCTCGCCTTATAGAAGTTAATAATCAAACAAAAGTAGAGTTGAGTAAAATCTCAAATTCTATTTCAACTAAGACATCTTTTGCCTCATTTATGTATGCTAATAATGAGACCGGGTCAATCAATCCGGTGAAAGAAATTTCTGAAATACTAAAACCAAAAAACATTTTCTTTCACACAGATGCTGTTCAAAGTTTCGGCAAAATTCCGGTTAATGTAAAAGAACTTGGTATAGATGCATTAAGCGCTTCTGCACACAAAATAAACGGTCCAAAAGGAATTGGGTTTGCTTACGCGAAAAGTGGAACACCGCTTTCTCCTCTCTTATTCGGCGGATCACAAGAAAGAAATAGACGCGGCGGAACTGAAAACATTGCCGGAATAGTTGGTTTAGCAGAAGCGGTAAGAATTAGAAAAGAAACTATGAGTGATACTTTTGAACACGTTTCACTACTTCGCAGAAACTATATTAATGGACTTAAAAGCTTAGACAGCCGGAGCATAACTATTAATGGCGGAGAAGATGCTCTTCCATACATTGTTAGTTTAACTTTGGACTCTCAGAGTTACCGCAATGATTCAGATTCGATGGTAATGTATTTAGATATAAACGGTCTTGCAGTTTCAAGCGGTTCAGCTTGTACGAGCGGAACTATTAAGGCTTCTCACGTTATTTTAGCAAGCGGTTATAAACCGGAAGACGCTGCCGGAACACTCAGAATTTCTTTTGGTTACCAAAATACTATTGATGAAGTTGAACAAGGTTTAGAGATAATGAAAAGGTTTTTAGAGAAATTTAGGAAGTAGATTTCCCATCTTTTTCGGCAATCTTTTCAATATTCTTCGCTATTGACTCAACAGCTTTAAGTATCCGTACTGCAAACCAAACAACCGCACCGATTAGCCCTAGATAAAATAGAAATGCTAACAAAAGCATTAATGCTTCTCTTACACCAAAAATATTCCCTCCGTTTTAATTTCCTAAATAATCTACTAACTGAGCTACTTTATCTTTCATTTGTTTTCTGTTAACAATAAAATCTATAAAGCCATTTTCAAGTAAGAACTCAGAACGCTGAAAACCTTCCGGCAAGTCTTTTCCAATTGTCTGTTTAATTACACGCGGTCCGGCAAATCCAATTAACGCTTTTGGCTCAGCAATTATTACATCGCCAAGCATTGCGTAGCTGGCGGTTATGCCTCCGGTTGTTGGATCAGTTAAAATGGATATGTAAGGAATGTGCGCATCAGCTAGTCTTGCTAAACGTGTGCTTGTCTTTGCCATCTGCATAAGTGAGTAAGCGCCTTCCATCATTCTAGCGCCACCGCTTTGGCTAATTATAATCATCGGAATTTTTTCTTCGTAAGCTATATCAATCGCTCTGGCAATTTTCTCGCCGACTACGCTTCCCATACTACCGCCGATAAATCCAAAATCCATGCAAGCTAAAGAGACTTTCTTACCATGTATTTTTCCGGTTCCGGATCTAAGCGCATCATACAAACCCGATTTCTTTATGGTTGCGGCAACTCTATCTTTATATTTTTTTGTATCAGAAAAATGAAGCGGATCGCCGGATTTCATCTTTTTATCTAGCTCTTTGAATGTCCCTTCATCAAACAGTATGGAGATATATTCTTTGCTGCCAATCCTAAAATGATAGTTACATTTCTGGCAGCACCAAAGGTTTACTTCCAACTGCTTAGTATGTATGATTTCGCCGCACTCTTCACATTTACGCCACTGTCCATCCGGCAAATCTGTTTTTTTACTATCGCGGGATATATTTTCTTTCTTTCTGGTAAACCAACCCATTATGCTTTTCTCTTTATAATGTTAGCGGTTAATGTTATTACTTGATTCGGTCCGGTAGGATCGTTTGAAAATATTGTAACTGTTCTTGTAAAAATTCCTTCTCTGTTTGCCGTATCAAGTTCAATTCTGATATTTCCGCTTTCGCCAGCGTTAAGCTTTTTACTGCTAACCAAAGCGGCTGTGCATCCGCAAGATGTTTTTACATCTTGAATTTCGAGAACACCTTTGCCGGTATTTTTCAAGCCAATTTTAACTTCTACTAATTTTCCTTCTTCAACTTTCCCGAAATCATATTGATTTTTTGATAGCTTTAGTTTCGGGACTTTCACTTCAACCGGTTTGCTTTCTGTTTTTTGAACTACGACACAAGTAAAATTCAATTTGAAGTCTGGGGATTTGGGGTCGTTAGTCATCACGTAAACATATTTCTCTTGCGGTCCTAATCTGTTTGCCGAGTTGAACTCAACTTTAATTGCTGTTTTCTCACCGGGTTTTAAAATATTCTTGTCCGGCTTGGCGGCTGTACATCCGCAAGATGCTTGCACATTGTTGATAGTTAAATCGGCATTGCCAGTATTGCTGATTTCGAAAGCAGTATTAACAACTTGTCCTTCTACTACAGTTCCAAAATCATGGAATGTCTTCTTGGCGCTAATTTTTGGAGCGCTGAACTGAGCATAATTGCTTACAAATGAAACAAGAAGAAGCAGTACAACTAACTTTTTCATTTCGGTACCTTTCCTACAAACTGTTTTATGTAATTTGGTTCTAAATTATCGTAATCAAAAGTTAACAAATCTGAGCCAAATAAATAAGCCCAGCGCCCAATATAACTGGCTCTAATCTGTACGTTGCGAATCTCTGCACCGTCAGCAAATGTGTTGCCAAAGTTAATCTCTTCATCTAATAAAAATTTATTTAACATATCCCTTTTAATCAATTCAAGCTGATTAAGTGTTTCAAGCTTATCTCCGCTCCAAACGTATTTAGCGCAATAAACATCATCTATACTGGCATTTGTAATTAAGTTGAAAACTTTTTTAGCCGGAATACTTTCAGAAACTTGCAGAGCAAATGCGTCGAAAGTTGGAATAGGTATTATTGGCAATGAACAGCCAAAAGCCAAACCTTTAGCCGCGGCTACACCGATTCTTAAACCGGTAAATGAGCCGGGACCCATTGAGACAGCTACAGATTTCACTTCTGCAATTTTTATCCCAGCTTGTAAAAGTACCGCATCAACCATATCAATCAGTTTTTGCGAATGAATGTGTTTCTGCAAATGGTTTAACTCAACAAAAACTTTTTCATCAAGCATAACGGCTACGCTGCACATTTCGCCGGTAGTTTCGATTGATAGATTTGGGAAGAACTTATTCATGCTTATTAATATTTATTTGGCGAGTAGTTTCATCAATTTGAGAAATTTCAACCGTATAATACTTTTTAGGAAGCACTTCTTCAAACATGTTCGCCCATTCTATGAAAACTATCGAATCCATTTCGGACAAATATTCATCGAAGCCAATATCATGCAATTCCCCAACCCGTTTTAAGCGGTAGAAATCAAAGTGAGTAATTTTTTGCCTGCCATTGTACTCGTTTACAATTGCAAAACTTGGACTTGAGGTTGTGTCAATCAAGAATTCCTTGCAGACACTCTTAACAAAAAATGTTTTACCACTGCCAAGATTTCCATTAAGGCAAACTACATCGCCGGTTTTAAGTTGCTGGGAAAATTCCGCCGCAACTTCTGTAGTTTCTTCCTCACTCCCAACAATTTTCTGAAATGGCAGAAGCATTACGCTCTACTCTCCATTGTAATGACCGGAAGAATCATTTCCTCGAGAGAGATTCCGCCATGCTGGAAACTGTCTTTATAGTAGCTAAGATATTTATGATATTCAGTTGGATAGACGAAGTAATAATCTTCTTTAGATATAATATAGCTTACAGTTACACCGCGCTTCGGAAGTTTGTAATCGCTTGGATTCTTGATATAGATTGCATGTTTTTCATCTACTTTGAGATTTCTCCCAAACTTGAAACGAAGATTGGGCGAAGCTTCTTTATCACCAAGAACTTTTGCGCCACGTTGCGTACGGATGCTTCCATGATCTGTTGTTAAAACAATTCTCGCTTTAGGAATACTTGCAACGGCTCTAAAAGTATTTAGCAATGATGAGTGTTGGAACCAAGTATTAGTCAGCGATCTGTATGCTGATTCATCCGGAGCTATTTCTTTAAGAATCTCGGAATCCGAGCGTCCGTGTGCAATCATATCCAAAAAGTTAACAACAACTGCCATAAGATGAGTTTTCTTGTGAGACAAAATATTCTGCTCAAACGCTCTTCCAACATCCGGGTCAATTATTTTCATGTACTTCAAATCATTCTTAAGAGTTACTTTTCTTCTATTCAGTAAAAGTTGAAGCAAATCTTTTTCATATTTGTTCATGCTGTTTTCATCATCACTCATTGTAGTCCACAAATCCGGATAATGCTTTTCTATTTCAGATGGATACAATCCGGCAAACAAAGCATTGCGGGAATATGGAGTAGCTGTCGGTAAAATCGAGTAGTAATAATCTTTCTGGATATTGAACAAGCTTGTTAAATGTTTCTCCATTACAAGCCATTGATCGAGACGTAAGCAGTCAATCACAAAAAAGAAAAGCGGTCCATCAAAATTCTTTAGCTGAGGCAGAACATATTCATCAACTATCTGAGTTGAGAGTGTTGGCGCTTCATCTTTTTCAGTAGCGTCAATCCAAGTTTTATAATTCCTCTCAACATACTTTGCAAAAGCTTGGTTGCATTCTTTTCTTTGTTCAATAAGCATTTGGCGTAAATCAATTTCGGGATGTTCATCCAATTCCATATCCCAGTTCACTAGTTTCTGATATATCTCAATCCAGTCGTCAAAATTCGGATCGAGCGTGAGCAGACGGTTTATCTCATTGAACGAATTGAGATAGTCTTTCTGAACATACTCGCCGGATATTTTTTTGCTCTCAAGAAATTTCTTACAGACAAGTAAAATTTGCGAAGGTAAAACCGGCTTGATTAAGTAATCACTAATCTTACTTCCGATTGCATCATGCATTAAGCTTTCTTCTTCGCTTTTAGTAACCATTACAACGGGAATGTTGGAATTGATTTCCTTTATCTGCTGAAGCGTTTCAAGCCCGCCGAGTCCAGCCATCATTTCATCAAGAAATATGAGATCGAACTGCTTGCTTTTAACTTCCGAAATTGCATCTTCGCCGTTTGTTACCGTGTCAACTTCATAACCTTTTTCGTTTAAGAAAATGATATGCGAACGCAGCAATTCAATTTCGTCATCAACCCAAAGGATTCTATTTCTTTTCATAAATTCTCTCAGTGTAACTTTTTCCAGAGTTGTTGGGCTATCCCAAGGATCCCTTCGGGAAAGCCCACTTTGACTGGATTGTAATAACCCCACGCTTAAGCGTGGGGTTAAGAAATACGTTTAATTATTTCGGACTTTAGTCCAAATACTCATTTGAATTAGGTAACATATTATTGAATTGCAATTCTAACATCAACACCAGCTTCGTTTGTGGTTGTTGGCGGAATGCGAGATGCACCTTCCGGCTCGATGCTTGTTCGTCTGTAGAAAATCGAAAGTGTTACACGCGAACTCATAACGTAACGTATTTTCGGTTCAATAGTAGTATTGGTCTTTCCTTCTTGCGGCTTTCCAGCTTCTTTGAAAGAATCCATCTCATAAATGATACTGGATGTTTTTCCTCTTGTATATGAAAGCGAAATTTCAATATCGTTTTTTAAGTCTATACCGAACAATGGAAGTGAAAAACCGGATTTACTGTAACTTGCGGAAACATTTATGTCTTGAGAAAACGATTGCGTAATATTTTTAGTTGTTACGCCCAAGCTGTAACCGGTTTTTGTTGAATAACGGACAGTGCTCTGAAAATTTCCACCAAAGAGCTCATCGAAGTTGAACGTTAAGCCGACCAGAGGGTTAAATGCATAATCAACTTTTTGCGTTTGAACTTCCTGATCACCTGCCGGATTTATTCTCCAGCCTTCGCTATAGTTTGAATCGTAACTATGATTCAATGAAACACGTTTAGCAAATTTGAAAATTGATAACTGCTCAAGTCCATTCCAAGTAAATGACCAGTTTGGTCTTGGAATATATTTGAGAACCGTTGATAAGAAAGGCACTTTTCCAATAACTGAAAAAGTCTCAAATCCAGAAATAAAAGCATCGGATAAACTTTCACTTGAATCTGCATACAAGCTATGTACTTTCTTAATTCCTGTACCTAAAAATGGAAGAGGAAGTGATAAGAAAGAACGGTCTATTGATCCGCTTGAAACTTGATTTGAAATAGTCGGGACACCATTCTCATCGGTTTGAATTGTAACGGTCTTGTTAATTCCCCATCCTACTCTCCAGCGTATATCAACTTGGGCGCCTTCCCACAATGGTTTGGAAGTTTTCAAATCAATATCATTCTTATGGGAATAGCTGTCTTGCAGATTTCCCAATGGAGCACGCTTGCCGATATCGTTTGAAAAGCCGAGCATAAACATTCTGCTCGGACCCTTATCATCATTATATTTTACGCCAAAGAAATTGTTGAAACCGGTTCCAACACCTAAAAGCCCGCCGCCGGAATAAGTACTGTTCTGAGAAAAGTTAATGCTTATCTGATCGTAATCGAACAAAATGTACTTAATGCCGAGTTTCAAAATCTGTAACGATCTTGCAAATACGCTTGGTCCCTTAGGTATTGTATCAATCATTGTATCGTTTACAAGTGATGAATCAACATCGGTTTTCATAATCGAATCTTTTACAGCGACAATACCTAAAGAATCTGCAGCTAAAGGTTTTTGAAGGGAGTCACTTTGAACAATACGAGCTGGCTGATCAATATTTCTACCGGCGCCGCGTCCGCCGCCACTTCTTCTTCCACCTGTTGTTCCGCCCCCTTCTGGTTGTTTCTGAATAACCGGAGCCGCCTTTACTTCCTCTTTCGATTCAAACAATGGTTCAAAGAGTGATTTCAAACGGATAGTCATACCGGCAGATATTCTGTTCGAATAACCGGCACTTCTTCCCAACTCTTTTTGCTGAAAATTATTTTGCCATTGATAGCTTGCAGAATAAGATGCGTTAAGATTTATAAAATTGTTAAGACCAAACCATGTTGGAATTCGAGGATTGGAGCGCAAATCGAACGACTGCTTGTAGTTGAAGTCTTTGCCAAAGAAAGCGCCGGTAAAAATCTCACGCCAAATTTGTCCCTCTTGTTTTTCAATTCCATTATCAACAAGTAAATAAGCCAAAGTTGATTGAACATCGAAGTTGTACGCCAAGCCTAAGTTTAACAAACCTCCTTCGGTAAATGTCCAGTTAATTCCGGCTCCTCTGTTTGCAGAAAAATCACGTTGGATATCCGGATTGTTTTCATTCGAGCGTGACTGTGAATAGCTCCTCTTTCTCATCAACGTGAATGAAGTATTAAACGATTGCGGCGTGAAGTAAACCTTCATGTCTTTGTAATCGCCGAAAATATCAAAGATATAATTGATGATTGGAATATCAGCCGGTTTGAAATATAAATCGCGGCTGAAGTTTACTGAGTAACTTGCGCCGGCATTCCACACCCAGCTCAAACTGTTTTTTGTAATCGGACTTCTATTAAAAGTTTTGTTGTAATTAAAATTCAAGCTGATGTTGTTGAAAATATCGCGTATGTACCAAACTTCGGTCGGAATCTTAAAGCGGATGTTCGAGACATTCCACATTTCAGTAACACCAACAGTTTGAGTCACGTTCTTTATCGAGTCAACTTTAGATTGAATTTCTAATTCATTATAACCCAAATCCGTAAGTTTTTTTCTTACAGCATTTTGTGCCTCCGAAATCTTAATATCTGTGCCGGGCAAATACAATGGATTGGAAGCATTTTCTGTTCTGGAGTAATTAACGCGTAAGTTGCTGCCGCTTAGATTAACCGGAATAAGTTTAAGAACATCAAAATCAACAGACATTCCCCAGTTCAGATTATCTTCTCGCGAACCGAACCGGTCTGAGATTTTATGAAAATAGGGATTTGTCTGGCTAGCGTTAACATTTACACGCATCAAATCCGCAAGTTGAAGTGAAGCATTTGCAGAATAAGCCCAGCCTGGTGTTTGCTCTGCTTCAAGAACACGCAACTCATTTACCCAAACACTACCGCTTACAGGCTGTTCGGGTGTTCCTTTATCGCTTGGGTTTACTATTCCAATTGTAAAGAAAGAAACTTTTGTTAAGGAAGGATTTCCTTTGATGCCATAATAACGTCCAGGTAAATTTTCAATCGGAACAAGATATTCAACAGTCTTTAATGAATCATTCCGCGATTGTTTAATTGCTGTAAGACTGTCAAATCTGATACTAACTTCGTTCCACCATTCTTTTACCGGTTGGCGGTATTCATAATAGTTTGCAGTATCGGAGCCGAATCTTAAATAAATTTCGGAAGCATAATCGCTTGCATCCTTGTAATATGATACCGAACCGTTGGTATTGTTCATATCGCCATGTAAAAATAATTTCATTTGCTTGTAGTTGAACACATCAAGCGGTCTTGCCAAATAACGAACTACTTCTCTCTTGTCGCCGTCTTGTAGTTCTTTTAAAATCAAGCTTAAAGATTGCTCATTCTTTTCAATTTCATAGTCTGGCTGAGTTCTATCTCTTTCGCGAACAACGCCGGGGGGCTTTTCGTATTCGAGATTATCTTCAATACTCACAGTAGAAATCGTTAAGACTGAATCATCAGCTGTAACTTTTGGCGGGTTTAAAACTTTTTGCCATTGACTCCCAACCAAATTCATTTCTGCGAAACGAAGGTGTATTCTCTGCTGAACTCCACTTATCCAAATTCTAAATGTTTCAACCACTGAGAAGCTTGGATCGCCAACTTTAGCAACCCAATCCTTAAGTGGAATTTTGAACAAGAACCAGCCTTTGTTGCTTCCAGCGCCTTGACGGAAAGGATTAGCAGCCGTAGTATCAAGTGGAACTTCGTAACGAAAATAACTATTGGTTCTATCCAGTGTTTTATTGCGGTTTAAATCTTCCGTATCGGGAATTCTTCCCATCTCAGTCGAAACAGCATTTCCTTCATTACCATTGTAACTACTATAGTCATCAGCAATCATTCCACTGGGTTTATAGATGAAATAAAAATTGTCGTTTGCAGGATCACTATTAGTAACAGAATTGTAATCCGGTTCCTCTATGTTCTTTGTAGCATCAATACCAATATCTTCACCATCATCAACCAAGTCGTTATCGTTCTTGTCTTCAGTATCAAGTTTTCTATTCGGAATTACATCTTCACTAATCTGCCCTAAATCCATGTGAAGTTTAGCCCCGGCTGGCGCGTCAACCACATTAATCCAAAACTCAATAAACTCTATGTTTTCTTCAATAAGATTATTAGCTGTTGAAGAAAGCCCCTTCATTATCCCACCCCAATTTTTACTTTTGTCAGTTAAACTTGGTGTATAATTATAGAAACCTCTCTTATCGGGTTGATAAACAAAATCTAATGTAGTTATTTGTCGTGCTTCTGGCGGTGCTTTTTTTCTATCACCATAAATATCTTGAATAAGCACGTCTGAAGGTCTTACATTGAACCAAAAAGTTTTTGCTTTGTAATTTATCTGCTCGGTTTCAGGCAGGTTCCCAATTTGAGGAAGATTGTTCGGAATACTCAAGTCACGCCAAGATGCATCTGCTTCCACTAAAGGAATAGTCCTTTTAGCTCCTTCAAAATCATCAACGTAAGCTATGCTTCTGCCACCGTCGCTTGAGATTGTACTTTTCTTAGTGTTCGGATCCGGATCTATGTATGCAGCTTCCGCATTAATAGTAAGACTAGAAGGAGCACTTGTAGAAATTAATTTATCTAATGCCTTTGTAATAAAAGGAAGATTAATATTAGTCTTAAAGTCCACTCCAAAGATCGAGTTGTTAAGAGGTTCTTCACCAATTCTTACTTTATCGCTCAAAGTCTGCTGATTAAGATTTAAGAAAGAGAAACCGAGTGAAGTCTCTCGGTTAAATTCATAAAGTCCGCGGAAACCAAGCATCGTCTTGGATGCAAGGGTAAACAAATCATTTTGTTCACTTGTAATTTTCAAATCAGCACCCGGCACAAGCGCATTGTCGTTACGAATCAAAACTTGACCTGAGTTGTAATCAACTTCGTAATCAACACCCTCTTTAAGAGGTGAGCCGTTTAGTAAAACCCGAACAGAGTTTTCAACAACGTTAAAGCCAATATTTATATTAGCTGAAACATCGGCGGAGTACTTACACACCATAATAAATTTATCATGTGCGCGGTCTTGCTGGGCAAAAGTATTAGTAGTATCGTACACAGCCTTGAATTTCAAATCTGCAGGAAGGGTAGATGGGAAATCTCTTCCAAAAGGTTGCAGAACCGGGAAAATTATTTCTCCTGTCTCAGTCATAATTGTACGGTCGGCAAAGAAGTCGAACGCACCATCCGGAGTTGTACTTGTCTTACTTTTATCAGTCTGGTCAAAGCCAAAGACTTGTAATAGTTTGGTTCCATTTACGTTATCCTGTGGTTCCCCACCTTCAACAATTTTTTTAATATCCATCGAGAATCCTTCTTCTTTGATTCTCCTTCCTCCCATAGGATAAATATTTTTCAATTGCAGTTTCCACGCATCCTTAAATTGTGGCTGAAGACTCGAGGGACGGATTAGTTTCAAAACCAAACGCTTTGCAGAACCACTAACTGCTTCTCTTGTAAATTCACCATAGTAAACATCATCTTCTTTAATGTTAGTAAAACCTTCAACATAGTATGAAACTGCAATAGCATCCTGCTCCTGGACTTGAGTTTTAAACGAAATAAATCCTGTTTCAGGATGGATTATATAGTCGGTACCTTCTGTCAGCAAGACAAAACGGCGGTCTATTTCCGTTAATCCGGGAATAGAATTTTTAGTACTGTCCCTTAAACTATCGGGATATAATGCACCTTCTCTTTTAGGAAGATGCAAGTAAGCGTTCGCTTTCCGCTCTGTAGGATTAAATAAACCGGTTGTAGTCTTCCAAACTTGAATGTCTTTAATACGTAAATAATTTGTAGGAATGGGAGTTGCATTCCCGTAATACTTATTAAAAACATTCACTTCTTTGTTCTGATAGATGGAATCAACGAAGTAATGGTTAGTAGAGTATTCGTATGCGTGGATCGTTATCTCCTTCGATTGGGAACCACCGCTATAAGAAACTTCTTTCACTTCACTTTTCTTTTGAGATGCTAAAGCCGTTAAACTAAATGGTCCCATTTTAAAATGAGCTTTAATACCAAAGAGAGCCTCGCTGCCCCCTACAAGAGGAGAAGTTTGGAGTGATACGTTTCCACCTTCTACACTCTGAACAATTTCATCTTCATAGCCGGTGTACTTAATTTTTAATTGGTTCTCATATTGAAATTGCCGCTCGGTATTCCAGTCAGCGGAAAGATTTAATTTATCGCCTATCGTTCCGCTAAGGTTTATCTGAACAGTCTGCTTAAAATCGGGTTCGTTACGTGTGTTGCCTAATGCCGAGGATGTAATTCCTTCTGTGGATTCATTTCTCCAAGCGCCGTGGATATCAACTTGTCCGTTAATTCTTAGGCTAATTTTCGGTGGTCCAAAAATACTTAGAATCGGGTTGCTCGGAAGCGGAATATCAATATTGGTTAAATCAGTTATTAACTGACTTAAATCTTTCTTCGATTCTTTGAGAATGTATTCGTAACCTTTCTGTTCCCAAGCCTCCCGCTTTATAGCATCAAGCCGGAGCTCTATGTATTCATCCAAAGGAATTTCAAGTTTGGGCTTCACCTTCTGTCCGGCTATTGTTTCTTCAACAATCACTTTAGTTCCGGTGGAATCCATGCTTACTTGACGGTTTATATTGCTTGTAGCCCGTAAGAAAAGTTGTGAGCGGTGCAAATCTCTAAAACTTGTTAGCGGTTCTTCCTTTTGTTCGAAGCGGTCATATTTTAATCTGGCTGTGGAATCTTTAGAAGCGAGTTCAACTCTGCGAAGCGAATCAGCTTTTGCTTGAATTCTGAGTGAATCTTTTCGGCTAAAAACTGTTTGTGTTGAGTCTTTAGCAGTTTTTGTTTCAGCCTCAAACAACATTTCTTCAAGAGTTTTAACCTTTTTCACAGTATCAACTTTGGCTGCCTTGCTCGTATCTTTTTTAATGGTTGAATCCGGCAACTGAGTAAAACTCTTCAGAGAATCTTTCTTTAGTGTTGAATCCGGAACCCCGCTAATGGCTTTAAGCGAATCGGCTTTCCTCTTTGCGTCTTCCAAAGAATCTGGAATGAAAGTAGCAAACCAATCTGGCTTTTGTCCATTAGAAAACTCACCGAAGCTGCTAAGATTCCTAACAGTAGATTCATTGTTGAAGTCTGAATGACCGGGTAAGAAAGATGCAATCAAGAAGGAAGAATTAATATTCTGTTCGTGCTTTGTAAAACCGAACGAAAGTATAATTGCACCAATAAAAAAGGGAGTCAATAAGAGTTTGATTCCCGTAAGTAAGGTATTTTTGCGTTCTGAGGAAATGGTATTCTCGCGAATAGTTAAGAATCGTATAAAGCTTCTATAAACCTCCTTCATTTTTCTTGTTCAAATTTTAGCAAAATATACTACTAAGGCAATTATTTTTTCGGGTAATTTTTTAGTGTGAACTGTAAGCCACAATCACTATAAAACAACACCATTACGACCCGCTTTGCTGGTCAAAGAAGAGATTTATCTTCTCAACGCCTTCAACTTTGTTTAGTTCTTCAATTAAAGTATTTGGAGAATTCTTTCTCTTCATCCTAACATAGAATGTGTATTCAAGAGATTTATCCCCGTTAAGAGAGCGGATATTAACTGCTTCGTGATGTGCGCAATATTTTTGAATTATCTGCATATAGCTCTGTGAATCTTGCTTAACTCCATTAAAAACAAATTGCAGCAGATACTGAGCAGACTTCATAAAAGAGAAATTAGAGTGAGAAAAAACATAAAGTATTGCGCCAATTATTAAAGAGCCAACAATTGCAAGCTTATGATACCCAACGCCGGCAGCCATGCCTATTGCAAGGCTCAAGAAGATGTAAACAATGTCCACCGTATCCTTAATTGCAGTACGAAACCTAATTATGGATAAAGCGCCAACTAAACCAAAAGCACGCGCAAGGTTGTTGCCAATTACCATTAAAACCAGCGCTGTTATTGTTGATAAATAGATAAGAGAATTTACAAAGCTATCGGAGTAACCGGGTCCGCGATAAGAAACGCGGTAAACTATCGAAATGAAAAAACTGCATACTAAGCTGAGTCCAATATTGATAATTATTTCTGAGATAGTCGGCGAAAATAAATCCACAGTCTGAAAGTTTTGAAACATTGTTATTCCTATGAAAATGAATAAGGCTGGAAAAATTTATCATTTATTTTATTAGCGTCAACTGATATTGTGTATTTGGAAACTGCTTGTCTAATTAGATGATATCTATTAATTATTTGAGGAATCCAGTAAGGCAGAACTTTATGGAATTTAATTTCCATCACAAAAGAACCTTTTAAACTTGGCTTTAAGTTAGTTTCTTCAAACAAATTCTCAAAGGAGGTAGCTACAGAGCTACGGACATGTTTATCAAAAGTAATGCGTAAAGTTGAACCAAACTTACATTCATAAGCTTCTCTATCGTAAACTACGTTAACAATGGGCAGCAATCCTTTGGCTTCGTAATGATAGAGAAAGTTTTTAGCGTTTTGAGGTAATTCAGTTTCACTTCCGCTCTTGTTTTGAATAAGCTTAGAATCCTTTGTCCTCAAGAAATCTATTACATCATTAAAGTATAACTGGGCTCTATCCTTATAAACAAAATCCGAACTCTTGCGCTTGATTTCAAGAAAAGCCGGTGAACTTTCAGTCCTCTCATTGTAAGATCTAATTCGAAATTTATTTCTATCCATCAGTCCCGAAAGCTTTTCATGATAGCTGGTCAAAGTAGAAGTATCAAAGTATAAACTCCGCACAGTGTATTCCCTATCATCCCGCAGCAGAGTATATTTATCGTAATTTAAGAATGGAAGAATGTTTTCTCTAAGCTCATCAAGAAGTTTTTCCGATACCAAATATTTATACTCAAGACGGCTCATTTTTAGTTCAGCAAGACATCAAATAAATAATCTTTCAGAGAAATTTTATCTAGAGTAACCCTACAAGGCAGAACCATACCGGACAAATATTTTTCATCCGGATTCTTGATAATCATTCTAGCAAACACAACCTGATTGCCATCCAGAATCTGTACTTCGTTTGAAATAGAAATGGTTTTACCGATTATAGATTCACGATTTGGTCCGAGTTCTATCTTGGAATTTGTTTCCCGTTTGAAATTATCAACATCACTTAACTTTACAGGTATATTCAGCATTACTTCATCCATCTTCAAAACAGTTAGCAATGTGTCCGGAGAAAATGACTGGCTGACTATGCCGCTAATAGGTGAAAGAATATATAATCTCTCGGCTCGTTCATATAAAAATTTCAATTGTGAATTTAGAGCTTCAATTTGCGACGTTATTATTTGAACTTGTTCAAGCTTTACGCCGGTTTTAAGAGCTTCCAATTTTGCCTTGTTAATTTCAACTTCAATCTCAAGAAGTTTCAACTCCCACTTTTGTGTATCGTACTCTTCTTGAGAAATCAATCCTTTTTTGAAAAGCTGATCGGCTCTATCAAACAAAGATTTCTTTTGTACAACTTTAGTTTTAGAAAATTCGAGAGTACTCTTAGCTTCATCAATAAGTTCGGTTTTGTCGCCGGTAGATTGAGCAAGCAGATTAGCTTTTGCCATAGCCAGTTCACCCTGAGCCAGAATTATTCTCTCTTGTATCTGGCTGGATTTTATGCGGATAATCGTATCACCGGCTTCAATATTGTGTTTGTTGCTCAGAGATTTATCAAACAGAAATGAAATGTCCTCTCCTCTATCAAATTGCGTGGTTTGGTATGATGATGCAAACCCGTGAGTAAAATCTACGAGGCTGGAGTTAATTTGACCGGCGGTACCTTTACTTAAAATCCATTTAGAGTGAGGATAAATCTGCGCATAGGAATCAATAGTCTTAGGAATTTTGAAAGCTTCTCCAAAAACAAAGATCATAAAAAGAAGAGCAGTAACCCCGGCGAACCCGTATAAAATATTTTTGTTACTTCGTTTAAGCATGGAGAATTGTTCCCGGTATTAAATAACACCTAACCTTTTGACGATTTTTAACAAACTTACTTGCTAATGTTTCGAATATACGTTGCGATAAGTCATCAACTTGATTCTTTGGATTGTTTTAACCATTCGAAGCAAATTTAGCAGGCTAAAAGTACAACAAAGTATTGAACAACCAACTGTATTCATCTCTTTATGATATCATCCATGTGAGCTTTTTCTTCCAGAGTTTCTACAATTAGGTTTTCGTGAACAATAACACAGCTCAACTTATTGCCGAGAAATACACCGGTATCTATGTAAACCGAATTTGAATCTTCAACCAGAGTTATATCAGGCTTGGTGGTATGCCCAACAATCTGTAGTTTACCAAGGTTAAGCAATGGGTCGCGTGTCCAAAGTACTCCGCGGTCACTTCGCAGATCATTCTGGATAAAGCTTTCGAGCAAATCGAGATTATTTTTATAATCTGCGGGAAGATATTTTTCATATTGCAGCGAAATTCCGGCATGAGAAATAAAACAATCAGGTAAGTTATAATACAGCGGCGCGTTTTTTATGAAATCAATATGTAAGAACATATCGGTTTCATACTTCTCGTAAGATTCCAAAGTTGTTTCGTTGCCGTTAAAAAACCATGAGCGGGCAAAAACACTTGACGGATCCTTAAAGAAATGGAAAAACATATAATCGTGGTTGCCAGGCGTAAGTTGAATGTTGTTGGCAATTATGAAATTAACAACATCCCGGCTTAGATTACCTCTATCAACCATATCTCCCACCGTATAAACCGGAATTCCAGGATAGCGGGTAACTATTTTAGTATAAAGCTCAACAAGAGTGTTGAAGCATCCGTGAATATCCCCGATAACTGCAATCATAGTATTATATCTTAAAAGTAGTTTTTGCGTAATTAGTTAGTTCTTCTCTAAAATTTGGATGAGCAATACTTATAAGGGCTCTAACTCTTTCTTGTATTGTTTTTCCATAAAGATTTGCAACACCATACTCTGTTACAACGTAGTGAACATCGCCGCGAGAAGTAACTACACCGGCACCTGGTCTAAGCGTTGAAACAATCTTGCTAAACTTCAAATCTTTTGTTGCAGCCGGCAAAGCAATTATCGGCTTACCGCCTTCGCTATGCGCAGCTCCTCGCACGAAATCTACTTGTCCTCCAATACCGCTAAAAAATCTTGTCCCAATAGAATCGGAACAAACTTGACCCGTTAGATCAACTTCAATTGCAGAGTTGATTGCAACCATTTTATCATTCTTGGAAATTATAAAAGGATCATTAACATATTCTTGCGGGTGAAATTCGAAAATCGGATTGTTATTAATAAAATTATAAGCTCTTCTAGTGCCAAGAACAAATCCGGCAATCAACTTACCGGCGTGAAGGGTTTTCTTTTCTCCGTTAACGACGCCTTCTTCAATCAAATCAATCAATCCATCGGAGAACATTTCTGTATGAATACCTAAATCTTTTTTATGATGCAGATACTTTAATACGGCATCCGGGATAGCGCCAATTCCCATTTGAAGAGTAGAGCCATCTTCGATCAACTCAGCAATGTGGCTTCCAATCTTATCGTAGATCTCAATCATTTCCGGAGTAGCATCCGGATCAATTTGCGGAAGTTCTTTTAGCGGTTCATCTACTTCAACAATGTAATCAAGTTTATTTACATGAATAAAACTATTACCTAAAGCTCTTGGCATTTGTTTATTTACTTGCGCAATAACACATTTAGCTTTTTCGGCAGGTGTTTTAATATTACCGACATCAATGCCGTAACTGCAAAAGCCATGTTCATCCGGCGGAGAAACGTGAATGAGAGCTACATCGGGAACAATTACACCGCGTTTGAAAAGCAAAGTAACTTCGTGAAGAAAAATCGGAATGAAATCCGCTCTTCCTTCATTTACTGCCTGACGCGCATTAGCTCCAATAAAAAATGCTTTGTGCCGGAAATATTTTTCCATTCCAGGTTTAGTGTAAGGTAAATCGCCAACAACAAGTATGTGATAAAGTTCAACATTTTCGAGTTCTTCTCTCCTGTCAACCATCGCGTTAATCAATTCTAGAGGAGCGGCACATCCGGGCTGCACAACAATCTTATCACCCGATTTAATCACCTTTACAGCTTCTTCTGCTGATACTAAATGCGAGTTGTATCTCTTAATCCATGCAGCCGTCTGTTGAGTATTTTGTCTAATCTGTTCTATTGTCATCACCTTTCTCTTCAATTAGTTGAGAAGATGTGCAACCTTCTAAATTCAAGATTGAACGCATCCGCTATTTTTTCGTTGGAAACATATCCGTTATAAGTACATACACCTTTAGCTAACCCGGCATCGCCAAGAAGAGCATTTGCAATTCCATTATCGGCGATTTCGTGAATATATTCAATACATGCGTTGGTTAAACCGAAGCTTGCAGTTCTCGCAACAAGTGCCGGCATGTTTGGTACACAGTAGTGAATAATTCCATGCATTTCGTAAACCGGGTCGCTGATTGTAGTTGGACGGCAAGTTTCAACACAACCGCCTTGATCTACAGAAACATCAACAATTACAGAACCGGGTTTCATTGTCTTTACCATACTTTCCGTAATAACGTGTGGAGTCTTACCGGCTTTATCTTGAACTGCGCCAATTAGCAAATCCGCAAATTTTACGCCGCGGGCAATTGTGTATTGGTTAGCGGCAACAGTTGGAATATCCTTCGAAATTTCGTTTCTGATTCTTCTAAGTTTTCTGATGTCTTTGTCTAAAACTATTACATGCGCGCCGCGTGAGTATGCAGTTAGTGCAGCGTTGAAACCAACAACTCCGGCACCAATAATAACGACTGCCGCCGGTGCTACACCCGGAATTCCGCCAAGCAATATTCCTCTGCTTCTCGGATGATCTCCGCCTAAATATCTTTCACCAACTTGAATAGCCAACTGCCCGGCAATCTCACTCATTGATTGTTGAATCGGAAGGTCATCGTCTTTTTCAATCAATTCAATGGCTATGGCCGTGATTTTTTTCTTCATCAATTTTTCTACGGTATTCTTTTTACCAACTGCTAAATGAAGAGCAGAAAAAAGAATTTGGTCTTCCTGGAGCTGATCTACTTCTTGCTCATTAAATGGTGTGATGCGAACTACCATTTCACTTCGCTGAAATACCTCCTCGGCAGAATAGACAACATTTGCGCCAATATTACGGTAATCATCATCGGAAAAATGGCTGGCGGCTCCAGCATCGGTTTCAATAAAAACCGTATGCCCGGAATTTATAAGTGTCTGCGCACCGGCGGGAACAATTGAAATTCTTTTTTCATCCTTATGTGGTTCTTTTAATATTCCAATCCGCATAGTTAAACTGCTCTTTTTTTTGTTATGCAAAATAGGGATTGGCTATGCGGAATTCAATTTAAAAGGGGCTATTTCTACGTTATCGAATATTTTCAAACAGTATAAAATTCTTTGAGTAGGGGTTTGATTTATCAAACCCTTATTAAAAAACGGTTGCATTTTTGCGGGCTTTATGAAAAAGCCCCTACAATGAAATGCTTTACCAATTGCTTACGTGTTCATTCTTCTCTAAATGCCACCTTAAAGGATTCTGCTTAATATAATTTCTAATATTGTATAGATCGCTCTCGTTCCTAATAACATGTTCGAAATAGTTTCTTTGCCACTTAAAGTCTCTGAGTCCAGCATCATGAATTAGTTTAGTTGTCCTTGCTTTAAGAAATCTAACTATTTGTCCAAGTGTGATATTGTCCTCTTCGTTAATAATCACTATTCCATGAAGATGGTTTGGCATTATTATAAATTCATCTAGTAAGACAGTAGTAAAATGTTGAGATAGATAACTCCAGTTATTAGAAAGAATTTCCCCACAATCATTTTGAATCATTTTTTCGTTATGAATTTCACCGAAAAACACTTGCATTTTATCAACACATATTGTGATATAGTACCAATTTCCTTTTGAATAATCGTATCCTGGCAAGCGAAGTGATTTCCTTTTGAGCAATGTTTGTTTTTTTGGGGTGTAATATTGTCTAGTAGCATGAGTCATAATTCAAAACAACCTTTTTCGGGTTTCATAAATGAAACCCCTACTTAAATTATTCCCATTTATCAAACCGGAGTGATTGGCTCTTTTCCGTTTAGAACATTTATGATATTGTTAGCAGCTAGCAAAGCCATAGCGGCTCTGGTTTCTACTGTTGCGCTGCCAATGTGAGGAAGAAGAAATACATTTTCGAGCGTTCTTAAATCCGGATTTATGTTCGGTTCATTTTCGTAAACATCAAAACCGGCGGCAAATATTTTCTTCTGCTTTAAGAGTCTAATCAAAGCTTTCTCTTCCAAGATATCTCCGCGCGATGTGTTAACAATTATTGCAGACTTCTTCATCAGTGAAAGATTTTCTTTGTTGATAATGTGGTGAGTTTCTTTGCTAAGTGGTAAATGAACTGAAATTATATCCGACTGTTTCATTAGCTCTTTTAGATTAACACGTGTTGATAAAAACTCCGTTTCAAACTCATCCCGTTTCTTTCTGTCGAAGTAAATGATTTTAACTCCAAACCCCTTCAATCTTCTTGCAGTAGCTCTGCCGATTCTTCCGGCACCAATTATTCCAACGGTTTTCCCTTTCAAATCGAAGCCCAACAGCATATTTGGCTTCCAGCCATCAAACTTATTTTCGCGCATCATTTGCTCGCCTTCACGCAATCTTCTAACGCAAGCAAGAATTAACGCAACAGTTAAATCCGCAGTGGCATCTGTTAAAACGTAAGGAGTGTTTGTAACAATTAGCTTTCTCTCTTTTGCATAGGCAATATCAATATTATTATAGCCGACTGCACAGTTGGCAACAATTTTACACTTGCTAAAATTATCAATCGCTTCTTTATCAATTTTTTCCGTTAACAATGATAAAACAGCATCAGCATCTTTTATCTTTTCAAGAAACTCACCCCTCGGAATTGCTTTGTCTTCTTTATAAACAGAAACCTTGAAGCCGTTTTTCTTCAATAATTTTTCCGGTTCACCTGGCAATTTCCTTGTTATAAGGACTTTCATAATCAACCAAATAAAAGTTTAACAATTATAAGCGCGCCAATAGCTCCTGCGATATCTGCTATCAGTCCAACTGTAACTGCATGACGCATTTTTGAAATCCCAACTGAGCCAAAATATAATGCGAGGACATAGAAAGTTGTTTCAGAACTTCCGTTTAATGTTGAAACTAAAATGCCAAGGAATGAATCTGCACCATGAACTGCAATTGTCTCAGTCATGATTCCGATTGCGCCGCTTCCGCTAAGCGGACGCATAAGCGCCATTGGCAAAGCTTCGGCTGGAAATCCAATTAAAGAAGTAACTGGCGAAATAATCATTATTAAGAAATCCATTGCGCCGCCGGCTCTAAAAATTCCAATAGCAACTAACATGGCCACCAAATAAGGAATGATTCTAAGTGCAACGTTAAATCCTTCTTTGGCTCCTTCAATAAACACTTCATAAATTTTCACTTTCTTAACGAATCCGAAAGTAACGAAGGAAATAATAATTGCCGGAATTGCTAGAACAGAAATTATTTGGATAATACTTTTAACTGTATCGGCACTACCAATAGAAGAAAGCGCTCCACTAGTAATTAGAAATATTGCCGCTGCAATCAAAATTATTAGTGAGCTAATCATTTTCCATGAAGATTTGAGAAGTCCAAGAAAGTCAGAGAAACTCATGGGAAATTTTTCTAAAAATTTTGTTGCAGAGATGCCGGCTATTGTTGCACATGTTGCACCAAAAATTGAAGTGCCGATTATTATTGCCGGGTCGCTGCTGCCGGATGCGGCGCGAACGGCAATTGCGGTTGCGGGGATTAATGTTAGTCCTGCAGTATTGATTGCTAAGAACGTAATCATCGCATTTGTTGCGGTTCCCTTTTTAGTATTTAACCTTTCAAGTTCTTCCATTGCCTTCAAACCAAACGGAGTAGCTGCATTCCCAAGACCAAGCATATTTGCCGAAACATTCATCACAATAGAACCAATTGCCGGATGATCTTGCGGTACATCTGGGAATAGAAATCTTGTTAACGGACGAACTGATTTAGCAATGATTGCAATTAGTCCGGCTTGTTCTGCAATTTTCATAATGCCGAGCCACAAAGCCATAATGCCAACCAAGCCGAGAGCTATGTTTACAGCTTTGCCGGCGTAATCTATTGCCGCGTTTGTAACAGCTTTCATTTTCAGCATAGAAACAGATTCAAAAACAATCCATGCAGAATATTTTCCCGGCTCAATTTGTTTGCCAAGCCAAAGTTTGCCCGAAAGGTCCTCCTCATTGCCTGAAGCCGAAGCCATATCTTTCCAAACTTTTGGTGATGATGAATTAACAACCAAATACACAGAGTAGAAACCCTCAGCATTGTTGTAGTTTAGGGTAGCTTTCTGAGAAACTTCCGAAGATTTGTTTCCGTAGAAAGTTGAAAAATTCTTCGGCTCTACATGAATTGTCGCTTCCGACCTGTCCTTCAAGTCCGAAGAAGTAGTTTCAAGCACGATTGAAAGAGGTTTGTTATTGTGGAATTTGTCGGAAGCTGAATCGTTAATATCCAACGCAACTGCTGTGAAAATTCCTAGGGCAAGTAAGCCTAACCAGATGTAATTTAGCATAGTTTCTTCTGAATGATGTTTCTGCAAATTAAAAATTCTTGGATTAAAAAGGCATAGTTTTTTAACTATTTACAGAAACAGAGGAAATAATTAGGGGGATTAAAACTAAGCGGTAATAATTTCGATGCGTGAAGGTACGAGGCTAATCTGTTGAAATTTTTCTTGCGCGCTCCCAAACTTCTTCCAAATTGAACTTGGCAGCAAAATCATTAATAATATCAAGATTAATTAAAGCTCCGGAATGTTTCAGCATACCGGCTATGTCAGTCAAATGCTTTTGGGAATGCCCTTCCTTAAAGAACTCCATTTTTTTTACAATGACATACTCTGGCGGCGCTATAAACAATTCTTTCCCTAGTAAATCTATTGTTTTCCTATTTCGTATTGCCCACGCTTGAAGATCATCTTGACCAACAAAATAAATATCGGCTTTGAAACCGGTTTCATGATGAATAAGATTGATATGACCGCGCGAACTACGCTTGAGTTCATTAATAATAATTTCTTTTGGTGGGCAATAAAACAAGTCCAAGGGGAATGCGCTTACTAATTCTTCAACTTTATTTTCTTTTAACACAAGAACTAAATCAATATCGTGGGTAAGTCTTGGTTCACCATAAACAATTGAAGCTACAGAACCGGTAACAATATATTCTATTTTATGAGCGCTTAATCTTTCAGTAAATAGTGAGAATAAATTAAGAATTTCCATAAATGAAGAACTCCTTAACTTTTTTCTCTATCTCTTCTTCGCTCTTATTTGGCTCCAGCTTTTTTAACGCAGCAGTTTTCAATTCGCGAGCTAGAAAATATAGCCTAAGCGATTCTATCAACCGCTGTTCTGCTGTCAGATTGTTCAACAAAGGAGCTTTATTTGTTTCATCCTTTTGCATGGATAAAATTAGAAAATTCTATGACTAAAAGGCATGAAATATTTAATTTAGAATTGAGAATTGTTAATGGAGAATAAAATGAAGATCGGTTTGGTTCAACTTGCAATAGAATGGGAAAATCCGGCAGCAAACATGGCAAAGGTTAATGAACTTGTTTCTAAGCTCAATCAGAAACTTGATCTGCTCATCTTTCCGGAGCTTTCCCTCACCGGATTTACGATGAACTCCAAGCATTTTGCCGAAGAGATTGATGGAACGTGCACGCAATTCTTCATGGATTTAGCCAAGCGAATCAAGACAAATATTTTCTGCGGACTGATTGAACGGGACGGCAATGATTTTTATAACTCGCTAGTCCATTTTGATGAAAACGGATTGCTGATGGCTCGATACAGAAAGATTCATCCGTTTAGTTTTGCCGGTGAAGATGAGAACTATACCGCTTCAAACGAATTGGTTGTTACAGAAATTGATCACAAAAAAATCGGTTTAACCATTTGTTACGATCTCCGCTTCCCCGAACTCTACCGCCTTTACGCAAAGAAAGGTATTGATGTGCTAATCAATATTGCAAACTGGCCTACACCTAGAATTGAACATTGGAGAACTCTTCTTAAAGCCAGAGCTATAGAGAACCAATGTTTTATGATTGGAGTAAACCGAACCGGAACTGACCCAAAACATATTTACAATGGCTACAGCGGTGTTTACAATCCTCTTGGCAAGGAACTGCTTTCAGTGGAAAACGAAGAAGGCATTTTTGCAGTTGAAATAAACATTAACCAAGTAAACGAAACCAGAAAATCGCTTCCCTTCCTAAAGGATATGAAGTTGATATAAGAAATCCTAAATAAGACATCTCTATTCTTTCTTCGACGTAATTTCAGTAAGTTTGCACTGTATTTCTTCAAATCTATCCACAGTGTGTGTGAGGTAAAATGTCTATTCTAAGTAAGCTGAAAGATTTTCTCTTTCGCCAGGAAGCTATGAGTGTTGGCGGCGGAGAAAAAGCAATTCAAAAACAAAAAGCCACGGGTAAATTAACTGCACGTGAACGTATTGATGCTCTGCTCGATCCCGGTACCTTCTTCGAATTCGATTTATTTGTTAAACATGCTGGTAAAGATTTTGGAATGGAAAAGAAAGAGCTTGCCGCCGATGGCGTTATAACCGGAACCGGCATAATTATCGGGCATCCGGTGTGTATTTTCGCTCAGGATTTTACTGTTGCCGGCGGTTCATTAGGTTTGGCTCACGCCAGAAAAATCACAAAGATTATGGATCATTCACTCAAAATGGGAATTCCGCTGATTGGTATTAACGATTCCGGTGGTGCGAGAATACAAGAAGGCGTTAACTCTTTAGCCGGTTATGGCGAAATTTTCTACCGCAATACTTTAGCAAGCGGAGTTATTCCTCAAATCTCTGTAATACTTGGACCATGTGCCGGCGGCGCTGTTTATTCACCTGCGCTAACAGATTTTGTGTTCGTTGTTGATCAGATTTCCAAAATGTTTATTACAGGACCGGAAGTAATTAAAACTGTTCTCGGCGAAGAAATTTCTATGGAAGATTTAGGCGGTGCGAGAATCCAAAGTGAGATGACCGGAAACGCACACTTTTTTGCCAGAGATGAATATGAGTGTTTTGAGCAGATTAGAAAACTGCTTTCTTATATTCCTTGGAATAACGCAAAGAAAGCCGATCCTTATACTCCTAAGAAACCAAAGCCGGAATACTTTATTGAGAAAATTATTCCTTCCGATCCAACACAACCGTATGACATTCGAGATGTTATTTATTCTATTGTTGATGATTCCGATTTCTTTGAAGTTCAGCAGTATTGGGCGGCAAACATTGTGATAGGCTTTGCCAGATTAAACGGGCAGTCGGTTGGAATCATAGGTAATCAGCCGGCAGTTTTAGCCGGAGTTTTGGATGTAGATTCATCAAACAAAGCTGCGCGTTTCATCCGTTTCTGCGATGCTTTCAATATTCCACTCTTAACACTTGTTGATCTTCCGGGTTACTTACCGGGCGTTGATCAAGAACATGCGGGTGTTATCCGCCACGGTGCAAAAGTGCTCTATTCATACAGCGAAGCTACAGTTCTTAAAATGACTGTAATTTTGAGAAAGGCTTACGGCGGCGGTTACATTGCAATGTGTTCAAGACATCTCGGTGCAGACTTTGTTTACGCTTGGCCGACTGCTGAAATTGCAGTAATGGGACCGGAAGGCGCAGCTAATATCATTTTCAAAAATGAAATTACTACTGCAGCTGACCCGAACGCTATGCGCCAGCAGAAAGTAAAAGAATACACGGAGAAGTTTGCTAATCCTTATGTTGCCGCTGCAAACGGTTATATTGATGCGGTTATCAATCCGGAAGAAACAAGAAGAATCTTAATTCATACATTAAACTTATCCGCACAGAAGAAAGAATCTCGTCCGGCTAAGAAACATGGAATCCCACCTTTTTAAACTATGGCAGAATTAAAACAGAACCAACTCGTAATTGATGACACCGTTTATGAAACGAAGCTTACGCGTAAGTTTCGTCTGCGTAAAAAATATGAAGCGCCGAATCCAAAACATTTGAACGCGTTCATTCCGGGAATCATTAGAGATATACTTGTTAAACCGGGACAATCAGTAACAGAAGGACAAAAACTTCTTACTCTTGAAGCTATGAAGATGAAGAATACTGTTACTTCTCATATTGATGGAAAGATTAAAGAGGTGAAAATTTCCGCCGGAGAAATGGTTACCAAAAACCAGCTTATAATTGAGTTTGAGTAGTTTTTGTAGAGACTTGCCATGGCAAGTCTCTGAGTTTATAGATCACAATTATACTTCACAAATATTTTCACGCTGGTTTTTCTCTAAATCCCATCTAAGCGGATTCTGTTCAATGTATTTTCTAATGTTAAACAATTCTTTTTCATTTCTGATTATCGATCGTAGAATCCCCTTTGCCATTCGAACTTTTCAGCATTGCATTTATTACAATAGCGTTTAACAGCACCTTTAAATTGATTAACAATTACAGATAATGAATTCTTTACTGGTTTCGAGAATTCGTTCTTATTGGTTTGCAAAGACATGCCATGGCATGTCTCTACATTCTGTGTCTCATTAATAATAATTATTCCATGAACATGATTTGGCATAACTACATAAGAATCTAATTCTGTCAGCTTGAAATGCTTCGGAATCTGATTCCAATATTCATCGACTATCTTACCTATCTCGTTTAGCAGCATTTTCTCATTCTCAACTTTACCAAAATGTTCTACATGGTCTTTGGTGTTTATGGTTACATAATACCACCAAGGATTCGAATAATCCCATTCTTTTAATCTGGTTGTTTCAACTCTAAAAGTATCTTTAAACTTTTCCATCAGTAGATTAAGAAGTTTAAGTGAGAACCCAATTCTATGCTTAAGGTTATCTTCTCCCCGAGTACATACCATCAGACTTTGTAACTTTTATGTCTTGCAGTTCCGGCGCTTTCATTCTTATTTCGAAACGGAAGCCGCTGTAACTACCAAGTGGATTCCAAGAGAAATTCATTTCCCAACAATGCAAATCCCGGTAAACGGTAATCTGCGGCGCAGATATTTTCTTCTCTTGAAAATCGTAACTGCCGCGCACAGTAAACTTCCAATTCTTAGTTAAGCTGAAACCAAGATCTGCGCTAATATTGGAAAAGATATCAGATTCCTTTGGGTTGGGTTTTGAAAAATTATAATTATAACTCAGACTCAAATTCCACGGAATTGATAAATCGGGCGCTTGTGAATCATCGTACAAAGCAATAAAGTCCTTCTTCTTTATCGCAACTTGATCCTCATTTGCTTCCGGATTTTTTTGTTTTTCAGCCTCGCTTGATTTTAGTTTCTCGCCGCTTAAAGTTGAAGAAATTGAAAAGTTCAAGTTCGTTAGCCTAAAAAGTCCTTTACCATTCGATGCCAAATATTGATTTACATACCGGTAAGTTTCCTGACCATATTGATTGGTTTCTACAATTTGATCGTAAAAAGTGTAAGAGGAAGAACCGGAGAAATTTATAATATCACCGATTTGAGTTCTGTAGCTCAAACTAAGATCGCGAAGTTTCATACTATCGGCAGCAAAATTGTAACCTACACTTGCATCAAAATTCAGCAGTTGAATTTTCTTCTGCTCCTTCGTTGTATCGCCGGGAGTTTTTGCCATCTTAATTTCAAAAACATTTCCTAAAGAAAAATTTATGCTCTGACTTCTTCCTCCATTTACACCTTGAAATACCTCTCTAGTAAATTTATCATATCTAACTTTTTTGCCAGTCGAGTCAATATAGGAATCATAGTAGCCCCATTTATCATCTGAGAAATCGGGCTGGTAGTTATATGAAACACTTGGCGTTAAAGTGTGGCGGAAAGATTCTACTCCAAGAAGATTCGGATTCATTACTCCATAAATTTTTGTTGAAGCTGAAACTCCCATGCTGAATGTGCGTACAAAGTTCAATTCTTTAACAGAAGTATCAAGAACTGTATCGCGCATTTCGCTTTTACCGTTCGGGTAAAAATGTTCATACCTAGCCGGTTCCAACTTCAAACGTTTGTTGTACCATTTTTCTTGGTAACTAAAAGTCGGAGAAACATTTATGTATCCAACCTTTGGAGAAAAATTAAGATTTATATTGTGTTGAGCGCCCATATCTGACTTGGATTTAACAGCGTCCTTCTGATTAGTTCTGGAGAATTGCCCGGAATATGAAATTCCTATTAACTCGTACCATTTTTGTTTTCCATCTGCAAAGGAATTTTCCCTTCTGAAAGGATAGAAAACATTTTGCGAATAATTAATATTCGGAAAGGACTCACTCACAAGCGTGGTATCTAACGACTGTGTTCTACTGTAGTTCAATGATATATTTGAGTTCTCCCAGTTTTTCGAAAAATTTGCGCCAGAGACAATTTGTTGAGTTAGGATGGTATTGTAGTCTATACTATTCTCTCTCAAATAATTACTGGAAACGAATTGTAAATTGGCACTGAACTGAGAAGTCGGATCAAATTGTTGAGAATGATTCCAAGATAAATTCCAATCATCGCGTTGATTCTTTACCGGATCGTTAGGCTCACCAATATCAAGTCTTGAAAATCCTACATTGAATGAACCGTTGAAATCATACCTTTTAGCATAACGGTAACGGCTGCGCGCACCCCATCCTCCTTTAGTGTAGTAATCTCCGGTTAAAGCCAAATCCATGTAATCACTCATTGCCCAAAAATAACCGAAGTTATAAAAATACTGACCACGATCTCTGTCTTGTCCGTAACCGGGAATAATAATTCCCGAACGTCTTCCGCTTTCATTTGGTATTACAGCAAACGGAATTGGAATTGGAAGCGGAACTCCGCCGATATACATGAAAATCCACTTTGCAATAATTTTATCTTTCTGCATTACTTTCATTTCGTGAGCAGCAAAATAAGTATGCGGTGTATCGCTTTCGCACGAAGTAAACATCCCATCTTCTATGAAGAAAGTTGACTTATCAACTTTCTTTACTTTCTCCCCTTCGTAACGCTGCTCTTTATCTTTGTTTTTAGCAAGAGAAATATATCCGCGCTGCGTTTTGAAATTATGACGAATATAACTTCCCTCAAATGTTTCGCCGCCTTCGGTTAAATGCGGATTACCTTTCATCTTAACTTTTGCGGTATCGGATGTATCTTCAATTCCGAATGCTTCCAGTTCGTTCTTCTGGTAATCAATGAAAATTTTTGCGCTCTTCAAGTCTGTACTCTTGTACTTCAATTCGCCGGAACCGTACAAGTACATTTTTTTCTTTTTTACTTGGAAGATGAGCGAATCCGAAGCTGCGGCGTTGATTACTGCATCTACATCAAATTGTTTTTTAGGTTTGGTGGAATCCGGTACTGCGAGCGAATCTGCAATAATAGTTTTAATAGTATCCGGCTTAGAAATTGGGGTAACACTTTCCTTCTGCTGAGCGAACAACAAAGTAGAAAAAAGAATTGTTATGATGGAAAATGTTTTTATCTGGTTCATCATAGTGTTTGTTTTATGCTTCAACCCCACGATTTGGAGTCTGTGCTAATATCAAATTATTTATGGTAGCCGTAAGCTCTCGCCTCGCTAAGCCGCTTGGCGAAGCGGGTCAGCTTGCGTATCCTGAATAAAACCGCAACTTAAAAGTTGCGCCTACCAACTTTTCGGTCATTTTCACACAGCCCCTTTATCGTGGGGTTTGCACACTCAAGTTTAGCCAACATTTATGCGTAAAGTACATTTATGTGTTTTCATTTTCAGTTTGGCTTAATTCAATTAAAGGTCTTATCAACAATAGTAATTTCTTCCGGATACTTTATGTTACCAATCGGTGTCCCGAGCGAAGGCTGCGCTTTAAGTTTTAGATTTGAAGTTGAACCGCCGGCACCGGAAACTTGTAAAATTAACCCGAGCAAATCATCCAAACTTTTTTCTTTGAACGATTTTGCAAGATCAAATTGAATTTGCAGCGGAATTATTGTTGTCTCACCTTTTCCGGGAACAAGAACCGGATTCGCCAATCCCCCGCTAACAACTTCTTTATCATTCACAAATAAACGCCACGGAAAGTTTGATATGCTAATATCTGTTGCCGGATATCCGCCGCTTCCGTCATTTGGATTTTTCGCTTCAACATTCAAAGTAAAAGTTAATGGCAAGCTCCCCTTCATCAATCCGCCGGAAAGTTTAAGAACTTCCATCGCGTTAAAATCTTTGATTGATCTTTTGTTCTTAACTTCAATACCGGCAATTTGATAATTTGTTGCCGAGCCAATTTTGTATTTCAATCGGGATATGTTGCTAATCGTCTGCAATACACTGCAGCCTGAGATAATGAGTGCAGACAAGAGAACCAAGAAAAGACTTTTGCTCAATCTCTTTTTCATGAGATTCTCGTTTCCTCAATTTTCTTAATAATCATTTCAGCAACGCGGAGTGCTTTCAAACCATCCTTTCCGCTTACAATTGGTTTCTTATCATGCTGTATTGAGTTTACGAAATATTCCAACTCAAGCTTTAGCGCATTAATTTCTTTTACTTCCGGCTGCTCATAAACTACTAATTTTTTCTTTTCGCCAATTCCCATTTCACCAAAGTTGATGAATGGATTTGGCGGCATCTTTTCCGGATTTACCAAGCGGTACACTTCTGTAGTGCCGGAATTGAAATCGAGAGATAAATAAGCATCACGCTGAAACATTCTCATCTTGCGCATTTTCTTTTGCGAAATTCTACTTGCGGTTACATTAGCAACGGCACCATTTTCAAATTCAATGCGTGCGTTAGCAATATCAATTTGATCGGAAACAACAGCAACGCCGCTGGCACTAACATTTTTCACTTCGCTATCAATCAAGCTTAAAATTATATCAATATCGTGAATCATTAAATCGAGAACCACAGCAACATCAGTCCCGCGTGGATTAAACTGCGCAAGCCTATCTGTTTGAACAAACAAAGGATTCAATTCATACTTTTCCAAAGCAAGAAGCGCCGGATTAAATCTTTCAATATGCCCAACTTGAAAAACAAGTTTCTTTTCTTCTGCTTCCTTAACCAATTCTTCAGCTTCCCAAATTTGAGCTGTAATTGGCTTCTCCACAAAAACATGTTTGTGTTTTTCGAAAGATTGCTTTACCAACTTGTAATGCGCGCTGGTAGTAGCAACAATATCAACCGCTTCAACTTCGGCAAGCAATTCATCGAGTTCCTTAAATGCTTTTACACCAAACTCGGTTGCTACTTCCTTTGCTCTTTCAAAATCTAAATCATAAATGCCTATAAAATCACAGTGCTCAACTTCTCTAAAAAGTTTGGTGTGAATTTTTCCCAAATGACCGGTCCCAACAACACCGGCTTTAATCTTTTTCATAACGCTCCGGTTCTAATTTTTGCGAATCCAATAATTTTATTGTAACCGCCTTTCTCTTGCGATTCATAATATAGAAAGATATAATATTCATTCTCAGTCTCGAAGAAATTTCCTTCGAGAATTTCCCAATCAGCATTTGAAATTTTGTCGCCGTTTATATCAGCCGCAACATATTGATAAGCATGAACTCCACGCTTCAACGGAATAGAAATATTCATCATTCCTTTGTCGTCGTACATTTCATATTCCGGGAGTAGTTTCCAATCGTTGAAAGAACCGGTAAGGAAAATTGGTTTTGTAACATTTTCCGGAGCTTTCAATTTGAAAACAACATTCTGGTAATCGGCATTAGCGTTTTTGAAATTAAGCAGAAGTGATGAGCCGTTAAAATCGCGAGGATGTTTTGTAAACAAATCCGATTGATCAAACTCGCCGAATTTTGCATCAACTGTAGAAGTTGGATAATTGGAAAGATTACGCGTATCAATTTGCCGGTATTCATTTCCCGGTCTTAAATTTCTCGCAATAAACGAAAACTTTCTTCCGGCATCCCATTCGTAATATCTTTCTTGGGTGTTGGTGTTCCTGTCAACAACTATCGGGTTCGAAATCATTCTGTTCTTCACAATTTCAATTTTGCGGACGTTAGCGGAAATAAGCGAATCCGGCAAAGTAAAATTTGTTTTTATAACTAGAGTTCTTCCAAGATTTGCTTTATCGCCATAGCTGCCTTGCATTGTTTCCCGCATAACTTGCACGTTAAGTTTTACATCCGGATTAATAACAAAAAACTTTTCGGAGGCATAAACTAAATTTTTGTTTTGCGAGTCCGTTATGAAGAACCTCCACTTACCCGAGAACGGGAATTGAACATTGTTATTAGGAAATGTTCCGGTGTAATGGTATCGCGCACCGCTCACTCCACTTGGAATTTTATCTAACCACAAATTGTATTCGGTGTTATACAAAGGATTTTGTAAGAACTGATTTTCGTACGGCTGCCAATTGTCATCACAATATTTGAATTGAATAATGAGATTGGGATAAAAAGTTGCCTGAACATCAAAATCAATTGTAATGGATTTTTCACCCTCGGAGGAATAATCAATTACCGGGAATGATGTTTCGTCGCTGCCGGAGTAAACCCGCAGACTTTTAATCTCAAACTCTGCGTTAAAAGGATAAACTAACGAGGGAAAGAGAAAAGCAAAAAAAAATAGAAATAAGAACATCTGAAATAAAACGCTTCTCTTTTCAACAAACTTGTAGCCACGACTTAAGCTATTGAAGCGAGATGAATTATTTGCAAGTTGAAAAGGCTCCGGAAAATTCCCCAATGGTTTCATTAATAAATCTCCACACATTTGATTGAATTGAATGGAACAAAAATGTTATAGGTTAACTCTTCTCTTTTGGCTTCAAGAAGCAAGCCTTCTTCGTAAACTTCTGTTAAGAGTCCGGTTTTAAAAACTATTTCGTAAAACACCGGATGTTCTCCCTTGCCAGGAGTACTGTAAACAACACCGTAGTTCTCATTCATTGTGATGTTTAAAGTTTTGCCGACATACTTTTGCCAATCCATTTTCATTTTAATGCCTCTTTCGGTTGGATTTTATTGTAATTGCATTCGAAAAGTATCTAAAAATGAAGTGTTAATCCAATTAAGGATTGCTTGTGTTTGAGGTAAAAAATTGTGCCGGTACTATGTTGGTAGATCAAGAATATGATTAAGAGCAAGAAGTAAGTTTATTTCTTAATCTTGCTCTTAAACTTAATCTTCGCTTAACCATTACTTCTGGTCAACAGTAACATCGCCGCCGGAGGTTTCTAACCGAAGAACCGGACCGCCGCCGTTAAATTCAGCAACCAATTCACTGCGTTTAACTTTTGTTGATTTGGAGTTTGGGAAATTGCTGTCAATGCTGCCGCCGGTTGTTTCCAAATGTACATTGGCTTTAAAATCAGCAGGCAATTTTGCGCTGATATCGCCGCCGGATGTTTCTGCTTCAATTCCTTTATTAACACCGCTGTATTCAATCACAATATCCCCGCCGGATGTTTCTGCAAATAATCTTCCATCCTTTTGCTGAATCTGAATATCACCGCCGGAAGTTTCTGCTTTTACATCACCAACAACACCTCTGCAAACAATATCGCCGCCGGAAGTTGACAACAACATATTTCCATAGTGCTCTGTAAGCTGGATATCGCCACCGGAGGTTTCCGCGTTTACTTTGCCGTTAAGTTTAACAAGAGTAATATCGCCGCCGGAAGTATCAAACCTAAATCCGCCTGTAATTCCTTTAACATAAATATCACCGCCGGAGGTTTCTACGTGAGCGTTATACTTTGCCGGAACAAAAGCATCAACTTTTATTCGGATGTTGCTTCCGAACCAATTCCAAAACGAACTTTTTCTTTTGATAATAACACGGACAACATCGCCATCTTGAAAAACATCATACTTTAACTTGGAAGCCGCCTTATCGTTTCCCGAAATTTTAACATATACTTCTTGTTTATCCCAGCTTACTACTTTCACGTCCGCGCCCGATGCATCAACAAAAAAATTCTGGTAATCCTTCATCTGAAACGTTTTCTCTTTTAACACTTTCAAATCTTCGGCATAAGCAAAGGAAGATAGAAAAGCCAAAGTGCCGAGAAGCATTAAAGCCCGCTTGCTAAATAATTGGTAATTATTCATTACTACTCCAAGTTGTTCTTGTTTTCTGGTTGTTTAGACTTGCCAGCCTCCCATTTTGTTACAAGAGCCGGTAAAATTTTTCTTCTTTCTTTTTATATTGGGCTCAACAAATTGAGCTGTAATGCTGAAGTATTTAATTGTTTTCGTTGGTTCCGGTATTGGCGGCGGATTGCGTTTCTGGCTTTCATCATTAGTGCACAAGTACTTTCCCCCCTTCTTCCCGCTCGGAACGCTTATCATAAATATTTTAGGAAGCTTTATACTTGGCTACATGATTTTTGGTTTAGATGAAAAAGAGTTAATCAGCCCATCCGTTAAATTATTTATTGGGATTGGCTTCTGCGGCGGATTTACAACTTTCTCCACTTTCTCTTTAGAAACTTTTAATCTCATTCGGAATTCCGAATTTCTATTTGCGGGAATAAATATTTTGGCAAGCGTTCTGGTTTCTCTGCTTGGTGTCTATTTAGCTTACTTGGTAACTAGATAATTTTTCACAGTCATACCGAGCGGAGTCGAGGTATGAGTTTTCGGTTTTGTCATCTTTCCATTTTAGTAAGATGACATTAATGATGAGGTAATTATGAAAATTGAAGGCGAAGCAAAACTATTAAGAATCTTTGTTGGTGAGGCAGATAAGCTTGCTCACGTTCCGGTGTTCGAGAAAATTGTTTATGAAGCAAGAAAGAATAACCTTGCCGGCGCAACAGCCTACAAAGGAATTATGGGTTTCGGCGGAAACAGCCGCATTCACTCGGCTAAGATTCTCCGCCTCTCGGAAGATTTGCCAATGGTAATTGAAATTGTTGACGAGCATAAAAAGATTGAAGAGTTCATTCCAATTGTAGAGCAAATTTTTGAAGAAGCTAACTGCGGCGGACTCATCACAATGGAGAAAGCTGAAATTATTAAATACACTACTAACAAATAAGATGAGTCCCTGAGTGACTAAGTTCCTGAGTACCATAGTTATCCTTATAGTTCTTGCCGGTAATAGTTTTGCACAGAACAATTACAATCTGCAGCAGTTTAAAAATGAATCTCTCGATTTCGTAAAACAGCCTACAAAATGGGAAAGCAATGACTGGCTTAAACTTGGACTTGTTGGTGCGGCTACATTTTTAGCTATGCAAGCAGACCAGCCGGTACGCGATGAGTTCATGAAGGATAGAAGTTTCAACAAAAGTGTTCCTATTGAGTTCGGCAGAATGTGGGGAGAAGTTTACACTCCTATTGCTATTGCCGGCGCGTTCGGTTTGCATGGATTGCTCGCAAAAGACAACTCAACAAAAAAGATTGGTTACGAAATAATCCAAACAACAATTTATGCCGGTGCAATTACCACAGCTCTTAAACTTGCACTTGGACGCGCCCGTCCGTTTACTAATGAGGGCTCAAAATCTTTCGGTAAAATTTCTCTGTTCGATGATTCTTTTCATTCGCTTCCTTCCGGACATGTTACAATAGCGTTTTCGGTTTCCACAGTACTCGCTAAAAACGCTAAATCCGATTTAGTGAAAATCCTATGCTACGTTCCGGCTGTTCTAACTGCTGTCTCACGCGTTTATCAAGATAAGCATTGGGTTTCCGATGTCTTCCTTGCCGGAGTTATTGGTTACAGTGTCGGAAGTTGGGTTACTTCCAGGCATGAAGAAAATGAGATGATACAAATTTCTTCTCCGCAGCAAATCTCAATTGTAATACCGCTTAATTAGACTCAAACTAAGAAACGTTTCCAGACTCTTATGCGTACAAAATTTGTTCGTCGGTGTAATAAGTTGTCTTCGAAGCAATTTGCTCTTTAATAATTTTATGCCCGGTTGGACTGTGCGTACGTGCAGAGTTGTGCACTTTTAAGAAATTGCGAATTTCGCCGGCAATTATTTCCGGATTGATTTTCTTTATTTGTTCTATCGCATCCAAAAGCACAACGCTGCATGCGTTTACCAATTCATCAAGTACAGCATCGGGTATTTTTCCAACTTTGGATTTTGGCGATATCTTAGCCAGCCATAAAATTTCATCTGCATAGGCGTTGCCTATCCCGCGAATAATTCCCTGATCCAGCAGAAATACTTTTACCAACGTTTTCGGTTTAGCGGATATTTTTCCTTTTAGATAATCTTTAGTTGCAACCAGTGCATCCGGGACAGGACTCGCTACAGGATTGAGTTTCAAAGTAACTAACCCTTTCGGATCACTAATTACCAGCGAGTCTCCATCATAAAAAGTTAATGTTAGAATTTTGGAGCTAACATTTTGAGCGCTCTTTCCAATTGTGAACATTCCCGTAAGCATAAGATGCACATGTAATTTTGCGCCATTAAAAAAGACAAACTCGGTTTCCTTCCCTACACGGTTAACTTCTTCAATCGCATTATCACAAACAGACTTTTGAAATTCTACCGGAGTTACATTTAACCGCTGAGTTGAGAAGAACTCGGCTGATTTTATTTTTCTCCCCTTTAATTTTCTGGTTAAGTTGCTGGCAAATACTGTTAGATCTGGTAGTTCCGGCATGCTTTATCCTTTCAAAATTTGTGCGTCTTTTATTTATTTAGATATGAGATGACTTCCGATACTAAATTAATGAATTCAACATAACCTTGTTAATTAGACTTAACAAAATATTTTTTCCATCCGTTCAGTAAATCCATTTCGGTTGTGTTCAAGGAGTTTAGAATTTCATCTTTCTTGTTGAATTTCAGAAGCTCAATCAATTTCCTTCTGCCATATTTTTGTTCTATATACATTACGATTGAGCCGGAGAACCCATACTTTAATTTTCCCGTCCAGAAATTATCAAGTGAGTTTGGGGCTTTGTTCCCGGAGATAGTTTCACTTATTTCAGAAATTCTAACTTTGTCTAACTGTCCTGAAGCATAAGTAGCAAGTCCTTCAACAAACCAATCTAAGTTGGTTACATCGCTAAAATCGGGGCTAACGTTTAACTGCCCGTGAAATACGTGAACCAGTTCGTGAGCTATTATCTGTTGGGTTTTGAGCTTATCGGCGTAATCATGCTCGCAAGATTCTTTAGCCCACTGCAGCGGAGAAAGCATATCAAGTTTTGAGGCTACACCGCTGGCAACCATCCAGCACTCCGATTTGAAATCGGGCATATTCCAATCTTTGCGCCATTGCTCGTCTAAGGATTTCCGGTTAGGATGAACATAAATCTCGAATTCTTTCTTGAATTCACTGCCAAAGAATTTCCGTACGGAATCAATTCCCCTTTCGATGTATAAGAGATATTCCCTTTTGCTTTCACTGTCCTGAGTTGTGTAGAATAGTTTATAGCCATCATGTTTTTCCCTCTTCCATGTTTCCGGCTGCGCTTTTAATACAATTAGAAAAGGGACAATAATGATGAAGAGAATTGATTTATAAATTTTCATGTACAATAGTCTTGTTGTTAGTTGCGGAATTAGACGCACAAGTTTAAGGAAAGGCTCATATAACCGGTTGTGTGAATTAAAATTCAAAAGTACAAAAGGGTTCACAAGAATAATTTTTTCGGGTTTGATTAATCAAACCCCTACAATTTTTGTGTAGGGGCTTCATTCATGAAGCCCGTTTTTTTAGGTAAAGCGCCAACAAATCATTCTATTAAATCTAATTCACACAACCGGTTCATATACTATTTTTTTAGAGGCGTTGCTTCTGCGGCAATCGGCTTACAATTTTTCCCCACGCAGACAATAGCCATGTAGTTACCCACTTATTCCCAGTGTTGTCAGGTTAAAAGATATTCTTTCTATAGGAGGCTGTCTCAAAAGGTAAAAAAGTCATTTCGAGCGTAGTCGAGAAATGAGAATTTTCGCTTAATTCACACTTCGACTCCGCTCAGTGTGACTCTGAAATGGCTTTTGAGACAACCTCAACAAATTAAAAACATTAGCGGCTTTAGCCACATATAATGCGACTAAAGTCGAAAATCTTTTTAACTTCACAACGAGCTAAAGCTCGTTGCAATTTGCTTATCATAACAGCATTACCTTGTCGCACACTCTTTGAAATTTACTTTCAGCAATTCTTAAGTAACCATAGTCCAATTGCTAATTTTGAATATTGAGCCATCCATCGCGTTAACAAGGAATGTTTTGCCCTTCGCCATATACTGACCCGGGACAGATTTGTCTTCCATAAGAGTATTGTTAATTTCCCAAACATAATTATTAAAAGTTCCGGCATAGAAATGGAAACTTACCCTCCATTCTTTTATTCCTTCTTCCAGACCATTTTGCCGGGCTATCTCTACTGCTTTTTCTTTCTCAATTATTTGGAAGCTGCCCCAGCAATTATTGTTTGGACAATCCGGTATTCCAAAAACCGGACGGCTTGGGACAACAACACCATTTGTATCAACAACTATTTCTATAAAGTTCTTGTAATCTTCGCATCCGGCTGGAGTAAACTTATAAGCCATGTGATAGTATGGTCTAGCTAAATACTCAGCGCAGCTGGAAGGATTTTTTATGCAAAAGGAATCCGGTAGAGAAAACTTTGAGCTGTTGGAATCGAGCTTAATATATGAATTGAAAAATGCCAGCCCCACTTTAGATATGATAACCATATTTGATTTATAAATTATCGAATCCGGTATAGCATATTTTGGCTTCGCTTTTTCAACCGGCTTGTCTATTTCATTTGGCTGAGAACAACTAAAGATGAACAAAGCAAAACAGATTAGAATAGTTAAGTTTTTTAATCCTTTCATGTTTATTCCATGAATAACTTATCCGTTTAGCGGATAGTAAAAACGACTTTATAATTGTACAAATGCCATACTGAAAAACGCTGCCCGTGTTGAGCGGCTTGTTAGGTTTTGTATATTAATTTTAATAGCTCTGGTAATGATGACGATATAAAAACAAACAAGTGAATTATTAAGAACAACCAAGGGATAAACAATTCAATGTGTGAAAAAGGTAAATATAATTTTGAATTTTTTCCACGACCAACGCTTTCCCATTCAGCATCATATGGACTTATTGGTAACATTTTTTCTATTTGATGTATTACGTTGAATTTAGCTGTGTTCAAATCACGATAGGATCTTATAACTCTATACCACATATAACATAATACAAGCCCAGCTAATGCTACAAGCCAATTGAAATTCAATTCGATTTTTTTCTGACCGACAAAATTGACATAACTTAGAAATGCGATTAAGATTGAATTGAGCGAAAGGAAAAACGAATTCGCTGTAAGTCTTCTTGAACTAATTCTATCAGCCATTTCTACATACAATTTATATTGGTCAAGAATATGATCATTATACTTTGTAGCGTCATATTTATCTTTCGTGACGCTGACTAAAGATTCTAAATTGCTATTATGACTTTTCAATTTATTACCTTGATCCATTAAGGAGACTTTTTAGATTATCCCAAGTCCATTTATATATTTTATCTGAATCCAAAGCTGCTCTTGGCTTTTTACAGGTTTTATCCGAATAGCCCCAAAGTAGGAAATATGGTTTCTTTTCTTCTTGAGTTAGTTTCAGTTCTGCGTTCACACCACTTGTTGTATCAGTATGTTCTCCACAAAGAATAATCACTTGATCAACTTTCTTTATTCTTGCACGAACTTTTTCCTTCCAATCTCCACTTAATTCTTCTTTTACTGACCAATCTGAAATCTCAAATGGAGAATCTTCATTTTTTGCTTGTCCGACTAATAAAGCCTTAATACCAGAATCATAGTCGAAATCGAAACTTATAAATACTCTAACCTTTGCCATTTTGACTCCTATAGATTTTTCAAAACATAACGACGTTGCCGCTAACCGGCAGCCCATAACAAGTATGCCGAATAGTTGCAGCAATTTTTATTGATTAAAAATATTTCTTAGAACAACCTACCTAAAAGAGCAACTAACTTTTGCAAACACAACTTTATTATTACTCAAACGCCGTACTGAAAAACGCTGTCCGTGTTGTGCGACTACTTATAAGGTCACTCTTAATGAATTAAATATTTTATTTCTTATTTCACGATTTTCGGTATATGATAAATTTGTAAACATTACTTGAATAAGCCTGTTTCCAGCGGCATAAAGCTCTGCAACCATTTCTGCTTCTTTCCCCTTTATCTTTAATGTTGCTTCGATTTTTTTACCCAATAAACCATTTCTACTGCAATTTTTAGTTTGATATTTAAATTCAGAGACTCCTTCAGAAACACTAATATTTTGAATTGCGCCTTGAACAGCACCATTTAGATCGGTTTGTATGTCATCATTATATTCTGCTTTACTCAGCATAAAACTGATTGCTTTGCTATCATACATATAGGTGGAAAGATTTTTCACGAAAGGTTTTATGTTTGCGGGTAGCGCAATTTCCTTTACAGATAATTCGAATGGGGCTTCATATGTAATACCTAAATCAAATTGCTTTTTCCAATCTGATGATTCAAATGATGCTGTTTCAGATTCGCTAAATAATGCACTATAAGCCAACTTTCCCCCAATAAAAGAAAGAATAAATATTAAAATTGATGAGATACTTTTCCACGTCATACTCTTCTCCCTTTGCTTTATAACTATTAATCATCCTCTAAACTTCAGCTCTTGCGTACACATATCAACAGCCTTTATTTAGTTTCTTAAAAAAATCACACACACTTGCGTGGTCTTCCTCTAAGAAACGGCGAACAATTATTCTTATCTATTTTTATTAAAGAAAATCTATATGGAGTTACTTAGTAATTTGTACTTGAGTCTTTTTCGGTTCCCCCTGAAGTTGTTTGATTGGAACCCTCCGTTGCATTTGCAACTTACTGATTGATGTTTGAATTATCAAGAAGAGATTTAACAAAAATAGTTTACGGACTAATTCGCGTTCCGGCGCAATTATGATTTCTCCTCAACCCAAAAGATGTCATGGTAAGAACTTAAGACTTAGGACCATCCGAAGGATTCCTATGGAAAGTCCAATAGAAATCATGTACTTATTACGCCGCTTTTAAGTGGGTGTATTGAGACGATAAAAAAGTTGGTAGGCGCAACTTTCAAGTTGCGGTTTTATTAAAGAAACGCAAGCTGAAGCTTGCGGCTACCAGAAAAATTTAAATATTAACGCTGGGACTTAGGCGCGGGGTTATTGTAAGAAAAAAAGTAAATGGGCTTTCCTGAAGATCCGAAGGATTCCTTCGGAGGATCCAGTCAAATTATTTGTGGCTAAAGCCGCTAATACTTTTAATTTGTTAGCTGACCTAAAGGTCAGCGCTATAAAAAGAATATCTCTTAACCTGATTGCTGTCCCCAAAAAACTATGTAGAAAATTCTTCAATGCTGTTCATCAGCAAATTGAATCTTGCCCGGTTAATTTCGGAAATGACCGGCTCCATTACATCGTAAGCGGTAAGGAGAAACCGTTTATTAATTTTTCCGGCAGCGTATTCCAGCAATGCAGTATCAACAGTACCTTCCTTTTCATGGATTAATTCCGAAAGTTTAACTGCCGACATAACATTTATTCTTTGTCCGACATTAGGCAGATTAATAAACTCAACCAGTTTTTCCGGGTCGGTTTGCGTGCAGAGCGATATCAGCGCATTGCCGGCTAAATCAACTATATCTTCCGTTTTGATAGCCTTTATTTCAACGTCGCAAATAATTTCTTTCAACTTAGCAATTGCAGTATCCACATAAGAACTGTTTCTTGTGCCTTTTTCCAAATGAATTTTTATAGAGTTCTTTATTGCCGGAATGTATTTCTCTTTTATGTGTTCGTTATGAAGAGGATTATTCTTAATCATATTTCTGAGCAGAACATAATTTCCCTCTTTCACGTGGATGTCAACAGATTCACCGGCGGGATTGTTTTTATCTATACTCTTTAGCGCGGTTTTAATTTCTGCCGGTAGTTCTTTGGGCGTTACCGGCGGCTGACTTTTTCTTACACCGGAATTTTTTGCAGAGCTAACCGCACGTTCGCTTAAAATCTCTTTTCTTCTTTTTTGAAAATACTGGGCTCTAATTTTGTCCTGCTGAAATAAGTTAGACCCCTTTACCTTTTCTTTAGTCTGCTTGATTTTTTCTTTATACTCATCGTTGAAAGGGAAAATATTCAGCTCGTTTGCAATTAGTTTATCAAAAACATTTTGAAGCTGGTTTTCCGGTAAGAAAATACTTGCCGCCTTCTTATCAAACAGTTGACCAATAGCAATTCTTTTTACCTCCGTAGATAAGTTTTGCCTAATCTCGCGCAAAACAGTACGGACGTAAAGTTCTTCGGATTCTTCGAATGTTACCAGGACAGATGAGAGCATAAATGGCATTTTTTTAATGAATTGCTGAGACAATGCAACTATCAGACCAAAAACTTATTAGGTAATTGTAGCAGCTAACCAATTCATTTTCTAATTGGAGTAATTTTTATCGGAGAGAAATGGTAAAATTTTCCGTTGAGCTATTAGAGAACTGAATTATGTCTTGAGGAATTTTGTAGCCTAACTCTTTATTCCCCTTCTGCTGCTTTATCCAAACTATACTTTTTGATTTTAGCAATGAGATTAACGCGGGAGATACCAAGAATTTCCGCTGCTTTTGTGCGGTTGTTATTCGCGAACCTCAAAATCTTTCCGATGTGTTCTTTTTCCATTTCCGCCAAAGAACAGATAGCCGATTCGCGATCCACCAATCCGTAACTGTTATTGTTTTCTAAAAAATAATTGGGCAAAGATTTCTTTTTAAGCTCGTCTCCGGTTTCAACAATGATAGCGCTGTTAATCAAGTTCATCAGCTCGCGCACATTGCCCGGAAAGGAATAAGATTTTAGACACGCCAGCAATGAATCGGAAATCCTTTTGATATTGCGTTTATACTTGCTGTTAAATTTTTCCAAAAAATAATTAGCGAGCAGTTCGATATCCCCTTTCCTATCGCGAAGCGCCGGAAGGTTTATAGAGTTGATATTAAGCCGGAAGAACAAATCTTTTCTAAAACTTCCTTTTCGAATTTCATCAAAGAGATTTTTGTTTGTCGCGGCTATAATGCGTACATCGGCTTTAATATTTTTTGTTGAGCCGAGCCGGTAGAATTCTTCCTCTTGCAGAACGCGCAAAAGTTTTACTTGAATCGGCAAAGAAAGCTCACCAATCTCATCAAGAAAAAGAGTTCCGCCGTCGGCTTCTTCAATAAAGCCAATCTTATCGCGCGAAGCGCCGGTAAATGCACCTTTTTCATGTCCAAAGAATTCCGATGAAAACAACTCATGAGCAAAAGCGCCCGCGTTTACAGCAACAAAGTTTTTGTCACGGCGGTTGCTTATCTGATGAATCGCCTGCGCAATCAATTCTTTCCCGCTGCCGCTTTCTCCCCAAATCAAAACGCTGTTATCAGTCTCGGCAAATTTTTCCACAACATGAAAAATCTTAATCATGTTTTCATCTTGAGTAATCACATTTTGAAAAACTTCTTTGTACTTGAGGGAATCCAAAGAAAGCTTATGAGGGATTTCACCCTTCTTAAGAAGCTCTTTTTCATGAACAACAGTTTCAATTGCCTTGAATAACTGAACCTCGTCAACAGGCTTCAGCATGTAATCGTAAGTTCCAAGTTTCATTGCGGAAATCGCTAGATCAATATCTTCCACACCTGTAAGAACAATAGTCTTAAGAACAATTTTATTTTTTTGGATGTACTTCAGAATATCTAAACCGGAAACATTCGGCATATCCATATCAAGAATTAAAACATCAAATCTGCCTTGCTCAATTAAATCGTAAGCTTTTGTACTGTCTTGAAGAGTCTCAACTTCATACTGATCTTTTTGAAGAAGAAGAATTCTGAGAAAATTTAATACAGCCTGGTTATCATCAATAAGAAGAATTTTTGTCATAGCTTACCTTGTTGCGGGAATTCGAATTGTGAACGTTGTACCTACACCAACTTTAGAAGTCACCTCTATTTTTCCGTTGATTTCTCTAATGATACCGTATGTAATAGATAGCCCTAATCCCGTACCGCCTTTATCACGTTTGGTTGTAAAGAAAGGATCGAAAATATTTTTGATAGTAGCTTCACTCATACCGGAACCGTTATCGCTAACAATCAAAACCACTTCATTACTCTTCGCATCGTAGTTAGTTGATATTGTAACCATGCCATGATCATGTTCAATCGCTTCGGAACCATTGATGGCAAGATTGAGCAGCACTTGTTCTATTTTATTAAAGCTTCCTTTAAACGTCGGGATATCTTCATTCAGATTAACTTCGAGTCCGGCGTACTTCTTAATATGTTTCCTGGTAAGTGTTAGATTATTCTTGATGATATAATTAATATCAACATCATCAGTCAGCGCGCCGTCATCTTTCTTAGCAAAGTTTCTCAAGTCGGAAACAATTTTCTTTGTGCGGTTAGCCCCGTTAATCATATCGTTAACCAGCACAGAAATATTTTCTTTGAAAACGTTATAATTCAGCCGCGCGATTCTCAGATCATCGTGCGATTTGAAATAATCATCCAGTATCGGGAAAATATCATCGAACGATTCATTAATGATTTTCAGATTACCAAGTATAAATGTATTGGGATTATTGATTTCGTGAGCAACACCGGCTACAAGTTTACCAAGCGAAGCAAGTTTGTAAGATTGTATTAACTGCGATTCCAATAGTTTCTGATTAGTAACATCCCGGCATACTTCCAGCACCCTATCAACTTTACCATCGCTGCTGCGGATTGGATGAGTATCGAGCAAAATATTTTTTTCTTCGTGAATACGCTCTGAAGCCGCATCCTGCGCGGAATTAAAAGTGATAATTGCCGGACAATCAGTGCATCTTTCGTTCAAGCCGAAAATCTTGTTGTAGCATTTCCCGTCATCACCAATTTCATCTTTGTTCGACATTACTATGTTGAATTCTGTATCTACAACAACAATTATTTCCGATATGGCTTTAATGAAAGTGTTAAGCTTTTCTCTCTTCTGGTAGCATTCTTCCGTCATCCTAATTAGAGCTTCATTTTTCGCGGAAAGAATCTTTTGCTGCTTTTCGTAATTAACTGTTTTTTCTTGCCGCTCAATCAAGCTCTCAATCTTTAACGCAATTTCATCTAACAGTTTTTTTTCTTCATCGAGAAAGCCAAGATCGTTTTTCAAAAACGCTTTTACTTCACCCTTCTTCAGGTCACCCAAATAAATATCCGAAGCAAGTACATCTTTAATCTGCTGTGAATCATACTTAATCTCACCATAGATTTTCTTGCCAATCTCAATATTAACAGCTGTATCGTCGGGATATTGAAAAGATTTTTCGATTAGCTTTGTACAGTTGTAAAGAATTTCATCAATGCTTCTCTTTGGAGAATCCATTTCTTTGCTGACGCCATAAAGGCATTCAAGCTCTTTCACTCTCTCTTTAAGCTGGTGAGCAATCGTTTGAATACGAATAACTTTTTCTTTGAGTCCGATGAAAATAGACTCACCATCGTTTGCCAAAAAGGTAATTAGTTCTAATGTGGGTGAAAGTTTTATAAACTGCGGTTCTTTGGTACTGAGCAGTTTTGGAATTACGCCGGTTATTAAGGAAAGGTTTTTACTTGAATTGTTGTTTGGTGAAAGGTTATCGAGTTCGATTTCATTTTGCTTTAATAATTCAGCTAGTGATTTTCCTACATAAATCAGTTTCAAATCTTTTCCGATGATGGCAACGTTTTCATATAAGTCCATCACTAGCCGGAAATCATTAAATGAGATCATCCTTTACATAAGCTTCTTTTTGATAGTGTTAAGATAATAATTCTCTTGAAAATGAATGGTTTCTTTTACCGGATCAAATGTAGAAAGATCTACTTCACATTCCGCCAAAGAAAACTTTTCTTTGCTGAATCCGTTCGAGAAATATCCATCTAACCAAGACGAATTAAGCTCTGCGTGCGCCATAAATCTATCTACAGATTTAATTTCTTTAAGTATGTCTGCAGATGACTCAAATTCAAATCCGGATGCAAAATGATGAGCCAGTTTAGCAATCAGCTGCCAGTTTTCAAAATCGTGCAAGCCATTTACAATTTTGGTTGAGCGCTGAGTAGTATTGTCGCAGCGAATGTATGTTCCGCTTTGTTCAATGTATGTTGCCGCCGGGAGTACAACATCTGCATCAGTTGTAGTTGAAGTTTGGAAAGCGTCGCAAACAATTGTGAACTCAACATTATTAAAATACTTTTCGCTGTTTTTGTTCGATAGTGGATCTTCTCCAAAGATTAGCGCAGCTTTAATCTCTCCTCTTTTCATTTTCAGAGCTAAATCAACCGGCTTAAATATTTGTTCCAAATCGGTTTTCCATACTTCGCCAATTTTGTTTACTTCTGTCTCTTCTTTTGTATGAACATAACCCGGCAAATATTCCGGCGAAACTCCCATCTCAAGAAGTCCGGTAGAGTTATTAAACTCGCGCAGAACAATTATTCCATTATTTTGCTTTCCATGTCTTCCGGTCAGCAGCATAAAGTTGCCGATAGTTTTCAAATCATTTATAGATTTATCGGAAGTAGAATCAACATTGTAAACAAAAACAATGTTCGAGCCGGAATTCTTGAGGAGTTCAAATAATCTATCTATTCTTTCTTTGCCAACACCGGAGTAAGCTTCGGCAAGTAAGTCGCTATCTTTTATAAATTCATTCTTCAACAAATCGTAGTTGGTAATTCTCTCTTTTACAAAGTTCTCATCAAGCGCATTGGTTTCAATCAAGCGTTTCAGCATTTGATTCATGAGCAATGTGTTTGTTCCTTTCTTAGAATCAATCCACAAGTCGGCATACTTGGTAAGTTTTATTTCGGAGGAATTAATAAGAACAAGCTTAGCTCCCTTTTTCTGAGCGGCTTTAATCTTTAATTCCATCACCAAATTCTCTTCGGAGAGATTTGAATTCATTACCACAATTACATCGGCATTCCGGAGGTCATCCATTTTAGCAGTAGAAGTTGTAAAGCCGATCATATCATCTAGACTATTTTGTTCAAGTCCGAAGAAGAGATTATTCATGCTGGCGATATTGTTGTTCTTCAAACCAACGCGGGCAAATTTTTGGAGAAGATAAAGCTCCTCGTTAGAAAGTTTGGGCGAAGCAAAAACCGCAACTGAATCATTTCCATATTCGTTTATGATGGATTTCAATTTCTTTTCAACAAAAGAAATCGCTTCGTCGACTTTCATGTTTTGCGTAATTCCATTCCTTCTTACTATCGGATCAAGAATTCTATTTTTTTCGAATAAGTATCGGTGACCAAATCTTCCCTTTGTACACAAAAATCCGTTGTTGTGCGTGTTCTTAATTTCATCAGTTGAGTTTGAGACATAGAAAATATCATCATTAATTTTTTTGAAGTTTACTTTGCAGCCAACAGAACAGAAATTGCAAACCGTTTCGTAATTCTCTTTTTCCAGAGTACCGAGAACTTTGAAAGGAAACTTTTCCGATATCGCGCCGGTTGGACAGACATCAATACAGTTTCCACAAGCAATACAATTTGTTGAAGCAAGCGCTTTTTCCATTGCCGGCTTTACAACAGACTTAAACCCGCGGTAAACAAATCCTAGAGCGGAAACTTTTAACACTTCAGCGCAAGTTCTAACACACTTTCCGCAATTAATACATTTGTTGGCATCGAGCGAAATAAATGGATGGCGGTTATCAACAGTATATTTTTTCACTTCACCGACAAAGTCTTTAATGTCTATCTGGTATTCATCACAATACTGGCGCAGTTTGCAATCGGAATATTCAGAGCAGCCGCATTCCAAACATCTTCCAACTTCACTTTCGCATTGAGCATCGGAGAATGTTTGATCAACTTCTTTGAAGCTATGTACGCGGTCTATTATTTCAAGCTCTTTTAATTTTTCTCTCGCTAATTTCTTTACGTGGTCGAACTCTCTCTCATGTAAAGTTGCCAGCTTATGCTTGAAGCTGTAGAATTTCTGTGGAGCTTTTTTCGCTTCGCCGATTGTTAAGTAGCTCATTATTGCGTTAGCTGCTTTTCTTCCTTGAGCGATTGAAGTAATTGCTGTAAGCGGACCGGTTACAACATCGCCGCCGGCAAATACACCGGCTATTGTTGTTTCAAGCGTGTCTTTATTTACAATCACAGTTCCCCATTTCTCAAGCATAAAGTCGTTATCATAATTAATGAATGAAGTATCTACCGCTTGTCCAATCGCACTGATTAAATGATCACACTCAACAATATATTCGGAGCCGAGGATCGGAACCGGTTTTGGTCTTTCGCCCGGTTTACCTTCTTCCAATCCCATCTTCAAACATTCAATTCCTTTCAGCACTCCATTTTCAGAAACAAGCGATTTCGGATTCGTGAGGAAAAGAATTTCCACACCTTCTTTTTGCGCCGCTTCAATTTCTTCGTGATGAGCCGGCATTTCTTTGATGCTTCTTCTGTAAACAATTTTCACCGAGTCGGCACCGCAGCGCATTGCAGTTCTTGCGGCATCAATTGCTGTGTTTCCGCCGCCAACAACAACTACAGTTCCATTCAATTCCGGAATTTTGTTCAGCATTACTTCACGCAAGAAATCAATTCCACGGTAAATGCCTTTTACATTGTCTTCGCCATCTAAACCGAGGCGGCTTGCTTTATGCGCACCAACAGAAATAAAAACTGATTCATATCCGCTGTGCATCAAATCTTTAACACTAAAGTCTGTTCCAAGTTCAACATTTGTTTTTGCCTCAACGCCGAGATCAAGAATCCAGCTGATTTCAGAATCTAAAATTTTCTTCGGCAAACGGTATTCCGGAATTCCGTAGCGAAGCATTCCGCCAAGCTTAGGAAGTTTTTCAAAAATTGTTACAGAGTAACCTTCGATTGTTAAATAGTAAGCGCAAGTTAAACCAGCCGGTCCGCCGCCAATTACTGCCACACGTTTGTTTTTCTTTTCTTTGAGTTTGGGAATCCATTTATCATACGCATCAAAATCAGCAACAAATCTTTTCATTGCGTTTACCGCCACTGCTTCATCAACATAACTTCTGCGGCAAGCGTTTTCGCAATCGCGCACGCAAACTCTTCCAATAGAAAGAGGAAGCGGATTGCTTTCTTTAATCAACTTTAGCGCTTCTTCATATTGTCCCATCGAGATTAAAGCGATGTATGATTGCGCATCAACACCAGCCGGACAGTTATTCTTGCACGGACCAATGCAATCTGCGTAATGGTTAGACATGATTAGTTCCAGCGCAGTCTTTCTTGTATCAACTACTTTTTGGTTTCTTGTTTGAATTTTCATTCCGTTGGAAATCTTTGTTGCGCATGATGGGACAAGTTTGTTCAATCCTTCAATTTCTACAACACACATGAAGCAAGAAGTGAAATGCTCTAAGCGTTGATCATGACATAAAGTCGGAATTGTATCAAGTTTGTTTTCATGCACGACTTGAAGAATCGTTTTATCCGGCGATGCTGATATTTCTTTTCCGTTTATAGTTACAATTATATTTTCCATTTCTGAAGTCCTCAATTTTTAATTACTGCATCAAGGTTGCATGCATCAAAACATTTACCGCACTTGATGCACAATCCGTTATCCAACAAGTGAACTTCTTTTTTCTTTCCGGTGATTGCGCCGGTTGGGCAAGACTTAATACAAACTCCGCAGCCTTTGCAATACTCTTCGCTAATAGAGTAAGTAATTAACGATGGGCAGCTATGTGCCGGACATTTTTTATCGTAAATGTGAGCTTCGTATTCTTCGCGGAAATATTTCAGCGTTGTTAAAACCGGATTCGGCGCTGTTTGTCCTAAGCCGCAAAGACTTGCAGATTTAATTTTGGTTGATAAGTCTTCAAGTATTCCGATATCGCTTTCTTTTCCTTTGCCATCGGTAATACGTTCCAAGATTTCCAACATTCGTTTCGTGCCAAGACGGCAGAAAGTACACTTACCGCAAGATTCATTTTGTGTGAAGTTCAAGAAATATTTTGCGAGATCAACCATACAAGTTGTTTCATCAAGAACAATCAATCCGCCGGAGCCCATGATCGCGCCGGTGCGCGTTATTTCATCGTAATCAATTTTTAGATCGCCCATACTTGCCGGTATGCATCCGCCGGAAGGTCCGCCCATCTGCACAGCTTTGAATTTTTTGTCGCCTTTAATTCCGCCGCCAACTTTAAAAATGATTTCGTTGATTGTCATTCCCATCGGAACTTCAACCAAGCCGCTCTTTTTAATTTTACCGGCAAGCGCAAAAACTTTAGTTCCTTTACTTTTTTCAGTTCCGAGCGCGGCATATTTTTCCCAGCCGTTTAGAATAATCCAAGGAACGTTTGCAAATGTTTCAACATTGTTAATGTTTGTCGGCTTTCCCCACAAACCGGAAACTGCCGGGAATGGCGGACGCAATCTCGGCACGCCACGCTTGCCTTCTATCGAAGCCATTAGCGCTGTTTCTTCACCGCAAACAAAAGCGCCGGCGCCTTCTTTAATTTTAATATCTAAACTGAATCGGGAGCCGAAAATATTTTTTCCAAGGAATCCTTTTTTATAACATTGACCGAGAGCAATCTTTAATCGCTTAATAGCCAGCGGATATTCTGCACGCGCGTAAATGTAACCTTCACTTGCGCCAATCGCATAAGCGGCAATCATCATTCCTTCAAGTACAGAATGCGGATCACCTTCGAGAACACTTCGATCCATAAATGCGCCCGGATCGCCTTCATCAGCGTTGCAGATTACATATTTCTTTTCCGAATTGGAATTGTAGGCGAACTTCCATTTCATTCCGGTCGAAAATCCGCCGCCGCCTCTGCCGCGCAAACCGGATTTGATGATATTCTCAATCACTTCTTCGCGAGTTGATTTATTCAATACTTGCTGAATTGCATCGTAACCATTTTTCGCAATGTATTCATCAATCGAAGTTGGATTAATCTCGCCGCAATTTCTGAGAACAATGCGAGTTTGATTCTTCAAGAAGTCGGCTTCTTTAGAAATATTTTCGCTCTTTATTATCCAATCACTAACCGGATTGTTGTTTAGAATATGTTCATTAATAATTTTTCCAACTCTATCAACAGTAACTTTTGAGTAGAGATAACTTTTATGGTCATCTTCAATTTCAACCAAAGCTTCTTCGTAACACATTCCGTTGCAGCCGGTTTCACTTAACTCCGCATCAATGTTCTGTTTCAGCAATTCATCTTTGAAACGGTTGAATACCAATTCTCCGCCGGCGGAAATACCACAAGTTCCAAGTCCAACTTTAATTTTTTTCATGCACCGCCTCCGTAATGTGTTTGCTGCGGAAATTTTTCAACGTCTTTTTAATTTTGTCTGTAGTTAGATTTCCAAACGTTTCATCGTTCACCATCATTACCGGAGCTAATGAGCAGCAGCCTAAACAAGCAACGGAGAGCAAAGTGAAATTATCGTCTTCAGAAGTCTCCCCTACTGTAATCCCAAGTTCGTCTTGCAATACTTGTAGTACAGTTTTGGCGCCATTAACGTGGCAAGCAGTTCCTTCACAAATGCGAATAATGTTTTTGCCAAGCGGCTTTAATCTGAACTGAGAATAAAATGTTATCACGCCGTATATATCTGCGGCGGGAATCTTCACCAACTCACTAATGTATTCAATCACTTTTTCGGGTATGTAGCCATAGGAATCTTGTGCGGATTGCAGCAACCCAATCAACGATCCGCTTTGATGCCGTTTGTTAATCAGATCAATCTTAAAGTTTAAGATCTCTTTTTTCTCATCATTAATTTTAACTTCGAACATAACCGTTCCTCGTTTTCGGTTTTAAAAAGTAAAAAGTGCCACACACTTTGCTATAAGCAAACTCATTTTGTGTTTGGCACTTTGTCTCAAAAGGTAAATCACAGAAAATTCCGTAAGATTTATTGTTTCTACATTTCAAAAATATTAATGATTGGATATTCTTTTACTTTTAACACACCATCAAGACTAATAATCTTGTTCTCAATTACTTTATCAATTTCGCTGAACTGCGTTCCATAAACCATCAAAACTAAATTGTATTGTCCGGTGATATAATCGCAGTACAAAACATTTTCAGTTAAGCGGAGTATTGGATAAAGCTGCTCAAGTTTTTCTCTATCAACAGAAAGCAAAACATACGAGTAAACTGACTTCTTAGAATCCCTCTCCTTGCTCATTCCGGGCATGTCATCAAACATCGAAATACCCGCAGCGTTAATAATCTCTTTTATGTTATCGTTTAACATAGGAACGCTTACCGGCAAGAAATCAGCTTCTTTAATTCCTTCAAGCGTTTGGATTTTCTTTTCAAATATTTCTTTGCAGCCTTCTAACGAATCGGCTTGAATGAGCAAGAAAATATCAATATCGCCTTTGGTAGAATCGCAGTACAAAACTCCATCCATGAAATACAATTCTTTGTAGAGTTTGAAGAAATCAATATTGTCTTTCACTTTAATCAAGACATAAGTAGCAACGGTTTTCGCTTCTTTTTTCTCATCAACCTTATGAGCTGGAGTTTTTGGAGCTTTAGCTAAAATTTTGTTTACTTCTTCAAGAATGTCATCGGCTGTAAAAGGTTTTTCAATCAATCCGTCTGCTTGAAGCTCATCCAATTCAGCAACGTCCAATTTATCGGCGTAACCGGTTATATAAAGCATCTTTGTGTTGGGATATTTTGCTTTAATAATTTTCCCGAGTTTTCTTCCGTCAATGTCCGGCAAGTCAATATCAACAAGAATTGTATCCAGCAATACATGATTTTTTTTGTAAAGTTCTAATTTGTTCAACGCTGTAAAGCCGCAATCGCAAGGTTCAACATCAAAGCCAAGCTGGTTCAATCCAAGCGATAGCGATCTTCTCAAGGATGATTCGTCATCAATTAACATTATTCTCTTTTGCATTTCAATCTCCAAATGATTTTACTAACTGTTGTTAATCAAGTAAGGTGCCAAACAAAAGATGTGTTTATTCGGTTTGATACAAACAATTTTAACATTGTGAATGTTGTTGGTGTCAATAAATTTTACGCATAAATGTTAACTTCTTATTTTGCAAGACGATAGTTACTGCAAACTATTTTTACAACTTTACTTTTCGGACATGATGTTCGATAATGAATTGGAAAAAGAATTTCTTTTTTTTTGTAAAAGAAATATTTGATATGTTGCACTAAAATCTTCCGGCAATCTTCTGATTCACCCGGAAACCAACTCTAAAATTGTTTCAGAGGAACAGATGGCAAAAATTCTCTTGAAGAAGCAGCTCTCCAAAGATGTTTTCATGATGAATCTTCACGCACCATTAATAGCAGAGGAAAGATCAGCCGGGCAATTTATTATCCTTCAAGTTGATGAAGATTACGGCGAAAGAATTCCTCTTACTATTGCCGACGCAAATACCACAGATGGAAGCATAACAATCATTTTTCAAGTTGTTGGCAAAAGTACACTCCAACTTTCAAAGATGAATGAAGGCGATGATGTTCCGGCTCTCGTTGGTCCACTCGGAAGACCAACACACGTTGAAAATTTTGGAACTGTTGTTTGTGTTGGTGGTGGAATTGGAGTCGCTCCTATGCATCCAATAGCGCAAGCATTAAAAGCTGCCGGGAATAAAGTTATTATAATAATCGGCGCACGGAATAAAGATTTAATCATTCTTGAAGAAGAAATGAAAGCGATTGCCGATGAACTTATTATTTGTACTGATGACGGAAGTTACGGACGGAAGGCTTTGGTGACCCAGCCATTGAAGGAAATTTGCGAGCGCGATCCTAAACCCAATATGGTTATCGCAATTGGTCCCCCAATTATGATGAAGTTCTGTTCGGAAACCACTCGTCCTTACGATGTCTTTACTCAAGTATCATTAAATACAATAATGGTTGATGGAACCGGAATGTGCGGCGGATGCCGTGTGAATGTTGGCAAAGAAGTAAAATTTGTTTGTGTTGATGGTCCCGAATTCGACGGGCACAAAGTTGATTTTGATAATATGATGACGAGGCTAAACTCATATAAATCTATCGAACGTGAATCTCACAACTGTTACCTTCAAAGTGAAATTGAAGCGAAGGAGATGAAATAATGCATCACGATACTCCAGAACAACTCCAGGAAAAAGCCAGACAATTAGTTGCAGAATATGTTTCAAAAGTTGATGACTTAAAACCCAAAGAAAGAACAAAAATTCCAAGTCAAGATATGCCGGCTCAAGATCCCGAGGTTCGCGTTCACAATCTCGATGAAGTTGCGCTCGGATATACATTTGAACAAGCTCAAGTTGAAGCAATCCGCTGTTTACAGTGTGTGAAGAAAACTTGTGTGGAAGATTGTCCTGTACGGATTGACATTCCCGGTTTTGTAAATCATATCGCTCATGGAAATTTAGATCAAGCAGCCGGAGTAATAAAAGAAGCATCTCTCCTTCCGGCAATTTGCGGCAGAGTTTGTCCGCAAGAAACTCAGTGTCAGCAAAATTGTGCAGTCGGCAAAGCGTTGAAAGATGTTGAAAAGTCCGTTGCGATTGGACGCCTCGAAAGATTTGTTGCCGATTGGGAACGCAAAACCGGAAAAATTTCTGTCCCGGAAGTAAAATCGGCTACCGGAAAAAAAGTAGCAGTTGTTGGAAGCGGTCCTGCTGGATTAGTTGTTGCGGCAGATTGCCGCCGCGAAGGACATCATGTAACAATCTTTGAAGCTTTCCATAAACTTGGCGGAGTTTTACGTTACGGCATCCCGGAATTCCGTTTACCAAATGATATAATTGATAAAGAAATTCAAACACTTTCCGCAATGGGAGTTGAGTTCAAAACAAATTTTGTTGTTGGCAAAACACGCAAACTAAAAGACCTTATGGAAAAAGATGGTTATGATGCTGTATTCATAGGTGTTGGAGCCGGATTACCAATCTTTATGGGAATTGAAGGAGAAAACTTAGTTGGAGTTTTTTCAGCTAACGAATATTTAACACGCGCCAATCTTATGAGAGCCTTTGATAAAGGTCATGCGGATACTCCAATTTATCAATCAAGAAAAGTTGCAGTACTTGGCGGCGGGAACGTTGCAATGGATTCAGCAAGAATGGCAAAGCGTCTTGGTGCTGAAAATGTTTATGTAGTTTACCGTAGAACCGAAGTAGAAATGCCGGCGCGTAAAGAAGAAGTTGAACATGCTAAAGAAGAAGGAATTGAGTTTTTGTTTTTGCAGAACGCGAAAAGAATTCTTGGCTCTGAAGACGGAAGAGTAAATGCGATGGAATGTGTACGCTTTGAACTTGGCGAGCCCGATGCTTCCGGCAGAAGACGCCCTATTCAAGTTCCAAATAGCGAGTTTATGCTTGATGTTGATACTGTAATCGTTGCAATTGGAAATGGAAGCAATCCTTTGCTCACTCAGTCCACTCCGGGAATAAATCTTAACAAATGGGGAAACATTACAGTAGATGAAAATCAGAAAACTTCGATGGATAGAGTTTTTGCCGGCGGCGATATTGTTCTTGGAGCTGCAACAGTAATATTAGCTATGGGCGAAGGCAGACGCGCAGCAGCAGCAATCAATAAAATGTTAGCTGAAGAAATTGAGAGAGAGAGAAAGCAGTAATGAATTAAGTTTTGGAAAGACGCCGCCGAGCGTCTTTTCCTTATTTATTTTGCTTTAAGGTTTCTTAGACAATCTTCAGCAATTGAGTAATCATCAACAATCATTGTTTCTGTAGAGATGCAAATACCGCAAAAGTATTTTCGTGTAAGAACAAAATATTTGGAGCCGTCATGCTCATAAACCTTTACAGATTTATTCCCTACCCTAATACCTTTTATTAAATTATTAGGATTAACTAAGCCCTTCTCCTTTATAGCTAACATACCCCGTCCTCATATATGCCTTGCGAATATATTTAGAAGGGTAATTCAATACAAGTTGAAATAATTCATTTGGGATTTATTGTCTTAATTTTTCTTTTTTGATATTGCTTCATAAATATTAGAGACCTCTGAATAATTAATTTAGTGTCACACTGAAGTCCGTCGGCTGACGGATCGAAGTGTGACAATTTAGTTTGTACAGTCATGGTTCGACAAGCTCACCATGACTTAGTCTTAATATTTCAGAGGTCACTATTAATAAGTAAAACTGAAATACACAGATTTTATCAGTAGAGACTCAGCTCAACATAGCGTACAAAAGAAGAATGCTCTCAGTTTTTTTTACTATCTAAGAACAGACAACTTTTGAGTTAACTCCGTTTTCTCACTTCCCTTTTGCGAAATTATTTTATAAAGATAAACACCGTTGGCAGCTAAGTCACCATCTTGGTCACGCCCATCCCAGAAAATTCTGTTGAAGTCGAATTTAAGTTCGGCAGCAGATAGTTTTATTTCTTTAATCTTTCTGCCTGCTATTGTGTAGATGATAATCTTAAGTTCATCCGGGATTTGAGTAAGCTTAAAAGTAAAGTAAGTATCATCTTTGAATGGATTGGGATAGTTGTATGCGTTCAATAACTGCAATTCATTTCTTACAGTAAATTTTCTAACAGTCCCGGTAGAATCAATTATCTGATCTGTTGCGTTTTTACCCACTACTTTGAAAGTGTAATCACCATCAGCCAAAGTCGGAGCGTAGTTCACTACCATTTTAGGATTTGATGAAGAATAGTTGTAATTAATTATATTGTTATTAGATGCGAAGTAAAGTCTCTTGTTATTTAGATAAAGAAGAATTTTAGTTGTATCTGTAATTGGTATTAAAGATTCATCACTCAGTTCAATTTTAAAATTTGGTTTAGAAGAAATGAAATCACCATTTATGATATCGCTGCCATCAATTGTAAGCCTTAGCGTAGCCGGCTTATTATTTGGCTTAACATAAAATGGCACAGAGTAAAAATTGTTGTCTTTATAAAGCTCAGTAACTGAATTATCCGGGTCTATAGTAATTTGGAATTGGTTGCTGCCGGTTAGTTTATCCGTCGTATAAGTAACACTAAAATCTTTCTTCTTTTCAGTCTGAATTGAATCAACTACTTGCTCAAATAACTTTTCTTTTGAATTATCTTTCTTAACAAGATCAATCCTAACTTTGAAATTTGATGCGGTAGATTCGCCAACGTTATAAACAGAAAAGTCAAGATTTGTGGTTTCGCCCTGATCGAGAGAATCTTTGGAAAGAGAGACGACTTGGTAGTTGGTGCCGAGTTCTGGGACGCTGATATAATGAACTCCTATTGTTTTAATTATTGGGGAATTCTTTGCGTCATTTAAGTTTAGATCAACTTGTAACCTGACTTTTTCATATAACTTTGCATCAATATTCTTAATATCTACAGGTAAATCATTTACACTAAGTGGAGTAAGTGGAATTGTAGAACCGTCTTTCTTTATCCCTATAGGAATTACTGAGATGCTTGAATTTGACGTTGCAGAATAATTAATAATTATTTTTTCCCATTTAGAAACTGGTCCAATTTCGGATGTAATTAATTTTCCCTTTTCATAGACTGAATGAATTGTTGAATCAATTTCTACTGGTCCAGTCCCAGAGCTAGTAATTTTTTCTGGAACTGATCCAATTCTGGCTCCCTTTTTACCCAAAATAGCCCATGAGCTCCTCCAGCCCACTTGATCAATGTATTTACTACCTAAGGATTTAATCTGATTAATAAGGCTGGTATTACGCGGCGTACCTTCATCTGAAATAGCAATAGCAACTAAATACTTATTGCTAAGCGTATCAAGGAAATTTATATAGTTAGTAATATTTTCTCCACCAGCAAGAGTATTGAAGTATTTATATGCCACATAATTATAAGGCGGTTTATCTTCGAATAGCACTATATGGTGCCCTACTAACGGAGTGGGTACGTAGTTAACATCTCCTTTCGAAATGATTGCAGCCTGTCCATCTATGAAACCAGCTGAGAAAAGATAAAACGGATACTTAACAGAATCCAAAACGCATCCATCACTTTTATATCTAAGATTTGTCATTGCGCTTGTTTGATAACTTAGACTGTCAAAAAGGAAATAGTTCACCTCAGATTTTGCGAATGAAAATGGTAGTGAGTATTCTATTTCTCCTCTTACTTTTGTTCTTCCCCAATACCTTGTATTTTCAATTAAACTAGAAAATTTATACTTAGTTAAAAAAGTAGAGAATTGAGTTTCTGTGTTTATTGAACTGGAGAATGCTCTATCTTTTGAAAGTTGAAAAACAAAACTATTGTTCACCGGTTTTGTTACTGGATTTATGAAACTAATGACCTCTATAACACCATTGTTTACTAGATTACTTAATACTGGTCTGATTGAAGAACTGGCTACATTCATTTCTAATAGTGCTGAATTATCACTCTCGGAAATCTCTTCATACTTATTCTCTGGGTCTAAAAGTACCGTGATACTATGTCTACCAGGTTTATTTTTAATTGAAAATTTAATTTTTAATGAATCTACGAAAAATGGAATTATCCTTCGCCTGATCATTGTACTGATTTCATTATTATAGTTATGCACGATTTTTATTTCTAAAGAATCTCTTTTTACTATGCCTAGGTTATTGTACTTAATTTTTACTTCAACACTATCTACGAAATCAGTTAGTGCAGTTGAATTCGGATTGATTTGGTCACCATTTATTACGTAATTAAGTTTAGGAGGTATTGGAAGAGTTACTAATGGATCTCCAATTAAGGTGTTAGTCAACGAAAATAATTCATACACTCCAGTTGCCCCATAAGTTTGCATCATTTCTACTTTAGCAAGTTTTAATGCTTCTGATACATTATATACAGAATCACTAAGAATTTTTTTGTAGAACATTTTTGGCATCAACAAGGAAGTAGATAAAAAACCCAATGAAGAATTTCCAATATATGATATTGCTTGCCCTTCAGTCCTTACAGTAAATAGTTCAGAAAAAGAATCAATATCAGGTTCAGCATATTTACCAGTCGAACAACCAAAATCTGATATCACTGGATATTTATTGACTTTGTTGACTAATTGTAAAGGGCTAATAATTGAATTGTCCCAAATTTGCGTTCCACTGTGTCCTAAGTATGAGATAAAAATAGCGCCATCATCAATAGCTTTTTGGAAATGTTCGTTGCTATAAGGTCCAAAGTTAGATTGCGGAGAAACAGTTTTGTAAAAATGATTATATGCACCGCCTATAGGAATTTTATTAACATAATTATCTATAACAAACTGATTTGATTCCTTCAAAGAATTGAGTTCTGAAATATTAGTGGAATTTCCGCTTGAAAAGAATAGATACCTTTTATTCCAAGAATCATATTTCTGACTAATGTGACTGACATGTTTCTGCATATACCATTCGAGTTCTTCATTTGTAGTTACAGGTATTCTACCAATATTCATCTGTGGAATATTAGCTCCTGTAGTATCCCAAACCACAAACCAATTATCACTTACCGGGAACCCGTAAGAAGGTACATAATTTATAGCTCTATATTTTACAAGCCCGCTTTTAAATTTATTTCCATAATAATCGTAAGTGGCATCTCCTATTAATGCAACATACTTTGGTTTTGGGAATTTCCAATAAGCGTGTGTTGATATCAGAAATTTTTTTATAGCTTCAGGGTCAAATAGTCCATATGAATATTCATCATATATATCTTGAATATTAATAACAGTTGGATTGATCTTGTAAAAATCTTTAATGTCATTAACATATTCGACAACATTCTGTTGGAATTTACTGTGAGTGATGGCTATGTAATCTGCTTGAGTAGTTGAATTTCTCAACTTTTTGAAAGTTTTTAGATAATTAATTGTTGGGGTTTTAATGTCACTTACTAAAATAAATTTATCAGTTGATGAAATAGTATCTGCTACAACGATTGTACTGCCGACTTTGCCAAGTTCATATTTCTCAAAAGTTTCTCCATATCTCCAAAATGAATAATTAGCTTGAGCAATATTCTGTATAATAAAAATTCTTGGAGCAATATTAGTCAGATACTGAAAAGAAAAATTAAGTCTGTTATTTACTGCTTTTATATATCTCGGGTATTCTACTTCAAACCAATCGAACAAACATGTATTAATAGTCGACTTTGTCTGATGAGAATTAATTTTTAATACGTTATTCTCGTCAAGAAGCATATTGGAATTTAGTTCAACAAATAGCACTGCTTTTTGATATTTATCAATGTAAGACGAATCATAATTTTTACTACCTGAGTTTAGGCTCAATGAAAGCAAATGAGCCTTTGAGTTAATATCTGAAACATAGTCTTGAACCTTCACATAAATAGAAAAGTTTTTATTTGGAAATACTTCACTAACCGAGAAACTCTTTTCTACAGTTCCAACATTTAAATTCCCTTCGTTCCAAGTTTTGTTCTCACTCCAAGTAGGTAGTTCCCTTCTAATCTGAGAATCGCAAGAAAAATCTAACCATGAATTTTTCTCGGAATGAATAATCTCTCTATAATATTTCAGAGTATCTTTTACATTAGTCAGATTTGTTCTGGAAACATTTACTCTTTTACCTTGAGAACTGCTAAAGGCAAGCCAGTAAGACGTTGAATCAGTATATCTTCCCAAGTATTCGTTGTATGGCTCTCCATATTTGCCTAATTCACGGTGCTTACCGCCCATGTTTCTAAGTCCTATAAACTCCACATAATCACCCTGATCAAAGGAGTTATCAGATTCTCCATAAATATATATTGGTATTTCTTTACCTTTTGAATATAACCTGAGACCTTTTGGTGATATTGAACTTGGATAAATACCGTATCTAACTAAATCATCGTAAGTAATTCGATATACGCCATCTTCAGCCACACTCATTTTGAGATATTTTAAGGAATAGTTTATCCAGTTTCCGGTAGTATCGTTTAAAGCGTTTTGGGACATTCCCGATTGAGCATTACTGATAAATGAAAAATTTATGATGGGACTAACGTCTTCTTTTACATCCTTACTTAATATTTTATTAGCCACTCCTTCTTTTCTGTCAAAACTTATTTTTAATTCAATTTCTTTAATTACTGATAACGTTTTTTTGATTTCATCATAACTATATTGGTTAATCGTGAGTTTCATGCAGTATACATCTTTGTACCAAAAGAGACCGTCTATCACCACTGGATTTGGTTTTTTGCTTTCTACTAGATATTCAGGATCAAAGTTATAGATCATTTCATATTTATCATTTGTAATTACTACAGGGTTCATTCCTAAATAATAGTCTTTTAATCTCTCTTCGATGATTCTAGATTCAATTTTGTGGTTTTGACTGAACGGTAACCCGACTATAATAGATTTGGACGGTAAAGCAAAAGCTCCAGGTATACTTTCATCCCAGAACCCCTTCTTATTCTCTTTTGAAATCAAATCTACATCATCAAGTTTTATGCGAAGTAGAATTTCATTAACAGTCTTCTCGTACGATACTAGTCTATATTGGGAATAAAATATTATAGGAAAAAATATTATGAGGATGAGGGCTTTTTTCATTTTCTAACTCGATCTATAATACATTATGGTATAAATCAACCAAACTATTTACGTGTTTTGCAAGTGTATATTTTTCCAAATGTATTTGCCACGTATCATTTGAATAATGCATCACAACATTCCATATCTTTTTAATCGCTCTGTCATATTCTTCTATCTTATTTGATTTTACAATAATTCCGTTTTCCCCATCCACTATCAGTTCAGATGTTGCTCCGAGCCCTGAAGTCACTACAGGCTTTCCACAAATTAAAGATTCGAGCGCCGCTAATCCAAAAGCTTCCCAGCTTTGTACAGGAAATAATAACAGTTTGGAATTCTTAATTAGCCTAACTTTAACTTCATTTTCGACGAAGCCAACATATTCAACATTACTCAAGCCTCTGTATTTTATTTTAATAAATTCTAAATCTCTACCTACTCCCGCAATAACAAACTTCATTTCAGGATTCATCACAGCGAGTTGAAATACTATTTCAATGCCTTTCGACAAAACGATATTACCTAGAAATAAAACGTAACTTCCGTTAGGGTCATAAATAACACTTTTATCAAATTCTAACCCGTTTGGTATTTCAGTAATTTTCGACCGATCAAGCCCAAACTCCAAATACTTGTCAAACAAGAATTTACTAACGGCAATATAACGATCAATTTTTAAGGAATTTTCCAACCATTCTCTAGGCTTTGTTCTATTTATAGTTGTAAGCCAAGTCTTAAGTTTGGAGTTATCATAACAAGCATATTTTATTGCTTTAGAATAACCATTGTTTGTTAAACAATCGCTGCATATTGCACCCGAAGTGTAGAAAAAAGAGTTTGGGCAAATTGGATAAAAATTATGAAGATGAAAAACTTTTTTAACATTGTCGAAAGCTGAATCCGACCAGATATTTTCTCTGAAAAACGGATACGAATTATGTATGTGAATGATATTAGGCTTAAAGGACTCTAACTGCTTTCTGATTATTTCTATTTTCTTTTTTCTATTTAAAAAAAGATTAGTTTTATCAAAATATGATTTATTAAGCAGTTCCTTGTGGCTGATCTCCAGAAGTCGAGTTTCAATTCCCTTAGCTCCTAGAGCATTTATCTCAGAGTTAATTACAGTATCAATTCCGCCTTTTGTCACAGTTGATTCATTAAAGAATAGAATTCTCATTGCACTTGTAATCCAAAATAATTTTCTTAGTTAGGACGCGATAATAAAATTTGGGGATCCCCCAAAAATACCTTCGCCAAACCCGGGGAAACTCTACAATTAATTTGAATAACCACTCAAGGTTAATTTTTCTTATGAATAATGGTGCACGAGTCTTCTCACCGGACAGATATCTAAACCAACCTCCTACATTCATTACTACTTTTGTATTTATCGAATGTCGATTTTCTAAAATCCATTTTTCTTGCCTCCCAGCACCTAATCCTACTAATAATACGTCTGAATTAGACTTATTGATTTTTATTATGACATCTTTATTGTCATAAATATATCCATTATGTACTCCATTAACAGTTATGTTTGGGTATATTATGTTGATTGCTTTAACAATTTTTAGTAGTACACTATCTTTATCACCAAAGAGGAATATCGATTTAGATCTATTATTTAATTCATGTAAAATGTCATTTTGTAAATCTGTACTTGTGATTTTACTATTTGTAAATCCTTTAAAATATTTTAGGTATATATATACCGCTGTTGAATCTGGATAAAGTATAATATCCTTTAGCATATTTTTGTCCAAACTTTCCTCATAAAAGTAATTTGCAACATTGAAATCTAAATATTGAATAGGTTCAGCATAAAACTGATTATTTGTTAAGATATTTTGTATTGTATTTATATTTATATTTTTAACGATCAAGTCAATCATTGGTTAGTTCTTTTTACTAAAGCATTAATTCTTCTTAGTGGGTTAAAATAAAAATAGAAATTAATAGCCCTTCTATTCAATAAAGATAGAATAAGATATTTAAATTTGGTACCAAATGGAGTAATGGATTTACATATTTCACTTAACAATCTGTTTCTGCCAACTTTTACATCTCCATATATTATTTCCCAAATTGCTTTAACATACATTTTTTCTATCGGGACTAAACAAGAATGATCGTTCAAAACTAAAAGCGCGCATTTATTATTGTTCTTAAAACTTTTTAATGGACTAGTTTGCGATAATTTATGCCTTCTAATTCTCATTAAACATTCTCCTATATTAAAAAATTCGGTTTTATTCACAATACGTAGCCATAGTTCGTAATCAGAAGCAACATCATATTTTTGATTATAGCCACCCGCATCTTTTATTAGTTTTGTTTTATACATAACACCCGAATGACAAATAACATCTCTATAAAGAAGCTTTTCTTTGATTTCAATATTCACCAAGGGAACATTAATTCTATTCAGTACTTTCCCTTTTTCATTAATCACTGAGTATACGGTTCCTATGACTCCAACATTATTATTTTTATTGAATAAGTCAAACTGCATTTGAAATTTCTCCGAGGAAGCGATATCGTCATGGTCGATTATTGATGTAAGTTCAGCTTTACATTTTGATAATCCATAATTCAATGCGTTTGCATGCCCTACATGATCTATCAAGTAGTACTCTATCCGATCATCATTAATCGATAAAATTATTTTTTCAGTTTCGTCAACAGAGCCGTCATTTACTATTATAAATTGGAAATCTGAAAGAGTTTGTTTTAATATGCTATCTATCGTGTCTTTAATAAATCGTTGACCATTATAAGTAGTTAAAATGATCGATATTTTCGGTTTATTTATTACTTTCATTTTTGTTTTGAGTACATAATCTCTTTAACTATGTTTAATTTCCGATCGAATCGATTCGTTATACCATCATACATTGCGACTAGTACAATTCTTATCCTTTTCAACTTATAACTATCGAACAGTATTATTTGTATTAGTTCTTTTAGCGTTGTTAATACTATCGATAAATAAGCTGAGATCTCATTTGGATAATGTAGCTTTAGAGTAGCAAAAAAATTTCTTAAGGTGTAATACTTGATCCAATATTGTTGAAATGATTTACGATAAAGCGTTTTTCCCATAAAATGTATACTTATAATTTCACTATCTCCCTCAGCCTTGTGGATAATCTTAGCAGAAGGAATTAACATAATATTTCCGAACTGCCTAAGTCTTAGTGAATATTCCATATCGTCATTATGAATAAAATATTCGTTTTTTGGTAAACCGATACTTTTTACGGCAGCTGTATTAATAAGTGGTCCTACAAATGAAGTCAAATCAATATCTATTTCTGCCTTATATAATATATCGTTAATGTTTATGGCACTTTGTAATGAATAAAGTTTTATAAATCCTTTATTTAAATATCCTCTTTGATCTGCAATCATATTGTTTTTTAAATCAATCACAAGTGGGCAAACAGCAGCATATTTTTTCTTAGAATATTTCAAAAGGGTGTATAATGTCGCGGGAAACGGCATTGAATCATCATCCATACACCAAATCCAATCAAATCCTTTTTCGTATGCTGTTTTAATCCCAGTATGAAAGCCTCCTGCTCCTCCAGTATTCTCTTGTGTAATAAAGATTAAATCTTTCTGTTTTTCTAACCATTCTTCGGTTCCGTCTGTGCTTGAATTATTAATTATTAGTATCTCATCTAAAGATCTTGTTTGTTTCTTCAAAGACTCAATGCACAGTTTTAACAGTTCAATTCTATTATAAGTTACTACAACAGCGCAAATCTTTGACTGACTTGTCACTATACTACTCGAATTATTGTTTTAAATATTTTTAACGAATTCGCAACTACTTGATCCATGTTATAATATTTATATACTCCTAGTCTGCCACAAAACAATACATTTTTTAACATTTTAGTTTCTTCATAATATGCATTAAATAATTTTTTATTCTTTTCCGTATGTACTGGATAATACGGTTCACCTTCCAATTGCGGATATTCTTTCGAAATTGAGGTATAAACTGAACTTTGCTCAGTAAGATATTTGTACTCTGTTACTCTCGTAAATGGTATATCAAAATCTACGTGATTAACTACCGCAGCAAAGTGATAATACTCTCTCTTGTATGTTTCCCACTCAAATCTAATTGATCTATATGGCAATTTCCCATACTTATAATCAAAAAAGTAATCTATCGGTCCGGAGTAAATCATCTTATCATATTCTATTCCATCAACAACAGATTTGTAATCAGTATTCAAAAGTATCTCAATGTTTTTATGCTTCAACATCAGCTCAAACATTTTTGTATAACCTTCTTTCGGCATGAACTGATACTTATCTGTGAAATACCGGCAATCATCATTCGTACGAACCGGAATTCTACCGCAAACTGACGGTGCTAATTCCTTTGGTTCTAAGTTCCACTGTTTCTTTGTATAATTTTTAAAAAACTTCTCAAACAGATCAACGCCTACTTGGTTAACTATTATATCTTCCGAATTCTTTACCGGATAGCGATTCTCGCGGACACTATCATAATACTCGGCTACTTCCTTTTCGCTAGTTAGATTTAATTTATATAACTTATTTAATGTTAGTCGGTTAATGGGAATCGGATACAGTTCCTTTCCAATCTTTGCCAATACTTTGTGCTCGTAAAACCGCCATTCGGTAAACTGAGATAAATAATCAAATACTTCTTTACTGTTTGTATGAAAAATATGCGGACCGTAGCGGTGGACTAGAATTCCATGTTCATCATATTCATCATAAGCGTTGCCGCCAATATGATTACGTTTTTCTACAACTAAAACTTTCTTGTTGAGCTGAGAAGCAATCCGTTCAGCCATTACAGCTCCGGCAAACCCGGCTCCTACTATGAAGTAATCATACTTCAAATTTCGTTATTCCCTTCAATCCTTAATCTTCTTTGAGCGAAGTATATCATTAATAAGGTTACAATTACTTCTGTCATCAAAACAGAGATTGCTGTTCCAATCGCAAGTAATTTTGGAACCATAATGAATGATAATATTAAATTGAATATTCCCGCTATAAAAACAGTAAAACTAAACTCTCTGCTTCCATTAAGATTTAGCAAAATTTGTATTCCAAAAAAATTGCTTAATAATATAACAAATGGCAAGAAAGAAATTATCTTAACGAGAATTAATGAATTAACGAATTCTTTTCCAAGAAGTAATAACGAAATTGGTTCAGCAAATAATAGTAGTGAAAGTGAAACTATGAAGCCAATTATACCAATTGGCAAAAAACTCTTCTTAATAAACTCTATTGCTTTCTCTCGCGACTGTGAAAAAAGATGAGCCAAATGAGGATAGAAGCCTTGAGTAATTGGGGATAGAATACCTTGTATTGCTATCCTAATTTTATCAGCAGCCGCCCAATAGCCAACTATTGTAGGTGATGCAAATAATCCTAAAATAAAAGTATTTGAAGACGTGTAAAGGTTGATAGAAGCATTGGAAATAAACATTACGCTTCCCTCCTTCAAAACACTAAAAAAAGTAGTTCCGTTAAAAGGTTGGTTTTTCCTTAAATTCTTTATAACAAATAGAAATGTTAAAAATCCTATTAATACTCCCCCAGCACTATTAAGGAATGCATAAACCTTATAATCGGTGACAGTGTGAACTAACACAAAAATCAAGATGACTGTGGTTATCCTTACACAAAAAGTAACCCAAGTGATTACTGACATTTTTCCTACACCTTGAAAGTACCACTGAGGTAGAAGCATAGTGCCTAGTACTGATAAATAGCTAACTAAGCATAATTCTTTTTCAGAATTTAAAACCGGGACAAATAATATTGTGAGTAAGAAAAGTATGCTTGAAAGGATAAATAATATAGCTTTAATTGTATAGACCGAGAACAGAATTTCTGTAATCCGGTTTGGATTATCTCGATTAATGGAAATTGATCTTGTTGCAGAAAAGTTAAAGCCGAAATCGGTTAGTAATGTGAAGTAATTAACAAATGCGGCAACAAAACTGACAAGCCCAAATTTTTCAACTCCTAATACACGAACAACATATGGAATGGTTAAAAGTGGAAAAGCATAATTCATTAATTGTAAAAATGAAAAAGCAGTAATGTTCTTAAACAAAACACGGTTAGAATTTGTATTCTGTTTTACATCCAAACTCGTCACCCACAATTGATTTTCATTTAAGAATCATCATCTGTTTAACAATCCTTTTATTGCCAGAAATAAGCTGGTAGAAATAAACGCCGCTACTAAATTTTGAACCATCTAATTCAACTTCATATTTTTTATTCTGTAGAGCTAATCCGTTAAACACTTCCGAAATTAATTGTCCTAGTTGGTTAAAAATTCTCAAAGAAACAATCCCTTCTCTATCCACTATGAAACTAATTTTCGTTTTGGGATTAAATGGATTTGGGTAATTCTGCTCAAGAACTAATTTTTCATCGAGGTCATTTATTTCAACGTTTTTAACATCGCTATATTCATACTTACCATCAAAATCTATTTGCTTTAGTCTGTATGAGTAAATACTGTTTTGATAAATATTATCCACGAATGAATAATCCTTAGGCGAATTGCTGTTGCCGTGCCCTTGAACGAAGCCGAGCTTCGCCCAGCTTTCAGCGTTCAGATTTTGGCTCTCAACTGAAGGCTGATTGCCCGCTTCGACTCGTCGAAGGCGAGACGAGCTAATTGCTAATCGCTCTATTTCAAAACCGTAATTGTTTACTTCTGTTGCAGTTTCCCAATTCAGCTTAATTACATTCCCATCTCTTGAAATATTAAACTCAGTAAGCTCAACTGGAAGTGCCGTAACATCCTCAACCCATACAGCGTAGCTTCTTGATGGAATTTTAATATTTACTCTACCACCAGACACAGTTAATGTTGATAGAGTCGCGTTTCCAATTTGATCTCCTAAAGTAGCGCTTTCAGGTAAGGATGATGTATTAACACCAATCCAGCAATCAAGTGCTGTTCCGGCAAAATTAATTGCAACTATTACATCCTTACCGGAGTTCGCTCCCCGCAACTGATAAATTAATGAAGTTGTTGCACCACCGGTGGTAAAAACCGGATTATAGGAAGTTGAAGTACTTGTTAAATAATCTCTTGAACTTGCCCCATATATATAATTTTTGTGAACTTCTATAAGTTTATCAATTTTTGTGTGAAGATTTGTATTCGAAAAACTTGTAACATTATAATAATCCGGATAGAACACGCACGGAATACCAATTTGATTATTTGTTAAAATGTAAGCATAAGCCAATATCGGATCATTCTGAATTGCCTGCCCCTCATCTCTAAAATCATGATTATTTAGAAATGTAACCGCGTTCGATCCGCTCATAGAACCGCCATCTACCAACCCTGAGCTAAAGACATTGCGGACATCATTACCGTAAGAATCACACGCGTCTTTAAGTGCTTGCCTCAAGGCAAAATCAAAAAGCCGGACTTGTATTGCGGAGGAAGTTCCGGCATTCATGTAAGTATAAACTTGCTGAATCCAATACTTTAGATTGTTGACGCCGCTGTCATAAAACTCACCAACAACCATTCCCGGATCAATTGAATTATCATGTAGATTATCAAGCAAGTCTCCAACAAATTCGTACGGGAAATGTTTTACGGCATCCATTCTTAAGCCCCTAATGCCAACATCATTCCAGAGCCAACGTGTCCAATCAAACAATGCGGTTTTTGTACTAGCAATGCTCTGATCGTAATCATAAAAAAACCAGAGCCAGTCCCAATCGCCATCTAGTTTAGTTGTATTTGTGTTGTTCGGTTTGAAATTTTCAAAGTTCATTCCTCCTTGTCCGCTAGGTAAACTATTAAAATTGGTATAAGTTTGATATTGCAATTCACTGGCAATATCTGCGCCTCTAGCACCCGCCCAAATTCCATATGGTCTCACATCCGAATAATCGCTTGAACCTCTTTTGCTTATATAAATAAAAATTGTATCGCCCGCAGAATTATAATCCGAAGATGCTAAATTTAGATGAAACTCGTCGGTTCCACACGAAGTGCCATTTTCTATAGTTGCGTTAAAATTTCTGCCTAAGGAGATATTATTATTCCCTTGAGAGCAATCACCACCCCCATTTGGCTCCACCTCAGTTGTATCGTCTAGACTTTGCCAACCCTTTGCATTTGTTTCCGTGTAAATATTGTAAAGGTAGCCGTTAAATCTAGTATTGCCGGAAGCAGAACTAAACTTGAAATAATAATCGCCCGCACCATTTCCTGTCGAGCCACCGATAGGCAAAATAATTCTCATTCTATCATAAGGGAATGGATTATATCCAGCATTTACTCTGTCATTACTATAATTACTTACGTAAGTTTTTAACGCTGAGTTCTGTTCAGCGCTTCCACCATCTCTATGATTATAAACAACGTCCGCAACAGCTTTCAAACCCACAGCATTAAACTGAGTGATAAGGTCATTAACATTTGTTCTGGTGCCAAATCCGGTAGCCCCGCCACCATATTCTCCAAGATCGTATAAGTCTTTGGGGTCATATCCATTGCTGGAATTTCCGAAACTTGCTCTTGATAGTGGTGGAAGCCAGATGTAAGTAAAGCCGGCATTTTTCAACGCAGTAGCTTTAGTTCTAATTGTATCCGCCCAATTATAACCGGCGGTAGTTTTGGGATAATCCCAATACCAGCCTTGCATCATAAAATCTTGAGTGAATATTTTATTGGTAATGCCTAAGTAATAAACTAAAATTATACATGTAGTAAGTAGTTTGTATATCCTCATTACTTTCTATATTGGTTAAGGATGTGAAAAAATAATTTAAAAAGGCGGCTCTTGTAACCGTCCTTTAATGTGAAATTTGACACTATTTGATGAGCAACATTTTCTTAGTCTGAACAAAACCATGTCCTGAGTGTAGCGAAGGATCTCCGGCTTGCAATCTGTAAAAATATATTCCGCTTGGTATCTCTCGACTGCGCTCGAGATGACGCGCGTTAAATGTAACTTGGTAATTGCCATGTTGTTTATATTCATCCACAAGAGTTGCTATTTCCCGTCCTAGCACATCATAAACTGTTAGCATTACATGAACAGAAGCCTCCCCTGTGGGGAGTGGGGCTATCGTGTAGCTTATCGTCGTCTCCGGATTAAACGGATTAGGATAATTCTGCTGAACAGAAAAATTTGTAGGAGATTCTAATTCAACTTCAATAATATGCGAATATTCAAACTTGCCATCAAAATCAATCTGTTTTAATCTGTATTGAAATTTAGTACTTCCGGTTGGTGTATCTGTTAATGAATAATTCTTTGGAGAATTACTGTTTCCATGTCCTTGCACAAATGCAATCTTTTCCCACGTCATGCCGAGCGAAGTCGAGGCACGTTCTACACTAAACCCGTAGTTATTTACTTCAGTAGCTGTTTGCCAGTTTAATTGTACCTTATCATTGTTAATCAATGCCGTGAAAGAAGTTAGTTCAACTGGAAGAGAGGCATCCGTAGTAAATGTAGCCACATAATCTGCGCCCCCGTTACTCAACCAAGAATCACCTTGTGAACTGCCCCAGCTTTTAGCATAAACATGTAATTGATATGTGGTGCTTGCAGAAAGACCGGCAAGAATATCATCACTACCTGACCATAAACCTTGATAATCATTGCCTCCTAAAAATGTTTGAGTCCAAACATTCTCAGTTGCGCTTTTAATAGTCGTTGAGCCATCCGCACTTTTTACAAGCCAGAAAAATGAACCTCCTGTTCTATCTTGATTATCGCTCCAGTATTTCATATCAGCACCAGTAATCACAAGTGAAGTCACAGTACCAAAATTAAGCCCATGCAATTGGGTCCCAAAACTGGGGTCTGAACCAATCCAATAATAACTATTGCCTGTACTGTTTTTGTTAATTATTACATAATCACTATACCAGCCTGTATTTGCTGATACTGAAATCGTCAATAGAAAGAAAATAATAGCTACTTTTTTCATTGCCTCTCCTTCAATGAAATGGTGATTGAATTATTTACATGATTAAATTAGTGAATCACAAGCAAAAAGAACATAAGTGTCCCATTATTATTCACACATATAATTTTTTATCAGACAGATACTCTAATGACCACTGCAAATAATCTCCCTTGCACAGTTTTTCTTATAAAATTATATTCATTCCAAGTTTTTCACTATTAAATCACACCATAAACAAAATAGAGATGCTTTATTAATTCTCTCAATCGCAGAATACTTTTTTTGGTCGTACTGATTTTCCAGACTTTTTTAGCCGGGAAAATCTTCTCTCAATCTCAGCTTGATAGTCTTGAAATATATAATCCTTATTCTTCTGTAGACCGTATTAGAAAAATCATCAACGATAATTTCTCCATTCTTAGCAGCGCGAATAAAGCACAAATTGAAGCGTATCAAAATTCAATGTTGGAAGATCAAAAAGGGAATAATTTTTCCGGTGCCGGTGAGAAACTAATTGATATAGGTGATATTTACTTCAAATCCGGTATTTATACCAACGCACTTCAATCTTATTACAAAGCTCTAAATCAATATGAAACTAACGGCGATTCCATTAATGCTGCTCTTGTAAAACTTAAACTTGCACGTACTTATTATTTTGCAGATTTGGTCCCGGCACAAGATTTTTATTCAAACGCCTACCAAGTTCTAAAAACTTCTAATGATAAAAAGATTTTGGCGCTCGCTTATTATGTAGGCGGACTTATTGAATCGAACCAAAATAAAAAATCCGAATTGTTCGGAAAAGCATTGGTTATTCAAACCGCTTTAGTTAAAAAATATCCACATGATAAAAAGCTAAAAGCAACTTTAGCAACGATTCTAAACTCTAACAATAAAGTTGAACAAGCTATTTCAATTGCAGAAGAAATTGGGAATAATTGGCTTCAGATTGTGTATTTGAACAACTATGGCTTTGATAAAGTGAAGTCTGGTAAGTACGATGAAGCGTTAAAAATCTTTCAGAGGTCTTTGCGGCTTTGCAAAACTGAAAGAAATAAAACGATGTTAAGAAATATCTACGATAATATTGCTAGGATTTATAGACTTAAGGGCAACTGGCAGAAGGCGGCTGAATACCAGCAATTGATGCATTATGTTGAAGAAAACCTATTCACTGAACGGTTTTCATTTCAGGTTTCGGAATTCAAAGTAAAGTATGATTTAGAGAAGAAAGAAATTGAAAATACACTTTTAGCTAAAAATATAGCTATACAGAAGAATCTTAACTACGTTCTCATTGTGTCGGTTTCTGTCATTTCAATAATTCTTTTAATCGTATTTATGAGTAAAAAGAGATTGAAGTTTGCTTACGCTTTACTAGATGAACAAAACCAAGAGATATCTTCTAAAAAAATTGAACTGGAAGAGATAAACAAAGTACTTCATGAGAATGAATACAACCTTAAAGAAGCTCAAGCTACCGCTAGTTTGGCTAATTGGGAGTTAGATTCGCTGAACAACAAGCTTCTTTTTTCAGATCAATTTCTTCAAATCTTTGAATCAACTGCGGACAAAGCTGAAAATGATTTCAAACGGTTAATCGACGAGCAGATTCATTCCGAGGACAAAATTGCCGTGGTAAATTTTTTCTTCGGAACAAACAATAAAGCAACAAAAGAGGTAATTGAATTTAGAATTACTAAAAACAACATTACAAAATGGATTAAAGCCCAAAAGGTTTCACTGATTGATGAAGCTGCTGATAAGATTAGGAATTTCGGGACGGTTCAGGATATTACCGAAGCTAAAGAAAAAGAAAAAATAAAAATTGAAATAGCGGCTCAACAATCTTTTTCCAGGCAATTAATTCAATCGCAAGAAGAAGAACGCAAGCGAATTGCCGGAGAGTTACATGATAGTTTAGGACAGGATATTTTGTTAATCAAAAATAGAGTTCTGCTCGGTTTGCAAAATGAAGAGATAGATCGCAACTCGCTGAACCAATTAAACGAAATCAATAAGTCGGTATCATCCGTACTTAATTCAATTAGAGAAATCGCTTTTAATCTCAGACCGGCTCATTTGGAGAGGCTTGGATTAACGGAAACAATATCCACGGTTATTAAAAAGTTTGAGCAAGTGAGTTCAATAAGAATAACTTCTCATATTGATGATATAGACGGCGTACTCGAAACTGAAAATGAAATTAACCTTTTCAGAATTGTTCAGGAATCTATTAACAATATAATTAAGCATTCGAATGCTAATGAAGCTTTCATTGAAATTATTAAAGGTGCAGAAGAAATTAGATTAACAATTAGTGATAACGGGAAAGGATTCGATGTTGATTCTATCAACGAAAAAGCTTCTGGTTTTGGTCTAAGAAATATTTATAATAGAATTCAGATACTTAGTGGAAAGATTGAAATGAAATCTGGATATTTAGAAGGTACTCGTTTAGAAATTACAATTCCTTTTGTAGGCAATGAATAAAAAACTTAGAATAATTATTGCAGATGATCATCCCCTTTTTAGCCAGGGTGTAATCCAAGTTTTATCTACAAGAAAAAATTTGGAAGTAATTGGACAAGCTGAAAATGGTAAATCAGCTTTAGAACTAATCCGGCGGGAAATACCTGATATTGCTATTCTCGATGTTCAGATGCCGGAAATGGATGGTTTTGAAGTAGCTAAGATTGTTAGACACGAAAAGCTTTCTACAAAAATTATCTTCCTAACTATGTTTAACCAGGAATCATTCATTAGGAAAGTTTTTGAAATCGGTGTAAAGGGATACATCTTAAAAGACAGTGCGATTACCGATATTTTGAAGTGTATAGACGCCGTCTCGGAAAACAATTTTTACTTAAGTCCTCAAGTTTCTCACTTTCTACTGTCTATGAATGTAAAAGAAAAATCAAACACGAAAGAAGAGTTAACCCAATCCGAAAAAAGGATTTTAAAACTTATTGGACAGGGGAAAAGCAGTAAAGAAATTGCCGAAGAGTTATTCATAAGTAACAAAACAGTTGAAAACCATCGTAGTAACATCTGCAAAAAATTAAACATATCTGGAAATTCCGCTTTGCTGAAGTACGCCTTAAAATTAGCTTCGACACTCAATTAGGAAATCATATCTGAGGGCTAGCCCCTATATTTCTTCAATAATTTGAATGCTTTCCCCTATTCACAAATTTAGGTTCTAAGTCTAAATTTACCCTCAATTATTCACCCCAAAAAGTAACATGAAAATACTTATTGCTGATAACAATGCTCGTATGCGTGAGTTCATCAAGTACATTATAAATGAACAAGGTCACACTGCTGTGGAAGCTTCCAATGGTTTGATGGCGGTTGATAATTTCATTTTCCATAAGCCCGAAATTGTTTTGATGGACATTAAGATGGATGTGATGGATGGAATAGAAGCTGCGGCGTTAATTAGGAATATATCAGCGAGTGTAAAGATTATTATGGTTACAGATTGCAATGAAAAATCTTTAATGGAGAAATCATTTAAAGTTGGGGCTAACAAATATTTGCTAAAAGAAAATTTGATTGATTTGAAGAAAATAATTCGTAGTTGAAAATAATATGGAGTTAAGATGAAAGGGAAAATTTCTACAATTTTATTTTTTGTTTTTACGATGTACATATCGTCAGTTTTTGCTCAAGGTGGCAACGCATTAAATTTTGACGGAACAAATGACTATGTGAATCTAAGTTCAAGCAATAATCTAAGCGGAAGCTCATTTACTTTGGAAGCATGGTTTAATGCTACCACTAATATTGCAAGTTCATATTCAAAACGGTTTGTTGTCTCAATAGGTGCTACCTCAGGCGGTTCTAACCAGCAAGTAAATATCTTACTGCAAGGAGATGGTAGTCAAGCCTATATCAAAACCGGTTTTTATGGAAGTGACTTGGTTTATAATTGGTCTTACGATGCAAATTGGCATCACGTTGCTTTTTCGTATGATGCATCAACGAATCAAGGGATACTATATTTAGATGGTGCTAATGTTGCAAGTCAGGTGTTTTCGAATGATCTAAGTGGCTCGGGTGCAGCTACAATTGGAACACCGGCTTGGAATAAGGGAAATGAAATATTTTATGGAAATATTGATGAAGTTAGAATTTGGAATACTGTTAGAACAGCAACCGAAATTTCCGACAATAAAAATAATATAAGCTTGAGTTCTGGAACATCAGGTTTAGCTGCTTATTACCATTTCAATCAAGGAACCGACGGAGGAAATAATTCCGGTGTAACTACACTAAATGATGAAACCGCAAACGCCTATAATGGAACATTGACCAATTTTGCTCTAAGCGGCAGTACATCAAACTGGGTTGCAGCTAACAATACTGCCCTCCCAGTAGAACTAACTTCTTTTACCGCAAATGTTGCTGATGGAAAAGTTTTACTTAACTGGCAGACCGCTACTGAAGTAAACAATTACGGATTTGAAATACAACGCACTGTCATCCCGAGCGGAGTCGAGGGATGGCAAAAAATAAGCACTTCGTCTTCGCTCAGTGCGAGCTGGGAAACGCTCGGATTTGTACAAGGGCATGGAAACAGCAACTCGCCAAAGAGTTATTCTTTTGAAGATGCTGCTCCTCTTTCTGGTATTGTCCAGTATCGTTTAAAACAAATTGATTTCGATGGGAAGTACGAGTACAGCGATATTGTTGAAGTTATTGTTGAAACCCCCGCAAATTTCAATCTTGCACAGAATTATCCTAACCCATTCAATCCGGAAACTACAATTAGTTACCATGTACAAGCGGCAGGCAATGTTAGTTTAAAGATTTATGATGTATTAGGCAGAGAACTTGCGACACTTGTGAACGAATACAAACAAGCCGGACATTATGAAACAAAATTTAACACCGGTCATTTCGAGCGTAGCCGAGAAATGTCTAGTGGCGTTTACTTTTACCAATTGAGAGCCGGTAATTTTGTTGATACAAAGAAATTTGTAATTATGAAATGATTCACATTTTTATGTTCTGAGTTTCCAATACATATAGCCATTTGAATTCAGTAGTACTTTCATTCTCGTTTGAACAGAAATAAGTACTACTGAATGTCAATTCTCTCCCAGCTCAAGCATTATCATTAAATAAATCCTCTAGGGGTTAGCACCTACTTCTATCTTATAAATGAGAGATTTCCCCTATTCATAAAATCGGATTCATCGTCTATATTAACTATAAATCTAGAAATGGCTACACACATGAAAGTTTTAATTGTTGATAATAATAAAAGCATGAGAGAATTCATTAAAGAAATGGTCTGCCACTTAGGATACGAAACGATTGAAGCTTCGAATGGGTTGATGGCAGTAGATAATTTCTTTTTTCATAAACCCGAAGTTGTTTTAATGGACATTAAGATGGATGTGATGGATGGCATTGAGGCAGCCCGGTTAATCCGTAAAATATCTTCAAGTGTAAAAATTATAATGGTGACTGATTACAATGAAGAGTCACTAAAATTAAAAGCTTTTAAAGCCGGGGCTAATGATTATCTGCTAAAAGAAGATTTATTAAGGTTGAAGAACATACTTAGTGTAAATAACGCAAACTAAACAACGTGAAAATTTGAAACTAAATACAATAATAAATAAACATCAAAAGGACTAAGAGTATGCGTAAACATATTTTACCTTTATTAATCATTCTAACTGTTTCTTTCTCGGTACTACATTTTCTAAATCCATATGTAGATTCAGTCAATCTTAAGAAAAAAACAGCAGCCAGTAAGGAAGAAAAAGAGTTTAGCGACCCTGCTCGCTTATATCAAGAATTCTTAATGCTGAGGGATCCAAAAACAAATCGAATTCCGGCAAATATTAGACAATTAGAACTACAATTTTCTGAGCGGTTGCCAAAGCATCTTGGAACTATTTTACTTAAAGGTTCGCAGGTCCAAAATGCGCAAGCTTTAACATGGACAGAGCGTGGACCAAACGGTACCTCGGGAAGAGTAAGGGCGCTGGGAATAGATGTTAGAACCACTGGAACACCAACCATTATTGCCGGTGGTGCTTCTGGCGGTGTGTGGAAATCAACTGATGGCGGTTCAACATGGGTAAAAAAAACTACTGCAACTCAATTACATAGCGTTACATGTGTAGCGCAGGATACTAGAACCACACCCGATTCACGTGACATTTGGTATTACGGAACCGGTGAGAATATTGGAAATAGCGCTAATGGAGAAGGTGCCAATTATTATGGTAATGGTGTTTTTAAATCAACAGATAACGGAGAAACATGGACTCAATTAAGCTCGACAAGCGTTGCGGATAATAGCGTATACAGCAGTGATTGGCAGTATGTGTATAATATAGCAGTCCACCCTACTTCGGGTAATGTTTATGCTGCGACCCCGGGTGGAATTTACAAATCTACCGATGCCGGCACCAGTTGGACAAAGGTAGTGAACAACGGTTCTTCAACCGCACCAAGAACAGATGTTACAATTGCGGCGGACGGAACAATATATACTACTGGAAGTTCCAACAGTACGGCTAATGCGGGCATTAATAAATCAACAGATGATGGAGTTACCTGGACAAGCGTTAGTCCTACTTTGCCGACTACCTATGGAAGAACTATTATTAAAACCGCACCCTCGAATTCATCTATGGTATATTTCTTTACTGAAGGCATAAGCGGTGGAACAGTAGATCCTAATGTTCACAATCATCAATTATGGCGCTCAACAAATGGAGGAGGCGCCTGGAGTAATATCAGTTCTGTAATTCCGGCTAACACCGCATCGCTTACGGGAGGAAACGATCTCTCGAATTTTGACACACAGGGTGGTTACGATATGCTGCTTTCCGTAAAGCCTGATGATCCTAATTTTATCATAGTTGGTGGAGTAAGCATTTTTAAAATTTCGGATGTGACTGCAGCCAACAATGCAGACGCGGCAGCGGACTTAGCCGCAAAGCATATTGGTGGCTACGGCGTGCAAGCAAACGGCACCAAAAATGCGCTGGGTGATTTTATAAATCACCACCCGGATAATCATGCCGGAGTTTTTAAGCCGGGTAGTAATATAATTTTCTATTGTGGAAATGATGGCGGTGTTCATCAGGCAAACGACATTACCGCTACACCAAGCGCAACTTACTGGCAGTCTCCGCTCCGTTCCGGTTTAAATATTTCCCAACTTTATAGCGCGTCGTTAGATAAAACAAGTGGAAGCGGATTTATTGCCGCGGGATTGCAAGACCGTGGTAACTGGATGGCAAGAACAACCGGTGCTTTGCAAAATTGGCAAGAGGTTAGTGGCGGGGATGGTTGCATTGCTGAAATTGATCCAAATGGAACAAATGTTTTTATGTCTACAACTAATGGTAACATCTTTAGATTTGAAAAATCAGATGCTACTTCTCCGGTTACAGCATCAACAGACTTAAAACCTGGGACATTAACTAATCCGTTGTTTGTTAACCCGTTCGATGTTGATCCTAACAGTGGGGATATTATTTATTTTGCCGGCGCAACGACCGGAAAAAATACAGGTGTCTGGAGAACAACAGATGCAAGTGCGGCTACTCCAACATGGAGCTACTTCGCAAATTCCGATGTAAGCGGTGAACAAGTTTCGGCAATAACAGTAAGCAAATCCGGTAATGCGAATGTCCTTTATTATGGAACTAGCGGAGGTAAAGTCTTTAGAATTGACGGCGCAAATACTGCTGATGTATCAACTACCACTCCAACTAATATAACGGGTGGTAGTTTCCCAGCCGGATATGTAAGCAGTATTGCCGTAGACCCGGCGAACTCAGCTAATGTGATGGTAGCATTTAGCAACTATAATGTAGACCGGATTTGGTACTCTACAGACTCAGGAACAAGCTGGACTTCAGTAACAGGAAATTTAACTGGCGCTAATTCTCCCTCGGTACGATGGGCGATAATGTTTTCTGTGAGCGGAACACCTCATTACTTCCTTGCAACAAGTACGGGAGTTTATTATACAACTAACTTGAACGGAGGAAGCACTACTTGGACACAAGAAGCAGCTACTTCAATTGGTAATGTAGTATGTGTGATGTTAGATTATAGATCTGCCGATAATACATTGATTGTCGCGACACACGGAAGAGGAGTTTTTGAAACCACAATTGCATCGGCACTACCTGTTGAATTAACTACATTCGCTGCAGCTTATACCGGTGACGGAGTATCTCTTACTTGGCAAACAGCAACTGAAGTAAACAATTATGGTTTTAAAGTGGAACGTGGTTCAACTTCGCTCACCACTAGCTCGCAAGGCATAACATGGGAAACGCTCGGTTTTGTTCAAGGACATGGGAATTCAAACTCGACTAAGTCTTATTCATTTACAGATAAAAACGCACCAAACGGTAAAGTACTTTATAGATTGAAACAGATAGACTTCGATGGAAAGTTTGAGTACAGCAACGTTGTTGAAGTTAACGTTAATGCGCTTAACAGATTGGAATTAAGCCAGAATTTCCCGAACCCGTTTAATCCAGTAACAACAATTAATTACACTTTACCGAACGTTTCTAAAGTAAAACTTGTTATATATGATGTTACCGGTCGTGAAGTAGCAACTTTGGTTAACGAATTCCAAAGTACAGGCAAACATAGTGTAAACTTCAATGCGAGTAGAATTGCAAGCGGAGTTTATTATTACAGAATTCAAGCTGGCGATATTATTCAAACCAAGAAAATGTTACTGCTGAAATAATTTCTATCGTATATATAATTAGAAAGCCGCTTCGAAATCTGAAGCGGCTTTTTTGTTTTTATCTTTTCTAGGTACCTAGGTACTTAGAATCTCAGGCACATTGTAACTTAAACACTTTCTATTATGCCTTAAATACATCATCCTCTTTCAGACTTTCCCTTTCAAAAAGCATTAATCTTCTTTTCATCCGACCTAAACTTCATGATTGTACTTTTTATTCTTCCGCTCCTTAAAATAATTGCATCTTATTTCCGACCTTAAAAATTTTGTGTATAAAGAATGCGTGAATTCGATGATTCGCAGAAATTTCTGTTTGACTCCCCTTTTCTCTTTCAATAATGAAAAGCGGAGGAGTTTAATTTCTGCCATCGAAGTACGAAATTCTTAGCAAATTATTTCACATGCCCACCATCTTCTTGCCCGCTGTTCTTTGGCGGGTTGGTGGAGTCTTGATTTTTCCGAAGGGATGCCTTCGGCATTGATACCTTTCGGAGTTTGTCCCGCATTGCGGGAACTCACTCCGTTTAGATTCTATTTCCTCTTTAACCATTAACACAACTTATTTTACACTACCTCATTAAAATGTCCAGATTTTTCTACTCAATATGACAGAGGTTCTACTTTTTATCCTAAAATATTAGTAGTACAAATAAACTAATATATCCTAACCTAAAGATTTATTTCTGTTCTTAGTGTTAACGCACTCAATCCATGTTGCTGTCTTAAAACAGAGCCGAAAAGACTCTGTTCAATTTTTACACATTCCCTTATTACTTCATTCTGAAATCGTACAAAACTTGTGTAAGGTGCATTGCCGTCCCAATTAAGTTGAGCCTCTAAAATCGTATAATGTGAAAAAACTGTGAGGTGGTCCAGCAAAGCATTGACAACAATTTCTCGCTGCTCGTCGGCAAGGTTGTCTAAAACATCCAAAATATCTACGATCACCATTGCCCCTCCTTAGTTAACGAAATTTAGGTTCTCATCATATCGAGAACCTAAATTCGTTACTGACAATGGGCTTTGAAGATTAGATATAATCGATACTTCCTCCTTGCCTTGTTTTGAGTTTTGTGATTTATAAGCATTTGGAGTGCCTTGATACATAGCTAATTCTTTGCGTAAATACTCAAGGCTCAAATAAGAATAAAAAGTGTCGAGCGTGTTAGAGTGTGAATGACCTATTAACTCCTTGATTACCGTCGAATCTATGCCGCAGTATCTAGCTCTAGAAACAAATGTTTTTCTGAATGTGTATGCAGTTGCTTCTTTATAATCTGTTATCCCCAAATACCTTAGATAAATATTTACGGCACGATTGAAAGACTCCGAGGATGAATAACTCAAGATGCTTCCAGCCGGTTTTTCTTTCTTCATTAATTGCACTATCGGTAAAAGATCAAAGTGTAGCGGGATTTCCATCAATAGATTTGTTTTCGTTGATAAAATTCTCATCAACATTTGGTCCTCATCTATATTTTCTGTTCTGATATTATAAATATCAACAGGACGTAGTCCGGTGTAAAATAAAAAATGAACTCCCACCAATAGATTAGGATTATTCTTTGGAATTGATTCAAAAATGAAGTTGACTTCATTTTCATCGAAAATAATCTTTGGCTTTAGTTGCCGTTTTGGGATCAGACTTCTGTTTATTCTGATTTCATGAGAATATTCATATTCAAAAAGAAATTTTAGAAATGATTTCAGATAAACAATTAGTAACCGTTTAGTGTTGTTGGACAGCTCTCTCTTACATAAAGTAAGAATGAAATCCTCAACATTCTCCCTGGAGATCATAGAGCATGACATTTCCTTTGGGAAATAGGAAAAGAATAATTTGAAGAAACGATTCAATGACCGCTTCCCGTTCTTTGAGAGATTTTGCTTCAAGCTGAGATAATGATCTACAACATTCCCAATAAGAAATTTTCTTCCTCCCAGCAGCCTTATTTCTCTCTTTTTCTTTTTAAGAGAAAAATCAATGTCCCTAGCCAATTTACGGGCAATTGTGAAATTCTTTTCAGCTGGGTTCAGACCGGTACTTTTTGAGGTACGTTTACCTGTAACCGGGTTGTAATAGTAAATCGTAATTATGTTATTTCTAACTCTAAGAAATGCCATATCAACTCCATTTAATAATGGACTGGAGTCGATTAAATATAATCTTATTACCCTTGTCAGAGGGGAAAACAAAAAACTAAACTAATTCTTTAAAGTACTTAACAAAGTTTTGAAGAGAATATTCTTCTTTATCTTTTAAAACATCAGCCAAATACATTTCAAAATATTGTGTACCGATTTTTCTGCCTAGTTCTATAGAACTATTCATTAAGTCTGCAACAAATAACAGAATTGGGACTATACCATATGGATTGAGCGTGCTAAAGTCCTTCCAGAACCGCACTCTTAATTCTATATTTCCTTCCGTGTCTCTTCGAAGGGAATACTTTTGCATTAATGATTCTGGGTCCTGCGAATAAACAATAAAGTCATTAAAGCCAATCTTGTTATTGAAGATTGATAAAGCTGATGTTCCACTCAGCAAATAGTCCTCTCCGCTGCCGTTAATCATTTCTGGGCAACGTTCATCTTCAATTTTGAATTTACCAAAACTTATTTTTTCTGATAGCTTACTATTGTAGTTCTCGATCCAAATGTTAAATAAATCGAATTTCTGCTCTAGATTTTTTTTACCATCATGAATTACTAAATACATCTTCCTTATAAGGAATGCTTCTAGCTGCTGAATCGAACTATGTGAAACATTTACGTGCTCCGCTAATTTTCTAAGACTATAATGCAAACTACCGGGAAAATTTAATAGGTAAAAAATCACTTTTTGCCACGCGAAATGTATTTCAGTTCTAAGGCTTTTTGTTATGAGTTCTTGTCGCAGTTTACTTCCAGTCAAAAGGAAAAAGTCACTACCAATGTTAAGATGCAAGTTACCAGCTATGTCGATAAACTGAACATTTTCGCGTACTGCTTTGTCCACAAGTGAATCCCCTAATATATTTGTTATCAATAAGTTATATGTTTTATTATAGACTATTTTATTGAATACACTCTGACTAGTCTGTCTCGAAATGTTCTGTTTATAAAGTGCTGCAAAAGACTTAACATTTGTTCCACTTTTTATTTCAATAAACAACACCTCTCCTTGCTTCGAGACCAAACTGATATCAAATAATTTTGCTTCCGGGACCTTTTGATTTATTGAGTCTTCTGCAAATGATAGGACTTCGTTTATTGTATATTTTATCATATGTATATTTTCTATTTTACGATATAAATATAATACGCATTTAATTAAATGAAAAGGATTTTTTCCTAACCGCTGATTTTTGCATTGCGACATGAATAAGGTAAGAATGGGGAAATGAAAAAGTTGAAGCGCCATAATATAAGTAACCGAAAAAAGTGAGGTAAGTTAAAGTACTTCGGCTGGTAAATTTCCATCCATAATAATTATCTGATTCAAATCTTGAGAATCTGTAAAGTATCTTGGGTAAACGAATTTTAATATCATATGTAATTTCAATAGTTACACATCCAATATTTTTGTAACTGCGTTGAAAAACTTTTTAGCAAGTTCATAATACCCATTTATCTCTTCCTTTGTGAGCTCAAAAAGAAAATCATAATCACTTTTTTCTCTGTTTTCAAAGCATGCATAAATCATTTTACCAAACTCTTTAGGCAGTATGTCTGTATTAATATAATTCTTATATAACCAGCCGAGTAATTTTTTGTGTTTAGAAGTTGAAAAATTATCTTTAATTGATACTGCTGAGATTGCGTAAAAAATTGAGTAATATATTCTATTAGTGGCAAGGCTGAGCATTTTATGTTCTAAAAGAAATTCAACTTCTCTTAATGCTTCTTCGCTTGGTGAATCCGAATATTAATAAGCGCTTCTTTTTTCGTTACTCATTACAACACGATTCCTTCAACAAGTGCATTCTGCACATAGGGCTGTTTTCCACGTATTGTACCCAGATCATCTTCAGATAATAAACTGATGTCAATCCATATATCGTACATAGAGTTCAGATCGTAACATATACCGTAAATTTGTTTTCTAAGTGATTCATCAATTTTACTTTCCATAATTAACAAAATATCAATATCAGAGTCACTGCGGAAACTATCCCTAGCGTAAGAACCATAAAGTATAATCTTCTTTATTTTCCCCTAGATTTGCTTATGTAGTTCTTCTTTTATTATGTTGATGATGCTGTTTGCCATAACTACTGCCCAAAATTTTTTATTAAATATAACCTATTCCTCTAAGAGTTTCTAATGTTTCATGTGGACAGTAAATATAACAGCACTACAGTAATGTGGGTCGTTTACAATCTGACCATAGCGATTTAATTTATGATCAATTTGATTTTGAATTGACTGGAGCTGTACTACTTGGTAAAGATATAGCAGAAATGCAAGCCTCAAACTCTGAATCTTCTTGTAAGCTTTTTAGAAGAAGAAATTAAAAACGAGGACAATTCAAAATTCATTTCGATATGTTGATTGGAACTAGCATAATTTCACAACGCGACAAAATGATTCAGCACAATCAAATCTTCTTAATAATCTAGTTCTTGGTTTAAAATATAAACAGTAGGAACGGGATCAGTCATTTATTGATTATGTTCAGTCTTTAGCATTCCTTGTGTTAAATATAATAATTGAATCATTTAACTGGGTACATTAACACCAACACCGGTGTAGGATTTTATTTCGCAGCAGAAACAGTTATCAGACAAACAATTTGTGGAGAAGGCGGCAGCACCACTTGATGCTGCCATAGAAAATATTACTAAAGATCTTCCGGCTTTAGTTTCCCAAATATTCCCGGAAACATTTCTTTAGCTAATTCTAGGCGGTTATTCTTAATTACTCTTTTTACATCTTCAGATTCTTTCTACATGCAATTACTTCAAAGTAATTTGGTATGTTGAAAAATATTTTACGCATCTCTGTTGCCGCTGAAGAACAGATTTCCTTATGATAACATTCTGAGCTCGTTCCGCCTAATGAGTGAATTCTTTTATTTTCCGGCTACTCCCCTCCTGTTCTCTAATATTGATCCCCTATTAATAATAATAGTCTTACCGGAATCTACTTTTTCCTTTTGCAACAAAATAAAGCAACTATTAAATATGTGATTTTCACAAAGAGACATAAAAAATAAATGTATTTCACGTTTTGTAAATATTTTTCACGTATATTTGACATAAATTATTTTTACGAGACAATATGAGTACTAAGCATTTTGCACAGACAATAAACGTTTTTCACGAAAGAACGACTCCTGAACAGGGAAAATTAGTGGGTTATGGTGCAATAATTGATTCCTTGAAGTTGCCTGTACCCATACCACGACAACTTGCGTTGATTAGTGAAGTACGTAGACAATACGCAAAGGATGGATGGATTGTTTTTACACCTAGACATCAACCTAAAGAAACTCTTTATGATCAGTTAGTTTTTGCGATAAAATATGAAGGCATAAACCTTTTGTTTTTCAAAAAGCTGTTTGAGCGATTAGAACCTACCAACATTGAACAGTGGATAAACAGTGAGCCTCTTAGCCAGTATAGCAGGAAAATATGGTTCTTGTACGAGTGGCTTATGCAAAAAACATTAAAAGTACCTGATTTGAAAGATGGCAATTACATTCCACTTATAGACGAAAAATTACAGTATACTTGCCCCAGAAGTGTTAATTCAAGTCGACATCGAATTAAAAACAATTTACCCGGGACTGCTGATTTTTGTCCTCTCATTCACAAAACAGATAAGCTGGAAAAATATATCATCGAAAACCTTTCCCAAAAAACTGATGCAGTTATCAGTAGTATACACAAAGATATTTTGCTTCGTACATCTTCATTTTTACTGTTGAAAGATTCTAAGGCTTCTTTCAATATAGAAGGCGAATATCCCACTCAAAACAGAGCTGTTCGCTGGGGAAGGGCTATCGGACAGGCTGGTAGTAAATCGCTTAGCAAAGAAGAACTTCTTAGATTACAGCAGATCGTCATAGAAAATAGTCGCTTTATAAAAATGGGTTTTCGAACTGAGGGAGGCTTTGTTGGTGAACATGATCGTCACACGGGTGAACCCATTCCTGAGCACATTACGGCTCGATGGCAAGATGTCGAGAAACTAATAACTGGATTATTAGATGCATCAAAACAAATGACAGAGAATAATTTTCACCCTGTACTAACAGCTGCAATAATAGCTTTTGGTTTTGTTTTTATCCACCCGTTTGCAGATGGCAACGGAAGGTTACATCGGTATTTGATTCACCATTTGCTGGCAGAAATGAAATTCACACCGCAGGGAATTATTTTTCCTGTATCTGCTGCTATCTTAGAGCGGATTGACAATTACAGAAAAGTGTTGGAAAATTACTCTCATCCTCTGCTTGAATTTATTCATTGGAAAAAAGCTTCTGACAATAATATTGAAGTCCTTAACGAGACAATTGACTATTACCAGTATTTTGATGCTACGGTTCAAGCCGAGTTTTTATTTGAGTGTGTGGATTATACAATTAATAAGATAATACCTGAAGAAGTGACTTATCTTCAAAAATATGATGAGATGAAAATCTGGTTAGATGACCGGTTTGAAATGCCTGACAAAATAGTGGCCTTATTGATACGGTTTCTGGAACAGAATAATGGAGAACTTTCAAAAAGAGCAAGAGAAAAAGAATTTGTTAGATTGACAAAAGGAGAAGTGATGGAAATTGAGGATAAATATAAAATGTGTTTTGAAAATTAACGTGTGATTAGCGACATCTGGAATGACCGCTTGACGACAATTTTAATTGACCTTGATCAAACGGCACTGCAACTGAAGAAAGTGATATTGACCTAATGTTAGTCTCCCCATTTTTGATGAAAATACTGATAAGTATGCACTCATTCTATGGCTTTCAACTATAAAAGCCAGCTATAAGATTGAGCCTATAACAGTTGGCTACAAAAGATTTCACAACGATGATAGATATCCCCATCGAAACTGTTAGGCATGAGGGCAATGGAATAGCTGTTTGAAATTTCAAACCAAGTAAAACTTGCATGGCCTCACAATAAACATAGACATTAAAGACAATGGAAAGCTGCCTCAGAAAGGATTCATACGGATATTGATCTCCCTTGATTAGGCAATTTAATACATTTTTTCTCATCTCTTTTGGATCAGGATACGAGGAACAGAACACTCCCTGTATTCAAATATAATAATCGAAACAGTTTTATGGGCACATCAACACCGTCACCAACATAGTGTTTCGTACATGTTATGTTTTGGCGAAAAAAGTTGTCAGAAGAATTATTGTAACAACAAATAAACAGCTGCGACAATACGACTACCATTTTAGAAGGAAGATGGCAGCACCGCTTGGATGCTGCAATTGAAAGGAAGTTAAAGAAGGTCTTCCGGTTTAAGTTTTCCGAATATTTCCGGAAACATTTCTTTAGCTAATTCCAGCCAGTTATCCTTGATTACTTTTTTTACTTCATCGACTTCTTTCTTCATACCGATTATCTCAAAGTAATTTGGTATGTCAAAGAAAATCTTCCTCATCACAGTAGCAGCAGAAGAACAGATTTCCTAATGATAATATTTCGAGCGCGTTCCGCCAATGATCTATTATTCAGCTGACCAACCTTAAATAATATCCTTATTTATTTTATAATACTCATGAAAGATATTTTCTAAAGAAAATTTATCTAGATGACCATTCTCAAGAGCATGATTTACTAAATTCAAATTTCTTATTAGTGGCTTTAGATTTTCTTTTTTACTACGCTCTAACTTCCTCCAGATATCCGGGTATTTCTTCATAAATTCTTTTTCCTTAATCTCGCGGAAAATCTTATCGACTTCTTTTGCCATTTGGATATCATTGATAAGTTCAAAATAATTCGGAATTGGATATGAAATTTTTGCCAACTCTGACGCTGTATCTGCCAAAGATTCATCATAATAATGCTGGCTCGCAGTACTCTGGACAGTGTGACCAAGTAACTTAGCTATAGAGTCACTCCTTACTTCAGCTTTTTTTGCTGCATTGATGAATGTATGTCTAAGGTTATAAGCACGGAATCCCTCCTTTCTAAATCCCAGTTCTTCAAAGTACTTATTAATTATATCCAATGTTGCTCCCTTTGTGATGCGAAATAATGGTTCACCAGGTTTTTGTCTTTTAATCAAGTAACTGAGCATATCAATGCAAAGGGGATGAATAGGAATCGTATACTCTTTATCAACCTTAGTAAACGAAATTAGCATTGTCTTGTTAACGAGGTCTATTCTTAACTCAGTAAGCCCGCTAATTTCAATTGGGCGATTACCTTGATGAAGCATCAATATTATGAATGCCAAAACATGTACATCACCTTTTTCAGCCGCATAGAAAATTAGTTTTTGCACCATTTCAATTGTCAATGGTCTTCCTTTAACTTTGGATTTTTTAGGACGTAGCGCGTCATCTAGTTCTACATTTTGGATCAATTTATGCTTGTTAGCAAATCCAACTATATTGAAAATGTTCCTTACATGTAATGCTTTTGTGTTATAAGAATACTTAGGCTCAGAATATATTTCATTTATCCAATCTGTCATTTTTTTTACATTAATTTCATCAACACATGGCTTTGTTAAATCAATCTTTTCAGCCAGCTTATCATAAGTCTTACGATAATTCCTTCTCGTCCCTTCTTTACATTGCGCTTTGGACGCTAAGTGAAGTTCTAACAAACTTTCAACTGAATTTCTACAGCCAAGACCTTTCATGTTCATTTTTATTTCCTTTTCTTGTTGAGTAGCTACTTGTAACATTTGCTCAATCTTCTCTTTATTCTCTGGTATATCCAGCAATTTTGTACTCTTTGACGTCATTCTACCAGTATGCGGGAGTTTCATGTATATTGAAACTATCTTCTTTTTACCTCTAGGTCTTGCAAAAGCCATATTATCCTCTCCTTTCACATCTTCTAACGATGTTGTTAATTACTTTACGCCTATTTGTCTTGTAGTTCTCAAAAAAATCAAACTTTTGGGGGATGACTGGTTCAACTTCTGTTTTATTCAAAGCTTCTTTGCGCATTTCAAAGTAGACAAGTAATGATTCGCCAGTTACAAATTTGAATTCGCCAATACCTCCTGTACTTATTAGTTTTCCATCTGCAACTGCTTTTAGTAATTCCTTTACTGGAACGCCGAAGTATTTGGAAATCCAATTAATTCTATAATCCTTTCCACAAATAACGTTTTTCATACAGTCCCTTTTCTATTAAATACAATATGGCAAATAAAAAATGGGCAACCACAAATAGTGTTGCAATACTGATCTACATAAAACATTTTATTATTTATAGTCATGCTATCTTCATTGGGAATTATCCATGTGGATTGAATAACTGATGAGGCGGAATTACTACAAACCCAGTAGACAGTTCGAAATGGTTCACTATCAATAGAAAAACTTACAATTGGTGATTGGTCTTTGTTCAATTCGTTAGATCTATCAGTGGACAGACCTACTTTATAACATAAACTTACCATCGTGACTTCCTATAGTAAATAATTTCTAACCTAACCATCTTTATCTTTGCCCGATAAACAGGCGCCTTACTGTATCAATTTACAAACTTTCTTTTACGGCATAAACGCTATTTCTTAAAACTGACAACATGTGGTACTGTTTGTCTTTTCAACTGTGTAGCTGATTTCCCTCTAACTACATCGAGGAGAAAAATTCATTTACCGTATCTGATATCTTGCCATCACAAAACACAAGATTTCTCAAGTTCATTTTTTGTTCCCTACTAAGATTATTTCTTGTAGTCATAATATCAGCGTACACTAAGAGCCGTATATCCACAGCTAAATTCTCTTGCTCTGAATCATTCCAAAATTTACGGCGTATCTCGATTACACCGTTCTCGTCTGGGAATAGCTTATGACTTTTAATTAGGGCATCGGAGTTATTTGTGTATATAATTCCTAAATATGATTTATGCCCATTAATGTAGTTTACCGCGCCAGCTTCACCGCTTATTATTTCATTTTCAGCCCTAATATCTCTCCAGAAGTTTTCATTATCAGAGCTGTATTTCCCTAAAAATAGTTTGGATTTGAGTTGTTCGTTAAATGCGATAAGCCAGCGTTCAAAAAGCTGCTGCCGCTTTATTATCGTCTTTTCTTCTGTAATAAACTCTGATCGAAGAAGCCCTCTATTAACCAAGCTTACTGTAGCTTTTGAGACATTAGCAATCTTTGCGACCCGCCTTACTGGTAAAGAAGCAAAACGGCTATTTGATAAATAAAGAAAAAGTACAGCAGCCCCGGCCGCATTAAATGCCAGATTTGTTTTTTCTCTATAGTCATCTTGCGCAGCCAATTTTTTACCGCTAATGTATATGAGGATTCCGGCGGTGTTGATGTAACAATTTCCGGCTATATCCATAAACTGGATTTTTTGCCGATGTAAGAGTTCAGATAACGAAATGGTTAAATATCTCGTAAATAGTATCACTTCAGAATTAGTGTTCCTTACCTTTGCAAGCGCCCATTCTATGTTTTGAGAAGTAATATGTGGAACTACTACTGTATCGAGGATAATAGATTTGCTATTTACATTCGTAGTACCTTGTAAAATTTCAACCCTCTGATCGCCGGTTTCTTCAACTAGACGACAATTAAGGTTAGTATACTCTGAGAACCTCTTAAGCGCTCCGGTGATTATTTTTTCTTCTAATTTCATACGTTTACGAGTTTAGCGTCCATTCAATTTGCTTGTCTCACACTCTCAGTCGTTCAAAGATAAAAATAAAATGCTCTTCAAAGCAAATATTTTTTCAAGTTTTTTTTACTCTATTGTACTTTTACTATTTCTGAATTTATATTCATGCCCCAAAATCAAAAAAGCCGCTTAATTTTTTTTAAGCGGCTTATCAATTCCTATTTGTTTATTATAAGAAACCTAGGCCCTATCTTACGCCTTATTCATACTCATTCGCCCGCAGTCTGAGGATTACTGTCCATCACTAACCAACTTCATTAAGCTTCCATACTCGCTTATAACTTTGTTCCTCCTTGTACTTGGCGCCTCTAATTTCCATATCAATTTCTTGCAATTTAATTACTATTGCAAACTTTTCCTCATATGAGATCGCTGCACGTTCTTTATGAAAAGCTTTTTTTGAAGATTCTAAATTGAGGATAATATTTTCACTCATAAATATTTCTCCTTGAATTCATCGAATTTCGCTTTCAAATTAAACTTGTTCAGAATTTGACTGAAAAGTTGAACATCATAGTCTACATCTTCGAAAAATTTTGTCAATCTAGTTTTATCAATAGACCGATATGTTTGAAGCATAATTGCCATTAAATATTCCGCACGGATTATCCTTGTTTTAATACTGAAAAGTTCAACTTCATTTGCATTATCTATTGCTTCATTTAACAATTCATTATATGCAGGTAAAAATTGAACGGGAATACCCTCTATTAATATATGCTCTTTATTTTCTTCAAATTTTTCTTTTTTAGCCCAAGCATAAATTTCTTTCAACGGTTCCAACAATTCTACTTCTACATTTAATTGAAGCATAATGTCTAGGTCATAAGTAGTACCAGCCTCTATATAATAGAATTGCCCCATTCCTCCACCAATTGCATAGTTTTTGATGATACCTAAACTTACAAGTTCATTTATTTTTTCTAATGTTTTTTTCATTCAATTTATTACTATTTCTTTCAGCGTAATTTATTCTAAACAAATTCGTTTAGCAACACCCACATCTATCACATACTTAATTACTTTATTTACACTGCAACCTTTTTGCGGGGCAACTTTTCTGAGTTTATCTCTGATCTTTTCCCTGGAAGAAGAAAAGTTGACCATGTTATGCTTTAAAAACATTCTCTCCTTTAATCCCATTCCTACCAGAAAGCTTTTATAATCTTTTTCTTCGGTAGCTAAAAATCTTGCTGTGCTTTAAATCTTTCCTTACCTTAAAATTATTGCATCTTTTTTCCGGCATTAAAAAATTTGCGTGTAAAGAATGAGTGAATCCGATGATCAGCAGAAATTTCTGTTTGACTCCGCTTTTCTCTTTCATTAATAAAAAGCGGAGGAGTTTAATTTCTGCCATCGATGAACGAAATTCTTAGCAAATTTTTTTAAGCCTTGATCTTTCGGTTCCTTTCTATCAAGAGAAAGGAACAAGAAATTATTTTTCCTTCGCGGAACGAAGTGAAGATTTAGCAATTATTTTTAAGTGCAGTTTCTTTTGGTTCTTTTCTTACATTAAGAAAAGAACAAAGAATTCATTAAGTCTTGTCTGGAGTTTACCCCGCAGTTTTTTTGCGGGGGAGTTTATTTTTCATAACGTAACAAAGTGTTATTTCCAAAATTCTTTTTAAACACAACCTTCTGTCGCCTGTCCCGCAGTATTATTGCGGGGAACCTTTTCGGAGTTTATCCCGCATCTTTTGGCGGGAAGAAGAAAAGTTGAACATGCTATGCTTTAAAAATCGTCTCTTTCTTTATGGAATGCCTTTCAAACGCATTCCTCGTATCCACAATAATCTTTGCGTTCTCCGCAATGAGCTTATAATCAAAATTATCATGATCGGTAGACAACACTATCAAATCATATCCTTTTATATTTTCACTTGTTAGTTCAACCGATTCCTTTTCGTAGTTGTATTTCCGTGTCGGCGGCAGTTTAGGAACATAAGTATCACTATAATTTACCGTTGCACCTTTACTCTCAAATATTTCAATTAGTTTAAGTGAAGGCGATTCCCTCATATCGTCAATATTTTTCTTATAAGAAGCACCTAATATTAGAACTCTACTTCCGTTTATTGTCTTGCCTTTTTCGTTTAACGCTTCCAAAGATTTTTCTACTACATAATATGGCTGGTAAGTATTTATCTCTCCGGCTAGTTCAATGAACTTAGTATTGATATCATATTCACGCGCTTTCCAAGTTAGGTAAAACGGATCAATTGGAATACAATGCCCGCCTAAGCCCGGACCCGGATAAAATGCTTGAAAACCAAAAGGCTTTGTCTTTGCCGCTTCAATAACTTCCCATACATCAATATCCATTCTATCGAAAACCATCTTCAATTCATTGACCAGAGCAATGTTTATTGAACGGTATATGTTTTCTAACAGCTTTGTTGCTTCAGCAGCTCTTGGAGAAGAAACCGGAACGGTCTTCACTATAACTAAATCATATAATTTGCAAGCGATTTCAAGACAAGCCGACGTAACACCACCAACAACTTTCGGTATCGTAGATGTAGAATAATTTGGATTATTCGGATCTTCCCTCTCCGGACTGAAAGCCAAAAAGAAATCTACTCCGACCTTGTATCTTGTACCTTGTACCTTTTCACCCGCTCCTTCAAACATCGGAAGTAAAATCTCTTCAGTTGTTCCCGGATACGTTGACGATTCCAAAGTAATTATTTGACCCGATCTAATATACTTGGCTACCATCTTCCCGGAGTTTTCAATAAAGCTTAAATCCGGTTCCCTATGATGATCAAGCGGAGTCGGTACACAAATAATAATAGCATCGCATTCTGTTAATTTTGAAAAATCACTCGTCGCCTCAAATTTTTTACTTATCACTGATTTCTTAATTCTGTCTTCTGAAATGTGTTTAATGTAACTCCTCCCCTCCATCAAAATAGGTATCTTTCTCTCGTCAATATCAAAACCAATTGTGCTAATTCCTTTGTTGGCATATTCCAATGCTAATGGCAACCCAACGTAACCTAATCCTATAATACCGACTACAGCGGTTTTGCTTTCAATTTTTTGCAACAATTGTTCTTTTTGATTCATTGTACCCTCATAAATTAATAATTGAACTTATTGATGTTCATATTGTTATTGAATTTTGACTGAAGCTAAAATCATGATTCTTTACTGCCCGGGAAAGTATAACTTTAATTTTTAATGTGCTTCACAATATTATATTTTTAAATGCTGGTGAGAGAGTTTTCTTTTCCATATAAAATATCTTCGGCTATAATGCTCAAATCATTTTCAATTTTAACATAGTCCGGCTTCACAATCCATTTAATCAATTGTAATTGAGAAATAGGAAAAGATTTAAGAATATTAAATATAACATCTGGCTCAACACCCGCTTCTTTACTCTTCGCTTCATTTACTATTGATTTCCAATTAAATTTTTTATGACAAGATATTATCCAAATATCAGCTATATCTTTTGGTTCAAACCGGAAAAGCGCCGTAAGTTTATTTGATAGGATGTTTTGCCAACCGTCAATTATTCCAAGTTGTTGATTAGTTTCAAAACCGCCATAATGCTGAGCTATATCATTAACAAAATCAATTTTTAATCTAATTTCCGGCTTCAACGCACTATATACAAAGATCTGAGAATAATTTTCAAATCTCTTTATAGTTTCCTTTTCTATAAGAAATGCTTTTTGTTGATCTGCCTTACCTAATGAAATCAATACCGTATCAAGCAACTCCCGAAATTTGCCATATGAATTCACAAACAAATATAGATCATCCGAATAACGATGACTAAAGTAATGTCTACTTAATGCTGTACCACCGGTTAGAAAAAAGGGTGTGTTTAATTTTTGAATAATATTCAGCACCCCATCCTGTAAAGGATATAGGCTCTCCTGATAATACCTTTCGTAAGTATTCATATTTTTCTCTTAATTCCACAAATCGAATTTTCGAAATTGTTTCTTGAGTTAGATAATTCTTTATGGAAGAAGTGCCCAATATTTCCAAAAGATCGTACCAAGAGAGCCGTTCCAGCATCCGGTTTAAGATAAATTTCAACTCATAATCATCAATTAACTGTAGATCACATTCTACAATTTTGTTAAGCGGCAGCAGTTCAACATTATAGTCCCAAAAAATATTTTTTAGTTTTTGATATTTCTCGTGAGATGTAATTATTTCTTTCACTTTAATTTTTGTTAATAATCTCTTATAGTTGCTCTCTTCAAACCAGCACTAATGGGTAGTTATGCCATAAAAATAACATAATTCTTTGCGGACTTTACGTTTTCTGGTATGCTATTCCTTTGGAATTTGTGTTATCTAGTTAAGCTATTACAAAAGATATTGTATTTTTTGTACTGATCTTTAATTAGTTAACATGTTTTTAGTTTCTTACAGCCCTGGAAAGTATAATTTTAATCATTGATGTATAACTTACATCGTTTTGAGAAGAAAGTGCTTTTACACGATTCAATAATTCTGTGGGAAGTCTTAGACTAATAACTTTTGAAGGAGATTCTTCGGGTAAATCAATTCCAATGTCCTTTAATTTCATAGGCTTGTTTTTGTCTATAAATGCAGTTGTTTCTTTCTTATCATAAATTGTTATTTCATTTTTTGGATTTTTCATAAATATCTCTTTCTTTTACTGAAGCTGATCTACAGCTGATAATTCTAATTTTTTGATTCCGTATTGTAAATGCACACATTAAAATTTTCTTATTTGTGCTCTTTCCATAGCCGATCCATCTCATCTCTTTTTCTGTCGAGTGAACTTCATCCTTAAAAAGTACCAGGTCTTTATCGAAGAACAAACTTTCAGCTTCAAGTCTGCTAATACCATGTTTGGCTTCATTCTTTTGAATATTCCATTGATCCCAATCAAATTTCAGAATCATCTAATCTGCTCACTTTTCTAAGTGTAAATGTAGTGAGATTTACTACAACAAGAAAGATAGACCAGTAACTGATATGACGCTGATTTTGAACTTGCTCATTTAATGACCCCTCAAATCTCTATCTCTCCTGACAAAACACATAGTCCTTCCATCTCCAATATCACGCGAATATAATTTCCAATTGTTTCCCAAATATTTTTTATCAATCTTATTAATCCAATATTCCCATTCAATAAGCACTTCAATATTTCGTAATTCTATATACTTCTCGATACCTATATCTCGAGCGTATCGTAATGCATCTTGATCAATTTTGCCATCAAGGTTATAAACATTTTCACAATAATACCCGGTCACCCCGCTTTGCCAAGTTCCAATAACTGTATTAGCTTGAAAGTTTCTTTTTATAAAATCAATTCGAATTGAATCCGAATTCCCAAGTTTACCTGAATGAAAATATAAAGAGGATTGTGTTGCATAAATAACTACAACTAGTGCAATAAAACCGAATCTCTTTGCCAGACCATACTTTTCGAGAACCAAATAAATCACATATGCTTGAAACGGAAGAGTGATAACAAACAAAGGTGAAAAATATCGTATAAAGAAATGAGGAGCATTCGAATAAATAAGATATACAAATGGTAAAGAAATTAGACTTGCACCCCAAATTAGAATCACCGCTTGCTCGAATGACGCTTTCAAGTTTGTTAAATAATTACGGCAATACCACCCTATTCCAATCGAGAATAGCGGCGCGATAACCATAATAAAAAGAATTCTTTTGTTTCCTGAGTAAACAAATGGGACAAAAGGTTGAATAAATGATTGTATAAATATCAAAATACCATCATAATTAATGCTCGAGAACAGATGCGTTTGAGAATCTATTGAAGACTGAATTATACTTGTTGTACTCAAGTAGGAAAATAGGATCCAGGAAGCGCCAGCTATTATTGGAAAGGTCACTAGAGTTATGGCTTTTTTGATACCGATCTTCTTAATAAAAAGAAGTCCGGAGATTTGGATTAACATTATCCAGGCAAAATCCAATCTAGCTAAAAATGCTAAGCTAAATACTAAACCTAAAATCAGCGTTTGTTTTGTTATTTGATTGTTTTCATAATTATAAGACATGGATTTATAAAATAGGTATAGCATTAGTAATAGATACAGTCCGGTTTCCAAACCATTTATGATGTGAATGTAAATTTGAAAATTAAATGCCACCAACAGAAATGTAATTATTTTTAAAAAGTTAGTGTCTTTAATCTTAAACATTTTTTTGCAGAGGTCATACAGCATAATCCAAATAGTGAAAGTCAAAATAATTGAGTAGTACATGACAAGTTTTACAAAACCAATTTTTCCAATATTTAGTAGTTGGGCTATCTTGGCGATTAAAGCATAGATAATTGTAGCTAACGGTTGAACACCTGTAGTAGGAACGTTATAATTATAAACAAATCCTTTTCCGCTAGCTATATTCCAAGCTACCGTTAACATGTAATGCCCATCTTCTGTAATTGGTTTATCGGCTAGAAATGGAAAAATATTTTGTGTCGAAATCTTGTCAGGAAATTCAGTATGCGAGTATTCAATTAGAATTACTTGATAAACAAAAAATGCAGCAATCAAGAAAATTAAAATCGGATTTGTTCTAATGAATGTTTTCATTTTACTATATCAAATAATCTAGCTAAGAATAACAAGTAAAGCGGCAACAAAACACTCCCCACCCCGATTCCCCAGGCTTCAAACTGCGAATGGACTATCATTGCTATAATAATAGCAATCAAAAACTTTTTCTCACTTCTTAAGCTTGACATACCGAGCTGATCTGCGGTGAGCGAAGTCTGCGGTGAGTTTAATCGAACCGCCGAACCAGTCGAGGGACCCTCACCAACTTTCATCCCTCTCACTTTTGACATTTCACCTTTCTCGCCTGCACTGAGCGAAGCCGAACCAGTTGAAGCGCCTGTCACACTGAGCGGAGTCGAAGTGTCTTCCTTCTTACTTCTTACGGCTTTAAAAAACAGTATCCCAACCGGCAAATAAAACAATACCAGCCCTATAAAACCGGCTTCTTCAATTAATCCTAAAACTGTACTTCCTTTCTCACGAATGAAAATCCCATCAACCTCATTTCCGGGGACTCCCTTTATTATACCTGGTTCGCTAACCCCATAACCCATACCGATTAATCCACCATTTTTTGCGGCGCTCAGACTAGCCTTATACATAACCGAGCGTGACCCTAAAATATTATCAGACCCCTTATAAATAGTGTAGTTAATAAATTTGTTTGTGAGCTCTACTCTTGAAAAAATCAAAAGAACAATGATTAATAATGTAATTAGTCCGACTGTTTTTTTTGTACCTGCTGTAAACATCCCAAATACGATCAAGAATATAATGTAAGCAAGAATTGCACTTCGCGAAAATGATAGGATCAACAAAAAAAGTGCTGCTATATTCAAACCGACTGAAAACCAGAGAACTCTATTCGTTACTCCCTTTTCGTAATACAAATTATATAATCTATAAGTCATGATTGATGTAAAAAAGTACATCAGGCTTCCTAACATGTTCTGATGCGTAGTAAATCCTTTCAATCCTAAACCGTTGCCGCCGCTCCAGTAATCTGTCGGAAATCCAGCTATAAGAGACAAAATTGAAATCGCAATTACAATTATTGCTGCTGGAAGAAAAACTTTTTCAAGAGCATTTACATTATTGGGTATCAAGTTAGAAATTGATTCCATTCCTATAACAAGAAAAATAAAATAAATGGACCGCTTAAAAGTTATTTCCGGATGAACCGACCAAAAGGAAGAAAGTAAAATCCATAGAATGAATGGCAAAAAGTAAATCGTAAAACCTAATTTGCTATTACTTTTTCCACTTACGATAGCTTCACTTAAAATATTTACAAGTAAAATGGGAATGATTAAATAGTAGATAGGGTTTACAAACTCAAATCCCTTCACCACAATAAGTAAGATTACAATTGCGGTTATTGCAATTCCAAAGTTCTGTTTATAAATTTTAATTTTTTGAAAAAGTCTGATGCTCATCAACAGAATAATCTCCTTCATTTCGAATATTTGGTATTAGCATTATTTCATTCCGTTTTTAATTTTTCCCAGAATCAAACCCGCCTCAATTTGACTAACAAGTCGAAGCGGGTATCCGCCATCATACTTCTCTTCTTCTGTTTTTCGTACTCCGTTATATCTAAAGGTGCAGATCAGCGGTTAATGTGTTGCAATTACTCTCTAATTTTCAGATTTAAGTACTGCCCCATCAGTTCAAAATCTTTATCCCTGTGTAATAATTCTAAGTCGTTTTCAATACAGAATGTTCCAATAATTAAATCAACTGTCTTTCCAATGGTTATTCCCTTTGTTCTTAGATATCTGAAATTTTCAGCACTCTTTATGGCTAGTTCTTCGCTACAAATACTAAAACAGGGAAATGACTGCATTACTTCTTTCGCAATTTTATAATCTTTATCATTTCTGAATCCTTGTAAAACCTCTGCTAATATATAATCTCCAGTTATTACTAATTCATTACCGAGCAAAGCATTTAATTCATCTGTGTGCCAATTATTTATTCCGTTGAAATAATCAATGAATACTGAAGAATCTACTAGAATCATTTTGTAGTTCTCATTTCATTAAGATTACCATCCCATTTTAATTTACCGCGTAATTTCTTGAGTCTACTCTGCTTTTTTACTTGCACAAGTAGTTTTAAAGCTTCCTCTACAACATCTTTCTTTGTTGAAAGACCAGAAGTTTTAAGAGCGGCATTCATCAACTTATCGTCAATTGCAATATTTGTTCTCATTTGTATTTCCTTTTGATGTGTATTGTTCGTTGTTATTATACACATTCCGATTCTGTTAATCAACCATTATCATTAAATAGCACTTCACCATTCACTCCTTACTTTTTCCAAAGCTTTTTTGCTTAGCCATGATCCTCAGGAGTCCTTTTTACCATCGGCATACCTTTCTCTTCTTCCGTTTCGTACTCATGATCTTAATCTTGATCTGTTCTTCATTTCCCATTCCCCCGAAGTGGTATTCATTATCCAGTATCAAGCTCGCCTCAATTTGACTAACAAGTCGAAGCGGGTATCCAGTATCTTTGATCTCTTCTTAAGTTTCGTACTCATGATCTTGATCCTCGCCTCGCTTCACTTTGTTCAGCAAGTCGAAGCGGGTTAATCTTGATCTGTTCTTCATTCCCGTTTTATCACTAAGGTACTTATGAACTTATGCACTGAGATATTTTTTTCACCTTTCACCTTTTTCGTTTTTCGTCTCTCGTCTTATCACTCAGTTACTTTTTTCGCCTCTTACTCTCACCACCACAGCTATCTTAATAATCAATAGCACAGCTAGTACAGAGAAATTATAAAAAAGCAATCTTGTGTAATGGACATACAATTCTTCCCTTATTAAAGCATAGAGTATCACAAATACCGCCGCTGCAATAACATATAGGACAGCTATCTTTTTCGGGAACGACTTGTCCTTTTGTTTGAATAAATATCCGTTTAACGGGAAATGAACTATCGCATAAATCGAGTAACCAATCAACATCATTAATGTTATTGACCGCACCATCTCTTTCGAAACTGATTGAGGAAGAATCGAGTCTGAGATATTGATAGTTGTAAATACTGCTATTGCATAAATGCTAATCAGCGCTATATTCAACAATCCATTTACTAAAACCAATTTTTTCGTAACTTCTTTTCTTTCAGCATAGATCATCTTTTCAAAAATATTGCCTATATAGAAAAGTGGTGCAGTCAATCCCCATGCGAATGTGTATGAATTAGCGGTGATATTTTCAAAATTGTGATTAACAATAAATTTATCTGCAGCTAATAAGAATGGTACAATGGAATTAATAACAAATGAACTAAAGCCAATCGAGTAGATATCTTTTAAGTTTTTTCCATCAAATTGCTCACGCTCATTCCTAAATTGGAATACCCAGACAGTTATAAAATATAAAGCCGCTCCAAGTGTTAGACCTATAATCAATCCATTTTCAGAAAACATTCTCCCTAGTACAATTGCAATAAATAAGAAAGTAGCATTTAATAGGTTAGTTAGTAAATAAATAAACGTCTTCCCCGTATAGAGAATTCTGAAGTTAACCACATTAGCCGCTGTAACAAAAAAGCTGTAGCTGGCTATTGCAATAAACTCATATAGGTTGAGTTCTTCAATTACTACGAAATACAAAACTATACTGGTTATCACGACATTCGTTAAAATTGATCCGGTAAGTAGAGAATATTTCGTTTTTGTGTAGCTTATTGCAAATTCAAAGCCAAAAGAACTCCATAGTATTAGCATTGTTGCCGTATAATAATACTTATTAAAAAAGAAGTAGTTCTCCTTAGAAAGTAGGTAAGCGGCTAACAGAATAGGCATCCGGGGAAGTACTAATGTTAGCCCGAGTGTTATAATTTGCTTTATAGATTCTTTGGTTATCAAGCTGATAAACTCTAAAGATTATTTCTTAAGTATAAAACAAATCCCGCGCAGCGGGATTATGAAATGCTTAAAATGGTAATAATAATAATTGACCTTGCACACCTCCCCCTTTTAATCCCACGCCTCTCAAACACATTTTATTAATTTTTGTTTAATTCTCAGACCTTCAATTCTTGATGGAATTTTTTGTATAAATGAGAAATACGATTGGAATGGTTTATTCGGACTATCTCAAAATTTTCGCCAGAAATGGTTGGTGTGTATTCAGTATTACAGAACAAATAAACTCTTGTGCCTGTCGAATGGTAACTTGCTATTTGCTCTATTAATCCATCATTAAGAGCCTCAGCTCCATCGGAACTTATATTGCTAGAGTCAATCGCAATCTGCAATTTTTTCCATGAGGTTTTTCCTATAAAATTAGTTGCTTAAATTATTTTCTAATATTCGTTCAAAAAAAACGAATAAGAATGACTTCCGTCAGACAATTACTAATCGAAAAGAAGATGAACAACTATTGCATTTTAATCTCATTTCATCTTTTTCCTTTCTATCCTTCTCGTATTTGTCATAATTTCTCTAATTAATAATTTGTAAGATCCAGTCATTTCCATTTATATCTTTTCTTCATTTCAACCATTTCACTGTTCAACTTCCAGATATCCCTCAGTAGCAGTTTCAACCAATTTTTGATCAAGCTTAAAAATACGTTCCATAAGCAGCCATTTTTCATTTGCTGAAGAATCCGTGGATGTCTTTTGAAACTGTGAAACAAAGGCTTCCCATTCTTTTTGTCTGGATAGATTTCCCAACTTAGTCATCGCTTCATCATGATTAAAAGTTTCTGCTGTATCCATTATCATAAACAAAGTAGTGTTATGCAAATATATTTCCATATCAATAATCCCAACTTCTTTTATGCCATCGGTAATTTCCTTCCAAACATTTCCCATCGAATGCACTTTAACATACTCTTCAATTAATTTTGGGTCATTCTTAAGTTGTAAGGTCTTACAATACCTTTTTTTGCTTGTCATTTCATTCCTCTTAGTTGCTTATTGCAGCTCTCCTAATTTTAATTTGCATAGCGCCTTCAACCGGTTTATCACAAACAAGGATTAGATAACCTCCTCCACCTGCTCCGGATAATTTCCAGCCAAATGCGTTGCCTTTATACTTCTGTATCGTTTTCAAAATAAAATCATCTACCATGTTGGGAAACATAGCAATTTGGGCTTCAAATGATTCACGGAAATATTTCCCAAACTTTTCTATATCCATACCAAGAATTGCATCCCAACATTTATCTGCTGCAAAGGCTAACTTCTGAGCAGAACTTGCATCAATTTTAATGTTGTCCAGCACATCATATTTCATGTCCCGTGGTTCAAGAGTAACTAAATAAAGATGACTCTCAATCCAACTAAGTATTGATTCATCGTTGACTTTCATTATTAACTTTGGCCAGTATCCTCCGTTATAATCTAGCCGGTTTAAGCCCGGCACTACAATTCCAATTGAATCTTGAGAACCCGCAACAATGTTTGTCCCTGGCGGATTTTCAAAACTGAATAATACCTTGGCTAAATGTTCCTTATCCCCGGCAGGTATATCGGATTGCCAAAGTTTTATCGCGTGCCTTCTTGTACTGGAAGCCATTCCACTTCTTTCATTAAACTCAATTGTTGGTTCAATCGAAATAGTTAGTACAGGACCGGGGGCATATTTTCCAACATAAGGTTGATCTAACCATCCTCCAGCAAGATCAATTCTAAATGGTATTTTGCATTCCTGGCGTATAGTAGTTGTTGATCTTATTGGAAGATTTGCATGCGGAATTCTTTTTAGTACTTTATATTCAATTCCAGTGTTTTTGCACAGTTCTTCTTTTGTAAGTGTATTACCATCTTCATTAACAATAAATATATCTGGATTCAATTTCATAATTTCTTGTGTAAAATCCATTAATCCACTGCCCGAGTTAATCCAAACTTCTTTTACAGATTTTAGTGATTCAAGAATATACTTCCTTTCATTCTGATTGTTTACCGGGTACCTTCCTTTCAATCCATAAACTGTTTCATCGGCACCTAATCCAACATAAACATCTCCATGCTTTGATGCTTCATTCAGAAAAGCAATATGCCCGCTATGCAGCATATCAAAGCAACCGGATACAAATACTTTCTTCTTTCCCATAGGCTTCCATTTTATTTAGAATAGTTTAACCTGTCAGTTTCTATTTATTAAGACTATAACAAATCAAATGATATGATGTCACCAATTACACAAAAACCGCACACGCGGTTTTTCTGATTCTCAATGTATTCCCATAATATTCATAAATAATTTAGATATTGAGCTTTGTTGCTTTCTTACTTTGTCACGGACACACCGACTTTTTGGTGCAGTCATGCTCATTGGAGTTTTTTGAACCTTCGCCTCAACTGCTTATTCCTACTCAACTTCTCAACCCTTAAACTCCACCTTGGCGGATCAGTTTTTTTTCTACTCAACCCTTCAACAATTCACTATTTACTGTTCCCTATTCACTTTTTGTTGTTTATTGTTCACCGTTTACTTTTTTTCTCAACCTTTCAACGATTCAACTCATCAACATTTTTCCCCCTTCACTATTTACTATTCACAGTTTACAATTCACCATTCACTCTATTCTCGACAAACCACTCATACGCTTTCCTAATTCCCTCTTCCAGACTAGTAGAATACTTCCACCCCAGTTCATTCAACAAAGAAACATCCATAAGTTTACGCGGAGTGCCATCTGGCTTAGTTGTATCAAAAACGATCTCCCCGTCATAACCCACAATCTTCTTAATTAGCTCGGCTACTTCTTTAATAGTAACATCTTCACCACTACCAATATTAATATGTGTAATTCCTTTATCGTATATATCCTTCGCATCTATTTTATTCATTAAAAAATAAATCGCATCAGCTAGATCTTCAACATACAAAAATTCTCTTTTAGGTGTTCCAGTTCCCCACACAACTACTGACTGTTGCCTATTGACCATTGACTGCTTTGTTGCTTCATGAAACTTCCTAATTAACGCCGGTAGAACGTGTGATGAATTCAAATCATAATTATCAAATGGTCCATAAAGGTTAGTTGGCATTACAGAATAAAAATTAGAACCATATTGTTTATAATAACTCTCACATAATTTGATACCGGCAATTTTCGCAATTGCATAAGGTTCATTTGTATATTCTAAATATCCGCTAAGAAGTGATTCTTCTTTAAGAGGTTGAGGCGCGAGTTTCGGATAGATACATGAACTACCTAAGAACAATAACTTTTCAACATTATTTTGATGAGCTGCATGAATTAGATTTGATTCAATCATTAAGTTATCATATAAGAACTCTGCACGGTAAGTATTATTAGCTAAAATTCCACCAACCTTGGCAGCAGCTACGATTACATAATCCGGTTTTTCTAATTCGAAAAATTCGGTTACAGCAAACTGATTCCGAAGATCCAGTTCATCAACAGTCCTTGTGACGAAGTTATCAAATCCTTCCGCTTCAAATTTTCTTTGAATAGCAGAACCAACCATCCCCTTGTGCCCAGCAATGTATAGTTTCTTATTTTTATCCAGCATGTTGGAGCCAGTTTAATTGTTGAAATGTTGAATCGTTTATTTGTTGAATCAAATAAAGATTATTTGTTTAGTTGCGAATTTCTTAAAGCATTCAATTGGTTAGCTATGCTCGAAATTTTTATTTTCAACTCAGTGAATATCTCATGTGAGATATAGTTTAAATCAGTTGAGATATATAGTTGATTTAGAACTTCCATTAGACTGCTGTATGCCAAATTTGTAAAATGAGCTTGATCTTTTGAAGAAGTTCTTGATGATCCTTCGGCTAAATTTGAAGCTACTGATATAACTGCTCTTCTTAATTGATCAGTTAAACAATAGCGTTCTTCTTTCGGGAAAGTATTCGTAATTTTATAAATATCCAGAATCAATTCCCTTGAATTCTGCCATACATTTAATTTTTCAAACGCGAATTGATATTCCATTTCAACTCCTCAACCTTTCAACAAATCAACTCCGCCGTCGGCGGATCAACCTCTTTCCCTTATTCAACCCTTCAACCCATAAACGATTCAACTTTTTTTTTCCTACTCAACCTATCAACAAATAAACCCTTCAACCTTCTAATACCCTCTACTCCCCACTTTCTCCAAATCCGCTCTAATCATAATCTTCACCAATTCTTCAAACTTCACTTTCGGCTCCCATCCAAGTTCATTTTTTGCTTTTGTAGCATCCCCAATTAATAAGTCCACTTCGGTTGGTCTATAATACTTTGGATCAATCTCAATAACCACATCCCCTTTTTTAAGAGCTTTGTTTTTTACTGTTTTACTATTCTCAATTCTAAATTCTAAATTCTCAATTTCCTTCACAATTCCACTTTCTTTCTCCCCACTTCCACTCCACTCAATCTCAATTCCCAACTCCCCAAAGGTTAACTCACAAAACTCGCGTATAGTATGCGTCTCTCCGGTTGCAAGCACATAATCCTCAGCCTTTTCTTGTTGCAGCATTCGCCACATTCCTTCACAATACTCCGGCGCATAGCCCCAATCCCGTTTAGAATCCATATTGCCTAAAGTTATTTTACTTTGATAACCAAGAAATATTCTTGCAGCGGCGCGGGTAATTTTTCTTGTTACAAATGTTTCTCCTCTTCTTGGAGATTCATGATTAAATAGAATACCATTGCACGCAAATATGTTATATGCTTCTCTATAATTTTTCACAATCCAGTAACCGTATAGTTTGGCTACACCGTAAGGAGATCTTGGATAAAATGGAGTAGTTTCTCTTTGAGGTATTTCTTGAACTTTACCAAAAAGTTCAGAGGTTGAAGCTTGATAAAATTTAGTCTCTTTTCCCAAACCAACTTCCCTAATAGCATCAAGAAACCTGAGCGTCCCAAGAGCGTCAACTTGCGCAGTGTAGTCTGGTATTTCAAAAGAAACTTTTACATGGCTTTGAGCTGCAAGATTATATATTTCATCTGGACCAATTGCATCTAAAAGCCTATTCAAGTTGCTTGTGTCTACAAGATCACCATGATGCAAATAAAGTCGGTTATCATGTATTTGGGGATTATTAAAAAGATGGTCAATTCGCCCTGTATTAAAGGAACTGCTTCTTCTGATTATTCCATGTACTTCATATCCTTTTTCTAGCAGTATTTCTGTTAAATAACTACCGTCTTGACCCGTAATTCCTGTTATTAATGCTTTTTTCATTTTTTCCTCAACTACTCACTATTTACTGTTAACCATTCACTTGTTACTCTGTTACCTTGTTACTTTGTCACTCACTTCCCAACTTTTCAACCTTTCAACTTCCCTCTCCATTTCAACAAATAAACACATCAACTCATCAACATTTTCCCTCTTCACCGTTTACCGTTCACTTTTTACTATTTTTCTCAACAAATAAACACATAAACTTTTCAACAATTCAACAGGCTCTCAACTTCATCATCTTTTCATCTTCACTCAAATTAATCCAAAATTCGTTACAGAGAGAAATTGATACTTACATTCCCGCTAAAACTATCCATTCCTTGCAATCCCCCCATAACTGAAAGAAAACAAAATAGTTTCATCCTAATACCTGCATTCCATCTTTCCGCATCATTCTCAACCATAATTTCAATAATATTTACTTGGTTACCATACCGTATTAAAAGACCGCCAAATGTTCCAATAAACTGATGATCCGCTGCTTTAATCCAGTCAAAGCCTTGACCAACCGTAAGACTGAAAAGAAAATTAGTACCCTCGAAATAAAAACTCTTTGTACCAACAAGGTAGGTTGAATTAAAATGATTTGCATCTTCCAATCCGCTTATTGGATTATGTAATCCTAATGCTATTGCAGGTATGAATTTGGACTCAGATAAAAACCTAATTTTTAATGAAGCTACTCTATCAATATTGTGTTGACTACCCGTATATTTAAGTTGTCGGGTAAATCGTCCTGATAACTCAACATTTGGAATGAATCCGAATGTTAGGAAAAGTGCGGCAACATCTTTTTGCATACCGGTATATTTTAAGTATTTTTTGTTAATAAATGAGGAACCTACATTAATCTGCCCATCCTCGATAATATTCGCACTTGGTATATTAAAATATCCCGTCATTCCGGTTAGCGATTGGCCGTTAATAAACTCTGAAATGAATAAAATAAAACATAAAACAAATATATTTTTTCTCAAGACGCCATTTCCTAAGATTAACTTTGACAGATATTTTATTTTCGAATTATTCTTTGCCTTAATATACTTTACAAATATCATTCTTGCATCAATCTCAAATTATACAACTCCCATCCTCATCGTAAAAACTATTTCCTCATCAACATTAGCATTTACATTCTTTTTTCTGCAGAAACACATTTACAAACATGAGCTTCAATTTTCTAGAATAACACGGTCAAGGTTCTCACTCATTTTACTAACTCTCTTTACTGTCTCTTTCGTATCCTTACTAATTGGGAATTGTAATCTGCTCGGACTCCAAAAATTCTACCTCATAACGGTTCAATTAATCCCAATAATTATTATAACAAAACTTTCACTTTTAACTTGGAATGAACAAAGAACTTATGCATTTATCTATTCGGTATTACTTATTGGTTTTACTGCATCAGTTATCGCAATAGTATTAAAACCATTTAATCCGTTTGTTGCGTACCATTTTTCGCTTAACCGCTGGAGCCATGTTGTATTTGGTAGATTTTTGGTTATTCCAACGGTATTATCACTTTTCCTTCTTTATAAAAGTATTTCCACAAAGACTACTATCGTCAATTATTTCATGGTATTACTTTTTTGCTTTACTCTTATTTCGTCTGGCTTCCGCGCCGGTGCAGCAGCAATTTATCTCTTTTTAATTTTGTGTCTTATCTACAATTCCTTAAATCAAAAATCCAAATTCCTAAATCCCAAATCTCTTCTTCTCATCACATTAATAATTGGACTTCCACTTCTAATTTTACTTTTTCAACCTACCAATTTTGTAAATAGAATCTCTAGTCTTGAGCAAATTGCGGTAGGTTCCTCTATTGAAGATGGTAGCATTACTTCTAGAATCACTGCTTACAAAACTGCTTGGCTCGGTGGGTGGGGTAAACCTCTCTTGGGGCATGGTTTAGGAACTTTTCAATTTGCTAACGGTGAGTTGACACGATCTCTTAAATACCCCCATAATATATTTTTAGAATTCTTCTACGAAATGGGTCTCATCGGTCTAATATTCTTCATCTTACTCTTACTCTTAATCTTCAACTCAATAAAGAAGTATGGTTTCTGGCTAATTTCTCTTTATTGTATTTTTCTGTGGTTAAGCCTCTTCTCCAAAGATATTCCTTCAAATGTTCTGCTTTTCACAGGTTTAGCTTTTATAGATTTTAGTAAACAGAATTTTTCTAGTTATTTACTTCGAGCTCGTTTAAAAACAATATTATACAAAGCTCCGAAAAGATACTTAATCTGAGTTGAAAAAGGTTTTACAGAATATCTTTCCAAATAATTTCTTTCTGATTCAACCAATTTATCAAAAGATTTTGGTAAATCGTAATAATATGGTGGTATTAAACCCGGTCGATATTTTTTCCTCTCATTTCGAAAATCTTCTGGATACATTTCAAATTTATGAACAGATAATGGTCTTACTCCAACTAATGATAAGTCACCTTTTATTAAATTAACAATCATCGGCAACTCATCAATCCAAAATCTTCTTAAAACTTTACCCCAACTAGTAACCCTAAAATCATTATCAACTTTATCTCCACTGGTAGACCCAATTTTTTCAAATATAAATTTTTGAATGAACTCTGAATAAGGGGACATTGTCCGAAATTTATATACATAAATAAATTTTCCGCCTTTTCCTACTCTTTTCAATTTAATAAACAATCCATAACTTGGATTTTTTTCATGTGAAGGTTCCATTTCTTTCTTTACAATAAAATATACTTTCTCTTCAAGTTGCTTAATATTAATAACTTCAAAACCACAATAATATAGTCTTCCGAGTACTTCGGAAAGTGAAATGACACGGTTCTTTCCATTTGTTATACTAAAGTAAATTTTTTGGAGATACGGAATTTTGGGGAAAACTCTCCGCCATAAATAATCCAATGAATAAAAAAAGTTCGCTAAATAAAACGGGAATTCCTTTAAAAATTTACTTCGCCTTAGAGTTGCAGGCTCCACACATCCAATAAATACCCCTCCATTAATTAATACTGAATTAATTTTAATAAAAAACTCATTAATTCTCCTCATATCATTAATCTCATGAAGATTCAAATAGAACTCAATCATGTTCTTTGGCAATACATCCACATTATATGTATCTGATGATCTTAATATTATAGCTCTTCTTAAATCAAAAGAATATATGTCAATGCTTTCTTCAATGAATTTGAAGATTTCCTTAAAATTTAATAAATAGATGTTACTGAGTTGTTCAGCTAAATAGTGGTTAAATTTTCCATTTTCAATTTTATAAACCTGCCAGTTTTTTGAAACTTGCTTTGCTAACGGTTCTTCATCAAAGTAATTTGCTTTAATAATTTTATGTGTAGGTACATCAATATTTATCGGGCTTTTTTCAAAGAAATAAACTGTCAAAACAATAAATGAAGCTATAGAGTAACTAATCGCAATAATTATCGGATTTAGATTACTTAGTCCTTCAGGTTCCAAGATAAACACCATGAAAGAAACTAAAGCAGTAAATAATAAGTCCCCTTTAATATGCTTCCACTGAAATACCCAAAATCTAATTCCATTCCTAAATGAGTTAAACTGATGCGTGAACATTCCGGCAAAAAACCACAAAACAAACATGACTCCAATCGCAATTTTGTCCTTTGCCAAATTAGTGCTTCCTTCAGAATGCCAAAAGTACACATAACCCGTCAACACCACTATTATGAGTAATTTAACAAATATCAGAAAAGGAGTAACCTTAATTCTAAACTCTAAACTCTTAGTTTTTTTTAATGTGTTGGTGAAAGTTAACCAGCTGATTTCTACTAGAAATCCTAAAAATAAAGTGCCTGAGATAAGTAACCTTGAAGGTTTTGTCTCTGAATTTAGATTAAAGTAAAGTGAAATCAATCCGATTGTCAAAACAAACGCAATAAAGTACGGTTTTAAAACCGATACCAAACCATTATTTCTTTTTCTACTGAACTTACCTGATAAAAAGGAAGTGAATAAAACTGTCAGTTGTAAATAAAAATATTTAAATGTATCCTCATCGAAGAAATACAACCCTAACCTCTTAAAGTATTGAGTTACTTTAAAAGCAACGTAATAAATAGCACAGTTCAATAAAATTTTTCTTATCATAATGATGATACAGCAACTGTTTATTTATTGATTACTGTAATAATGATATAACTTTGGTATGGAATTTACTGTTTTGATAACTGCTTCAAAATCTAGTCCTATGATTTCTAAATACCATCTCAGGGATTCATACCGTGGCATGTTTTCTTCATTTACTTTTTTGAGTGCCTCTTCCCTAGAGACCATTCCTTCTCTAATCTGATTGCTTCTAAAAGTATCAAACTCGGAAAAGCCTGCAACCGTGTAATAAATATAATTGTAGAAAGCTGCTGTACCATCACCAATTCTCCAAGTCGGATCTAAATCTATTGCTTTTTCCCTATCATATTCATTAAATAAAATTGATTCAATTTCTTGTTCATCCCATTTGTAGAAATCAAAGAAATGATAATAATCTTTACGTGGATTTAGGTATCTTGAAACAAATGAACCAATCGTATCCTTGATAGAAGAATTAATATAGGAAGGATTTGTAATTATTTTTGATGTTATAAATGAAAACAACTTTAACTGTCTTAAAACACTTATGGAATAAATCATTTCTTTATTCCATTGTGGCGCTACACCAGCAAACCCAACCTTAAAATCAGTATTCTCTAAAAAATTAATTCCCCATATCTGTAATTTTATATCGTTTTGTTTTCTAACTATGTTCGCATACTTGAAGAAATATTTGTCGCCAGCCATAAATAGTGGTATCATTCCAAGTTGCGGCTTTTTTAACCATACTTCAATATCTCTCAAACTTTCACGGTATGTTAACTGAGCAAATGCCATAACGAGAAATTGTTCCCAGCAAGTAAAAGCTCGGACTTTATAGTCGCCTTGATATTTGTTCACACATGAACGAAAACTATGTTTTGGTAAATAAGTCATTATTTGTGCAAATATTGTTTGACCTTGATTCACCTTGCCGCTCCATGATTTAATTTGGTAACGGCAATATTGGTTTCAAATCGATAACAAAGAAAAATCTTTATAACATATTATTTTAAAATAATTTACAGCAACTCTCCGGCTCGACAACCGGACACTAGTGATAGTTTATCTTAATGTTACCATTCGAGATTTTCTTTGTTCATCTCATAGACTTCTTGAAGTTTTGTTTACCACAATAACAATTTAAGAATTATTGGATTTTCATCTTTTCAAATAGCTGTTTTTCAAGTAAAGAATTCTCTTGAATTCGATTATCCACCACCAGAGGAGGGTGGCTTTACGCCACCGAGATTTCTTTTCGTCTGTTTAAAGGTAGCCGTCAGCACATTACCATGTGCTAAGCAAGTAGGTTTCCGAGTTGACTAAATCCCAGATATTTAGCAACAAATTCCTATAAAATATATTTATGTATGGAGGCCACTGTTTCTTTAATATGTTCTTTTTTGGACATTCCAACAACAATTGATTTGATGTTCTTTACATTTCCAATGTAACTATATGCATCTTCAGGTTTTACACCTCCACCAGATAATGTATTCATCGCGATAAAATCCATTCCACTTCTTTCTATTGCCTCAGTTGCTTTTTCTAAAGAAGGATTTACATAGAATCCGGTTTTATTATAAGAAGCCATAACTAAATAGTCATTCCATCCTCTCGCGTCCATTTTCTCTCTAAAATTATATACATTTTTTGTAACAAAACCTGCCTTTACATTATATTTTTCCTCAACATGATCTCGAAATACTTCTAATAATTGTTCTGCGCCTAAACCAAGGGCTAAATCAGTAAGAGAATCATGAATAAATATTGCACCAATATTTAAGCCTTGGAATGGTAAAAATTCAATATCCACCAATAGCTTAATTATTTTTGACATATCTTTTTTTAATATACCTTGCGACCCATTCAATACTATTGAAACTTTTTGCGCAAAAGATGCTTTTTCTAATGATTCCATTAATACATTAACCAATCCTTTCTCATTCGCTTTTCTAACATATTTAGCAATATATGGTAATAACGGATAGATTTTCATATTCGATATCACGGGATTATTTTTAATCATCTCTATTACTTGCAACGCCCTGGGATGCGTTGACATCATCATTGCATTTACATCATTTTCTTTTGCATTCAACAGTACTTCTAATAGTAGTCGTTGGTCTTCAAACATCATCTCTTTCATATTGCCATTCTCTTGCGATAAATGATCTATTCCAAATAAAGGATTATGTCCAAGGATGATTTTTTCTAATTTCATTGTATCCTCTTTGTTTTATTTCAAGAATTACTGGATTTGTATTTTGATAGATGTATTGTCTTCTTTAGAGGATTTATATGATGCATCTATAATCTGTTGCACATGAAACCCTTGCATAATATTTGGATTAGCTTGTGATTTATTTAAAATTGATTCAAGGAAATGCATGTTTTGAAAAGTGAATTTGGGTGTCCCAATATCCATTAGAACTGGTTTATATAAATCAACGGCATTAAATACAGTTTTTCCTGCCAAGTATTGGTTATTCGGGTTCTCCAAAAACAAATTTATTTCATCATCAGTAACTATCAACTCGCCATTTTCACCACTAAGTTGAATTTTAACATCAATTTTTCTTTTGAATCTCAAACTCCATGATGTATCAAGTATGGAATGTACACCGTTATTATGTTCTAAAATAACATGCGCAAAATCTTCTATCCCATCTATAAAAAGTGATTTAGTATATGCGCTAACTTTATGTACATTCCCCAGGTACCATGTTAAAAGATCTATAACATGCGAACCCAAACTTATTAATACTCCTCCACCAGATAACTCATGATCATATCTCCAACCCTTTCCTTTTTGAAATATTTGCGAGATATAAATATTTGCTTTAACACTCCGTATTGCTCCTAAACAATTTGAGTCCAAGATTTCTTTTGCTTTTGAAAAACTATTTTGGAACCTATAAACATATCCCACCATATTAGTAGTTTTTTTTCTCTTCAATAATTCAATTAATGGTAACGCTTGCACACAGTTCAACGATAAGGGTTTTTCAACAAGAAAAGGAATATCTTTCTCTAAACAACTTAAAGATGATGAAATATGATTAAACACTGGACTAGCAATTAATACACCATCAAGCATTTCCTTATCAAGCATCTCATTAGAATCTTTGTAAATAGTTACGTTTGGATTAATTATTCCTAGTTGATGAGAAGGAAATGATGCAGTATCCGCAACAGCTACCAACTTCGAAATTGGTAAGCTATTAAATACCGCTGCATGCATTAATCCCATTCTTCCTAATCCAATGATTCCAATTTTTAACTTATCATCACACTCTGTTTTAATCATAAAATACCTTTTAATAGATTATGTTAATTATTATTTAAGAAATTACCTTACTTTTGTTCTTAACAATTTTATTAAATAACACTATTGATAACATAATAGATAATTTCAACAATTTAATCGTCCTATAGATAGGTTGTTGTAAAATATAATATATCCATCTTATTCCAATTCTTTTCATCCAAGAAGGGCTCTCTTTAATATTGCCTGCAAAAATATCGAAAACAGCACCTACACCAACTAGAATACTAGAATCAAAGTAATTTTTGTAATAGTGCATTAGTATATCCTGTTTCCAACCCCCAATACCAATCCAAATTATATTCGGTTTTAGCTTATTAATGTAATAAATATCATCTTGAATTCGTTTATTCATCTTAATATCTTCTAAATTTATAAATGGAGGAGATTTATAACCAATAACACGTGCGTTAGGAAATTCTTTTCTTACCTTTTCTTCCATTTTACTAAGTGTTTTTTCTGTGGAACCATAAAAAAAATGTGTTACATTGTCATTCAAGAGAATCTTTAAAAGCTTTAAGGGATCAATTGGATATATATTTCTATTTCCCCTGATTTTTAGATACATTTCAATAAATCTAGAGTGTAATGGATTTTGAAAAGAATCATTCAATGAAATTTGGAATTCCTTAACTGTAGCGCTTTGCAATAATTCTAATAAACCAAAGATACATATATAATTACTTTTCGAATAGTTATAATGTCTAATACTTTCTAATGTCTCGTATTCAGTGGTTAAGGAGATTTTTGTTCCAAATATTCTAGTTTCTTTCATTTATCTTTCTCTATTCTGTCAGCTTTCTTCTACTATGTGTTCTTTTATTTTTCTGTATAACTTCATAAATAAAATCCTCTAACTCTTTTGCTCTTAATTGCCAACTAAAATTTTCACATGCAATTCGACGGATTTCAAAACGATCTTGTTTATAGAATTTAGAATTATATACTTCTATTATTTTGTTCTTTATAGAATCAATATCAAAATTTACTTCAATAAAGACTTTTTGAAATTCACTTACAAATAATGATGTTTCTCCGTAAGAATTTATTAATATTTTTCTTCCAGCCGCTAAATAATCACCAATTTTATTTGGCCATCTATATAAATTCAATAAATTTTCTTCTTGTGTTAAGACTGCAATATCGAACATGGCGAGTAATTCTGGATAATTTCTATAATCCGTCCACCCCATTTGTACAAAATTAAATCTAATATTTAATTGATCTGTAACCTCTTTTGGTAAGATTTTACCCGTCGATAATAAAGTGATAGGATAAGGAATACTTTTATCTTTTGTAATTTCATTTAGAGCCATTATTAGAGGAAGAATATCGTTTAACTCTCCAAGATTGAGGCCCACAAAGCCGAGAATCAATTCCGCAGATTCATTTTGCTTTAATTGATTGATTGGTGCAGAATAAAATTTAATAGCTCTAACATCGGCTCCACCATGAATAATACAGATACTCTGTTTTTTTACATTAAGGTTTTTCGCCCGTTCAAACATAGCAGCTGAAAGGCATACAATTCCCTCTGCTCTCTTTTTTTCAAATTCTTCGAAAAAAAGATCATAAAATCCATGTGATATTTTTTTCAATCCTTTCTTTTTTTCGAACTGTCCATTTTTTCCAAAATAATCCCACCATTCGCTGATGTATATCGTACGGAAAAATATTTTTCTTATTAGTATCGGAATACCGCCTGATAATCTATGTCCATTATCACTAAAGTAGATATCATAATTTGTAAAAACAATAAAAAATAATTTAAATACAAAATTCAAAATTCCAAATCCAGTCCGCCTGAAAGAGTTTGGCACAATATCAGGGAATGAGTAAATAGATACATTTTCCCTATTTTCTTTATGAAAAAGATAATGATTAATATTAGAATGTTGGGAGGTTAAAAATGTAACCGAATGCCCAAGCAAAGCTAATTCTCTAGCCAGCATAAAGGTTCTACCAAACCCTTCTTGATCCAGTATAGCGTAATGGGAAAATAAAATCTTCATTTAATCTTTGATATATTCCTATATAATTCAATAAAAGACTTTCCCATTTTTTCCATACTGAAAGTTTCCTCAATTCTCTTTTTTGCTTTCAATCCCATTTCCGTTCTTAAATCATCATTATTCAATAAATAACTAATTTTCTCAAAAAGCATAATGGGTGAAGAAGGATTTACAAGTATACCTGTTTCATTATTTACAACTAATTCGCTGGTACCACCTCCCAATGTGGCAATAACAGCTTTTTTCAAAGCCATAAACTCCATTAATGAATTCGAAATACCCTCGGAGAAAGTTGACAAAACACCTATATCGCAGATATTCATAATCTCTTCTACATTCTCTTGCCAATCAAGTAAACGAATACTCTTTTTTAGTTCAACGGGGATGATATGATTATATTTTGATTTGTCACCTGATCCAATTCCAAGAATTGTAATATCGTTTCGTATTCTTAATAATTTGATTGCAGCTTCAACAAATGTTTTATAGTCTTTTGTTTCATGAAATGCCGCAACCATTCCAACACAATACTTTGTATCAATATTCAGTTTTTCTTTAATAATTTTGGGTTCTGCAATATTCTGAATTCTATCGAAAACAAAACCATTATAAACGACCTTACTCTTTTTAGGAGGAGTTTTAAATGCATTTAGACCAGCTATACTATTAGCTACAATCAAATCCGAGAAAAAATAATTAATTTTATAATTATCAATTTTTTGAATTTTTTTTTCAGGAGCAGTCTGGATTTGATAGTTCAGCATCGGAATCCTCAACAATACTTTTGTGGGAATAGAATAGAAACTTACCATTGGAGACCACGTGTGAATAATGTCTGGCTTAAATGCCTTTGCAATTTTATAAAATTTAAAAAACAATGAAGGATCTTTTTTCCAATATTTCCGCTGAATGACTATGTATGGGATTTGGAGTTCAAAAAACTTTGAGTAATTAACAATATCTTTAGTTAGGACTAGTAGTAGATTGCAATTCGTATTCTTTTTCAAATATGCTAACAGTTCCACACATTGTCTTTCCGCTCCACGAGGCTGTAGATGGTGGATAAAAAAAAGAATTTTTCGTTCAAATTTAGGGTTATCAATAATTTTCATTTTCTATTCTATATTTTCTTTCAATATTTTAATATAATTATTTATAAATATTTCTTGACTAAAATTAGATGTAAATTTTTCAAACGCTTTCTCACCTAAACTTTTTCTTAATTGTTTGTTATCAATAAGTCTTTCTAAATTATCGGCTATTTCAACTGAGCTTTTTTTATTTATTACTAATCCGTTTACTTCATTGTTAATAATTTCACTAATTGCACCTACATCTGTAGTGATAATAGGTAATTTGAATTGCATGGCTTCTAATAAAAATAACGGAAAACCTTCATCATGGTAGTAGGTTGGTAATACATAAATATCACTTATCCTAAAAATACCCTCCTTTTCAATATTATTTTTTTGTTTGAGTAGTTTAATTACATTTTTAAGATTGTTATTCACCAAATATTTTTCATTTTTTTTTAGATTTAAATTGTAGTTTTTCCCGACTATTATACATTCAAATTTTTTCCCTCTATCTAAAAGGATTTTGCATGCAAAAATAATTTCCCATAGATCATAACTCTCAATTATATTTGAATAGAAAAGTATAATCGGTTTCTCGCATTCATAGTTACGTTTAAATTCATTTTTTAAAGGAATAGATGAGCAATTTGGAAGTATAAAAACATCCTTGAAAGAAACATATTTTTCAATATTGCAAAATAGTTTATAGTCGAATAATATAACTTTTACATTTTCAAAATAAATATTTTTCAAATATTCTGGGACATATTTATTTTCTTTAATCCCATTATTAAAAAAATGATAAATAACCTTTTTTTTATGTTTTCTTTTTACAATAAAGGTTATAAAAATATCCTTCCATATTGTTATTCTAGCCAGTGTCGGTTCTATATATACAAGATCATATTTTTCTGTTAACAATTTCAAAATTAATGATTTGTATAATGTAAATAAATTGATAAGTTTTAGAAAAATATTATTACTATTGTTTTTTAAGGGTGTTGTAAAATTTCTCAAAAACTCACATTCAAACTCTTCGTTTATCAACAATGAATTTTTAATAATTGCGCCCAGAATAGAAGCGCCATGAAAAGGATGCGGAATTTGAAGTATAAATAGGATTTTCGGCTTATTCTTTATTTTGTTCTTTCCCATTAAATCTATCCCTAAACTTCATAAGGAGTTTTGCTAAAATTGAAGAAAAAGAATTCATTTCTTTAATTAGTCGTCACTGAAAAACCAGTTATCCAAACCAAGAACAGCCTACTGTTCTCTTAGTTTTGGAAATAAGAGAAAATATTTATCAGCAATTCGATTTATCAACTGACCTGCCCCAATAAGTTGTACCAGTAATTAAGTTAGTATCGATCATCATGTACTGGCAAATTGATGAGGGATTAATACCCCCGGTACCGGATGTCGAAAATTTAAAGAGCTATGTGGTCGTTTTTTGTTGTAATGATTTTTCCACTGCTCGGTTATTACTCTTGCCTCTAAAATAGTATCAAATATTTCTCCGTTCAATAACTCATATCTCAATTTTCTATTAAACGATTCTATGTATCCATTCTCCCATGGACTTCCCGGTTCTATGTAGACCGTCTTTACTCCTAATCTTTGTAATCATTTTCTTATCGATTCTGCCGTAAACTCTGAGCCGTTATCCGAGCGTATATAATCTGGCAGTTTATAAAGTACTTCCGCTGAATCTATTTGACGGTCTACATGTATGGTTAAGCATTCTCTCGTATATTCATCGATTTTGTTCAACATCCGCATTGCTCTTCCGTCACTTGTTCGCTCGTGCACAAAATCATAACTCCAAACATGATTCTTGTACATTGGTTTTAATCTAATTGTTGACCCGTCATTTAACCACAATCTTCTTCGCTTTGGTTGTCTTTTCGGTACTTTCAGTCCTTCCTCTCGCCAAATTCTTTCTACTCGCTTATGATTTATTCTCCAACCATCATTCTTCAGCATCGCTATTATTTGTCGGTAGCCATACCTTCTATAATCTTCAACTAACTTTACTATTTTGTCTCGCAACACTTCTTTATTGAGCCGCATTTTTTTCTTTCGCCTCTTAGTTGATCTTGGCTGCTCGATTACTTTGCATGCTCTTCTTTCAGATACTCCAAGTTCTTTGACCACTTCTTCAATGGTCCGGCGCTTCTTTACCGAGCTTAGTAGTTTCCCCGGGAGGCTACCTTTAAGATCGAGTTATCTAGCGACAAATCTGTTACCAACTTCCAAGGCTGACTGTTTTCCTTTTCTAATTCTTTTAATCTTTTTGCTTGATCAATTCTTATTTCACCGTACTCTTTTCGTCATCGTTAATATGTTTGTCCCGTTACTCCTAACTAACGCAGAATCATTTCCATTGATTCTCCCTTATTTAAAAGTACTTCGGCTTCACGAAGTTTGCCGATAATCTGTTCTGCTATAAGTCTCTTTTTGCTCATGACTTTCCTCCTTCATTCCAAATTTAATATTTAGATTCCTATTTGGGGGGCAGGTCAACTAGATTTAAGCCGTTTTCTTCCATTTTAAGAATTATTGTAAAAAATACAACATGGAAAAGAAATATTATTTCTATATAGTTACCATACCAACTAAAAGGAATAAAATATGCGATACTACTCACCAGCACAAATTTATATTTACTCGCAGCAAGTACATACAATAGATTCCCGTAGAATTGAAAAATGAATATGAAACATAACACTACTAATGGTATACCCCCACTTACAATTGCTAAACCCAAAGCAGTAGGATTTTTTTTCCAATTATCTCTAATGGTCGGATCACCAAAAAAACTTGTTTCAAGAACAGAAGTAGAATACTCCACTCTTTCATAACGTTCAGTGAGAGAAGTTGTAGTACTTTTACCAAGCACAGCACTCGTATATGTGTTTTCATTTGAGTAATCGAATAATGAGTATATGCTGAAAACCGTAATGAGAAAAACAATTATCATAGTGAACTTCATAATTAAGGTATGTTTACCTTTTTGTTCACTTTTATTTAGCCAAAAGAATATACCTAATCCAACCAACGCACCAAAAAAATTAGCAACTGAAAATGTTGTAATAAATGCAAAAGTTAATACTATTGATATGAAGAGATTCTTCTTTGTTTTACTATTAAAATACTTGTATATCGACAAGAATATGGGAATCATAAGAAATTGACCATATTTTGCCGGTTCAGTCCAAAATGATTGATTTCGATAGAAAGAACCGAAAAAATCATATTTATCGACAAATCCTCCAAAATTGAAATATCGCATTCCTCCAGGATCATAAGTTTTTAGATAATAAATAGATAATCCAACAATTTTGAATATAAAACCAATCCACTGAAAAATTGATAGAAGAGCAATAATTGTTGTTGTTAGTAAAAATATTTTTATAAATAAAGGGATATTAAATTTAGTATCATTCATAATTATATATATCAATATTATGAAGACAATTCTCCTAATGTTACCTGTCATGGAATAATTAGTTCCAGAATAAATAGTGAATCCAAGAATTACCAAATATATTATCATCAGGAAAAACACGTTTAGTATGTTCTTTTGCAATTTACTGGTGTATAAATTATTAAAAGCAGGAATTGCTAAAATCATTAAATTGGCTAATATCAATATGTTTTGGAACGTTGGGTTTATACCAAAAGAAGCCCCAAGCTCGTTTGTAATCAAACTTGGTTCTAAAAGAATTACAACCATTATTGATATACCTTTATAAAGGCTAAAAAGGTTAGAATTAAGCATTGTTTTGTTTCATAACTTTTCGAAAACTATATGGAAGGTTAATAAATTTTTGGTCTATAAAATTATTTTTAATTAGAAAAGACTTGATCAAATATTTGGTATAGCTCTTATATTTTTTCTTTAATATATATTTCCTTTTTATTAATGATACACCTTCTCTTTTTAAAACTTCTTCTATCTCAATTATATAATTCATTAATTGTTTTCCTGAAGTTTTTTGGTTCGGATGGATTCTAAAGTAGCTGTAATCCTCATTTACCATAGTCGGTTTTGAAATTTTTAGTAGTCTGACCCAAAGTTCAAAATCCATAACTCCATCCCAATTTTCATCCAAACCATTAACTTTTTCCAATAAAGATTTTCTATGAAAAGTGCCGGGTTGTCGTGTACAATTTGAATTTTTTAACAATCCTCCAAGCGTTAATTCTGGGCTCTGAATCCATTCTATTTTATCAATAACATCATAATAATTCGCAGTATTTCCTACAATCCAGTCAATGGATGCATCTTGAAAATAATCATTAACACTTTCAAAAATATTTTTTTGGTAAAAATCGTCTGAGTTTAGCCAACCAATAATTTCCCCACTCGCCATTCCAAGTCCTTTATTAAAAGCATGACTTTGACCCCTATCTTTTTCCGATACCCAAATCAAATGTGGATATTGCTTTAAAATATCCACAGTATTATCATTTGAGCCTCCATCTACAATTATATGCTCAAAATTTGAATAGTTTTGATTCTGGACAGATTCGATTGTCTGCCGAATAAACACTCCCTGATTATACGAGGGTGTTATTATAGATATTTTATGCGATTTCATAAATTTTCCATAAGAAATCTATTAAATACAAACGTTTTAATAATTATGATTATGTTGAGAAATCAATTCGTAGGTTTTTCTTAATCCTATCTTTAGGGATTGAGATGGAGCCCACCCCAATTTTTCTCTGCTTAGTTTATTGTCAGAATTCATTCCCCTAACACCTGAAGGTCCCGGAATATTTTTGAGAGCAAGCTTTTTACCGGTTATTTCCATTACATAAGTTCTAAGTTGGTTAATTGTTACCATTTCTTCTGAGCCGATATTAACAGGTCCGTCAAAACTCTCGGAATCCATAAATTTCCGTCTCCCTTCAAGACACTCATCAATGATGTTCGTAATGTTTTAGGTCAACTCCACTGACCCAATACCAATCCTTTTTCAGTCTATTAGGAAAATCCCCACCTATGAAACCACCGGCACCCAGTACTAAGTCAGTTTTAACGTTGTCCACAATTTTACTTTTTTTATTAATTCAATAAATATTATTTCGTGTGTATCATTGAAACAACTTATAATATGAGAATGAAATTATTATACCCTTTCGCTTCGCATATTTCCATTACTAAATTTGCTCATTTTTTCCATAATTTTATTCAACTCATCTCTGGTGAAAGTTATGAAAAGTAGCAAAATGATAAATAAGAGAATGAAAATACATTTAATTAATATTGTCATTAAAGAAAGAGAAAATGAGTCGGTAGTACTAATAAGATAAATGGAGATAACACTAAAAGTAAAAAAATATGATAAAGCTATTCTATAATATTTATAGGGTAAATGGTAAAGTTTTTCACTAAAATAAATTAATAAGATTCCTGAGATAAAATAACCGATAACCAACCCAATGGAAGCACCCATACCGCTATAATTGGGTATTAAAAGCAAGAAAACTATAGTTGCAAATATTGCTCCCACAATTCTAGCGTATGATTGATAAATAGTTTTCTTATTAATAATTATCCCCTGTCCTAAGAAATAATTCAAATAAAAAGTCATTGTACCAAAAGCAATTAATCCAGGATATTTAAATGCGGAATAGTATTTTGACGTTGTAAAAATAATTAAAGCTTCTTTAGAAAAGAAAGTAATACAAATTATTAGAATAGAAGAAAGAAAAAGAAAAATTCTGGCAACTGAATCATAAACACGATGTTCGAATTTGTTATTTATTATTTTCATTGATAAGGGATCCCATGCAAGGAAAAACATTGTCATAACAACACTCATTATCCCCGCTATTCTATCACCTATAGAATATAAACCAACTTCTGTTGATGAATGAAAGGATTGTAAAAAAAACCGATTGGATTGCATCAGGTACATATTTATAAACCACCCAGGCATTAAAGGAATACTAAATGCTAATGATTTTTTAACATATTCATAATGAAAACTGATAGTATAATATTTAGACTGTTTAATCCATAAAATCACAAGGGGAATCGCATATGATGATATTATTCCCAAGAATATTCCTTCGATGCCAAGCTTTAAGTATATTACATAAAATAAGAGAAAAAATAAATTGCAGGCTAATTGAAAAGACGATATGAATAAATATGTTTTAGGTCTGTTTTGATATCGTAATAAAGTTGCAAAATGTTCAAATATCTCAATTAATGGTATCTGTATTAAAGCTATTCTGATAATACGACCATAGCTATTTGTACCAAAAATCATTAACGAAATAGTATCTGCGAATATTTCAGCCAAAATTATTATTAGGCAGATAATTATCATCTGAGATGTTATACCTGAGAATAATAATACTTTTTTCTCGGCATCATTTACATCATAGTAATTACGAAATATACCAGCACTTATTCCAAGGGATATTACTAAAGCGGAAAAGGCTAGAGTTGTTGAGATTAAACTTATTACACCATAATCTGCGGGAGAAAAGATGCGTGTTAGAATAGGAGCTGTAAAAATTGAAAAAAATCTTCTTATTCCCTGACCGGCCCCATAAAGAAGAGTATTTTTGGATATTTCTTTTAAGTGATTAAAAATCATTTAATCTTACTTCATCAATCATATTTTGGGTGTGTAAGTTATGAACACATATCATAGGTAAATTTATATGATAGTTCCATCTTGTTTAAAAGTGTCCCAATCCTTCTTTGGGACTATCCAATTTTCTCCATATCGATATTTCAAATAATTTTCAGTTTGCAACGGTACGTTGTAGTCACCACTAAAAACCGAAATTATCTTAAAATTTTCGAAAAATATCCTAGGAACTGCTTCGACTCTATGACCTGATATTTTTTTTCTAAGAAATATTAAAAAATCTAATATTTTTTTTTTCATTAAATCATTCATAAGAAAAAATACTGGATAGATAAAATAACAAAAAGTAGTCATGATTAATCTGAAGCGCTTTTTATCAATTTTTTTATTATAGAAGTACCTAATTATTTGATCTATAAATGTAGAAGTTAAATTTGTAAGGTAAGGGTAGAGCGAACTTGATGGTGTAATGGCATATTCTCCATCAATAATATAAAAATTTACATCCAAATTGATTTCGGGAAATTCATTAAAATGAATATTTAGCCAATGATCTGTTATAAAAACATTGTATCCCAATGCTTGAAATTCCTTTTTGAGTTCTATTTTTAATGAATAGTCATTTTGATTTTTCCAACATCCTAAATCTATATCATGATCCCAGTTGATGATATCTTTATCTCTAATTGCACCTAATAGTGTTCCGCAATCAAGCCAGAATAAAATACCTTTTCTTTCAAATACTGCTTTTGCAGATTCGAGTAATTTTATTAATACTTCACGTTTATTTCTTGTCATAAGAAAAACTTGAACACTCAATTATTCAATTTTGCGAGGATACTGTTAATATGGTTAGCGAATTGCGAGATATTATTTTCTTCAAGTAATTGTGTACGAGGATACAGCACACCATTGATGCCTAATTCAAATAAACAATATGCTGCTTTAATTCTGTCATCTTCTGTAGTCTGTTCAAATTCAGCAATAGTATCAAATATTTCTAATAATTCTAAAAAATTATCTGCTCTACGTACACCTGGCAACACAGAATACCAGGCATCAGTTAAAAGAATAACTGGTTTTCCCAATAAGAATGCCTCCCACCCTGTAGTGCTGCTATTTGAGAGGACACCCAGTGAATTTTTTATCAAATCAAAAATATTTTCCCTTCTATCAACAAGCACAACATTTTGTATACTTTTTAATTCTGAATAGAAAGAAAATGAACGCTGAGGAAACCAGGCAATATGTTCCTTCACATAGAGTTTTGTCCCTAAAGGTAATGCAGATGCTATATATCTAATAGTATCTAAGGGGTATGCCAATTGTAAACTAGCAAATGAATATTGTGACCATTCACCAATCATATTAAGAGTATATAAAAAGTATTTTTCTTTTCTAACAATAACATTATTCTCAAATATATTAACTCGATTATGAATAAACATTCTTATTTTAGCCATCAACCAAGTTTTAAGGACCATCAACTCGGGGTCAATGTAATACCACGTTTTAGTGATATCATCAGTGCGTCTAAATGCCCTAATTATTTCTCCAATAAGTGGTTTAAGCTTAGGCGGTCTCTGAAATATTGCTCCCTTTTCCACTTTCAATATTTTACCTGTGTGATGATCTAAATTATAATATTTTGGCTTTAGGGGATTTCGCTTCATTCTTTCATAATAATCAACTGCCTTTTTATAATTGACAGAATCTATGCTTACCTTGACAGAATAAAATAACTCTTTCAAGCCAAGTAAATTACCATTAAAATTGTCTGAGATTAAGGTTTTTTCATTTATTCCGGCAATTGAAAATCCAATGAACTCTACATTAAATTTTTTACAAACAAGCCATAAGACGTTATTTGGAAGTATTGATGGTATTTCCGAAATAACATAATGTATATTATTATCATTTATTACTTTTTCCCAAAAACTAATTAGTCCCACTAAATATTGTATTAACTTTTCGTCATTATACTTCTTCATAAACATCTCACTCCAAACAAGTTTACGAAAAGGCAATAACTGATATTTCTTCATATACTCATTCAAATCTCCACAGCTAACTTTATTCGTACGATCGAAATTTTGAATATATTCACTTAGGACCATAGAATTAACATTATATTCATCTTTCAATTTTCTCTTCTCCCCATTCGTATCACATACAAAGTAGGATTTAACTTCACTATTTAATGATTCTAAATGTGAAGCAATTTTCGCAAAGAAATCAAGATCTCCGCTTCGTGCAAACCAACAAATATTAATATTTTTTTCCATTTTCTAATCGTATATCAATTTTATTTTCATTTCTTGAATTATTTTTTTGAGATGAAGTAAAAAACATTCAATGTCTGCTTTTTTCAAATCTCCCATTACAGCTAGCCGAAATGTTTTTAAATTAGAAACCTTGCCTGGATAAATTGTAAATCCAGCATAAAATAAAGCATCGTGCATTTTCTTAAAATTATAACTATCATCTTTTGGCTCCAATACAGTAATAAGTATATTTGACTCATCCGCTTCTGTAACAAAAACACGAAATCCAAGTTTCAATAAACCATCCTTCAGAATCTTATAATTTTCCTTATACCTTTGAAATCTGCAATCAGCCCCCTCATTAAAAAATTCCGAAATAGCTTGCTTTAAAGCATATATTGTTTGGACAGGCGGTGTGAATTGAAATTGACCAGATTGTTCAAGACTACTGTATTGTTCATACAAATTAAGATATACTGTCCTTGGAGAAGTAGATTTTAATAAATCAAGTTTATCTTTTAGACAAAAAACAAAACTAATTCCTGCCATCCCTTGAATACATTTATTCGATGTTGAGATTAGATAATCTATAGGTGTCTTTTGAACATTTATCGGGATAGCAGCGAAACTTGAAATTGCATCTAATATGGATACCTTCATATATTTTTGTGCAATTTGGGAAAATTTTTCTATGGGATTTAATATTCCAGTTGAGGTTTCATGATGAACCATGACAATATATCCAATATCATTTTCTGATTTCAGAATATTTTCTGCTTCTAAAAAATTTAGTGGTTGACCCCATTCTGATTTCAGACAAATATGATCTAATAAATGTGTTTCTGCAATTTTCTTGAACCTTTCACCGTATGCACCATTTATCAGAATCAATACTTTTTTATTTGGTGAAACGACTGAACTTAAAACCGCTTCCATAGCCGCAGTACCTGATCCACCGAACAAAACTGTAGTATAATATTTGTTCGCATTTATTATTTTTTTTAAATCTGTTCTAATTTTTTCTACTATTTCACTAAAATCATTTTCCCTTGGACAAATATCGGGAACAATCTGTGCATACTTAACAGCATCGGACGTTGTTGCAGGTCCGGGGTTTAATAATATTTTTCTTTCGGGCTTAATATCCATTTCTCTTTGATTTGATTTGGGGATAAATTTCATTTACAGCTTTATTAAAATGGTTTTCGTCATCGATCTCACACCAGATAAGGTTTTCTATTTTTTCTATAGGAATTTTACGCTGATCCCTTATTTTGACCAGTGCGACTTCGTAATCTATTTTATTTGCATCATCAACGTTTTTTTCAGCCCAATCACATAGCACGGTGAATGTTTGATATGATATCTTAGAAATACCGACAAGTTCACCATAAATATCAACCAATTGATTTTCATCTTTCGAAAGATAATCCAAATAATTGGAACCATCGACTTGTACAAACACTTCATCATCCGAATATGTTTTTCCTGAAACTAAAACAGCATCTTTATTTTGAGAACTTAAAAGATGTGCAACAGCTTTTTCCTCATAAAGAATATCAGATTCCAACAACAAAAAATCTTCCATTATGTAATTTTTCATATTGTAGAGGGTATAAAAACTGCTTGTTTTATCGAAGTTCGAATTTTTAATACACGTTATATTTTTATCGATTGAAAATTCTTCATATAAAAAAGAATTATAACCAGTCCCAATTAGAATTTTTCTTATGCCGTATTTTATCAAAATATTATAGGAATAGTCAATAAGTTCTATATCATCTATTTTAATAAATCCTTTCGGAATATCTCCGAATTTATTCAGCATACGTGTACCCATACCTCCCGCGAGAATTACAGCCAGTTCAATTTGATGGTTTCGATCCATTAATATTTTGCAGTATTTGGATTGACTGACAAAAATTTCATTATCCGGTCTTTAACTTGATAGGGTTTAATACTGGGTCTGCCCAAATCTTTTTTCGATCCTTTGCTTATCCTTAAATACATGAAACAAAGTCCTTTTTTCTTTTTCCACTCACCGATATAAGAATCCAACTCGTCGAGGTTATGACAATAAATAGACGTATTAAATCCGTTGGATTGAGCAAGACTGACAAAGTCAACATTAGAAGCTACTGTTTCCTGCCCGCCGGTAGAATCGTATGTATTGTTATCAAGCAGAATATGTAGATAATTATCTGGTTGGAATTTTGCTATTGTAGCCAGGCTGCCTGACCTCATAAGAAGTGAGCCGTCTCCATCGATTACAATAATATTTTTTGACGGCGCATTTAGAGCCGTACCCAAACCCAGGGATCCGATACAACCCATCGAACCTACCATATAAAGATTATGTCCGGTATCTTCTATATCGTAAAGTTCGCGGCCGGTTTTACCCGTTGTGGCAAACAAAGCAGTATCAATATCTTTATGTCGACTAATAATTTTCAGCGTATCAAACCTTTGTGGTATTTGATCTTTATTTGTTTTAGTAATTACTTTTTTTGAAAAGGAGAAAACTTCTTCTTTCTTTTTAAGAGCTATTTCAGCAAATGTATTTTTCTTAACAACGAAAAAGAAAGGTTTTGATCCGTCTAATATTCGATCCGCTTTTTTTAATTGTTCCCTTGCAGAATTAATATCATCACTTAGGTATTCCCAGTCAACTTCCATAAGCGTCAACATATCCGTGGTAATTTGCCCCATAAGTTCATGCTGAGGTTCATCATGAACTCCCAGTTCACCTCTCAACGAAACAAATCCAAGCACTGGGATTTTGAATGTATACAATAACGATGTTAACGGTGAAACAGCGTTTGTGAGACCGGAATTCTGCATCAATACCACGGCTTTGTTCCCGGTTAAATAGCAGCCGGCGGCGATACTGATTGCGTCTCCCTCGTTGGTGGCATTAATATATCTGCAATCGTTTATTGCATAATTAATGAGACTTTTCAAAAAAGAACATGGGACACCGGCATAAAATTTGTATCCCAATGATTTTAATTCATTTCCGAATATGTAAGCATCTATCATTTGATTTCACCTGACCTATGAAGATCGTATATTGAATCGATATCGAGCCAAGAACCTTTTATATATTTCACATTTATGTTTGAATTCTTCACTACTTCATTAAATAGATCACACAACGTTAGTTTTTTAAAATCTTTGCTAATGCTTAATACATCCAAGGCTTTAATAACTTGCGTAGCACCATGAGAATTCATCTTCCATAATCCAATAAATTCACCCTTAATTTCATTTTCCTTTAATTCATTTGTCATTTCGATCAATGAAACGGGATCTGACCATATGAACTGGCTATAGTCCTTATCGGCTTTAATATAATCAATATTATCTCCCATTTTCTTGTAATCGGCATCGACTACAATTGAAATATCGCTATTATCGTTAAGCAAATCGTTAAGAATATATTCTTTAAATATTATATCACCGAAACTTATTATGGTGTTATCCATAAATTTCTCTTTAGCGAGATATAACGAATATAATTCGTTTGTTTCAGCATAGATTTCGTTATCAATTGAATTGATATTAACAAAATTAATTTTCTCTTTAGCGAATCCGCTGACAACCGATATATCTTTAATCCCAACCTTATTATAAGATTCGATCTGCATACTTAAGATTGATTTATCGTCCTTGATTTTGACCAAAGTTTTCGGAATATCTTTAGTCAAATCGCCAAGGTCTCCCTGACTGGCTGCGAGAATCACGGCATTAACTTTTTTCCCAGAAGACGGCAAATATTTTTCTTCAGCAATTTTCAGTTCTTCGGCGCCCTGCAGTCTAAATATTTCAGCTACAGAACAAATGTTATCTTGAATGCATGAAATGTTCTTATTTTCATAGATTCTCTTTGCATTCTTCTGCATTGAAGTTATTGAAGAACGCATAAGATGATTTGCCCATATAACAAGGCTTATACCCAGTTGGGAAAATAATTCAGTTGGGGTAGAATAATATTTAGTTGGAACGATGACAATAGGATGTTTGTTATTCCATTCCTTTATGAACGATTCGATATCGGATGAATTGCTTTTTTTGCTGTGCACAAGTATTGCGTCGGCGCCTGCTTCCTTATAATATTCAGCGCGCCTTAAAGCTTCCTGCAAACCCCATCCGGCTATAAACGCTTCGGTTCTCGCAACTACGATAAAATCGCTGTCCGATTGAGTATCTTTAGCCGCTTTTATTTTACCGCAGAATTCACCGACATCCGCCAATGGCTGCATCTCACCAGAAATGAATGAATTTGTTTTGGGAAATAATTTATCTTCAATGCAAACACCCGCGATGTTTCTCTGTTCGAGTTTTTTTACGAGTCTTCTCATATTATTAAAATTTCCGAATCCTGTATCTCCATCTAATAAAATAGGTATATTGGTATTATCAGACATAAATTCACAAACTTCTAGTACCTGAGTCCAACTGGCTTCGTTATTATCTCGAACACCCATTGCAGCTGATATGCTTAAACCACTAGCCCAAATTCCCATGAATCCTGCTTCTTCAACAATTTTAGCAGATAGACCATTATGTGCTTCAAGAATGAATTCAGTTGTACTTGATGATATTAGTTTTTTAAGTAATGTAGTCTTTTTCATTTTATTTCTTTTTTTTTTGAGAATTTACTCTTCTATGAGATCATTAACTATTCCATCAAACGAGGATAAATCAGTGTTAAAAAATAATTGGTTTTTGTGAATTTTTTCATCTGTCCAACTCCACCAATTAATATCTAAAAGTTGTTCTATAATACGCTTAGAAAATCTGTAACGAATTAGTTTAGCGGGGATACCAGCATAAATTCCAAAAGGTTCACAATTTTTTGTAACAAGAGAATTTGCTCCTATAGCACAACCATTACCAATGGATAAATTATGAAAGATGCTAACATTTCTCCCTATCCATACATCATTCTGAATGTTAACTGTATTTTGGGCTTCCTTTACTTCTTTTACCTTAGAAAATGGTAATACAAAATTATCTTCTTTCATTCTAGACTCATTAAATAATCCTATACTCGCAGGATAATTAATTGGTTGATTCTCGTTAGCAATGTTTACATATAAACCAAAGCCAATAGAGCAAAATGATCCAACCTTAAAATATCCACTACCTCTAATTGTACTATGCCCAGAAAAATATGTACGATTACCAACACCTAACTTCACTCCTTCATATATTGATGATTTTCCGAGATAAGCTTTTAAACAGCCTCCAAAAATTATCCACCCGTATTTATGATGAAATTCAATTTTGTCAATGTCAATCGAAGAATTTTTTTTTATCAATTTTACATTTTTTAAAAGATAATTAACTCTATTATTGTAAATATTTTCCCACAAAACTATATTCTCAAAAAAACAACGAGCAAAAGTTTTTTTTTCCTGCATAGAAAACCCACTTGTAGCTTCTATTAGGGTATCTTTACTTTCGAATGATTTGATAAAACAATCCCAAACAAAATTGTTAAGACTGTCCATATTATTCTGCCTCATAAATATTTATTAATATCAAATAGAAACCTCTGAAATATTATTGAGGATTTAAAAACTTTTTAATGAAAAGCGTTGTAAGAGAGTAAACGAACGAGAGAAGAAGATGCGAACCAATAA
>MHAZ01000008.1 GCA_001803165.1 Stygiobacter sp. RIFOXYC2_FULL_38_25 | reverse complement strand
TTTCAAAGAACTCTTTCTTACTATCCGTACTTTACGGATTGGTCAGGAATTATTTTATCCTCTTGACTTTTTACTTATTAAAGAGGTTATACGCTTATTTTATTAACGATAATTTCTTTGTTTGAGAATAATTGCTTGTTTGTATTTTATAAAAATAGATTCCACTTGAATAATTTGATCCATCAAATACAATCTTATGATGACCCACATTCTTAAACTCGTCCGCTAAGACTCGGAGTTCTTTACCTAACATATCATATAATAGTATTTTTACATTTCCAGCTTTGGCAATAGAATACTCGATGGTGGTTTGAGGATTAAATGGATTTGGATAATTTTGAAGTAATATATATTCGTTTGATAAATGAATATTGTCTTTTTCAACTATAGTCAAATCATTTTTACTTTTGTAAATCTTATTCGACGATATTACATAAACGATACCATCCTTATCGACAGTAAAATCTAAATTATTAGAAAATATTTGGCTATTGTTTCTATTATACCATGACTTTCCATCAGTTTTTGAAACAAACAAACTATCTGGAGTTAATGCGTAAAGATTTGAAGAAGAACTATGCGAAAAAAGTTTAATAATTGGTATTCCAATTAGATAATTATCCCACTTTCCATTATGGTTTGTATCCATGAAATCGTCTAACCGGAATAGCCCTCTAGTCGCGTCATATGAGTGCAAATTGTATTGACCATAAATTATGGCGTCACTTTGGGAAATTATCAATGAGCTAATTGTTGTTAGGTTAGTGTTACTATTCAAATATACACCTCCATAAACAGACCAGATTGCGCCATTATTATAACTATATTCTATTCTTTGAGTCCAGCCCATTGTTTTATTACTAGAAGTTGAGCCGTTATTAGCCACTATCAGTGTATCTTTATTTTTAATAGATAAACTATATATATAATACCCAGGATAATTAATTTTTTGCCATAAGGTATCCCCATTGGTCTTAAATAGAATGTTAGAAAATAGGTTACCATATTTTGACATAAAAGGTTCAAAACGGTAATCTGCTACAGCATAAATATCCCCTTTGTTTATAAAATATTTGCTTATAACCACACTACTATTGTTTTCTTTACTTATGAAATGTTCATTTTCTTTTATTAATGTATTCACATCTTCTTTTAAAAGTAAAATTGAACAATTTCCTTGATCATAATTTTTTGATATTATAATTTCATTATCATTATATAACGAGAATGTTTCAATGTCTCCTCGTATCAATTCGATCCAGTTATATCCTTTATCTACAGATTTATATAATCCCAAATCTGTCAATAAATACATATTCATTTCATTTTTGACTTGAATATTCTTAAATACACCAATATTGGACGGCTGGAGAATATTCCAATCCGAATTTTGCGAAAATATTTGTGATGAATAAAAAAGAATGAATACCATTAATGTTTTTGTCTTCATAATATCTCTTATTATTGCGTATAACGGCGTTGTTTTTAAGCCGCAGCCCAACAAAACAAAGCTGCTTTGAAAAACGAACGCCAATAATTTTATTAAAACTTTCTTATTGCAACCAACTTTAAAGAGCAACTAACTTTTACAACGCAACTATATAATTACACAAATGCCCAACAGTTTAAAGCTGTCGGCTTGTAAAACTTGTTATACGTTTTATCTCAACAATAATAATTTTTTAGTTTTTATATAATTATTACAACTCAGAGTGTAGAAATAAATCCCACTTGAATAATACTTCATATTTAGTTCTACTTCATATTCACCAGAAGTTTGATATTTATTGACTAAAGTGAATAATTCTTTTCCTAGTATGTTATATAACTTAAGAGTTACATCGCCGCTACTTTGAAGATAATATCTAATTATAGTTGAAGGATTAAATGGATTAGGATAGTTTTGCAATAATTTGAATTCTTTTGGCAATTCTCCTAACTCTTTTTTGATATCAGTAATTGTATTACCATAGTTTTTCCCATTTAATAAACATCCAACTAATGTTCTACTTGTCCTTTGGTAATCATGCCAATGAAGAATATATAATTCATAAAATCCTATTCCATCCATATATGATGTCCATTCTTCAGTAAATGTCATCAAATAATAAGTAATATTAAAATAGCCGAACAATGGGACATATTTTGAATGAAAAGAAAATAATCCTCCAGGTCTAGTATCTAACGCAGTCCAATTGCAATCGAAAAGAAGCTTATTCGGATATTCATAAACTTTTGACCCTTCTACTCGAAGTAATTTGTAATTACCTTTATATTTTTCCCATTTATTTTCATAAGTGCTATCATATCTCTCAATTACAGCATAACGATTTCCATCATTCATTAAAGTATCTTTTGTAACTTTTAGAATCGTCAATATCTTTGGATTGGGTTGATTATATAAATCACCTTCATAAACAAAAAACCATGCATTTCCTACTTGTAATGGAAAATTAAATTCATTTTTCATGGCACCAGAAACAACAGAAAATATTTTATCACTAACATCATAATTTAATGAATCGGATGAATCAACTACTTTGATTAGACAACTATCTGATTTAACATTTGGAACTTGCCATGCTAATGCTGAGTAACTAAAGTAATCTCCCGCAACTTTATCTCTTAATAATAACTGCCAATCTTTAGCATTATTTTCACTAAAAAAAACATCAAAGTATCTAAAAGAGATTTTTTTTATGTAAATAGATTGATTGGTTGAAGAGGTGAAAACTTCATTTCCATTTGGGTTAATTAGCTCAATTTTTTGAGCATAAATATAAACAGAGAATAAAAACCATATTAGTGATAATCTATATTTCATAATTTTTACAAGACCTATTGAACGTATAACGACGTTGCGTTTAAGCGGACGCCACGAAGTGTCCGCTACCAACAACATGATTTATTGATTATTTATTTCACTTGCACAAATGCCGAACAAAAACCAAGTCAACAAAAGCTGCAAATACCATGACCGACTACAGCGTACCGCTTGAGACGCGGGTTAGCCAGAATTTTATAATGGTTGCAGTGGTGTAACAGAGCTAACTAGATTATTATATTGCCTTAATTTCTCATTATGAAAATCAATAAAAAAATCATTTTCCCAGCGCCAACGAACTAACTCAACATAAATAGATGATTTTTTCCATGTATAATGGTCGGTACCTTTTACTACACTTTTACTTGCTGGGTTTATATTATCATATGTCGGATTACCAAACTCATTAGTAATAATATCTATGCAGGCTTTAAGATGATTTTCACTCTTTGTTGTATCGCGAATAAAAACACTTACACATGTATCAGAAAGAAAATTTAGATAGATATAAGGCCATTCTGTTCTCGTTATATTAACTCTAGTAACTTTTTTACCTAACAGCTGGCTAACGATCTCTGGATTTGGCACTAAACTATCTGGATTCGGGAATGAATATTTAATCAAATGACGTCTATAATTTATTAGAACATTTTGCGATGTTTTTCCAAGAGGCAAATCATTAAAAGTCGAAAAGATTATCAAACTGCTCAAGGTTGGTTTGCCATCTTTTGTTTTGTCAAAACGTTTGTCCATTTGATTGGAACAGCCAATAAATGAGATCATAATAATTGTTAGAAATAATGTTTTATTTATCATAATACATTTGTTGATAATATTTATAATACTGGCTAACGACCCTGCGGCTAAGCTGCTGCCCAGAACAGCAATTTCACTTAGCCCACAAATGCCAATTGTTTTAAATTAATTTTCATGCGTAACTACTTAGAACAAGAACCTAACGGATACAAACAACCTTAATTACACCAAAATGCCGGACGGAGGCACGCAGTCAGCTTGAGCCGCTGGTTAGCCACGATTTGATATTTTACGATTGCCATAATTGCCAAGAACCCTCTAAATAATTAATAAGAAGGATATGTAAAACTATTATTGTAACAACAAAAATAGAATTAATAATTATTTTATTTTTATTCTCTGTTCTAAAATTAATTCTAGAAATCCAGTAAGTGAGAAATAAAATACTCCCAATAATTCCAAAGTTATTAACTCCAAATGGTAATCCTTGTTTATCTCTAACTTCTCCATAATAGAAAGTAGAACCATACCATAGCTCAAACCATATTAAGAAAGTAGAAATAAATAAAATTGTATTAATGAGAGCGTTCGTTCTTTTTAAGGAAATATTTTTTATATGATAATATATTTGCGTTATTAGTAGACAATTTAGAATAAATGCGGTTAAACAAATTATTTTTATTCCATAATTCTGGTAATATTGAAAATAAGGATTCGCAATATTATTTGAACTCCACGCACCACTACCAATCCAATCGTATACTTGTATAAATACCATAAGCAATAGAAAATAAATCATTCCCCAATCAAGTAACTTGGATACCACTACTTTTCCATTCTTATTTAATAAAAATCTTACAGAATCTTCCATATATGATTAAGTGGCTAACGACGTTGTTTTTAAGCCGCCGCCCAACATAGCAATGCAACTTTGGAAAACAACGCCAATAATTATTTATAATTTAGTTTTGTTCACCACACTCAAATAGCAACATACTTTTACAACGTAACTTTATAACCGCACAAATGCCGCAACGTTTAAAGCGGTCGGCTTGGAAAACTGGTTATACGCTTCATTCATCTTTTTTATTCTTTGAATGTTTGCTTCTAGCCCAACCATAACCTCCAAAAGCAGCACCGCCGATTGCAATTACAATCTGAATTAAATTGGTTGCAGATACATCTCTGTTTTGAAAATATAAATAACCAGATATAATGAGAACAATAAATAATACAAAGAAGAGACATATTATTAGAACAATGTTTTGACGAGACTGTATTTGTAGTGCCTTTAAATCATATTCATATTCTTGTTTCTTTTGTTCTACTTGTGATTTTGTATAAGTATCTATTAATGGGTGCGCAAGTTGCATCAAATCAGTAAGCGTAATTTGTTTAGAAATATTCTGTGGTAATTCTTCAGCGTCAGCTTTTTCAATTTCGTCAGTCATTTATAAACCTCTTTGAATGATTTATTTCACTTGATTTTTCACTCTCAGTAATTCAGAAGATAATTTTAATGCCAAATCAATATACTTTTCTGCTTCTTTCTGTGTCAGGGCAAATTCAGGATAATGAACTGCTTGATTTCTCAATTGTTTTAAATCTCTAAAAATATCAATAACAGTTTCTGCCAATACATTTTTATTAACTAACTCAGATATAATTTGTGATTGCTTGAATGAAGGTGCTTGTTGGTTAACAGTTTCTTTATTTAATGAATATATGGCGTTTTCTACTTCAAACCAGGCAGACATTATAGCGGCGCGTGGAGACAGTTTTGCAATTTCTAATAATCTATCATAGTTAGAATTAAATACTATTTCAGCACTACCAGATATTTTAAGAGAACCGCTTGATTTTATAGAAAGTTGAGAAGTCTTCTTTTCAATATTTGCTAAATCATTATTAAACTGAGCTTCAAAATCTTTATACTTCAAATTTGACAACCTTGATACAACTTTAGTCAATTCTTTACGAAAAATAAAAACTATAATTAAGACAGTTACCGGCCAAGCCAATGATTCAATTAGTTTAACTATTATTTCCATAAATACCTCAGCGTATAACTATTACTTATGCTGCACCGGTTTGTTAGTTAAAGAACATATATATGCACGGTGCTGCATATATATGTTCCAAATAGTCATATTACAACATAATTTCTAAGCTTTTAGAAATAGGTTATGCATATATATCATCCATAACTGTTTCAATCTAACGGACTCTTTACACCAAGTCCTCTATTTAATACATGGGTATAAATCATTGTCGTTTTAACCGAGTTATGACCAAGTAATTCTTGTATTGTCCTTATATCAGCGCCATTTCCCAATAGGTGAGTAGCAAATGAATGCCTAAAAGTATGCGGACTGCCAGGCTTATTAACTCCCGCTTTTCGAATAGCTTCTTTAACCGCTCTTTGAATAGTACTCTCGTGAATATGGAAACGGAAAATTAAGCTGCTTTCTTTTTCCTTAATAAATTTATCCGCTGGAAAAACAAATTGCCAGCCAAACTCCTTACCGGCATTTGGATATTTTCTTTTTAGCGCATAAGGGAGAACTGTTTCTCCTTTTCCATTAGCTGAATCTTTTTTGTGTCGTTTATATACTTCATTCAAGTGCCTTTTCAATTCGGGTATAATTGTAGTCGGTAGAACAGAATGCCTGTCTTTCTCTCCTTTACCATCACGCACCATTATTTGTTTGTAATCAAAATCAATATCCTTAATCCTTAGATTCAAGCATTCGGATAACCGCAGCCCGCTTCCGTATAATAGGGAAACTACTAATTTTGGAATGCCTTCAAAATGTTCAAATATTTTCATTGTCTCTCGTTTAGAAAATACTACAGGCAGATGCTTAACTCTTGTTGCGTGTTTAATGTTTTCAATCCAACCAATTTCTTTTTTCAAAAGATTTTATAAAGATATAGTACTCCTTGCAATGCTTGGTTCTGCGTTGACGCGGACACATGTTTTTCTGTTGCTAAAAAATTTATAAACTTTTGAATTTCTTCTGGTCCTAATTCGAGAGGATGTTTTTTGCCGTTGAATAGAATAAACTGTTTTATCCAGCTGGTATAACTCTCTTCCGTTTTTGAAGAGTAATGATTTGTACGCAAAGTTATGCGCACTTGATCTAACAGCTTAATTTTGTTTGAATTCGTTTTTGTCGCTTCGTAATTCATAATCTGTAATTCATACTTCCTAAATCGTAATTCGTAAATGTTGCAGTTTCTCGGTTCCCCCGGAAGAAGCTTAGAATGGAACCCCGTTGTCGTTTGCAACTTACTTATTGAAGTTTTTAATATCAAGGAATAATTTAGAGCATGTCAGTCTTCAGTATAGCGGATTGAGAACTTAAGTTTTCAGAGTTCAGCATATCAATAAAATGTAAAACGCAGCTTCAACTTTTCGACTCACAAATTTCAACTTTCTACTCTCTATCAAGAATCCAGCATCCTGTATCAAGCTTCCAGCAACAAATCCAAACCGCAATTCTCAATTCCAGATTATATTCTATAATCTCAATACTTAGTACTCAATACTCAATACTAAATTCTTAGTGCTCAATACTCAGTACTAAATACTTTATCGCAGTTCCCTATATTTGCCTCAACATTATTGGCATTCATGTATAGTGTCTTCGGGAAAAAGAATTTTAGCACATGGCTAACCGTAGTAGGATTTCTGTTGTTAGCCGTCTGGTATTACAAACTCGCATCGGAAGCAAAATTTATACAAGATGATGCGTTTACATCACTTCGCTATGTTCAAAATTTTGTTGATGGAAACGGTTTGGTATTTAATATAGGGGAAAGGGTAGAAGGCTACACAAATTTTCTCTGGGTGCTGCTGCTTTCTGCGGTTTCATTTCTTGCTCATGCTCTTAATCTTAATCTTCCTTTAGTCGCGCAGGTTCTCTCAACATTATTCGGAGTGCTGCTATTAGTTTCAACTTATCTTCTTGCAAAAAAAATAATCGCTAAGAATTATTCCGGCTCAATTATTTCATCATTGTTGGCTCTGTCCGCACCGGCAATGGTTCTCTTTACAACTCCATTTATTTACTGGTCTGTAAGCGGAATGGAAACGCCATTGTTTGTTTCTCTAACGCTGCTAAGCGTTTATTACTTTATAGATTATGAAGAGCAAGGCAAGCGGAATGCCTTTGTAATAGTTTCTGTGCTAAACTCGTTTCTCCGTCCGGAAGGAATGTTCTTCTTTATTTTGTTGATGAGTTTCAAACTTATTAAAAATTTTTTCTCGGCAGAAGAATTCAAGCTTAGCAAAAAAATCAAATTAAGTTTCGATTCTTCGATTAAAAAATCTCTTATAATTTATGCTGTACCGGTAATTGCTTACATCATTTTCAGATTGCTCTATTACGGCTATCCATTCCCAAATACATTTTACGCAAAGACAGAGTTTACAACCCAGTTCCTTACGCGCGGCTGGAATTACTACATCAATTTCTTAGAAGAGTATCTTTTGTTCGGTCTCTTTTACGTCCCGGTTTTAATTCAGCTCATGCGCTCTAGGACCAACGCTAAAGAAAATATACTTATCGGTTTTGCGCTGGTTTATACAATCACAATAATTGTAATCGGGGGGGATGTTCTGCCGGTGAACCGGTTCTTCTTAACTATAATGCCGATGCTGTTCATTTTGTTTATTAATTCAACCACAGAACTGATTGAAGAATTCCTTAAAGGAAAGGTGAACTTAATTGCGAAGTATAGTTTGGTGATTATTCTGTTAGCCTATTCCGTTATAAACTACCAACACAACTTGCCTGTTATGATGGAGAAACGCGCTTACGAAACCGGGCTTGTTACTAAGATGAAAATTTATGCCGAGTTATTGAACACTGTACGGAAAGATAAGATCAAGATTAAGAGTAAGAACAAGATCAAGACTACTAGTGTAGCGATGTCAACTATCGGCGCGTTTTCTTTTTATTCCGGCGCGCGTGTAATTGATCTTGTTGGTTTAACCGATGAATACGTTGCTCACAATCCAATAGAAGTAGAAGGGATTGATGATGAGCTTCCCGTGATTTGGAAGGAACGCCATTACAATGCCGGTTACGTTTTAAGCGAGAAACCGGATTATATAATCTTTCCAGCCGGTGCAAAGCCAAGCGCGTTTGCAGAGTGTGCAATTTATGTTCAAGAGGAATTTAGAAAAAACTATTACATGCAGTTGTTCTATTCAAAAGAACTTAACCAGCTGTTGCCGGTATTTACCCGGTTGGAAAATGTCCGCTCAGATTCCGCCGATTGCGGAAGCGGTTTTGTAAAACATTATATAGAAGCTAACAATCTATTCCTGGGTATGATTAAATCGGGCGATAAAAGTCTAATTAGGAAAATCAATAACGAGCTTGATGCTGTGTTTCTGAAATGCAGCGTTAGAATACCGGAAGTGAAAACGTTGAAAGGAATGACTTTCTACCACGCCGGGAATTATATCATTGCAGAAAAGTATTTGCGCGATGCCGCCGAAGCGGATTCTACAAATGCTATTGCAAGAATCTATCTGAAAAATATTTACTTCTCGCAAGGCAAAATTGAAGAAGCGCAGAAACTAATACCGGAGATATTACGGTTTTCGCCGGGTGCAATTCCGGGATTTGAACAAAATATCTATACCGGCAGAAACTAAAACTATGTAACAAAGTTATAAGACCTGTATCTTTGATAAGGCAAAATAGAAAGGAATTGAGATGGGCAACTTTGGAATGACCGAAATACTGATAATTCTACTTATCGTGATTTTATTGTTTGGTGGAAAGAAAATACCGGAACTCGCTAAGGGTATTGGCGAAGGAGTCCGTTCTTTCAAGAAGGGCCTGAAAGGCGATGAATCTGAAGAGACAAAGAAATAGTTAGCCTCCGGGAAATTCGATATATAGAATAAGTTTTCTCACTAAGTTTGAATTGCAAACAAACAGAGATTGTTATGAAACTGCGATTCAAGCTTTTTTTTGTACTGAATTAGTCCCCCGCACTACTTACATAATGAAACTAAATTTGAAGAATAACTTCGGAATAAATATTTTTGCAACCCGATAGAATAATTATCATCTGATATACATTAAAAATTTATTTGGAGGATAAATGAGCGATACAAAAAAATATGAATTCAAAGCAGAAGTGAAGAAACTGTTGGATATTCTTGTCCACTCACTTTACACCAGCCGGGAAATCTTTTTGCGTGAATTGATTTCGAACGCCTCAGACGCACTTGATAAGGTGCGCTTTGAATCCACACGCGGAACTGCGGTAGCCGATAAAGATTTGCCGCTGGAAATCAAAATTACTTTTGATGAAAAGGCTAAAGTATTAACTATTGCCGATACCGGAATTGGAATGAGCCGCGATGAAATAATTGCAAACATCGGCACAATTGCAAAATCGGGCACGGAAGAATTTGCAAAATTAATTGCGGAAGCAAAAGGCGATCCAAGTAACATTATTGGGAGATTCGGCGTTGGGTTCTACTCGGTTTTTATGGTTGCAAAAGAAGTAGTAATCAAAACCAAATCATTCAAAGTTGATGAGCCTGCAATTGAATGGAAGAGTGATGGTCTTGGTGATTATGAAATTACCGAGTTGAACGGGAAGACAACCCGAGGAACAACAGTTGAAATTCATCTCAAAGATGATGCCGGGGAGTTTGTTCAGAAATGGAAACTTGAGAGCACAATTAAGAAGCATTCCAACTTCATAACTTTTCCTATCATACTTGATAAGGAAAAAGTTAATACTGTTAATGCAATCTGGCGCGAGCCGAAAAGCTCTGTTAAGAAAGAACAGTACGATGAGTTCTATAAATTCTTGAGCTATGATTCCGAAGAACCGATGGATGTAATCCACAAGGCTGTTGATGCGCCGATTCAGTTTAATGCTCTTTTGTTCATTCCAAAGAAGTCCGGCGAAATGTTTTTCTACGATAGAGAAAATTATGGCTTGGATTTATATGTCCGCCGCGTACTCATTCAGCATAAGAACAAAGATTTGCTGCCGGAATATTTAAGCTTTGTAAAGGGTGTCGTAGATTCGGAAGATTTGCCTCTTAACATTTCCCGGGAGACTTTGCAAGAGAATGTTGTGTTCTCCAAAATCGCTTCGAGTGTTACTTCGAACGTGCTTAGTTATTTAATAGACAAAGCTAAAAACGACGCAACGGCTTATGCGGAGTTCTGGAAAGAACATGGTAAGGTTTTCAAACTAGGTTACATGGATTTTGTTAACCAAGAAAAATACATGGAGCTTCTTCGTTTCAATTCTTCTTCGGCTAAAGATGAGAAGGAACTTGTTTCGTTGGCAGATTATTCTTCCCGGATGAAAGAAGGTCAGAAAGAAATTTACTACATCAGCGGAACTAATAGAGACGCGCTTGCAGTTGATCCGCATATCGAAATTTTCAAGAACAAAGGTTTGGAAGTTCTCTATCTCTACGATCCGGTTGATGAGTTTGTAATTCAGTCAATCCGCAAGTACAAGGATTTTGAGTTGAAGTCTGTAGATAATGTTGATATGAAAAATCTAAAAGACTTGAAGGATGTGGAAGAAAAGAAAAATGAAGTAGCACCGCTTGCCAAAGATGATCAGAAACAATTTTACAGCTTGCTCTCGAAGATGAAAAGCATCTTGAATGATCGGGTTGAAGATGTCGTTGAATCAAAACGTTTGGTTGATAGCCCGGCTTGTCTGGTTTCTAAGGATGACAGTATGTCTTCCCAGATGAAAAAGATTTTGAAGATGACTAAGCAAGATGTTGGTGTTGAAAAGAAAGTTTTGGAAGTTAATCCTGATCATGCACTGGTTAGAAATCTTGTTAAGGTTTTTAAGACAGACAGCAATGATGAATTTATTCTCAAAGTTACCGAGCAGCTTATGGATTCCGCATTGCTGCAAGATGGCAGCTTAGAGGATCCGCATAAGCTAATTAAGCGGTTGAATGAGATGATGGAACAATCCAGCAGTTGGTATGTTGATTTGAAAAAAATGAATTAATTATTCTAAGAAGCCCCGACTCGTCGGGGTTTTCTTATTTTAGCACATCAATTAGTTAAAGAATTGAACTAACAACAAATACGAAAGAAAATGAACTCAAATAATTCCGGCACTTTTAACGCTTCAATTTTGGCAAAGCTTTACGGTAAGAATGAAGTTGAATTTCAAAAGAAACGGTATGAAAAACTCGTATCGCTATTCAATAAAAATTTTATGAGTTCACCTGAATTATTTTTTAGCTCGCCCGGAAGAACTGAAATTGGCGGGAACCACACCGATCATAACCACGGCAGAGTGATTGCCGCTAGTATTAATCTTGATGCCATTTGTGCGGTCTCAAAAACAGACGATATGAAAGTGAGTTTGTCTTCGGATGCTTTCAAAGAACAATTCGTTGTTGATTTGAATGATTTATCTGTCGTACAAAGTGAAATAGGAACGACGAGTTCTTTGATTCGCGGCATTGCAAAGGGATTTGATGATCGCGGATTATCATTCGGCGGATTTAACGCTTACATAACAAGCAATGTTTTAGTTGGCAGCGGGTTAAGTTCTTCGGCATCGGTTGAGGTATTGATAGGAAAAATTCTTAGTTACCTTTTCAACCAAAACAAAGTTGATGCTGAGACAATAGCGATAATTGGGCAGTTCGCAGAAAATAATTTCTTTGGTAAGCCTTGCGGATTGATGGATCAGATGGCTTGTGCTACCGGCGGAATTATTACAATTGATTTTGAGAATCCGGCGAAACCACAACATGAAAAATTAAAAGTTGATTTCGGCAAATCCGGTTATGGATTATTAATAATAGATACCGGCGGCTCTCACGCTGATTTAACGGATGATTATGCATCTGTTCCAGCAGAAATGAAAAGTGTAGCTAAATTTCTAGGGAAAAATGTTTGCAGAGAAGTTAGCAAGGAAGATTTGTTAAAAAATGTAGTGAAGATTAGAAAGAAAGTTGGCGACCGGGCTTTTCTTCGCGCTTATCATTTTGTCTTTGAGAATGAAAGAGTTGTAAACCAAGTCTCTGCACTTAAGAAAAATAATTTTGCGGAATTTCTTAAACTAGTGAATGAGTCCGGAAATTCATCCTTCAAATGGCTGCAAAACATTTATAGTACGAAGAATGTACATGAGCAAAGCGTATCTATTGCATTAGCATTGGTTGAAAAGCTAGTGCAAAAATATGGCGGAGCCAGCCGTATTCATGGTGGTGGATTCGCAGGAACCATTCAAGTATTCGTCCCGAAAAATAAAATAGAAAACTTCGCTGATTCTATTGCGCCATATTTTGCAAAGGACGCAATTAAAAAATTAAGCATTAGAAATTACGGAGTGATTTGTTTAGACGAACTTAACTAACTGTCGGAAGCTGTTTCTCTTTTTCTGATTTCACAAACTCATAAACAAGCAGTGCTATTACAGGTACGTATTCTACAATTTGTACCAGTAAGTAATCTTTCCAAACCCCATTCAATTGGTAATTCAAAACTGTAAGAGAAGTAAGGCTTGCTGCGGCTGCAAAATAAATTCCGCTCGCTTTACGAGTTATCACCACCAAAATTAAGACCCAGGTAATATACCAGGGATGGACAACAGGGGAGAATATCATTAACAGCATTACCGCAAAGTAAATCTTATCCATAAAAATCTTTTTGCTAAGATAAACCGGAACAAGTGAAATAATTAGCAGTAAGCTGCACCAAAATCTAGTAGTTTGATTGTTGTGTATGATAGAATTGAGCAGATTGAAAACCAAACCATTGTAAAACCAATTTCGTGTGTAAATCATAAACGCTTCGAACGGGTTTGATGTGAAAATATATGGCAAGAATTGAACGCCGAAAGCAAAGAAGGGAATTGATACCATTAACAACTTGTCAGTGATTTTCTTTTCATGCAAAAACAATATTGGCAGAATCAAAACTCCAACCGGCTTTATTGAGAATGACAAACCTAGAAAAACGGCAGAGAGAATTTTTTTGTTACCTAAGTAGAAATAAACAAATGCGAGAAGGAGCGGGAGTCCAAACCCGTCTAAGTGTGCATCCAGTGCAAATTGAATGATAGGCAGCGGTGCTAGGGCATAGAGCAGTAAATACTTTTTATCAATTCTTAGCTTTTCCAGAATCTTGTATAAAAGGAATAGAGTTACTAACTCCGAAAGCAGCAACAACAATTTATAAGCCCAAACCGATTCACCGCTTAGTTTATACCCAATGTAAAAAAGCCACTGGCTAAGAGGGAAGTAAATTGTTTTCATCTCCTTAAAATTCATTTTCGAAGGGAGAATTTCAGAGTGGAGAAAATTTAGTTTGTCATCAACCGGCTTGTACAAGTATGGGTTAATTCCGGCATCTTGTGTTTTCCCATCCCACATATATCTATAGATATCATCGGAACCAACCGGCTGACTAAATAAGAATAGAATACGGATAACAACAGCAGCAGTTACTAACTTCGTAATTAAACTGTGGTTTAGCCCCTCTTTATTCAATACTAAGAAATAAGATAGATAGAGAACTGAAAGCGCAATCCAAACTATACTATAAATAATTATTGGCTTCCCCGGATTAAATAGTAACAGTAAGTGCCCAAGAATTAATACTAAGGAAAGTGGTAGAAGTATTTTTTTTGCTGAAATCATTTGGTCTCCAATCCTAAAATAGCAAACCCGCATATTTTTAAGAAATTTTTAGTTTTAATGTCAACGATGTAAAATCTGAGCAGAGATTTATTTTTAGAAATCATTGACTTAATAGTTATTTTTTAAGATTTTTATTTCACCGATAAAGTAAACGATTAAATAAACGAAAAACACGCTTTATCATCATCTATCAATTGGAGTAGAAATGGAACATAAGGTTCGTGTTGGTAAATACAGATGGACAATAATTGCCTTACTCTTTTTTGCTACAACGATTAATTATATGGACCGCCAAATCATAGGAATTCTTGCGCCTACTTTGGAAAAAGAAATTGGCTGGAACGAAATGGAATATGCTTCAATCGTCTTAGCTTTCCAAGCGGCTTACGCATTAGGATTATTACTAGTTGGTAGATTAGTTGATAGAATTGGAACAAAGAAAGGTTATGCTGCATCTTTAACCGGATGGAGCCTTGCAGCAGCCGGACACGCGCTTGCCTCTACAGTAATGGGTTTTTCCATTGCAAGATTTTTTCTCGGTCTTTTTGAAGCCGGCAACTTTCCGGCGGCAGTAAAAACTGTTGCAGAATGGTTCCCCAAGAAAGAAAGAGCTTTTGCTACCGGTATTTTTAATGCCGGCTCAAATGTAGGCGCTATAGTTGCACCATTAGCTGTTCCCTGGATTGCGTTAACATGGGGCTGGCAGGAAGCATTTATCATCACCGGTTTAATTGGATTAGTTTGGCTGATCTTTTGGAATATCTATTATGAAAAACCGGAAAAACAAAAAAGGTTATCTAAAGAAGAACTGGAATACATTCAGTCAGATCCGCCTGATCCCCAAGAGGCAATTCCTTGGTTATCGTTAATGAAACACAAACAAGTTTGGGCTTTTGCACTTGCTAAATTTTTAACAGATCCGGTTTGGTGGTTTTACCTTTACTGGATTCCAAAGTTCTTATATAAAAATTACAATATCACTCTGGATAAAATTGGTCTCCCGCTAATTATCATTTATGTAATGGCTGATGTTGGAAGCGTTGGCGGCGGATGGCTTTCTTCTTTCTTTATTAAACGTGGTTGGGGTGTAAACAAAGGAAGAAAAGCAGCTATGCTTATTTGCGCTATCCTTGTTACTCCGATTGTATTTGTTTCTCAGACGGATAATCTGTGGGTTGCAGTTGCTTTATTAAGCCTTGCTACTGCTGCTCATCAAGGCTGGTCGGCTAATTTATTTACTACTGCATCAGACGTTTTTCCTAGAAAAGCAATTGGCTCTGTTGTAGGTTTTGGCGGAATGGCAGGTGCAATAGGAGGAATGTTAATTGCTACGGCAGCCGGATTCATTTTACAACTTACAGGAAGCTATTTAATACTGTTCATAATTGCGGGAAGTATGTATCTGATATCCTTTGCCATTTACAATTTTATGATACCGACTTTGGAAGAAGTAAAATTAGTTTAGAAAGTTTCTTTTTATAGTGCCTCCTATAAAAGAGCAGGTGGCGGCAAGCTCGGAAATTCTAGCCGCCATCTGAATTTTTAATCAATTATAAAATAAACATTATGAAGACACTGAAATTATTTTTCGCATTAATTCTACTTGTAGCTTCAACGAACATTGCACAAGAGAAGTCATTTGTGGTTAAAGTGAAGAATCCTTTAGCAAAGGAAAGACCCGATGCAGTTGTAAGCATTTCCTCAAAGGAAATAATCAATGCACACACTGATTTCAATTTGGATTTGTTTTCTGTTTTCGATGGGGAGACTGAGCTGGCATTCCAAATCGAAAAGAACAAAACGAAGGGCGCTCAAATTCTTGTCTTGCTTAACATGAAACCAAACGAAACTAAAGAACTAAAATTCACTCTCGGGAAGAAGCCATCAGCTTTTGCAGAAAGAACTTATGCTGAAATCGCAATGAAGAAAAATCTTCAGTATGACGGAAAGAAATTCCGGGGTACAAAGTTTACAAATGTTAATAAGGTAAAAGTGCCGGCAGTCCATACAGACCACGATGCACTTTTTAAGTATGAAGGTCCGGGCTGGGAAAGTGAAAAAGTTGGTTACCGTTTTTATTTAGATTGGAGAAACGCTACAGACATTTTTGGCAAGAAAGTAAATTCACTTGTGCTGAATACAGTAGGAGTTACAGATACACTTGGAAACAATGACGATTCTTACCACACAATGCAAGATTGGGGAATGGATATTTTTAAAGTTGGAACATCTCTCGGCATTGGTGCGCTCGGAATGTTTACAGACAGCAAAGTAAATATGATTTCCAAAACGGACAGCATACTTTGCCAAGTTTCCAAAAACGGTCCGGTTAAATCCGAAATTCGAACTAACTATTTTGGTTGGCTGGTTGGTTATAAAAAATATAATGTCGAATCAAGATTTTCAATTACAGCCGGAAGCAGATTAACAAAACACGCAGTTACAATTGATGGAGAACCGGAAAATTTAGTAACCGGATTAGCAAAATATGCCGGAACGAATTTAACCAAACTCGATCCTAAAAAAGGATGGGGTTATTTGGCACTGTACGGAAAGCAAGCTCTTTCCGGAGACAAACTTGGAATTGCTATTCTCTTCAAGAAGAAAGATTTAATTGAGTTAACCGAAGACGCTGTTAGCCAAATCGTAAAACTTAAGCCGAACAAAGGAAAACTCGAATACTATTTCTGCGCCGCCTGGGAACAAGAATCGGGCGGAATTAAAACCCAGGAAGAGTTTGATAACTATTTAGCATTAGTTGTTGAAGAATTAAACAACCCATTAACAATAGAATATTGATTTGAGGTTTTAATGGCTCTCTATAATTTACACGAAGATAGATTTTTCGATCCGAATCCGGCAATCAGAAATATTGCCCGTGATATTTACGCGACGATCAAAAATTTGCCAATCATTTCCCCGCATGGACATGTAGATCCGCAGATTTTTGTTGATAACAAACCGTTCCCGAATCCGACACAACTTTTTTTAACTTCGGATCATTATATTTTTAGAATGCTCTATTCCAAAGGAGTTTCTTTGGAATCGCTTGGAATTCCGAGTGCAAATGGTACTCCGGTTGAAAATGATCCGAAGAAAATTTGGAAACTCTTTGCAGAGAATTATTATTTGTTTAACGGTACACCAAGCGGCGTTTGGCTCGATTATGAATTCAACATTGTTTTCGGCATAAAAGAAAAGTTGAACGGTGAGAATGCTCTCAAAATTTATGATGAACTGAATGAGAAAATAAACTTGCCGGAATTTCTCCCCAGAACATTATTCGAAAAATTCAGAATAGAAGTCCTATCCACAACCGATGCGCCATTCGATACACTTGAACCTCATAAAAAAATAAAAGAAAGCGGCTGGAAGGGAAAGGTGGTTCCGGCTTTTCGTCCCGATGGTATTACTGACTTATCAAACTTTGCCTGGAAAAGCAACGTGGAAAAGTTAGGGCAAATAGTTGGCTACGAAATCACTACTTACAAAAGCTTAATTCAAGCGCTCGAAGAACGAAGAAAGTTTTTCAAAGAGATGGGCGCTACTTCTACTGATCATGGAGTTGTTTCTGCTTATGCTCACGATCTCGGTGACGACGAAGCAGAAAAACTTTTCCTGAAAGGTTTGAGCGGAACAAGCACTCAATCAGATGCTGATGCATTTACTGCCCACATGCTGATGCAAATGGCGCATATGAGTGTTGAGGATGGACTGGTTATGCAGATTCATGCCGGAGCTTACAGAAACCATAACAAAGATGTATTCACAAAGTTTGGTGCGGATAAAGGTGCCGACATACCAACAACTTGTGAATACACGAAGAACATGCAAGAACTACTCAACAAATATGGAAACGATTCTCGTTTTACTGTTATTGTTTTTACGATGGATGAAACAAATTACTCGCGCGAATTGGCACCGCTTGCCGGTCATTATCCGGCAATGAAACTTGGACCGCCTTGGTGGTTCCATGACAGCATTGAAGGAATTACAAGATTTAGACAGCAAGTAACTGAAACAGCCGGATTCTATAATACGGCTGGTTTTATTGATGATACTCGTGCTTTTGTTTCGATACCGGCAAGGCATGATGTAGCCCGAAGAGTTGATTCGAATTTTCTGGCTGGTTTAGTTGCCCGGCACATAATTTCAATTGAAGAAGCAATGATCATAGCAAAAGACCTCACTTATAATTTGGCTAAAGAAGCCTACAAACTATAGAAGGAAAGAAATGGATTTTCAAAAATTATTGGAAAAGTTTTCGGACTCAAAATCTGTAACAAACGATCTGCTTGAACTAAAGATAAATGATAGCTATTCAATTCAAGTGTATCCCAACTCTATTAATCACTTAAACGAGATTATGTTCTTTATCGGAAGGGAAGGAATTGAAAAATATTTATACCTGTTAGCACCTAAGGCAAAATCTGCGACAAAAGAAAAGTTCAACGGAGCTATAGTTAATGAGAGCGATACACAAATTCTTAAAAAGTGTGAACTATCCAAAAGCAACCGTGTGGCGCTTCAATCACTTTTTAGCTTTACAGTTCCACAAGTTCTTGGTATAAATGATTCTTTTGGTTTCGGCGATAGATTGGGATTGGCAAACGCAGGTCATATTCGTTCGTTGAATATTGGAAATTTCAAACCAATTCTTGCTCAACAATCAATAAGGGAACTCACAAGAACGCAAAGAAGTGCAGATGAAGTTATGGATGCAGCAGTTTGGGCAGTGTTTCAAGAAGGATATAAAAATGGTTTCGGCTCAGATGCTGATCATTTAAAAACTCCTGCTGATATTACAGTGATGCTTGATGCCGGATTTACAATGTTTACTTTTGATCCGGGTGAGCACGTTGATAACAATGCTGATGAATATGACGAACAAAAACTTTTCAGCGTTGTGGCAAATCTGCCGTGGAGTGAGCTTAACGATACATTCCCGGCGGCTGAAAGACGCTACTCTCAAAAGGAATTTAAGATTAGTAATGAATTTATTCTGAATGTAAACGAGCAAGATTTCTTGCGTGCATATGCAAAGTATGGGAAAGCAATTGCTCACATCAAAAAAATGTTTGAGCATTTAAAGAATGAAAGCGAAGGTCGTCCGTTCGAAGTAGAAGTATCAGTTGATGAAACTGAATCAGTGACCTCAACATTCGAACATTTCTTTTTTGCGAACGAACTTCACCGTTTGAAAGTTGAATTTGTTAGTCTTGCCCCCCGCTTCATTGGTGATTTTGAAAAGGGTATAGACTACAAAGGCGATTTGGATTTGTTCAAGAGAGAATATGTTAAGCATTTAGCCATAACGAAATATTTTGGCAATTATAAAATTAGCCTTCACTCCGGCAGCGATAAATTTTCTGTTTACAAAGTAATAGGCTCGCTACACAGTGCACACACACACGTTAAAACAGCCGGAACAAGCTACCTTGAGGCGCTTCGTGTAGTGGCAGCAGAAGATCCAAAACTTTTTAGAGCGATTTACAATTTTTGTTTCGGTTTATACGAAACAGAAAAAATGTCTTACCATGTTTCGGCTGTGTTGAGTAATTTGAAACCGGCTTCAGGTTACACAGATCAAGAATTGCTCGGACTTTTCAACTCAGAAGATGCTCGTCAAGTACTGCATGTAACATTTGGTAAAGTGTTGACTGAAAAAACTGATAGCGGGTATTTATTCAAAAATAAAATTTTAAATTGCCTTAAAGAAAATGAAGAGACTCATTATAAATTCTTAACTAACCATTTTGTCAAACACATTGAGCCTTTTTGCTAATATGAAAAGAGAAAAAATCTTAGAAGAAATTCTAAAAAGAAAATCCGTTGCTGTAATCCGTTTGAAAGATGCGGACAAACTCAAAAAAGTAATTGAAGCTATAGCTCTTGGAGGCGTTTCTGTTGCCGAAGTTACTATGACTGTTCCAAACGCTATTGGATTGATTAAACAAATAACACAAGAATTAAGTGAAGATATCATTGTAGGTGTTGGCTCAGTTTTGAATGCCGACACAGCAAAACAAGCAATTGAAGCCGGAGCTAAATATGTAGTTAGCCCGGTTTTCAAAAAAGAAATTATAGATGCAGCCCATGCTTACGATGTTCCCGCAATGCCCGGCTGTTTTACTCCAACCGAAATTTTAACCGCTTACGAATATGGCGCAGACGTTGTAAAAGTTTTTCCGGCGGACGTTTTAGGAATGGCTTTCTTCAAGGGAATTCTTGCGCCGATGCCTCACTTAAAATTAATGCCAACCGGCGGCGTTTCTCTTACTAATGCCGGCGATTGGATTAAAGCCGGCGCTGTTGCCGTCGGGATTGGCTCAGCATTGTTAGATAAAGATGCAATTGATTCTGAAAACTATTCTAAGCTCACGGAAAACGCTAAGTTGATAACACAAAACATAAATAACGCTATAAAGAAGTAGGAGATTAAAATGGATTTGTCGTTTGCAGATGTGGAAGGTAAGGTTTGTGTAATCACCGGAGGCTGCGGAGTTTTTGGCGGCGTCTTTTCTCAAGCACTAATGGAAGCCGGTGCCAAAGTTGCCATCCTAGATTATAAACAAGGAAGATGTGAAGAGTGCTCACGGGGTTTGGCGGCGAAGGAAGGTAAGCCGGTTTTATGTGTAATAGGTAATGTTCTCAATAAAGAAAGTTTGTTGGAAGCAAAAAAACAAATAAATGAAAAACTTGGTAAGATTGATATTTTGATAAATGGTGCCGGCGGAAATTCTCCCAAAGCAACTTGCGCGAATGAGTTTTTAACACCGGATAATATGAATGATCTTTCTAAATCATTCTTTGGTTTAGATATTGAAGGATTTAGAAATGTGTTCGATCTAAATTTCCTCGGCACAGTTCTCCCAACAATGGTTTTTGCGGAAGACATGCTGGTGCGAGGCGGAAGCATTATTAACATTTCTTCAATGAATGCTTTTAGACCGCTAACAAAAATTCCCGCTTACTCGGCTGCAAAGGCTTCGGTTAATAATCTTACAGAATGGATGGCTGTTCACTTTGCAAAAGTAAACGTGCGTGTTAATACAATTGCGCCCGGATTCTTTTTAACAAATCAAAATAGATTTTTAATGATTGATGAAAAGTCGGGCGAGTTAACGGCTCGTGCAAACAAGATTCTTAACGGAACTCCAATGGGAAGATTTGGTGAGCCGGAAGAACTTCTCGGAACACTTTTCTATTTGATTTCAGATGTCTCAAAATTTGTAACCGGTGTAATCATTCCGGTTGACGGCGGTTTTAACGCATACAGTGGTGTGTAATCCTATATTCGCTTCGGCGGACGAGAAATTGTAATCATTGATTACATTAATTGCTCAATTGTAGTATGAAAAATCACTTTGTTTTTTATAGCAGCTATTAATTAAGGAAATATAAAATGAGCGAAGTACTAAATATCAAAAAAGATGCAGCTTTAGATTTACTCTCCCTCGGTGCGCTTGTTCACCGTTTGGATCCCGGAATCATTCCATTTAGAAAAGCTACGCAGTGCCAAATTCATGTTAGCGGCGGCGAGTTTAATGTCGCGGCAAATTTATCCGATTGTTTTAGAATGAACACGGCTATTGCAACCGCAATGGTTGAATATCCTATTGGCGAATTAATTGCAGAACGCGTACGTGCTATGGGTGTTAAACCGTTCTACAAAAAAATGAAACACAACGGTGTGAACGGACCAAATATGGCAACAGTTTACAGCGACAGAGGTTTGGGCTCTCGCGCTCCGGTGGTTTTCTATAATAGATGTAACGAAGCCGCTTCCTATCTAAAGCCGGGAGATTTCGATTGGAATGTTATATTTGCAAACGGGATTAAATGGTTTCATAGCGGCGGGATTTTCGCTTCGCTTTCAGAAACTACAGGGCAATTAATTATAGAAGCGATGAAAGCAGCGAAAGCAGCCGGTGCAATTACAAGTTTTGACCTGAACTTCCGCGCTAAACTTTGGAATATTTGGGGCGGCGAAAGTAGAGCTGCGGAAGTTTTAGATGGAATTGTTAAGCATGTTGATGTTCTTGTAGGCAATGAAGAAGATTTACAAAAAGGGTTGGGATTTCCGGGACCCGATGTTCACGCTAAATCAAAATTAGATCCGAGTGTTTTCTTCGCTATGATTGATAATGTAACTGCTCGTTATCCAAATATAAAATCAGTTGCTACAACATTAAGAGAAGTACATTCTACAAACAAACATAGCTGGAGCGCAGTAGCTTGGATTAACGGTAAAACTTATTCTGCTCCAACTTGCGAACTAGATGTACTGGATAGAGTTGGCGGCGGAGATGGTTTTGCTGCCGGATTTATTTACGGCTTGTTAAATGGCGAATCTGCTGAAGAAGCTGTTAAACTTGGCTGGGCTCATGGTGCGCTGCTAACAACAACTCCGGGCGATACAACTATGGCTAGTGTTGAAGAAGTTAGAGCATTTGCAAAAGGCGGCTCGGCTAGAATTCAAAGATAAATTTGAAGGATTAGATTAACGATGATTTATTATGCACGTGGCAGTGAAAGCGATATTCTAAATGAAGATGATTTACGAGAAGGATTATTTTCAGCGCTGGAAAAACTTGGGCTAAAAGAAAAGGTGCTCGCAATTCCTCCCGACTTTACGCGCTTTCATTCTCATGCGGGAATATTAACTCGTCTTGCTTACAAATATTATGGTGAGAAACTGACCGACGTATTACCGGCACTTGGAACGCACGCCGCAATGTCTGAAAAAGAAATCGAAACTATGTTTGGTAATGTGCCTAAAAATATTTTTCGTGTTCACAAATGGCGCAGCGATCTTCAAACTCTTGGCGAAGTTCCTTCAGAGTTTATAAATGAAGTGAGTGAAGGTAAACTAAATTATTCTTGGCCTGCACAGGTGAATAAACTCGTGACAGAAGGAAATTATGATTTAATTCTATCGGTTGGTCAGGTTGTCCCTCACGAAGTTGTTGGAATGGCAAACCAGGCTAAAAATATTTTTGTTGGAACCGGCGGCAAAGAAGGAATTAACAAAAGTCATTACCTCGGCGCTGTTTACGGAATGGAACGAATGATGGGACGAGCCGATACTCCGGTTCGTAAAGTTCTAAATTACGCCGCGGATAATTTTGCTAAACATCTTCCTATAGTTTATGTATTAACTGTTGTTGGCAAAGATATGTACGGTCGTTTGGCTGTTAAAGGATTATTTGTTGGTGATGATTACGATACATTTAAGCTCGCCGCAGAGCTTTCTCTCAAAGTAAATTTCGAAATGGTTGATGAACCTCTGAAGAAAGTCGTTGTTTATCTCGATCCTTCAGAGTTCAAAAGTACCTGGCTTGGCAATAAAAGTATTTACAGAACAAGAATGGCAATTGCAGATGACGGTGAGTTAATAGTACTCGCTCCCGGCTTAAAAGAATTTGGTGAAGATAAAGAGATTGACCGCTTGATTAGAAAGTATGGTTATGTTACAACTCCGGAAGTGCTTAAGTATGTTGAAGAAAATGAAGAACTGAAAAATAATTTAAGCGCTGCTGCACATTTGATTCATGGTTCATCGGAAAACAGATTTAAGATTACTTACTGTCCCGGAAATCTTACAAAAGAAGAAATTGAAAGTGTGAATTTTTCGTATGCTGATTTGAAGAAGATGACGAATAAATACAATCCGCAAATTTTGAAAGATGGTTTTAACATAATGCCCGATGGAGAAGAAATTTTCTACATCTCAAACCCTGCTCTTGGCTTGTGGGCTTACAAGGATAGATTCAACAACTGACCGCAATGAATAACAGAATTAAGATAGTGGCTGATGATAAGATTCCATTCTTAAAAGGAGTGCTGGAGCCTTTTGCTGATGTGATTTATTTACCGCCGAAAGAAATTATTAGAGAAACAGTGAAACATGCAGATGCACTTCTTATTCGCACCAGAACAAAATGTAATCAAGACTTACTTGCCGGTTCGGCAGTAAAGTTTATAGCTACAGCAACAATTGGATTTGACCACATTGATAACTCTTACTGTGATGCGAACAAGATTAGCTGGATGAGTGCGCCGGGATGTAACTCAAGTTCTGTTCAGCAGTACATCGCATCAGCATTGGTTACTATTGCAGCAAGAAAAAACATCAAACTTGTTGATATGACTTTAGGAATTGTTGGAGTTGGAAACGTTGGAAGTAAAGTTGAGAGGTTTGCTAAAGCAATTGGAATGAATGTTCTTCTATGCGATCCGCCCAGACAAAGAAGAGAAGGTGGAAATCAATTTGTTTCACTTGACGAACTTGTTAAGGGCAGCGACATTATTACTTTTCATGTTCCGCTTAACAGAAGCGGCGAAGACAAAACTTTTCACTTGGCTGATGAGAGATTTTTCGAAAGTTTTTACGAAAGCAAAATTGTCTTTAATAGTTCGCGCGGTGAAGTTGTTGAAACAACTGCTTTGAAGAACGCGGTGAAGAATGGAAGTGTTTCCGATCTTGTTCTTGATGTCTGGGAAAATGAACCAAATATTGATCCGGAATTGCTGGAACTTGCGGATATTGCAACTCCTCACATTGCCGGTTATTCTGCTGATGGAAAAGCGAACGGAACAGCAATGTGTGTGAATGGATTGGCTGAGTTTTTTAATCTTCCTCTTGATAAGAATTGGTATCCAGATGAAATTCCAAATTCAAGCAACTCGAACATAATCGGGATTGATTGCACTGGTAAAGCTGAAGAAGAAATAATTCGGGAAGTTGTTTTATCAACGTATAAAGTTGAAGAAGATGATAACTGCTTGCGAAGCTCTGTAGAAACATTTGAGAAGCAGCGTGGCGATTATCCGGTTCGGAGAGAGCTTACATTCTATTCGATTGAACTCAAAAACTGTGCAGAGAAAATTCAAAACAAATTGTATCAAATAGGATTTAAGAAAAAATAAATAGAGGAAATAAAATGAGTAAAGCTGACATTGGTTTAGTTGGTCTTGCCGTAATGGGTGAGAATCTTGTTCTCAACATGGAAAGTCATGGTTACAAGGTTGCGGTTTACAACCGCACAATTGATAAAGTAGATAACTTTGTTAATGGCAGAGGTAAAGGAAAGAATGTAATTGGCGCGCATTCGTTGGAAGAACTTACTGCAAATCTTAAAACTCCGCGCAAAGTTATGATGATGGTGAAAGCCGGTAAACCGGTTGATGATTTTATTGAGTTATTAATTCCTCATTTAGAAAAAGGTGATATTCTTATTGATGGAGGCAACTCACATTTCCCGGATACCATTAGAAGAACAAAATATTTGGAAGAGAAAGGTTTACTCTATATTGGAACCGGTGTTAGCGGCGGCGAAGAAGGAGCCTTAAAAGGTCCATCAATTATGCCCGGCGGTTCTATTGCGGCTTGGCCTCATGTGAAAGATATATTCCAATCAATCTCAGCAAAAGTTGCTGATGGAACTCCATGCTGCGATTGGGTTGGCGAAAACGGTGCCGGTCATTTTGTTAAGATGGTTCACAACGGAATTGAATATGGCGATATGCAGCTCATCTGCGAAGCTTATCAAATTATGAAAGATCTTTTGGGAATGAGCGCCGATGAAATGCACGAAGTATTCAAAGATTGGAATGAAGGTGAACTCGAAAGTTATCTTATCGAAATCACTCGCGATATTCTTGCGTTTAAAGATGCAGACGGTTCTCCGCTTGTTGATAAAATTCTAGATACTGCCGGACAGAAAGGAACCGGCAAGTGGACGGTTGTTGCATCACTAGATACCGGAACTCCTCTAACATTGATTGGAGAGGCTGTTTACGCACGTGCACTTTCTGCATTGAAGAATGATCGCGTTGAAGCTTCAAAAGTTTTAAGCGGACCAACTCCAAAATTTGAAGGTGATAAAAAACAATTCATAGAAGATATTAGAAAAGCAGTTTATGCATCCAAGTTGGTTTCTTACGCACAAGGTTATGTACTGATGCGTTACGCAGCTCAAGAATTTGGATGGAATTTGAACAACGGCGGCATTGCGTTAATGTGGCGCGGCGGATGTATTATTCGCTCTGCATTCTTAGGCAAGATTAAAGAAGCGTTCGATATAAATCCGAATCTCACAAACCTTTTACTTGATCCTTTCTTTGCCGGGAAGATTATGGATGCTCAAGAATCGTGGAGAAAAGTTGTAGCAACAGCAGCTACTAATGGTATTTGGATTCCGGTTCTTTCAACTGCGTTAAATTATTTTGATGGATTCCGCAACGGAAGATTACCGGCAAACCTTCTGCAAGCTCAGCGCGATTATTTTGGCGCCCATACTTACGAAAGAGTTGATAAAGCTCGCGGCGAATTCTTCCATACAAACTGGACCGGACGCGGCGGAGATACGGCTTCGACTACATACAGCGTTTAGATTGAGTCCGCCTTATCGGCGGATAAATTCCGAACGCAGAACACCTGCCTTGTAGAAGACGCAAGTCGAGGCTGGCAGAGTGAAATATTTTATATTTTCGTGTAGTACAAAAAACAGTGGAGAAGAAATTGGATATTAAGAAACTGACAGCAAATACAATTAGAATTTTAGCAGCGGAAGGTGTGCAGAAAGCAAACTCCGGTCATCCCGGAATGCCGATGGGAATGGCTGATGTTGCGGCAATATTATGGACAGAATTTATTAAGCATAATCCCGATGATCCTAAGTGGGCCGGACGTGATAGATTTGTTCTTTCCGGTGGTCATGGTTCAATGTTGATTTATTCTATGCTTCATCTTACTGGTTATGATGTAACGATGGATGATTTAAAATCATTTAGACAATGGGGAAGCAAAACTGCCGGTCATCCTGAGTATGGACACGTTCCGGGAGTTGAAACTACTACCGGTCCATTGGGACAAGGTTTTGGAAATGGGATTGGAATGGCGATTGCCGCAAAGATGACAGAAGCCCGTTACGGAAATCTTTTTGCTGGAAATTATATTTATGGATTCTGCGGCGATGGCGATTTGATGGAAGGTGTTTCTCACGAAACAGCTTCAACAGCCGGACATTTGAAACTTGGCAACGTAATTTATTTCTATGATGATAATACAATTACAATTGAAGGACATACCTATTTAACTTTCTCAGAAGATATTCAGAAGAGATTTGAAAGCTACGGCTGGCAAGTCCTTCATACAGACGCTTACGATCACGATGGAATTAGAAAAGCAATTTTAGCTGGACAAGCTGAAAAAGAAAAACCAACCTTGGTTATAACAAAATCTACAATTGGGTTTGGCTCGCCGAATAAAGCTAACACACATGAAGTTCACGGCTCACCGCTTGGCAAAGAAGAAATGATCAAGACTAAAGAAAATTTAGGCTGGTCCGTTGATAGAGAATTTTACGTCCCGCAAGAAGTTGCAGATTTATTTGCAGACCGCAAAAGCGAAATGAAAAAACTTTACGATGCTTGGCAAAAGGATTTTATTGCATGGAAGAAGAGTGAAACTGAAAAAGCTGATCAGTATGAAAAAGCATTAAGCGGCTGGCTGCCGGAAAATCTTGAAGAAGAATTAGTTGCGGCTGTTTCAAAAGAACCAAGCGCTACGAGAACTTTATCAAGTAAAGTAATTCAGAAATTAGCACAACTTGTTCCATACTTTGTCGGCGGATCTGCTGATTTGGCTCCATCTACTAATACTTTTATGAACGGCTTCGATGCGATATTCGCCGATAAATTCGGCGGAAGAAATTTCCACTTTGGAGTTCGTGAACATGGAATGGGTTCTATTCTAAATGGAATAACACTTTACGGCGGATACAAAGCTTTCGGCGCAACATTTTTTGTATTCTCGGATTATATGCGCCCGACAATTCGCCTGGCTGCGATTATGCAAATTCCTGCAATTTACGTTTTCACTCACGATTCAATTTTTGTTGGCGAAGATGGACCAACTCATCAACCGGTTGAACATTTGGCTGTGCTGAGAGCAATTCCAAACTCAACTGTCCTTCGTCCGGCAGATGGAATTGAAACGGCGATGGCTTGGGCTTACGCGTTAAGAAAAACTGATGGACCGGTTTCGCTAATTCTCACCAGACAAAAAATAGATGCGTTTGATAGAGCTGAAGATTTTAATCCAAGTGAAGTATTAAAAGGCGCATACATAACAAGCAAAGAAAAAGATGGTAAGCTTGATTTAGTAATCGCTGCAAGCGGTTCGGAAGTTCCGGTCGCAGATTCAGCAAAGAAATTACTTGGTGATAAGTATAATATCAGAGTTGTCTCAATTCCTTCTCGAGAAATTTTCGAGAAGCAATCTGAAGAATACAAAGCAAAGATATTCCCGGCTGATGTTCCGGTTGTTGTAATTGAAGCTGCAACAATGACTGGATGGGGAGATTTGTTCAGACAAAAATTATTGTTGATAGGAATGAAATCTTTTGGCGCTTCTGCTCCATATCAAACACTCGCAGAAAAATTTGGTTTCACCGGAGCGAGTGTTGCAGAAAAAATTAAAAGCTGGTTATAAAAAATCTCTCTTACTAAAGAGAAAGAGGATAAAATGGAAGTAAGATATTCACCGGATCAGAATGGGTTTAAAAAGATGGATACGACGGAACTTCGCAATTCATTTTTGATTGAAACTCTTTTTACTCCAAACGAAATTCCAATGGTTTACTCTGATGTAGATAGATCAATTACTGGCTCTGCAGTTCCGGTTGGAAAAACTCTTCAGCTTATCGCTACAAAAAAGGAAATGGCTGCAGAACATTTCTGCGAGCGTAGAGAAGTTGGTGTAATTAATATTGGTAAGTACGGTGTAGTGACAATAGATGGAGCCGATTACAAGATGAATTACCGCGATGCGCTCTACATCGGAAAAGGTGCTAAGAGTATAGAGTTCAAAAGTGATAGTGCCGAAACTCCGGCTCATTTTTATTTTGTCAGCTATCCGGCTCATACTTCTTATCCAACAAAACATATTACTTACGAGCAAGCAATTCACCGTCATCTTGGTTCAACGGAAACTTCAAACAAGCGAACGATCAACCAATACATTTTGCCGGAGCTTTTTCCAACTTGCCAGCTCGTAATGGGATTGACTGAACTTGAAGATGGAAGTGTTTGGAATACAATGCCTTGTCATACTCACCAACGCCGAAGCGAAGTTTACATGTATTTCAATTTGAATCCGGATGCTTTTGTTGTTCACTTAATGGGCGAAGCAAATGAAACGCGCCACATAATTATTCGTGATAGGCAAGCAGTGCTTTCAACAAGCTGGTCGCTTCACTCCGGCTGCGGAACGCAAAGCTACTCTTTCATCTGGGCGATGGGCGGAGAGAACCAAGTTTTTGACGATATGGATGCTATTGCAACTAAAGATTTAAAATAAGGAATGTGAACATGGTACTTGATAAATTTAGCTTGAAAGGTAAAACCGCGATTGTAACCGGCGCTAACAAAGGAATCGGTCAATATTATGCTTTGGCATTAGCAGAAGCCGGTGCAGATGTAATCATCAGTGCCTCTTATGAACAAGATTTCTCTGAAACAGAAAAATTAATTACTGAACGCGGAAGCAAATTCAAAGGTTACGTTTGTGATTTTTCCGACCGCAAAGCTTTGTACGAATTCATTAAAAAAGTTAAAGCAGATTTTCCGCGTGTGGATATTTTAGTAAACAATGCCGGTACAATTCTTCGTCAGCCTATAGCGGAACACTCCGATGAATATTGGGATAAAGTGATTGAGATAAATCTTTCAGCTCAGTTCATTCTCACGCGCGAATTTGGAAAGGAAATGGTTTCCCGCGGTTACGGAAAAGTAGTTTTTATTGCATCGCTGCTTTCTTTTCAAGGTGGAATTACTGTGCCTGGCTATGCTGCTAGCAAAGGCGGAGTTAAACAATTAACCATGGCTTTTGCGAATGAATGGGCTGGAAAAGGTGTAACAATTAATGCAATAGCTCCCGGCTACATTGCTACTGATAACACAAAAGCATTACGAGAAGATGAGGAAAGAAATAAATCAATCTTAGCGAGAATTCCAGCCGGTCGCTGGGGAACACCTGAAGACTTAATGGGAACAGTTTTGTTTCTTTGCTCTGATGCTTCTAGCTATCTTAACGGAAGTGTTGTAACCGTTGATGGCGGCTGGATGGGGCGTTAATCATAAAAATATTTTGGAAATGAAGATGAAGAAAAAAGTAGTAACCTTTGGCGAAATTATGCTTCGCCTTTCAACACCGGGTTTTACACGTTTTGTTCAATCACAAAATTTTGATGTAACATACGGCGGCGGTGAAGCAAACGTTGCTGTCGCGCTTTCCAATTATGGTTTCGATTCCTACTTCGTTTCGAAATTGCCAAAACATGAAATTGGTCAATCGGCTGTAAATCATTTAAGAAGATTTGGCGTAAAGGATGATTACATAGTTCGCGGCGGCGATAGAGTTGGTATTTATTTTTTGGAAACCGGCGCAAGCCAAAGAGCGAGCAAAGTTATTTATGATAGAGCAAACTCCGCAGTTTCTTATATCAAGAAAGATGAAGTTGATTGGGATAATGTTTTTGAAAACGTTGAGTGGTTCCATTGGACTGGAATTACTCCTGCTCTTGGAAAAAGCGCGCAAGAAGCATTACTGCTTGCATGTGAGACCGCTAAAAAGAAAAATGTAACAATCAGTTGCGATTTGAATTTTAGAGCAAAGCTGTGGTCGGAAGCGGAAGCGCAATCTGTTATGAAACCGTTGATGAAGTATGTTGATGTTTGTATAGCTAATGAAGAAGACTCGGAAAAAAGTTTGGGATTGAAGGCAGAGAAAACAAACATTGAAGCCGGAGAGTTAAACCAAGAAGGTTATTTTGCTGTTGCCAAAAAGCTCAAAGAAACATTCGGTTTTAAAACTGTAGCAATTACATTGCGTGAAAGTTATTCGGCTTCAAAGAATGGTTGGAGCGCACTTCTGTTAGATGAAAAAGACTGCATAGCTCCATACCGTTCTAAGAAATATGATATTGAAATTGTAGATCGTGTCGGCGGCGGAGATTCTTTTGCAAGCGGATTGATCTACGGCTTAATCGCCAAAGAGAATACTAAGGACGCGCTTGAGTTTGCTGTTGCGGCAAGTTGCTTAAAACATTCAATTACCGGCGATTTCAATTTGGTTAGTATAGATGAAGTTGAAAAACTTGTAAAAAGCGGCGGCTCAGGAAGAGTAGAAAGATAATTCTAAGCAAAAGCTAAATAATTCTGTTTTACATCCGATAATGATATTGGCGTTTTCCTATTTAATGTTTGTCCAATAATTTTTGGTATGTAGTGCAGCAATTATATTCATTTTTTCGCCCACCTCAATTTGATGATTATCAGAGGAAGAGAGAAGCTAAGTATGCTCATTATGTTGCTCTTTCCCTCATTGTTGGTTATTCATATGCGGCTATACACGAATTACTAACCGGGTCAACTTACTATTTAGTAATTATGTATTCCTCTATAGCCTTAATAACATTGCTATACTGTTTAAACAAGAAGAAACTGTTAACACATCCTTTAGTATTTATTGATTTTGCTCTAATTGCAACTGCTACAGCAATAATGGTTATGGCTGACGGCACCCGGGACGAAGTTCTGTTAGTTTTTCCGGTTTCATTAATTATTGCTAGTTTAGCTTTCGAACACAAACAATTGATAATGACTCTAATTATTGAGCTGGGAATTATATGGTTTCTGGGCAATTTAGAAATGCAAGGGCTATTGAAGAATCGGTTTTCTTTTGGCACAACATATTTCCAGCTAATTATTCTCTCAATAACTTTAATCTTTTCTACATTTATAATTGATCTAATAGTTGGAGATTTCAAAATTTCTATCAAAGATATAAAAGCCAAGTCAGTACAAATAACAAATGCAAATAAAGAACTCCGTCATTCTAATGCTACCAAAGATAAATTCTTTTCTATAGTTGCTCACGATCTTAGAAGTCCGTTTCAAGGTTTGCTGGGAATTGCAAACATTCTAGAAAGTTTAGATGATGAACTTACAAGAGAGGAGAGAAAGAACTTTGTTTCGAGACTAAATATTGCGCTTAAGCGTCAATATGATTTTTTAGAAGAGTTGCTGCTGTGGGGAAAGATTCAGAGGGAAGCAATAGATTTTGAACCGGTTGTATGCAACATTAGAGAAATCATAGAAAGTAATAGTGAAATACTTTCCGGAAACATTTATAAGAAAAAGATTCAATTCAAAATAGATGGTCCTTTGGAAGTTAATGCCAAATGCGATGAGAACTTGATTTCAACTGTAATCCGAAATCTTATGTCTAACGCAATAAAATATACGTCCTCGGGCGGCAGTATCAAAGTTGTTATTCAAGACACCGCGAAGGATGTTACTGTAAAAGTAATAGACACCGGGATAGGAATTTCTGAGGAAAGAGCAAAACAATTGTTCAAAATAGAATCGAATTATTCTACGCGGGGAACAGAAAATGAAGCCGGCACCGGATTAGGGTTAATACTTTGTAAAGAAATTATGGATAGACATCTGGGAAGTATTAATTTCATAAGTGAAGAAGCGATAGGTTCAACATTCAACATTCTACTTCCTAAAAATATTTAGTACATGCTTACTTAATCGCACTGGCTCTGAGGGATTTTGATAAAAAAAACTTCATCGCCTTTTCAATAAGACCACCATCCCTATACTCTCAGTAATTCTGAATCCCAAGAAATGTCTTTTAAATTATATTGTTCACTATTATTATTGCTATAGCAATTGTCTGTTATGTTTCTTTCTAATTGCAGTTAGCGTTTTAATAGTAGGATAGTTTACGGAAACAAGAATTTATCCGGAGTCAATAATGAAAATTCGATTTATGTACACAATTTGTTTTACAGCGGTAATTTTATTTCTTTTAGTTTCATGTAAGTCCAATAATGAGGAATCTACAATGGTTGAAAAAAAATCCTTTGGTAAATTGAGTAACGGTGATGAAGTATTCATTTACACATTGACAAATAAGACTGGTTTGAAAGCTGAAATAACCAATTATGGTGCGACTGTTGTCTCCCTTTTTGTCCCGGATAAAAACGGAAAATTAGAAGATATTGTTCTTGGGTACGATGATATTGAGGGTTATGAAAAAGGTGAATCATATTTTGGCGCAATTGTAGGAAGATATGGCAACAGAATTGCGAGAGGTAAGTTCGTGCTGGATGGTAAGGAGTATCAGCTTTCCATCAACAATGGAGAAAATCATCTTCATGGCGGGAAGATAGGATTCAGCAAAAGAGTTTGGGAAGTTCTGGGCGTAGAATCGAAAATGGGCGGTTCATCAATGACTTTAAAATATGTTAGCAAGGATGGGGAGGAGGGATACCCTGGAAATGTTGAGTTAACTGTTAATTACCAACTTACTGCTGATAATGAATTGTTTATAAATTACACCGCCACTTCTGATAAAAATACAATTCTGAATCCAACACACCATTCATATTTTAATCTAACCGGAGATCCAAACAAAACGGTTCTTGATCACCTCTTGATGATTGATGCGGATAAGTTTACTCCGGTTGATAAAGGTTTAATTACAACAGGAGAAATGGCTGATGTTGCAAACACTCCTTTTGATTTCAGAACATCTGAAGCAATAGGGAAGGGAATTAATGACGTTAATGAACAATTAAAATATGGTTTGGGTTACGACCATAATTGGGTTTTGAATAAACATCAGGAACAAATTTTTAAGTTTGCTACTGCTTACGAACCAATATCCGGAAGGTTTATGGAAGTGTTTACCGATCAGCCAGGTGTTCAGTTTTACAGCGGCAATTTTTTAGATGGCAAAGTGAAAGGCAAACATGGCGTTATGTATCAACAAAGAACCGGTTTTTGTTTGGAAGCTCAAAAGTATCCTGATTCACCAAATAAACCTAAATGGCCCTCTCCAATTTTGAATGCAGATAAAACTTTACCTTACAGGCAAACAACCATCTATAAGTTCTCAGTAAAGTAGAGTGAGCTGACCTTTTAATAAGTACTCCATCGGCGGGTAACAAGATCGCGCGTTGGAGTACTTTTCTGATCGTCAAATCAAAATTGTAATTTTTATATCAAATACTTGAATTTGTCTTAGGATTTGAGCAATATAGTAAACGATAAAGTCATTGATAAAGAAAAAAGTATTCTAATAATGAAAACCGCTCGAATTCTCTTAAAAGTATGTCTCATTGCATTAGTAGTATGCACACCATTAATATCTAAAACTTATTATGTAGCAACTAATGGGAGTGATACAAACAGTGGGGCAAAAGAATTTCCGTTTGCTTCATTAACAAAAGCTGCTTCCACCTCAATTGCTGGGGATACAATTTTGATTCGCGGCGGTGTCTATCAGATAAGTTCAACTATATCGCTCGGTTCCTCAAGTAAAAGCGGAACGGCTACAAACTACTATCATGTATTCGCATATCCGGGTGAGAAACCAGTTTTTGATTTTTCAAAGCAAACTTCGAGTGATGGAATTAAAGTAAACGGTAGTTACTGGTACCTAAAAGGAATTGAATCAATGTATTCAACTCACAATGGGATTGCAGTTAACGGAAGTTATAACATTATTGAAAATTGTGTAATGCATGATAACAAGAATTCGGGAATGCAGTTTGGGAACGGCGCTTCTTACAACAAAATTATTAACTGCGATTCATACTATAATTACGATCCACCAAGTGGTGGTAACGCAGATGGGTTTGCGCCTAAGCTTGATGTAGGCACCGGAAATTATTTTTATGGTTGCCGCGCTTGGCAAAATTCAGATGATGGTTGGGATGGTTATTTGCGTCCGGCTGATAACGTTACAACTGTTATAGAAAATTGCTGGTCGTTTATGAATGGCTATTTGAAAGATGGAAATCAGATTGCAACTGGGAATGGAAATGGTTTTAAAATGGGAGGAGGAGATAGCTCTAATAAAGACAGCTTGCGCCACAACGTAACAATTAAAAACAGTTTATGTTTTGATAACAGAGTGAAAGGTTACGATCAGAATAATGACCGGGGGACAATGGTAATTTTGAATTGTACCGGCTTTAGAAATGGTTCCTACAATTTCAGCATCCCGGGAAAGTTTCGTGCAACGAACACTGCAACAGTTAAAAATTGTATTTCATATTTATCGCCGGGGGTAAATTTTATTTCAGCAGTATCGCAATCAACCAATTCGTGGAATTCTCCGCTAAGTGTTTCCAATGAAGATTTTATTTCGATAGATACAACCGGAGTTAGGGGAGCGCGAAAACCGGATGGTAGTTTGCCCGACTTGAAGTTTTTGCATCTCGCACCAACAAGTAAATTAATTGATGCCGGAGTAGATGTTGGACTTCCATTCAACGGTAAATCTCCGGATCTTGGTGCATATGAATATGGATTAGAAACATCAATCATTGAAGACAAATCTCTTCCGGCACAATTCGTATTAGAACAAAATTATCCTAACCCTTTTAATCCGGAAACCACAATTAGCTACAAGATAGCCCCTCTAAGTCCCACCGTAGGCGGGACTTCAGTTCATGTTACACTAAAAGTATATGATTTGTTGGGAAGAGAAGTAGCAACATTAGTTGATGAGTTTGAACAGCCTGGCAATTACATAGTTATATTTAGCGTAGAGACTTGCCGCAGCAAGTCTTTACATAGCGGTATATATTTCTACCGTTTGCAAAGCGGCAGTTATAGCGATAGTAAAAAAATGGTACTACTCAAGTAATTTTAAGGATTAAGACAATGATCAGCCATTCAACAAAACGATTTTATCATTTACTGCTTGTGATATTCTTCATCTCTTTATTCACTTCAATTTCATTTTCGCAATCGCATGGAATAAAAAATCTGAAAGAGCGTGGTGCTGTTTGGATTCCCGATAGCGGAAACGAAACCTACACAAACCCAATTATTCAAGCTGATTACTCAGATCCCGATGCTATTAGAGTTGGTGATGATTACTATATGACATCTTCAAGCTTTTCACACTTTCCAGGATTACCAATTCTTCACTCTAAAGATTTAGTTAACTGGAAAATAATTTCTCATGCGGTTTCAAATTATCCATTGCCGGAATTTAATTCAGTACAACACGGAAACGGTATTTGGGCACCCGCTATTCGCTTCCATAAAGGTGAGTTTTACATTTACTTTGGTGATCCGGATAACGGAGTCTTCATGACCAAAGCCAAAGACCCGCGCGGACCATGGGAACCACTTCAGCTTATTCGTAAAGCCAAAGGTTGGATTGATACTTGCCCGTTTTGGGATGAAGATGGTAACGCATATTTAGTCCACGCTTGGGCAAGAAGCCGTTCCGGTATTAAGCATATCATTACAGTAAATAAAATGAGCGCTGATGGAAAAACAATTCTCGATGACGGAGTGAAAGTGTTTTGCGATTCGGTAAATCATAACACAATGGAGGGACCAAAAGTATATAAGCGGAATGGTTTTTACTATATCTTCGCGCCGGCTGGAGGAGTTAAGCCAGGTTGGCAAACCATTCTTCGTTCAAAAAATATTTATGGACCGTATGAAGCAAAAATTGTTTTAGAACAAGGAAGTACAAAAATAAACGGTCCGCATCAAGGCGCGTGGGTACAAACTCAAACGGGCGAAGATTGGTTTATCCATTTTCAAGATAGATATGCTTATGGAAGGATAGTCCATCTTCAACCTATGACATGGGAAAACGATTGGCCTGTAATGGGTGAAGATTATGATAAAAACGGAATTGGTGAGCCGGTAGCAACATTTAAGAAACCAAATGTAGGTAAGAAATATTCGGTAAGCGTACCTCAGACAAATGATGAATTCTCTGAGAACAAACTTGGTCTTCAGTGGCAGTGGCAATCAAATTTTACTAACGATTGGGTTTCTCTTAAAGAAAGAAAAGGCTGGTTTCGCTTTTATTCTCAGCCTTATTTAAACAACACAAAAAACATTTACATGGCTTCCGCGCTACTAATGCAGAAGTTTCCAGCGCCAAGTTTTGAAGCTGTTACAAAAGTGGAACTAAGCTCCGGCGATGTTAATGCAAATGCCGGAATAGTAATCTTCGGTTACGATTACACCCGCTTTGGAATAAAGAAAACTTTAGATGGTTACAAAATCTTTCAGTCAGTTTGTATAAACGCTGAAAAAGGCACCGAAGAAAAAAATATCTCTGTGAAAGATGTCGCATCAAATAAAGTTTATTTGAAAGCAACAGTTTTGGAATCCTTTTCTGAGCAAGGAATTCCAATTGCAAAATGTAAATTCTCTTTTAGTGCAGATGGAAAATCCTTTGAGCAAATTGGGAATGAGTTTATAGCCAAAGAAGGTAGATGGGTTGGAGCCAAGATTGGCTTGTTTAGTGAGTCGGCAAATCCAACAAAGAGTAGTTTTGCAGATTTCGATTGGTTCAGATTTAAGTAACTTTGATTTGGAGTAGCTCATTATTTCACTTGACAAAGAAGTCTAAATTTGAGAATTTAAGTTAGCGTTTAAGTTATCAATAAAGGGAAAATAGAAAACCTAAAAATCAAAGGAGGATTCAATGAAAAAACAATTACTTGCTCTACTATTCTTAGTCATTGGCGTATCAAATTTGCTCGCGCAAGCGGCTTCAGTTCAATGGGATTGTGTTGCTGATGAAAACCCTTCCACAACAGTTGGAAATATTGTCGCTCAACCTTTGGTAGGCAGCAATTTTGCAGTACGTGACTATAATGGTACAAATTCTACCGGACCACTTGCCGGAACACACCAAAGATGGTGGCCAGGTAAAGACGCAGCCGGTGTTGGTATAAAATGGGGTCCGGAAACAAAGCCACTTGATGATAGATACATCCAAATTGAAGTTGCACCTAAAGCCGGAAATAATTTCACGATTACTAAAGTTGAAATGTACATGGCGGCTGGTGGAACGAGTATGATGAGAGCCAATGTTGCATTTGCAACCGACCCAACTTTTATTCCAGCAACATCAATTGCCGATACAATTAAATTGAAACAAGGAAGCCAAAAACCGGAAGATACTGTTATTGTATATACCGGCAATGTTGAAGTCAAATCCGGCGGAAAGTTTTTAGTAAGAATATTCCCATGGTACACAGGCTCAAACTCAAACTCTAAATATGTTTACTTACAAAAAGTTTCTGTAACCGGAACTACTTCTCCCGGAACCTCTGTTGAAGAATCATCTCTTCCGGTTGAATTTAATTTGAACCAGAATTATCCAAATCCTTTTAACCCGGCTACAAAAATTTCTTTCTCTTTGCCAAAAGAAGGATTTACCAAACTTGCAGTCTATGATCTCTTGGGAAATCAAATAACTACTTTGGTGAAACAAAAATTAAGTGCCGGAACCCATTCCGTAAATTTTGATGCAACGAATCTACCGAGCGGCGTTTATCTATACGCGCTTTCTTCAGGTAGCTATTCATCAACAAAGAAAATGATGCTAATTAAATAGGTAAACAGACTTTATGTTAAGGCATTAATTCAATATCTGGTTTGATTGGGTTAATGCCTTTTTTTATACACTTTGGTAATGAATAATTGAACACACTAAATTTTATTAATGAAAAGAAATTTCGAAGGAAACCTATGTTAGCTAAAAGAATTGTTCTTCAGTTAATTATTGTTCTCGCGTTAAGCTGTTTAGTTTTTGCCGGTGGCGGCGGAAAGGTAGATAAATCCTGGTCAACAAAAATTGCTCATTCGTTTATGGAAAGAACTCCTAAATTCATTGTTTATGATCAGAATCCTACTAAGCAAAAGTGGAATTATGAACAAGGATTGATGCTGAACGCGATGCGCCAAATGTATTATCACACCAAAGACAAAAAATATTTTGAATATGTTAAGAGTAACTTAGACCAAAACGTGCAAGCAGATGGAAGCATCACTAGTTATGATTTAACTGATTATAATATAGACCAAGTTGGACCGGGACGTGCGCTTTTATTTACATACGAAATGACTAAGGATGTTAAATACAAAATGGCTGCTGATACATTACGAAAACAATTAGCCGGTCACCCGAGAACAAAAGCGGGCGGTTATTGGCATAAGAAAATTTATCCTTGGCAAATGTGGCTTGATGGACTTTATATGGGTGAACCATTTTATGCCGAGTATTCTAAGACGTTCAATTCATCAAAAGATTTTGATGACATCGCGCATCAGTTTGAATTGATTTACAGTAAGACTAAGGATGCTAAAACCGGTTTGCTTTATCATGCTTGGGATGAAAGCAAAGAACAAAAGTGGGCTAACAAAGAAACCGGGCAATCAGCACATTTTTGGGGAAGAGCTGTGGGATGGTACATGATGGCGCTTGTTGATGTTCTCGACTTTATGCCAAAGAATCATCCCAAAAGGAAAATACTTATCACTCAGTTCAAAGAAATGAGCGATGTGCTTTTGAAATTCCGTGATGAGAAAGCAAAAGTTTGGTATCAAATTCTTGATTTACCGGACCGCAAACCAAATTATCTTGAAGCTTCCGGCTCAGCTATGTTTGTTTATGCTTTTGCCAAAGGAGCTAACAAAGGTTACTTGAACAAGAAATTTCTGAAACACGCTAAAGAATCTTGGGATGGAATGAAGCGTGAGTTTATTGTTGTTGATGAAACCGGTGCTGTCAATTTAGAAAAAACTTGCCAGGGTGCCGGATTAGGCGGCAAACCTTACCGTGACGGAACATTTGAATATTACATGAGCGAGAGAATCCGTACTAATGATTTTAAAGGCTACGGACCATTTCTATTGGCTGCAATCGGACTGGAAAAAGCCAAAGTTAAACTTTGAGGAATGAATGAAATTATTTTCTAGAATAACTATTGTTTTGCTTGCCGCAATTATTTCAATTGCTTGGTTTCTTCCGCAAGAAAAAATTACAGTTTATTTAATTGGTGATTCAACTTGCGCTAATAAACCGCTTGACGATAATCCGGAAAGAGGCTGGGGGCAATTATTCCAAAACTTTTTTACGAGTGATGTTATAATTGAAAACCATGCTGTAAATGGTAGAAGTACAAAAAGTTTTAGAGATCAAGGTCTCTGGCAAAAAGTTTACGATAAGCTAAAACCGGGCGATTATGTTTTTATACAATTTGGGCATAACGATTCTAAAAAAACCGATACAACCCGTTACGCAGAAGCTCATACAGATTACAAGAAAAACTTAATACGTTACATTGAAGAAAGTAGAAGCAAAGGCGCAATACCGGTATTGCTAACTCCGGTTAATAGAAGAAAGTATGATGAGAAGGGCAATTTCATTGATCAGCATGCGGATTACCCGGTTGTAGTTCGTGAAGTTTCCGCTGAATTATATGCTCCTTTGATTGATGTTCATAAAACGAGTCTTGAATTGTTTTCCAAACTTGGAGTTGAGAATTCTAAGAAGTTATTTATAATGAGCGTTAAGCCGGATGTATTTAAATCGCTTCCAAAAGGAAGAGAGGACAATACACACTTTACACGCGAAGGGGCAATTGAAGTTGCAAAGATGGTTGTTGAAGGAATCAAAACTATAAGTCTTCCGCTCGAAAAATATCTGAAGAATGATTTACCTTTTTCGAATGTAGCTGATGGTAAAGTTGTAGCTCTCGATTATTTCTTTAACCACGAACTCAAAAAAGATAAAGATGGAAAAGAAGTTCAATTCCACTACACATGGGAAGACAAAGAGAATTCCGGCTTTTACGAATTGGGAAATATGATTGAAAATTTTGGAGCGGGAATTTATGAAGTCCCGGCTTCCCCAAAATATGATGAACTGAAAAAAGTAAGTATGTATATTATTGTTGATCCGGATACTCCGAAAGAAACTGCTTCGCCAAATTTTATGTCGGATTCCGCAGTTGTGGAAATTGAGAAGTGGGTGAAAGATGGTGGTGTTCTCGTGCTTTTCACAAACGATGCCGGTAATTGCGAATTTGAAAATTTTAACAGACTTTCGGAAAAGTTTGGAATTCACTTTAACGAAGTTAGCCGTAATAGGCTAAAGGGAACTGAATTCTATAAAGGCAAATTTGATAAATTTCCCGGGCATCCAATCTTCAAAGGAGTGAATTCAGTTTACTTGAAAGAAATTTCCACAATAAAATTATCATCTCCGGCTGAAGCGGTTTTTACGGATGGCGAAGATGTTATTATGGCAGGTTCAAAGGTAGGGGATGGATTTGTCTTTGCTGTTGGCGATCCTTGGATTTACAACGAGTATTACGATAACCGGAAACTTCCGGTTGAATTTGAAAATTACAAAGCCGCGAAAAATCTTTTCGCTTGGCTGTTAGAAAAATCTAAACGTGTACGTTAATTTTTAGGTGACAAAATGAAAAAATTTTTTCCTTTTATCCTTCTTGTTTTTATCTGTTGCAATAATTCTTTTGCTCAAGGTAAATATGATTTTGCGAAGTACTTCAAGAACCTTCCGTTTAAAATGCACGCACTCTCCATTCCTAAATTCCCAAACAAAGTATTTAACATAAAACAGTTTGGTGCTGTTGGAGATGGAATGACAGTGAACACAGAAGCATTTGCAAAAGCGATTGATGCTTGCACAAAAGCCGGTGGTGGTAAAGTTATTGTACCGGCGGGAATGTGGCTTACGGGTCCAATTCATTTCAAGAATAATGTTAATCTTCATTTGGAAATCGGCTCGCACATTCAATTCACAAAAAATATTGATGACTATCCGCTTTTGCAAAGTAATTGGGAAGGTGTTGATCAATATAGATGCACTTCACCAATCAGCGGAAGGAATCTGAAAAATATTGCAATTACCGGAAATGGAATTCTTGACGGAAGCGGCGAAGTTTGGCGGATGGTTAAGAAAAACAAACTCACAGCTCCGCAATGGAAAGAACTTACTGCTTCCGGCGGAGTTGTTGATACGAAAGGCGATACGTGGTATCCAACCAAGGAGTCGATGGAATATTTGGATTTTGCTGCTAAACTGAAAAAAGAAGGCAGAACAATCACGCGGGAAGAAGCCGAGAAGTATAAAATTTTCTTCCGTCCGGTTATGCTTAGTTTTATTGAGTGCAAAAATGTTTGGCTTGATGGAGTTACATTTCAAAATTCTCCGGCGTGGAATCTTCATCCTCTTCTTTGCGAAAATGTTTTAGTTACAAATTTGAATGTGCGAAACCCGTGGTACTCTCAGAACGGTGATGGAATTGATGTTGATGCGTGCAAAAATGTTTTTATCTATAACAGCAAATTCGATGTTGGTGACGACGCAATTTGCATGAAGTCCGGAAAAGATGCAGAAGGTAGAAAGCGCGGCAGAGCGGCAGAGAATATTGTTATTCAAGACTGCATTGTTTACCACGGTCATGGCGGATTTACAATCGGCAGCGAAATGTCCGGCGGCGTTCGTAATATCAAGGTTGATAATTGCAATTTCATCGGAACTGATATTGGGCTGCGCTTCAAGAGTACACGCGGACGTGGCGGTATTGTTGAAAATATTTGGGTGAGCAATATTTATATGAAAGATATTCCAACCGACGCGCTTAGCTTTAATATGTATTACGGCGGCTTCTCACCGACAGATGATAAGCCGGCTGATGAAAAATCCAAAGAGGCTAAAGCTGTTGAAGTGAATGATGGAACTCCAATTTTCAGAAATATCTACATGAAGAATATTTATTGTGATGGCGCCAAAGACGCTATTGTAATACAAGGATTGCCGGAAATGAGCATCAAGGCAATCGAAGTTGAAAACTGTGTTATGAAAGCTGATTGTGGAATTTCGATTTTTGATGCGGACGGAATAAAAATTTCTTCAACAAAAATTATTTCTAAGTCTCCGGTAGTTAGAATCAACCAAAGCAAAAATGTTTTCTTTGATAACTTTGAACCGGTTGGTAGCGGTTCCTTAATTAAGCTTGATGGCGCAAAAACTTCATCAATAGTTTTTCAAGGAAAGAATTCTTCCGAGTTGAAAACTAAAACACAATTTGGTGATGGTGTCCCTCAAAGTGCTGTTATTACTAAGTAGAGTGAACTATATGAAACTTGTTAATTATTTGATCTTGTTTATATTCTTTTTCACTCTTGGCGCTCAAGCACAAGAAAAAAGATTCATTACAGTAGCTCAAGATGGCAGTGGAGAATTTAAAACAATAACTGCTGCTATTCAATCGCTTCCATATTTTAATTATCAGCGCACAGTAATTTTTGTTAAGAACGGAATCTATAACGAGAAAATCCGTATAGACCAAGATTACGTTACACTTCGCGGTGAGAACAGAGATAAAACCATCCTTCAATATTCTCAGCTTCGTACAGATTGGATTGCAAACAAAGACTCAACCGGCGCGGCTGTAATCAATCTTAATGGTGATGATTTTGTTCTTGAGAATATGACTGTTGAAAACACTCAACCACAAATCGGTCCGCACGCATTTACTATATATGGTACCGGCAGTAGAACTATACTTCTAAATTGCAACCTTATCAGTAAAGGGGGCGATACAGTTTCACTGTGGGATTACAAAACCGGAATGTACTATCACGCAAATTGTTCTTTTGTAGGCGCTGTAGATTTTGTTTGTCCGCGCGGCTGGTGCTTCATCCGGGATTCAAAATTTTACGAAGTGAAACAGACTGCAGCTATCTGGCATGCCGGAGGAGATAACATTAACCAGAAATTTGTTATTGTAAATTCATTCTTCGATGGCGTTAAAGGCTTTGAACTTGGTCGACATCATTACGAAGCTCAGTTCTATCTTATAGATTGTATTTTCTCAGACAGCATGAGTACGCGCCCAATTTACAGAGTTACTTATCCAAATGAACCGGAAAGAGAAAGACCGTTTAATTGGGGACCGAGGTATTACTACAGCGATAACAAATCCAACATGCAGTTGGATTGGAATATAAATAATCTTCAAACAGCTTTTGGTTCACCGAGCAAAAATCAAATTACACCCAAGTGGACATTTGATGGAATGTGGGATCCTGAGAGCAAAGAAGGTCCAAAAGTTATTTCTTATCAAATTAAAGACAGAACGCTGATACTTAACTTGAGTGAAAAAGTAACCGTAATTGGTAAGCCGGAACTAAGTAGCGACTCCGGCGAGAAATTCGTTTATGCTGATGGTGCCGGTTCAGATACAATTCGCTTTTTTGCTGACTCAGTTATAATTAAAAATAAATTGGTTGGATTGGAGATAGTCTCCGGTAGTATTTCCGGCACAACCGCTGGTATTTTTGAAAGGTTTGCTGATTTTACTAGGCTGCCTAAATAAGTAATAGTAGAGATTAATAATTACTTACTTGTTATAGTAATCCGAAAGATTCGCAATTAATAATTATTAAGATTTTTCTTTGATGGAAAAGAAATTTTTACGAATTTTAGTTAGCAATTAAGTAAACGATGAAGTACACGGCAACTTTACGCATAAAAAGTTATTAAGGAGTAAATGCAAATTGTATTTCTCTCTGTCGTCAAAAAGAAATGCTTACCTCGAATCAAACAGTAATCAGTCATGGTTGTACTGTTTAATATCAATTAACAAAACGCTTACACATCCAACAGAAATGGTTGCATTAGATGCAACTAATAATCGTGTACTTCCAAATAACAAAAATTTTATAGCTCAAAAGTATTTGCAGTAGTAAAGTATAATTAATTCATGATGTTCTTATGAATGTTTCGCTAATATCATTTCAAAAGAGGAGTAAAAATGATTCATAAGTCTAACCGCATGTTGAGCATTACAATTCTCATATTTTCGATTTTTATCTTGGTGACGGGAATTACGTATGCTCAGGGCAAAATCGTCGGCAAAATTGTCGAACAAAAAACTAGGGAGCCTTTATTTGGTGCTAGTATTATTCTAGTTGGGACAAATACAGGTGCACCATCAGATCCTGAAGGAGATTACATAATCGTTAACGTTCCTGTCGGTGTTTATTCGGTTCAAGCAAGTATGGTTGGTACAACTAAAGTTACTAAGACAAATGTAATCGTATCGCAAGGACAAACAACTAGGGTAGATTTCGAACTTCTTGAAACAGCTGTGCTGAATCAAGAAATGGTTGTTACAGCTAAACAAGATATTCTTCACAAAGAAGTATCAAGCAGCCAAATTGTTATTACCAAAGATCAGATAGGTGAAGCCGCGGGTGTTAGAACTCTTCAAGATTTTCTTTCAACACAGGCTGGAATTACAAATAGCGATTACTTGAATATCCGTGGAGGAAGACCTTCGGAAACCGGCACAATGGTAAATGGTCTTACATACGTAAACGCTAGAGTAGGAAAAGCCGAATCGTTCATTCCAACAAGCGCAGTTGAACAAGTTTCTTTGAAGGCAGGCGGTATGAATGCTGAATACGGTGATTTCCGTTCCGGTCTCATTAGTGTTACAACTAAAACCGGTACAAAAAGCGGTTATCATGGCACGTTCAGCTTTACTCAAGGTCCGGCACAAATGAAAAGATTTGGTAAATCTATTTATGATCCGATGAATAACTATTTAAGACCTCATCAAGACCCGGACATTGCCTTTATTGGTGTTACCGAAGCAATTAATCAAGGCTTTATTACGGCTTATGATAAACAACAATTTCCAACCTATTCTGCATTTACCGGCTTTATTACAGCGGCAAAGAATTTGCCGGCTGGATGGAAAGCTAGCTTAAAACCTGGCGAAACTGTAACTCCGGTTAATATTTATTTGTATGATTCCTGGATGCACATGATTAACCCCGATTTTGATAAGTTAAATGCAAAGATACGTGAACTGAATGCTAAGGGATTAAATGTAGGGGCGGAAATAACAGATCAAAATCTTAAGAACTTGTTTAGAAATCACGCCAATAAAGAAGGTAAGTATGCCGACTTTAACTTTGACGGAGGATTTGGCGGACCGATTCCTTTGATAAGTGAAGAGCTTGGCGATGCAACATTTTATATATCAAATACAACTAACCGCAATTCCTATATCCAGCCACAAGAACTTGATTACAATCTGAGCAGCTCTACAATGCTTAGTTTAAAATCAGATTTAACAAGTAACATTACATTAAAGTTGACAGGCATTTACGGCTATCAAAAAGGTATGAATCCGGCACGTGGTGCAGATAGTGAACCGGCAAACTTAGCTATTGCTACCGGTTTAACCGGCGTTTATACCGGTCTTGATAGAGGAAATTTTATGCCGGAAAATAATATTCCACTATATATTGCTTCAGGTGGTAACTACGCACCAGGTCAATACTGGTATTATCAAACTATGCTGCAACCATGGATTCAAAAAAATCTTTTGTTAGGATTGAATCTTACACATGCATTAAGCTCAACTTCGTTTTATGAATTTACAGGTAGTTATCAAACTACAAAAGAAAATATTAATCCGGATTTAAGCACACCAAGAAATAATTCAGTCCTTGCATATTTAGGTCCTATCCCTTTAACTGAAATGCCATATGGAAGAAGAATTCTTAATGTTGGTCAATCGGTTGATACTATAGCCGGATGGCAGTTTGATCAATACTATGCTGTTCCTGGTTTAAGCAGCGATAGGTTTGATAGCAAAGGCGGCGTTTATTATGATAATTCTTTAACAAAACAATTGAGATTGAAACTCAATTTTGGAAGTCAAATTTCCAAAATGCATTATATGAAAGCGGGTGTGGAATTTTTAAAAGTTGACTTAGAAAACAAAAGATGGTCTTACTGGCCTACTCAAGGTCCGTTAAGTATGTATGAGTATAATTTTGATGTATCTCCACGTACTATAGGTGCATATGTACAAGACGAAATTACATTTGAAGATATGGTTGCAAACATTGGTGTACGTATGGATTATTACAGTTTTGGTGATGCAGTTTGGCCAACAGGAAATCCATGGGATGGCGATGCGTTTGCCGCTCCATCTTGGACTCCTTCAGACTATTTAGAAATACTTAAATCCGGTAGATCAATTATTTGGGAACATTGGAATCAATTAAACGATCAATACATAGCTGCTGGTAAGGATCCTTTACTTCAACCCGTTGCTACTCATATTACTTTTAGTCCAAGATTTGGAATTTCATTCCCAATTACCGAAAGAGCAAAATTCTATTTTAATTATGGTCACTTCAGAAGTTTGCCGCCGTTAAGCGAAATGTTTATGTATGATTTTAGATACGATACACAGAAAGGCGGAATAGCAGAACTTGGTAATCCAAATCTTTCCCCATCAAAAACAATTCAGTATGAATTGGGTGTTGATTACAATTTATTTGATGAATACTTAGTTCACATAGCCGGATATTATAAAGATATAACCGGTGAAGTAAGAACACTTACGTATAATCCTACTACTGCCGGTATTGCAAGATATAGATTCAGAACAAATGACAGCTACAGAGCCACCCAAGGTCTCGATGTTCAAATAACAAAAGCAATTGGAAGCTGGGTAACAGGTTGGTTAAATGTTGGTTATACATATACAAGTGGCGGAAATACCGGTAGAAATGGAGTATTCCAAGATGAAGCTGCTAACATTGCACCAAGCGCGTTTTCTTATGCTGATCCAGGTAGACCTGACCCTGTACCACAAATTAAAGCGAATATTAATTTCAAATCTCCGGCGGATTGGGGATATTTTTTAGGAGGCTGGAATTTAAGCTTAATGCCTAACTGGAAAGTTGGAGACCTTTTTAGATACAATCCTCGTAATGTTGATGGTGCCAATAATGAATTCAGATGGCCTAATTTCTTCCTTGTTAACATGAAAATCAGCAAGTCTTTCGACATTGGTTTATTCAAAGCAACTGCATACATAGATATAAACAACATCTTCGATACAAAAATATTCAATCAGGATTATGCATTTGCCGGCGGCGGCGGATCAGCCAGCGGAACGGATTACCAGGCTTATATGTCTTCGTTACATCTAAAAGAGTATTCAGATTCTTACTACGAACCAATTAGAAACGAAACCAAAGGTGACTATCTATACCCTGGTTATGTTTATACCGCTAATGTTACAGATCAATGGGGAGTGGCACATAATAAAGGTGATGTTGTTGGAGAAGATAAAATTGGAGATTTGAGATCAACCGAGAAGAATCATATAAACGATCCTAATGTTGATGTGTTTATGTTCGGAAATCCAAGAGCCGTTTGGTTCGGAATTCAGTTTGACTTCTAGAGATATAATTAGGCGCCAGACAATAAATAAAAAAATTGGAGAGAAAATGAATAAAATAATTAACTCACATCGAATGAATATTATTCGCGTGACTTTGTTTATAGCTTTGTTCTTTGCGAACAGTATCTATTCCCAAAGTGATCCTTATATCCGGGTCAACAGGCTTTGGGGAGGTGTTTCTTCAGATGGAGGTAACAAAGGAATCACGTATGGTTCATCTAACTTAAACCTCTTTGCAGATTATGGTGCTTTTGGCGCGCGGTTTCAGGGCGGCGAAAGTTATTTTGGCGGTTTTGTTGCTATAGGTACTGATAACTGGAATGGTAAACCTGCAATGTTTTCACCAATTGCAAAAGATCAGCAAGCGGGTAATATCGTAACACCTATTGTAAATTATACTCGCTATGCTAATCCTAACTATACGGTTATTTCTCAAGGTAAAACTACTACACCTTCAAAAAATGATTTAGGAAGTGTAACTGTTGATCCATCAAAATGTATTGGTACAAGCGATCAAACAGTTGTTGTTACTAACGGATATGTAACACCAAACTTGCAAGTACAAAGAAAGGTTCTTGCATGGACCCAGCAATATCACGATAACTATTCGATTATTGATTTAACTTTTACAAACAAAAGCTCTAAAACCTTAACAGGTGTTTACATTTTTCTTCATGATGGAGAATACCAATTTCAAAGAGCAGATGGAACTAATCCATCGGTTGCTGCAGTAGATCAATATTCAAATAATAACGCACCAAGAAAGTGGTTTCACTATTATGGAGCGAAAAAAACTGATTCGTTGCGGGTTTATTACAATTACTCATCGGATGATCCTGAAGTTGCCGGTGACAGAATGGGACAGCCGCTTACGCAACAGTATGGCAGGCTCTTAGATTATACTTATTCTTTTATGGCAACAATTCACGCATCAGAAAAACCATACACACCAACCGCTTCTTACACAACGCCGATAGATCCAAACGATAAAGATGATATGGATCAGCCAAGAGTTACAACTGTGGCTAATATGCAAAACAATCTAAATCTGCCTCTATTAGGTAAGACATACGATCCGGTAGGCAGCGATGGTGCATCCTATTATAACTATATCTCCGGCTTAACTTTACAAAGTGAAGATCTTACAGGCGCAGATATTCGCCCGGGGCATCATAGAAAAGATATTGATGATTTGGGCAAAAATGCACCGGGAGGTGAGAACGGAATTGGTGCCCAGGCTAATACTTTTGAAAGTATGATGATGAGTTATGGACCATATACTTTTGCGCCGGGTCAGCAAATTAGAATTGTTAAGGTAACAGGTATTGCAGGTATTAGCCGTGAAAAAGCTATTGAAGTTGGTAAAAAATGGTACAACGATAGTAAGTTTGGTACAAACACACTTGATGATCCAATGCCAAATTCTCCCAAAGGATCTTTCCCGACCAACTTTGCTTTTCCAACCGGAGCTACAACTAACGACATAAAGAAAGATAAGTGGATCAGTACCGGAATAGACTCAGTTTTACTTTCTGTCAGCAGAGCAAAATATAATTTCAAAACCGGTTATAAAGCGCCGGTAACTCCTCCTCCTCCAACAGATTTAAGTGTAACTGGAACAGGAGCTGGAATTACTCTTCAATGGTCTGATGCAGCTGCAGAAGCTATGAGTAATTTTGCCGGTTACAGAATCATGAAAAAAATTGGTGATAGAGATACTACTTATTATCAAGAGATTTACAGATCCAACAGCAGCGACAAAGCAGCAACACATACATTTACAGATACCAAAGTTCGTGTTGGTTCTACGCATTACTATTATGTTCAAGCTGCTGCAAACATTTCATCAACAGATCCTAATGCACATCCTTCTGAAAGAGGAAAAACTATTTTTAGCGGAAGAGTATTCTTCTATAACAATACAGCAGTTACCGGTGAGGGAAAAGTTGGAGGAGATATGGACAAGATCGCAATTGTTCCAAATCCATTCAATTACAACGATCCTTTACTAAGAGGTTATGGTTATACAAATCCTACCAATCTTCAAATTTCTTTCTTTGAGTTGCCAAAAACAGTAACCATAAAAATATTTACGGAATATGGCGATTTGGTTAGGACAATAGATCATAATCAAGATAGTGGTTTTGATAAGTGGAATATGACTAATGAAGCGGGACAAACAGTTTCGAGCGGTATTTACATTGTTGTATTCCAGACACCGGATGGTGGCGTTTCTATTCAAAAACTGGTAGTTGTACGCTAATTAAAATAGGAGAGTTAATTAAATGAAGTTACTTATAAAATTAATTGTATTGATCATATCAATGAACTACTTGAGCTTACAAGCTCAAAATGTTGATATGAAAACTACCGGCCAGGGTGGAGTAGATTTGAAACTATCCGGACAAACAACAATGAACTTTCTTCAAGTTGGTGTTTCGCCCAGAGCTGCCGGATTAGGTAATGCATATACTGCACTAAGCAAGGGAGTTGAAAGCGTTTTTACAAACCCCGCCGGATTAACAGAAATGAATTCTGAATTTGAAGCATTTGTATCTACTACCAAATGGTTTGCAGATATAAATTATCTTGCCGGAGCTCTTGCCTGGAATGGCGAAGACTATGGTGTTGTTGCTGTTAGTTTTGTTGTTGTTGATTATGGCACAATAAAGGGAACTGCGCTTGTTCCAAAAGCGAGCACCGGAACAGATAATTACATCTTAACCGGTAATGTAGAAAACGTTGGGGCTTATTCATTCGGCTTATCATATGTAAAAGCAATCAGTCCAAAATTTTCTATTGGCGGCACCGTTAAATATGTTGGTCAACAGTTGGGTCGTTCAGTTGATGCAGCCGGAGCTACTACAGATAATAATGCTAACAAGGTTGCGTTTGATATGGGCGTAAAATATTTCCCGGGTATTGAATCCCTAAGATTGGGAATGTCGATTAGAAACTTTTCCACTTTCGTAAAATACCAGAGTTTCCAATCACCTATTCCTTTGGAATTTGCGCTTGGTGTCGGAATGAACGTAATGGATGTATTTGACAAAGAGTTATCTAAAGAGCACGAGCTTTTGTTCTCTACTGAATTTGTTCATCCTAATAATTATACAGATAGAGTTAACGCCGGTATTGAATATACATTCATGAAAATGTTTTCCGTAAGAGGCGGCTACCAAACGAATCACGATGTATTAAGCTGGGCTGGTGGTGTTGGTGTTGTTCAAACTTTAGGCGGAATCAAATTCGATATTGATTATTCATATTCTAACACAGAATACTTTGGCGGCGTAAACCGTTTTTCAATTGGTTTTGGATTCTAACAATAATTTTGGGAACGCTTGGAGTGAGCGTTCCCATTTTAACAAAAGGAGTGTTTATGAAAATGTTAAACCGTTTGGCAATTATTTTGCTCGTTACTCTTGTTTCATTCTCTCAAATTCAAGCTCAGCCGTTTACAGGGAAGGTGCTTTACTTAACAACCGATGCTCAATTAGCCGGAACAGATGATGCTTATATTGTAGCTAAGTTAACTTCTTGGGGATTAACAGTTGACATAAAAAGTATTGCAGGATTTAAAACTACCTCAGCTCCCGTACCAACCAACGATGAACTGAAGCAATACAAATTCGCTTTTGTTAGTGAATATTGCGGTTCCGGTGATGGCGCGCGTTTTAGGGGAGCCACAGGCACAACATGGACAGGCGGATGGTTGAACATCCCAGTTATATCTACTGATAACTGGTTTGCAAAAGTTGGAACTTTTGGTTTTGTGGTCTCATCCTCTAACTCTGCTACAACTTATGGCAATGTTTGCTTAAATGGGTTCACTCCTTCCGCTGGTAATATTAATGGGAGCGGAAAGGTTAAAATAGTTGACCAGTCAAATCATATCTTAGCAGGCGGATTAGCAAGCGGAGCTGAAATTGACTTGGCGACTGCAACTACAGAAGCTACTGGAGCGATCATTAATTTTTCTGTTCCTACAATTACACCAATAATTCCAATAGCAACAGTTACCGAAGATGCGACCGGTACTCAATTGGTTGCTTATGGTGTTGAAAAAGGAACTGCTACATTCAAATCAACTGGTGGAACCATTGATCCAACATTGAAAACATCTGCAAGAATCGCTATTATAGGAATTGCTGGACAAGCACTTGGCACTGTTACAAATGATGGCTTCAAATTAATTCTCGGCGCCGTAAAGTGGGTTATGGATCCAACATCGGATGTTGAAAAAACTGATGAGTTACCAACAGAATATACTTTGGAACAAAACTATCCAAATCCATTTAACCCAACAACAAAGATTACTTTCTCTTTACCAAAAGATGGGATGACATCTTTAAGTGTTTATAACTTATTAGGTGAAAAGGTCGCTTCGCTTGTTAACGAGGAATTACAAGCCGGTGCACACTCATATTCTTTTGATGCTTCACAACTTAGCTCCGGTATTTATTTCTATAAGTTAGATTCAGATCAAGTTAGCTTAACGAAGAAAATGATGCTGATAAAATAGCTTCTCGATTTCTCTAGTTGGTTATTGGCTTAAAATAGAAAGCATAACAATAGTTAATTCACCGTTATGCTTTCTATTATTGTTAGTGAACACGGACAATGCTGATAAACACTGGAAATGAATTAATGTACTTATACTCGTTGTGAAATGTTAATATTATTAGAGAATTTAGAATGAGAAGAATTTTATTAATCTTAATTTTTTTGACTCACGGCAGCATACTTTTTTGCCAAAACACTTTTTCGGTTAAATGGCCGCTTACAAATCCCGCAACGGGCGGTACTGGATTCACTGCTAATGTAGCCGGTCCGGTAGAGGCGTTGGACGAAAAATTTGTTGGGACGGAAATAAACCAATATACCGGTCCAAGCAATAGCCAGCGTGTTAGGATGAAAACAACTCCTAGTAACACATGGCCGGCTAACATAAAGGATAAGATAGATACGGTATTTGTGGAATTTGTTGTAGCTTCAAAAATCGGTGTTCAACTCAACGCAACCAAATTGTCAGTCAGTCTTGCCGCAACAGCAATCAATACAATGAAGGCTGCAATTTATTATTCAACTGATGCATCATTCAAAAATCCTATTAATGTACCATTCACAACAAATGTTGCCGGTAATTATTTAGTACGGGATGCACTGCAGAACATTGTTGCTGATATTAATGCCTCTGTACCGGATGGTGGAAAATTATATGTTAGAATATATCCATGGGTTGAAACATCAACAGGTGCAAGCGGTAAATATATGGCTATACAAAATGTTGGTATCTCAGGTACTTATACAGGTAACGTTATAGCTTCGATGCCGACTATTACAACCACTCCGGTAACTAAAATTTCTACTACATCAGCATTTAGCGGTGGGAACATTACATCCGATGGCGGTGCTGAAATAACCGAGAGAGGAGTTTGTTGGAACACTTCTGAGAATCCAACAATTGCAAACAGTAGAACAAAAGAGGGAACCGGTGTTGGAACGTTTCTTAGCACGGTTAGTTCGCTTACGAATTCAACAAAATATTTTTTAAGAGCCTACGCAACAAACAGTGCTGGTACATCGTATGGAGAGGGAATTCCATTTACAACAATGAGTGCATTAACAGTTCCGGTTGTAACAACTACGGATGTTAGCTCAATATTAGTTACCACGGCAGTTTCCGGGGGTAACGTAACCGATTGGGGCGGAACAGAGGTAACAGAAAGAGGTGTATGCTGGAATACAACAGGCACCCCAACAACAAACGATAAGAAAACGAGTGATGGGACTGGAACAGGCACATTTGCAAGCGCGTTAACTGAGCTTACAAAATCAACAAAGTATTACATTAGGGCATATGCAACAAACAACAGTGGTACGGGCTATGGAACAATTAAAGAATTTACTACGCAAGAACCAGCCCCGGATGTGTTAAAAATTGTAGCTCAAAACGGCACAGGGGATTACAAAACCGTTCAAGCTGCATTTAGAGATGTTCCTATTAACTACACCGGAAGATGGATTATATATGTTAAGAAGGGAACGTACTATGAACTTGATACCTTAGCTGCAAATAAGATAAATGTAATTTTAGTTGGAGAGGATAGAGATAACACAATCTTAGTTAATGACAAGTATGCCACATCAGGATTTACTAACCCCAGCACGAGAATTAGTGCAAATGATTTTACTGCGATGAATATTACCTTCCAGAATACTTCGCATGATATTGCGCAGGCATTGGCAATCGAAACTAATGGAGACAGAATTGCCTTCTACAATTGCAGTATAAAGGGTTATCAAGATACTTTTTATGGAAACGGTATTGGGAGGATTTATTTCAAAGATAGCTTTGTTGAAGGTACTGTAGATTTTATCTATGGCAAATCAATAATGGTTTTTGATAACTGTACGATTAAAGAAATCCGGGAGGGAGGTTATATAACAGCCGCAAGTACAGACGCCGCAATGAAATTCGGTATAAATTTTTTGGATTGCACCATTACAAATGATCCGGTTGGATATAACGGCACACCAATTACTTCATTCTATCTGGGAAGACCATGGCAAGCGCAACCGCGCGTTGTGTGGGTTCGTTGCTATGAACCGGCTACTGTAAATCCGCTTGGCTGGACAACAATGGCTGTTACACCAGCTCTATATGCTGAATATAAATGTACCGGTCCCGGTTTCAAGCCTTCAGAGCGAACAAAATTATGGAGTACCGTACGGCAGCTAACAGATGTTGAAGCGGCAGATTATACTGTTCAAAATATTTTTTCAAAAAATTCAAAGTCTCCGGCTTTTGCAACGGATTGGATTCCGGTAAAGCCAAGTGTAACACTTCCAACCGGAATTGAAAAAGAAGAATCCAAAATAATTCCGGACGAATATGAACTGATGCAGAATTATCCAAACCCATTTAATCCGGAAACTACTATCAGCTACAAGATAGCCCCTCTAAATCTCCCCAAAGGGGAGACTTCTGTTCATGTTGCGCTAAAAGTTTATGATGTGCTTGGAAATGAAGTTGCAACGTTAGTAGATGAATACAAACAACCGGGTTCATATGTAAAGACGTTGCATGCAACGTCTCTACCGAGCGGGGTTTACTTCTACAAATTAACCGCCGGAAGTTTTTCTGAAACAAAGAAAATGATTTATCTAAAATAGTATCAAATGATACCAAAGGAAGGGTGAAATAAAATTAAGAGT
>MHAZ01000007.1 GCA_001803165.1 Stygiobacter sp. RIFOXYC2_FULL_38_25 | reverse complement strand
CTTGTGTATGTATTCACTATTTGACATACACTAATTTAATTCTTTTCGCCGCAAGCAGCGGGGAATTTAACCCTTAGCGATTAAATCAATGAACGAAATCGGGTTTCAAATCATTGAAAGGGTAGAATTCGCAATCAAGGAACAAGAGGTAGATAGTGAAATTCCGGTAGAATTGAATTTTCTATTTATTAAAAAGTAAAATGAATTCGAATTAGAGTTGGTAAACGGAGAAGACAAAGTCTTAATTCATAAACAAAATATCTGAGGTGTAAAATGAAAGAAGTTGATAAAAAAAGAATCCGAGAAACATTTCAAAAGATTCATAACGGTACTTCAAATCAAATTGTTAGAGTGGCAGAACAACTTGAAAAGTGCGAGCATTTAGGTGATAGGCGAATTGCTTACATAGTGCATCTTTACAAAGATGAGGCAAATGAGATCCAAATCAATTATGATTTGCTGGCTGATGGGGAAATTTTAGAAGATGAAAACTGAATACGATTCTAGGATTGAACAAAAAATAAAAGAATTCGATTCAATGCCCAAAACTGAATGTTACCATGACAATGAAATTCGATTTGATATCCATAGTCTAGAGGATAGCAATTTCAAAAAAATGGTTTTGTACTTAGACGATATAACCATGTCTCCAATGGAATTCTTAATTACAACTGTTTTAACAGCACTTTCCGGCGCTGTTGGCAAATTTGTTTATTGGCAATTTACTGAATCATTCCGTTTGTATCTAAACATTTGGAGTGTTCTATGTGGGGCGAGTACAATATCAAAAAAATCTTCTGCTATCCAAATGGGATTACATGATTTATTCAGGATAGATCAATTGTTTCGTAATGATTATAAAAAACAAAAAGAAAACTACGATTCTGATATCAAGGGAAAAGCTGGGAAAGATGTTTCAGAAATTCCAAAACCCAAAAGAAATTATTTGATCTTACCAAACGATGTAACGATGGAAAGTTTAAGTGATATACTTTCAAATGCAAATCGGGGTTTAATGTGGCAATCGGAATTTGGAGGGTTTTTGGCGCAACTTGGCAGATCATATTCGCAAGATGCGAAAATGGTTTTGACTGATATTTATGATGTTCCACATTTCAAAGAAATAAGCAGAGCAACTAAAGGAAATGTATTTATAGAGCGTCCATGTTTTTCAATGGTAGGGGCTAGCACTTTGGAATGGATTAAAAGTAATTCTAGCAAAGATGATTTAAGAACTGGCTTTTTTGCTAGAATATTATTTTCAATAAGGAATACTAATGAGAAAAAATTCATATCAGTTTTCGATTTGGGGCAATTAACATATAAATCGAAATACTATTTTGATACTCGAAGTATCTACGATTTTTTAACCGGGATAGATGCGGAACAAGTATTAACGGCAACTGAGGGGGCTATCAAGATATTCAAAAAATACGAATTAGAATCACATGAGGAATTAACAAAGCTAATAGAAAGTCCAGACGAGATTTCTTTTAAGGGACGTTTGATTTATTATACTTTAAAAATTGCGGCATTAATGGCGCTGGCTGAACAAAGGTATGAGGTACATGAAACTGATATGAGAAATGCTATTTGTTTGGCTGGATATTATAAGCGAAACATTGAGAAGCTTATACAGGATGAATTAGTAACTAAAAGCGAATTTGCACTAAAAGAGGAAAGAATATTGATAAAGATAAAGAACGCCGGAACCATTTCAAGAGTTGATTTGCTGCAATCAAATATCGCAAGTGGTAAGAAAGAGTTAGACCCAATACTAGATAATCTGATTGAAAAAGAACAAATTGAGTTAATCTCATTAAAACGAACTACTGGAAGAGCTTCTCGTTCTTATCGGTTCAAAGTTAGAAATGTTTAAGAAACTTATAAGCTTGCTTTTCGTAATTTGGTCTTTGCTAATTGTTACTTTTTCTTCTGTTTTCTTAATATTTATATATAATAATAATATATAAGAGAATACTTAGAGTAGTTAGAATTGGGGGTCAGGCTATAAAGGTACTTCCAGAGCATTTCGCAATGGGGAACATTCGAACCCATCACTCTCTCTAGCAACATAATATTTTTAGGGGTATTTCGTTTCGCTACTTGTTTAAATATTTATTATTCATTAAGTTACAAATGAAGCGAGAAACCAAATGATAAAATTAAAATTTAATACTGAGCCGGTTAGTGTGTATGGCATATTTGGTGCCGTCGCTTCAACACTTTCCGGCTCGTTTTTTTTAATATTCCTTACTAAGTTTTGCGAGGCATACTTAAAAAAGTTAGAAATTGCGCCAAATTGCGCCGAATCTGGAATACTTACAAGCAGAGGGTCATTGGTTCGAATCCATTAGCTCCCACGAAGAAACCCCAAAGAAATTTGGGGTTTTCTGTTTATGGTAAACTTCTCGTTATAACTCCTTTCAAATAAAAACCCTAATTATATCGGCTACACATCAAATCATGAAAAAAGAATTTCTCGCATAACAGAAAACGTAAAGATTTTACCGGCACAATTGACTTTCGGTCAGGATACTCTGACAAAGTCAGAGGGGTCATTGGTTCTGCCGCAGGCATCCCTTCGGGAGAATCCATTAGCTCCCACGAAGAAACCCCAAAGAAATTTGGGGTTTTCGTTTATGGTAAATTTCTCGTTTACAAGTCTTTTCAAATAAGAACCGTGATTATATCGGCTACACTCAAATCGTGAAAAAAGAATTTCTCCTATAACAGAAAGCATAAAGATTTTACCGGCACAATTGACTTCGGTCAGGACACTCTGACAAAGTTAAAGGGGTCATTGGTTCTGCCGCAGGCATCCCTTCGGGAGAATCCATTAGCTCCCATAAAAAACCCCGTATTCAAATTAGAAACGGGGTTTTTTTATGGCGTAAACTTACCCCAAATTTACCGTAACACTTTTCGTAACACCTTTTTCAATAACTATTCATGTTATCTACAAAATCATCTAACTTAAATTCATCTAATTCCTCACGGATTCCTTTCAAATTCAATCTCACATAATGTCTCTCTGTAATTTTAATATCGGAATGATCAAGTATCTGCTTAACTGTTAGTATTTTCATTTTTGGCGCATTAATCATGTAACTTGCGGCAATCGGGTCATACTTAAAAAATATTGATTCGTCACAAAGTGCAGATAAAAATATGGCGAGCGAAAAATGTACCGTCCCGTGCAGAAAGTTAATTCCCAAAAGACATTTTGTTTTAAAAGATTTGGTGTATAAAAAAGAAAAACTGAAATTACTTTATACCAACTTGATGGAATGATAAACAAAAATAGCTATGTATTTTAACAAGTAATTCAACCGATGAAAAGACTTATTGTTTTTGTAATATTACTAATTATTTTATGCGGGCTATTTATTTACAAGGAGAAAATAGCTCGGCTATAAATGGCAAATACAAAAGTAACATCATAGAACTTGGTCTGTAAACTGCATACTATGTAAACAGAAGCAACAGGTAATGAAAGTAATTGCAGGAAAATATGGTGAACAAGTGCAAATTATATCCCGACGAAAATGGTAAAGAGTTTTTCCGTCACAAAGGATTTCCACGGAGAAGGAGAACGATAAACTGTTGCAAGAAAAAGAGAAAAACTGATTACGAAAAAGGGATAAGATGTTAGAAGGCATTTTTAATTTTCTTCACAAAGCAAGGAATAGCTCATTGCGGATTGCGGCAAAGGCTCACTGTAGATGGAGAGTTCTATTTATGCTTTTATCGCCATGTCATTTATCGAGCATTCCTCTCAAAGTTGGATATATTAGCGCTCAAGGTAAAATGTCTTTTGCGAGAGCTTTTAATATTTCGTTTGTGGTTTCTGTCGGGATACTTATAACATTCGCATTGATAGGTACTATTACAACTTCATTTGGAAATATGGTGGGAGACTTGGGCGGAATAGAAAATTATCTTGTAGCCGGAATCTTTTCTATTGTTGGACTATTTCTTGTCCTATGCACATTTGCCTACAAAGTACCGGTGCTTGGAATTGTTTTCAAACGGCTCAAATTAATTTCTTTCTATCAATATTGTTTTTGCTTGTGTTCGGGATTGATTATAGCTCTGTAATAATGGGTCTGCTCAGTAACAGGACGAACACAGAAGTATTTGAATTGGAGCTAAGAATCTAAAATGCTTAAGAGAATTTGTTGAGTTTTATTAGTCATAGGCGTCGTTTATTTAATGCGAGTATATAAATGGAAACAACGGAATTTTTAGATACGTACAGTTTAAATATCCTTGATTCTTTAGCTGAAGGAGTTTACGTAATTAATAAAGAATTTAAGATAGTATTTGTAAATAAATCGGCTTCTCAAATTACCGGCATAAAACAAGAAGATGTATTAGGAAAGGTTTGCCGTACATTCTGTAAATCGGAAAGGTGCCAGATTGGATGCCCTATAACTGAAGTAATTAGAACCGGCAAAAATATTATTGACTTAGAATCAAGTTTGCAGAATAATGAAGGAAGTATTATTCCCGTAAAAATAAATGCATCTGTGTTATGTGATGAAAAAAAAGAACCGATTGCCGGAATAATATCGTTTAGAAAAAATGCAATAGTAAACTTTGAAGAGTATCTGAAACATCAAGATCACTTTTACGGTATTGTAGGAAAATCTAAAGCGATGAGAGAGCTTTACAAGACGATACAAGAGATTTCAAGTAGCCAGGCAAGCGTCTTGATTACCGGAGAAACGGGTGTAGGAAAAGAAATGTTAGCAAACGCTATTAAAGAAACAAGTTTAAGAAGAGACAAATTATTTGTAAAAGTTAACTGCGCGGCATTACCTGATACACTATTGGCAAGTGAACTATTCGGGCATGTTAAAGGAGCTTTTACTGATGCAGTTAAAGATAGAATTGGAAGATTTGAGTATTCAAATCATGGTACCATTTTTTTAGATGAGATAACCGAGATTCCAATAAATATGCAAACGAGGTTGCTGAGAATAATACAGCAAGGTACATTTGAAAGATTAGGAGAGAGTACTGAGAGAAAAGTTGATGTTCGGATTATAGCAGCATCAAATAAAATAGTTCAAGAAGAGATTAAGGCTAACAGATTTAGAGAAGATTTATTTTACAGATTAAATGTAATACCAATTCACGTTCCTCCTTTAAGAGAAAGGAAGGAAGATATTATTTCATTAGTCAACTACTTCATCCGAAAGTTTTCGGACAAGTATGGGAAAAAAATCGAGACCACAGATTCTAAAACAATGGAAATATTATTCAACCATGATTGGCCCGGCAATGTAAGAGAATTAGAAAATGCAATTGAATACGCATTTGTAAGATCTAAAAGAGAAGACTACCTCTGTGCATGCTGTTTGCCGCCTAATCTTAGGAACAAGGACAAATGCCATAAATATCTTAGTGCAAAAGAAATAGAAGAAGATGAAAAAGCAGAGACCCTCTTAGCACTATTAAGGCAAAATAATTGGAATAAAAGTAAAGTTGCTAAAATACTTGGAATAAACAGAAGCACTGTACACAGGATGTTAAAAGGGCAGACCGCAGAAATTAAGCGCGAGCAATGATGCAAAGTGTTGCAACATAAACCCAAGAGTCGAATGTTTTGGAATGAAATGTTGCAAAGTGTTGCGCGAGCGGTTTGTAAGCCGCCTAATTCTTTGATTTTCGAACCATTATAATGGCAAGAATATTGCACTTCATTCCACATGAGTGAGATGCTTGGAAATCAATACTTCTTGACGAGAAAATACCACGAAGCTCTTAGTGAACTTGAGACTTCGCTTAAAAAAAATCCAACCAGTAAACCTATTAGAAAGAAACTCATCATTTGCTATGTGAAGACTGGAAAACTCTACACTGCATTAGAAATATTTGAAAAATTGATTGTAGAGGATGTTTACTGCATTATCAATACAGATCCGATTTTAGATGATTGCCCTTGCCCGGAAATAATTTATGAGTTGGAGAACACTTCGTCTTACTTCGATGAAAAAGAAAAATCAATCGCACTCGGGATATTGTGGCTGTATTGCGATATAAAACACTCACTTAATCATTTCATTTTGTTATCGCTAAAAGATAAAAGATTTGAAAAAATCGTCGAACTACTCCGAACAAAAACAAAACAAACACAGAGGTGAAAATGGAAGAGAAAACTATGGACAGAAAGTCATTTTTAGCAACCACATCAAAGTATGCGGCTGGTGCTGTAGTTGGTGCTGTTGGATTAAACGCGTTGAGTGGCGGTAAATTATTTGCAGATGAAAAAAACGCATCTTGGCCTTTCCCTTATGTTCAACTCGATCCCGATGAAGTAAGAAACAAAGCACATTACTATTATTATAATGACAAAGATTGTTGCGCCGGAGCTTTTGGCGGTATTTTGGAAGTATTAAAAACAAAAGTACCAGACCCTTGGGCTAATATTCCGATGGAGATAATGCTGTTTGGACGCGGTGGTGGAAACGGATGGGGAACACTTTGCGGCGCGATTAACGGCGGCGCAGCTATGATAAGTATGGTAGTAGATAAAGCTACCTCTGGAAATTTAATTAATGAATTATGGGGATGGTATTGTTCAGAAAATTTGCCGACAACAAAAGCAAATGATTTTGCAGCACAAGGCAAATATACTATGACAAAGTACACTGGAAATTTGGTGCAAAATGTTTCGGGAAGCCCAATTTGCCACTCTTCTGTAAGTCAATGGTGTCTGGTTGCAAAGAAAAAAGTTAGCGATGTAGAAAGGAAAGAACGTTGTGCACGAATAACCGGAGATTGCGCGGCAAAAACTGTAGAATTACTAAATGCTAATCTTGCAAAGCAGTTTACTCCAACATTTGTTACCCCGGCAGATGCAAAAGCTTGCTTAGGATGCCACGGTTCTGCAGCACTAAACACAGTTATGACTCAAATGAGCTGTACACCTTGTCATGGCGATCCACATAAAACTTCTGGACTTGTATTACAAAATCCGCAGACACCAAGCGATTTTGAGCTTTCTCAGAATTATCCGAATCCTTTTAACCCTTCAACTACAATAAGGTTTTCAATTCCACAAAATGACAAAATCCAATTAGCTATTTATGATATACAAGGAAGTTTAGTAAAAACGCTTGTTGATCACGAAATGCTTAATGCCGGCTCTTATAATGTGGATTGGAATGGAAAAAATGAAAGTGGTGCAAGCGTAGCATCCGGAATTTATTTTGCTAGAATCGTTTCCAAACAATTTGTAAACACCATTAAGATGAACTTAGTAAAGTAGAAAATGAAAAGCCGCCTTCGGGCGGCTTTTGCACTTTAAGTGTCTATAGTCCGGTAAGGCTGAAAATCCATTAGCTCCGTAACACCTTGCAAATGCAAGGTGTTGTTGTTTTTAAAAGTGATTCTCTCTATCCACCCGAAAACATTTTTGAAGAAGATTGTAACCCTAGATTTTTGAAAATAAATTCTATCTTTTTCTGAATCTATTTCATCAGAATTGAATCTAAAAGAGAAAACAAACCAAAGGAAAAAATGGAAGCCACTCAAATTCTTCTTCTTGCTTTTGTAATATTAGTAGTTGTACTAAGAGTTAAAAAGTATCTTACCACTCGCTCAATGAAAAATTATTCCTCGGCAGAAGTTAAGCAGTTGTTAAAAAATAACAACAGTATTGTTCTTCTTGATGTTCGAACAGACGGAGAGCGAAAATCGGGAGCTATAAAACCATCAATTCATATTCCTTTACATGAAATTACTTTGAAGACGGAGCAGCTAAAAAAATATGGTTCAAGGGAAATTATTTGCTACTGTCAAACCGGAAGCAGAAGTGTCTCGGCTGCTGTAAAATTGAGGAAACTCGGATTTAATTCCGCAAATTTGACCGGCGGATATTTGCGTTGGTGATAACTTGGGCAGTAAAAAGAAGTACTGTCTATTAAGCCAATTTCTGTTAAAAAGGAGTAATTGCCAACCTAATCATTGCATTGCGGCTTTATGAAATATTTACTATTTAACAACTGCAAATATTGTACTTAAACTTGGGGTTACAAATGCCGCCAATTCACTCACTCACTTCGATGTTCACAAAACTATTACTCCTTGTTTCACTATTAGTTGCTACAAATGTAATAGCACAAACCAATAGTAAGGTTTATTCGAAATTTAACATCAACAGAATTTCAACTTACATTTTTAATGATGGTATAGCAGACATCCAGCCAAATGGGAACTCAGGATTTGAATTTCCCAAAGGCTCTAAGAAAGCCGTTAATTATAGCGGCGGATTTATTTGGGGAGGAAAAATTGATGGAAAAATTAATGCCGGCGGCTCGGCTTATCGTGCCGGATTAAAACCCGGAAAGATTCTCTCAAACGGGAAAGCAGACGATCCGGAATCTAAATCAGCCAGAATATTTAAAGTGAGAAATGATTTCCGATATGCTGATTTAAATATGGAAGCAATTGATGAGAATAAAACTGTTCAAGCTGTTTTTAGTCAATATGAAAAAGACTGGGATGAATGGCCGACAAGAGATGGGGCACCCTACGACGATGTAAATAAGGATGGAAGCTATCAACCCGGAATTGATATTCCGGGAATCCCCGGCGCAAATCAAACTTTATGGTTTGTTGCAAATGATCTAGATTCCAATCAAACAAAATATTTTTCTGGTGCACTACCAATTGGAATTGAAATACAAGTAACTATTTGGGGATACAAATATGATGACAGTTACAGAAGTAACGCATTATTCAAACGTTACATTGTGATTAATAAAGGGCAAAAAGAAATTAAAGAAATGCATTTTGGAATTTGGGCTGATCCGGATGTTGGTGATGCCGGAGACGATCTTGTTGGCTGCGATACAACTTTGAATATGTGTTATACGTTTAACTCAGATAATTCTGATGCTACTTACAGTTCCAATCCTCCGGCATTTGGCTACACTTTACTGCAAGGTCCAATAATTGATGGAACGCCGAATGATAAAGCCATATTTAAAAACAGAATTATTTTCGGGAAGAAAAATTTGCAAATGTCTGCTTTAGGTTGGATTTTGAAGAACACATTGGATTGGTCTGATCCAACTTTTGCAATAGCAACAACCGCAGGTCAGCTTTATAATTTTTTAATGGGCAAATCACGATCGGGACTCGATTGGCAAATTCCAGCAAGGTTAGGGGGTGGTATAACAAAATTTCCATTCTCGGGAGACTATGTTAGAAAAATCGGTTATTATGATGGCGTTGAATATTTTCCTGGGGACAGAAGAATGATGTTGTGTGTCGGTCCATTTAATTTGGCTGTTGGAGACACGCAAGAAGTTGTTTTTATGGAAAGCGCTGCCGGTGCTGATGGGATTTCTACGAATCTTGAAGCGATAGATTTGCTAAAAGCTGACGCTGCATCGGCAATAAGCAATTATTCTCATGTATATAAGTATTATACGAACCCAGCAAGGTTGCAAGTAAAAACAATTAACCTTGATAGACAAGTTGAAATAAGCTGGGGTGATGATTTAGAACAAATCAAAAAAATTGAAAAGGATAAATATGAGTTTGAGTTTCAAGGATACAATGTTTATCAGTTTCCGGACAGCAGTTTTAATTTGGGCAACGCAGAATTAATTGCTTCATTTGATATACATGATGGTAAAACTCACTTCTCAAGATTCAACTATTATATTTCTACTCAGCAGATTGAAACAAGCACTACCTTAGTGACATATGACAGCGGAGTTAAAAGGCACATTACTATTTACAACGATAAGTTTAGTAATTACAAATTATTGAATTGGAAAAATTATTTTTTTGGAGTTTCATTTTTTTCGGCAAGACAAGTTCATGAGAAGCATTTCTACTTGGAGTCTGATGTTATTAAGATTACAGCTAAACCAAATTCATCATCAGATGGAATGAAAAATTCAGTGAGACCAGGAGAGTGGCTTAATCTTACACATACAGCCGGGACGAATAACAAATATTCCTTTCACATTTGCGTAGTTGACCCTTCTGAATTTAGCGATAGTGAATATGAAATTACATTTAGAAAGATTAATAGTGAATTGAAAATAAATTTGAAAAACTTAACAGCCGGCAAGATGATTTATACTGATGAAGTAATTCCAATTTGGGAAGAGCTTCCTTTATTTGATGGATTGGCTCTTGAAGTAAGCTATTATGACGGAAATTCAAAACCGTTAACCGAAAATGACGTCTATCGCTTCAGCACTAAAGCCAGTACTTTTGACAAGAATCAGTTATTCGCAGATTTCAATAAAATAAATGTGTTCCCAAATCCATTTTATGGCATTACAAACCACAATCCGATTGACGGTAATAAGTTTGTAACATTCACACATTTGCCGCAGCGGGCTGTAATAAAAATTTTCAATATCAGTGGGCAGTTAGTTAGAATAATTGAAAAAGACTCGCCGGGGAAAACCGTTACTTGGAATTTCTCTAATAGTGATGGCTGGTTAGTTGCCGGTGGAATGTATGTAGCTTATATCGAATTACCGGAGTTTGGCAAAACTAAAATTCTCAAACTAATTGTAATCCCAAGTACTTCCATTCAACCGTACTTTTAAAATTGGGAATTTATTTAATACAAATGTTTTCTATAAATTTTGAGCAGAAAAACCAGAGCGATTTATTGTTCAGAAAACTTTTTATTTCATTATTCCTTTTGATAACTCCAGCCGGCATTCTCGCGCAGAACGGGGTTATTAAATCTTACTATCCTGATAGAACACTCAAGAGCGAACTTTCTTATGTAAACGATATACTTGATGGTCCGGCAAAGTTTTATCACGAAAACGGCAAAGTGAAATTAGAAAAGAATTACAGTCGTGGAATATTAAACGGTTGGGCAAGAGAGTACTTCTTGAATGGAAATCTCAAGGAAGAATACTTTGTGAAAAACGGGGTTCTGGATGGTGACAAAAAAGAATTTGCAGAAAACGGGCAACTGCTCAAAATATTTTCGTACACAGATGGAATACTGTTAAATAGACAAAATTTTGATGACGAATCTCCGGCGACAATTTTAGCAATCAAAGAAGAGGCTAAACCGGAAGTAAAGCAAATAATTCTTGCAGAGAAAGTAAAACCGGTTGAAATCAAAGAAGATGTAATTACAAAAGCCTATATGGTTGGGGGAATTGAAGCAATACAACAGAAAATTATTTATCCTGAACATGCACAAAAATTTGGTTTGGAAGGGAAAGTTGAATTGCTCGTAACGATTGATGAATCTGGAAATCCGGTGAACGTTATTGTTAAAAAGGGAATTGGCTTAGGCTGCGATGAAGCGGCAATAAATGCTGTTAAGCAATCTAAATTTGTTGCTTCAACGAAGAATGGAGTCTCGGTGCAGTCAGAACTCCCGCTAACGCTCGAATTTAAGCTGCCAAAAGTTAAAGAAGCAGTCGCAGAAGTAAAGCAAGAAGAAAAGAAAGTTGCAGAAGTAAAACCGGCAAGAAAGTTTGAAGAACATCTATCGGTTATTTGCGAAGCTGATCGCTGCCCGAGACCGGAAGATGATCTCGAAACAATTTATTCCCGCTTTGAAGTGCCTACTGTTGCTAAGGCGCTAAAACTCCGCGGCATGATTATTATTGAAGGCTTTGTTGATAAGGATGGTAATTTGAAACAAACCAAAATAGTTGAAGGTATTGGTTACGGTTGCGATCAATTGGTTGAGAACTCGTTACTAAAAAGTAAATTTACTCCGGCTACAAAAAAAGGAGAACCGGTTGATGCTAATATTGTGCTCAGTTTCCCTTTTAGCTACGAGCGTTAACTAAAACGTTTTTTATTAATTCCGAAAGTTCTTTCAGCAACTCACTTCCTCTATTCCGACCATACCACAAATGTAACTGCTCAAGAAATTCTTCTTTTGTTTTGCCTTCGGCTTTTAGTTTAGCAATAAGTTCTACTGATTGGTTAGGTCGTGGTCCCCATTGAAATAGTTCGTTCCCGTCTGTATCAAACGCAACCAGTTTAGGAATACTGCGGGTTCCATTCGTTAAATACATATCAATGATATCCGGGTTCGCGTCTCGAGGAAAAATTTTCAACTCGATTGATGGATTTAGCTTTGCAAGTTCAGCTATGTAAGGTATGTTTTGAGCAGAATCTCCGCACCAGTCTTCAGAAATTACTATCCAGATTTGCGGCTCTGTTATTTCCGAAATTAATTCTTTGATTTCCACGCTGGGAGAGAATGTTCTATGTATTCGGCTGCTTCTCTGAAAATTCAGCTTAGCCATTTTTAAGTGATCATGCTCTTCTATTGGGAAGGTGGAAAAGTCTTCTGTTTCGGCTTTCGCTTTAAAACCGGAAAAGTAATCTTCGTATGTTAATCCTTTGTTGATACGGCTATCTAAGAAAAAATTCTGCATGTAGTTTCCTTTATCCATTCAAATTTATTTACTAATTGTTTGATGCAAAAATCAGCGTAGGGATTCTGTCTAAGATTCAAACCAAAATGTAGAGCGGAGTGGACAATACCCAATTTTGAGCTCGAATTTTATTCATAAATGCGATTTTTGCTTGGCACATACTTTGGGATATTAGTTCAGAACATCAAGAGAGGTAGATCATGAAAAAGACATTATTAATACTGTTTGCAATAATATTTATTGCTGGTTCAGAATTAATTGCAAAACCTCGCCCCGGAATTTCTTTTAGCTTCTTTTATTCTTCGTTACGTCCTTATGGCGAGTGGATTGAACTTGAAGCCGATTTATACGCTTGGCGTCCAATGGGCATAAGCCATAGATGGAAACCATACTCAAACGGTCGTTGGAGCTGGACGAGCCACGGCTGGTATTGGGATTCTTACGAACCTTTCGGCTGGGCAGTTTATCATTACGGACGCTGGCATTTTGATGATTATTACGGATGGATTTGGATTCCGGATTATGAATGGGGACCAGCATGGGTAGAATGGCGCTATAACGATGATTACATTGGCTGGGCTCCACTTCCACCATACGCATCTTTTCATATTGATTTCGGGATCCGCTTCTCAATCGGCTGGAATGCCGGATATAATTGGTGGAACTTTGTTCATTACAATAGATTCTGTGATTATAGATTAGATAACTATTTGCTTGATTACAGAAGAACTTCGCGCATTTTTAGTAAGACAAAGTACAGAAACAACTATTACTACGACCGCGATAGAATTGTAAACGGCGGTATTGATAGAAAATTTGTTGAGAGAAGAGGCGGCTACAGAGTAGATGAGCGTGAGATTAGATCAACTAATGATAGAGGTGAATATAACCGCTCACGCAAACGTGACAGTGACAGAATCTATACTTATAGACCATCTGAAAATGAAACCGGAAGAATTAGAAATGATGAGAAGCTTGAAATCAGAAGAAGCGAACGTTCGATTTCTTTGGAAAGAGATAAAGTAACTTCTCCGAGAGTAAACGACAGAAATTTTGAGCCACAAAATGAAAGAACACGCGGAGATGTTTTAAGCAGAGAGAGTAATAATGATGAAAGAAGAATTGAAAGAAACCGTAATGATGCTGAAAGAGAAAGAACCATTAATCGCGAACGTCAAGAAATCCAAAAAAGAAATGACGAAGAAAGACAAGCTTTACGTGGACGAGAAGAAAATCAGAAAAGAGAATCTCAGCTGAGAGAAATAAACCGTCAGCGTGAAGAATCAGCAAGAAGGGAAGTACAACAAAGAGAAACTGATAGGGAAAGAAGCCGGGCAATTGAAAGACAGCAATCTGAAAGACGCGTTGAACCGGAAAGAAGAAGTGAAACCCGAAGAGAAGCAACGGTTGAAAGACAGCAAAGCAGAAGAAGCGAAAATAACAGCAGATCGGAAAGCCGAAGCGAATCAAAGCGTTCTGCAGAAAGAAGACGCTAATTTAGTTTAACCAATAAGAGGCACAGAAATGCGCCTCTCCTTTTTTCGATAAATCAAAAAGGGTGGTGTAACATGAAAAATCGAATAATAATTTTTGCTCTCATTATCTCCCAATTCTTAGCCGGGTGCATTGCTTTTATTCCCCCAAGTCATAGGTCGGAAACTGTAGTAATCATTGAATATCCGTATCCTGTACCAGTTGAACCGCCGTATCATAATCCTGTAGAGCCGCCAAACAAACCCGCTCCACCGCCGCATGTAGAGCCAGAAAAACCAATTAAAGAACGCGCACATAAAAACAATGACAGTGATAGAGAGAGGGAAAGACGTAACCCCGTAAGCGATGCGAATGAAAACCGTAGAAATTCTGGTGAAAGAAGTAGAAGGTAATTTGAGATACTCATTTTGAGGTAAGGGAGAGACACAGAAATGTGTCTCTCTTATTTTATAAACCATTCTCGCTTAACAAATAAACCAACAGAGCCATTGCGGCGGTTCCAAGTTCCATTTCACGGGGATGAACAGTAGCAAAAACATCTGTAGATGAATGATGAACATCCATGTAACGGAGATCATCCGGAACGTAGCCAAAAAGAGCTTTTGCGTTTTTAATTTGTCCCACGTCGGCGCCGCTTCCACCTTTGCGTATCCATTCAATCTTAGCTTTGTTCAAAATTGGGAGCCAGTTTTGAAGTTTACCGAATGTGAGAGAATCAGTTGTTACATAAAAACCTCTCGGAGTAAACGCGCCCCTGTCAGATTCAATTGCCGCAAGATGTGTTTCTTTTGCAGAAGCAGCATACTTGCCATATTCAATTCCACCTTTCAAACCATTCTCTTCATTAATGAAAAGAACGCATCGTATTGTTCGTTTTGGTTTTATGTTTAATCTTCGGAACAAATCCAGAACTTCCATTGATTGCACACAAGGAGCTCCATCATCATGAGCTCCGCAGCCTTTATCCCAGCTGTCGAAGTGTCCGCCGATTACTATAACTTCATTTGGTTTTTCAGTCCCTTTAATTTCTCCAATAACGTTGTAAGATTGGGCATCGGGTAAGGTCTTGCAATCGAGTTTAATGTTCACTTTTAGTTTCGGATCTTCAGATAATGCCTTGCTTAAAAAATCAGCATCAATAACGCTTATTGCGGCACCGGGGATTTTTACTTCAGAATTTCTATAACTGAGTGAGCCGGTATGCGGAAAGTCATCGTAGCTTGATTGAACCGACCTAACTAAAACAGCAACAGCTCCAACTTTGGATGCTTCGGCAGCGCCGCTCGACCTCTGATCAACAGCTTTGCCATATCCTTCCATTGAGCTTGCAAGTCCATTATCAAAAGGACGGTTATAAAAAATGATTTTTCCTTTAGCACGTTCGCCAAGTTTGGAAACTTCATCAAGGCTTTTCACCTCAACCACTTCGGCCGTAATCCCGGTTTTGCCTGTTCCAATACTTCCGCCAAGAGCGGTAATTGTTAATTTTTCTTTGCCATATTTATTTGAATTAGAGATTAGGGCTTGTTCAATTTTTCCCCTTTCCCAATGGGGTACCATAACGGGTTGAAGCCAAACTGAATCAAACTTGGATTCAATCATTTTCTTTTGTGCCCATTTAATCGCTTTCAACGAATTTTCTGAGCCGCTAAGTCTCGGACCTATTTCACAAAGTTCTTTTAGCCAGTTATAACCTTTGTTCTCAAGAAGGGAAGTACGAATAAATTTATCAGCAATCTCGGTGGTACTCTGAGCATGTAGTACATTGATTTGCAGCAAAATTAAAAGCGCGAATAACCGGGTTCTTAATTTCAAAGTTTATTCCTTTCAAAATTCGGAGTTGAAAATATTGTTGAAGATAGAAAAACGCAATCTTTGCTGGTATTTAAAACAGAAAACCCCTCAAAGAGGGGTTTCAAGAGTAAGAAACTTAACGGGACTTAATTTTCCCGGCATGTACTAACTTAGCAATCTCTGCGGTTCCGTTCTTAGAAATGGTTCTCAAAGCGCTGGCAGTAACTTTAACAGTAACGAATTTATTTAATTCTTTAACCCAGATTCTCTTCTTTTGTAAGTTAGGTAGAAAGCGTCTCTTGGTTTTATTATGAGCATGCGATACATTGTTGCCACTTGCCGGACCAACTCCAGTTAATTGACATTTTCTTGCCATTTTAATAAACCTCATTCATTTTTGGTCGCCAAATGTAGTAAAAAAATCCTTTTTGTAAAAATTTTATTAAAAAAAAGGCGAGAAAACTCGCCTTCTTTCAAGCAAAGTTGTTACTTGGCAGCCCGCATACCCAATTCTCTGTCCAATAAAAAGAGGGACGTCTTGTTATCGCCTATAAGATTAAACTTATTGTTGATTCGGGTTATAGTTGCAACTTCCTCAACTTGTTCAGTTACGAACCAGTTAAGGAACAAATTAGTTGCGTAGTCCTTTTCTTCAATAGCTAAAGCAACTAAATCATTAATCTTTTTGGTTATATGAAGTTCATGCTTGTGCGCTTCTTCAAATACTTGCTGGGGCGTTTTCCAATTAGTTTGGGGTTTTTCGATTGCTTCGAGAACAACTGTTCCATCAACCTCATTTAAGTAGCCGTAAATCTTCATAGCGTGTCCATATTCTTCACCGGACTGTGTTTTCATCCATGCAGCCATTCCGCTCCAATTTTGCGATTCTAAATAAGCTGCCATAGAGAGATATAAATACGAAGAAAAAATCTCCGCGTTGATCTGACCATTTAATGCCTTCTGCATTTTTTCCGATATCATTTCTTATCTCCTAATTTTGATTTGTTTGTAAAGAACAATTATTTGAATCTGTCTCATCAAATTCTTACTCTAACAACAGTAATTCATCATGTTAAGTTCGATTTTTGATAAGGTGTTTAATTGCCGACAAACTCAAATCACGTGTATAACTTAATTCAATAAGTCCAAATAGAGAACAAAATTCTACAAGTGCAATGAAGAAAATATTCGGATTCCTAAAGTTTATTGCGTCGTTCATTTTGATTTATACAGCTTTTGTTGTTTTCCTTTTTCTCTTTTTCCGTTTCGTTGATCCGCCGGCAACATCTTTCATATATGCTGATTCTGACGCAATTACCGGTTTATTTTCTTGGTCGGATATAAAGCATAAATCTGTTTCAATACAAAATATGTCTAAGTATGCGCCTTTAGCTGCAATAGCTTCGGAAGACCAAATGTTTTTTGAGCATTTCGGTTTCGATTTCCAGCAGATTGAAAAAGCCATGAAAGAGAACAAACGCAGAAAGCGGGTGCGTGGCGCCAGCACAATTTCTATGCAAGTTGCCAAAAATCTATTTCTATGGAATACGAAACTTGTTATTAGAAAAGGTTTCGAAGCCTACTACACTTTGCTGATGGAATCACTTTGGAGTAAAGAAAGAATTTTGGAAGTTTATTTAAATGTTGCTGAGATGGGGAAGGGAATTTACGGTATAGAAACCGCATCACAGATATACTATAAGAAAAAAGCAATTAAGCTAAATGCCTCCGAAGCTGCGACAATCATTGCAATATTACCAAATCCCAAAAAGAGAAATCCGAAAAGACCAACGGGCTATTTGCTAAACAGAAGAGCGCACATCCTTGAGCAGATGAATTTAATTGGTGGAGTCGGAATACTTAAAGAGGGAATTAGTTATTAAGGTTTGGTGTTCCCAATTACTTCTAAACACTTGGCAAGTATTTTTTCCATGTCGGTATTTTTTAGAATTGGAGAACTGTATTTGAATTCCGGTTTATCATATTTATGTTCATAGCTATACGATTTCACTACGTTGGAATCCTCGTCGTAGTAGATAACGTCCAGCAAACTGTACCGCTTTAATTCTTTGCTGATCATGTAGTAAGATTTAACTTTGTAAATCTTCTCATCAATTTCTTCCATTTGTAAAGCGTTGCTATATTCTTCTTGTATCCAAACGAAAATATCACCTTCTTGATATGCATTTAATCCGGTAACATTTATGTAGGCTGATTTATCTTCGTCTGAATAAACCGGAATCCAATTCTCGGATTGAGCAAACGCCAACGTTGCAAAAAAGAATAAACTAAAAAATGTTTTCATAAGTCATTTCAGTTTGGTTGCGGAGAGAGAGGGATTCCTCCGAAGGAGTCCTTCGGACCTTCGGGAGAACCCTCTTATCCTAAATTATTGGCTTTCAAACAATTGTAACCATTATGGATTTGAAGAACAATTATCTATAAAACATAAGCAAAATACTTGAGGAGAGTGAGGGATTCGAACCCTCGGTACCCTTGCGGGTACACTTCCTTTCCAGGGAAGCCAGATCAACCACTCCTGCAACTCTCCATTAAAGATTTATATTTTCATCAAGCCACTTTCTGCCGGAACCACTTTTTAAGAATACTTCTCTTGCTCTTGCTAATTGTTGAGTTTCAAGTTCTTCAAAATAAACCAGCTCCCAAGGGACGCCGCCTTTTGTAAACTGACTTTCTCCTCGATTGTGTTCTGCAAGTCTTCTAGATACATTATTCGTTAAACCAACATATCGTTTCTTAAGCTTATCACTATACAGTACATAAGTGTAATACATAATTGTCAGCCAGATTTCGCCTTCGGCGAATGAACAACCTTTATCCGCTTAAGCGGAACTCATGCAACTCTCCATTTCAATAAACGCGGTGCAAATATATTAATTCCAACTCATTTCAAAAAATTCTTATTATGTAGTCGAATTTTTAAAATAAAGGGAGGTTAAAATGAACCACGGAAAAGTTTCTACGGAAATTGCAAAAGGATTAATCGAACTAAAGAAAAGAATTGATGCGGCAAAAATTCCCGCAAGTAAAGTTGATGAAACTCTGAACATTGCTACTTGGAACATACGCGAGTTTGGCAAGAAGAAACGAACTGAAGCCGCTGTTCATTACATTGCGGAAATTCTCGGTCAGTTCGACTTAATTGGAATTGTTGAGCTGCGCGATGACCTATCTGACCTTAATCGTGTTCTACAAATATTGGGACCATATTGGAAAACAGTTTACTCAGATATGATTCCAGACCCCGGCGGTAACCGCGAACGCATTGCCTACATTTATGATAAACGAACCGTTACGTTTACCGGATTAGCAGCAGAGGCAAATCCGCCTCGCAAGAAAAAAGGAAGCGAATACCTTAACGTAATCAACTGGTGGCGCAGTCCTTACATAGCTTCCTTCCGTGCCGGTAATTTTGATTTTGTTGTAATCACTGCCCACATCCGCTGGGGAGAAAATGAAAAAGAGAGGCTTGGCGAATTGAAAATGTTAGCCGATTGGGTTGAAATGAAAAGCAAAGAAAAGTTCAATGAGGACAAAGATATTCTTGTCATGGGCGATTTCAACATTCCGAATATTGAAAGCGATTTGTTCAGTGCCGTTGTAAGTAAAGGATTGATGATACCGGAAGCGCTAAGCAAAAAATCTTTTGGAACTAATTTAGAAAAGGATAAGCGCTACGACCAAATTCTGCATCTACCAATTTATAAGAACAAGTTTACAAACAACGGCGGCGTTGTTGATTTTTATGCCGGAAACATCAAACCATTGTTTAAGGATTTAGATAAATCAAAGTTCACATATCAAATGTCGGATCACCTTCCTTTGTGGATTCAGATCAATACAGATATAGAAGGCGAACTATTGAATCAAATTATTAAAGGATGATTCTAAAATTCAGAGCATAAATTTTTCGCATAGTATTCTCTTTAGTATATTTGGCACCGCAATAAGGGAGAGATGGCAGAGTGGTTGTCATCGCCTCCGGCGAGATCCCGCTGAAAGCGGGAAATGCGGCGATCTCGAAATTTATTTTTTTGATATTGGAGAGATGGCAGAGTGGTTGAATGCGGCGGTCTCGAAAACCGTTGTCCCGGGTTTCCGGGACCGAGGGTTCGAATCCCTCTCTCTCCGCATGTTTTACACGTATGTTTTATTGAGTGGTAAGAGCGGCATTCACTATTACGGTTCTACTGAAAACATAGATGACCGTCTGAATGCTCACAATTCAGGTAAAGTTAAATTTACCAAAGCTCATAGACCTTGGGAATTAATTTACTCTGAATGTTTTTCTTCAAGGTCTGAAGCCATGAAAAGAGAATTATTCTTCAAATCAATTGACGGATATAAGTGGCTAAAGGCTAAGCAAATAATTTAGGACGAGAGGGTTCTCCCGAAGGTCCGAAGGACTCCTTCGGAGGACTCCTACAAAGCGGTTCCTTTGGAACTTCGGAGGAATCCCTCACTCTCCTCAAGTTACAAGCCCCATAGGTTGGGGCTTTGTTGTTTTAAAAGGATTGTTCTTATTTATTTTGTTACAAACAGATTTTAAAAATTTCCTCTATTGATAAAGAGGCAAGCAATAACTAAGTTGCATTCGGGCGGGTTCCAATTATCCACTTTGGGGAATCCAATTTTGACTTACTTACATTATATTTAGCAAGTTCTAATAAAAGCCGTTAGATAACGGCGTGATAATTAATAGTTGTGCTTATTACTTTTTATTTATTATGAAAAGATTTGTACGGATTAAAAATAGGCTAAAAAATAAAGATAGTATTTTCACGAAAATAAACTCTATTTCAACTTTTATTCTCGTTTTAATTACAGCATATTATGCTTATCAAACATCTATACTTACAAGTATATCCTCCAATCAAATGTTACTAGCCGTTGAACCAAATGTAGAATTGGAATCTAAATTATTTACTCAAATTGATTCTGGTAAATTTCACTTTTCATTATCAAATCTAAGTCCAGCTGATTTAAAAAACATTCAGTTATATAGTAAATATTATACTCATATTATTGATAATGAATTGAATGAATACTTTCTCATTAGAGGTATTGAATCAATAGCCCCCGATACAACCTTAACCTCGCTAAAGGCGAATTCTAAAAATGCAATATACTTTGACTATTCACGTAGTGGTTTATTAAGCAAAGATACAACTAGCTCTTTCTATGTTGGAGATATAAATAAGCCGGTTAATATTCCAATGCAAAGGATTAATAAATTTTATAATACGACGTTTGCTGAATATAAAATTGAATATCAACGTGAATTAGATGGCAAATTTTTTACGAAAATATTTTATTACTTGTTAGCTTTGAAAGAAGATTCTGCAAATGCTCAGCTAATTCGTAATACCAAGGATAATATCATAGGTTCAAATCAGCGTGCAGCTAGAATGTTAAAAATGATTAAAAGCAATAAATAATAAACATATCCAACGCAACAACCGACCGCCGTTTCAGTTTGAAATCCTTATGATTCCGAATAGTAACTACTTCCTGTGAAAAACTAAACCGACCAAAAATAGTTTTGCCTATCGCGTATTTAATTTGAGTACTATAGCCGCACACTTAAGGGTGCGCTACGTAATAAATAAAAAGCATCGGCTTCAGCCGAAATAATTTATATTTCGCAATAACAATTACTACGGGTTATGAAAATAATTAGAGCGGCTTGTAAGCGGATAACTTTTTCCCTTCTTTTTGCAGTAATTACATTTCTACTAAACAGCACAATCTATTCTCAAGAATTTAAGTTTGCCTGGTTAAGCGATACTCATGTAGGAGGCACAACCGGCGCAGAAGATTTAGTGAATTCAGTCCGCGACATTAATTCCTTCACCGACATTGATTTTGTAATTCTCTCCGGCGATGTAACCGAAACCGGCAAAACAGCCGACTTGGAACGAACAAAAAATATTTTAGATAGTTTGCGCAAACCTTACTACATAATTCCGGGTAACCACGATACAAAATGGTCGGAATCGGGCTGCACAAAATTCTCCCAAATTTTTGGCAGCGATAGATTTGTTTTCGATTACAACGGAATCCGTTTTATAGGAATGCACGAGGGACCAATTATGAGGATGGGGGATGGGCATTTCTCGCCGGAAGATTTGCGGTGGCTCGATTCAACTCTTTCCAAAATTACAGACCTAAGTAAACCAATAATTTTTGTAACTCATTATCCGGTAGATAACTCAATAGATAACTGGTTTGAAGTTTCGGACCGGTTGAAAAAATTTAATACGAAGATGATTCTTTGCGGACACGGACACGCAAACCGTTCCTATAGTTTCGAGGGCATTCCCGGAATAATGGGGAGATCAAATCTTCGTGCAAAAGCAAATCTCGGTGGATATAATATTGTAGAAGTAACCAAAGACAGCGTTTTCTTTTCGGAAAGAATTCCGGGAAAAATTACCAAGCCGGTCTGGAATAAGTTATCACTGAAAGAAATTAACTACGCGGCAGATACAATAAAATATGCGCGTCCCGATTTTTCTATTAACTCAAGCTATCCGAACATTAAAACGAAGTGGAGTTACAAAACAAATTACACAATAACCTCCGCGCCGGTTGTGTATAAAGAAAATGTATTTGTTACAAGCGGCAGCGGCTGTGCTTACTGTTTATCATTGAGCAACGGCAAACTTAAATGGCAATTCAAAACAAATGGCGCAATTTATGGCTCGCCGGATGTTTCAAATAATAAAGTTGTGTTTGGCTCCACCGATCAGAACATTTACTGCGTTAACGCTTCAACTGGAAAGTTAGTTTGGAAATATTTCACTCACTCTCCAATTGTTGCCGTTCCAAAGATTCACAATGATGTAGTGTACATAGGAGGCGGAGATGGAAAGTTTAGAGCGATTAATCTTTCTACCGGCAAATTAATTTGGGAATATGAAGGCATCGGAGAGTTTGTTGAGAGCAAGCCATTGATCTACAATGACAAAATAATTTTCGGAGCGTGGGATAGTTATCTCTACGCGCTGAATCTTAAAGACGGTTCGCTAGTCTGGAAATGGCAAGGCACAGAAGGATTCCTTTATTCACCGGCGGCTTGCTGGGCTGTTGCATCAAACGGAAAAATATTTGTTGTTGCACCGGATAGAATTGCGACCGCAATAGACGCAGAAACCGGAAAAACAATTTGGCGGACTAACGCTCACCAAGTGAGAGAATCAATCGGCATTTCCGGAGATGGGAAATATGTTTACGCAAAGGGAATGAATGATTCGCTGTTTGTTTTTTCGGCAAGCTCCAATGAAGCAAAACTTGTTAAAGCTATTGACTGCAAATTCGGTTACGAAATTGATCCTTCTATGCCTCAAGAAAAGGAAGGCGTTGTTTATTTCGGAACTAAGAACGGATTAGTCGTAGCAATTGATTTTCAAAAGTTAGAAGTGATGTGGAAATATAAGTCCGGCGTTTCTCTTGTTAATACTGTTGCACCGATTGATAAAAGCAAAGTTGTAATTACAAATACCGATGGCGAAGTGCTGCTTATTGAAACGAGTAAAAATTAAGTAACCGGTTCTTTGGCTTGAGTAAGATTTATCGCTCGTTCAATCGCAAATTTGTGAACATCCGATTGAGAATGTTGGTGATGGCGGAATTTCTCATACTCTTGCATACCCCAAAGGATATCAATCCCGTTGGTTTCTGCAACAGAGTTAATCCACAACAGTTCATTTGGTACCATCTCGCGGTCTGCATAAGCTAAGTGAATTCCATCCACTATAAATGCCTTGGCTATTTCTTGATTAGTAAAATGAGGCGGAGTGGATTCAAGATATTCGTTCTCCGGCAATTCACGTAAAGCGCATTTGCAAAATTCTATATCGTAACCTAAAATTTTTGATAACTCAAAAAACCATGATTTCTCATGTTCAAGTATTCGTTGATCTTTACCGATTAGCAAAAGCATTCCACGCAAATATTTCCCACGATCCTGCACAGAAATTTCCATCTAATTCCTCTTAAGAAACAAAGTTGAATATTTTATAACTTGATTAGTGAATAAAGTTTCTCATTTACATTATCGAAAATAACTCGGGAGAATAAAATGTCCAATTTTACAGAATCCTATAATCCGGCTACGGGCGAATTAATTGGCAAGACAATTCTAAATAGTGCTGATGATGTAAAACGTGCGGTTGATAATGCTAGAATAGTTCAGGGTGACTGGGCAAAATTATCTGTGAGAAAACGTGCAAGGATTGTTTTGAAGATGAGAGATTACATTGTGCAAAACTCCGAGGCTATTGCTGAAGTTATTTCAAAAGATAATGGGAAGACAAAGATTGATGCACTTGCAACGGAAGTGATGCCTGCTGCAATGGCAATTTCTTATTACTGTAAAAATGCCGATTGGTTTTTAAGTGAAGAACATCTTCGTGCCGGAAATATATTTTTAATCAATAAGAGAAGTAAGATTGAGCGGATTCCATTTGGTGTGATTGGAATTATTTCTCCATGGAATTATCCGTTCTCAATTCCGCTGGCAGAAATTGTAATGGGTTTGCTTGCGGGTAATGCTGTGGTTGTTAAAGTAGCTACAGAAACACAAATGGTTGGTGAAGAGATAAGAAAGGCAGTTCAGCATACCGGATTACCCGAAGGCTTGTTTACAATACTTAACCTGCCGGGAAAGATAGCCGGAGATGCTTTTCTTGATTCTGGAATTGACAAATTATTTTTCACCGGTTCTGTTTCAGTAGGAAAGTACCTTATGAAGAAAGCCTCGGAAACATTAACTCCTATCAGCTTAGAACTTGGCGGGAACGATGCTATGATTGTTTGCGAGGACGCAGATACTTACCGTGCTGCAATGGGAGCTTTGTGGGCTGGTTTTCAAAATGCCGGGCAGTCTTGCGGTGGAGTTGAAAGAATTTACGTTCACGAAAAAGTTTATGATAAGTTTATGAATGTACTGAAGGAGAAAGTTGAAAACCTTCGGATAATGAATGGCTTTGATTTCAGTTCCGATATGGGCTGTATGACAACACTGAAACAAGTTGAAACTGTAAATCTTCATGTAAAGGATGCTTTGGAGCGCGGTGCAAAGATTTTTGCGCAATCAAAAATTCCTATCGAAACAAACTCGAAGAATTATCTTCCCGCGATGGTTCTTACTGATGTAAACCATGAAATGTTAGTAATGAAGGATGAAACTTTTGGTCCGGTTGTTGGCGTGATGAAATTTAGCGATTATAGTGAAGCAGTTCGTTTAGCTAACGATTCCTATTTAGGATTGACTGCATCGGTATGGTCAAAGAGTAGCAGTCGCGCTGAAAAAATTGCTAAACAAATAAAAGCCGGCGCTGTTACTATTAACGATCACTTAATGAGTCATGGATTGGCAGAAACACCCTGGGGCGGATTTAAGCAATCTGGAATTGGTAGAACACACGGCAAACTTGGCTTCGATGAAATGACTCAGCCGATGGTTATTGTTAAAGACATACTCCCATTCGTAAAGAAAAATCTTTGGTGGCATCCGTTCAACAAAAAGTTATTTGATGGTTTAAAGGGACTTTTAGATTTATTGTACAACAAAAATCTCGGTAAGAAAGTAAGCGGAACTTTTAATTTGCTGAAAGTTGTGCCGAGAATATTTATCAAAGAGTAAACTATTTTTTCTTATTTCTAAGTTTATCAAACTGATCTTTGAAACGTGCTATCATCTTCTTTGCCCAAATAAACTCTGTAGCGAGAATTGATAGACCGAGTGGGATTACAATAAATGCCGGACCCGGCAGAACAATCATAAATAAACCGATTACAACAATTGTTCCGCCGATGATTGCAATAAGAATTCGCTTAAGCTGTTTGAGTGACTTGATCATAGCGCACTTTTTAATCCATGATATTCTTGAAAGTGTTTTCCGGTTCCCAAAAACTTAAGCTCTCGGATCTCCACTCAGATAATTGCCTGTAACTAGTTTGAATGCATCGCTAGTTTTTTGTCCGGGGACCCCATCAACCAAAACGTAAATGCCCGGAAATTGATTTAAGAATTGCTGCAATTGTTCTCCATACTCAACTCTTTTTGTAGAGTAGTTTAAAAACGGTTTACGTGCCGGAAGATTTGGGTCGCTTTCAAAAGTTATTATTCTTCTTTCAACTAATCTTCTCAAAATTACTGCCGCACCAATTTGGCTTGAAACTGCTGTATCGCTCCATCTTCCGTCCGCAACATATTTGCCTCGTAAATAATGGTTAGAACCGCTCCACAAATAGGGCGATAAAACTTCGGGATGACTATTCCTGTAACCCCAGCCATTATAAGCTTCCGTTTTATAGAGCAAGCCGGGCAGCGACCAATCGCTCCACTGATTTAACCTTTGAAAGGTAAGTGAATCTGCTGCGCTTACTTCCCAAGTAAATGGAGGTTGACCGTTAGTTGGTCTTCCCGCCGGAACATGTGTAGTCCTTTGCGAAAGAGGATCGCCATTGTGAAGATGGCAATTGAAGTTAGATGATGATTCCATATTGTGGATTGCCGCAATAAAATACCATGGAATTCCTAAACCATTGCCAACTTGCTCGTAGCGGTTTTGGTTTTGTGTAATTCTGTTTACGATTGTTTCAACGGAAGAAAGCTTATCAAGATTAATTTGGCAAGCATCAAATAAATTTTGATACTCATCTTTTAGAGCTTGCGTTAAGTTTATTGCCGGCATTTTAACTCCTCAATTAATAAGACATTGTTTCTTGATCTCAATTGTATCAAAAGCGATCAAGATCAAGAGTATGATCAAGCTTAAGATTCCTAATACGATTAACATTTATAACTTTGGTTTTACTCCAACATTATAAAACATAAACGAATACATGTCTGTAAATAGCTCAATAGATTTTGAAGTACTTGTTCCGGCTCCGTGTCCTACTTTAGTTTCAATACGGATTAAAGCCGGATTCTTTCCACTGTTCATTTCTTGCAAAGTTGCAGCGTATTTAAATGAGTGAGCCGGAAAAACTCTGTCGTCATGATCAGCAGTTGTAATCATTGTTGCAGGATAATCTGCTTTCTTAATATTGTGAAGCGGGGAATAAGCATATAAATATTTAAACTGATCCGGTTTATCGCTTGAACCGTACTCGGGAACCCAAGCCCAGCCGATTGTGAATTTATGGAAGCGAAGCATATCCATAACTCCAACTTGCGCGAATGCAACTTTGTATAAATCCGGGCGTTGATTAATAACCGCGCCAATTAATAAACCTCCGTTAGAGCCGCCTTGAACAGCAAGTTTGGAAGAGTTTGTGTATTTGTTTTTAATCAGCCATTCTGCACCTGCAATAAAATCATCAAAGACATTTTGCTTTCTCTTGAGCATTCCGGCTTCATGCCACAGTTCGCCATACTCGCCGCCGCCGCGAAGACAAGCCATAGCATAAACAACTCCATTTTCTAAAAGAGGAATTCTGCTAACAGAAAATCCCGGCTGCATAGAAATATTAAATCCACCGTAAGCATAAAGCAGAGTAGGATTTTCACCATTTAGTTTTAATCCTTTTTTATGAACTATAAACAGAGGAATCTTTGTACCGTCTTTGCTTGGATAAAAGATTAGTTTTGTTTCGAAGCCAGCCGGATTAAACTTAACCTTCGCTTGCCTAAATAATGTTGATTTGTCCTTCTTTATATCATATTTGTAGATAGTAGGCGGATGGGCGAAAGAAGTGAAAGTGTAAAATGTTTCCTGGTCATCGTGCTTGCCGCCAAAACCGGAAACCGTGCCAATGCCGGGAAGTTTTATTTCGTATAAATAATTTCCATGAATATCGAAAACAACAGCTTTGTTGGTTGCGTCTTTTAAATATGTAACAATCAATTTGCCGCCAACATGAGAAACGTCTTGTATAACTTCGTTGGTCTCCGGAATTAATGTAGCCCAGTCTTTTCTATCCGGCTTTTCAGTATCAATAAGAATTACTTTTTTGTTTGGTGCGTTAAGGTTAGTCATCACCAAAAACACATTTTCAAAATTATCAACAAAGCTGTAATCAGCATCGGGCATATCCACTAATTTAACTATAGGACCATCTTTCCCTAAGTTTTTATACCAGAGCATATTTTCGCTGGCAGAGCCTTCCCAAACAGAAATGATTAAAAACTTTTCATCATCTGTAACTCCGGCTCCAAATCCCCGCTTTGGGTTTTCTTTGTCTTCAAGAATTAATTTGTCTTCGGTTTGAGTTGTGCCAAGCTTGTGGTAGTACAGTTTCTGAAATTCGTTTGCGGCTTTCAATTCTTCTCCGGTTTTTGGCTCATCATATCGCCCATAGAAAAAGCCATCTTTGTACCAGGCATTGCCGCTGAATTTAGAATATTTAATTGCATCGTTTGTTAGCTGTTTTGTCTTAACATCCATAACATAAAACTCACGCCAGTCGGAACCGCCGCGCGAGATTCCGTAGCTCATATATTTATAGTCCTTGGAGAAAAATGTTCCGCCAAGACTTATCGAACCATCGCTGGAAAGTTTATTTGGATCAAGCAGAAGTTCCGGCTTTCCGCTCAGTCCTTTTTGAATGTAAATAACACTCTGCTCTTGCAAGCCGTCGTTTTTAGAGAAAACGTAATTATCGCCAATCTTACTTGGCGCCGAATAACGTTCGTAATTCCACAAATCGGTTAAACGTTTTTTAATCTTATCTCGGTAGGGAATCTGAGCAAGATAGTTTTGTGTAAGCTTATTTTGCGCTCCAACCCAGGCGGCGGTCTCCGCTGAGTTATTATCCTCAAGCCAGCGGTAAGGATCGGCAACTTTTGTTCCATGGTAATCATCAACTTGATCTACTTTTTTAGTTACCGGATATTGGATGGATTGAGCTAAAATTGCAGCAGAAAGGAGAGGGGAAATCAATAAAACTAAAAATAACTTTCTCATTTTATGATCCTCGTAAAATTGTATTCAAAAAGAATCTTGTCGGAAAATAGAACTCCTAATTATTAAAACCAAAGGGAATACTTTTCAAAGATGTGCAAATCTGAATTGCTTAGAATAGTTATACTATCTATTTTTCATCCGTCAATTTTAAGACTTGGATGGAAAACGAGCCATAAAGGAAAAAGGGATTTCTTTTGATTGGTTCTCCAAGTTAGATTCTAAATAAAATCTAAGTCTGAGGTAACAATGGCAAGTAAAGATTTTAATCCCTTCGATATGGCGCAAGCTCAATTCGACAAAGTAGCAGATATTCTTAATCTCGATTCAGCAACAAGAGAAATCCTTCGTAACCCGTTAAGAGAATTCGCTTTCAGTATTCCGGTTAAAATGGATGATGGTAAAACAAAAGTATTTAGAGGATTCAGAGTTCAACATAATGATGCTCGCGGTCCGGCTAAAGGTGGAATTCGTTTTCACCCGCAAGAAACTGTTGATACTGTACGTGCTTTGGCAATGTGGATGACATGGAAGTGCGCAGTTGTTAATATTCCTTTGGGTGGTGGTAAAGGTGGCGTAATTTGCGATCCGCATCATCTTAGCATGAAAGAACAAGAACAAATTTGCCGCGGCTGGGTTCGCCAAATGGCAAAAAATGTTGGTCCTTTGAATGATGTTCCGGCTCCGGATGTTATGACAAACGCCCAGCACATGCTATGGATGCTTGATGAATTTGAAGTGATTCACGGCGCAAAATATCCCGGTTTCATTACCGGAAAGCCGGTTGGAATGGGCGGCTCGCTTGGCAGAACAGAAGCAACCGGTTATGGTGTAATTTTCACTGTTCGCGAAGCATTGAAAGATATGGGAATTCGTCCGCAGGATACTACTGCAAGTGTTCAAGGTTTTGGTAACGTTGCTCAATATGCAATAGAACTTTATCAACAACTTGGCGGAAAAGTAATTTGTGTTTCTAGCTGGGATCAACAAGATCAATGTTCTTACACCTTCAAGAAAATGTCCGGTGTAAGTCTAGATGAGCTTTGGAAAATCACAGATAAGTTTGGCGGTATTGATAAGGCAAAAGCAAAAGAACTTGGATATGAAATTTTAGATGGCGGTGCATGGATTGAACAAGATGTAGATATTTTAATTCCGGCTGCATTAGAAAACCAAGTTCGCGGCGATAACGCTGCCAAGATTAGCAAGAAAGTTAAAATTATTGCGGAAGGTGCAAACGGTCCTACCACTCCTGATGCAGATAAGATTATTCAAGAAAAAGGGATTTTCTTAATTCCGGATTTCTTGGCTAATGCCGGCGGTGTTACTTGCAGCTACTTTGAACAAGTACAATGCAACATGAATTACTATTGGGAAAAAGATGAAGTACTTAGCAAGTTAGATGTTAAGATGACTTCCGCTTTCCGTGCTGTTAGTGAATTAGCTAAAAAGAAAAATATGTATATGAGAGATGCTGCTTATGTAATTTCGATTAGCCGGGTAGCTCAGGCTTGTAAAGACCGCGGCTGGGTATGAGTTTAGTACTTTGTACTAAATATTGAGTACAGAGATCAAAAATCGAGAATATGATTAAAGCCGGTAATTGAATTTTAGTTACCGGCTTTTTTATAAAATATTTTGCAAACCATTGTTTCTGCAACTTTACATTTTTAGCAAGTCACCTTAATTTGGTGCCATTCTTTGAGTTATTCTTAAATAACTATTAAGTGATTAACCGGAATATCCTTATAAACTAATCTCAATTTAGGTTTTCAACTCATAATAAATATCTGATTGGAGTAATTTGAACAGATTAAGAAGAAAAATTTCCCTTGCTAGAGAAGTATAAGCCGCCTATTTTATCGCAGTTAAAAAAATATTCTACTCTCTATTATTGTGAATTAATGTTTGGAAGTTTTTTGTTTCAAAGAATACTTTACTCAAACTCTGCATTATTCTCTTGCGCTAAAATCACAAGCCGTTATTTCCTTAACTCAAATTGTACCAAGTCTGAAAATTATCAGACTCACATAAATAAACTATCAAACCAATCATCCAAAAAATCAATGGAGTAGTTATGTCCGACTACGTAAAAGAGTTAATGGCTCTAGTCAAAGCAAAGAATCCGGCAGAACCGGAATTCCATCAAGCAGTCTACGAGGTTGCTTCATCTTTGGCATTAGTGCTTGAAAGACATCCCGAATACCGCAAAGCAAAAATTATTGAAAGAGTTGTTGAGCCGGAAAGAGTAATATTATTTAGAGTTCCCTGGGTAGATGATCAAAGCAACGTTCAAGTTAACCGTGGTTTTAGAATTGAAATGAACAGTGCGATTGGGCCATACAAAGGCGGATTAAGATTCCATCCTTCTGTTAACCTGGGCATCTTAAAGTTTTTGGCTTTCGAACAAGTTTTCAAAAATAGCTTAACAACATTGCCTATGGGCGGTGGAAAAGGCGGCAGCGATTTCGATCCGAAAGGAAAGAGTGATATGGAAGTTATGCGTTTCTGCCAAAGCTTTATGTCTGAACTTTTCCGTCATATTGGACCGGATACAGATGTACCTGCCGGTGATATAGGTATTGGCGGAAGAGAAATAGGCTTCTTGTTTGGTATGTACAAAAAATTACGCAACGAATTTACCGGCGTATTAACCGGCAAAGGTTTGAATTGGGGCGGTTCTCTAATTCGACCTGAAGCAACCGGTTACGGTTCAGTTTATTTTGCAGCTGAAATGTTAGCTACCAGAAATCAAACATTAGAAGGAAAGAATTGTTTGGTTTCCGGTTCCGGTAATGTTGCTCAATACACAGTAGAAAAAATTCTTGATCTTGGCGGTAAAGTATTAACTCTATCTGATTCTAACGGTTACATTTATGATGAAGCCGGAATTGACAGAGAAAAATTAGCTTTTATAATGGATTTGAAAAATGTTCGCCGCGGAAGAATGAAAGAGTACACAGAGAAATATAAATCAGCAGTTTATTCAGCTATTGATCCTAATGCTGATTTCAATCCGTTGTGGAATCATAAAGCTGATTGTGCTTTCCCATCAGCAACACAAAACGAAATCAACGGGAAGGATGCTACTAACCTTTTGAAGAATGGTGTTTATGTTGTTAGTGAAGGTTCAAACATGCCATCTTCAATCGAAGCAATTGATCAGTTCGTTGATTCAAAGATCCTTTACGGACCTGGCAAAGCAGCTAATGCCGGTGGTGTTGCAACTTCCGGACTTGAAATGTCTCAGAACAGTATGCGTTTAGGATGGAGCCGTGAAGAAGTTGACGGACGTTTACGTACTATCATGAAAAACATTCACAAGAATTGCTATGAAACCGCTAACAAATATGGAACACCTGGCAATTATGTTAACGGTGCAAACATTGGCGGTTTCTTAAAAGTTGCCGATGCAATGATGGATCAAGGAATAGTATAATTAGTAACCCGCATTTGGGGCGATGAAAATCGCCCCATTTTTTTATTGGTAAGAATTAACTTAGTTAATTACCTTTCAACCGCACAAAATTAAACCACGCATGGAACGACAGATTATTAAATTCGATCAAGAGCTAATCAAAAAAAGCAGATACTCCAAATTCCAAGACTTCCACAACTTGATGCGTTACCGTGTGCGCGATATTCTGCTCGTTTCAAGCTTGTATGATTCTTACATCTTTGAAGAAGACAACCGTTTGTATGAGCTTATCCGCCAGGAATATCAAGGATTAAATCTCAGTCACTCGCCGGAACTGATACAGGTTTCCAACGGAGCTGAGGCAATAAATCTTGCTCTCGAAGAGCAGCGTTTTGATCTTATCATCACAACACTTCACATTGAAGATATGTCTGCAATTACTTTTGCAAAGCGGGTTCGCGAAGCCGGGCTGGATATTCCTGTTGTCCTTCTCGGTTATGATAACCGCGAAATGACGGACTTAATTTCCAACGGCGATATTTCCATCTTCACAAAAGTTTTTATTTGGCAAGGAGATTACAGAATAATTCTGGGCATCATAAAATTTTTGGAAGATAAAATAAATGTTGAACACGATACACAAAAAGTTGGTGTTCAATCTATAATCTTGATAGAGGACAGCGTACGGTTTTATTCATCGTACCTACCGTTGATTTACACCGAAGTACTTAAACAATCTCAAAGTTTGATTTCTGAAGGAATTAACCTCTCTCACAAATTTTTACGGATGCGCGCGCGTCCAAAAATTCTTCTCTGCTCAAACTATAATGAGGCGTGGGAATATTTTGAAAAGTACAGAGAGTTTATTCTAGGTGTAATCTCTGATATTGATTTTACAAGAAACGGTGAGCAAGATTCAACGGCAGGAATTATGTTTTGCAAAAATGTAAAACAAATTCAGCCGGATATTCCAATTCTGCTTCAATCAACAAATCAAGATCATGAAGCAGAAGCGGTAGCCAACGGCGCTAAATTTTTACTGAAAGACTCGCCGACTCTTTTGGAAGATGTAAAGCATTTTATGACCGAAAATTTTGGGTTTGGTCATTTTGTTTTTAGAACACAAAACGGTGATGAAGTTGGAACAGCAAGTAACTTATATGAACTTGAAGAGCACTTAAAAACTGTACCGGATGAATCAATTAAATATCACGCTTCGCGAAATCACTTTTCTGTGTGGCTAAAAGCCAGAACTGAATTTTGGCTTGCTCATCAACTTCGTCCTAAAAGAGTAGATGACTTTGCAGAGATTTCTTTATTACGAAACTTGCTGATAGAATCTTTGCGCGAATTTAGAAAGTCCCGCCAGATTGGTGTAATCTCAGATTTCCACAAAGATTCATTTGACATAACTACTACATTTGCAAGAATTGGAGGCGGCTCGCTTGGCGGTAAAGCACGCGGTCTTGGTTTCGTAAATACACTCCTGAGTAATTTTGAAATCCGCTACCGTTTTGAAGGAGTTAAAATATTTGTTCCGGCAGCAGTAGTTGTTGCCACGGATGTATTCGATCAGTTCTTAGATGATAATGAATTGAGAGAGTATGCTTTATTATCTCAGAATGATGAAGAACTAAAAAATAAATTTTTCGCGGCGGATTTGTTCCCGGAGGAAGCTAAGAAAAGCTTGGAAGAATTTCTCGAAGTTGTACGCGAACCGATAGCTGTGCGTTCTTCGAGCTTGCTGGAAGATTCACAAGGACAGCCGTTCGCAGGCGTTTACGATACTTTCATGCTGCCGAATAATAATCCAGATGTTAAAGTAAGATTGAAGCAGCTTATTCATGCAATCAAGAGAATTTATGTCTCTATCTTTTACTCAAAGTCAAAAGATTACATCCGTGTAACTTCTTACCGTCTTGAAGAAGAAAAGATGGCGGTTATAATTCAGAAACTCGTTGGTGCTACTCACAACGGAAGATACTATCCGGAATTTTCCGGCGTAGCAAAGTCTTATAATTTTTATCCAACTCCGCCGCTTAAATCTTCGGATGGAATTGTGTCTGTTGCGCCGGGACTTGGAAAATCTATTGTTGAAGGTGGATTGACTTATAGATTCTGCCCAAAGCAGCCGCAGCATAATTTACAGTTCCCTACAATAGATGATTTGCTCAAATACTCACCTAAAGAATTCTTTGCGCTTGATTTGAATGAAGATTACCTGGATGATGGAATAGCGGAGGACCGTTTAGTAAAAAAATATTATCTGAGCGATGCTGTTAAAGATGGAACTCTTAACGCAGTAGGTTCAACTTATTCTTTAGATAACTATGCTGTTTATGATGGAGTTGACCGCGACGGACCAAAAATATTCACAATGGCGCCAATTCTTAAATACAATGTTTTTCCACTTCCGCAAATTTTGGAATTGTTACTTGAAATGGGTGGGTGGGGAACCGCATCTCCAATCGAAATTGAATTTGCTGTGAACTTGACAGTACCGGAAGGAAAACCAAAAGAATTCGGATTGCTGCAAATGCGTCCGCTTGTAATTAACAATGAAATAGAGCAGCTGGATATTGAGCATTATCATGATGACGAACTAATTTGCAGAAGTGAAAATGTATTAGGTCATGGTTTGATGCAAGATGTGAAAGATGTTGTGTTTGTAAATCTCGCTAAATTTGATAGAAAACATACATTGGAAGTTGCTCACGAAATTTCTCAAATAAATTCTAATCTGGTAAATGGCGGGTACCCATATTTACTGGTAGGTGTTGGAAGATGGGGAACTTTAGATCCGTGGCTTGGCATACCGGTTACATGGGAACAGATTAGCGGCGCGCGGGCAATTGTGGAAGCTAATTTTAAGGATTTCAACGTTCAGCCTTCGCAAGGTTCTCACTTTTTCCAGAATCTAACTTCGTTCAAAGTAGGATATTTTACTGTGGATGAATACACCGAGCAAGGATTTGTAAATTGGAGCTGGCTTGATGAGCAAAAAATTTGTGATAGTAAAGAGTTTGTTACTCACATTCATTTGTACGAGCCAATCACTATAAAGATAGATGGGCATAGGGGTAGGGGAATAATTGCAAAACCGAACAATGGAATGAATGGCAAATAGCTCTTGAATGAACTAAATTTACTATCAAATAGAATTCTTGCGATGAAGATTTAATAGTAACAGTTTGCAATCGGTAGAGAAGGTTTTTCAATTTAGTAAATCTTAAAAATTAATAAAGAAGCAGTACTTCATAAAAATATTTAGGACAGACCATGACCGGTGAATGTAAAGATGTAGTTTCAAGTTTCAACCGCAGTTTTTTTCAATCGGGTGAAGTATTTTCATTTATTGGAGAAGGTTCTTGCGGAGGAAAAGGTAGCGGATTAATCCAAATCGAAAAAATTATACGCGAGAAGATTTCTGCTGTGGAATTTCCTAACGTTGAACTAAGTATCCCCAAAATGGTAATACTTCGCACACAAGTTTTCGATTGGTTTATGGAAAGGAATAATCTGTTTACTACTGCTGTTACCGTGGAACATGATGAAGATATTATTCAAGCGTTTTTGCATGCAGAACTTCCGGTAGAAATTTTAGGCGATCTTCGCGGCATGATTGAAAACGTTCACGTTCCGCTTGCAGTTCGTTCATCAAGCATGCTGGAAGATGCCAAGTATGAACCGTTTGCCGGTATTTATGCTACCAAAATGATTTCCAATAACCAGACAAGTATTGATGAGCGCTTTAACAAACTTGTCGAAGCAATCAAGTTTGTGTATGCCTCAGTCTATTTTAAAGCATCCAAAGATTATTTTGAAGCTTCTTCTCACACCATAAAAGAAGAAAAGATGGCTGTGATTATTCAGGAAGTTGTTGGGCAAAAATATAACGACCGTTTCTATCCAAATTTTTCCGGTGTTGCCCGTTCATATAATTTCTATCCGAGCGGAAGAGCTAAACCGGAAGATGGCGTTGTTAATCTTGCACTTGGATTGGGAAAGACAATTGTTGATGGCGGTGTAATCTGGAGTTATTCACCGCTGTATCCAAACTCAGTTCCACCGTTTGGTGATCCACATGATATAATGAGGAACACTCAAAACTCTTTTTGGTCGGTTAATATGAGTCACGTCCTTGAATACAATCCCGTCAAAGAAACTGAATTTATGAGTCTTGCTAATCTGAAAGATGCAGATTATGATGACACTTTAAAGTACATAGGTTCAACTTACGATGCTAAATCCGATAGAATTGTTATGGGATGCGGTAATGATGGTCCGCGTGTGATTAATTTCGCTCAGCTGCTTTCGATGAATGAATTCAAATTCAATGATTTGATGAACACAATCTTAAAAGTTTCCGAAGAAGCAATTGAAAATCCGGTTGAAATAGAATTTGCTGTTACAATACCGAGAGTTGAGAATAAACTACACTTCGGATTTCTTCAAGTTAGACCAATGGTTGTTTCCGACGAAGTTGTTGATTTGAAAACCGACGAACTTTATGCTGAAGATGTTCTGCTTGCTTCCAAGCGTGTTATGGGTAACGGAGTTGTAGAAAATATAACAGATGTAATTTTTGTTAAGCCGGAAACATTTGATAAAAAAGACACTCAGAAAATTGCTTACGAAATTGATTCGATAAATAAGGGATTTGTGCAGACTAAAACTCCTTACTTGCTTATTGGATTTGGAAGGTGGGGAAGTTCAGATTCGTGGCTGGGCATTCCGGTTGATTGGGGACAGATTGCCGGCGCTAAAGTAATTGTTGAATCAACTCTTTTTGGAATTAATGTTGAGTTAAGCCAGGGTTCTCATTTCTTTCACAACTTATCCAGCTTTAACGTAAGCTATTTCTCACTCAATTATGATGGAGAATTTGCGATTGATTGGGAGTGGCTGAATCAACAAAAAGTGGTTCGAGAAACAAATTTCATCAAACATGTTAAGTTAGAATCCCCGCTCAAAATTAAAGTTGATGGTAAAACAAGCCGCGGAGTTATTAAGAAATGCTAGATAAAAATAAACCGATAGATAACTTAGTAATCGAGCTGCACGAACGTGCCAAAGAATTAAACTGCATTTATACAATTGAAGACAGTTTGAACCGTTCGGAAATTTCTATGCGTCAAGCTTTTCATACAGTCATTAATTCAATTCCTGCCGGCTGGCAATACTCAACGGTTTGTAGAGCTAAATTAGCTTATGGCGAAATAGTCTATCAGACCAGTGATTTCAAAGAAACTCAGTGGGTAATCAAATCCGATATTGTTGTTCAAGACAAAATTGTTGGTCATATAGCCGTGTACTACGTTGAAGAAATGCCGCAAGCCGATTTTGGTCCCTTCTTAAAAGAAGAAAAAAAATTGCTAACAACAATTGCAGACCGGCTCGGTCACTTCATCTTGCATCAAAAATTAAAAATTGTTTTTCAAGAACTGCGGACAGTGCGCGAGCAAGTGGACGGCAAACACAAGGGCGAGTGGCGTATTGTACTTGATATGATTCGCAAGACTGATCCGAATTTATTTATGAGTGTATTGAGAAAAATGCTTCACTTACTTTGCTGGAAAGGTGTAGAAGAAGCCGAAATGTTAATGCGCCAGAGCAGCATGTCCCGTCAAGGCGGAGTTGAAGAACAACATCATGATGATAACAAACCACTGAAACTCCGTAAGATTACAAATTACGATCAGTACGTTGATACAATTCTAAACCTTGCAGATGAAAACTTACCGGACGATATCATCCTTGCTAAAATTCAAAAATGGATTCAAGAAGATAAATCCAGCGCGTTGATTAAAGTTGTGGATAACCAAGATACATCGCTAACAGAAATTGCCGACGCAATCCGCAAATTTTATCACATGGCTCCGGAAAAATTTGAGCTCGCACCATCAACAATAAAAGGTTTGCGTGTTTCACTTTTAAGAAGATTTTTCACCGAGCAGCTTGAATATATAAGCGTTGCTAAAGAATATGTTAAACTCACCGACTTTTATAAACTAATTGATAAGATGATATTTCCATCCGGAAGCCACGGAAAACTTGGTGGAAAAAGCGCCGGCTTATTTCTGGCTTATCATATACTTCAACGAGAATCGGAACATCAAGAAATTTTTGGAGATATTAAAACACCAAAGACATGGTACATTACTTCCGATGGAGTAATTGCTTTCATTCAGTATAACAATCTCGAAGAAGTACTCGAGCAGAAGTACAAAGAAATTGATGAAGTCCGCATAGAATATCCTCACGTGGTTCAACTGTTTAAGAATTCCGAATTTCCGCCAGACCTAATAAAAGGCTTAGCCGTTGCGTTGGATGATCTTGGAGATAAGCCGCTAGTTGTAAGAAGTTCCTCTCTTCTCGAAGATCAAATAGGTGCGGCGTTTTCCGGCAAATACAAAAGTTTGTTTCTTGCAAATCAAGGAACTAAGCAGCAGCGTCTTTGGGCATTGATGGACGCAATTGCAGAAGTTTACGCTTCAACATTTTCTCCCGATCCGATTGAATATAGAGCTGAAAGGGGTTTGTTGGATTTCCATGAAGAAATGGGTGTTATGATTCAAGAAGTTGTAGGTACAAAAGTCGGCAAATATTTTTTCCCGGCTTTCGCCGGAGTTGCATTCAGTAATAACGAATTCCGGTGGTCGCCTAGAATTAAAAGAGAAGATGGCTTACTGCGCATCGTGCCCGGCTTAGGAACGCGTGCGGTTGATAGACTCAGCGATGATTATCCGGTTTTAGTTTCACCCGGTCAGCCAAACTTGCGGATAAATGTTTCTCCGGAAGAAATGAGGCGCTATTCACCTAAACGAATGGACGTAATCAATTTAGAGACTAACGATTTTGAATCCATTCCTATTAACACTTTGCTTGACGAGTATGGCGCTCTGTATCCGCAGTTTACAAATGTGTTTTCTATTCTTGATGGAAATATGATGCGTCAGCCCGGCGTGCTTGATATTGATGATCCGAGTAAAGAGTTTGTAGTTTCATTCGAGGGTTTAACAAGCAACACAAATTTCTTGAAGCAGATAAGTTCGATCACAAGAATTGTTCAAGAAAAAATAAAACAACCGGTAGATATCGAATTTGCTCACGATGGGAAAGACCTATACTTGCTTCAGTGCAGACCGCAAAGTTACACCGGAGAAGCAAGCCCCGATGTAATTCCAAAAGATATTCCAAATGATAAAATTGTTTTTACAGCAAAGAAATTTATTTCCAACGGTAAAGTTCCGGACGTAACTCATATAGTTTATGTTGACCCTACTAAGTATTACGAGATTGAAGATAGAGAAACAATGCTTCATGTTGGAAAAGCTGTTGGTAAGTTGAACAAAGCTCTTCCCAAAAGAAAATTTATTTTGATGGGTCCCGGCAGATGGGGCAGCCGAGGTGATATTAAACTCGGTGTTAATGTTACATATTCGGATATTAACAACACATCGGTGCTGATTGAAATTGCGAAGAAGAAAGGGAATTATGTACCTGATCTTTCTTTTGGAACGCACTTCTTCCAGGATTTAGTTGAAGCAAACATAAGGTATTTGCCTCTTTATCCCGATAACGAAGGAATTATTTTTAACGAAAAGTTTTTATTGGAATCTGAAAATGTTTTGGCGGAGTTACTTCCTGATTACCACGATCTCAAACAGATTATTCATGTTGTTGATGTTGTTAAATCAACGGGCGGTTCCATTTTGAAAATTCTTCTGAATGCCGATACTGAATCTGCCATCGGAATGTTTTCGACTACATCTACTGAAGCTGTGATAGAAAAAGAAGTGAAAGAGCAGCAATATGATTACCATCCGAGTGATCATTGGCGCTGGAGAATGAAAATGGCAGAGAAGATTGCTTCTGAAGTTGAAGCCGAGCGTTTCGGTGTAAAAGGTATTTACGTTTTCGGAAGTACAAAGAATGCTACCGCCGCGCCAGATTCAGATATTGATTTAATTGTTCATATTGATAAGGAGAAGTGCGATGTTGATCAGCTTCGTTTATGGTTTGAAGGCTGGAGCTTAGCATTAAGCGAAGTAAACTATTTGCGTACCGGACACAAAACAAAGGGAATTCTTGATGTTCAATTTGTTTCCGATCTGGAAGTTTACGGCAAATCCGGTTTTGGGCAGAAGATAAATGCTGCAACCGACGCTGCAAGATCGCTAAAGTTGAAAAGCTGAATTAGTCATGACTAAAATCATTAGTTCATTATAGTCTTATTACCCCACGCTTAAGAGCCTATGTAAATATTAATATCTTTATGGTAGCCGCAAGCTTCAGCTTGCGTTTCTTTAACAAAACCGCAACTTGAAAGTTGCGCCTACCAGCTTTTTTACCATTTTCACACAACCTCTTAAGCGTGGGATTAAGGCAATCCATATATAAGAGTGCTTTAGCCCAAGAAAATATGAAGCCTTTTTGCATTTAAAAAATAGTTTCTTAAATTTGCGGTAGAAATTTGAGACAAAAATGAATTTAACAATACATGCGCATCATACACATCATCTTAATCCTTACAGAGGCGCCGGTATTCTTTAAATAAAATTGAAGATAGATTAATTTAACCCCGGCGCGTTCCGGGGTTTTTCGTTTTAAAGGAGAATGAAATGTTAAATGGTAATTTAAGATTGGCGGTGCAGAAGAAAGGAAGATTGACGGACAAGTCTCTTCAGCTTTTGAAAAACAGCGGATTGGATATTGAAGAATATTCCGAACGTTTGGTTATTTCTGCCCGTAACTACGAACTGGATTTACTTTTTCTTCGGGATGATGACATTCCGGAGTATGTGCAAGATGGCGTTGCCGATATTGGAATTGTCGGCGAAGACATAATTTTTGAAAAACGTGCTGATGTTAAAATTATTCGCAAGCTTGGCTATGGTAAATGCCGACTTGCGCTTGCCTTACCGGAAACTAAGCAGCTAAATAATCTTGAAGAACTTAACGGGCAGAGGATTGCTACTTCGTTCCCGCACATACTTCAGAATTTCTTAGATAAGAATAATCTGAAAGCTAAAATTGTAGAAATTAGCGGCTCTGTTGAAATTGCGCCTTCGCTTGGGGTAGCCGACTACATCTGCGATCTCGTTTCAACCGGAAACACACTTAAACTTAACAAGTTGAAGAAATCGTTCGATGTGTTTGAATCGCAAGCAGCGTTGATTGCCGGTAATAATCTGGAAAATGATGAAAACAAAAATGCTATCCTCCAAAATTTTCTATTCAGAATTGATTCTGCGCTCAAAGCAAAAACCTCTAAGTATCTTATGATGAACGCACCAATTAGCTCTCTTGATACGATTAAATCAATTCTCCCTTCGCTTAAAAGCCCAACTGTTGTTCCACTTGCTGATTCTACTATGGTAGCGGTACACGCAGTAATCCCAGCAGATGAATTTTGGAATATTTTTAATGACTTAAAAGAAGCCGGCGCTTCCGGTATTTTATTATTACCAATCGAGAATATGATTTTATGAAATCTTACGTAGCTAAGAGTTTGTCTGATAAGAAACTTGCCCGGCTCTTTACACGACCAGCCGGAGAAAATGAGAAGATTGCGGAAATTGTAAAAACAATTTTGCGCGATATAAAAGCTGATGGTGATAAATCGGTTGTGGCTTACGCGCAAAAGTATGATGGCGTTAAAAAGAAAAATCTTCTTATTACCAAAACAGAAATTGTCGAGGCGGCAAAACAAATTGAGCCGGATTTGAGAAAAGCAATTGACTTAGCAGTGCGCAACATTAAATCATTTCACTCTAAGCAAAGACCAAAAAGTTATTCTGTTGAAACAATGCCTGGCGTAAAGTGTGAGAGAAAGTTTTTGCCGATAGAAAATGTTGGGTTATATATTCCGGGCGGAAGCGCAGTTCTTTTCTCAACAATGCTGATGCTTGGAATTCCAGCTAAACTTGCCGGATGTAGAAGAATTGTGGTTTGCAGTCCGATTAAAGAAAAGCTGCAACCGGCTTTAGCTTACGCTGCTCAACTAATCGGAGTGTATGAATTCTACAACATCGGTGGCGCGCAAGCAATTGGAATGATGGCTTACGGAAGTGAGTCTGTTCAGAAAGTTGATAAAATATTTGGACCGGGCAATCAATTTGTAACAGCGGCAAAAACTTTTGTTAGCAACGATCCTAAAGGATGTTTGATTGATATGCCTGCCGGACCGAGTGAAGTGTTAGTAATTGCGGATGAAACCGCTGATGCTTCTTTTGTTGCTGCTGATTTGCTCTCTCAAGCCGAGCATGGAAGTGACTCGCAAGTTATTCTTCTTACAACAAGCGAAAAATTAGCTGATTCAGTAGTGAAGGAAGTACTAGCTCAATTAAAAAAGCTTACAAGAAGTAAGACTGCTAAACAATGTTTGGAGAACTCATTTATACTAATTGCTGATTCAATTGAAGAAACAATATATCTCTCAAACGATTACGCGCCAGAACATTTAATAATTAATGTTGCAACTGCTGAAAAGTACTTGAGCAAAATTCAAAATGCCGGTTCTGTATTTGTTGGTGCTTATTCGCCGGAAAGTGCTGGTGATTATGCCAGCGGAACAAATCATTCACTTCCAACATACGGTTACGCTAAAGCAATTGGCGGAGTGAGTGTAGAATCGTTCATGAAAGCAATTACATTTCAGAAACTTTCCAAGAAAGGTTTGCAAAACATTTCTCAGACAGTTATTAAAATGGCTGAAGCAGAAAAATTAGACGCACACTCAAACGCAGTTAAAGTGAGATTGAAAATATGAACATAGAAAAATTAGTTAGACAGAATATTTTGAATCTGAAACCATATACTTCGGCAAGAGAATCGCACTTAGATGGAATTTTGCTTGACGCGAATGAAAACTCTCTCGGCAGTGTAGTTACTTATGATTCTTTAGAGCTCAACCGCTATCCCGATCCAAACCAGCGCGCGCTTAGAAAAGCTGTCTCGGAATTGATTTCTATTCCGCAAGAAAATCTATTCTTTGGTGTTGGCTCAGACGAAATTATTGATTTGTTCGTAAAGATATTTTGCCATCCGCGACAAGATGAAGTAATCATCTGCGAACCGACTTACGGAATGTACCGCGTTTGCTGCGATACTAATGATGTTGCAGTAAAGAATGTCCCGCTCGATTCAAACTATGACATTGACTTGGAAGCAGTGAAGAATGCAGTTACCGAAAAAACCAAACTTATATTCTTATGTTCGCCAAACAATCCAAGCGCTAATCTGCTCAGTAAAGAAAAAATAGTTGAGCTTGCTAAGACGAAAGAAGTGATGATTGTTGTTGACGAAGCCTATATTGACTTTACCAAACAAAACGGATTAGCACAAGAAGCCGCATCATTGCCAAACATTGCGGTGATGAGAACATTTTCTAAAGCGTGGGGAATGGCTGGAGTCCGCTGCGGCTTCAGTGTTGCATCATCTTTCATTACAAGCCTCCTCTTCAAAGTAAAAGCACCGTACAACATCAGCAAACTAACTTCAGATTTTATTCTCAGATCAATCGCAAAGAAAGAAAAGTATGAAAGCTTTGTAGATCAGATTGTTAGCGAAAGAGAAAGAGTCGCAGCGGAATTAAAAGGAATTAAAAGAGTTAAGAAAGTGTTAACTTCGGATGCCAATTTTATCTCATTTGAAGTTGAAGAGCCGAAAACTGTCTTTTCTTATCTGGAAAGCAAAGGAATAATAATCCGCGATAGAAGCAACCAGTTTAACTTCAGCGGCTATTTGCGCGTCTCAATTGGTACTGTTGAAGAAAACAATAAATTTTTAACAGAACTAAAAAATATTTTATCATGAATACAAAAAGAATTGCACAGCATAACCGGAAGACGAAAGAAACAGACATCAGAATAAAAGTTGATCTTGACGGCTCCGGCAAAAGTAAAATTAAAACCGGAATTGGTTTCTTCGATCATATGCTTGAACAGCTTGCAAAACATTCCAACTCTGATATAACAATTTCCGTTAAAGGCGATCTGCACATTGATGAGCACCACACGGTTGAAGATGTTGGTATTGCTCTCGGTGAAGCGATTAGTATAGCTCTAGGCGATAGAAAAGGAATTGAACGTTATGGTTTTATGCTTCCGATGGATGACGCGCTCGCTCAGTGCGCTATTGATCTTGGCGGGCGTTCTTATCTCGCATTCAACTGTGAATGGAAGAGGGAATTGGTTGGCGAGTTTCCAACGGAATTATTTAAGGAATTTTTCAGAGGATTATCATCCGGTTTACGTGCCAACATTCATTTGTTAGCCAGCGGAGAAAACGATCACCACAAAGCTGAAGCAATGTTCAAAGCTTTTGCTCGCGCGCTTAATATGGCGCTGAAATATGATTCAAGAAACAAAGGCAGTTTGCCATCTACAAAAGGATTACTATGATTGCAGTAGTTGATTATGGCGCGGGAAATGTTCAATCCGTTCTTAACGCGCTTGATGATTTGAAAGTTCAGTATATAGTATCGAACAAAGAACCGGAAATATATCACGCAGATAAAATTATTTTCCCCGGAGTTGGAGAAGCATCTTTCGCTATGCGCAAACTTCATCTTAACAGTCTTGTAACAATGCTTCGTGTAACAAAAAAACCGCTGCTCGGAATTTGTCTTGGTATGCAACTTCTTTCGGAAAAATCTAACGAAGGAAATACTTGCTGTCTTGGCGTTGTGCCCGGTACTTGCGTAAAGTATGATGAAACAAAAGTGAAAGTACCTCACATGGGCTGGAATGAAGTGAAGATTGATTTGAACAGCGTTTTATTTGATGGAATTGAAGACGGCTCGCATTTCTACTTTGCAAACTCATATTACTTGCCGGTTTGCGATTACACAATTGCAAGTTCCGTTTACGATGTAACATTTGCAGCGGCAGTGCAACGGAATAATTACTACGGCGTACAGTTCCACCCGGAAAAATCCGGTGAGGCGGGAATTAAACTACTAACCAACTTTATAGAAAAATGTTAACAATACCGGCAATAGATATATTTTTAAGAAAAGTAACACGCTTGCATCAAGGCGATTTCTCTCAAGCAAAGTTTTATGAAAAAACCCCTCTTGAGTACGCGAAAAGCTTTGATGCTATTGGCGCAAAGTGGCTTCATGTGGTTGATCTGGCTGCTTCCAAGAGTGGAAGGATTTCGGTAGAAGATCAAATTTTAGGAATTAAAGACGCAACAAAACTTAAACTGGAATTTGGCGGCGGCATAAAATCTTTTAGCAATGCTCAAATTGTTCTTGATTTGGGTGTTGATAGAATTGTAATCGGCTCAATATCTGTTACCAATAAAAAAGAATTCGAATTAATTCTTGCTAAATATGGTCCGGAAAAAATTGTTGTCGCTACCGATTCCAAAGATGAAATGATTTTAACAAAAGGCTGGACTGAAAAAAGCAAAGTAACTTTGTGGCAGCATCTTGATTATTGCACTTCAATTGGAGTTAAGTATTTCCTCTGCACAGACATCAGCAAGGATGGGACACTAGAGGGACCAAATATCGCTCTCTATAAAAAAATTATGAAGCTGCATCCCAAAATTAAAATGATTGCTTCCGGCGGAATAAGCGGTGCAGACGATCTACGGAAACTATCCGAAACAAAAGTTTACGCAACAGTTGTAGGCAGAGCTATTTACGAGAACAAGATTTCTTTAGAGGAGTTGAAAAAATTTGTTAGCTAAAAGAATTATTCCATGTCTTGATGTTAAAGATGGACGCGTGGTTAAAGGAACCAACTTTGTAAACTTGCAAGACGCCGGCGGCGCGGTTGAACTTGCATACCGCTACTACAAAGAAGGAGCAGATGAGCTTGTATTCCTCGATATTACAGCTACTGAAGAAAAACGTAAGACGCTTGTAGAACTTGTACGAGAAGTAGGCAAAGCAATTAGAATTCCATTTACAGTTGGCGGCGGAATATCTGCCCTTGGTGATATTGAAGCATTACTGAATGCCGGAGCCGATAAAATTTCTCTGAACTCTTCAATTGTGAAGAATCCAAAGTTGATTAGCGATGCATCCAAACAGTTTGGGTCGCAAGCGGTTGTTGCGGCTATTGATGTTAAGACTGTTAACAAACAAAAGAAAATATTTGTGAAAGGGGGAAAAGAGGAAACTGAGCTTGAAGGATTTGAATGGTGCAAAAGGGTTAATGAACTTGGCGCCGGAGAAATTCTTCTCACTTCGATGGATCATGACGGCACACGAAACGGTTACGATGTTAAATTCTTAAAACAAGTTGTTGATGCGGTTTCAATTCCGGTAATTGCAAGCGGCGGCGCTGGCAAAGTTGAAGATTTCCTCGAAGCATTTGAGAAAGCGGAAGTTGATGCTTGTCTCGCCGCGGGATTATTTCACTATAACATTCTCAACATCGGCGATCTAAAAAAATATCTTAAAGAAAATAATGTGAGAGTAAGATTGTGATTGATAAATCGAAATTGAATTACGGGAAACTTGGCGGATTACTTCCGGCAATAATTGTTGATAACGACACCGACGCGGTTTTAATGCTTGGCTTTATGAACACAGAAGCGCTGGAACAAACTTTAACTACAAAAAAAGTTACATTCTTCAGCAGAACTAAAAAGAAACTTTGGGTTAAAGGAGAAACATCCGGCAACTTTTTGGAATTGATTGATATTAAAACCGACTGCGATAACGATACACTTTTGGTTTATGCTAAGCCGCAAGGTCCAACTTGCCACACCGGCGACTACTCTTGCTTTGGAGTAAAAGAAAATCACTCAAAGTTTTTGCTTCAATTGTACTCGCTGATAAAAAGCAGAAAGACTGAACTGCCGGCAGGTTCCTATACAACTACTCTTTACCAAAAGGGAACAAACAGAATTATCCAAAAGGTTGGGGAAGAGGCAATTGAAACAGTTATTGCCGCAAAGAACCGTGACCGCAACGAAATTATAAACGAAGTCTCTGATCTGTTTTACCATTTATTTGTAATGCTTGCCGAGCAGGATATTGAGTTTGATGAAATTATTGATAATCTTCACTCAAGGAATCATCCGTTAGAAAAAAAGTGAAAGGCATTTATGGCTGAACTAAAAACAAAGAAAAATGACGCCAGCGTCGAAAAGTTTTTAGCATCTGTAACTGACAAACAAAAAAGGGAAGACTCTTTCATCATTCTCGAAATGCTGAAGAAGGCAAGCAAAAGCGAGCCTAAGATGTGGGGACCCGCCATCATTGGTTTCAAAGACCGTAAACTTAAATATCCTTCAGGAAGAGAACTAGATTGGTTTACAATCGGTTTCTCACCTCGCAAGCAAAACATTGCTCTCTATCTGCCCGGCGGACATGAGGGAGTTGCCGATATTATTGAAAAACTTGGCAAGTATAAAACCGGAAAAGGTTGTTTTTACATTAACAAACTTTCGGAAGTTGATACAAAAGTTCTGCAGAAAGCATTTACCGAATCTGTAAAGAGCGTAAAAGACAATTGCGGGTGTTGAATCAAGTAGAGTAAAAAAGTAATTTATCAGCACATTAATGTGTTAGGAATATGAGAGTACCAACGCTTGTGGATTATGAGATTAGTCGAAAAATATATGAGCTCAAAAGCAAATTAGGTCGCTGGGTTACTTTTGATATCGAAAGCGCAGAAGAGATAAAACATGCTCGTGAAGCACATTTGGCTAATGCTGCATTGATTGATGATATTTATCTAAAAGTAGTATTCCGTCCTAAGATTTCACTTGATTGGATACTTGCAGATTTTCTAGCCAATTATTTGTTTTTAAGTTATTTCAAAGATGATCCTCGAATTGAAAATTTTATCTGCAAAGTATATCCCCATTATCTAACGCGAAATCAGTTTCAAAATAATACTTCTACTGAATCTAACATTGTTTACTTTTTTTTATGTCGTGCAATAAATGATGAGGATTATACTAAAGCTGGTGAAATCTATCGTACTTACAAATTGCTTGTTACTGGAAAGAAGCCTAAAAGAGTACTAACCGAAAAAGGATTTAGAAAATTCATTGTAGAAAAATTCAGTTAGACGTTGGAAACAAGTATAGATATGCTGTAATCGTATGCTAAACTTAACCGCTCAATAATCTTCAGCGTTTCTTTTCGTGCTTCGCCGTTCAATAAAGATTTCATAACTCTGCTGCCGACAATTACCCATCGTAGATATTTTTTGTAAAGACGCACCGCGTGCGTCTCGATGTAAAATGGTATATCGGGAGACGCGTTCGACGCGTCTCTACATTAAACCTCACACACTTTGCTTAACTGCTTAATAATTTTTAGTGTTTCTTTTCTATCTTCATCGTTCAATAAAGATTTCATAACTCTGCTGCCGACAATAACTCTCTCGCAATTATTTTGTAGAGACGCCATATATGGCGTCTCTACGAAAAGCTCTTTAAAGAATGATCTGAAAAAGTAAAGACGCACCGCGTGCGTCTCAAAAAAATAGTATTTCGGAGACGCATTCGATGCGTCTCTACAAAAGCTTAATCACACGCTTCGCTTAACCGCTCAATAATTTTTAGCGTTTCTTTTCGTGCTTCGCCGTTCAATAAAGATTTCATAACAAGACTGCCGATAATTACCCATCGTAGATATTTTTTGTAAAGACGCACCGCGTGCGTCTCAAAAAATAGTATTTCAGAGACGCATTCGATGCGTCTCTACGTTAACTCTCACACGCTTGGCTCAACTGCTCAATAATCTTCAGTGTTTCTTTGCGTTCTTCTTTGTTCAGCAAAGATTTCATAACTCTGCTGCCGACAATTACGCCATCGCAGAAAGGGGAGAAGCGTTTTACATCTTCCGGTTTAGAAATACCAAAACCGATAAGCATTTTGTTCTTCTTTATTAAAGAGTAAGTCCGCTTCAAATTCTCTGCTGTGGAATCATCAAAAGAATCTTTCACTCCCGTTGTGCCGGTAATGCTAACACAGTAGACAAATCCGCTGCTCTTAGCATCTATCTGCTTAATTCTCTCTTCGGAAGAAGTAGGTGTAGTGAGAAGGATAACGTCTATTCTGTCATTCTGAATAACGCCTTGTGCGTGATGAAGAATCTCTTTACTCATATTGTTTGGGGATTCTTTGTCGAGACTTTGTCTCTCCTCAGAATGAAAAAAGGGGTCATACTCTTCAAGTGGAACATCGGGAACAATCAATCCTTTTACGCCGGCATTTGTTGCATCGCGTAGAAAATTTTCAATTCCATATTTCTTAATTGGATTGGCGTAGCCCATCAAAACTATTGGTTTGTTAGAATGTTTGCTAATCTGTTCTGCGTAGCAAAGCACATCTTTGGAAGTTACTCCGGCATCAAGAGCCAGTTTGGATGTAGCTTGTATTATTGGTCCATCCGCTAACGGATCGCTGAAAGGAATTCCAAGTTCAATCATATCCGCGCCGGAATCGAGAACAGATTTAGCGAGATCAACAAAATTTGTTTTGTTTGGAAATCCTGCGGTTAAAAATATCGAAAGCGCTTTGCGGTTATTCTTGTTCAATTCATCAATGTAATTTTTAATGTAGCTCATAATTAATCCTTGTTATGTTGCCTCAAAATGAAGTCTGTCATTTCGAGCGAAGTCGAGAAATGAAACATCACTATAAAATCAAGCATTTGGATTGCTCAGTCCTCGACTCCGCTCGGACTGACTAGGATTTCAGAATTAATGATCGTTGCCAAATCTTTATCGCCGCGACCGCTAACATTTACAATTACAATTTCATCATTGCCGGTTTCCGGCAAAAGTTTTTCTAAGTGAGCAATAGCGTGCGCGCTTTCAAGCGCCGGAAGAATTCCTTCCAGCTTAGTCAGCAGATTAATTCCCTTCAATGCTTCATCATCAGTTGCTGAAAAATATTTTACTCGCTTAATATCTTTGAGCAGAGAATGTTCCGGTCCAACACCGGGATAATCTAATCCGGCAGAAATAGAATGCACTTCGGAAACTTGTCCGTTTGAATCTTGCAAAAGATAAGTGTTCATTCCTTGAAAAATTCCCGGCTCGCCAAGAGTAAGAGTCGCGCAATGTTTGTCTGTGTTAATTCCGTAACCGGCGGCTTCAACTCCAATCAGATTTACAGATTCATCATTAATAAAAGGGAAGAAGATTCCCATCGCGTTAGAACCGCCGCCAACGCACGCAACAATATGGTTAGGCAAACGGTTTTCTGCTTTAAGGATTTGTTCTTTAGCTTCAATGCCGATTATTGATTGGAAGTCGCGCACAATCATTGGATATGGATGGGGACCAACAACAGAGCCGATTATGTAATGAGTATCGTTAACGTTTGTAACCCAATCGCGGATAGCTTCGTTGGTTGCGTCTTTAAGAGTTTTGCTTCCGCTGGAAACGGGGCGAACTTCTGCGCCGAGAAGTTTCATTCTAAACACATTTGGCTTCTGGCGCTCGATATCAACTTCGCCCATATAGACAACGCATTGCAAACCAAACTTTGCGCAGACAGTGGCTGTAGCCACGCCATGCTGTCCAGCGCCGGTTTCAGCAATAATTCTTTTCTTGCCTAAACTTTTTGCAATGAGAATTTGTCCGAGTGCGTTATTTAATTTATGAGCGCCGGTGTGGCAAAGGTCTTCACGCTTCAAATAAATTTTTGCTTTGCTGAAATGATCTGTTAATCGCTTTGCAAAAGTTAACGGAGTTGGTCTGCCGTTGTACTCGCTCTGAAGTTGATTGTACTCGCGCAGAAACTCCGAATCATTTTTAAGTTGATTGTAACTTGCTTCGAGTTGTTCGAGTGCGGGAATTAAAGTTTCGGGAACGTACTTGCCGCCGTAGATTCCGAACTTGCCCTTTGAGTCTGGAGAATTATAGTTATTCATTTGTGCTTAGGTTTAATTTTTTATTGACTACCGGAGCTAACTCTTTTAACTTTTTCATTAGCTCGGTAAATGTTTTGATGTTTAAAGTTTGGTATCCGTCAGATAACGCATTCTCCGGATTAGTGTGTACTTCGATTATTAGTCCATCGGCACCAGCCGCAACCGCTGCCATTGACATTGCAGAAACTTTATCCCAAATACCAATTCCGTGAGAAGGATCAACAAAAATTGGAAGGTGGGAATTCTTTTTTATTACTGGAACAGCGTTAAGATCAAGCGTATTGCGAGTAGCGGTTTCAAAAGTTCTTATTCCACGCTCGCATAAAATCACATTAAAGTTTTGTTGAGAGACAATATACTCAGCACTTAACAGAAGTTCTTCGATAGTTGCAGACATTCCTCGTTTTAAAAGTATCGGCTTCTGAGTTTTTCCAACCTCTTCGAGCAATGCGTAGTTTTGCATATTACGCGCGCCAAGCTGCAAGATATCAGCAACTTCCGCAACTGCTGTAATAGTTGACTGGTTCAAAACTTCAGTTACAATATTTATTCCGATTTCTTTCTTTACATCACTTAAGTACTCGAGACCTTTTTCTTTCAATCCTTGAAAAGCATATGGACTGGAACGAGGCTTATACGCTCCCGCTCTAAGAAAATTAATTCCATTTTCCTTTAGCTTACCGGCAATATCAAATATTTGATCGCGGCTTTCGACAGCGCATGGACCGGCAATGATAGTTAAATTATTGCCGCCAATTACCGTCCCGTTAACATTGATGATGGTATCTTCGCTCTTCATCTGTCTGCTAACGAGCTTATACTTTTTAGTAACCCGGATCACTTCTTCAACGGAAGGCAGCAGTAGGAACTCTTCTTTAACCAATTTATCAGATGGTCCGGTAATACCGATTGCAAGTTTATCAGCTCCCGGAATTTCGTGCGGTGTACAATTGCAAGAAGCGATTTTATTTTTGACAGACTCAATATCATGTCTGGGCGAATCGAGACTCATTATTATAAGCATTAGCTGATCCTAAGTTTATTAACGATGTTGAAAAAGTTTTTGAGTTTTGCTTCATCTTTCTTTCCGGTTTCGGATTCGAGCGAGGAAGAAATATCAACCGCTTGCGGTTTAATTGTATAAAAAATTGCTTCGATGTTTTTTTCTGAAACTCCGCCGGCTAAAATTACTTTGTTGCGTATTTCAATTGGAATTGTTTTCCAGTCGAATGTAAGTCCGGTGCCGCCAATTTCCTTATCGGAAAAGGTATCGAGCAAAATTGCACAGCCGGAATATGCTTTGAGTGAAGTGAAATCGAAATTCTCATTAACTCTCAGCGCTTTAATTACCGGATGATTAATTTGGCTAATGAAATGCTGATCCCCATTTCCGTGAAGCTGAACGTGAGTCAAGCCAACAGATTGAGCAATGTGGTTTACAGTGGTTGCTTCTTCATTAACAAACACACCAACTTTGGAAATGAAAGCCGGGAGTTCACTAACTATTAATGAAGCATCTTCGAAATTGATGTACCTTTTACTTTTTTCATAGAAGATGAAGCCAAGTGCGTCGGCTCCAAGATCACAGCAAAGTTTTGCGTCTTCCAAATTTGTTATGCCGCATACTTTTACTTTCATCATTTTGCACACCACTCCTTGAATTCAATTAGACTTCCTTTTATGTCTTTCGATTTCATAAAATGCTCGCCAACCAAAACAGCATTCACTCGTGTATTTTTAAGCTGATCTAAAATTCCTTCAGAAGTAATTCCGCTTTCGGAAACGAGAGTTACATCTGTAGGTATAGTATCAAGTAAATTGAGTGTTGTGTTTACATCAACCACAAATGTTTCCAGATTCCGGTTGTTGATTCCAATTAAGCTGTTCAATTTGAAATCTATTTTCGGTACTTCAGTAGGAGAGTGGAGTTCGAGAAGAACTTCCAAGCCACATTCCATTGCAGCGTGAGTAAGCTCAGAAATCTGATTTGCTGAAAGCGCTTCGCAGATTAACAAGACAGCATCAGCTCCAAAAGCTTTTGCCTCAAAAATCTGATTCTCATCTATTAAGAAATCTTTTCTCAATAGTGGCAACGTTTTTAATCTTGCTATGTCCCGCAGATAATTAATATGTCCTTGGAAAAAATTCTGATCGGTCAAGACTGAAATTGCGTTCACGCTGCCTTCAATATAAGTCTCAGCAATTTTCGGATGATTAAAATTCTCGATTAGAATTCCTTTACTTGGACTGGCTTTTTTTATTTCTGCTATGATTGAAATGCAAGAATCGTTACTCAGTGCTTGCTTCAAACTTCTTGTCGGTGCATCAAAGAATTCTTCACTCCTAAAAGAGGAGAGTGAAAACTTCTGCTTGAGTTTTTTTACCTCGTCACGTTTAACTTCTAATATTTCTGAAAGAAAACTCATTGATGCTTTTCTCCAAAATTCTTCAGCGCTGCAAATTTCTCAAACGCTTTGCCGGAAAGTATAGACTCCTCGGCAATGTTTTTACATTCAACTAAATCTTCCGATAAACCGGCAACATGAAGTGCCATTGCGGCATTAGCTACAACAACAGAAAAGGCTTCATCTTTTACTTTTTCCTTCAACACCGAAAGAAAGATTTTAGCGTTATTTTCAGTTGAATCACTTTTGATTTTACCCGGTTCGATTTCAGATAAGCCAAACGCTCTGGAATCAATTTTATATTCTTTCAATTTGCTATTCAAGTTGTACTCGTAAACATTTGTTGTGCCGGCAAGAGAAATTTCATCTAAGCTATTTTCAGTTGAGAGGAAAACGATTCGTTCCATATCAAGATAAAATGATGCTTCTGCCATAAGCTTTGCGGTTTTATTATTGAACACACCAACCAATTGCTTTTTTGTTCCGGCTGGATTTGTAAGCGGTCCGAGAATATTAAAGATTGTTTTGATGCCAAGCTCTCGGCGAACTTCCGCGGCGTACTTCATCGCCGGATGATAAACCGGCGCAAACAAAAACGCGATTCCTATTTCGTTTAAGGCTTGCTCTGTAACATCCGGCGAAAGATTTATATTTATTCCGAGATGGGTAAGAACATCGGCGCTTCCGCTTTTACTTGAAACGGAACGATTGCCATGTTTTGCAACATGAACTCCGGCACCGGCTACAACAAATGATGCGGCTGTAGAAATATTAAATGTGTTTGAACCGTCGCCTCCGGTTCCGCAAACATCAATAGTGTTTTTGTGGCGGGAAGTAATCTTCAAACTTTTATCCCGCATTGCCTTAACAAAGCCGGCAACTTCTTCCGGAGTTTCGCCTTTGGTGCGAAGCGCGAGCAGCAATCCCGAAATTTGCGAGTTGTTGCATTCGCCATGCATGATATGCTGCATCACCATGTAAGCATCCGCAAGTTGAAGATTATTCCCTTCAGAAATTCTTTCTATATATGATTTGATCATAATTCCAACCAGTTCTTAATTATTTTATCGCCGACTTTTGTAAGTATAGATTCGGGATGAAATTGAATTCCTTCAATAGGAAGAGTTTTGTGCCGCACACCCATGATGATTCCATCTTCGGTTTGCGCGGAAATCTCAAGTTCATCCGGAATTGAATCCCGCGAGATAACTAACGAATGATATCTTCCGGCAGAAAAATTTTGATCAATTCCATTGTAAATAGTTTTGCCGTCATGCTTAACTTCAGAAGTTTTTCCGTGCATCAAATAAGGCGCGTTTGTTACAACAGCATTGAAACAATGTCCAATTGTTTGATGACCTAAGCAAACTCCGAGTATTGGAATTGTTGAGCCAAGCTGTTTAATCACATCTTGAGAAATTCCGGAGTCTTCCGGCGTTCCCGGTCCGGGCGAGATTACAATTTTATCCGGATTCATTTCACGGATTTCGCTGACGGAAATTTTATCGTTTCGCTTCACTATAATATCACTCGTAAAATTTCCAATCAGCTGCACTAAGTTGTATGTGAATGAATCGTAATTATCAATTACCAAGATTTTCATCAATAACCTCCGCGCAAACAAGTGCGCTTACTAAAACTGCGGATTTGTTTTTAATTTCTTTGAGTTCAAGTTCCGGCTTACTATCGGCAACAATACCGGCACCGGCTTGCCAATAAATTTTATCTTTAGTAACAAACAAAGTTCTGATAGCAATGCACATATCAAGATTGCCGCTGAAATCAATATAGCCAACTGCGCCGGCATAAACACCACGTTTTGTTTTTTCATATTCGTTGATGAGCTGAATAGCTCTAATCTTTGGAGCGCCGCTAACTGTCCCGGCGGGGAATGAAGCTTCAAGCGTGTCAATGCAATCCGCATCATCATTCAAAATTCCCTCTACGCGGGAAACAATATGCATTACATGTGAGAAGCGGTTTATTTTCATCTGCTCGCTTATTTGAACAGTCCCAAGCTTACAGATTCTTCCCAAATCGTTTCTTGCGAGATCAACAAGCATAACATGCTCGGCAATTTCTTTTGGATCGCTCATCAATTCTTTTTCTAATTGTAAATCTTCTTCTTCACTTTTCCCGCGTCGCCTTGTACCAGCTATTGGTAAGATTTCCGCTTTGCGGTTTTTCACTTTAAGCAAATCTTCCGGCGATGTGCCAATCACTTTAAAATCGTTCTCAAATTCCATGTAGTACATATATGGAGAAGGATTAATCATTCTTAACGCGCGGTAAACATTAAAACTATCGCCGCTGTAATCTGCTTCGAATCTTTTAGAAAGTACAATCTGAAAAACATCTCCGGCGTAAATGTTTTGTTTACTGCTTTCAACAAGTTTTAGGAACTCAGTTTCTTCTTCTTTACTCAGTGGATTCGTTGAGGCTTTAAAATCAGATTTGTGATGCAAATCTTTATTCAATAATTGCTTTAACTCTGTAAGTATGACTTTAGCTTTGTTAAATTTTACATCGAGATTGGATTTGTCGCTGCAATCTACATTTGTAATTAAGATAATCTGATGTTTGAAATGATCGAAGACGATAATTGTATTGTACAATCCGAAGACTGAATCGGGAGAGATTCCTTGTTTGGATTCATCGTAACGAATTACATCTTCAATCAGCGAAATGTTATCGAACCCAACAAAGCCGACTATTCCGCCGGTGAAGTAGGGAAGATCATCAATTGTCGGATGAGCAAACTCAGCAATTCTATTTTTCAAATAATCAAATATGCTTCCTTCAAATGTTTTTGTTCCCCCGGAAGACTTTACGGAAATTGTTTTGTAATCATTAGAAATTATTTCGGATGGATTCAATCCTATGAAAGAGTAACGGGCAAGTCTGCCAATTCCTTCAACAGATTCAAGCAGAAAGGAAATTTTATCTTTCTCTCGAATCTTGAGATAAGCCGTAACCGGAGTAAGTAAATCGGCGGCAACGCGTTCGTAAACCGGAACGAGTTTATATCCTTGAGAAAGCTGTATAAATTTTTCGAATGTCATCTTATTCCTTTAAAGCAAAAAACCCTTCTCAGTGATTCCAAGAAGGGTAAGTTTAATTTCTATTTGGTTAGTTTATTTCACTGAGTAATGCGATTATTTAAAATATGCCACCACCAACCACGGTTCAACTTATTCTCGATATTTAATATTTGCTTTGTCATCTTGGGTGCGAAGATAATTAATTATTCCGGCAGTTGTCAAGAATTCATTCTAATCATTTTCCAAAACGAACCAATCATGCAAATAGTCCCAATCGCTTTCCCTTGAATCCTTGTGCGTGAATTCGTTTGTCTTCGAAGAGTAAGTGTAATCCTTTTTCCACTCCTCAGAATTTTTAATAACATCTTCCAAGGCATTTAATACGTAATCAAGTTCTTCATTTGTCATTGTGGGATGTAAAGAGAATCTAACCCATCCTGGTTTTTCAGAAAGGTCGCCTTGAGTAATTTTATCAGTAATTCTCTTAGACATAGTTGGATCAACGTGCAATAAATAATGCCCGTAAGTGCCTGCACAAGAACAGCCGCCTCGCATTTGAATTCCAAAACGGTCATTCAGCAATTTTACCATCAAGTTGTAATGAACATTTTCGACATAGAATGAAATAATCCCGAGTCGTTCTTGATGTTCCTGAGCCAGAATGTGCATAAATGGAATTTTAGAAAGTCTTTGAAATGCGATCTTAAGCAATTCGCTTTCTCTTTCTGCAATATTTGTTATACCCATTTCTTCTTTTAGCTTGATGCACATAGCAGATTTAATAGCTTGAAGAAACCCTGGTGTTCCGCCGTCTTCGCGGGCTTCGATATCTTTTATGAAAAGATGTTCTCCCCATGGATTTGTCCAGTCAACAGTTCCACCACCAGGCTGATCGGGAACAGCTCGGTTATATAGTTTCCTATCAAAAATAAAAACACCTGACGTACCGGGTCCACCAAGGAATTTATGAGGTGAAAAGAAAATTGCATCAAGTTTTTCTTCGGGATCTTCCGGATGCATGTTAATTTCTAAATATGGTGCTGATGCAGCAAAATCTACAAAAGCAATTCCGTTGTTCTGATGCATCATCTTTGCCAGCTTTTGGTAGGGAGGAATAACCCCCGTTACATTTGAAGCAGCTGTAAAAGAGCCGATTTTTGTTTTTTTAGATTCATATTTTTTGAGCTGTTTTTCAAAATTATTCAAATCAACCAAACCTCTTTCGTCCGGCTCTACTATAACAACATCACAAATTGTTTCCAGCCAAGAAGTTTGATTCGAATGATGTTCCATATGTGTAAGAAAAAGAACCGGGCGTTCTTCATCTGGAACGTTAAGAAATTTTTTCAGTTGTTCCGGATAGGATAAGCCAAGGATACGCTGAAATTTGTTGATTGCCGCGGTCATTCCATAGCCGGCAAAAATCAGTACATCTTCTTCTGCAGCATTAACATGCTTCTTAATTATTGCTCTGGATTCTTTATAAGCTTTCGTCATCGTGGTACCGGAAACCGACGACTCGGAATGCGTATTTCCAACTAATGGATAGAATTTTTCGAGTAATTTTTTCTCGATAGGATTATAGAGTCTTCCGCTTGCAATCCAGTCAGCATAAACTAGTTTTTTAATTCCGTAGGGAGATTGAAATTCATAATCAATGCCGATGATATTTTTTCGAAATTTCGAAAAGTATTTTTCTAGTGTCATAAGGTTTCGTTTTTTAGTTAAAGAATTCTTAAAACAAATCAGTTATTCATAAGCTTCATGCAAATTTCTTGTCTAATTTCATTTGTGCAATCTGCACATTCTGTGGAATCCATACAAGTTTGGCACACTCTCTTAAATGCTTTTACTTCCAAAAGTTTTATCCTTGGAGAAAGAAAATGCGGCTTGATCGGTTCATCGTTAAATAAATCCGTGCTTAAATACTTCTTGTTATCATCCGGGAAAACAGTAACTATAATAGCATCATTGCCAAGTTCATTTTGGATTTTTAAGGCTCCGATCAAATTAGCGCCGGAAGAAATTCCAACTCCAAGACCAAGAGTCGAAGCAAGTTTCTGAGCCATTAAAATAGAATCACCATCGTCAACAGAAACAACATGATCAAGAGAGCTTAAATTTAATATGGGTGGAATAAATTCATCCGAGATACCTTGTATTCTATGCTTACCAACTTTACAACCGGTAGATAAAGTAGGAGAGTTAGCGGGTTCTAACGGATGCAATTGTATGCTTGGGAATTTTTCGCGTAAATATTTTCCAGTTCCCATAATTGTTCCTCCGGTTCCAACACCGGCAATAAACGCGTCGGGAACCAATTTATGAAATCTCATTTGCCAGTATATTTCCATCCCGGTTGTTTTGTAGTGAGCTTCGCAATTATCCTCATTTACAAATTGTCTCGGTAAAAAAGAATTTTCGGTTTTTGAAGCAAGTTCTTCAGCTCTTTGTATGCTTCCTAAAAATCCGCCCTCTTCTTTACTAACAAGAATAATTTCTGCACCAAAACTTTTAATCAAGTTGATTCTTTCTTGACTCAACCAGTTAGGCATAAAGATAGCAACGTTATGACCCAAAGTACGTCCCAAAGCTGAAAATGAAATTCCCGTATTTCCGCTTGTGGCTTCAATTATCAAAGAACCTTTTTTTAGAATGTTTCTGTCGTAAGCATTTTTAAGAATGTGAAATGCCATTCTATCTTTAATGCTGCCGGTCATGTTTAGATTTTCAGCTTTAGCATAAATTTTTCTTTTGCTGCCATCAAATTCAAGTGTGATTTCAAGTAGAGGTGTGTTTCCAATAAGGTGAGAGAGATTTTCAATTCTGCTTTTGGAAGTAGAAGAATCCATTGTCTACCTAAGATTTGTTAATCAAAAATAGAAATAATTGGATTAGTGATGAAAAAGAAAATAAAAACCCCGCTTTCGGCGGGGTTCATTTTATCCTAAATAAGCTTTTAAGTTTTTGCTTCGGTTTGAGTGTCGTAAGCGTATTAATGCTTTTTCTTTTATCTGACGGACACGTTCGCGTGTAAGATTTAGCTTTTCGCCGATTTCTTCTAAAGTGAGAGAGTGTTCTTTACCTAATCCAAAGTATAAGCGAATAACTTCAGCTTCGCGTTCAGTTAATGTAGAAAGTGAGCGTTCAATTTCAGCTTTGAGAGATTCTTTCATTAAAATATGATCTGGTGCAGGCTGATCTTCATTCGGCATTACATCTAACAAACTATTGTTGTTATCATCACTGTGCGCAAAAGGAGCATCCATAGAAATATGACGACCTGCAATTTGCATGGCGTAAGTAACATCGCTTACATCCATATCTAATTGTTCAGCAATTTCTTCCGGACTTGGTCTGCGTTCATATTCTTGTTCAAGCTGGCTTAACGCTTTGCCCATTTTATTTAATGCGCCAACGCGGTTAAGAGGTAAGCGAACCATTCTTGATTGTTCTGCAATTGCTTGCATAATTGACTGGCGAATCCACCAAACAGCGTAAGAGATGAATTTGAATCCGCGTGTTTCATCAAATCTTAAACCGGCTTTAATTAAACCGAGGTTTCCTTCGTTAATCAAATCGCCCAATGGCAATCCTTGATTCTGATACTGTTTAGCTACGCTCACAACAAATCTTAGATTAGCTTTTGTTAGTTTATCAAGAGCGGCTTTTTCACCTTTTTTGATACGGATTGCTAATTCAATTTCCTGCTGAGGAGTTAAAAGATCTACTTTTCCAATCTCCTGGAGATACTGGTCTAACGATTTACTTTCTCGATTAGTAAACTGCTTAGTGATCTTCAATTGTACATTTCTCCTAACTAATTTATACTTAAAAACTATTTATGTCTTTTTTAGAGACAAGCCAGACAATGGAGGAGATAGCTCATCCCGTTATGTTATTTGTTAAATGACTTAATAAATCAACTGATTATAAACTGAGTAGAAAGTTTCTATCGCAGATTTCCGGTTTGAATTTATAATAATCACCATCGCAAATATAAAAAAATGGAAATTTATAAGCTATAAAATTTTTTAATAGAACAACTTACGGGAATCTTGTAACGCTGAGTAAGCTTTTTGAGTCGTTAGTAACAATTTCTGTATTGCATTATTAAACAATGTTCTAATTAAGTTAGTTTCATTCACACTAGAAGAAATAAGAAAAAGCCAAATAGGTGAAGAGGTTTTTCAAAAAATATCTTAATTTGGCACACTAAAAATTGGAGATATAATGAAGTTCAAACCTATATACATCTACTTAGGTGTGTTTGTTGTATTTGTTGCAGCCATTGTGTTCTTTTCAAATGTTACGAAAGAATCTAATAAAGCCGGAACAATTGCTGAAGGCGCACAAATGCCGGATGATGATGTTCATGGCGGAATGAGATCCCGCGGCAATGGAGATATGCCCGGCAAAGATAATGTTATGGAAGACGCTAAGAAAAAGATGGATGCCTTAAAAATGGAAGTTGAGAAGAACCCAAACGATACTACAAAAGTTCGAGAATATGCTGATATGCTCGGAGTTCATAATCCGGAAGAAGCTATAAAACTATATGAAAGAATTATTAAAGTTGATCCAAGAAGAACCGACATCTTACTTCAGCTCACTTATACTTATTACAATACCGGCAACTTGGATAAAGCTACAGAATACAATAACAAAGTATTAAGTGTTGATAAAAACAATCTATATGCTCAATATAATGTAGGCGGTTTAGCACAAGCAAAAGGTGATAATAAAAAGGCGGTTGCTATTTGGAAAGATATAGCTAAGAAATATCCTAAGACCGAAGTTGCTCATATTGCTGAACAAGCGGCTAAACAGTTAGAACAAGCGAAATAAATTTTTGATGTTGATTCCTACTAAAAGAAAGTTGACTATGTTAATCAGCCTCTCTACAAATTAGAGAGGCTTTTTTGTTTCCACAATCAATTCTTGAATTGAAAACCCTTGATAGGTTCCCTTAGAGTAAGTACCGGACAAGGAGCCTTCCTAACAACTTTTTCTGCTGTAGAGCCGAAGAGCAAATGCTCAACTCCGGTATGACCATGAGTAGCAATAATAATTAAGTCAATTCCTTTCTCACCGGCTGTTTCGTTAATCTCAACAAATGGTTTACCGGTTTTGATTATAGTTTCAACTACAAGGTCATTACCAATCTCCGAAGCTAATTTATTTAATTCTTCCTCTGCACGAGTAGTCAAATCAATATCGGAAGATGGAATTGCTACTTGCCCCATTGAAAAATCAGCCGGATAAATCATGGGCTCAACTACGTAGATGAGATAAATTTTGGAATTGAATTGTTTAGCAAATTGGGCTGCATATCTTAATGCGCCTTTGGAGTAATCGGAGAAATCAATGGGAACCATAATGCTCTTAATCATTGCTGCCTCCACTAATTTGTTTTCGATTTCTTATACAACTGAAAATAATCTTGGTTCAATGTTCTTAACCGTATAGCAATTATTTGTGCGATTCCTTTAAGAATTTTAGACCCTTCTTTAGGAAAATTTGAAATGAAGTTGTCTAATTCCGGTTTGAAGATAACTGCAATCTGAGTTTCTTCGATTGCAAATGCAGAAGCGGAGCGGACTTCGTTATCAAGCAAAGCAAGTTCGCCAAAGAAATCTCCTCGACCGAGTTTTGCTAATTCCCACGTGTTTCCGGTTTCATCTTGTTTTATTACAACTTTGCCGCTTATAATAATGTACAATCCGGTTCCTGGGTCGCCTTGGTGAAATATCATTTCGTTGGGAATGTAAACTCGGTTGTGCATTAATTTAATAATACTTTTTAGGTGAGCATTGCTTAAATCTCGGAAAGGAGGCATTGAAAGTAAAACTTCTTCCAGCTCACTTTTTACTGCGCTTGGTTTGAAGAGATTTGCCCAAAAACTGCTTTTTGAACTTTCTTCATTTCCCATTTTAATCTCCTATGCGAAAATTCCCGCCTCGGCTACACGCCAAATTTTTTGGCAAGGAAATCTGTTTTCATAAAGCGCTCTGCCGATTATTACAGAATCAACAAAACTGCTGGCTTCTCTCTGTAATTTAAGCAAATCTTCCGAACCTCCAATACCTCCGCTGTGGGTAACTTTTGTTTCTGCTGCTTCAGCAACCTGTCTGGAAAGCTCAATGTTTGGTCCGGAAAGCATTCCGTTTGTTGTTACATCTGTAACAACAATTCTTGTTGCACCGCAAGATTTTAGAAACTTTGCATATTGAATAGCTTGCATGTGAGTTCTTGTTTGTCTTCCGCGCGTTACAACTTCGCCATTTACTACATCTATTGCGGAGACAACTCTATTTGGAGTGAACTTATCTAAAATCTTTATGAATTCTCTGGGATTCTCGAAAGCCATTGAGCCAATTACTACACGAGCAACACCTAACTCGAAAGCTTCTACAGCATCATCGTAATTTCTAATGCCGCCGCCAAGTTCTACCGGAATAATTACCGATTCGCAAATATTTTTTATTACTTCAAAATTTACTCTTGTATGGTCGTGAGCAGCATTAAAATCTACAACGTGAAGACACTTAGCATTTTCTGCACGCCAAATCATAGCCATTTCAATCGGATCACTTTTATATTCTGCGCAGCCGAGTTCGGGAATCCCTTGAACAGCCCTTACGGTTTTTTGGTCTTGAATATCTATTGAGGGTATAACTAAAATCTTAGGCATCGTTTTCGTATTAACCTTTCAAATTTCCTAAACAAAAGTAATCAACTTTTCAAATTCATTGTCACTTAAAAATAAGAAAAACAAGAACGGGAAAGAAGGTACTTTTCCATAACCATAGATTTTGTAATTATTCGGCAAACATTTTCATTTGTTCGTATTGGGCAACAGCGGTTTCAAAATCAAAACGGGTGCGGATAAGGAAGGCTTCATCACGGTCTTTTGCAATCGGCGGTTCCGGCTCCCATTCCATATTGGAATTAAGAACGAGGTTTTTTTCGGTATCAATAATTGCCCATTTGCCAATGCCGTTTATGTTGGATTTCATTACAAGGTGAATTTTTCTATCCAAAGCATACTTAAGCGCCTTGTCAAACCACTGAGCTTTTTCTTGATCTGTCATAACCATTTATTTTTGTTTACTGTTATAATCGGCGAAAATACTGACAAGTTTATATATGACAGGTATTTTATTAATTCATTTCACTTATCTTCATATTACATCTAAATAAGCTTGAAATAGACTTCACTGTTTTGTATTTAGCATATAGAATGAGGGATGGAATGGCAAAAGACCAGAAAGAATGGTTTCTACAGTCAGAATATGATTACGAATCTGCTCAAGCTATGTTCCAAGCTGGCAAGTATATATATAGTGTCTTTATGTGCCATCTATCAATTGAAAAATATTTAAAAGGAATTTATCGAATTAACCAAAATGTTGAACCACCAAGAGTTCATAGTTTGGTCTTTCTGGTGGAAGTAAATAAAATTTCTGTACCGGAAAAGTTTAAGAATTTCTTGCTGGAAATTGATGATGCCGCTGTTTCAACAAGATATCCCGATTCACTTATTCTGCTTGCAAACGAATTCGAAATAAGTGTAGCACATGAAATAATGTTAAAAACAAAAGAGTTTATGGAATGGTTGAAAAACGAGTATCAGAAATAATCTCTTTTTTTGAAGATAAGCTGAGAGAATCCGGACTAAACATTAGCCAGGTGGTTCTTTTTGGTTCTGCTTACCGTGGCGAAATGACAAACAACAGCGATCTTGATATTGCAGTGGTCTCTGATGATTTCAGAGGCAAAACTATTTTTGAAAGAGCAAGACTTGCGGGAATGGCAGTTTGGGAGACTACAAAAAAGTATAAAGTTGCCCTTGATGTGGTAAAACTAACTATTCACGAGTTTGAAAATGAAACACGCATGGTCGCTAGTTATGTGAAAGAGGGAAGGGAAAAATACACGACAAATTGATTAAACGTTGTGCTCATAAATTTGGGCTTTTCTTGACTTTACATCCTCAAAACCTCATATTTGGTTCGTATGGTTAGAAATTATTCCTTAAACGCCTCAGACGGCGAAAAATTACAAGTTACCACCTTTTATAGCGAACGCATCAAAACGAATAAAACTCTCGTTTTTGTGCACGGTTTCAAAGGTTTTAAGGATTGGGGTTTCGGTCCATACATTGGCGAGTACTTTTCTAAAGCCGGGTTTGTTGTTGTAATGTTTAATTTTTCTCACAATGGAATTGGAGAAAACCCGCTCGAGTTTACAGAACTTGAAAAATTCGCTAAAAACACATTTAGCAGAGAAGTACGTGAACTTGATGAAATTCTTTCTACAGTAAGAAGCGGTTTTTTTGAGGAAATTGCTAAAGATTGTAAGCTTGGAATTTGCGGACACAGCCGAGGCGGTGCAATTTCGTTATTAAGTTCTGTTCGCAGAAAGGATGTTGATGCGGTTTCGGTTTGGGCTTCAATTGCGAAATTAGATAGATACAGCGCTCGTCAAAAAGAAGAATGGCGTAAAAAAGGCTCTTTTGATGTTATGAATATGCGTACTAAGCAAATAATGAGTTTGGATGTTTGCTTACTTGATGATATTGAAGAAAATTCCAACGGGATTTTGGATTTAGAAAATGCAGTTAGAAATCTTGGGAGACCACTTTTAATAGCTCATGGAGATCAAGATTTAGCTGTAAAATTAGAAGAAGCCGAAGAGCTTTACAGATGGTCTGATAAAAGCAAAACTGAGTTTTTTAAGATGTTTGGTACCGGTCACACTTTTGATGTTGTTCATCCATTTGCGGGTACAACGCCAAAGTATGATAAGCTTTTAGATAAAACACTTAATTTTTTCAACAAACACCTTTAATTATTGCAGATGGAATTAAAAAACTTACTATTTATTCCGGTGTTTTTAGCCGCTATTGGTTTCTTCTTTTACAATCTTAGAAGAATTTTAAGTTATGTAAAACTCGGACAGCCGGAAAACCGGTTTGATAATCCTGGTGAACGAATTAAAAATGTGCTTAAGATTGGGTTGGCACAATCAAAAATATTGCGCGAGCCGGTTGCCGGATTCATTCACGTTTCGATCTTTTGGGGATTCTTACTTTTTCTAAGCGCAATAATTGAAGCTATAATTCAAGGTTTTTATTCAGGATTTTCACTTCATTTTCTTGGACCATTATTTTCGCTAATAACTCTTACACAAGATTTCCTCGGACTCTTTGTAATCTTGGCCGTTCTTTGGGCGCTATACAGACGCTTTGTTCAAAAAGTAAAACGCTTGGATGTGGAAGGGCACAAGTTTGACGCAGCTTTTATTCTTTGCATGATAATGGGCGTTGTAATTTCAATGTTCGGGCAAAACGTCGCTAATATCATTTACGCAAACATGCAGCTTAGCGAATGGGAAGTCCGCCCGGTTTCATTGTGGTTAGCTGGAATTTTTGTCGGTGATGGAAGTTCTGCATCAACATATTACGAAATCTTTTGGTGGATGCACATTCTGATCGTTTTCACATTCTTAAACTTTCTCCCATACTCAAAACATTTTCATGTTATTACTTCTCTGCCAAATGTTTATTTCATGAAAATTGGTTCGCAGAAGTATGCATTAAAGAAGCTCAATCTTGAAGATGAAAATTTGACTCAATACGGTGCTGCGGATATAGAGCACTTGAATTGGAAACAATTATTAGATGGTTTTTCATGTACAGAATGCGGACGATGCACGGCTGCTTGTCCGGCTGCAACTACTGGAAAGCAACTTTCTCCTCGTGAGATAATTGTAAATATCCGAAAGAGAACAGAGGACAAAGCTCCACTGATGATTGCAAAAACTTCTGAAGACAACGAAGAGATGCAGAAAACGCTTGTTCATAATTATATTAAAGATGAAGAACTTTGGGCTTGCACTACTTGCATGGCTTGTGTTTATGAGTGTCCGGTTACGATTGAGCACGTAGATTCAATAGTGGATATGAGAAGAAATCTTGTGTTGAACGAATCTAACTTTCCTAATGAGCTTAATGTTGTTTTCAAGAATTTGGAAACAAACGGAACCCCGTGGGCATTCAATGCGCAAGACAGAGCAAATTGGGCTGAGGGTTTGAATATCAAAACAATGGCGGAAGATGCTAACACCGAATATTTGTTCTGGGTGGGATGTTCCGGTTCGTTTGATGCGCGCTATCAAAAAGTTTCTAAAGCTTTTGCAGCTTTAATGCAGAAAGCGAATGTTGATTTCAGAATTCTGGGTGTTGAAGAACAATGCAACGGCGATACAGCAAGACGTTTGGGAAATGAATATCTTGCTCAAATGATGATGCAAGCAAACGTTGAAACTCTGAATGGTTACGGAGTAAAGAAAATTGTTACCGGCTGCCCGCATTGCTTCAATTCATTGAAGAACGAATATCCGCAGTTTGGCGGAAATTTTGAGGTTCTTCATCATACTGAATTGATAAGCCAATTGTTGAACGAAGGCAAATTGAAATTGAAAGATGAATCGGCAAAAACAAAAATTACATATCACGATTCATGCTATCTTGGAAGATACAATGGCGTTTACGATTCGCCGCGCGACCCGCTTAAAAAAATAAATGGCGCTGAACTTATTGAAATGGAGCGAAGCAAAGACAAAGGATTTTGCTGTGGAGCCGGCGGTGGAAGAATGTTTTTAGAAGAAGTAGAAGGAACAAGAATAAACGTAAATAGGGCAGAAGAAGCAGTAAAAACAAATGCGGATACCGTTGCATCGGCTTGTCCGTTTTGTATGACGATGATGGCAGACGGAATTAAAACTCTGGACAAAGCAGAAGAAGTACAAGTAAAGGATATAGCGGAAATTGTTTTAGAAAACATTAAATAACAACCAATCACTAAACAAAGGAGGACCAATGAACCAGAAATATTTAGATCTTATCGAGTTCTTAAAGACACTCGAACCCGACGTAGAAAAATTCTATACGAAGGGACAATCAGCAGCTGGAACACGTTTGAGAAAAGGCTTAAGCGAATTGAAGAAATTGGCTCAAGACTTCAGAAATGATATCCAGGCTGTTAAAGCAGAACGCAAGACTGCTAAAGGCGGAAATTAATCCGTTCTGAATATTGCAATGTAGGTCGGGTGAGTAATTGCCCGACCTATTTTTTTATACATTGTGCCATAGTATGTTCTTGATCTTAATCATGGTCTTTATCTTGATCGAGTTTTGAAAACTATGGTAGCAAGATTAAGATCAAGCGAAATTCTGATTGATGAAAAAACTATTCCTCATACTAACTGTTGCGGCAGTTTCTTTTTACTTCTTTTCACAATTACCAAGAACGAAGCAAAAAGAAATTGTTAGAATAAAGACAATCTCATTTTCATTTGTTGGAGATTTGATGTGCCACTCTCCTCAATTTGAATCTGCGAGAGTTAGTGCCGATAGTTTTGATTTTCGTCCATCATTTAAAGAAGTTAAAGAGCTTTTATCTAAATCAGATTTTACAATTGGAAATCTTGAAACAGTAATTCTTGGAAAGAAATCACGCAACTCTGGTTACCCAATGTTCAATTCACCAGAAGAATACTTAGCCGCATTAAAAGATGCCGGTTTTGATGCACTGATAACTTCCAATAATCATTCGATGGATAGAGGAATAACCGGAATAAATAGAACCATTGAAAATGTTCGCAAGCATGGAATGATGAATTATGGGACTTATAATTCTGCCGAATCACGAGAGAAAATATTGGTAGCTGAGAAGAATGGAATTAGGGTTGCATTACTTGCTTACACTTACGGATTAAACGGAAATAATCTGCCGAAACAAAAAAGTTATGCTGTTAATTTGATAGATACTATTTTGATTAAGAAAGATATAACTAACGCAAGACAACAAAATGCAGACGCTGTTATTGTGTACTTCCATTTTGGTGAAGAATATGAACGGGAACCTAATTCATTTCAGAAGGAATTTGCCGGGAAAACAATTACGTATGGTGCAGATTTAATTATTGCTAGCCATCCGCATGTTATTCAGCCGGTGGAGCTTTTTGAATCAGCAAAAAGTAAACTCGCTCAAGGATTTATCGCTTATTCGCTCGGTAATTTCTTTTCTAATCAAAGATGGCGCTACTCCGATTGTGGAGTAATATTAAATTTTACAATTGAAAAAAATGATACCGATAAAGTATTGCTTGATACACTTTTTATTGAACCGGTTTGGGTTGCTAAAGAAAAAGTAAGCGGAAGAAACGCATTTGTTTTGCACCCAAGCGATACTTCGGTTTACAAATCGTTCAAACGGCTCAATAAATCAGATCAAGCAAAACTTGTTCAAAGCTATTACGAGACAAAACAAACAATGAAAGCTGTGGCATTATTCAAAAGAAAAAATTCTTTGCACGCAAATTAATTTTTATTTTTACACCGGAATTCGAAAGGTTATTCTTTTAATGAAAAATAAAGCTTCACTTTCTGTAATCTTCGTTACAATTTTTATAGATCTAATGGGTTTTGGAATTTTAATTCCTATCCTCCCAACTTTTGCGAGCAAAGAGCTTGGTATTTCCGATTTTGGAATTGGAGCAATTATAGCAGTTTTCTCATTGATGCAATTTATTTTTAATCCGGTTTATGGAAGACTATCTGATAGAATCGGCAGAAGACCGGTTATACTTGCAACGCAATCAATTACTGTAATCGCATATTTACTTTTTGCTTTCTCACACAATTTTGCATTGTTGTTCGTTTCAAGATTGCTTGCCGGACTTGGTGGAAGTAACATTGGCGCGGCTCAAGCATACATTGCAGATATCACAACGAAAGAAGAACGCTCTAAGGGAATGGGATTGATTGGCGCTGCGTTTGGTCTTGGTTTCATTTTTGGTCCAGTGATTGGCGCACTACTTTCAAAGTATAGCTATTCAGTGGCTGGATATGGAGCAGCGGGATTTTCATTTCTTGCACTTGTGTTTGCTTTTTTCAAGCTGCCGGAATCGTTAAAAGAAAAAAAGAGCGAAGGAAAATTTCAATTCCGCATTTTCGATTTTGCTTTTACTAAGAAAGTTATACTTCATTCTCCGGTTGGTTTCTTGATCATAATATTTTTCTTTATAATATTTTCTTTTGCGAACATATACGGCACTTATGCTTTGCTCGGGTACAAGGTATTTCATTTTAGCGATCAGCAAAACGGAATGTTGTTTGGTATTTCGGGTGTAGTGGGTGTGTTAATACAAGCCGGTTTTATCAGAATGCTAACTAAGAAATTTGCTGATAGAACCAGCGTACTTATTGGATTAGTTTTTACTGTTTTTGGACTTGGATTAATTCCGTATGGTGGAAATTTTCTTGGGGAGGCAATTGTTATTTCACTTGTGGCGATTGGTACCGGAATATTACAGCCAATAATTCCAGCAATGATTTCGAAATATTCTCCGGAAGATCAGCAAGGCGCTATACTTGGAGTTAATCAATCAATCTCGGCATTCGCGCGCGTACTCGGTCCGTTGTGGGGCGGATTTTCATTTCATTATCTTGGTTATCAATTCCCATTCTTAACCGGTGGTTTCTTTACTTTCATAATATTGATTGTTGCTTACTTCAAACTAAATCCCGAAAAACTGAAAGCTGGACTAAGTGTTTAAAGTTGGGAAAATAAATATTGATAAGGCGCTTCTTCTTGCGCCGATGGAAGACGTAACAGACATTGCATACAGAAGATTGTGCAAAGAACTTGGCGCGGATGTAGTTTACACAGAGTTTGTTAATTCCGATGGTTTGATTCGTTCGAATAAAAAGACCGAGAAGAAATTAGAAATTACCGATGAGGAGCGCCCGGTTGGTATTCAAATCTATGGTGGTAATTTAGAGCCGATGATTGAAGCCGCAAAAATTGCAGAGACAAGAAATCCCGAAGTGATAGATATTAACGCCGGCTGCTGGGTAAAGAAAATTGCCGGTCGTGGCGCCGGTGCCGGACTCCTTAAAGATGTCTGTTATTTGCAAACGATGGTTGAAGAAATTGTGAAATCAGTTAGCATTCCGGTAACTGTAAAAACAAGAATTGGCTGGGACGCAAACTCAATAAATATTTTAGATGTTGCTAAACGAATTGAAGACGCCGGAGCCGCAGAGCTAACAGTTCATTGTAGAACAAGAACTCAAGGTCATAGCGGCGATGCTGACTGGAACTGGATTCCAAAAGTGAAAGAAGTTGTAAAGATCCCGGTTGCGCTTAATGGTGGAATATTTACTGCCGAAGATGTTAAACGTGCATTTGATGAAACCAACGCTGATGCGGTCATGATCGCCCGCGGTGCTATTGATCACCCGTGGATTTTTAGAGAAGCCAAGCAATTGCTGAATGGCGAAACCGTTCATCAAGTTACACCGGAAGAAAGAATTGCTACAGCGCTAAAGCATCTTAAATATTCTTTGGAGATTAGAGATGTGCGCGGCGCAATCATTCCTTTTAGAAAATATTACGCTGGATACTTAAAGGGCTTGCACGGCTCGAAAGAGGTTCGCCAACATCTTTATCAACAATTAGAATATGCGCCGATAGAAGAAATCCTTTTTAAGTATCTTGAAGAGTTACAAAACCACGAACATTTACCAAATGCGGTTCAAGGAGATTAAGATGGAACTAGAAAAACTAATCCGTGATGTGCCAAATTTCCCAAAAGAGGGAATTATCTTCAAAGATATTACGACACTTTTGAAAGATTCTACCGGACTGAATGCGACTATTAACGCACTGTATGATTTGGCGAAAGAGAAAGGTATTACAAAAGTAGCGGGAATAGAATCCCGTGGATTTATTTTGGGTGGTGCGCTCGCACAAAAACTTAATGCTGGATTCGTCCCAATCAGAAAGCCGAAGAAACTCCCGGCTGAGACAATTTCTGCAAGTTACGAGTTGGAATATGGAACCGATAAAATTGAAATTCACAAAGACGCTATTGTGCCCGGCGATAAAGTTTTATTACACGATGATTTACTTGCTACCGGTGGAACAATGGAAGCTGCAGTTAAATTAATTGAACAGCTTGGCGGTGAAGTTGTACAAATTTCATTCATCATAGAACTTGATTTTCTGAAAGGGAAAGAAAAGCTAAAGAACTATGAAGTACACTCTTTAATTCATTATCAAGAAGAATAAAATTGTAAAGACGCCCCATGGGGCGTCTCTACGTCAGAGAAAAAATGACACACGGAAAACTTTTTGTTATTGCAACGCCAATTGGAAATCTCGGAGATATTACTTTCCGTGCTGTCGAAACATTAAAGTTTGTTGACTTTATTATCTGCGAAGACACTCGTGTAACTTCAATTCTTCTTCATCATTTTGAAATTAGCAAACCGCTTGTGGTGATAAATGCACACAACGAAAGCAAATCCTTAGAGAGAGTTGTTGAAAGAATTTCGGCTAATGAAAGTGCCGCGCTTGTTTCTGATGCCGGTACACCTTGCATTTCTGATCCCGGTGTTCGTTTAGTAAACTTTGCTATTGAAAAAGGAATTGAGGTTGTAGGAATTCCCGGTGTGAATGCCGCAATTATGGCTTTAAGCATTAGCGGATTACCAACAGACTCATTCGCGTTCGAGGGATTTCTTCCGCAGAAAAAGGGAAGACAAAAAAAACTTCAGCAGTTGGCGGAAGAGGAAAGAACGATTGTCCTTTATGAATCAACTTATAGAATTGAGAAGCTGTTGGAAGAATTACGCGATTACATGCCGCTAAGACAAATTGTTGTTGGTAGAGAGTTAACAAAAAAATTTGAAGAAACCTGGCGCGGAACAGCAGAAGAAATTCTGACAGATTTTGAGAAGAAAAATACAAAAGGGGAATTCGTAGTTATTATCGCACCACCAAGCTGGAAGAAAGTTGATTCCGAATCTTAGTAATCTTTGCGCCCTTTGCGGTTAAAGATTAACCACAAAGAACGCATAGGAAAGCTTGATTACATTTTATTTAGCACTTCTCTAATTATTCCAATTCCTTTATCAATTTCATCTTGTGTAACAACTAACGGCGTTCTAAAACGAACGGAACTGCTTCCGCAGCCGAGCATTATCAATTTATTCTTGTATAGTTCAGCTAAGAACTTCTTTCTTATATCTACTGAAGGCATATCGAACGCGCACATTAATCCTAGACCTCTTGCACGAGAAACAAATTCCGGAAAATCGTTTTGCAAATCATTTATGTTCTGCAATAAATAATTGCCCATGATTCTGGAATTATCAATTAGGTTATCTTCTTCAATTACTTCAAAATTCTTTCTTGAGCGAACCATATCGGTTAAGTTGCCGCCCCAAGTTGAGTTTATTCTGCTCGATTTCTTAAACACATTTTCGGAAATGTCATCTATTCTGTCGTTTACCATCACGCCGCAAATCTGAACTTTCTTTCCAAAAGAAATAATATCCGGTTGAACATAATGCTCATAAGCCCACATTTTGCCCGTCATTCCAATTCCGGTTTGAACTTCATCGTACATAAGTAAAATTTCATTTTCGCTGCATATCTCTCTTAACTTTTCATGAAATTCTTTACGGAAGAAATTGTCTCCACCTTCTGCTTGAACTGGCTCTATAATTAGAACAGCAATATCATCCTTATTCTTTTTGATAGCGGTGTAAATTTCATTTATTGCTTCTTCCTCTAGAGTAATTATTTCATTTAAGTTATCTTCAACTGGAAATTTGATCTTAGGATTAATAATTCTTGGCCAGTTAAATTTTGGATAGTGGGCAATTTTAACCGGATCGGTATTTGTTAACGACATTGTGTAACCCGACCTTCCATGAAACGCTTCACGGAAATGAATTACTTGTTGCCCGCGCTCTTCTTTGTAACCGCGAATAAAATTCTTTCTAACTTTCCAATCGAATGCAATCTTCAATCCGTTCTCAACAGCCAAAGTTCCACCATCAACAAAAAACAAATGCTTCATAAAATCGGGAACGGCAACGCGCGAAAAGGTCTCTACAAAATTTGCCATCTGTGTTGTGTAAATATCCGAATTGGAAGGTTTGTTGAGTGAAGCAATTGCGAGTTCTTCACGGAATTCCGGCGTATCTAATTTGGGATGATTCATTCCAAGCGGAGAAGAAGCGAAGAATGAAAAGAAGTCTAAATATTCATCACCGGTTTTTTCATCAACCAAAGTTAAGTCGCGGCTTCTTTTAATATCTAAAACGAAATCGAAGCCATCAACAAGCATTTTCTTTGCAAGCGTGGAATGAACTTCATTTGCCGAAACGTTTGTTTTCTCTACAATGTTTTCAAATGTGGATGTACCCATCATAATTACCTCAAGGATAAATTGTTACTAGTTAATTATCGTGTAAAAAAGTGATGGGTAAAGCTTAGAAGACTTGTTCGAAGCGGGAAGAAAGGAAATTCTTCAAATTCTTTCTTCCCGTTATTTTTTGAAAAGTGATTAAAATGTTCATGTTGCTATCCGTTTCTATCCAAAGATAATTATATTTGGCAGTAGGAACAATGCAAAAGTTATGAAGATTATTAAACTAAGATATTTAATCTTACTTACTGCCGGATATCTTTTGGTTTCTTGCAGCGGAAAAAAGAGCGAGGAAGAGGAAGCGGCAAATCTTTTCTCGTTTGATAAAACCAAAATTGGAATTGAAATAAGCGATGACGTACTTGGCATAAAATTTAATCCGCCGCTTGATTGGGAACTAATGCCTTCTTCAATTTCCAAGAAGATTGAGAACAGAAACAATCCGAGCGATGGATTTATATACGAGCCGGTTTACATTTTCTTTGATAAAGCTAACGGCTCTGTACTAAGCTGCGGTAAAGTGAACTCGACAGATAGTACAATAACAACAAGCAGTGAAATTAATTTTTACAAGGGATTGCTTTCTACCAAGTATAAAAATTCTAATTTATCAATGAATACATTTGTTCACTCGCGTATAACATTTACACTGGTTAAGTTTGATAAGGAAAACCTTAGAGGCTCTAAACTGTTTTTCCAAAACAGCAGAGGACAAATCATTCAGCTTGAATATTCGTTTAGAAAGGATTCGGAAGAGTTGGTTTCTCCGGCAATAAAAGCTTCTATTGGCTCAATCCGGTTACTTAACTAGCTTTCTTTGCGTCTCTGCGCCTTAGCGGTGAAAGGATATGAAAAGACGAACCGCAAAGACACAAAGACGCTAAGTGACTCAAAAAATATTTTATAAGTTTTATAATTTTATAGTAAGAAATAAGAAAGAGGAAAAAATGAGATTTTGCATAAACGTTGACCACATTGCAACACTTAGAAACGCACGAGGTGAAGTACAACCAGATCCTGTAACATTCGCATTAATGGCTGAGCAATTTGGAGTTGATGGAATTGTTGTTCACCTAAGAGAAGACAGGCGCCACATAAACGAGCGGGATGTAAGATTGTTGCGTGAATTAATTACAACAAAACTCGATCTCGAAATGGCTGCCGTTGATGAAATTATTGATATTGCATGTGACATCCGACCGGAACTTGCTACTATAGTCCCGGAGCGCCGCCAAGAATTAACTACCGAAGGTGGAATAAATGTTATAGATAACATCAAACAGATTAAAAACGCAATAGACCGGTTGCACGAAGCTGAAATTACTGTCTCACTATTTATTGAGCCGGATATAAATCAAATTGATGCTGCGGCAGAAATTAATGCAGACTTTATAGAAATCCATACCGGGAATTACGCAAACGCTGTTGGCGAAGAAGAACTCTTTGATGAACTCGAGCGCGTTCGTGTAGCTGCTAAACATGCTAAGAAACTGGGTCTTGGTGTAAACGCCGGGCACGGATTAAACTACATCAACATGAAAGACTTTGTTGCCATTTCCGAAATTGATGAAGTAAGTATCGGTCATGCAGTAATTGCCCGCGCAGTTTTTGTTGGGCTTGATCAAGCAATTAAAGAAATGAGAGAGCTAACCAAACAGCAATAGATTGGGGGAAGTAACACTTCTGCTCTCAATAGCAAAAATTCTCCTCAAGAATTGTAATATTACTGTAGAGACGAGGCATGCCTCGTCTTTACAAAAAATCATTTTCAACGTAAGATGTAATATCAGCTTCACCGAGACCGTCTCTAGAGGGTGTACTTTCTCAAAAGAAACAGGAGACGTTCCACCGGAACGTCTCTACAAAAATTATTTTCAACATAAAGACGTGATTTCAGCCTCGACGAGACTGAGTCTCGGCGGGTATCGCATAGCTACATTTTAATTATCTTAACTCGGAAACTTCTTTTTGCTTTACCGCGTCTATTCATCATCAACTTAAAAAGGATTTTGTACAATGAAATATTTCTTCTGGATATTACTCCTCTCATTATATATAAATGAAACACCGGCTCAATGGAAGAGAGTTGAAGAGATTCCGGCTACAACAAACGCTCCTTCAATTTTCATAGATAACAATACAGTTTACGTTGGTGCAGACAGTGTAATCTATATTAGCTACGATTCCGGAAAGAACTGGGTTCAATCCGCAAAGATTTATCCGGATGTAGATTTTGTTAGTGCAATTGTAAAGTACAATTCTAAAATTTATGCCGGAACATATAACTATGGTGTCTTTGAAAGCAGCAATAATGGCAAAAGCTGGAATCCGATGAACAATGGTCTATATGGGTTAGGTGCAAAGACTATTTCCGATTTTGTAATACATGATAATTACTTGTATGCCGGAACAATGGGCGCGGGTGTTTTCCGGTTGAATTTAATAAACTCAAATGGCTGGGTTTCTTACAGCGAAGGTCTTTCTCCATCTACATCATATAACGTGAACTCGTTAGTTAAACAGAATAACATTATTTACGCCGGTGCCGGTGCAAATGGTTACTTCTACACAAATGATGGCAAAACAAATTTGTGGAATGAGATTCATTTTGGAAATTTTAATGGAGAGCCATTAATTCTCTATGATGTGCTCAAAGTTGGAAATAGAGAGTTTCTTGCTACTACGTATGGTCTTTACAAAAGTACAGATGAAGGAAAAACCTATTCCTATATTTATCTAGGATTTAGTAGCAGAGCTAATGCAAACTTTTCTATTTACGGAAATAATTTGTACGTTCATTTTTCTAATGGATTTGGCAGAACAACTGGATTTATTTCTTCGGATAATGGCGAAACTTGGAAGATACTGAATGATCAAAATGGATTTGAAGTGCTGAATACTGCCGTTATTAATGATAAACTATTTGCCGGAACTTTGTATGGATTGTGGTATCAGCAGCTAAAGACTACAGATGTTGAAGATGTTAATATTCCAACAAATTATCGCTTGAATCAAAACTTTCCGAATCCATTCAATCCGGTTACAAAAATTACTTTTACAATACCGGTGAATGGTTTTGTTTCCCTTAAGGTTTACGATGTGTTAGGAAGAGAGGTTGCTCATTTAGTTAATGGGGTGATGGCAGCCGGAAATCATAATGTGGAGTTTAATGGTTCCAATCTTTCCAGCGGTGTATATTTTTATCACCTTAAATCGGGTAGCTTTTCAGATGTGAAGAAACTAACTTTAGCTAAGTAGAAATAGAAGTGTGTAAAAACATGAACTACAAAAAAGTCTTAGCTTTTATAGTTCTTACTAACTTGTTAACATTTGCACAATTCCAAAATGTACGAGTTAGCAATTCATCTGCAAACCAGCCAAACGAAGTTTCAATTACTATAAATCCGGCTAATCCAAGTTTTATAGCTGCCGGTTCTAATCTAAATCTATTATATACATCGGCAGATGAAGGTAGAACCTGGGCACAAAAACAAATGAGTTCTATTTGGCGGGTTTACGGAGATCCATGTTTAGTTTATGATAAGAATGGCTTTCTATTTTATGGGCATTTATCAGATCAAAGAAATACTGGAAGCGGCTATTGGATTGATAGAATTGTTGTGCAAAGATCAGCAACGAATGGAACCGATTGGGATTACGATGTTGGAGTTGGTTACGCACCACCGGTTAAGCAGCAAGATAAAGAATGGATTGGCGTTGATCTGAGTGATTCGAAATTTAAGAATAACCTTTACATGGCTTGGACTGAGTTTGATAAATATGGAAGTAGTTCTAAGTCTGATAGCACGCGAATTTTACTTTCAAGATCAACTAATAGCGGTCAGTCATGGTCATCACCAATTAAAATAAATACCCGAAGCGGCGACTGTATTGATGATGACAACACTGTTGAAGGATGTGTCCCGGCTGTTGGTCCAAACGGTGAAGTATATTTAAGCTGGTCTGGTCCGGCGGGATTGATGTTTGATAAATCAACTGATGGCGGTGTTACTTTTGGAAGTGATGCAAAAGTATCTTCACTTTATGGGGGCTGGGCGTTTGACATAACCGGAATTAACAGATGTAACGGAATGCCGATTACCGGCTGCGATATTAGCAACTCGAAGTATCGAGGAAATATTTATATCAATTGGTCAGATCAAATTAACGGCGATACAGATATTTTTCTTGCTAAGTCAACAGATGGCGGCAAAACTTGGAGCGCGGCTAAAAGAGTTAATAATGATTTCTTGAAACGAGACCAATTTTTCACTTGGATGAGTGTTGATCCAATTACTGGAATTATCTACATAGTATTTTATGACCGTAGAGATAATCTCGATCCATCAAGCACGCAAACTCATCTATATCTTGCACGTTCTGATGATGGTGGTGAGACTTTCAAAAATTACCGCGTAACTGAAACACCATTCTTTCCAAATGCTAATATTTTCTTTGGTGATTACACCGGCATTGCCGCATACAACAAGAAAGTCTATCCAATTTGAATGCGCATGGATGGGAACATAATGAGTATCTGGACTGCATTGATTGATGATTCTCAACTTGCAACCGGTATTGAACAAGAGCAGCATGTACCTAGTGAATTTCGCCTCTATCAGAATTATCCAAATCCGTTTAATCCCGAAACAACAATCAGTTATGATCTGAAAGAACCAGCACACATCCAGTTGAAAGTTTATAATGTATTAGGACTTGAAATTGCTACTCTTGTAGATGAATCCAAACAACCCGGTAATTACAAGGTTACAGTCAACGCACGTCATCTCGAGCGCAGTCGAGAGATGGCCAGCGGAGTTTATGTTTACAGATTGACTACTGGAAAGAGTGAAGCAGTTTGTAAAATGGTTTATTTAAAATAAGGCGGCTGTATATTCTCTTTCTAAAAGCTTATTTTTCATCAGTTAGTATTTAGGAATGATCGCTTGCCTACATTATTGTTACAAGATGGTTTCAAGTTTTTCTTTTATGCGAATGAACATTTGCCTAAACATATCCACGTTACAAAAGCGGAAAACTTTTGTAAGATTAATTTGGAAAAGATGTCAGTTGTAGAAAATTATTTTAAGAAAACAGATTTGCAAAAAGTTATAGCTATAACAAAACAGAACCGCGAATATTTTTTGGATAAATGGGATGAATACTTTAAAGGGTAAAAAAGTTTCTTTTGATGATTCTTATCTCAATGTGGAATTGAGTGACGGAAGAATTATTTCTACACCGCTGAAATGGTATCCTGAATTATCAAAAGCTACCTTGAAGCAGCTTAAGAACTATTGCTTTATTTGCAGAAATACCGGAATTGAATGGGAAGAATTAGATTACCAGCTTAGTATTGAATCAATGATGGCTGGAAAAGTTTCTGCTAAACATCAAGCAGCATAAAAATTTGAAATCAGATTCTCTCAACAAGAATTCTTCTCTCAAGAGCAAACTAGATTCTCATTATAACTATTTCGATAGAACACAAATCTCTCCCGACCCAATTGAATTCCCGCATAAGTTTTCCAATCAGCTTGATATTGAAATCAGTGCATTTATTGCCTCAGTGTTTGCTTTTGGAAATGTTAAGCAGATCAATAGAACGCTGGAGCGCTTGCATTCAATTATGGATTGGCAGCCATACAATTTTGTGATTAATTATTCAGCCAGAAAACACAGCAAACTTTTCTTGAATGTTAAACACAGGTTTTATTCCAGCAATGATATTCAGAATCTTTTCTATGGATTAAACAAAGTTTATAAAACTCATGGCAGCTTGAAAAACCTTTTCCTCGAAGGAAGTAAAGGAGAATTTGATTTGAGAATATCTATTTCGAATTTTTCGAAAAAGATGATTGAATTTTGTTCAGGTACTGGAAACCCAACTCGCGGAATAAAATTTATGTTTCCTGATCCGGAAAAGGGCTCGCCTCGATCCGACGGACGAGTCGGAGCGGGAAGTGCTTGCAAGCGGATGAATCTTTTTCTGCGCTGGATGGTTCGAAAAGATGAACTTGATTTCGGCTTATGGAATGAGATTCCAACTTTAAAACTTTTAATTCCGGTTGATGTACATGTAGCGCGAATTTGTAAACAGCTGAAGTTAACTACCCGGAAAAATGTTTCTTGGAAAATGGCAGAAGAGATTACTAACCAACTGAAGAAGTTTGATCCCGACGATCCGGTGAAATATGATTTTGCAATTTGCCATATTGGGATGAGAAAGATGACTTTTTAAGTACGATTTACGAAGTTGGATGTATGAAGTTAAAGAAGGAGATAAAATGAAGAATGAACTGATGCCGAGAACAAAGAAATTTGCTCTAGATATTATTCAGTTTGTAGAAACTCTTCCTAAAACTCAAAGTGCAGGTATCATTGGCAAACAATTATTGCGTTGCGCGACCTCGGTTGGTGCTAATTACCGTGCGGCACAAAGGGCAAAATCAAAAGCCGATTTTGAATACAAGATTAAAATTGTAGAGGAAGAATCTGACGAATCTATCTACTGGCTAGAATTACTGCTGGAATCGAAAATGTCGAAAGATGATTCAAAATTACAACTACTTACACAAGAAGCTGATGAACTAACAGCTATCCTTAGTTCTATCGCAATTAAATTGAAAAACAAAAAATGACAGTTCTTTTATACTTCGTACTTCACTCTTCGAACTTCGTAATTCCAAATTATATGGTTGCTCGGTTTTACAATCATATTTATATTAGCCACGCAAATAATCGAAGCGTATTCTCTAGCTTCACTTAACTCACACCAAATAGGAGAAAATCATGGCGGAACAGAAGAAACATGTACCATTTGTTTCCTCAGAAACCAACATGGCAGAATTTACCGTCCGTGCCTTAATCATCGGTCTAGTTATGTCAGTCGTGCTTGGTGCAGCTAATGCGTATCTCGGACTTAAAGCAGGAATGACAATCGCTGCAACTTATCCGGCAGCCGTAATTGGTATGGCACTTCTGAAATCTTTGAAGGGAAGTATCTTAGAAGAAAATTTTGCCCGTACTGTCGGTTCCATTGGCGAATCCATTGCCGCCGGTGCAATCTTTACACTTCCGGCTTTTTATATTGCCGGCATTTGGGAAAAATTTGACACAGTTGAAAATTACTTAACCGCTTCCGCAATTATGTTTGCCGGCGGTTTACTTGGAATTATGTTTGTAGCTCTTCTTAGAAGAGTAATGGTTGAAGATGCTGAATTACCTTTTCCGGAATCTGTAGCTGCTGCCGAAATTCATAAAGCAGGACGCGCAGGCGGCTCCGGTGCGAAATTCTTATTCACAGCAATGGGAGTTGGAGCGTTTATCCAAGTTTTAGGACAATTAAAGTTCTTCGCTACAGCTTGGGAAAAATTTGTTACGTTCTCAAAATCAATTATTGATTTAAAAGCTGCCGGTTCTGCAACAGCAGAAGGTGGAGTTTTACTTAGCGCTCCCGGTGTTTCTCCGGCATATATTGGTGTTGGTTATATCATCGGTCCTAAACTTGCATCATTAAACTTTAGTGGTGGACTTTTAGCTTGGGGCTTGTTCGTACCAATCATACTTTATTTCTTATCACCATCTTTAGTTCAACAATTTACAACTGCTAATCCGGGAATGACTCCAACTGAGCATGAATGGACAGTTTGGGCGCAAATGATTTGGCGTTTCATTGTTCGTCCAATTGCTATTGGTGGAATGTTGATGGGTGCAGGCTTTACTCTATTTAAAATGAGAAAGAGTTTAGCAACCGGAATTAAACGCTCGGTTGGCGATGTAAAAAAAGCTGCTTCAGGTGAAGCTGCTGCTGATAGAGTTGATCAAGATCTCAGTTTCAAATGGGTTATGATTGGAATTGCAGTTGCATCAATTCTTACACTTTTGATTTACAATTTCTTCACACAAAATTTATTAGCTGCTTTTGTTGCTACTGTAGTTATGATTGTAGCCGGATTTTTCTTTGCTGCTGTTTCCGGTTATTTAGTTGGAATTATCGGTTCATCAAATAATCCAATTTCAGGACTTACACTTTCAACATTAATTGTTGCCGCATTGCTGATGGTTGCATTAGGTATGAGTGGAAAGCAAGGCGTTGCCGCAGTCCTTGGTGTTGCTGCCGTTGTTTGCGTTTCGGCTGCGGTTGCTGGAGAAATGCTGCAAGACTTAAAAGTTGGTCACATTCTTGGCGGTACTCCTTGGCGGATGCAGTTAGGCGACATAATTGGAATTACAGTTGCGGCATTTGTAATGTTTTTACCACTCGTAATTTTGCATCAGGGTGATGTTAATGCGGGAAGACTTGCAACACCAGCTTACGAAGGTGGATTTGGTTCACCAAAGCTCGCTGCACCGCAAGCCGGTTTAATGGCTCTTCTTTCTCAGGGAATTGTTAGAGGTGAAATGGCTTGGCCGCTGATTATTGTCGGAATGGTAATGGGCTTAGGTTTCATTCTCATGCAAGTTAAAAGCCCGATGCTCGTTTCAGTTGGTATGTATTTACCTCTCGAAACAACATTTGCAATTTTTATTGGCGGTATGATTAAAGGAATAGTTGAAAGAGTTAATGCTAAGAAGAAATTTAACGATGCACAAAAAGCAAGAGTTGAAAACACCGGAGTTCTTGTTGCAGCCGGATTAATAGCGGGAGAAGCGCTTGTGGGGCTTGTCTTTGCCGGGCTTGCCTTCTTCGAAGTTTCTCTGTTTGCTTTCTTCGATACTCCATCTATCTATGTTAGCTTAATAGTATTTGCGTTTATTGGTTGGTACCTCATAAGCATTCCGGTTAAAAACGCCGGCAAAGCTGATGACCCGGCACCACCGGCAGTTTCTATGTAATACAGTATCACAAGTAGTTTGTGATAAATTTTACGAAGGTCATGCTTCAATTAATCACGGCATGACCTTCGCTTTTGAAACTCAATTTTGATATACTCTTGACAAGGCGACGATGAATTTTTTTGAAAGAAGAAAAATCCTAAAAAACACCAGCGCATTCGATCTCACACCAATTCATTTAGTAAAACATGAACTAAACGAAAACAAGTTGGTCACAGTTCTCATTCCAAAATTCCAAAACAAACTTGCTGTAAAACTCTTCGAGCCAAAACTGAAATCGCCAAATATCAAACTAAAGCTTGATGAACTTGGCTCTGCTGTTTGGCTGGCAGTTGACGGTAAGAAAAAAGTTGGAGTGATTGCGCGGGAACTTGTTGATGCATTGGGTGATAAAATACAACCGGTGGAAGAACGATTGCCTAAGTTTTTCACTCAACTTTACGAACAAAAGTTAATAACATTTGATGAATTGAAAGGAGCTTAATATGGGAGAAGCATTGGGTCATTTAAAACCAGAATTGCTTTGGAAACATTTTGAAGAAATCTGTAAACGTCCGCATCCTAGCCGTCACGAACAATTAGTTGCTAAGTATGTTGTTGATTTTGCAAAGCAAAACAATTTGGAATGCGCAACAGATTCATTTGGAAACATTGTTGTGCGCAAACCGGCTACGCCAGGCAAAGAAAATTTAACTTCGGTTGTTATGCAAGGTCATCTTGATATGGTACCGGAGAAAAATGCAGATGTAGCTCACAACTTTGAAAAAGATCCAATTCAGTGTTACGCTGATGGAGATTGGGTTAAAGCAAAAGGAACAACTCTCGGTAGCGATAACGGAATTGGTGCCGCCGCTGCTCTTGCTGTTTTAGAATCAAAAGATGTTGAGCACGGACCAATTGAAGCGTTATTTACATTGGATGAAGAAACCGGTTTGAACGGTGCGCAAGCATTACAAGCTGGATTCGTAAACGCAGATATCCTTATGAATTTAGATTCTGAAGAAGATGGCGCTTTGTATATCGGCTGTTCCGGTGGACAAAGCACTACCGTTAAATTCAAATATGAACTGAAGGACGTTCCCGAAAAAACGGCTGCTTACGATATTAGCATTACTGGCTTGAAGGGTGGGCACAGCGGCTTAGATATTCATCTTGGAAAAGGCAATGCGATTAAGTTGATGGTTCGTTTACTTCACGAGCTGAATTATAATTATGGAGTTCGTCTCGTTTCTATTAGCGGCGGAAGTAAACACAACGCAATTCCTCGAGAAAGTTTTGCAACTATCCGTGTTCCTAAAAAATCTGCTGATGATGTTTTAGGTTATGTTGAGCACTACAACACAATAGTGAAAGCCGAACTCGCAAGTGTTGAACCAACTTTGGTTGTAGCTTGTGCGGCATCTAAATCCAAATCCAAAGTGATGGATAAAACAACTTCTAAGAATATTATTGATTCACTTTACGCTGTTCCAAATGGCGTAATTAAGATGAGTGCTGATATTGAAGGTCTTGTAGAAACGTCAACCAATCTTGCAGTTGTGGTAACAAATAAGAAGGCAGTCGAAGTTATTTTAAGCCAGCGCAGCTCGGTAGAATCCGAGAAGATAGATATCTCCAATTCAATCGCCGCATTATTCAAATTAGCCAAAGCTGAAGTTCTGCAGGGTGATGGTTATCCTGGTTGGAAGCCGGATATTCATTCGCCGGTTCTTGCAGTTATGAAAAAGGTATTTCATGAAAAGTATGGCAAAGAACCTGAAGTAAAAGCTATCCACGCCGGACTTGAATGTGGAATAATAAAAGAAAGATATCCACACATGGATATGATTTCTTTTGGACCAACTATTTTTGGCGCGCATTCTCCGGATGAAAGAGTGCAAATCAGCACTGTAGAAAAATTCTGGGAAAACTTAGTTGCAGCATTAAAGAATATTCCAGTTAAATAATTAGTTTATTCTCTCTTTCTTGCTCGTGCTCATAATCTTGATCTTAATCGTTTCTAAAAATATTTTTGAAGGCGATTAAGTTTAAGAGCACGAGTAAGATTCTGAGTTATTAAAAGTAGGTCTTTATGGATACTGCCGTTCATACAAAGCCGGAGCCATCTTTCGCGTTTCGGTGGATAATCTTAGTTGTCATTTCACTTGCAATGTTTGGCAACTATTATATCTACGATTCTATTAGTCCGCTTGCCGATTTGTTGGTGAAGCAATTAAAGTTTACCGATGCAAACATTGGACTGTTACAAGGTATTTACAGCGTTCCAAACATTTTGATGGTGTTAATCGGAGGAGTGATAATAGATAAATTTGGTACACGCATATCAACTTTTGTCTTTACATTACTTTGTTTATTAGGTTCAGCTGTAACGTTTAACCCATCACTGATAACCGGAATCTTCGATTCAACAACCAAAATGTATCTGTCTTATGCCTTATTAGGAATTTTAGGCATTTCGATTATCAATTTAATCTCGGCTTATTTACAAGTTCATCCCCAAATAAAAACTGTTAGCAAGAGATTCATCATAATAATTCTTTTATTGCTCGTAATCCTACCGTTTTGTTTACCTCACGAGCCAATTTATGGGATGGCATCTGGTAGATTAATCTTTGGTCTTGGCGCCGAATCAATGATTGTTGCAATTACTACTGTGATTGGAAGATGGTTTAAGGGCAAGCAGCTTTCTTTTGCTTTCGGTTTGAATTTAACTCTCGCGCGTCTCGGTTCTTTCGCTGCTCTAAACTCGCCAAGCTGGGCAAGTGTTTTCTACGATACTTATAAATATCCCTTGCTTATTGCGCTTGGTGCCGGTGTTATTTCTCTTGCAATGGCTGTTATCTATTGGGGAATGGACAGCTACGCTGAGAAAAATTATTCTCTCCGTCCTGTTCCCAAACAAGATGAAGTTAGATTCAGCCAGATATTCAGTTTTTCAAAATCTTACTGGTTTGTTGTTCTTCTATGCGTAACATTTTATTCTGGCATATTTCCATTCCAAACATTCGCAGTAAAGTTTTTTATGGATACACATGGCACAACTCGTGAACTGGGAGGATTTCTTTCCAGCACATTAACGCTTTCTGCCATGATTCTTACTCCGCTTTTTGGCTTGCTGGCGGATTACATCGGCAAACGTTCTTTACTTATGATGATCGGCTCGCTTCTTCTTGTTCCGGTTTATTTATTAATGGCTTACACGCAAGTTTCTTTATACGTGCCGATGGCTATGATGGGCTTAGCCTTTTCTCTCATCCCGGCAGTGATGTGGCCGAGTGTTGCAATAATAGTTGATGAAGCTAAACTTGGTACCGCGTACGGATTGATGACTATGATTCAGAATATTGGTCTTGCCGGTTTTAACTTTTTGATTGGCTGGGCTAATGATTACAGCAGCGGCTACACAATGGGAATGTGGATATTCTCATCGCTCGGGTTCTTTGGATTACTATTTGCTTATTTGCTTCGTAAATCGGAAATGAGCCCAACCGGACACGGTTTAGAGAAAGGAATAGAGAAAGAAGTAGTTTAATTGTTGTTCTAAAAATATCAAGTACTCTGCGGAATTTGCGCTTTCTTCGCGTTCACTGCGTTTAATATTTGTAAGGAAATTTTTTGAACCACCTTTACAACAATAAGCAGTAATAAATTTGTAAATTTCATTTTAGAAAAAGAGAAAAATTTTGATTCGCTTACTAAGTAAAATACTATTTGTAGTTTTGATTTTTTCTGCTACCGTAACTAATGCGCAGAAGTTCGGCTTTGGATGTCTAGGCTTAAGCGGCTTTTACGTTGGAATTTCAGAACATCATTACAAAGCCCCCGGCATTAATGACTATGTGAATACCAGTTTAGTTGGAAATCTCATTGCATCAAACGAAAAAATTAATTTTAATCTCGCCTCCGGTTATAGAGTAGGCGCGAACTTCTTTAGAGCAAAGTGGGATAATGTTTTCATCACTGCAAAAGGTTTTTACCAATTCTTAAAGGAAGAACACACAGCTAACACCGTCTCTCAAGCTCAACAAAAATTTCAAATGAAGATGAACAATTGGGGTGTAGGCTTAGATATCGGCATACCGGTTAATTCTTTCATTGATTGGAAAATTGTAGAAGGCGGAGTAACTTTTTACAGCGCCGAACTTAACCAACAGAACTTTGCAGATAATTCTCTTTCATCGGAAGCTAAGTTTTCTCCTGAGAAATCAAAACCAAGTTACTACGCCGGGACGGGAGTTATTCTTCACATCATACCGGATTACATGAGCCTTGAGGGAACTGCTGCTTATTATTTTATGAATATTGATGAGTTTCAGAGAAACATTGCCGATGTTGGTGTCATTAGAATTACCGACCCTATTTCTAAAGCCGGCTGGGGCGGCACATTACAATTAAATATTAGTTTTCCATTCTAAGGTAAAAAATGAAAGCAACTAAACTTGACAAAGCATGTATCATTGCCATCAAAGATTGTATGGGCGCGCAGAAAAATGAATCGGTATTAATCATTACCGATGAATTCAAAAACAAAATCGGTTATTCGTTATTTAAAAACGCTAAAGAGTTGGGACACGAAGCTGTTTATCTGGAATTCAAATCGCGCGAAATGCACGGACAAGAACCGCCGCAGCAAATTGCCGAGATGATGAAATTGTTTGATGTAGTTCTTTGCCCGACAGCTAAATCATTAACTCATACCAACGCAAGAAGAAACGCATCTGCTCTCGGCTCACGCATCGCCACTTTCCCGGGAATCACAGAAGAAATAATGGTTCGCGGACTTAACGCTGATTATCATAAAATTGCTGCGCTGACAATTAAGTTGCAAGAAATTCTAAACGAAATAAAAGTTGTAAGAGTAACAGCGCCAAATGGTACAGATATTACAATGGATATTTCTGGAAGGAAGGCGCTCCCGAGCAAAGGACTATTCCACAAAAAAGGGGAAAGTGGAAATCTGCCAACCGGCGAAGCTTACATTGCGCCGATGGAAGGTAAATCCAACGGAGTATTCTTTGTTGATGGTTCCATGGCAGGCATAGGCGTTATCAAAGGTAAGCCAATAAAAATAGAAGTTGTTGATGGCTATGCTGTTAATGTTACCGGTGGTCCTCAAGCCAAAAAGTTGGATGACACCCTAAACAAATATGGAAAACTTGCGCGCAACATTGCTGAATTTGGCATTGGTACAAACGATAAAGCTAAACTTAGCGGCGTTCTTCTAGAAGACGAAAAAGTGATGGGCACAATTCATATTGCTCTCGGAGATAACAAATCAATGGGCGGAAATGTAGATATTCCAATTCATCTTGACGGCGTGGTTAAGAAACCGACAGTATATTTTGATGATAATATGGTAATGAGGGCAGGGAAGCTTCTGATTTAGCCGAAAACTTCATAGTGCTTTCAATTTGTAAAACCCCTCCGGTTTTCATTATATTTGCGGCTCAAAAAACAAGCCATCTATGAAAATCCTTAACAACCTTAACACAGAACAACTTCAAGCGGTGGAATATAACGCCGGTCCTCACATGATTGTAGCCGGTGCCGGATCTGGAAAAACCCGCGTTTTAACTCATAAAATTGCACTTTTAATAGCAAAGGGGACCGAGCCTTCGGCAATTCTTGCGCTTACTTTTACAAACAAAGCCGCTAAGGAGATGAAGGAAAGAATTAGATCTCTGATTGGTAAAAAAGCCGAAGAGCTTTGGATGGGTACTTTCCATTCAATTTTCTCCCGTGTTTTGAGAGTCGAGTCTGAAAAAATCGGATATCGCTCAAATTATTCCATCTATGATAGAGAAGATTCTGTTTCTTTAGTGGGTAATATCATTTCGAACCTGAACATCACTTTGGAAGCAATTACTGCAAACGGTGTCCAGCATAAAATCAGTTACTTGAAAAACCAGATGATTATGCCGCAAGATTTTGAGAAATCATCCGGATTGACCCCATCAGATAAGAAATTTGCAGAAATTTATACTGAATACAACAAGCGTCTTTTCGAAAACAACGCAATGGATTTTGATGACCTCTTGCTAAAACCAATTCAGTTGTTTACGGAAAACGAAAAAGTATTGAGTAAGTACAAAAAAATGTTCAAGTATATCTTGGTTGATGAATATCAGGATACGAACATTGCACAGTATGAATTACTGAAGCTTCTAAGTCCGGCAAAAGATAAAGTATGCGTTGTAGGTGATGATGCCCAGAGCATTTATAGCTGGCGCGGTGCCGAAATAAAGAACATGCTGAATTTCAAGAAAGATTTTACCGGCTCCAAGATTTTTAGATTAGAGCAGAACTACCGCTCAACAAAAATGATTCTTGCCGCCGCTGATTCTGTAATCAAGAATAATACTTCTCAGATCCCAAAAACACTTTGGACTGATAATCCGGATGGTGAGTTGCTAACGCTCGTCAAAGCTACCGACGAGAAAGATGAGGCTTATCAAATAGCAAAAAAAATCAAAAAAGAAGTAACTACTAAGAAACTTACGCTAAATGATATTGCAATATTTTATAGATTGAATTCGCAGTCACGCGCGCTTGAAGATGCACTCCGCCGCGATAAAATTCCATATAAGATTATCGGAGGAGTTGAGTTCTACAGAAGAAAAGAAGTTAAAGATGTGCTCGCATACCTTCGTGTTCTGGCAAACTCCAACGACGAAGAGAGCTTACTCCGCATTATGAATTTCCCTCAACGCGGGATTGGAAATACTTCCATAACCAAAATGATTGCTTTTGCGCGTAAACTAAATCTTTCACTCTTCAAAACAATGATGCGCGTGTTTGAAGTAATTGAAGTTAAAGAACGCATTCAGAAAAATGTAAAGCAATTCAGATTACTACTTGACAAATATATCGAGCTGAAAGAGAAACTTTCGATAGGTGAACTTACATCTGCTTTGTTGGATGAACTTGGAATTCTAAGAATCTATAAAGAAGAAGGCACTTCGGATTCAATGTCACGTTACGATAACATTCAAGAATTAGTCTCGGCAGTTCACGAATATGGAAAGTCAAACCCGAAAGCTACATTAGAAGATTTCTTAGCAGAAGTTTCATTAATAGCCGGTGTTGATCAATATGATGAAAAAGCTCACGCTGTAACGTTAATGACTGTTCACAGTGCTAAAGGATTGGAATTCCCGGTTGTGTTTGTAACCGGATTAGAAGAAGATATTTTCCCCTTAAGCCAACGGTTCGATCAAGACTCTAAGATAGAAGAAGAAAGAAGATTGTTCTACGTAGCTGTAACCAGAGCTAAAGAAAAAGTTTACCTCAGTTATGCACGCTCGCGTTATAGATTTGGTGAAGTTGCATATCAAAGTAAATCTAGATTTCTTGATGAAGTTGACGATTCAACTTTTGAAGAAACCGACGGAGCCGGGATTAAGAAAGCCGGTCGCCGCAAAAAAGTATATTATGATGAATATTACCAGGAGAGCTTTGATGATTATGATCAAGACAGAAGATCTTTGCGCGTTGGCAGCAGAGTAACTCATCAAATTTTCGGAATGGGTAAAATTCAACAAATTACCGGCACCGGAGATTTGCAGCGAGTTACAATTGCATTTGAAAAAGTTGGTGTTAAACAACTGCTTACTAAGTTTGCAAATTTGAAATTGATTTAACTATCTAAATAAACAATAGGAGTATACGTAATGAAGATCGGTGTATTGACAGGTGGAGGGGATGCCCCCGGATTGAATGCAGTTATTCGTGCAGTAGTACGCAAATGTATTGCAAATGGTCACGAATTAGTTGGAATTCGAGAAGGATGGAGAGGAATTCTCGAAAATAAATATGATCCCCTTGATAGAAATTCTGTTTCGGGAATTTTACATCGCGGAGGAACAATTTTAGGTACCTCCAGGACAAATGTTTACAAGGTTGAAGGCGGAGAAGCGCAAGTAATTAAGAATATGGCTGATAACGGAATTGATGCGATTGTGGCTATTGGCGGTGAAGACACTTTGGGAGTTGCATCTAAGCTTGCAAAAGCCGGTGTACATATTGTCGGCGTTCCAAAAACAATTGATAACGATTTAAGCGCTACAGACTTTACTTTTGGTTTTGATACGGCTGTTAACGTTGCTACTGAAGCTATTGATAGATTACATACAACTGCTGAATCCCACAACAGAGTAATTGTCGTTGAAGTTATGGGTCGTCATGCCGGTTGGATTGCAGCTTATTCGGGAATTGCCGGTGGTGCCGATATTATTCTTGTGCCCGAAATTCCGTACGATATTGATGAGGTATGTTCAATTATTCGCAAGCGTCATGAAGGTGGAAAAAGCTTCAGTATAATAGTTGCATCTGAAGGAGCTGTTGCTAAAAAAGTAGCAGGTGATTCCGAAATGATTTTGCAAGATCAAAAATTAGATTCATTTGGTCACGTTCGCTTAGGTGGAATTGGAAATCATCTTGCAGAAGAAATTGAAAAGAGAACCGGTTTCGAAACAAGATCAACAGTTCTCGGTCACATTCAAAGAGGTGGAACGCCAACAGCTTATGATCGCGTTCTTGGAACAAGACTTGGTTTCTGTGCGGCTGAATTAGTTGAAACTAATAAGTGGGGATATATGGCTGCGTTAAAAGGAACCTCGATAGATGCAGTAAAGTTAGAAGAAGCAACTCGTGAATTAAAGACAATTGATTTGCAGCTAATGGAAGTTGCTAAAACTTTCTTTGGTTGATCTATCACAATGTTAGAATGATGAACTTAAGAGCCGCACTTGTTGCGGCTTTTTTTATTATGACAAATCTTATTTGATGGCAGCTTCTGTTTCTTAATGGAACCGGTTGTGTGAATTAAAAGAGAACAAAAAAGGTTCACAAGGATAATTTTTTCGGGTTTGATTCCTGTCAGACACGAAATACCGACAAGGCTGAAATTAAATTCCTATAATTTTTTGCAGGGGCTTTATTGATGAAGCCCGTTTTATTATAGATAAATCACTAATACATGAGATTGAATCAAATTCACGGAACATGCAAAGTATCGCTTTCTAATCTCCTGTAGATACTCTTTCATTACCGAATTTCTCACAAGTAGCCTCACTATTTTCGGTTACCTATATTATGGCGCAACGACCTTTTTCCTTTTCTCCCTCAGTTACTTAATTTATGGCGCAATGCGGGGTGAGTTTTTAACAAAAAAATATCTTGACAATTAGTCCTCTAAATATTAGTTTTCACTCAGTTTCCAGCCGAAACATTAAAGAGTGCAACTAAATCTGTTAAAGAAGTGTAAATTGAAAACTGTGAAGGCAGTTTTAGAAAAGTTGCAGTTTATACATACCCAGCCAAAAGAAAAATCAGCCGAGATTTATAAAATTATTTTATCAATATCACAGAGGGTGTTTATGAAAAACAAATTAACTGTTTTTACATTACTCGTTCTATTATTTACCGGAATGAGTTTTGCACAAGTTCCCGTAACACCAACAAACGGATCTACAACTGTTCCAGTCGGAACAGCTGCGGTATCATGGACAGCATTTAATGAAGCGAGTGCGGATGGTCCATATGATGTTGACTTTGACGATGATCCTTTGTTTGGTAGTATTGATGCATCCGCCGCAAACTCAGCTCTTACTAGTTTGGCTTTACCTGCGCTAACAAACAACACAGTTTACTACTGGAGAGTTAGAGATGCAGATAATGACGACGGCACTGTTGGTCTTCAGCCTGGCGCCTGGCATTCATATTCCTTTTCAACATTTACAGCTCCTACTCCTACACCCGCAAATGCTGCAACTGGTGCTTTACTTACCACTACTGATGTTTCCTGGACTGCATTTGGCGAAGGGGGAAGTGCAAATGGTAATTATGATGTTGAATACTATGGTACTGATAATACTTATACAGGTTTAGTTACATCAAGTTTAGATCAAGCGGGCTTAACATTTACATTTGGCGGACCGGCTTTGGTTAATAATACTGCATATTATTGGCGTGTTCGAGATGCAGATATTGATGATGTAACAGTTGGTCTTCAGCCCGGTACATGGCAAAGTTTTTCATTCACAACTGAAATTGCTACACCGGTTTTGACTGCACCGGGAGATGGTGCAGTTAATCAACTTACTTCTCCGATTTTGAATTGGACTTTAGCCGGAGGTACAGGCGGCGTTACATTTGACCTTCAGTATTATGTTGGTGCAGGCGCTTTCCCGGGTACTACAGTTTCTGGTGTAACAGCACCATACACTTTAGCGGGATTAGGATCAAATCAAACAATTACATGGAGAATTGTAGCAAAGAAAGCCGGTGAAGCTGATAAGAATTCTTCTTCACGAACATTTACCACATACACATATCCTACGCCTACACCTGCTAATGCAGCAATTAATCAGAATGTTAATACGCTAACACAAGTTAGCTGGACAGCAATAAATGAAGGTAATTTAGGAAATGGTCCATACGATGTAGAAGTTTATATTGGTGTTAATGATGGTACTCCGGATTTCTTTACCAACGCTACTGCAAATTTATTCTTTGGGTTAACGAATCCGCTTTTGTATAACCAGCTTTATACATGGAGAGTTAGAGATACAGATATTGATGGAGGCGGTACAGACGGTACATGGCACCAATTTACATTTACTACTCAAGCAATTCCATCACCGGTGTTAGTTACTCCGGCAAATACTTTAACCGGTGTTCCAATTCTACCAACATTCACCTGGACGTGGGCAGGCTTTGGTACTGTAACTTATCGTTTAGAAGTTTCTACAAGTAATACCTTTGCTACTACAGTTATTGATACTACTGGTTTAACATTGTTGACGTTAACAATGCCCGAATATCATAAGCTTACAAATAACACTACATATTATTGGAGAGTAACTGCTACACAAGGTATCAATACGGCAACTTCAAGTACTTGGAGTTTTAAAACTACTCCGGTAGTTTCAATATCTCCAATAAATCCAATAAATGGTTCAACAAATAATTACTTCGCTCCAACATATTTTTCATTTCAAGTTGTAAATGGTTTTACCGGTTCATTAAAATATCTTGTTCAGTACCGTGTAAGCCTCACGGTTCCAACAATAGCTGAATGGGCAGGTGCAAACACATTTACTTTGACTAATCTGCTTTCGGAATTACCATATCCATTAACGCTACTAGCAAATAGTAAATATTATTGGAGAGTAGTTATTCTTAATTCTTCAGATGAAGTTGTTAGCTATTCCGGCAGCTATTACTTTACAACTAAGTCGGGCGCACCAACACCATATTTGTCATATCCAACTGGCGGGCAACCGGTTTATACAAATACACCATCATTCTATTGGTATGTAGGAACTTATGATCTTACTGATCTTACTTTTAATTTAGTAGTTGCACAAGATGCTGCATTTACTGTTGGTGTACAAACAGTAACCAACATCTCCGGTTTGCAATATGATTGGGCAGGCGCTCCGTTTACCCCAGGTACTACCTACTATTGGAAAATTATTACATTTTATAAAAGAGGTACCGGCGAAGAACAACAAGTTTCTTCATCTTATTCATCATTCAAGGCACAGGGTACAGGTACAGCTTCCACACCTTATCTGTCATATCCGACAGGTGGTTTAACTATTTACTCAACTACTCCTACGTTGTATTGGTACTTAGGCGCATCTTCGGATGGTGTTGTTTATGATGTGTTTATTAAATTATCATCAGCCGGCGGATACACTCAAGTTGCTGATAACACTTCGAATTTATACTTAGATTTATCCGGTGTCCTTTTGAATCCATTTACATTAGCCGCAGGTAGTACATATAACTGGTATGTAGTTGCAGTTGGCGGAAATGGTTCTTTTACATCATCCACAGGTTCGTTTGTAGTTAGTTCAAGTTTGGGAACTGGTTCTGTTATTGCCTCATGGCCTGTTGGCAATCCGTATGTTTATTCTTTAACTCCAACTTTGTATTGGTATATGTATGGTTCACAAACCGGATTGACCAAGTATGTCATCAAGTATTCTCAAACTAATACTGACTTAACTCAGGGAGCTTGGACAGCACTTGGCGGAGGTGTTGATCTTGCTTTGACAGAAACTTCTTATACTATACCTACTAATCTTACCGCCGGCTTAAAGTACTATTGGGCAATTGCCGGTTATAATGGTGGTAGTCTGGTAACAACCTGGTCAACAGGTTCGTTTACAGTTTCCACAACAACTACTGCTGTAGATGTTTATCTATCTGCACCGGTTGGAGGAACTACAGTTTACTCACTTACTCCAACACTATATTGGTATGCAACAGGTGCTATTTCCGGTATTACTTCGTATGATTTAACTTACAGCAACACTTCGAACTTATTAGGCGGTGCTGCACCGGCATTTGTAACAACTGTTAACACAGGTACAGATAATTTTTATACATTACCTTCTAATCCGGCAATAGCAGGTGCAACAATTTATTGGAGAGTGACGGTAAACTATACAGGTGGTTCCAGCACATCATCAACGGGTTCGTTTGTAATAGACCCGGGTTCAAGTTCTGTTGTTCCTTTGGCTGGCAGCCCTATCAATAATGTAGAATTAAAAACAACCGCCGCCACTCTTTCATGGTTTACACCAGCCCCTAGCAAATCTAAGTTGACTTATACTGTTGAATACTCTGAGAGCAACAGTTTTGCTAATTCTATGATTGTTACAGGTCTTTACGAGCCAAGATTAGATGTAACTGGTTTGAAAGAAAATACAACTTATTTTTGGAGAACAAAATCGCTAGATACTCAAGGACTGTATAGCAAATACTCTGAGGTTGCTTCTTTCAGAACTTCGGGCAAGGCAACCGGAGTTGAAAATGGAGAAGAATTACCGGGCAAATTTGAATTAGCTCAAAATTATCCTAATCCATTCAACCCTACTACTTTGATTAGCTATACTATTCAGCAAAATTCCTTTGTAACTCTTAAAGTATATGATATGCTTGGAAGAGAAGTAAAGACATTGGTTAGCAAAGAAGTTGCTGCCGGAAAATATTCTGTAGAATGGAACGGCGACGATAATTTTGGCAACAAAGTTGCAACCGGTGCTTATGTTTACAGAATTACTGCCGGTGACTTTGTATCGGTTAAAAAGATGTTATTAATTAAATAATTGTAAACATAGAGAGAAGAGTATAAAATGAGAAAACTCAGCGCATCAATAATGATCATTTTAGTCCTGGCAGCTATTGGTTTGGCTCTCTATGCTTGCCATGTAACTTATTTTTCGTAATTGACTATCAACATATGTTGTAACTTGAAAAGGGTCACTGTTTAGTGACCCTTTTTTGTTAACTACTACTATATCTGTCATTTTGCACATGGCTTCTACTACCTATATACCAAGCCCTAAACAGCCTGTAACAAGCCTCAAGCTTTTTAGTAACAGTCTTCCAAAATGCCGGTGTCTAATTAATACATGTTTGGAAATGAAAATCGAAAATAGAGCGTTAGGGAATATTATTTTGGTGAAGCATAAGAATGACTTTGTAAGCATTTATATGCTTTTATTCAACGCTACTAATTCAGTTATCAAATCTGTATTTTACTTGTAGAAGTTTACAAATGAAATAATCATCATAGGTATTAATGAAAAATCAAGAAAGATTAATTGTACTAATTATTTTGTTTTTGTCTTTCTCAAATTGCCAGCCAAACATTCATGCGGAGCCGGAAATTTTCATTCGCTTTAATCAGCTGGGTTTTCTGCCAAAGGATGTCAAATCAGCTGTAGTATTATCAAACAATAAACTCGAAGGGAAGCAGTATTCGATAAAGAATGTACGGGGGGATCAAAACGCGTTAACAAATTCTTTTGGGAATAATTTAGGTTCGTTTGGCAGCTTCAATTATTCATATAGAATAGATTTTTCGGGCATCAAATCTGTCGGAGAATATTACTTTTTATTTGGTCAACAAAAATCCAATACATTTAAGGTCAGTGAGAGTGTCTTTAACGGAATAGCAGATTCATTGCTTGAGTTTTTTAAAGTACAAAGATGTGGCTATACAAATCCGTTTTTGCATGAGGTCTGCCATATTTCCGATGCCGCGCATTTGATAGATGGGAAAAGAACAATTGACAGAAAAGTTGATGTTACCGGCGGATGGCATGATGCCGGAGATTACGTTAAGATTTTGAACACAACAGCTTTCTCAACCTATATGCTGTTATTCTCCTACGATTTCGATTCATCCAAATTTTCTAGTGATAAGAACCGCAATTCCGTACCTGATATTCTTGAAGAAGCTAAAGTTGGCTTAGATTGGATGCTTAGGGCTTACTACGACAAGAATAAACTGATAACGCAAGTACAGGATTTGCGTGATCATGATGTTGGCTGGAGACTTCCGGAGAAAGATGCAGTAGGATTTGACCGACCTGCTTATGTTGGAATGGGTAAAAACTTAATTGGAATTTACTCTGCAACTATGGCACTTGCATATAGAATTTGGAATAACAAATTGAATTATCCTGAATATGCTAATCAGTGTCTTACTGCCGCACAAAATTTATATTCGATATATAAAGAAGCTAAAGATGTTGATAGCAGCGGCTCCGGTGTTTATCTCGACAAGACATTTGAAGGCAAAATGGCGCTGGGTGCAATTGAACTTTACCTTGCGACAAATAAATCGAACTATCTACATGATGCAACTGTATTCGCAGATTCAGCCCGATCTGATTATTGGTGGAGTTGGGGAAACATAAACTCTCTTGGTCACTACCGATTGGGAAAAATCATTCCTAAGTATGGCGATTTCATTTTGAAAAACTTAGAAGAGTTTAATCGTAAAAAGAATGATAACCTTTTTGGAAAAGGAGTTGCACTAAGTTGGGGAACAAATGTTACGTTGCTTGGAATTTCTCTTCAGAATATTCTATATAAAAAATTAACTAACGATAACCGCTTTGATTCGGTTTCAGTTTTCGCCAGAGACTATGTACTGGGAAGAAATCAATGGGGAATAAGTTTTATTAGCGGATTCGGCAAGAACTCAACTAAAAGTTTTCATCATCAAATTGCTTATTTTAAAGGAAGATTACCGGGCGGTTTTTCTGCCGGACCGGCAACAAAAGAATTTGTGGAGAAAGCAAATATTCCTTTTGACAAAAGTGATAAGTATTCACGTTTCCAGACAAACGATTCTTATTACCGGGATGACCGGAATGATTATATTACGAATGAACCAACTATAACCGGAAATGCAACAGCAATTTTTGTATTTGGAGCTGTTTCAAAGTAAATAATCGAGTGTCTTGTTTTGGTGCATCAGGTAATTTTTTCTCACTTTTAGATGCCACATCGTATTAAATTCTTTTATTTCCGGCGGAAAAACAGTTTTTTAGTGGCACTATTATTGAAAAAATAATGTAGTTAAAATCCAAAGGCGCTATTATGAGCAGCATGATAAAAAGAATACCATCCGGCTTTTCCTTGATTGACAAGAATTGGGGAGGTATTTACAAAGGCGGCAGCTATATGGTTATCGGCTCAAGAAAATCCGGCAGAACATTGCTTGGTTTGCAATGTGCTTTGGAGGCTGCAAAGGCTTCTGAAGTTTGCCTTTATTTCACACTTATGCGTCCTAAAGATTTAATGATTCAAGCAGCTTCTCTCAATTTTGATATTCAATCATACATGAATCAAAATTTGATAATTGTTGTAAGAGTTGCTCCGCCAAATGATATTTATGATATGTATAATCCCGATGATTATTTGGTCGAATATTTTCATGATATTATAACAGTAGTTGATCAATACAAACCGACGAGAATTATTTTTGATGAGTTGACCCCTTTCGTTGGTTTCAAGAATCTGGATTTTCTGCGCGATACTTTTTTAAGAACTTTGGAAAACATTGAAGAGAGAGACATTACAAGTCTTTTTATCATTAGTGAGCCGGCAACACAGAAAGCTCAAAACATTGTAGAAGGAATGTCTCAGTTTGTAACCGGAACTATTTTGTTAAAGAAAGAATCTGGCGGCAAAGGGGACCGCTTTCAGAGCGGACAAGTTATTATCACTCCAAATGTTGGTCATACCGAAGGTGAGTTTGTAAGTGAATACCGTATAGAACCTAACAAAGGAGTTACAACAGAGTTTTCGCTGGATAGAACAAAGACGCAAACATTCGATGAAACTCCCCGTTTAATAAAAAGCCGCAACTTTAATGCACATACAAAAATCGAAATGCCTTTAGAGCCTTACGCATTTTCTAACGTTTACAATTACAACGATTTCTTGCTAATACTCAACAATCAAATTGCACTATATAAAAGTACCGGGCAGACATTTAATCTTATCTCATTCAAATTAGAGCCTTCGGCACAAATGAGAGGCTTGCTTAATATGAGCCAATTACAGAATGCTATCAGATTAGCTGCTTCTAAAAAAGACAAAATTTGTGTTGTAGAAAATAAAATTGTAGTATTGCTTGTAAGAGGAAACATGAAAAGTGTTGTTGATCTTATGACTAATGTACAAAGCAACTTGCCGAATAAAGACCTAAATTACATCAACGCAGTATTAGAATTCATTTCAATATTTAATCAGGAAATTGATGAAAGATTTGAGAACGCTGAAAGTCTGATGGGAACCGTTCTATCTGTAGAATCTTCTCTTCAAAACTATCAACCGTTGAATAAATATATTGGTGAATGAGGGTTTACCTTAAAATAATTTTCTTTATTGCTGTTCTAACGGCGGGGCTTTCTTATGCCCAAAACCGTAGTGATGCATTGAAGCATCAAGCGCAGTTATTAATGAACGAGGGCAGATACGGCGAAGCCATCGATCAGTTGAATAAGTATATTGCTTCAAACCCGCGCACTGCAGATGGTTACCACATAAGAGGTCTCTGTTTCGAACAAAGATTACAGTATTGGGATGCAGTATTTGATTTGCGCAGAGCTCTCCGCTTAACTCCTAATGATTCAAAAATCCGTTCTGATTTAGCTAGAATAATTTCTGTTTGGCACAAGCAGCTTTATCAAAAAATTGATGGGCATAAGAGAGATATTGCAATTGACCCGGATAATGCTTTCGCTTATTTGGAAATAGGAAAATCCTACCGCTGGCTTGAAGAATGGTACGATGCTGAGAGATGGTATGATGAATACCTAAAAAGAGATGATAATGCTTCGCCGGATGAAATAATTAGATATTCTGTAATCCTTGGAAAGACCCGCTCTATAGTCAAAGGTGAGAGAATTCTTAAAAAGTATGTAGGCAGATATCCCGATGATTGGCGTTTGTGGAGTCGTTACGGCTATTTCACACTTTGGCTTGGAAAGAATAAAATTGCCGAGGATGCATTTACTAAGTCTTTAAGTTTCAAACCTTTTTTTGAAGAAGCAGAAGATGGACTTGACCTTGCAAAAAAACAAGGATATCTAAACGTTGATGTTGGGAGAGACCGCGATAGAAGCGCTCAAGAGTATGCAATAGATAGATACTATCGTTTGCTGGAAAAGGATCCGGACAATGATGATGTACGCTTTGATTTGCTTTCAGAGTTAGTAAGCAATAATAGATACGAAGAAGCTTTTCAGCAACTGCAATATTTGCAGCCTAAACACGCAGAAGAAGAAAAATTCAAAACAATTTTCAAGACTGTTACCGACTATCGCGACAGCACCTTCAATAGAGATGTTACTCACTACACGGAAATATTAAAAGAAAATCCTACAGATAATGAAGCGGTAATGAAACTTGCAGACGCTTATGCAAACTTGTTTTATTATGATAGTGCTATTGAAGTGCTAAGTGAATATTTGCAAGATATTCCGGATGATAAAGATTTAGAAGTGCGTTTCAAATATGCTAAATATTCTGCTTGGAACTACGAATGGGAAAAATCAATAGCGCAATTGAATAAATTGCTTGAGCAAGATCCCAATAATTCCGACTACAAGTTGTTGCGCGGTCAGATTGCCGTTTGGACGGTTAATGATTTAGAGCTTGGCGAACAATATCTCCTTGATGTTCATGAAAGTAATCCCAAAAATTTAGATGCATTGCTTTCGCTAGTAAACCTCTACACTTGGAAAAAAGATTTCATCATTGGTAAGCAATATCTGGATCAAGCAAAGGAATATTATCCGGGCAATTCTGAAGTAGCAAACATGGAGAGTGTATTTCAACTAAGGCAGCAAGCTAATGATGAAGCCAAATTATTTGAAATAAGGGGTGAAGCCGGAAAACTTTCGATGGAAGGGAAATGTGTTGAAGCTCTGGTAAAATATGATGAGTACTTTGAAAAGAGAAAAAGCTTGACTCGAGAAGAAAAACTTGAGTATGCCGATATTGCTACTTGTGCTAATAATTATCCGCGTGCTATTCAATTATATGACGAAATATTAGTAGAAGAATTTAATTACAAAGCGGCGTTATTGAGAGCCAAGAATTACTTCCTAAGCGGTGATACAACTAAGGCTAGGACTGAACTAGAAAGTTTGAGCAAAATAAATCCGGATGACGACCAAGGACAAATGCTGTTAGCGAATGCATATGCTTCTACAAACAGATTGGAAGAAGCCGAGAAAATCTATAGAGAGCTTAAAGCTAAAGCTAACAGCTCTGCAGCAAGGCAAGATATTAATCAACAAATGCTTTTTCTTGCAGGCAATTATGTTGGTGCAAAAAATTATGAGAAAGGAAAACAAATATATTCTGAAATAGAAGCCGACAGCACTTCTCCGGGAATTCGTAAGCAAATAGATCAAAGCTTGATTTTCTTAGCTGATTCTTACGTTGCCGACAAAAAGTATGATGAGGCTATTGAAGAGTTTACAAAACTTGAAGAAAAAATAACCGATGCGGAAATGTTAAACGATATTTATAAACGCCAGACATATATGGGTTATCTTTTAACTCAAGACAAGGAGTTTGATAAAGCCGAAGATGTATTTAACAGTTTGAAAACAAAAGTTACAGATCAAACTGCAAAAGATGACCTTAACGAAAAAATGCTTTTCTTAGGCGATGCTTATGTGCAAGATGAAAGTTACGGGGATGCCCGTTCTATGTACGAATATTTACTCGAAAGTGTGAGCGATACAGCGCAGATAAGTAAAATAAAAGAAAGAATTAGTTGGCTGCCTCCAAGTGGATTTAACAGAGGATTATCCAGCATACAAAGTTTCTTTAACTTATTTCTTCCTACAAATGTCAATGTATCGCCTTATGGAAATTATTATGCAGATAACCAGAAATTCCGCTTGTGGAATTATGGTTCACGGCTCGATGCTGGTTTTGTTGGCTTCTTATCGGTTGGTGGCATTTGGTTTAGGACTACTTTAGACAATATGGTTTTGAGAAAAGAGTTCACACAATTTAAGTGGGCTGCTTCACTTTTCTTTACAAGATATCTTTCGCTCAATGGCACATATGGAAATTTAGCTACACTTGGCGAGCCAAATTACAGAATCTGGGATGCTGCACTTCGTTACGAAAAGCCGAATGAGCTTTCGCTGTCGGTTAATTTCGAAAATACAGATGCAAGGCTATTTCTTTATTCTCCCTTTATGTTTTATAATAGAATGACTGCTGATATTTATCGAATTAATGCTTCATACACTTATAAAAATATGGCTATGCTTAGAGGAGATTATCAGTATTTCCAATTGAGTGATAAAAACAAAGGGAATATATTTATAATTAAATTTGGCAGAAGATTTTTGAGCTATGGATTCTTTGGGTACGAATATTACTTTACTGATTATGCTTTTGTATCGAAATTATATTATTCCCCGCAAGATTACGATACACATAGTATTTGGGCTGAGTATGATTTCTCTTATCAAAAGGAATTGAAATTCAAAACGGGTGGAAAAATCGGCTATGCCCCAGATGTAGATTATATTATAGGTGAGATATTTGGAGAAGCAGTTTACAATCCTATTCAAAATATAGTGATCAGTGCCAGAGTAACATACGGAAATAGTTTCCGCTATGGTTCCGGTTATCGCAGTTTTAACAGTTCTTTAACAGCGTACTGGAGCGTTTTTTAATTCTGGATGACTTATTTTTCCCCATGTAATAATTCTCTTTCATACTAATGTTGAATAAAAAAGGTTTTTAAATGAGATCATATATAGTCCTCATATTGTTTTTATTGTTCGCTTATAAAGGATTTGCAAGAAATTATAGTTCTAATTTTACGAATGAATTATCGCAGCAATTAACATTTACCTCTGCTGGTACAGATGTTTTGACTATTCCAACTAATCAGTCTTTAGGCAAGTTTACCCCTCTTACAGGAAATGTTTCGCAAATGAAATATTTCTATGAAACACTTAGCAATCTCAGGAACAAACCGCTTCGTATTGCTCATTATGGCGATTCTTTAATACTTGGCGATATAATTACAGATTATCTACGTGAGAAACTTCAACAGAGATTTGGCGGACAGGGCGTAGGAATGCTAAATATTATCTCGGATGATAATCGGATGAGAGTTACAACAATACATTCCTATTCCGAAGATTGGGAGTATTATTCTTTTTTAACAAGAAACCCGAATCAGCTTCCTTTAGGAATATCCGGTGCACTTGCTATTCCAAAAGCAGGTAGTTGGGTTAAATATGAAGCTAACTCAATATATAAATCGTCTTCTTCATTTAACGTAGTGAAAATTTACTACAGTTCTGCTGATTACAATTCTACTATTCAATATTCAGTTGATAATGCTGCAATGACCAAACAAAAACTAATAGCGAGCAATGGTGTTCAAGAATTAGTTATCAAGGCGAAGGGGAATTCAAAGACTTTCTATATGCAGTTTCTTTCAGGCAAGAGTCCTTTGTTTTATGGTGTTAGCCTTGAATCATCGGGCGGCGGAGTTTATGTTGATAACTTTCCGATGCGAGGAAATTCCGGTTCTTCTTTAGCTGATATCTCGGAAGAACTCCTTGAACAGTTCAATAAAAACCTCCATTACGATTTAATTATTCTATCTTACGGCGCAAACGTTTCTTCTCCCAACAAGGGCATCTTTACTGTTTATGAAAACAAGATGGTAAACGTGATTAAGAAATACCAGAAGGCTTTCCCTAATACAAGTTTCTTATTAGTTAGTTCAACAGATAGAACCCAAAAAATTGGAACTCGTTTTGTTACAAATCCCGATGTATTGATTCTCCTCGAAACTCAAAAAAGAATTGCAGAAAAAACCGGGATAACTTTTTGGGACCTATCACAAATGATGGGTGGACGAGACTCTATGGATGACTGGGTAAATGCATCTCCGCCTCTTGCTCTAAAGGACTATGCTCACTTTACATCTTTAGGAGGTTCAAAGGTAGCCGGCTTTTTGTTTGACGCATTAATGGATTCTTACTCTAAATTTAAGAATTAGCCTTTATGAAATGAGAACGGTTTACGGGTTTTGCTTGTAAGGATTCTTTAGATTTCTCACTTAACTTATTTGCTTGCAATAGGTTAATATTTCAATTATATTCCTATCAAGCTTGTGTCTTTCTGATGCAGTTTGCCGGAATTGTTTACTGATGGTACACTTATGTTCTTGATAAATTGCGAAATACCACTAAAACCAATGTTTATTAGTGGCACTCATTTTGAAAAATTTTAATGTTTAATGTACACTTGAATTATGATGAATAAACAAAAATACCAGATTGCGCTAGATAATAGGGAAGTAAAACCCCCGAAAAGAAATGTTGGTAGCGAAAAGCTAAGAACAATTCTTGTTTCAGGAGTTTTTTCGGTGATACTTATTATTACTATTTTCCTTACCCTGCCGTTAACAGTGTTAAGCTGGAGTGGACTCTTCGTATATTCTTCCATTGTTTCTTTGGTGATTTTCTTATTCATACTCCTTATTAGATATTTTGCAACTCTTTTCATGGCGTATTTTTTCATTACGCGTTATACGGTTCAGGATAAACATGGTTATTTTCCATTCGTTTCTATTATAGTTCCTGTTTATAATGAAGGCAAAGTTTTAAGAAGTTCTATTGAGTCACTTCTTGAGTTGGATTATTCAAACTACGAGATAATTATTGTTAATGATGGCTCGACAGACGATACTGCTATAGTTGCCGAATCATTGGTAGGTTACCAAAAAGGTGTTTCCGGACTTGTAAAAGTTTCATTGATAAATAAACCAAACGGCGGAAAGGCGAAAGCTCTAAATGCCGGAATTCAATATTCGGAAGCGCAGTTTGTCCTTTGCATGGATGGAGATTCTCAGCTTAGTGAAGATACCTTAAAAATGGCTGTGCGTCATTTCATAGATCCGGCAGTGGGTGCTGTTGCCGGTAATGTAAAAGTTCAGAATAGAAAAAGAATGTTAACAGATCTTCAAGCTCTTGAATATCTTGAAGGTTTGAATATGGCTCGAAGCTCGCAAGGGTTTTTACAGATGGTAAACATTATACCTGGACCGATTGGAATTTTTAGAAAGAGTGCTTTTAAAGACGCTGGTTTTTACTCGAGCGATACATTTGCAGAAGATGCAGATGTTACACTTAAAATACTAGCTGCCGGCTGGAAGATAGCTTATGAGCCGAATGCAATAGCGTTTACAGAAGCACCTATTACCATATACCAGTTGCTAAAACAAAGATACCGCTGGACCCGCGGAATTCTTCAAGCTATTAGAAAGCACAAAAAATATTTGTTCAATCCTACAGTTAATTTTAACAATAGTGTTATTCTTTGGCAGATGTTCTATGAAGCTTTAGTTTGGCCTGCTATGAATATCTTTGTTAATCTATACTTTATTATTGTAGCGCTTTTTTACGGTATGTCTAGTTTCATTTTCTTATGGTGGATTGGAATTGCTGTGCTGGACTTAATGGCAGCTGTCTATTGTATAGCTGCCGAAAAAGAAGAGTTCAGATTAGTTCCTTACGCAATTATCTACCGTATGATATTTATTTTATTGATTGACGTTACAAAAGCTATGGCAACTGTTGAAGAGTTTATCGGCGTTAGTATGACGTGGGGTAAACTCGAAAGAACCGGTATTTCAAAAAGTAGTAATAAGGTTTCACCGCAAGGTGCTAAATAAATAATTAAGATCTAAAGAGGTAAAAATGGAACTCATTCCTATTCTTTCGTTAATCATTCTTGTGGCGACTATTTCTACTTTTATGCTTTCCGTCGGCGCATATATTCTTTACAAGATTCGGGAAAGGAAGGGTGTTACTTCAGCGGCACCTCAGCCTTCTGCTATTCCGGCTGAATTGGTAGCTCCGGCTCCTCTTGTATCAGAGCAAAGGATTGTTACTCCCGGAGAGCCGCGTAAAACTTTCGATATTCCTCAACAAGAATATGGCTTTGAACCACAGAGACAGCAATCTTATGTGCCTCAAGATGATTATTCGCGCGGTCCTGAACTACGCCCAACATTTGTGGGTAATGCACCTTCAACATATAGCGAAACGCATTATCAGAGACCAACTGGAGAACAGCAAAGACAGTACGAGCAGGAAAGAAAATCTGCTAAAGGTAAATTTATGCGTTATACTAATGAAGGTTATGTAGAACCGACCAAACAAGAACGCAAGCAAGAGGATAACTTAAGGTGGCGGTAAAAGAAGCAGCCAAAGGACTAAGAGTAAATTATCTAATCATTTTTCTAAGTGGATTAGTATTACTCATTACAGGTGCACTTGTATTCCTCTTAATTATCAAAAATATTTATGGTAATTATGAGATAAGTGAGATACTTCCTACAAAGAAGAACCTTAGTTTTTTGAGCGCAGACAAGAAAGAAAAAGCTGCAATACTATATTCGAGATATACGGAAAATATGCTGGAAGCCGGGAGTACGTGGCTTAGAGACAATGTTAATACATGGAAAGAGAAAATTAAGAATGCCAAACTTAACTATGATGTTATTTCCGATCAGACTATTGAGCTTGGACAGCATTACGAATATAAATTGATAATTCTGCCCGGCGCAAAATCTCTTAGCGATAAAGAGATTATGCATCTAAAGCGCTATGTTGAAAATGGCGGGAGTTTGTTTGTAACAGGTGGACCGGCTACTTTTTCCGATGAAGGAAAATGGAGAGGGTGGGATTTCTTCAAAGAAGTTTTCGGAATGAATTTTAACCGGGAAATTAAACCGGAAGAAACGTACAAGGTACATACTTTACGGGGTAATTTGCCTCTTACCGCTCAAATTCCTACAGGTTACACATTAAAAGTAGCAACCTGGGATAGACCAATTTATGCAGAGGTGTTAGAACCAAGAACGACGCAAGTAAGTTTTTGGTATGATTTCAGAAAGGAAGCCGGGCTTGTAAGAGAGGGGATCCAGAAAAGTGCCGGTATTGCTTATGGTACGTATGGCAAAGGCAGATTTGTTTGGTATGGTTTCGAATTAAATTCAATAATTGGTGTTCAGAAAGATTGGATAAATTTTGAAAGACTTTTTAATAATTCTGTAAACTGGCTCATTTATAATCCAACAGCTTTTGTTAAAGATTGGCCTTCACCATACGAAGCTGCTATGATTATCATCCCAACAATAAATGAACAGCCGCAAAATATTTCAAACATTTCTAACATTTTTGGTTCTTCAAAAACACCGTTTACATATTTCATTGATCCTGAATTAGCATTGAAAAATACCAGCTTGCTGAAATCAATAGCTAAGCGAGGTGATGTTGGAATTTTGGAAGACATCGGTTACATCGCATCGCCTGAAGATACAGTCAATAAACTCTTCAGCAAAGATGTGCAGCAATCAAGCCTAAAGTTTGCTAATAATTCAATTTCGAAAATTACCGGCAAGAAAGTAACAGCGCTAATGCCTCTAAACGGCTACTATGATGACAATACTTTGCAAGCTATGTCTTCTTTAGGGTATGAATTCTTGGTGACAGATTCGTTAACCGACCGCTCTGTTCCTGAAGTAAGATTTAGAAATAATCAGCCGATCATGATTATTACTAAGACTGCTAGAGATGATTATGAAGTAGTTAGAAACTATGGACTCGCTAGTACAGAGTTTCAGCGTTACACTTACGAAGAAGACGTTGACCGTGTTTTGTTTGAAGGCGGATTATATGTGTTCAAAATTCACACTGAGTATCAGCTTCAACCACAGAATGCTTCGGTTATAAAAGACATCATTAGATATGCTAAAGAAAAGAAAATGTGGCTTACTTCCTTAAAGGAATTACAAGTCTGGTGGAATCGTAAAGGTGGAGTTGAAGTTCGTTACGAACCTAGAAGCAAAAGAAGAATTGCAGTAGAGCTTAACAATCCAAAGGATGAAGCAACAGAAGCGCTTGTTGTACAGGTTAACTTGAATAAACGTGTTAAAAATGTAGAAGTGTCCTCCGATATGATTAATACCAAGATTCCTAAGCATAGTGTAAGTGCAGACGGGCAGACAATCTACTTTTACCTTGATAAAATGGAACCGCATGAAACGAGATCGCTCATTATAGATTTTGACAATATCGGAACCTAAGTTGTACTTATTATTGTGACCAAATTACTGATGCAGCATATCATATTTTCTTTAAGTTTCCAGCCGAAAAAGTATTTATTTGATGCAATTTTATGCGATGTAGTGGAAATCGTCTCTATGTAAACAGCCGCCGTTTTATTATTTTGAAGCAATAAATAAAACAGAATAGAAAGTGGAAGCGAAACTAAAAACTCAGAAATACCTAAAGATTCTTATCCTACTGATAATCGGATCATTTTCATATTCGTGTGTAGAATCCTTGTCTGATACTACAACCTCTACTGCAAACCCGACCATTGGAATTACTTACCCCAAAACTAACGATACAATAATAGTGGGTAAAAACCCTATCTATTATACTGCATCAGATGGTTCCGGCGGGCAAGGTCTTTCTCATTTCGAACTATTTATAAATGGTGTGTATGTTCAAAAAGCATCTGTTAATACGGATGGAACCAATCCGGCAATTTATATTACAGTTGATTCAACAATGATTGGAAAAACTATTAAGTATTATTTAATAGTTTATAACAAACAAGGGAAGTTGAAGATTAGCAGCGTACAAGAAAATATTTATATCAAGGATAAACCTCCAACTGCGCCAACTAATTTATTTGCGAGTTTTACAACTGCTTCAAATGTAACTTTGATATGGAATGACAACTCTGCTAATGAAAAAGGTTTTGAGCTTTGGAGAAAAGATATTGGTACAGCAGGAGTAATTGATTACCGAAGAATTAAAACTCTTACTGAAAATACAATTAGCACCACAGATATAGGTCTTTCGAGTTTTTCTGCTTACTACTATAAAATTAGGTCCTTCAATAGTTCTGGTTATTCCGCTTTTAGCGACGAAGTTTCTCCGGCATCATCTACAGGTGGTCCTTGGAACTTGAGAGCAGAAGGAATTGGAGATAATTTAATTAGGCTAACCTGGACGGATTTCGTTCCCAATGAAAACGGTTTTATTCTCGAGAAGATGGACACATATACATCTTCTTTCAAGCAGCTAAAGGTTTTGGCTGCCAACACGGTAACTTATGATGACGTTGAAAATATAATTGCCGGTGCCACTTACACATATAGAATTCAATACTTTACAACAAATTATAAGAGCCCCTACTCAAATGTTGCAAGCGCTGCAACAGCTGCCAGTAGTATCAGTGCCCCGAAACTGACAGCAACCGGACGCATAGGTACCACCGGAATGCAATTTACTTGGGAGGTTCCTTCATCAGCAAAGAGCTATGATGTTGAGATTGAATGGAGTACCGACGGAATTAATTTCAGCAACATTGATACAATAGCCGGAGATACTACTGCACCTCCGCCGCCATATACACATACTAAAGCAGATACAAGAACAATTAACCGTTACCGTATTCGTCTGGTAATTTCGTCAACTTCAAATACTTATTCACCTTATTCTAATGTAATTGGGCCACTTTAATTTAGAGAAACTTAATGCAAGACGATTTTAGTACACTGGAAACTCCGGCAGCAGATAAAATCAAAACGATGATAGTTGATAAGTCTGGCCGCGTGATTGCATTAAGCAGTTCACTTAAAGGCATAATCACTTCTATTAAAGCTCACACAAGTTTTTTAGAACATTTTAAAACCGAAGAATCCGCACTTTTATCAAAACTTTTTAATGAAGCAAAACTCTCCGGTAATACTGTTGTTGAGAAACTTGATATTACTACTCGCGATGGTGTCCAGTCTTTCGAGCTTACAATCACTCCAATGAAGAGTGAGAACAATATTTACTACAACATTTTGTTCAACTCGGCTTTGCCCCAATCTCAAAGTTCTGAGTTGAAGAAATTCAGAGTTGCTTCGGCAGAAATTGAAAAGCTATCTGTAGATTCCAAAATATCTTCTGTGATAGAACGAATTAAACTCTCGTTCCCGTTCTCTTTCATCGAAAAGGCAAAAATCCAAAAGGATATTAATGAGATAGACGATTTCTTTTGGCTCAAAGATGTTGAAGGCAAATTGGTTTTGGCAAATGAGAAGTACGCTACAGTCCTTGGCTATAAAACAAATCAACTTGAAAATAAAAGCGAAGCTGAAGTTCTACCTAAATATCTTTCAGATATTTATGAAACTTTGGATTCCTACGTTAAAGCTACAACAAACGCTATACTTATAGAAAACATCTCTGGTGCCGGCATTGGCGGAGTTTTTAGCGGAGTTTCTATTGTAGAATTTCCACTTTCAGATTTGGATAATAATGTAGTAGCAATAATCGGATTCTCAAGAGTTGAACCGGTTGAGAAAACGATTGTTAGGGAAGTAACACCTAATATTAATTATAAAACAATCCCTCTCCCAATTTGTGTACTTAATGAAGAGAACAAGTTTGTTTCTCATTCCGTCGAGTTGTTGAAGCTACTATCTCTTGGCGAGCAGATAAATCTTGAGGGACAAGAAGCTTCAAAACTTTTTGAAAAAGATTTCATAGCGCAAGTTGATAAAATGCGCAGCGATAAAAGTATTACGGGCGAAACTACATTCCCATTTGTGTTTAAGGATAGAGGCAATCTTAGCTGCGATGTTAAATTACTTCGTATAAACAATAAACTGGAAGAGTTAATTCAAGTTGTTATTGTGCCAAGAGAAGAAAAAGATTCTCAGCTTGAAGTTAAAGCTAATATGTATGATGCACTGATAGAGCATTCGCCGGAAGCAATGTTTGTATATGATATTGAAAATTTGCGCTTCCTTGAGGTTAATAACCAAGCTCTAAAACTTTATGGGTACAAGCGTGCAGATTTTCTTAATATGGATTTAACCGATTTATACGCGCCTGAAGACATTCAAACTCTTATTGAAACCTCTGATAGCAAAGTACCTTCCGGATCATTCAGCGGACCCTGGAGGCATAAAAAGAGTGATGGCACTTCGGTTTTCGTTGAGTTAAGAAGGACTTCAATTGAGATTAAGGATAGAAAAGCTCATCTAAATCTTGTACGTAATGTTAGTGAGAATATAGAAGCAAAGAAGAAACAGCAGCTGCTTGAATCGCTTTATGAAAATACTTCGGAAGTATTAATTTCTACCGACAAAGACGGATTCATAAAAGAGGTAAACGAAGTTGCAGTTAGAAAACTTGGCTACCCAAAGAGAGAGTTAGAGACCCGTCCATTAATTTCGTTATTAAGTGATGATGATCGGGCAAACATAAATAGGAATGTTTTCCATTCCGGACTATTCAAAACAATGTCGTCGGAAGTAGAGTTTAAGAAACCATCCGGAAGTTTTCATAAAGCAACTTTAGTAGCCACACCGATAAAAAATTACGCCGGCGAAATTGATTCCTTCAGTTTCATAGTGAAATTGGTAGAGGAACAAGCGCCGGGCAAAGATTTGCAGCACATGCAAGAAGATACGGCTGATAAAATTGATGCTTCGTTTCTATCAAACATGTTCCATGAAATTCTAACTCCAATCAATGTGATTCTTGGATTTACACAAGAACTTGGCGAAAGCATAGAAGTGCCTAACGATGAACAGAAAGAAGCAATTGAGATAATTAAAGAGAATCAGAAACTGCTTCTGCAGATTATGGATAATGCAGTTGAGTATTCTACACTCGAGCAGAAAGTAATCAAGTTTCGTCCGGAAGAAATAAAGTTTGTTGATTTGCTTAACGAGTTAAAAGAACAGACGAAGAAAGCTGCCGAAAGCAAGAAAATTGAATTGAGTTACGGCAAAATATCTTCTTCTTTAGCAGTTGAAACAGATAAACAAAAGTTCGTTTATCTGTTAAGCTTGTTCTTGAAGTTCGCTATTCAGATCACGAAAGAGAAATCAGTCTATTTATCAGCATCGGTTTACGATGAAAAATACTGTGCAGTTGGGATTAAAGATAATGCGAGCGGCATTTCGCAATTTTTAGCAAAGGCATTAAGTGATATTTTATCAGATGACGAAAATGTTTCCCGCAGAAATTACGGCTTCTCAAGATTTTCTGTAAAACTTGCCAAGAAATTAATTGAATTGCTTTCTGTTAGAAAAGAAGCAATTACAAAGGGCGGTGAGACTGTAGAATTTGCCTTACTATTTCCGTTGAAGTTTGTAATTGGCGAATCTCTAAACGCTGAAGTTGAAGCAGCTGATCAAAAAGAAGTTCCGGTTTCTAAACTTCAGAAAAAAATTGAAATAGTTCCTACAATTAAACCCGAGCCGGTCGCTGCTAAACCACCTCAAGAGCAAAGTAAACCATTGGAGGTTTCCAATCTAAATTGCCTTTACCTGGAAGACCAGCTCGATTCTCAAATGCTGTTTAGAGTCCAAATGAAAGATCTAAAATCTATAGAGTTTGCCGTTAGTTTTGAATCTGCATTACCGCTTCTGAAAACGAAAAAATTTGATTTTATTGTAATGGATATCAATTTGCAAGGTGAGTACAACGGACTTGATGCTCTGCGTATAATTCAAAAAATGCCGGGTTATAAAGATATTCCGATTATTGCTTCTACGGCTTATGTTCAGCCGGATGCGAGAGATAGTTTCATAGCTGCCGGATTTACAGATTTTATTTCAAAGCCGTTGCTTCGCGATAAACTGATGGAAGTTCTCAAGCATATATTCGCGTGAGAAGTAATTAATATTTGCCGTAACCCAAATGGATAGAGCATCAGTCTTAGTTACTGACTGAGGTTGACGGTTCTCAGAAGGCAAAGATTTAGAAGAATCCTTAATGCGTACAAAGGGGGAAATCTTCCTTGCTTAATCTGTATTTTTTTTTGAAATTGCGTATGTAATTAAGGCAACAAAATTAATATGAACCAAAGTTACTATTCTTCATTAAGGAACTTCTGCTATCGCAAGTTGATACCTCTCTTACTTCGCCCGTGTCCGGATCACTAATCCAGCGGGTTACATTTCTTTTTTAACATATCAAAGGAGAAACTATGTGCGGCATAGTTGGATACATTGGTGCAAAAAACTGTGTGCCTATTTTAATCGAAGGATTAAAACGTTTAGAATATAGAGGTTACGATTCAGCCGGATTGGGATTAATAAATTCCGATCATTGCGAAGTAATTAAGAATAAGGGCAAGGTTGCTGAATTAGAAAAGCTTGTTCACCAAAAAAATATACAGTCAAGTTTAGGGATAGGACATACTCGCTGGGCTACACACGGCGAACCCAGCGTTATAAATGCACATCCGCATGTTAATAAAGAAAAAACTTTGTTTCTCATCCACAACGGAATTATTGAAAACTATCTCTCTCTCAAAAAAGGTCTGGAAGTAGAGGGCTACCAATTTGTTAGTGAGACCGATACGGAAGTTCTTGCTCACCTTATAGATCATTATCTCAAACTAAAAAACTCGCTTTTTCATGCGGTACGTTATGCACTTAATGAGGTAGAAGGCACCTACGGTATTGCTGTGATATATAATGGTGAGAAGGATAAGATTGTTGTAGCAAAGAAAGGTTCGCCGCTTGTAATCGGTATTGGTGAAAATGAAAATTATATTGCTTCGGATGTAACGGCTTTGATCGCATATACAAAGCAAGTTGTGTATTTAGAAGATGGGGAGATAGCTGAAATCACCGCAAACTCCTTCAAAACAAAAACAATTCTTGATGAAGATATTATAAAAGAGATTAACCAGGTTGAAGTTGGAATTGATGATATAACTAAAGGCGGTTATCCCCATTTCATGCTGAAAGAAATTATGGATCAGCCCGGTTCCATATTCAACTCGATGCGCGGAAGATTAGTTTTCGATGAAGGCATTTCTAAGCTTGGCGGCTTGCAAGGTTTTGAGGAAAGAATTCTGAATTCAAGACGGATAATTATTTCTGCTTGTGGTACATCTTGGCATGCCGGTTTGGTTGGTGAGTATATGCTTGAACAATATACCGGAATTCCTACAGAAGTAGATTATGCTTCCGAGTTTAGATATAGAAATCCTATCATCACCAAAGATGATACTGTTATTTTCATTTCGCAAAGCGGTGAAACTGCCGATACTTTAGCTGCACTTAAAGAGGCTAAAAAGAAAGGTGCGCTTTGTCTCGGAGTTTGTAATGTTGTAGGCAGCTCCATTGCGCGCGAGAGCCACGCCGGCGTTTATATTCATGCCGGACCGGAAATTGGCGTTGCTTCAACAAAAGCGTTTACGGCACAGCTTGTTGTATTCTCTCTTATAACTCTTTTAATAGCTCGGTCAAAATCTCTTAGCCTTCAACAAGGACAAGAAATTATTTGCGAGATGCAAAATCTGACGAAGAAAATCGAAACAATTCTTAAACAAAATGAAATCATCGAGAAGATTGCCGAACAATATGTTGATTCGAAAAATTTTTTATATCTCGGTCGTGGTTACAATTTCCCGGTTGCGTTGGAAGGCGCACTAAAGTTAAAAGAAATTTCTTACATACACGCGGAAGGTTATCCGGCTGCTGAAATGAAACATGGACCTATTGCTTTAATAGATGATAATATGCCGGTAGTGTTTATAGCTACGAAGGATTATACATACGATAAAGTTGTAAGCAATATTCAAGAAGTACGCGCAAGAAAGGGGAGAATTCTTGCAATCATTAGTGAAGATGATGACCAGATTGAGAAAATGGTAGATCATGTAATTAGGGTTCCCCAAACACACAGTATGTTAATGCCGATTCTGACAGTTATACCACTGCAATTGTTAGCTTATCACATTGCGGTAAAGAAAGGACTAAATGTTGACCAGCCAAGAAATTTGGCAAAGAGCGTCACAGTTGAATAAACAAAACGAGGTGAGTCATGGCAAAAAGTAACGTCCTTATTATGGGTGCAGCAGGACGTGATTTCCACAACTTCAATGTATTCTTTAGAGATAACGAGAATTACAATGTTGTTGCGTTCACAGCTACTCAGATTCCAAACATTGAAGGAAGAGTTTATCCTTCGGAATTGGCGGGAAAATTATATCCTAACGGAATTAATATTTACGAAGAGAAAGAACTTGTTGATTTAATACACAAGTTGAATGTTCACGAAGTTGTGTTTTCCTACTCAGATGTACCATTTGAATATGTAATGACAAAAGCATCAATAGTTAATGCTGCCGGAGTTTCGTTCCGTTTACTCGGCGGTGAAGAGACAATGATTAAAAGTACTAAGCCGGTAATTGCGGTTCTTGCAGTTAGAACCGGCTGCGGCAAATCTCAAACTTCAAGAAGAATTGTAAAGCTGCTTGAAGAAGCCGGAAAGAAAGTTGTAGCTGTTCGTCATCCAATGCCTTACGGTGATTTAGTAAAACAAAAAGTTCAGCGCTTTGCAACTTTGGAAGATTTGAAAACGCACGAATGCACTATTGAAGAAATAGAAGAGTACGAGCCCCACGTTGCCCGCGGTGGAGTTATTTATGCCGGAGTGGACTACGAAGCTATCTTACGCGAAGCCGAAAAAGAAGCAGATGTTATTCTTTGGGATGGCGGCAATAATGATATGTCATTCTATAAACCGGATGTTACTGTTACTGTAGTTGATCCTCACAGACCGGGGCATGAAATGCGCTACTATCCCGGCAACACAAGCTTAAGAATGGCTGATGTTGTAGTTGTTAATAAAGTTGATTCTGCTTCCGTAGAGGGAATTGAGGAAGTTCACAAAAATGTTAAAGCTGTTAATCCAACAGCAATTGTGATAGATGCAAATTCACCTTTAACTGTAGATAGCCCGGAAATGATAAAAGGTAAACGAGTTCTGGTTGTTGAAGACGGACCAACATTAACTCACGGCGAAATGAAATATGGCGCCGGTACAGTTGCGGCTCAGAGACTTGGTGCAAAAGAAATAGTTGATCCAAGACCTTACACAGTTGCATCTATAACTGCTACATATCAGAAGTACCCGAATATTGGCGTACTGCTTCCGGCAATGGGATATGGCGATGATCAAAGGAAAGACCTTGAAGATACTATCAACAATACGGAATGTGATTCGGTAATTATTGGGACTCCAATTGATCTTGGAAGAATTCTGAAGATTAACAAACCTTCTACTCGTGTAATGTATGAATTAGAAGAGATTGGTGAAGTAACTCTTAAAACTATTCTCAAAGAAAAAGGTCTTCTATGAAAAAGATAGCAGTAGTTGCTTTCGGTGGAAATGCGTTACTGCGGTCAAATGAAGTCGGTACGATTGAGCAGCAAGAAAAAAATACTCTTGAAACGTGCGAGCAGTTAATTCATCTTTTGAAAGAAGGATTTGAGTTAATTATTACACACGGAAATGGTCCTCAAGTTGGGAATATAATGCTTCGCACTGAGGCTGGATTCAAAGAGTATAAAATTCCAAAGATGCCGTTAGATATTTGTGTAGCCGATTCACAAGGTGGGATCGGTTACATGATTGAACGGCAAATGCGTAACGCTCTTAACAATGCAAAGGTTAAGAAGAATGTTGTTGCTGTAATCACCGAAGTTCTTGTTGATATAGAGGATCCGGCATTTCAAAATCCAACAAAGCCTATTGGACCATACTACATTAAAGAAGAAGCTGAACTACTTGCAAAAGCAAACGATTGGGTGTTTAAAGAAGATGCACGCAAGCGTGGCTGGCGCAGAGTGGTTGCATCGCCGAAACCTATCGAGGTTATGAACAATGAAGTGATTAGCGATCTTGTTGAAAAAGGTCACATAGTAATTGGTGCTGGTGGTGGCGGAATTCCGGTTTACTGGCACAGCGATACCGGTTATCTTGAAGCTATTGAAGCTGTTATTGATAAAGATTTAGCTTCTGCTGTTCTCGCAAAAGAAGTAAAGGCAGACCGCTTTTACATAATCACAGATGTACCAAAAGCGTGTTTGAATTACAACAAACCAAATCAAGTTCAGCTGGATCATCTAACGGTAGCAGAAGCTAAGAAATATGCCGAAGCCGGAGAGTTTGCAGCCGGAAGTATGGGACCTAAAATCTTAGCCGCAATAAATTTTGTAGAAAATGGCGGTAAGGAAGCAATCATCACTTGCGAAGAAGAGCTGACAAAAGAAAATTGCGGTACAAGAATTACGATGAATTAGTTTTTTAGAATTGTGAAATGCTTTAATTTTGTGTCGCTCTCATTTGGGAGCGACTTTTTTTATCTCTAATTGGAAAAAATGAGTAAATACATTCTTGGTATATCGGCTTACTATCACGATTCGGCAGCATGTCTGTTGAAGGATGGAGAAATCTTTGCTGCTGCACAGGAAGAGCGCTTTACTCGTATTAAACATGATCACAACTTTCCGAAAAATGCGGTTGCGTTTTGTCTCCAATACGCGGGAATAAAAGTTAATCAGCTTGATGCAGTAGCTTTTTACGATAAGCCAATTATCAAGTTCAATCGGCTGCTTGAAACATATTTAAGTTATCCTGGCAGAGGCTTAAAATCATTTTTGATGGCGATGCCTTTATGGCTTAAAGAAAAACTTTGGATGCAAGATGGCATTGCTAAAGAACTAAAGTATGAAGGAAAAATTCTCTTTCCGGAACATCATGAATCTCACGCGGCTTCTGCGTTTTATCCTTCTCCATTTAACCAAGCAGCATTTTTAACAATTGATGGAGTAGGCGAGTGGGCAACTTCTTCTTATGGAGTAGGAAGCGGGAATAAAATCCAGATTCTCTCGGAACTTCATTATCCACATTCACTTGGACTTTTATACTCAGCGCTAACATATTTTACCGGCTTCAAAGTTAACTCAGGTGAATATAAAGTAATGGGGTTAGCTCCGTATGGAGAGCCAAAGTATGTTAAAACCATCTTCGAAAACTTGGTTGACTTAAAAGAAGACGGTTCGTTTCAGATGAATATGGAGTACTTTAATTACAATACCGGTTTAACGATGACAAACTCGAAGATGGATTCACTCTTCGATGGGCCGGCTCGCAAGCCGGAATCATTGTTAACTCAAAGGGAAATGGATATAGCACGCTCGCTTCAAGATGTAACAGAAGAAATTATGATTCGTATGGCGCGCCATGTAAAGAAAGCTACCAATGAAAAATATTTATGCCTCGCCGGCGGTGTAGCATTAAACTGTGTTGGAAATGGAAAACTCCTTAGAGAAAATATTTTTGATGATATTTGGATTCAGCCAGCTGCTGGAGATGCCGGCGGGGCGCTCGGCGCCGCATTCGCCGTCTATCATCATTATTTTGACCAACCGCTACAACAGAAAAGCGGTAGAGATTTACAAAAAGGGTCTTACTACGGAACAGAATATTCTGATGAAGAAGTAAAAGAATTCTTGAGCATTTACAAAATTCCGGCTCATAAAGTGACCAGCGAAGAATTGGTTACACAGATTTCAAATCTAATTGATGATGGAAAAATAATAGGCTGGTTTGAAGGAAGAATGGAATTTGGCCCACGTGCGCTTGGCGCAAGATCAATTATTGGTGACGCACGCAATTCCGAAATGCAGAAGAAAATGAATCTTAAAATAAAGTACAGAGAAAGTTTTCGTCCGTTTGCTCCAACAGTACTCGCCGAAAAAGTGTCTGAGTGGTTTGAGTTGGATAGTGAAAGTCCTTACATGCTAATTGTTGCCGATGTTAAGAAAGAAAAACAGCGTGAGATGACGGATGAAGAAAAGCAGTTATGGGGAATTGAAAAGCTTAACATCGTTCGTTCGGAAATTCCGGCAGTAACTCACGTGGACTACTCCGCGCGTGTTCAAACAGTACACAAGGATGATAATCCTTTGTATCATCGGCTCATCGAAAAGTTTTACGAGAAAACCGGCTGCCCGGTTATTGTTAACACTTCATTCAATGTCCGGGGAGAACCCATTGTAGAGTCTCCGCTTGATGCCTATAAGTGTTTTATGCGCACAGAGATAGATGTTCTTACTCTTGGTAATTATATCCTTTATAAAGAAGAGCAACCGGAATTTCATGATTCCATAGATTGGAAGCAGAAGTATGAGCTTGATTAAAGACGTATTCAGCGAAATAAAAGCTTTAGATGTGTCGCCAAAATCTGTGAAGAAGTTTGGTTTGGTAGTTGGTGGAGTATTTACGCTATTAGCAATTCTGTTATTCTGGAAAGACGTCTGGCAAAGTACAAGAATCATATTTCTGGTTGGCGGAGTTTTATTAATTTTCGGCGGACTGGTTAGAGCTAACAGCGAAGAAATGAAAATCGTTTACCGTTTCTGGATGGGATTAGCTTTCTTTCTCGGCTGGATAATGTCGAGGGTTATTCTTTTCATTTTGTTTTATTTTATTTTAGCTCCAATTGGATTAATAGCGAAAGTTTTTGGGAAGCAATTTTTAAGTGTAAAATTCAAAGACGGAAAACAGAGTTACTGGATTCCAAAAGAGAAACAGCAAACAGATTACGAAAAAATGTTTTAATGAAATAAATTATTAATAATCAAAAGTAGGTGTATTATGGCAGTTAATATGAGAGGAAAGAGTTTAATCGAGATTCATCACTTATCATTAGAAGAGATTTATCAGATATTTGATTTGAGCGCAGAGCTAAAGCAAGATCGTTTGATAGGAAGAAAGCACCACGTATTGGAAGGAAAGAAGTTGGGTATGATTTTCTCTAAGCCTTCTACCAGAACACGTGTTTCGTTCGAAGTTGGTATTTATGAATTAGGCGGCACCGGTTTGTATTTCAACCAGAATGATTTACAATTGAAAAAGAGCGAAAGTGTTTCCGATACAGCAAAGGTCCTTTCGAGATATTTGGATGGCATAATGATTCGTACGTTCGATCATCAAGATGTAATTGATTTAGCGAAGCATGGCTCAATCCCGGTTATAAACGGATTAACAGATTTGCATCATCCTTGCCAAGTTTTGTGCGATTTGTTCACTGTTCTTGAGAAGAGAAGAACACTGCGCGGTTTAAAACTTGCATACATTGGCGACGGAAATAATATGGCGCACAGCTTATTACATGGCTGTTCAAAAGTTGGAATGGATATAGCAATTGCATCTCCATCCGGTTATATGCCGGCAGATTTTGTGGTGAAAGAATCACAAGAAAACGCTAAGTACATGGGAAGCAAAATTGAAATCCTTGAAGACCCGATTGCTGCTGTTAAGGATGCAGATATAATTTATACTGATGTTTGGGCAAGCATGGGACAAGAAAAGGAAGCTGCCGACCGCAAGAAGAAGTTTATGAAGTATCAAGTAAATCCGGAATTGGTGAAGAACGCTAAAGAGGATTACTTATTTATGCACTGCTTGCCGGCTCACAGAGGCGATGAAGTTGTAGATGAAGTATGCGATTCACCAAATAGTGTTATCTTTGATGAAGCCGAGAACAGACTACACGTTCAAAAAGCAGTAATGGCGCTGGTGATGTAACTTTTTTGAGAAAAAATTTGCGGATAAGAATAAAATATTTATTTTTGTCCGCACGATTTTTGGGCAGATAGCTCAGTCGGTAGAGCAAAGGACTGAAAATCCTTGTGTCGGCGGTTCAATTCCGTCTCTGCCCACAAAGAAGGGATGAGAAATCATCCCTTCTTCATTTCTAAACTTCAAACAGAATAAAATGAACCAAGCTTATCCATATTACATAGATTATCTCGAAGCACGCGAATCCGAGTTACACGGGAAAGGACTATTCACAACAAAAGATATCGCAGAAGGTAAAATCATTTGCGTAATTGAAGGTGAAGTGATTGACGGCGCGGAATGCGAACGCCGCGAGGAAGAGGAAGAAAATGTTTACATCTTCTGGAATGGAGATAACTACATAGATACATCAAATAATCCATTACTTCGCAATATAAACCATGTTTGTGAACCTAACTGCTACGTTGATGATAGAGATGAGCATTCACTCTTCTTAATTGCTGAATATGATATTAAAGCTGGTTCGGAACTCTCGATTGATTATGACTATGAAGAGATCTATGAAAACTGCAGATGCAATGTTTGCCAAAACGATAATCCGGCAGAAGAAGCCAATTAATCTTTTTCCTTATCATTTTCTTATTAAACTTTTGTAAAATGAAAACATTTCTTCTTGATGAAGTTGAAATAAAGATTTACAAAAGTTCTCTCGCCAGAAAAATTACCATTTCAATCAGACCTCATCGTGGTGTGAGAATTACAATTCCTAAATACGCATCTTATTTTGAAGCTGAAAGATTTGCCCGGCACAAGCGGGAATGGATTGCTGCAAATCTTAAAAAAGTGAATGAGTTCGTCAATCAAAGTGAACGCAATCCGACTTCCGGCTTTGTTACAAAGAAACACCAGCTCATATTAGAAGAGACAACTATTACAGGAGTAAAAGTAAGAGTGCAACAAGGTACTATTCTTGTGAAGTACAATTCAGAATTAACTCAAGACTCAAAGGAAGTCCGTGCAGCGGTTAATAAGGGAATCTTGATAGCATTAAAGAAAGAAGGAGCAGAATATTTGCCGGCAAGATTGAGTGAATTGGCAAAGGAGTTCGGTCTTTCTTACTGCAATGTGGCAATCAAAAACATGAAGAGCCGATGGGGAAGTTGTAGCGGCAGAAATAATATAAATCTAACAATACATTTAATGCGTTTGCCCGATCACTTAATAGATTATGTTTTGCTGCACGAATTAGCTCATACTATAGTGAAGAACCACAGCAAGAAATATTGGGAATTGCTTGAGAAGATTTGTGTTGGTTCAAAAAAAATGGATAAAGAGCTGAAATCACATAAGATTATGTCGTTATAGCCGTTTTTTATTTGATTTTCAAATCTCTATTATCGCTGTAGAAAATCAATTATATTTGATCAAACAAAAAAGTGAGCACAATGAATTCTACAATTACTACATTAAACCTACCGGACTTAAAACTCTTTAAGCAAGGTAAGGTCCGCGATGTTTATGATATTGGTGAGTACTATTTGATTGTCTCTTCGGACCGTCTTTCGGCTTTCGATGTAATCATGAATGACGGAATACCCAATAAGGGTAAAGTACTTAACCAAATTTCTTGTTTTTGGTTCGATCACATGAAGGAACTTGTTGAGAACCATTTGGTTTCTGCTAACGTTGATGATTATCCTGAGGTTTGTAAGCAGTACAGAGCAATTATTTCCGGTCGCTCTATGCTGGTAAAGAAGGCAGAGCTCATTCCTATTGAATGTATTGTGCGCGGTTATATTTCCGGAACCGGATGGAATGACTATAAGAAAAGTGGAAATATTTGCGGAATAGGATTGCCTAAAGGATTGGTCGAATCGGAAAAATTGCCTGAACCGATTTTTACACCTTCTACAAAAGCAGAAGTTGGAGTTCACGATGAAAATATTAACGAAGCACAGGCGGTTAATATAATCGGCAAGGATGCTTTTGAGTTCATAAAGAAAACTGCAATTAATATTTACAAGAAAGCTTCCGAGTTTGCGCTTACTAAAGGAATAATAATAGCCGACACCAAAATGGAGTTTGGTTATTTCGACGGGAAGATTATTCTCATTGATGAGTTACTTACGCCGGATTCCTCACGCTTTTGGCCTCTTGCAGAATATGAAAAGGGAAGAGCGCAAAACAGTTACGATAAGCAATATGTGCGCGATTATTTGCTTTCGATAAACTTTAACAAGAGACCACCAGCTCCAGCGTTACCTGAAGATGTAATTCTTAACACAGCTAAAAAATATGATGAAGCTCTCTTTAAATTAACCGGAGAAACAGTAGCTTAATGCAACCCGCGCGTATCAAAGTAAAGGAGAAAAAGTATCTTCAGATTTTGTGGGATGACAGTTCAACAAGTGAAATTATGTTAGCAAACTTGCGCAGGCAATGTCCTTGCGCAGTTTGCGCAGCAGAAAAAGAAACTGAAAGCAGTTCTTATGTGCCAATTTATTCTGAACAGCAACTAACATTGAAGAGTGTTCAATCAGTTGGAAATTATGCTATCGGAGTAATCTGGGGTGATGATCACAATACAGGTATTTATGATTTTAGTTATCTCAAACAACTTTCTGAACAAAGAGCGCGCAATTAAATGCTTCTGCCAAATCAGCTAACTGTTTTAAGAATCATTCTTACACCAATATTTATTGTGCTCTTTTTGAGTGATGATCCGCTGTTGATTCAAATATCGCTGGGCGTTTTCTTGGCGGCGGCATTAACTGATTGGTACGATGGCTGGCTTGCGCGTAAATTCAATTACATTACTGAGTGGGGAAAATTTATGGACCCGCTTGCAGATAAGATTCTAACCTCAACCGCTTTCTTCGGTTTTGTTTCTTTAGGCATTCTTGAATTTTGGATGGTGCTGGTTATTGTAGTTCGCGATTTTCTAATCACACTTTTGCGTGCTTATGCAGATTATAGAAAAGTTTCATTTACTACCAGCAACCTTGCTAAATGGAAAACCTTTTCACAAATGTTCTTCCTCTATTATTTACTGATCCTTTACACGTTAAGAACTGTCCCGTCGTTGAATCAAAATTATGCTTCGCTATTTGAGTCGCTGCTTAATCAAGAATTGATATTCTGGATTATGCTTGCAGTTACATTATTTACTTTAATTACCGGAATTACATATTTATTCAGCAACAGATTTTTAATTAAGGCTCTATTTACACGTGCAAATTAATTTTTTCGAAAAATTGATTGGTTCCGGTTTCTACACCGGCTATGTTAAAAAAGCGAGTGGCACATTTGGCAGTTTAGCCGGATTGGTTATTTATTTAATTCCCGGTTTCGAAAATCCATCTATAATGATTTTCTTTATAACTCTTTTTATTCTAATTGGGTTGCCAATCGCGAGAAAGTTTGAAGCAGTTTACGGCGAGGATCCAAAAGAATATACTAACGATGAAGTAATCGGGATGTGGATTACACTGCTGTTCATTCCTAAAAAAATATGGTGGATGTTGCTTGGTTTTTTAATTTGGCGCGCGTTAGATATAATCAAACCGTTTCCGGCGCGTAAATTGGAATCTGTTAAAAATGGTTGGGGCGTTATTTTGGACGACATCATGGCGGGAATATATTCGTTTATCTTGCTTCAACTAATAATATTTTACTTCAACAAGATTGTAGGCTAATAAAAGAAATGAGAGCACACATTATTACAATCGGGGACGAAATTCTAATCGGGCAGGTTGTTAATTCCAACGCCGCGTGGATTGGTGAACGCTTAACAAATATTCAAGTGGATGTTCACGGTACAAGCGTAGTTGGTGATGAGCAGCGGCAGATTATGCAAGAGTTTAAGCGTGTTACAGATGCTTACGACCTTGTTCTCGTTACCGGCGGTTTGGGTCCTACTCATGACGATATTACAAGAAAGTGCATTGTGGATTTTTTCAAAACGCAGTTAGTTGTTGATGAAGATGTATTAAATGATATCAAAAAATTTTTCGAAGTTCGAGGAAGAACTTTAACCAAAACGAATGAAGATCAAGCGTTTGTGCCGCAAATTTGTACCCCGATCAGAAATCCTCGCGGTACCGCACCTGGAATGTGGATTGAAAAAGACGATAAAATTTTTATTGCAATGCCGGGCGTACCAATCGAAATGAAAGGGATGATGGAGACTTTTGTTCTTCCTCGTTTAGAAGCCAAAATTGAAAAGAAAAAAATATTTGTCCGTAAAAATCTTCTCGTCACCGGAATTCCGGAATCAATGCTATTCGATAGACTTGGAAATATTGACGAACTGCTCGAAGGCAATAAAATGGCTTTTCTGCCAAATCAATTTGGCGTTAGGATGAGATTAACTGTTGAAGGTGAAACCGAGGAAGCTGCTCAGAATAAATTAGACGAAATTGAGCAGAAGATTCGTGCTTTAGTTGGAAGATATATTTACGGAAAAGAAGAAGATACACTTGAAGAAGTTGTTGCAAGACTTTTAATAGATAGGGGATTGAAACTTGCGATAGCAGAATCGTGTACCGGTGGATTAATATCCAATCGTATAACTAATATTAGCGGCAGCAGTCAGTTTTTTGAACGAGGCGTTATAACTTATAGCAACGCTGCAAAAGTAGAAATTCTTCATGTGAGCGAAGATTCAATCCAGAAAAATGGTGCAGTTAGCTTGGAAGTAGTAAGGCAAATGGCTGAGGGAATCAAAGCGGTAAGCGGATGCGATATTGGAATTGGCGTAACGGGAATTCTTGGTCCTACCGGCGCAACAGAAACAAAGCCTGTTGGGTTGGTATATATCGGTTTGTGCGATGATAAGATTTGCACAGCAAAAGAATTTCGTTTTGGCGATGATAGATTATTGAATAAAGACCGTGCGTCTCAAGCTGCGCTGGAAATGCTTCGCAGAAATCTTTTGGGAATTCCTTACGATGATTAGACTTTTCGTCGCGCTTGAAATTCCTGAAGATGTAATTTCTGTTGTTCTTTCCGAAAGAGACAAAATTTTTGGCGGTGAAAATAGCATTCGTTGGGAACCGAAGGAGAAACTACATATCACTATTAAGTTTCTTGGAGATACAAAGGATTTACTTGTAGAACAGATTAGCCAAGAATTGGAACTACTTGTTAAGAAAACAAAGCCATTCAAATTAGAGCTAAATAAGTTTGGCGTTTTTAGGCGTGGAGGCGATCCCAAAATTCTATGGGTTGGTATGAAAGAGAGCAAATGGCTCTCAAATTTTGTGGATGAGATTGAAGAATCATTTTGTAAATTTGGCTATCCCAAAGAGGAAAGGAAATTTAAGCCTCACGTTACATTACTCAGATTCCGGGGCGGCGAGAACACAGAGAAAATCTTAAACTTACTGGAAGTTAATCTTCCATCTCTTAGTTTTAATGCTAAGAAAGTTTCTTTATTTCAAAGTGAATTAAAACAAACCGGATCGGTTTATTCTGAATTAAAAAGTTTTCTAATTGAAAAATAAAATGGAGAAATTATGTCAGCTGACAAAGATCAAAGATTAAAAATTCTTGATGACACAATAAGTAATATCGAGAAGCAATTTGGAAAAGGTACCATTATGAAGCTGGGCGCTGGAGTAATAGCTCCAGTAGAATCAATTCCAACCGGTTCTCTTTCACTCGATTATGCTTTGGGAATTGGCGGCGTTCCTCGCGGCAGAGTTGTAGAAATTTACGGACCGGAATCCTCCGGCAAAACTACACTTTGCTTACATATAATTGCAGAAGCTCAAAAGAAAGGCGGTTTGGCTGCTTTTGTTGATGCTGAACATGCTTTGGATGCTAACTACGCAAAGCGTCTAGGTGTTGATACAACTAACCTTTTACTATCTCAGCCGGATTTTGGCGAGCAAGCTTTAGAAATTGTAGATACACTTGTAAGAAGCAATGCATTGGATATTATCGTTGTGGATTCTGTAGCGGCATTAGTCCCACGCTCAGAAATAGAAGGGGATATGGGCGACCCGCAAATGGCAATGCAAGCCCGCTTGATGAGTCAAGCTCTTCGTAAAATTACCGGTGCTATTAGTAAATCCAAAACTTGCGTAATTTTTATTAATCAGCTCAGAATGAAAATTGGTGTGATGTTCGGAAATCCCGAAACAACTACAGGCGGTAATGCGCTAAAGTTTTACGCTTCTTTACGTTTGGACATAAGAAGAATCGCGGCAATCAAAGATGGGGCAAATGTTATCGGTAACAGAACTAAAGTGAAAATTGCTAAAAGCAAAGTAGCTCCTCCATTTAAGGAAGTTGAATTTGATATTCTTTATAACGAGGGAATTAGCAAAGCCGGAGATATAATTGATTTGGCTACATCTCGAGATATTTTGAAAAAGAGCGGCGCCTGGTTTACTTATAAGGAAGATCGTTTCCAGGGTAGAGACCAATTAAGACAAAAAATGATTGAAGATGAAAACCTTTTCTCTTCTTTAGAAAGAGATGTTAAGGTGTCACTTGGAATGATTAAAGATGAAGTAAAACCTGTTATCAAAGAGGAAGTTGAAACAAAAACTAAAAAGACAAAATGACAATTGCCGGCTTTCAAAAAAAAGGCAATGATGTAATTGTAGCGTTTGATGATGGCACTTTTCAAAATCTTGATTACAGGATAGTGGTTGATTATGGACTTTGGAAAGGTCAAGAAATAGATGAAAAGAAAATTGAACTGCTCTCATACGAGAGCAGTTTTCTTAAAGCCCGGGATTCCGCATTTAGATTTCTTGGCTTGCGGTTACACTCCACTTCAGAACTAAAACTAAAGCTTCAAAAGAAAAAACACCCGCAAGAAATCATCGAGAAAGTACTGACTTATCTTGCAGAAAAGAATTATTTAAATGATGAAGAATTTGCTAAACAATTTGTATCTGAAAGAATCAAAAGGAAGAAAGTAGGCGTTGGCAAACTTACTGCCGAATTAATGAAGAAAGGCATCAAGCGGGAATTGATAAAGGAAAATTTGTTAGATATTGACCAAGAGAAATACCTGGAAAATGCTGTTGAGATTGCGCAGAAGAAACTATCTCAAATCAGAAAAAAAGAAGTAGAGGAGCGAAAAATCTCTGCTAAACTATATTCGTTTTTAGCCGGAAAAGGATATGAAAGCGATCTTATTCGAAAAGTAATTGCAAAACTTCAACTTCTGCAAGAAGATTAATTTTTTTCTCACGGCACTCTTCTTTATTTTTGGGTACACAATTAACGGTGATATCATGCCTCTCATGAACAAAATCGATTATTACAATTTAGAAAGCTTGTTGAGTGAAGATGAGATTATGGTGCGCGATTCAGTAAGAGAGTATGTTGATGCAGAAGTCCTACCAATTATCGAAAAGTATTACCACGATGAAAAATTCCCAAAACACTTAGTCTCTAAACTTGGTGAAATGGGTTTATTTGGAATTACTCTACCACAAAAGTATGGCTGCCCTGAGATGAATAACGTTGCTTACGGGCTGGCTATGCAAGAATTGGAGAGAGGAGACAGCGGTTTAAGAAGCTTCGTTTCAGTACAGAGTGCTTTAGTTATGTATCCTATTTACACTTTCGGAAGTGAGAAGCAGAAAGATTATTGGCTTCCCAAATTAGCTACTGGTGAAAAACTTGGATGTTTTGGATTAACCGAACCCGATTATGGTTCAAATCCCGGTGGATTAATTACGAAAGCAAAAAAAGTTGACGGAGGTTATCTTCTCAATGGCGCAAAAATGTGGATTACAAATGGTACAGTTGCAGATGTAGCAGTTGTCTGGGCAAAATTGGAAGGTGTTGTTCACGGCTTCTTGGTTGAAAAAGGAACTAAAGGATTTGAAGCCCCGGAAATGAAAGGAAAGCATTCGTTAAAGGCTTCGGTTACTTCCGAACTCATTTTCCAAGATGTATTTATTCCTGAAGAGAACATTTTACCTAACACTCAAGGGTTAAAATCTCCTCTTATGTGTCTCACACAAGCCCGTTACGGCATTGCATGGGGCGTTGTGGGCTCAATGATGGCTTGCTATGATTCGGCTCTTGAATACGCCAAATCTCGCGTTCAATTCAGCAAACCAATTGCAGCTTATCAAATGACTCAGGAGAAATTGGTTTATATGATTACCGAGATTACTAAAGCGCAGTTACTCAATCTTCAGATGGGAAGATTGAAAGACAAAGACCAGTGCAAACACACTCATGTTTCTATGGCAAAAAGAAATAACTGCGAAAAAGCTTTAGATATTGCGCGCGTTGCCCGTGAAATTCTTGGCGCGAATGGAATTCTGGATGAATACCCGATTATGAGACACGCAAACAATTTGGAATCTGTAAAAACTTACGAAGGTACCCATGAGATGCATACGCTCATAATTGGAGAAGACATAACTGGCTTTGCTGCGTTCGATTAGAACTTTGAGACCACCTTGTGTGGTCTTTTTTATAACTATTTGGAGATATAAATGAAAGAGAAGATTGGGTTTGAAGGACTCACTTTTGATGATATACTACTTGTTCCAGCCAGATCATCAATTTTGCCAAGGGATGTAGAAATTTCTTCTTATCTCACACGCGAAATAAAATTGAATATTCCATTTCTAAGCGCTGCTATGGATACTGTTACCGAGGCGCAAATGGCAATTGCTATGGCTGCCCAAGGTGGAATCGGGATCATACACAAGAATATGTCAATCGAGAAGCAAGCGGACGAAGTTGACAAAGTTAAGCGTTCAGAAAGCGGCATGATAGTAAACCCTATAACTTTAACTCCAGACCGTACTATCCGCGAAGCTGAAGAATTTATGTCCAAGTATCATATCTCGGGAATTCCAATTGTTGAAAACAACGGGAAACTTGTTGGCATCTTAACGAACCGAGATCTTAGATTCGAGACCAATAGAGATTTACCTGTTTACAAATTGATGACTAAAGAAAACCTTGTAACTGCTTCTCTGGGAACAACATTGGAAGATGCTCAAAAGATTTTACATCGGCACAGAATAGAAAAGCTTCCGGTAGTTGATAAAAAGGGAATTATTAAAGGACTTATAACTTATAAGGACATCTTAAAGAAAAAGAAATTTCCTTTTGCTTGTAAAGACAATCTTGGACGTTTACGTGTTGGAGCAGCAGTAGGTGTAACCAATGATACTATGGATAGAGTTGAAGCTTTGGTTGCATCGAATGTAGATATTTTAGCTCTGGATACAGCGCACGGGCATTCTTCTGGCGTCCTTAGAACGGTAAAGGAAATTCGAAAGAAATATAGACATGTTCAAATTGTGGCTGGGAATATCGTTACAAAAGAAGCTGCTTTAGAATTGGAAAGTATTGGTGTAGATGCTGTGAAAGTGGGAATTGGAGCCGGTTCAATATGTACTACAAGAATTGTCGCCGGTGTCGGGGTTCCTCAGATCAGTGCCGTTATAGAAGTTGCAAATGCCCTTAAGGGAAAAATACCTGTTATTTCTGATGGTGGAATTAAACAAACTGGCGACGTAGCAAAAGCGATTGCTGCCGGGGCGGATACGGTTATGATGGGCGGAATGTTAGCTGGGTGTGATGAAACACCTGGCGAAAAAGTCTTATTCGAAGGAAGAAGTTTCAAAGTTTACAGAGGAATGGGTTCTTTGGGTGCAATGAAGCAAGGCAGTAGTGATAGATATTTCCAAGATGTTGAAGAAGATATCAAGAAGCTGGTTCCAGAAGGAATTGAGGGGAGAGTTCCTTATAAAGGAACTTTAGCTGAAACTGTTTACCAATTTATTGGCGGACTCAGAGCAGCTATGGGATATTGTGGAGCGAAAAATATTGCGGAGTTTAAGGCTAAAACCAAGTTTGTAAAGATTTCTAATGCCGGTTTAAGAGAGAGCCACCCGCACGATGTAATGATAACAGAAGAAGCGCCAAATTACCAAACTACTCAAAAACATTAATTTATTCAGATATGTATAAAGTTTTAGTTCTCTCATATTATTATCCGCCAATGGGCTTAAGTGGAGTTCAGCGGACACTCAAATTCACAAAATACATGCGTGAGTTTAATTGGCAGCCAACAGTTATCACAGCCGGAAATGTTGCTTACTATGCTCACGACCTTTCATTATTGAAAGAAGCTGAAGAAGCCGGAGTAGAAATAGTTCGCACAGATGCTTTTGATGTGAATTCATTACTTGGAGCAAAATATAAAACTGTAAGTATGCCTAAAGAGCTAATGCGGAAGTTTTTGTCAAGATTAAGTAAGACCTTCTTTATTCCCGATAATAAAATTTCATGGTCGAAGAAGGCATACAAAGCTGCAAAAGAAATTCTCAACAAAGAAAAGTTTGACATCATATATGTTTCAGTTCCTCCATATTCACAGTTCCTATCGGCAGCAAAGCTCAAAAAGGAATTCGGGATTCCGTTGTTTGTGGATTACCGCGATCTCTGGCTCGGTAATCATTTTGCATTTTACGTTACACCTTATCACAGATATAAGCATAAGAAATTGGAATACGGTGCTTTAAGAGTTGCTGATAAAGTTGTTGCAATCAATAGGAAGATTAAGGAAAAAATTCTTCTCACTTATCCTTTCTTAGATTATGATGATGTAATAATTTTGCCGCATGGTTTTGATCCGCAAGATTTTGAAAATCCGGAACTGGTAAAGCGTACGTCCACTAAAATGAAGTTAACTTATTCCGGAATTTTCTACGAGAATATAACGCCGGAATTTTTATTGAGAGCTTTTAAAGAACTAACAATTGAGAACCCGCAAATTGCTTCTCAAATAGAGCTTGAATTCATTGGTCATCTAAGGGACGAGAATAAAAAGCTTGTTCTTGAGTTGAATTTATCAGAATACGTGAAAGAACATGGCTACTTGGAGCATTCGGAAGTAATTAAGTACTTGGTTTCTACTGATGTTCTTTGGATGATGATTGGAAATATTCAGAACGCTGACACAATCTCCACCAGCAAACTTTTTGAATACTTTGGAACAAGAAAACCAATTTTAGGTTGTGTGCCGGATGGCGCTGCAAGAAATTCTTTAATTGAATATGGGGCATCATTCCTAACCTACCCGGATTATGTGAAAGATATTAAAGAAACTATAATAGAAATCTTTAATTTATTTAAAAACAAAAAGTTGCCGGTTCCTAACGAAGAGTTTGTAACTAAACATGATAGAAGAATGCTTACTGAACAATTAACGAAAGAATTTCAATTTTACTTAAGAGCTGAATGATGAGAGTAGCGCTTATTGGTTCCGGTGGGAGAGAACATGCTTTGGCATTAAAGATTGCTGAAAGTCCAGGTTTGGAAGAACTATTTGTTATTCCAGGTAATCCGGGAATAAAAAGCATAGCTCAAAATATTACTATTGATTCCTCAAACCATCAAGCTGTTGTTGGCTTCTGCTCCGAAAAGAAAATTGATCTTGTTGTGATTGGTCCGGAAAAACCTCTTACGGAAGGATTAGCCGATAGTCTTCGTAGCGCCGGTTTCGTAGTTTTCGGTCCTTCCAGAAATGCGGCAAGAATTGAAGGAGAAAAATCTTTTGCAAAACAATTAATGCAAAAGAGCAACATACCAACAGCCGCGTTCAAAGTATTCTTAAAAGAAGATTATAATGAAGCCATAACATATTTACATGCAACAAAATATCCGGTAGTAATTAAAGCGGATGGTATCGCCGCCGGCAAGGGAGTGATTATTGCCGATACATTTGAAGATGCTAAAGAAGCTCTGAAAGAATGTTTCATTAATTGTTCATTTGGTTCAGCCGGGAACAAGGTTGTTGTTGAAGAATTTATGACCGGGCAAGAGGCTTCGATTTTTGCTATTACTGATGGGACTGATTTTATTCTATTACCGGCGGCACAAGATCATAAAAGAATTCACGACGGCGATCTTGGTAAAAATACCGGCGGAATGGGCGCTTATGCTCCAACTCCCTTTGTAGGCGGAGAGGAATTGAAAATTGTTTCTAAGCAAATAATCAAACCGACTTTAGAAGCAATGAAATCAACCGGTTCTGAATTTGTTGGTTGCTTGTATTGTGGAATTATGCTAACTGCTCAAGGACCAAAAGTTGTTGAATTCAATTGCCGTTTTGGTGACCCGGAAACACAAGTAGTGCTTCCACTTCTCAAAGGAGACTTTCTACAACTTCTTTATTCTGCTGCTATTGGCAAAATTAATAAACAAGCGGTTCAAATTTCAGATGGAACTTCCATTTGCGTAGTAATAGCTTCACGAAATTATCCCGATAGCTCTGAAAAGGGAATTGAAATTTTTGGCTTGGAGAATTTTCCATATGAAAGTTCGCACATAATTCACGCTGGAACGAAAGAAGTGAACGGGAAAATTGTAACTGATGGCGGACGAGTGCTTGGCTTAGTAACTTCTATTGAAAAAAGTGATTTAAAACTTTGTAAAGAAAAAGCTTACGAAGCTATTTCTAAAATCAAGTTTGATGGAATGCAATACCGAAAAGATATTTCCGATAAGGGAATCTTAGCGAAAAGGTAAATCATCCCGGAGGCCAATTCATTTTTCTTCCGCCAAGAAGATGAATATGAATGTGGGGAACTTCTTGTCCCGAATCCGCACCGGAATTTAATACTAATCTGAATCCGCTTTCAAAAACGCCAAGTTGTTTTGCAATTGTGTTTGCTGCATCGTATAACTCGCCCAATAGTTTAGCATGTTTCCCCGGATCAAGATCTCTCGCTGATTCTATCTCTGTAATTTTAGGAATAATTAAAACATGAACCGGCGCTTGAGGATTAATGTCTTTGAAAGCAATAACTGTATCGGATTCAAAAACAATCTGAGCCGGAATTTCTTTGCGAATAATCTTCGCGAAAATTGTTTCAGCCATAACTAATCCTTTTCTATTTCGTACTTCTTTAATTTGTTGTACAAATGACTTCTCTGGATTCCAAGAATTTCTGCCGTCTTGCTCATATTCCAGCCGTTTGCATTAAGCTGCTTCACAATAAAAGCTTTCTCCGCTTTTTCCTTAAACTCTTGAAAGCTATTTGAAATGCTCAGCAAATCTTCGGTAGGAGAGCTAGAAGCCTGTATGAATGAATTTACTTCTTTATCTGTTATTTCTTGCTTGGTAACCATTATTACAATTCTCTCCACAACATTTCTCAGCTCCCGGATATTTCCTTTCCATGGATAATTCTGGAATGCTTTCATTGCAGAGGCAGAATATGACTTTTGCGGGAATTTATTCTTCTCACAAATCATTTTCGAAAAGTGCTCTACAAGAAGAGGAACATCATCTTTTCTTTCTCTGAGCGGCGGAATATGAATTGGAATAACATTTAAGCGGTGAAACAGATCTTCACGGAATAAACCTTTCTCAATTGCTTGCTGCAAATCTTTATTTGTTGCGGAAATAACTCTAACATCAACTTCAATTTTAGATGAACCGCCAACACGCTCTATTCGTCCTTCCTCAATTGCGCGTAGAACCTTTGCTTGAGCTTGCGGGCTCATATCGCCGATTTCATCTAAAAATATATTACCGCCGTCAGCTAATTCAAACTTCCCGATGCGCTGTTTCATAGCTCCGGTAAATGATCCTTTTTCATGCCCAAACAATTCGGATTCGATTAGCTCTTGCGGAATTGCTGCACAATTAACTTCTATCAAGTCCCGATTGGTGCGCGGACTTTGCCTGTGAATTTCTTGCGCAACTAATTCTTTACCGGTTCCGTTTTCACCGGTGATTAGAATTCGCGCATCGGTTTTAGCAACACGAGATATTGTTTCTAGGATGTTTTGGATAGCAGAACTGTTTCCGATGATTTTATCATTGTTGAATAGTTCTTTTTTCAGTTTCTTGTTTTCTCGGGAAAGGGAAGCGTTGTTCACCGCATTACGAACACCAATCAACAATTTGTCTCGATCAATCGGTTTTTCAATAAAATCAAAAGCGCCAAGTTTAGTTGCTTTAACAGCATTCTCTACGCTTCCATGAGCCGAGATAACAATTGTCTTTACGTCAATCTCTTTTTCGCGCATCCAGTTTAAAACTTCAAAGCCATTTTTCTCAGGCATATTGATATCGAGCAACAACGCGTTATAATCACCATACTCAAGTTTAGCTAACCCTTCAATAGAATCGGTTGTGTAATCCACAGAATAATCTTCATATTCAAGAATCATTTTGATGCTTTCACATATTGCGTGTTCATCGTCAATAATTAAAACTGATTTCATAATCCTTCTCTGAAATAAAATATTTGATATACAAGTAACGCTTTAGACGGTTTAGCATCGGGATAAAGTTTCAACATCTCAGCAAAAAGTTCGCCTAGATGATTTGTCATAATGTCCCGACGATCAAGCTCACCATTTGCAAAAAAACTTTCTTCCGTCTTTTCAACAAAGATACCCATAAATTTTGAGAAGTTGAACATGCTGATATTGTAACGTAAAAAGGCGTTCCCAAAGAAGTGTGAAAGCTTATCCTTATCACCAAAATTTGTTCTTGGCGAATTGAAATAAATATTCTTCGGTAAATTCTCTAATCTTTTTTGAAAAACAATTTTTGGCGGGGAAGGGAGAGGGACTTTTACAATTCCAAAAAGCAGATTGAAATCAATTTTGTTGAATGGGAGACAAGAAAAAGTTAAGCATAACAGCGCTTCGGAAATATCTCTTTCAAAAAAGTTTACAGCTTTGGAGTAGATAATATCTACTTGCTCTAAATCAGTGGTAGTCTTTTTTAACTTAAGAAATTCATCCGAAGCGATATAATCTGATAAGAAAAATAATCCGCCGTAGAAATCCTTCTCATACTTCGTTTGTGAAAGTGAATGGTTAGGTGTGATTATGATTAAAAGTAAGATTACGAGCAATAAATTATTTAAAGTCTGCACAGTGATTTGGTCTTACGTTTGAATCACACCGGTATTGAAACGAGGTATATCCGGATTATTATCAGCACACTCAATCGCTCTGGAAATGTACATGCGGGCAAGTCTCGGATCTATAATCTCATCAATCCATAGACGTGCTGCTGCATAAAGCGGATTACTTTTCTCTTCGTACGATTTTGTTATTTCATTCAGTAGTTTGCTTTTATCTTCAGCAGAAAAAGTTTTCTCTTCCTTCTCCGCTTGTTTGGTCTTGATATCTAATAAAACATTACTTGCTTGCGCGCCGCCCATAACAGCAATCTTAGAATTTGGAAACGCGAATATGAATCGGGGATCGTAGGCTTTACCGCACATGGCATAATTGCCCGCGCCAAAACTATTGCCTACAATAATTGTGATTTTCGGAACTACAGAATTAGCAACGGCATTTACCATTTTTGCGCCGTCTTTAATAATTCCGCCGTGTTCAGCTTTACTTCCTACCATAAAACCGGTTACATCTTGCAAGAACAACAAAGGAATTTTCCTTTGATTACAATTCATAATAAATCTTGCGGCTTTATCAGCACTATCAGAATAGATAACTCCGCCAATCTGCATTTCACCTTTTTCTGTCTTAACAATATTTCTTTGGTTAGCCACGATTCCAACAGCCCAGCCATCAATTCTTGCGTAAGCCGTAACTAAACTTTGTCCGTAACCGGCTTTGTATTCATCTATTTCAGAATCATCCACTAAACGGGCGAGTAATTCATAAGTGTCGTAAGGTTTCATTGTATCTTCTGGAAGGATTCCGAAGATTTCTTCAGCGCTAAATTTTGGTTGTTTAGTTTCAATTCTATCGAACCCAGCATTTGCATTATGCCCAAACTTTTGCGCGATGTTTCTTATTTGAGCAAGTGCTTCTTCATCATTTTTCATGATATAATCTGTAACGCCGGAAATATTTGAATGAACGCGCGCGCCACCCAAAGAATCATTATCAATTTCTTCGCCGATAGCTGCTTTCACTAGATGAGAACCAGCAAGAAAAACCGAGCCTTCACCTTCAACTATGAGAGCTTCATCACTCATAATCGGAAGGTAAGCACCGCCGGCAACGCACGGTCCCATAATAGCTGCTATCTGCGGAATGCCCATCGAAGAAATTACAGCATTATTTCTAAACACACGCCCAAAGTGTTCTTTATCTGCAAAGATTTCATCTTGAAGTGGAAGAAAAACTCCGGCACTATCAACCAAATAAATTATTGGCAAACGGTTTTCCATCGCAATTTCTTGCGCACGCAAATTTTTCTTTGCGGTAATTGGAAACCACGCACCGGCTTTAACAGTTGCATCATTCGCAACAATTACAAAGTCTCTACCGTGAATTTTCCCGATACCGAAAATTGTTCCGCTGCTTGGCGCGCCGCCATGTTCCAAATACATATTATGCGCGGCATAAGTATTCATCTCCCAAAATGTTGTGTCTTCATCAATTAACTTTGCGATTCTTTCTCTCGCAGTCAATTTATTTTTTTGGTGTTGTTTAGCAATAGCCGATTTGCCGCCGCCAAGTAGAATTGTATCGCGAAGGGAAGTTATCTTTCTTAAAATATTTTTATGATAATCTTCTCGTTTCAAGAAAATTTCATTCTTCAATATTTCCGAGCCGAGTTTTTTCATATTAGTCTTTTAGAAGGTTTCTAGCTATTACAATTCTCTGAACTTCGGATGTGCCTTCGCCGATGGTTAAGAGTTTTACATCGCGGTAAAATTTTTCCACAGGATAATCTTTTGTGAAGCCGTAACCTCCAAAAATTTGAACCGCTTCATTAGCAGCTCGCGTTGCAACTTCACTAGCAAATAGTTTCGCTTTAGCAGCAGAATCTCCGAGCGGCATCTTTTCATCTTTCAACGATGCAGCTTTGAACGTCATTAAGCGTGCAGCGTCAATTTCAGTAGCCATTTCACTCAACTTAAATTGAATGGCTTGAAAGTCAGCAATTGGTTTCCCGAACTGTTTTCTTTCTTTTGAATAGGAGATTGATGCATCCAAGCAGCCTTGTGCCAAACCAACACTAAGCGCCGCAATAGAAATTCTGCCTCCATCTAAAACTTGCATTGCTTGAGAGAATCCTTCACCTTCATTCCCAACCAAATTTGAAGCCGGGATTTTGCAGTTTTCAAAAACAAGTTGTGTAGTTTCGCTTGCGCGCATTCCAAGTTTGTTTTCTTTTTTTGAAGATGTGAATCCCGGAGTTCCTTTCTCAACTATGAAAGCTGAAATTCCTTTTTTGCCTTTTGGCTTATCTGTAACGGCAAGTACAACTACTGTCTGTGCAGTTGCGCCATGTGTAATGAAATTCTTTGAGCCATTTAATAAGTATGAATCACCTTCTTTGATTGCAGTTGTTTGCATTGCAACAGAATCGCTGCCGCTGCTGGGCTCGGTTAATCCCCAAGCACCAATCACTTTCCCGCTGGTAAGATCTGGCAAATATTTTTGCTTCTGTTCTTCGTTTGCGAAAAGAAAAATATGATTTGTACACAAGCCGTTATGCGCTGCAACAGAAAGGGAAACCGATGGATCTATCTTAGCTATTTCTTCAACGATGATTGCATATTCCGTATAGCCTAAACCGGCACCCCCATATTTTTCATCAATAAGGATTCCGAGAAAGCCCAACTCGCCAAGCTGTTCCATTATATCAATTGGAAATTTTTGAGCTTCGTCAAATTCCATAATTCGCTGTTTAATTTGTTTTTCTGAAAATTCACGGATGGTATCTTTTATTGCAATCTGATTTTCATTCAACTCTACAATAAAGTTTGCTGCGTTCATAGTCCCTTCCATTATTAGACTTTTAAATGTTGTTTAAAGTCATTAAATAAATTTTCTGCAATTTGGTAAGGAGATTCTTCACCTTCAACAACTTTTTTAAGGGAAATGTTCAAGTCTTTCATACGTTCTTTCTGCCAGAGTTCGTTGCGCATCAGTGTCTCTACAATTTCTTTGATGCGGATTCGAAAATGTTCTTCACGTTTTTCTCTAAGGAGATTGTTCTCAAGTAAAAATGATTTATGCCGATCAATTTCCTCTGCAATTTCCATTATACCTATATTCTCTGAAGCTACAGACTTAATAATATTTGGCAGCCAACTTTTCTCTGTGTGATCGCGTAACATTAAAATTGTTCTCAACGCCGTTATCGCGTTTTCCGATCCGGGTCGGTCGCTTTTATTCAATACAAAGAAATCAGCAATCTCCATCAGACCGGCTTTCATAGCTTGAATGGAATCGCCGGACTCTGGAACGAGAACTACAATTGTAGAATCCGCAGTGTTCGCAATATCAAGTTCTGATTGACCGACACCTACTGTTTCGAAAATAATATAATCATATCCGGCTGCATCAAGAACATCTGCGGCGTCAATTGTTTTTTTACTCAGCCCACCTAAGCTGCCACGCGTTGCCATACTTCTAATAAACACGCCGGGGTCAATTCCAATTTCGCTCATGCGAACTCTATCGCCTAATAAAGCTCCGCCGGTAAACGGACTTGTAGGATCAACAGCAATAATTCCAACTGTTTTATTTTGGCTGCGGTAAAATTTTGTTAACTGATTGGTAAGTGTTGATTTACCAGCGCCGGGAGGTCCTGTAATTCCAATGCGGTATGCTTTGCCGGTCTTTTTATGCAGTTCTTTTAATAATAGTGTAGCTTTTTCATTTCCGGATTCAACTAAAGTGATTGCGCGTGAGACAGATTTTTTCCCCTGCTGAAAGATTTTTTCGATAAGGTTTTTAGAGATCATTCGGAGTCTTATTTATATAATCTGTTTTGAGAAATATATTCTTTTACTTTGTGGGGAACAAGATAAGCGATTGGCAAATCATTCTTAACTCTGTTTCTAATGTCGGTAGAAGAAATTTCAATTGTGGGCGTATCAACAAAAATGGCTTTATCAAAATAGATGTTCTTTGCATTTGGCTGAATATCTACATCGCGCTTCATAACTACTACTTTCGCGAGTTCGAAAATTTCTTCCGGTTTATGCCATCTATCGAACACGCACAAATTATCAAAACCAATAATCAGTTCAATCTCAGCATGCTTTTTTTTGATTTCAAGAAGAGTATCAATAGTGTAAGAAATATTTCCTTTACGTATTTCTAAATCGGAAACAGTGAATTGCGGCATTGACTCAACTGCCAATTTTACCATTTCAAGACGGTGAAAATCTGCGATTGGCTTTGCATCTTGCTTAAGTGGTGATATATGACTTGGCATAAAAATAATCTGTTCCAGATTTCTCTGTTCCAGAACTGATTGCGTTGTAATCAAATGTCCAAAATGAATTGGATCGAAAGAGCCACCGTATAAGCCAATTGCCATTTAATTAATTCCCACTTCTTGAATCTGATTTTCAATAATGTTTTTAAGTGCAATTCTGTACTGTACTATCTCATTGTAGTAGAATTGTTTCCTTGACGTATTTACTTTTTTGTATTTCATCTTACTAAACGCTAAATGAATTGCTGTCCTAAAATATATCTTTCTGGTTTGTTCATCCATCCAGCCCTTTCTTAATCTTAGCCGTGTTGATATAATAGGTAAGTAGTTCTGTGGAATAATACCAAGTTCGACTTCCTCAGCGAGTTCACGCTCAATTATTTTCTTCTCGTTAAAAATTGAAAGTTTGATGACTCCAATAAAAAGCGTAATCAGTACAATCATAAAAACAAAACCATAAAAGTAGGTGCCGTTAAAAATTACTGCGGCATTCCAGAAAAAGTGGATAAACATCGAAAAGATTAGAGCGAAAACCGGGAAGAATATTCTAACAAATGAATTTGAATACTTTGCAATTCCCAGAACTGCGCCGAATGTTCCGGTAGAAATCCCATGCATAACAGCTGAAAAAAGTGAGCGTACAATTACCAGGTAAAACCAAGATGCGGCTGAATCGCCATACGTTACGAAGTATAAGAAGTTCTCGGTCATACCAAAGCCAAAGCCAATAGCAGTTCCGTAAACAATTCCGTCGGTTATGTTATCAAATTTTTTCGAGTTTACAGTCCACAGTAGAAGTAAACCTTTGGCAACTTCCTCAGCAAAGGGTGCAAAGAAGATGGTTTGGATTGTGTTCTCAGTTTCTGTGTGACCGTTAATTCCGGTTGCAATTCCTAACAGAGCACTTCCCGCCACACTTAGTATAATTGCACCAACAGCGCCCCACAAAAAATGTAAGATTACAAACTTTATTGGTTCCGGCTCATATTTATCCATCCGCCAGATAAGAAAAACGTACAGTGTCATCGGCAAAATTGCTGCTGATAGAGAAGCAGTAATCGGCATTTTGGGCAAATCCTCTTCAAAGTTCAAAATTAATTCAAAAACGCAAATTCTTGATTATAAAGGATTGGGTGTATATATTTTGACCCAATTTTTCAAATTCTTCTTATGATTATTAAATATACTAATTTTTCAGACGGTCTCCACGAATTCAAACTATCCGAGCCCGCAAAGAAATTGGGACTGGAAGAATCGTTCTTTGGTGATGTTGAAGTTGATTGCAAGATGGACAAGAGTCCGCATCAGATTGTTTTGAATTGTACCGTTACAGCCCATACTAAGTATGATTGCGACCGTTGTGCAAGGGAGACAATTAAAGAGGTTAAGAACGACTTTTTGCTTAGTTTTATATTCACAAAAGAAAAGCAAGAGTCGGATGACTTTAACTTCAAGATGCTTTCTCCGGAACAAGACAAGATTGATCTGACTACAGATGTTTTTGAATACGCTGAATTAGCTCTTCCGATGAAAAAACTGTGCGAAGATGAATGTAAGGGCTTATGTCCAAAGTGCGGAACTAATCTAAATGAAAATAGCTGTAATTGCGATTTAACAATAGAAAATGATATTTGGGCTCCGTTAAAGAGCTTAAAAGATAAATTTAACAACTAAAAAATATAGGTAGTACGATGCCAAATCCGAAACGTAAGATGTCTAAGAGTAGAAGAGATAAGCGTAGAACACACTACAAAGCTACTGCTCCTTCCCTTAGTCGCTGTTCAAATTGTGGTGAGATAAAACTCGCGCACAGAGCTTGTCCAAACTGCGGTTATTATGCCGGCAGATCAATGTTCGTTCCAGAACAATAACCTTTTCTTGATGACTGAAACAAAAGTTACAAAATGCAGAATTGCAATCGATGCTATGGGGGGCGATTACGCCCCTAAGCACGAGATTCTTGGTGCTATTGCTGCCATGCAAGCGGACAATTCCTTTGAGCTTATTTTAGTAGGCGATAAGGCGAAAATCCTTGAGGTAGCAAAGCAAGAGAATATTTCTATTGATGAAAAGATGATTTACCACGCGTCTCAAATCATTGATATGCATGATAAGCCAACCGACGCAATAAAATCCAAACCGGATTCTTCTTTAGTCGTTGGTGCAAAATTAGTTAAAGAGAAAAAAGCCGATGCATTTGTTTCTGCGGGAAACACCGGCGCGATGATGGCTGCTTCAACTTTGATTATGGGAAGAATTCCCGGAGTTGGCAGACCAACAATAGGTGCAATGTTCCCAACAATTCAAAATAAGTTTTGTTTAGTATTCGATGTAGGTGCGAGCGTGGACAGCAAACCTCAGCACTTACTTGAATATGCTGTAATGGGTTCAATTTTCGCTAAAGAAATTTTTAGTAACGAAAATCCAACAGTCGGCTTGTTAAGTGTAGGCGAAGAAGATTCGAAAGGAAATGAGTTAACGTTTGCTACTCATAAACTTTTGAAGGAATCCAAGTTAAACTTTCATGGCAATGTTGAAGGAAGAGATGTTCTAAAAGGAACAACGGATGTAATTGTTTGCGATGGTTTTGTTGGTAACATTATATTAAAATTTGGCGAAAGCGTTTTAACTTTTATGAAGTCCAGAATTAAAAATTATGCAAAGAAGGGAATTATCAATTCTCTGAAAGCGCTCATAGTAAAAGGTGTTCTGAAAGCTACATTGAGCGATATGGATTACGAAACACACGGCGGAGTTCCGCTTCTTGGAATTAACGGAATAAGCATTATCGGTCATGGTTCAAGTTCTCCGCTTGCAATCAAGAATATGATTCTTCGCGCAAAAGAAATGTATGATAAAAATCTACTCACAAAATTTGAGGAAGCTTTAAAGCCCTATGCAGTCAAAAAATAAACTAAGAAATGCTACGATAACAGCAGTTGGAATGTACGTTCCACCAAAAGTTTTAGATAATAAGTACTTTGAACAAATAGTTGATACAAACGATGAATGGATTGTAACACGTACCGGTATTAAGGAAAGAAGAGTAATTGAAGATGGCGCGACAAGCGATTTAGCAGCCCGTGCTTGCGAAGATTTATTCAAAACGACTTCTGTTAAACCGGAAGAGATTGATTGCATCATTGTAGCAACAGTTACACCGGATATGTTCTTTCCGGCAACTGCTTGTTTAGTACAAAACAAAATTGGCGCAAAAAACGCTTGGGGATTCGATCTCTCGGCAGCATGTTCCGGATTTTTATTCGCTCTCAAAACCGGAGCCAGTTTAATAGAAGGCGGTACCTACAAAAAAGTTCTTGTTGTTGGTGCCGATAAAATGAGTGCTATCACAGATTACACAGACCGTAACACTTGTATTCTTTTTGGTGATGCAGCTTCAGCTGTTCTGCTTGAACCAACGGAAAATCTCGAAGAGGGAATTGTTGATCAAATATTGCATATAGACGGAAGCGGAAAAGAGGCTCTCTATATGAAAGCCGGCGGAAGTTTGAATCCGGCAACGCACGAAACGGTTGACAAAAAAATGCATTATATCTATCAAGATGGTAAAGCTGTATTCAAAGTTGCGGTAAAGGGTATGGCAGATGTTTCTTATGAGATTATGCAAAAGAACGGCTTAACCGGTGACGATGTTGCTTATCTTGTTCCTCATCAAGCTAACTTAAGAATTATTGATGCCACTGCAGAACGCATGGGTGTTTCCAAAGACAAAGTGATGATCAATATTAATAAGTATGGAAATACAACCGCTGCTACAATTCCAATGTGTTTAACAGAATACTACCGCGCCGGAAAAGTTAAGAAAGGTGATAACTTAATCTTGGCAGCATTTGGTGCCGGTTGGACATGGGGTTCCATTTATTTGAAGTGGAGTATGGAATAATGGGCAAGCGCGCTTTTTTATTTCCTGGTCAAGGCTCGCAGTATGTTGGAATGGCGAAAGACCTATACGAGAATTCCGTTGAAGCAAAGGAAATGATAAAAACGGCTGAAGAAGCAGTTGGTGTTCCGCTATCTCAAATAATGTTTGAAGGACCGGAAGAATCTCTTAAGCAGACTGATGTAACTCAGCCGGCAATATTTTTGCACAGTGTTGTACTTGCAAGTTTGGTTAGAACTTTAGAGCCAGATATGGTTGCCGGTCATTCTTTGGGCGAATACTCTGCACTTGTAGCGGCTAAGGCAATTCAGTTTTATGATGCTGTAAAGTTGGTTCGTGTGCGCGGTGAAGCAATGCTACAAGCCGGAATTGATTGGAAAGGAACAATGGCTGCAGTTGTTGGCTTGGATGGAAAGCTCGTTGAAGAAGCTTGTTTCGAAGCATCGGCAAAAGGTGTTGTTCAATGCGCAAATTTTAATTCGCCAGGACAAATCGTTATTTCCGGTTCTGTTGATGGCGTTAAAGAAGCGATGGTTTTAGCGAAAGCCAAAGGTGCTAAACTTGTTAAAGAATTAGTTGTCAGCGGCGCATTTCACTCACCACTAATGGAAAGCGCAAGAGAAAGATTAAAAACTAAGTTGGATGAAACTCCATTTTACGATGCGAAGATTCCGGTATATGCAAACGTAACTGCAAAGCCGGCTCAATCTAAAGATGAAGTAAAAGATTTGCTTAACCAGCAGCTTACTAAACCGGTTAGATGGGAAGAGACAATTGTAAATATGATAAATGATGGCGCAGATGAGTTTTATGAAGTTGGTCCTGGAAAAGTATTGCAAGGCTTAGTAAAGAGAATAAACCCGAATGTGAAAGTGTTTGGAATTGATAAATTTTCGGAAGTTGAGAAATACCTGTGACCAAACCAAAATTTGAAAAGATGATTAACGGAATGTACATCGATCCGCTAATCTTTACGCAGAAGTTTGTGAAGAGTTGCGATGTTTGTATCTGTTCCGGCGAGTGCTGTTACTATGGAGTATATACAGATAAGTCCGAGCACGAACTGATTATGAGCTTGAAAGATAGAATCATTAAGTCAATGGATGATTCTCAAACTAAAGATGTAGAAAAGTGGTTCGAAGACCCCGAACCGGATGATGATTTTCCTTCCGGTATTGCAGTCGGAACAGAAGTTCATAACGGAAAATGTGTTTTTCTCGATAGACAAGGATACTGTACGCTTCAAAAGATTGCGATGGAAGATGGTGAATTCAAGTGGAAATATAAGCCGTTATATTGTATTTTGTTTCCGCTCGTAATTTTTGAGGGTGTTCTAACCGTGGATGACGAGCACTTAGACCGTATGCATTATTGCAATAAACCGGTAAACCAAATTTCTACAGTTTTTGATTGTTGTAAAAACGAATTAAAGCATGTTCTCGGCGAAGAAGGATTCAAAGAATTGGAAGCATACCGGGAAGAATTCTTTAGTAAAAGTAAATGAGGCAATTTTGAAGTTACTTAACAAGAAAGCTATTGTAACCGGTGGTACAAGGGGAATCGGTAAAGGAATTGTTAAAGAATTAGTAGATAACGGATGCAGCGTTATTTTCACCTATCATAGTTCTGATGAAACAGCTCGTAAGATTGAACAAGAATTATCAACCGAAACAGCAAAAGCTTTTGGCTTCAAGGCTGATGCTTCTTCATTTGCTGCCGCAGATGAGACTGTAAAGTTCGCATTAGAAAAGCTTGGCGGCGTTGATATTCTTGTTAACAATGCCGGAATTACCAAAGATGGACTTCTTCTAAGAATGAACGAACAAGATTTTGATCTGGTCATAAACGCAAACCTTAAAAGTGTATTCAACTATACAAAAGCTATTCTAAAAACTTTTTTAGGGCAAAGGTTTGGTAAAATTGTTAATATTTCCTCCGTTGTTGGAATTATTGGTAATGCCGGACAGGCTAATTACGTGGCTTCCAAAGCCGGTGTAATTGGAATGACGAAATCCAATGCAAAAGAATTGGCTTCGCGGAATATCAATGTAAATTGTGTAGCGCCTGGCTTTATCGAAACAGATATGACTGATAAGCTGAATGATCAACAGAGAGAAGCAATACTCCAGAATGTACCAATTAAAAGATTGGGCAAGCCGGATGACATTGCAAAAGCAGTTTTGTTTTTAGCCAGCAGCGATGCTGATTATATCACCGGACAGGTTCTTACTGTTGACGGTGGTATGGTGATGTAGTAAAGATTTAATAAACTTATTTGTACAACCATAAAAGGAGTAAAAATGGACGTTGCAGCAAAAGTAAAAGAAATCATTATTGATAAGCTCGGTGTTGAAGAATCACAAATTACACCAGAAGCTTCTTTCACAAACGACCTTGGCGCTGACTCTCTCGATATCGTTGAATTAGTTATGGGTTTCGAGTCCGCTTTCAATATTTCAATTCCAGATGAAGACGCAGAAAAGATCGGCACAGTTGGCGACGCTACAAAATATCTCACAGAGAAATTAGGATAAATATTAGAGACCACAGCAAATGCCGTGGTCTTCCTTTTTATACTAATCTGAATCCACCAAATAACTTGGAAAGAAAATGAGTAAAAGAAGAGTAGTGATAACCGGAATTGGAGCGTTAACGCCAATCGGAAATTCTAAAGAAGAGTTTTGGAATGGACTTATAGCCGGAAAAAACGGCGCCGGTCTTATTACAAAATTTGATACTACGAATCATACTACAAAATTTGCATTCGAACTTAAAGACTTTGATCCGACTACTTATATTGACAAAAAAGAAGTCAAGCGCATGGATGCATACACTCATTACGCTCTTGCTACAGCCGCTATGGCGTTGGAGGATTCAAAACTTGATCTTTCTAAGATAAACCATGAAATGGCTGGAGTTGTCTTCGGCAGCGGCATTGGCGGTATTCAGACTTTTGAAGATCAACACAATGCTTATATACAAGGTGGTCCAAAAAGAGTTAGCCCTTTCTTTGTCCCGATGATGATTCCCGATATTGCAGCCGGGCAGATTTCTATTAAATATGGTTTGAAGGGACCGAACTACGCAACTGTTTCTGCTTGCGCTACTTCTTCTCATGCAATTGCAGATGCTTTCATGCTGGTTCAGAGAGGTTCCGCAGATATAATGTTTACCGGCGGCTCAGAATTTCCTATAACTCAAATGGCTATTAGCGGATTCAATTCTGCGCGGGCGCTTTCAACCTGGAACGACCGCTATATGGAAGCTTCCCGTCCGTTTGATAAAGACCGCAATGGTTTTGTGATGGGAGAAGGAGGCGGCTTGATAGTTCTTGAAGAATTAGAACACGCTCTTAACCGAGGAGCAAATATTTATGCTGAAGTTGTTGGTATTGGTCTTACCGGAGATGCGTTTCATATTACAGCACCGCCTCCGGGAGGCGAGGGAGCTGTTCGTTCAATGAAAGAAGCACTTAGAGATGCCGGAGTTGATCCTTCTGTAGTTGATTACGTCAACGCGCACGGCACTTCTACAGAATTGAATGACACGAACGAAACTTTAGCAATTAAAACAGTTTTTGGCGATCATGCTTACGAACTTGCAATTAGTTCAACAAAGTCTATGACAGGACATTTGCTTGGTGCTGCCGGCGCTGTTGAAACTATTGCCACGGTTTTAGCAATTAAGAATGGAATTGTTCCGCCAACAATTAACCTGGACGAACCAGGTGAAGGGTTAGATCTTAACTACACTCCAAAAGTAGCTGTTAAAAAAGATATTAATTACGCTATCAGCAATACTTTTGGTTTCGGCGGACACAATGCTTCGCTTCTGTTCAAAAAATTTGAAGGGTAATTTTGTTTGGAAAGTTTTTACACCGAATTTCAGCTTTCATTCAGAATAAAAAGCTTCAATTAGTTTTAGACAAAAGGTTCTTAGCTAACTTACGCAGCCTTGAATTATTGTTAGGATTCAAGATTTACAACCAGTCGTATTACCTAAAAGCATTAACTCACCGTTCCTATCTTGAACTTCGGCCGGACTTAGTAAAATCCAACGAACGTTTGGAATTCTATGGAGATTCGGTTTTAAATATGGTTGTAGCGGAATACCTTTTCTACAAATTCCCCAAAAGTGATGAAGGTTTTTTAACCAAAGTACGCGCCTCAATGGTGAACCGTTATAGATTATACTCGGCGGCTGATGAAATTGGCTTAAAGGATTTACTTCTTTACAACGAAAAGTATTTGCGCGGTTCAAAGGATGGATTTCATTCAATTATGGCAGATGCGCTTGAGGCTTTAATAGGCGCAATAGATTTGGATTGCGGACACGAAGCTTCTTCCAAGTTTGTTCACCGTTACATAATAAAACCATTTGCCGATGATGATTCATTTTTTGAAGACACAAACTATAAAGGTCAACTTCTTGAATTAACTCATACGCTAAAACTTCCTATTCCTACTTACAAAGTAGCCCGGGAAGAAGGACCGCACCACAATAAAATTTTTATTGTAAACGCTTATCTAGGCGATCAAATCTATGGAACCGGGCAGGGGAAGAACAAGAAATTAGCCGAACAGGATGCCTCGAAAGACGCACTAGCAAAGTTGAATAACAAATAAAGAAAATAGTGCCAAAGTGCCTGTGTTCCTTAGTGCCTTTCAAAAACAACTCCTTTGACCCTTTAGCCCAACGTATCATTTAGCCCCATATTATTTTTCTACGTGATCTTGAGAGTAATGACGCAAAACGGTATTATTGAGCCATGATAAAATCATTTGCGGATAAAATTACTGCTGAGTTATTCTCGAGAAGCAAAGTAAAAGAATTGCCTCCGGAAATTTTAAGGACGGCTTACAGAAAATTATTATTGATTGAAGCTGCCGGAAACATAAACGATTTAAGAATTCCTCCGGGCAATATGCTTGAAAAACTTTCCGGTAGATTAGCCGATAAACATAGTATCAGAATCAACGATAAATGGCGAATTGTTTTTAAGTGGAAAGACAACGACGCATATGAAGTCGAAATAGTAGATTATCATAAAGGGAAATGAAATGAAAAATAAAATTGCACCGGTTCATCCGGGCGAAATACTTCTTGAAGAGTTTCTTAAGCCGATGGAAATTACTCAGTACAAGCTGGCTAAAGACCTTGGCTTACCTTTATCAAGAATCAACCAAATTGTGTTGAGTAACCGCGCTATTACAGCGTCAACAGCACTATTGCTTTCCAAGTATTTTAATCTCTCGGAAGAATTTTGGCTGAATCTGCAGAATAGATATGATTTGGAAACAGCAAAAGACAAAATGAAAGGTCAGTTGGAAACAATTAGAACAGCTACACAAGCGGCATAGAGTACACAGCGAGTGTTCGGTGTGGGTCTTTGTATAGTTCTATTTATATAAAGTTTTCTATAATATAACTATTATTTTTCCCCTCCCAGTTTCGACCAAATATTTATATTTCGTTACTAAAAAATTTTATAAAACCTCAAAATTTGGAAATATTATGAGCTTCGAATCATTTGAAAAGTTTGTTGACCGCCACGTTGGTGTAAGTGAAAATGATGTTAAAAAAATGTGTTCAGTCATTGGAGTTTCATCCCTTGATGAATTAATAGACAAAACAGTTCCGGCTTCAATTCGTTTGAAAGAAAAAGTTCAGATCGAAGCAGCGCAAACTGAAACAGAGTTTTTGCAATCACTAAAAGAGCTATCACTAAAGAATAAGTTGTTCAAGAATTATATTGGATTGGGTTATTATCCTTCAATTACTCCGGGAGTAATTCAGAGAAACATTTTAGAAAATCCCGGCTGGTACACACAGTACACGCCTTATCAAGCCGAAATTTCGCAAGGAAGATTGGAAGCTCTGTTAAATTTTCAGACAATGATTTGCAATTTAACAGCTATGCCGATTGCAAACGCATCTTTGCTTGACGAAGCTACCTCTGCTGCCGAAGCAATGGCTATGTTATTTGCCGCAAGAAAGACCGCTAAGAAAAACGCAAATGTATTTTGGGTTTCTGAAGAATGCTTTCCTCAAACTATTGATGTTTTGAAAACCCGATGCGCTCCTTTTGGAATTGAATTAAGAATTGGAAGTCATGTTAATCTAGAATTGACGGATGATATTTTTGGATTGCTTGTTCAGTATCCGGCAAGCAATGGCGCTATTTACGATTATACAGAATTGTTTAATCAAGCCGAAGCCAAAGGAATTTACAAAGCTGTCGCGGCAGATATTCTTTCACTTGCTCTGCTAACACCTCCGGGAGAATTTGGCGCGGATGTGGTTGTTGGCTCAACACAAAGATTTGGGATCCCAATGGGCTACGGCGGACCACACGCGGCATATTTTGCTACTAAGGATGAATTCAAAAGACAGATGCCGGGAAGAATTATTGGTATTTCTGTTGACGCAAACGGCAACAGAGCTTTGAGAATGGCTTTACAGACACGCGAACAGCATATTAAACGTGAACACGCAACAAGCAATATTTGTACTGCTCAAGTCCTTCTCGCGATTATGGCGGGAATGTATGCTGTCTATCATGGCAAAGATGGTGTTGGTAGAATTGCATCCCGCGTAAATGGCTTAGCAAAATATTTGAACAATGGTTTGAAGAAGTTAGGAATCAATCAAACGAACGAATTCTATTTTGATACTCTTAAAGTAGAGTTGTCTGAAACTGAAGAAAAGAAATTAAAAGTCTTAGCCAAAAGCAACAATGTTAATCTTAGATATGAAAAATCTTTTGTTGGCGTTTCTGTTTCAGAACAAACAACTTTAGCAGATGCTAATGAGTTGATCGAATTATTCGCTGAAACTGTTGGAAAGAAAGTTGAGAAATTGTCATTGGAAAGTCTTGGAAGTTCTATTCAAGAAAAAAATATTAGAACAAGCGGATTTCTAACACATCCGGTTTTCAATTCATACTATTCCGAAACAGAAATGCTACGCTATCTAAAATCTTTAGAGAAAAAAGATTTATCGCTTACCGCTTCAATGATTCCGCTTGGTTCTTGCACAATGAAATTAAACGCCAGTTCAGAAATGTTTGGTTTAAGCTGGGCTGAGTTTGGAAACATGCATCCATTTGCGCCAATGGAACAAGCCGGCGGTTATCAACAGATGATTAAAGAACTTGAAACACAATTAGCTTCTATCACGGGATTCGACGCTGTTTCGCTGCAACCGAATTCCGGTGCACAAGGTGAGTACGCTGGTTTAATGGTAATCCGCGCGTATCATCATAGCAGAGGTGACAAGCAAAGAAATGTTGTGCTTATACCTTCATCAGCGCATGGAACAAATCCGGCAAGCGCTGTAATGGCTGGCGGAAAAGTTGTTGTTGTAAAATGTGATGATCATGGAAATATTGATGTAACGGATTTGAAAGCTAAAGCTGAACAGTACAAAGAAACACTATCCGCATTAATGGTTACTTATCCATCTACACATGGAGTTTTTGAAGAAAGCATAATTGAGATTTGTAAAACCATTCACGCAAACGGCGGGCAAGTTTACATGGATGGCGCAAACTTAAATGCACAATTAGGTTTGACGAGCCCGGGCTTTATCGGCGCAGATGTTTGTCATCTTAATCTTCATAAAACTTTTGCAATACCTCACGGCGGCGGCGGACCTGGTGTTGGACCAATAGCAGTTGCAAAACATTTAACACAATTTCTGCCGGGCAATCCGGTTGTAAAAGTCGGCGGAGAAAAAGCAATCACTTCAATTTCAGCAGCGCCTTGGGGAAGTGCAAGCGTGTTAACAATCTCTTATGCTTACATCAAAATGATGGGCGAAGCTGGTTTAACTTATGCTACAAAGACAGCAATTCTAAACGCAAACTATCTTAAAGCTAAGTTGGAAAACTATTACCCCGTCCTTTATACCGGAACAAATGGTTTCTGTGCTCACGAAATGATTTTAGATTGCAGACATTTCAAAGCAACGTCTGGAGTAGAAGTAGGAGACATTGCCAAGCGTTTGATGGATTACGGATTTCACGCGCCAACAGTTTCGTTTCCGGTTCCGGGGACATTGATGGTTGAACCAACAGAAAGCGAACCGTTACGCGAGCTCGATAGATTTGTCGAAGCTATGATTCAGATTAGAAATGAAATTGCTGAAATAGAAAATGGTAATTCACCCAAAGATGATAACGTTTTGAAAAATGCGCCACATACAGCTGACTCTGTTATTTGTGCTGAATGGAAACACTCCTATTCAAGAGAGAAAGCGGCGTTTCCGGTTAGTGCTGTTAAAGAAAACAAGTTCTGGCCAAGTGTTGCAAGAGTTAACGATGCTTACGGTGACAGAAATTTAGTTTGCAGCTGCTTGCCGGTTTCAGAATATGAAGAGGCTAAAAATTGAACGATAGGGAAGAATTGAAACAGATTTGCGCGTTGCTTCACTCTGCTAAAACCATTGCAGTTGTTGGGCTATCTGATAATCCCGGAAGAACAAGTTTTCAGATTTCGGAAGTTATGGCTTCAAGAGGCTACAAAGTTGTTGGTGTAAATCCAATGATAAAGAAAGCGGGCGCATTTGATGTTTACCCCAATCTTAAAGATGTTCCTTTTGAGATTGATATCGTTAATGTTTTCCGCCGTTCCGAAACAATTCCGGAAATAATTGAGGAAGTGCTTTCGGTAAATCCGAAAGCGCTTTGGCTTCAACAAGGCGTTAGAAATGATGAAGCCGTTAAGCCGGTTATAGAAAAAGGTATCCAGACAATTCAAGATAAGTGCATAGCGGTTTACTACAATCTATGCAAAGCTTTCTAAAAATATTAAGCTGATGAGAACGATTTTATTATTTGCGTTTTTGTTTTTAATCAATTTCATCAGTTATTCTCAAACTCTACCAGATTCGCTTACTACCAAACTTTTAGAACCAGTTAAAATTGATTCCATAGAAATCAGAGGGAACAAAACCACCGAAGATTTCATCATCCTCCGCGAGCTAACCTTTGGAGTTGGAGATACGGTTGATAATGAAAAACTTCACTTCAATAAGGAAAGAATCTTTAGCTTGACGCTTTTTAACCGTGTTGGATTGTTTGTTGAAAACAAAGAGGCGAAAAATGTTCTTGTTATTGACGTAACTGAGGCTTGGTATTTATATCCAATTCCTTTCTGGTACACTCAAAATAATTCCATAAAGAAACTGACATACGGAATAGACTTTCTACTAAGAAATTTTCGGGGTAGAAACGAAACTCTTCATGCAACAGTTGGACTTGGGTATGATAAATATTTCACTATGAAGTATGAGAACCCGGCTTTGCTATATGATGAGGATATTGGCTTTTCTGTTTATGCCGGCTATACCAATTTCAATAATAGAAATGAAACTGCAGAGCGGTTAAACAAAGGCAATTTTTCGTATAGAGTTATCCATGGTTCGATTGGAGTTTGGAAGAGAATAAATCAGTTCAATCTAATTGGCGGCTCTCTATCTTTCAATTATTGGGAAGCAAAGACGAAACCCATTGGCGCAATAACAGCTTCGGGAAAATTGATAGACCATTTGCCGGGTGCCGGTTTTTACCATTTCTATGATTCGCGCGATTTGAAACTTTATTCCCAGGACGGATTTTATTCTTTAGTGAATTTTTTGCACAGAGGATTTGATGTTGATAATATCAACTACAGCATTTTGGAGATTGATTTACGCGGTTATCAAACACTTGCTGGTGAACTTTCCAGTAAGCTTAGATTATTTCACAAAAGAACATTTGGCAGGCAAGTCCCTTTTTATGATTACGCATATCTAGGTTACTCGGAAAAAATTAGAGGGCACAACAACGATTTTGTTGAAGGTCATAATTCAATTTTAACTTCTGCCGAACTGAGCTACCCAATTTTGGATGAATGGAATGTGAGTATTAAACTTCCACTTATTCCGCAAAGTTTAACATCGGCACGTATTGGCATCCATATCAACATTTTTGCAGATGCCGGAACAGTTTTCGAAAATGGTCAGTCGCTGATTCTTAAAAAATTTTATTCCGGCTATGGAGTTGGAATAACCTTGTTGCTCTTGCCTTATAATGCGTTTAGATTTGAATACGCAATTAATGAACTTGGAAAAGGAGAAATAGTTTTTGCAACCGGCTTTTCTTTCTGACGTTGAACTTTACTTCTCTGAAAATGTAAATGGAAACACACTCGAAGTTTCCGGAGAAGAGTTCCACCACATCAAAGATGTTATGCGCCATAAGATTGGTGATGAAATCTTTGTAACCGATGGAAAGGGTGTTATCTACAAAACAGAAATTGAGCGCTTTGAAAAGAAGAGTTTATTGGCAAGAATTATTTCTACAACAAGTTATCCTAATAAATTTTCTACTATTACTTTTTGCATTCCAAGATTAAGAAGTACCGACCGGTTTGAATTTGCTCTGGAGAAATGCGTTGAACTTGGTATTACAAACTTTATTGTGTTCGATTCTCAGCGTACGGTAGCAAAAGGGGAAAAGCTTGACCGCTGGCAAAAAATTCTTACTGCCGCAATGAAACAATCTCTTCGATCTTGGCTTCCAACGGTTAAGTATTGTAAGTCAGTTAAAGAGATTATTGAATTAGATGGAAAGAAAATCTTCTTCGGCCAGAACGCTACTGATAGCTTGCTAAACTATTTTGTATCTAATCACCAACCACAAATAACCAATCACTTTTTCCTTTTTGGTCCGGAAGGCGGATTTTCTAACGAAGAACTAAGAGTGATGAGCGAAGAAATAAAAATTAAACTTACTGACAACCGCTTGCGAAGCGAAACGGCAATTGTTACAGCAGCTTCAATAATTGCTACTAACTTAGTTCAATAATCTTTTTAACCAGTCTCTCAAAATCTTTCTTTACCAATTCGGCAGTTTCCATTACTTCCGTATGGTAAAGTTTTTGAGAAGATAGACCGGCAGCCATATTTGTAATGCAAGAGATTGCAGAAACTTCCATTCCAAGATAAGAGGCATAAACAGCCTCGTGTACTGTGGACATTCCTACAGCATCGCCGCCAAACTTTTTTGTCATTTGTATTTCAGCCGGAGTTTCATAAGCCGGTCCTTTATTGTACCAGTAAACTCCTTCTTTGAGAGAAATCTTTTCTTCGAGCGCCGCTTTCTTAATCACATTATTGAAACTGCCGGAAGGGAAATCAATAAAAGCATTTTTCTTTTCTAACAAAGTTACACCAATCAAATCAGCCAACTCTTTTTTAATGTTTATCCCGTTGAAGGAAGTATTAAGCATCAAATCGCCCGGCTTAAAATGATGATTAACTCCACCGGCTGCGTTAGTAAGAAGTATTTTTTTACAATTTAGTTTTGAAGCAATAAAAACCGGAACCATACATTGAGAAATTCTATATCCTTCGTAAAGGTGAATTCTTCCTTGAATGATTAAAAGTTTTTTGTTCGCGTAGTTGGCAAAGTGCAAAAAACCTTGATGACCTTGAACAGTAGAAACCGGATAATTTGGAAGGGAAGAAGTTGGGATAGATTTTATTGTTTCAACTTTTTCTGCAAAGTCGCCAAGTCCGCTTCCAAGTACAACGCAAATCTCCGGTTCAAAAGGAATTTGTTTTGCTAATGCTTCGTAAGTTTGGCGGTATTGCGCGCTCATGTTTATCATTGAACTAAAATCCCTGCTAATGTTGCTGTCATTAATGTAGCAAGTAATCCACCCAGAACGGCTCTTAATCCTAAAGCAGCAATATCTTTTTTACGGTTTGGTGCCAGTGGTCCAATTCCACCAATCTGAATTGCGATTGAGGAGAAGTTTGCAAAACCGCAAAGTGCGTAAGTTGCCATCATAATTCCTTTTTCACTCATAACATGCGATTTGATTAGAACAGTTAAATCTGCGTAAGCAACAAATTCGTTCAGAACAACTTTTGTCCCAATCAAACTGCCGAAGTGAAATGCGTCGTTCCAAGGAACTCCAATTCCGTATGCTAAATATTGTAGAACCATTCCAAAAATTAGTTGAAGAGAAAGGGGCTGCCCGTAGGTTTTTAACAGAAGAGCATTAACTCCAACCAGATCGCCAACGCTGGTAAAGATTGCGTTTAACAAGGCAATTAATGCAATGAATGCTATTAACATTCCTCCAACATTAAGAGCTAATTGTAAGCCGTCTCCGGCACCGGTGGCGGCAGCCTCAATTAAGTTAGACGCATTTTTATCAACCTTTAATTTAACCGTACCTTTTGTAACCGGTTCTTCAAGTTCAGGATAAATAATTTTTGCAATTGCTAATGAAGCCGGAGCTGCCATAACACTTGCTGCTAAAAGTTGAATTGCAAATTTGATTTGTGCTTGCTGTAACGGAATATTATTTGCATCTGCAAATGATTGTCCCAGCATTTGAATATAACTAGCCATAACGCCGCCGGCAATAGTTGCCATTCCGCCAACCATAATCGTAAGCAGTTCCGAATTAGTCATTTTTTCAATATAAGGTCGGATGAGCAATGGGGCTTCTGTTTGTCCAACAAAAATATTTGCCGTATTCGAAAGAGATTCCGCGCCGCTGGTACCGAGCAACTTGGACATAATCCAAGCCATTCCTTTAACTACGAGCTGAAGTATTCCTAAGTAATATAAAATTGAGGTTAATGCGGAAACGAAAATAATTGTTGGTAAAACTTGAAATGTGAAAAAGAAGCCTAAGCTATCCGGACCGGTGTTGTAAGCTAATCTGCCAAAAACAAACTCTGCACCTTTTTGTGTGAAACCAAGAAGTGCAACAATACCGGAGCCAAGTGAATTAATAACATCTTTGGGCCAGCCGAGAACAAAAAATATAGAACGTAAATATTCGCTGTGGATAATAAATATTGCAAAGATGATTTGCATTCCGATAGCGGTAACAACTAAACGCCAATTAATTTTTCTTTTGTTATTTGATACCAAAAAAGCAACGGCAAGTAGAATGAATATACCAATTGACCCGCGAAGTAAATTAATCCAAAATTCCATAGTTAGCCTTTTTTATTCGGGAATGTAATGACACTTTCTGCATCTAGCTTCGTAACTATCTGTTGCGCCTACTAGAACGCGCTCGGCAGAAACAATTTTGCGCTGAGTTCTATCAGCCGGATTTCCGCAGTTAACACAGATAGCTAAAGTTTTTGTTATGTATTCTGCAACAGCAAGAAGCTGCGGCATGGGCTCGAACGGAATACCTCGGTAATCTTGATCGAGTCCGGCAACAATAACACGCTTTCCCTGGTCTGCTAATTTGTTGGCAACATCAACAATTTCTTTCGAGAAAAATTGTGCTTCATCAATACCAATTACTTGTGCGTCATCGGAATAATCTAAAATCTCAAAGGGATTTTCTACGATGATGGAAGGTAGCGACTGCTCGCTGTGCGAAACAATTTCGTTTGACGAGTAGCGGTTATCAATCTTCGGCTTGAAGATTTTAACATTTAGTTTAGCAATTTTAGCTCGGCGCAAGCGGCGGATTAACTCTTCGGTTTTCCCGCTGAACATACAGCCGGCAACTACTTCAATCCAGCCGGTATCTACTGGGGAAGAATGTGGTGTAAATTCGTGCATTATTTTAAAAACTCCTCGTTGAATGAATGTGGAAGCAGTTCGCTCATTTTTAAAACTTTAGTTTCACCCTTCAGATTAATCATTATTACATCCAGATCTTTTCCGCAGAACTCCATCAGTATTTGCCGGCAAGCTCCGCAAGGGGGAAGATAATCGTCGGAATCTCCTGCAATAGCAATTGCCGAGAACTTTCGCTCTCCATCAAGCAAAGCACTGAAGACGGCAGTACGCTCTGCACACATTGTTAATCCGTAAGATGCGTTCTCGATGTTTGCGCCAAGAATTACTTTACCATCTTCAGTTTGCAAGGCGGCTCCAACATGAAAATTTGAGTAAGTAGCAATAGATTTTGATTTGGCTTGAATAGCGAGTTCTGCTAATTCTTTGTGTGATGTCATTGTGAATTCTCTTTGTTAATTTTTATTGCAACAAATCATTGTGTGATATGAGTAGAAATCACTTTTAAAATTCCGGCTCCAAATTCGTAATTATAGTAACTATTTCCAAACATTTAGATAATGTGGATATTTTCTGTTAAGGACATTTATTTGATTATTTTGCACCACAAAATTTCAGAGCAATAATGTTTGAATATCAAAAAAGTAAAAGATACTTCGCTCAAGTCCCGGGAATGATGGAAGAATTGTGCGAAAAGGAATTACTGGAACTCGGCGCTACAAATACCAAAACATCTTACAGAGGCGTTTACTTTGATGCTGAGATCGAGACGATATATAAAATCAATTACACGGCTAGAATGCTGTCCAGAGTTTTAGCGCCGTTAAAAACCGAAAAATGTGACGATGCAAAACAGCTAATTAAAATTGCTCAGAAAATTCGTTGGGAAGAGTTAATGAGCCTCAACGATACTTTCGCTATTACATGTTCGGTTGCAAAAAGTAAGGTAACCAATTCATTGTACGCTTCTCAGTGTCTTAAAGATGGGATTGCTGATTACTTTCGTGAGCGATTTGGTAGAAGACCGGATGTAAGTGTTAGCAATCCGGATGTACGCTTGAATCTACACATCGAAGAAGATATTGCTGTTATTAGCTTAGATACATCCGGCGAATCACTTCACAAAAGAGGTTACAGACTTCTTGCCGGAGAAGCGCCAATGCAAGAAACGCTTGCTGCCGCAATGATTCGTTTAAGCAAATGGGATGGAGAAAAACCTTTGTGGGACTGTATGTGCGGCTCAGGCACAATTATTTGCGAAGCATTAATGCATTACTGTAAAATTCCAGCGCAATATCTTCGCAAGAAAATTGGCTTTATGAACATGCCGGAGTTTAACAAAGACAATTGGCTTGAGTTAAAAGAAAAAATTGATAAGGATATCCGCCCGCTGCCAAAAGGATTAATTAAGGGAAGCGACAAATCTCAAAAGATGATTGATGTAGCTAAGGATAATCTTTCCAGATTGCCTTTCTCCGAAAATATTGAATTGAAGTGCAATCCCTTCGACCATGTAAGCAGTTTTGAAGATGGATTGCTCATCACTAATCCTCCGTATGGAATTAGATTGGGCGAAAGAGATGAAGTTGAAATTCTGTATAAGGAACTTGGAGATTTTATTAAGAAGAATTGCAAAGGAACTTCAGCATTTATTTATACGGGTGATCCTTCTTTAAGAAAAAGCATTGGCTTGAAAACTACAAGACGGATTCCTTTAGTAAACGGAAAACTGGAAGGCGTGCTTCTTCAGATTGATAGTTACGAAGGAAGTAAGAAAGGGAAGTGGATTAACGGCGAGGCATTAGGCAAAAGGGAATAGGCAACAGGCAACAGAGTTATTGCTTAATGCCTATTCACTCAAGCCTAAGTAAGTTTTGAAATCAATGAAGTGAGCATTTTACTTATTTCGGTAATCAGTGTTTCGATACTTATGATTTTATCGCTTTCGATATATTTTAACCGAACACACAACTGAATCTGTGTTTCAAGCTCAAGTAATGATCCTCTTGCAATCATAAGAAACTGTTTATAACTACCGGTTGATTGTCTGCCATATCCTTCCGCAATGTTCGAAGGAACAGAAACTACAGCTCTTCTAATTTGAGTTCTCAAGCCATAGTTTTCAGAACTCGGTAAAAATTCCGTTACATGATAAATCGCTTCAGCCAAATCCATGCTTTTCTGCCAAACAATTAAATCTTTATAGCTTTCAATCATTTCAATCGCCTGTAAACTATTTACTATTGCCTACTGCCTATTTACTGTTTCTCAACTTCATCCACATCATTTACAAACATTACTAGTAGAGCCGCAATAAACATAGAAGCACCACCGACAAGCAATGCATAGATAGCTTCGTTGCCAAAAAAGTTTCTAACAAAGAATCCAAGAATCGCGGCAGCAGTTATTTGCGGAATTACAATGAAGAAATTAAAAATTCCCATATACACGCCCATTTTTTCCGGCGGGATCGAACCGGCTAAAATAGCATAAGGCATAGCAAGAATAGATGACCAAGCTAAACCAATTCCGAGTTCTGAAATGAGTAGTAAGTTCGGGTCTTTTATAACGTAGAAAGATGCAAGACCAATTCCACCTGCTATCAAACTTATCATGTGAACTGTTTTGCGGGAAGTTCTTTTTGCGAGCCAAGGGAGCAGAAAAGCTGTTACTGCTGCAAATCCGTTATAGATTGCGAAGAGAATGCCAACCCAATTAGCACCTTCATTGTAAAGTTCACTTGCAGTATCTGTTGCACCATATATATGATGAGTAACTGCCGGCGTTGAATAAATCCACATTGCGAAGAGAGCAAACCAAGAAAAGAATTGCACGAACGCAAGTTGAATCATTGTCTTTGGCATTGTGACGAAAGAGGAAAATATTTCAGTAACTCCTTTGAGTAAACCTTTGTTTTCTTGTTTGTTACGTTCAAACTCTGCAATGTTTTCCGGTGGGTATTCTTTTGTACGGAATACTGTCCAGCTAACTGCACCGATGAAAGCAATAGCGCCAACATAAAATGAATAAATCACTGAATCCGGAATTTGTCCTTTTGCGGCAGTGTTGCTAATTCCTAACCAATTTGTAAAAATGTATGGCAGAGCAGAAGCAATGATCGCACCGGTTCCAATAAAAAAACTTTGAACTGCAAATCCGGTTGTTCTTTGTTCTGATGGAAGCAAGTCTGCAACAAGCGCACGGAATGGCTCCATAGAAACATTAATAGAAGCATCCATTACCCAAAGCATTCCGGCTGCGACCCATAGTGCCGGTGAATTTGGCATTATAAGCAAAGCTAATGAGGCTAGAATAGCACCAATTAAAAAGTATGGTCTTCTACGACCAAGTTTTCCCCAGGTTCTATCACTTAGATAACCAATAATCGGTTGGATAATTAGTCCCGTAGTAGGTGCTGCAATCCAAAGTATTGGAATCTCATCAATACTCGCACCGAGAGTTTCAAAAATTCTGCTAACGTTTGCGTTCTGTAAAGCAAAACCAAATTGAATACCAAGAAAGCCGAAGCTCATGTTCCAAATCTGCCAAAAATTTAACCGCGCTTTTGCCATGATGAACCTTGTGTTTTGATTTGTGGCAATCAATTTAAGTGAATAGAAAATAAAATGAAAAACTTTTGAAATGCATCACCGCTGATAGCAGTTTAACATAACAAGAATCTAAAGAAGAAAATTTTTATTTTAGCTTTAGAAATTAGTGCTGCGAATATGTTGACAGCGCAAAAACATCTCTTTCCGGATAGATACTCTCTAATAACTTTTTTTTCATAATCTTGATGATATACAAATTAAAGCGTTATTTTGTATTTGCTAAAAATAACACGAGTAAACAATGACCGAACCTAATAAAAAATATATAACTGATGTTAAAGGGAATAAAACAGCAGTAATATTAGATCTGAAGGATTACGAGCAATTAGTTGACGAGATAGATGAGCTTAATTGTGCGCTAGGGTATGACCAGGCAAAAAAAGAGAATGAGAAAGATATTATAGCTGGTAAATTGATTACACTCGAAAATTTGATTGCAAAAAGTCATAATAAAAAAGCAAAACAAAGAATAAAAGTATAGGATGCCGTTCGTAGTATTAATCCCCAAGAAAGTTGAAAAGCAAATTGCTGCGTTGCCCGTCGAAGTAATAGAACGGGTATTGTTGCTCCTAGGCGGTCTGACAAATAATCCTTTTCCACAAAACTCCAAAAAACTGAAAAATAGAAACGGTTATCGTTTACGAATTGGTGAGTATAGAATAATTTATGAAATAAATGAAAATGAAAGGAGTATTATCGTCTTAAGAGTTGCTCATAGAAAGGAAGTATATAAGAAGTAATCCCCACCGGTATCATGCACAATACATTCTTTCATTTTTAAGAGAAATAGAATCTTCAGTTTTTTAACTTCTTAAGAAACTCTCACCGAAAATTTTTATTTTGGTTTTAGAAATATAGGTGATGATGGCTCGCTCAAAGACTTCTGAAAGAAAAAAAGAACATATTCAACTCTGCTTGACGGATAAAGTCGCGTTTAAAAAGTCAAACGGATTTGATGATTACGATTTCGAACATTTTGCAATTACGGAAGTTAATTACGCTAAGATTGATTTGACCGCCAAGTTCTTAAAGAAGGAAATATCTTTTCCATTTTTAATTTCGTGCATGACCGGAGGAACTACGGAGGCTGAACGAATTAATGAAAAGTTAGCAATTGCGGCAAAGGAGTTAAACATTCCAATTGGTGTTGGCTCTCAAAGGCAAGCTTTAGAGGATAATAAGCTTTACTCTACTTATGAAGTAGTCCGGAAAAATGCCGGGATGGTTCCAATACTTGGTAATATTGGTGCCGCGCAAGTTGCTTCATCAAAAACAGTTGTAGATGACTTTAAGTTTATGACGGATTTAGTTGAAGCTGATGCAATGGTTGTACACATTAATCCGCTGCAAGAATTATTGCAGCCGGAAGGAGAGCCAAACTTTTCCGGTTTCATGAAGAAACTTGAGAAGGTTATTCCGAAGCTTTCTATTCCGGTCATTTGTAAAGAGGTTGGCTCCGGCATTAGTAAGAAAGCAGCAAAGCATTTATTAGAAATTGGTGTGTATGGAATTGATGTTTCCGGAGCCGGAGGAACAAGCTGGGCTGCTGTAGAACTGCTGCGTAACAAGAAGACTGATGATTACTTTAGCGAATGGGGATTACCGACTTCTTATTGTGTTAGAACAGTTGCTGAGTTAAAAAGTAAATACAATTTTAAGCTAATCGCTTCCGGCGGAATAAACAATGGTGTTGATGCCGCCAAAGCACTTGCTTTAGGAGCTGATATAACAGCTTCAGCAAGAATTTTACTTCAGGAAGTAATGAAGAACGATGTGCAAGGTGTTGTAGAGTTAGTACGTGATTGGTTCGAGACGGTTAAAAAAATTATGTATCTAACCGGATGCTCTAACATTAAGCAGTTAACAAAAAATGGTCTAAAGCGGAAAGAGGAATTAGTTTGAAATTTGACGATCATAAATATTCCGGCGTTTACAAAAGCCAAATACAAAAAGTAGATGTAATTCTAAATTCACTGCTTAAGAATCGTAAACCAAAATCTTTGTACGAACCTTGCTCATATATCTTGGAAGGAAAAGGGAAACGGCTTCGTCCGTTTTTAGTTTTAGTTTCTGCCAAATCTGTTGGAGGAAGTTTTGCAAAATACTATAATGCTGCAGCAGCGGTTGAGATTCTTCACAACTTTACACTCGTTCATGATGATATCATGGATAATTCGGATAAACGGCGTGGAAGACTTACTCTGCACAAAAAGTATGATGTGAATACAGCTATTCTTGCCGGAGATAACTTAATTGCTCTAGCTTATGAATGCCTTCTTAAAGACAGCAAGAAAAACGTAAGCCAGGTTGTTTCCACTTTTACGCACGGAATCATAGAGGTCTGCGAAGGGCAAAGTCTTGATAAAGATTTCGAAGTTAGAGACAAAGTTTCTCTTGCTGAGTATAAAGTAATGATATACAAGAAGACTGCGGCGCTTGCAGAAATGTGCTGTATTCTTGGCGGTCAATTAGCCGGTTGTACCAAAAAGGAAATCAACGCGTTATCCAGCTATGGAAAAAATCTTGGGATGGCTTTTCAAATACAAGATGATTTGTTAGACATAATTGGTGACGAACAAGAGTTTGGGAAGAAAATCGGGAGCGATTTAATTGAAGGGAAGAAAACCTACTTGTTCTTGCGCGCACTTCAAAAAGCAAAAAGCACGGACATGGGTATCCTCCAAAAAATGGTTAAGCAAAAAGGAATTGAAAGAAGTGAAATAGAGAATTACAAAAATTTGTACATTAGGCTTGGAATTTTAAAAGATGCAAAAAAGGAAATTGAACACTATACTAAATTAGCAATCAAGAGTGTAACCTCTCTTAGGAATAAAGAGGGGCAGCAATTAATGATTTGGCTTGCCAACGCTTTAATCAATAGAAATAAATGAAAGAAATTACTGTTACTATTATAAACAATGCCGGTCTTCATACTCGTCCGGCGGCAACAATTGTGAAACTTGCTTCAAAATTCAAAAGCGAATTCTTTTTGAACAAAGATGGACTTCACATAAACGGGAAAAGTATTATTGGCGTTATGACTTTAGCCGCAGAAAAAGGAAGCCAAATTGTTCTATCGTTTGATGGTGAAGATGAAGAAGAAGCGGCAAATGAAATAGCGGATTACTTCAACAGAGGATTTGACGAACTCTAAAATGAAAGAGCGAGAAATCAATACCGTAATAAAAGGCATTGCTGCCGCGCCCGGAATTGTAATTGCCAAAGCATACATTTATGCTAAAGAGAAAGAGGAAGTCTCGAACGAGGCAATTACAGATATTGATGAGGCTCTGAATAATCTTGAAGTAGCGCTTGAGCAATCCAAGAAGGAATTGAAGAAAATATTTTCTCTGGCAGTTGATAAGCTTGGTGAAAAACGCGCGGCGATTTTTGAAGCTCAGATGATGATTCTCGATGATCCGATTCTCGTTTCTACGTTGAAGAAAAGAATCCAAAATGAAATGAAAATGCCTGAGTTCGTAGTTGATAGCGAAATCTCCAAGTACACTCATTTGATGAGTCTGGCAGATGAAGCTTACATGAAAGAGCGCTCGCATGATATTGAAGATATTAAACACAGAATCATCAGAAATTTAAAAAAGAAAAAATGGCGTTCAAGAATAGCAAACGATGTTATTGTGGTAACTACAAATCTTTCTCCTTCCGATACTGTTTTATTCTCGCGTGTTAACGTTAAAGGTTATGTAACTGATTTCGGAGGCTTGACTTCCCACGCGGCTATCCTCGCAAGGTCGCTAAACATTCCGGCGGTAGTTGGTCTTCACAATGCAATGAGCAAAATTCATGAAGATGATGAACTAATAATTGACGGCTACAAAGGTGTTGTAGTAATTAATCCGGATGAAAAACATCTGAAAGAATATTTAAAGAAGATAGATAAACTTCATAATTATGATGAAGAACTAAACAAATTGAAAGACCTTCCGGCTGAGACAAGAGACGGAAGAATAATCCAGCTCGAAGCTAATCTTGATCTCACTGAAGAATTAGAATATTTAGTTCACAATTGTGCGCAAGGAATTGGATTAGTTAGAACAGAACAGTTGTTTCAACAGTCCGAAGCATTCCCGGATGAGGAAGAACAATTTTTAGCTTATAAAGAAATAGCTGATAAAGTCTATCCCAATTATGTAACAATACGCACGTTTGATATTGGCGGCGACAAGGTTTTGCCTGTTGACTTGAAGGAACCAAATCCATTTTTAGGCTGGCGTGGTATTAGGCTTCTTTTAGATAGTACGGATTTATTTAAAACACAGATTCGTGCAATTTTACGGGCAAGCTCGCACAAGAATGTTCGATTAATGATTCCAATGGTAACTTCTCTGGAAGAAGTGCGAGAGACACACAAACTGATAGACGAATGCAAAAAGGAACTTCATAAAGAAGGGAAGCAGTTTGATAAACACATGCAAGTTGGTTTGATGATTGAAATTCCATCTGCTGCTGCAATGGCAAAAGAGTTTGCAGAGGAATCCGATTTCTTAAGCATCGGGACAAACGATTTAATCCAATATACACTTGCAGTAGATCGCGGTAATGAAATTGTTTCAAAATTATACCAAGAGTTTCACCCGGCGATTGTTAGATTTATTCACCACGTTATTACCGAAGGCAAAAAAGTCGGCAAGCGAGTTAGTTTGTGCGGGGAAATGGGCGCTGATCCATTTGCTGTTCCGTTGTTAGTCGGACTGGGATTAGAATCCTTAAGCGCATCTGCTTCGATTTTACCTCATATTAAAAAGGTAATACGAAGTATTTCATATGATGAGACAAAAGAGCTTGGCGAAAAATGTTTGAAGCTCAAAACAGAAAAAGAAATCAACGCTGAGATGCACGCGTTTTATAATAGGAAAATGCAAGATCAAATTAAAAACCTTTACTGAGAGAAAAAATGGAGATTAAAGAACTTATTGCAAAACTTGATCCGGAAGATCAATTTACCGTATTAAAAAATTCCTACTCACAAGTAGAATATGCTTGGAATATCAAATTCGATTTATCATCAATTGACACAAAGAAAATTAAGAATATCATTGTAACCGGTTTGGGCGGTTCTGCTATTGGCGGAGAACTGCTGCAAATCTTTTTCAGAACAGAATTAAAATATCCTTACCAAGTAAACCGTAATTATGAACTGCCGCTTTACGCGAATGAAGAAACTCTAGTAATCGCTTCATCTTATTCCGGCAACACGGAAGAAACTCTTTCTGCTTTAAATGATGCCATTGCTAAGAAATGTCAAATTATTTGTGTTACAACCGGCGGTAAAGTTGAAGAGATTTCAAGGCAAAATAAAATTCCATTTGGCATTCTAAAGAAAGGTTTTCAGCCAAGGTACGCTTTGTGGGTCAACTTCTTCTCGTTGGTAAATATTCTTAACACACTAAGACTTGTGCCGGATCAAAACGAAAATGTAAAAGAGGTAGTTGCTTTGTTAAAGAACAAAGGTGAAGAGTACGCAGCTACAAACAATGAAGCGATTAGTATGGCTGAAGCACTTTTGGGATTTGTTCCGCTAATATATTCCGTAAGCGATTATACTTCCGTTGTTGGTACGAGATTCAGAGGACAGTTCAACGAAAACGCCAAGCATCATGCGTTCTCAAATTGCTACCCTGAATTGGATCACAATGAAATAATGGGCTGGGAAGGTTATAAACCTACAATGAATTTCAAACTCATCAACATTTTGGATGAAGAGTATCATCCGCAAGTGAAAAAACGATTTGAAATTACAACCGAGATTATTAAAAAATCTGGCGCCGATGTAATTAACGTTCAGAGCAAAGAGAAAAATGCAAAGCTCCGCTTAGTTGATATGATTTATCTTGGGGATTGGATGACTTACTATTACGCACTTCTTCGAGGATTTAGTCCTACAGCAATTGGGAACATTAACTATCTGAAAGAGCGTTTAGCATAAGTTAGAATAACAAATTCTGAAGTCATGCCATTTTTGAGCATGACTTTTTTATTTTATGGCAAAATTTAAAGAAACATTCCGTGTTGATTCAGCACGCTTGAAAGAATGGGATTACTCAAATCCTTGGTATTATTATGTTACTATCAATTCAAAAAATCACGTTGAATATTTTGGAATTGTTGCAAATGGAAAAATGGTGTTGAATGAGTTGGGGAGGGCTGTTGATGAGTATTGGAATGAGATTCCGAAGCATTTTAAGATGGTCGAATTAGATTCCTATGTTGTTATGCCAAATCACGTTCATGGAATAATCATAATTAACAAAACTGTAGAGACGAGGCATGCCTCGTCTTTACAACATAAAACCATAACCCTTTCTGACATTATTGGTTCTTTCAAATCTGCCGTTACAAAAAAAATACGCGAAAACGGCTACAACAATTTTTCTTGGCAACCGCGTTTCTATGACCGCATAATTCGTAACGAAAAGGAATTGCATAATATCCAAAAGTACGTTGAACAGAATCCGTTAAAGTGGGAATTTGAGAAAAACCATCCGGAAAATATTTATGATTTGTAAATGTGGAGACTTGCTGTGGCAAGTCCCTACAAAACATTAATGCGCATCAAGCCAATTATCGCCTATTCCGGTTTCAACAATAATCGGTACTTGAAGCGGAAGTGCGCCTTCCATTAATTCTTTTACAAGCTGCTGCAAATCATCAATCTCATCTTTGTGTGCATCAAAAACCAATTCATCATGAACTTGCAAAACCATCTTGGAGCTAAATTTCTTTTTCGTAAGTGCATCATGAATTTTTATCATCGCGAGTTTAATCATATCCGCCGCTGTACCTTGTATTGGCATATTAACTGCAACACGTTCCTCAAATTGGCGCATAATCCTATTGCTGCTGTTTATGTTCTTCAAGAATCTTCTTCTGCCCAGTAGAGTTTCTGAGTAACCTTTCTTCTGCGCGCTCTTTACAGATTCTTCCATAAAAAGTTTAACATTCTTAAACGAGTTGAAATAGTTATCAATTATTTCTTTAGCGTGCTGCTGAGTTATTCCTAAACGAGTCTTCAAACCAAAAGGACCGAGTCCGTAAAGAATTCCAAAATTTACTTCCTTTGCTTTGCGCCGCATATCTTGTGTTACTTCTTGCGGATCTACACGAAAGACAAGCGCAGCGGTTCTTCTATGAATGTCTTCATTATTCTTGAAAGCCGCGACTAAAGTTTCATCACTGCAAATGCTTGCCATTATGCGCAGTTCTATCTGGCTGTAATCCGCAGAAAGGATTACATGGCTTTTATCTCGCGGGACAAATGCTTTGCGGATTTCTTTACCAAGCTCTGTGCGGATTGGAATATTCTGCAAGTTCGGATCGTTGCTGGATAGCCTGCCGGTAGAAACGAGAGATTGATTATACGATGTATGAATCCTTCCGGTTTGAGGTTTGATCAAAGTTGGAAGTGAATCAGCGTAAGTGGATTTGAGCTTCGCAACTTGCCGGTAATTAGAAATGATATCAATAATTTCATGCGTTCCTTGTAGCATTTCCAGCGATCTTGCATCAGTAGAAAAACCGGTTTTTGTTTTTGTTGTCGGCGGAAGTTGCAGCTTATCAAAAAGAATTCTCTGCAATTGCTGGGTGCTGTTTATGTTAAACTCCTCGCCGGCGTGTTTATAAATTTCACGAGTGTAGTTATCAAGTAAAATCTGCAGATCATTGCTGAAAGCATTCAGAGCATTCTTATCAATGCGGATTCCTTCACGTTCCATATCTTCCAATACTTTTACAAGAGGGAACTCTACTTCGTAAGCTAATTTTTCCAGTCCGGCTTTCTTTAATTCCTTGTTCAAAAGTTCGTATAGACGAAAGGTAATATCTGCATCTTCAGCGGAATAATCAGCGAGACGCTCAGGTTCAACTTCAAAAATTCTATCCGGAGTTTTCTTCGAGCCAATCAAATCAATTAAAGGAATTGGCTTATAGCCAAGATACTTTTGCGAAAGATCATCCATTCCATGTTTCTGATCCGGGTCAATAACATAACTTGCAAGCATCGTATCAAAGTAGAAATTCTCCACTTTAATTCCGTAAGTACGTAGAACAGCAATATCATATTTCCCGTTCTGGCAAACTTTTTTGCTTCTCTTACTTTCAAAAATCGGTTTGAAAATTTTACAAAACTCATCAACAGGAATTCTGTCTGAAAGATCGGTTGTGAAAAGGGAAGAGGATTCGCGAGAAGGATCAGTTGCGACAAAGAAAGCTTCTTTCGGTTTAAGAGCAAATGCGCATCCGGCAAGCTTAATGTTGAATGTGTCTAATCCGTCGGTTTCAGTATCGAAAACAAATAACTCAGCTTCGGAAAGTTTCTTAGCTAATTCTTTTGCTTCTTTTGAAGTAATAATCAGTTTGTACTTTACTTTAGTCTTATCGAAGACTTCAACAGTTTCCGGAACTGCCTCTGCGTTTTCTTCTTTTTCTTTTGGTTTTACTTCTGCTACTTTTTTCTCTGTCGCGGTAGGAACTGTCTCTACAAAAATCTTTTTTAGCTTTGCCGGGAATGATTTGAAATCCAGTTCTGCGAACAATGCAATGAGCTTATCAAAGTTTGGTTTCTCAAAAATTGCTTCCTCAAAATTCATGTGGAAAGGCGTATCAATTTTAATAGTAGCAAGTTCTTTGGAAAGGAAAGCATTCTCTTTGTTTTCGATAAGTTTATTCTTAATGCTTTGCTTTTCAATTTTGTCAATATTCTTGTAAATGTTTTCCAACGATTTGTATTCTTGAATAAGAGGGACAGCAGTTTTTGGACCAATGCCGGCAACGCCCGGAATATCATCGCTGGAATCGCCGACGAGCGCTAAATAATCAATCATCTGCTTCGGCTCAAAGCCCATTTCCTCGCGGACTTTATCTTCATCGAGTATTACAATTTCTTCAGTGGATTTACCCGGCTTAACAACACGAACGTTCTCCGCAACAAGCTGGATATAGTCTTTATCAGGAGTGATGGCGTAGCAGTCAAAACCAAGTTTAGCGGCTTCGGTGACGGCGGTGCCAATCAAGTCGTCGGCTTCATAACCGGGCAGAATATAAATTGGAATGTTAAACGCATCTATTACTTCTTTAATTCTGTGGATCTGAGGAATCATATCTTCCGGCATAGCCTGGCGTGAGGATTTATAGTATTCATAGCGTTCATGCCTAAAAGTTTTTTCTTTGGAATCGAACGCTACAGCAATGTAGTCCGGCTTAGTGTCTTCAATTATTTTGAACAATTGGTTGATAAATCCGAACACTGCGGAAGTAGGCTCGCCTTTGGAATTTGTTAACGGACGAGAAATAAAAGCGTAGTAGCCTTTGTATGCCAGAGCCATTGCATCTATAATTACAAACTTTTTCGAAGAAAATTTACTCATAGCTTCCTTAACTGATAATGTTTTTTGGTTATATTTTGAATCGAAAATAGGAATTCATTATTACAATAAAAAATTGCGGACTTATGAAAGAAACCATTGTAAAGCTGCTAACGATTTTAGTCTTTTTGCCTCAAATCTTATTCTGCCAGACAGAAAAGAAGGAAACGCTATACTTCGCTCAATTTAACATTGAGAATTTATTTGATGCTGTTGATGATCCAGCTATAGATGATGCTGAATTCTTGCCTGAATCGGAAAAATTCTGGACGGAAGGAAAGGTGAATGTTAAGCTCAACAATCTCGCTAAAGTTATTAATTTCATGAATAACGGAAGGGGACCGGACGTTTTAGCAATTGAAGAAGTTGAAAATTTTAATATGATGAAGCGTTTGTGCTATGCTTTCAAAGATAGAGAATATATCCCGGCTCACCGCGAGTCCAAAGATGCGCGTGGAATAGATGTTGGATTACTTTATGACAGAAAAGTTTTTGAGATTGAAGATTTGAAAACAATTGAAGTTGTACTCCCAACAAGATACCCAACACGTGATATTTTGCATGTTACACTGAAACATAAAACAAGTGGGGAGATTATTCATTTCTACGTAAATCACTGGCCTTCAAGGAGAGGAGGAAAGGAGAAATCCGATGTTAACCGTGAAGCGGCTGCAAAATATTTACGAATTGAATTAAATGATTTGTTCGAGAAAGAGCCAAACGCAAATGTAATTTTACTTGGCGATTTTAACGATGAACCTAGGGATAAGTCTGTTACAAGAATGCTTAAGGCTGATGATTTTTCTTGCGGCGAAGAACACGAAACGAACTCGTTACTTAATTTAGCTTATAAAAAGGCAGAAAACGAAGAAGGCTCTTATCTATACGCTAAAAATTGGGATATGATTGATCAGATAATAATTTCTTCGGCATTAAATGATGGTAAAAAATTAGAGTATGAATGTGACTCATACGAAGTAGTTAAACCAAAATTTATGATAATTGAATCCGGCAGCAGAGCAGGCGGAGCTTTACCAACTTATATGGGCAGCAAGTACATTGGCGGATATAGCGATCACTTTCCGGTTGGTGCAAGATTTTATTTTAAGACAGAAAAAAATTAAACAGAGGTATTTATGAATCTGAAAGACAAAATAAACAACGACTTAAAAGACGCGATGAAAAGCGGCGATAAACTCCGTTTGGAAACTGTTCGTTCAATCCGTGCGCTGATTTTAGAATTTGAAAAAAGCGGAAGCGGAAAAGAGTTTACTGATGAAGAAGGTTTACGCATCCTTACTGTTGCAGCTAAAAAAAGAAAAGAATCCATCGAGCAGTATAAGAATGCGGGCAGAACAGATTTATCCGACAAAGAAGAAGCTGAGTTAAAAATAATTGAAGAATATTTGCCTAAGCAATTAACTGCTGAAGAAATTCTGGCAGAGGTTAAAAAGATTGCTGACGAAGTTGGCGCAAAAACCAAAGAAGACTTTCCGAAAGTAATGCCTCTTGCCGCTAAAAGCTTAAAAGGCAAAGCAGATGGAAAAGTAATTCGCGAAATTCTTGAAAAACTCTTGAGCGGAAATTGAATTATCTCGACTATATCATTCTTGTTATTGTAATCGTTGGCTTTATTCTCGGTTTTAAGGATGGGCTCGTACGCAAAATTATTGGCTTGATTGGACTTATCGTAGCTATTGTGTTGGCATTTCAGCTTGGCGGTAAAGTGGGTAAGCTGTTTACTTCTTTCTTTAATCAAGATGATTATCTGGCGAGTTTGATTTCCGGCATAATAATTTTTCTCGGCGTTCTGCTGATTACTTCAATTGTTAAACGTATTATTCATCCAACTGATAAAGTAAACAACCTCATTAATCAAACTTTAGGCGGATTGATTGGTGTAATTCAAATTCTGTACTTCACAAGTACGATTTGTCTTTTCTTAAACATTTTCTCTTATCCCAAAACTGGGGATAGAGAGGACTCAACGTTTTATAACTCAGTTCTTAATCTGATACCTAAAACCACGGATTTTATAATTGGCAACCGCTCTAAAGCAGCAGAAGTAATAAAAGAATACATCGAAAAAGATGATGCCGATACCACTACACAAATAGACTCCAGCAAAATAAAATGATATCCAAAGAAATATTAGAAAAATTAGAATACCCGAAAGTAATAGCTCAGATAGAAAAGTACTGCGCAACTGAAAGTGGTAAGCAATTAGTTTTGGAGATGCTGCCCAAATACGAACTTGATGAAATCCAAACGGAAAACCTGCGCGTTCATGAAGCCAAAGAAATATTAATACGGAATGAAGAACCTCCGTTTGAGTATTTGCCCGATTTGCACGAAACACTTTCGCACAGCAAAATTCAAGGAGTTGTACTTACAGCCAAGCGGATAATTGATGTTCTACACTTGGCGCAGCAATCGAGAAAGCTTTACCAATTCTTAAAACCAAAAGATGATGAAGCGGAAACCAATCTAAAGGAATTGTTAACTCAGTTATTTATTGATAAAGTTTTTGAGCATCACTTCTCTAAAGTATTTGATGACAATGGTGAGATTAAAGACACCGCAAGCGCAAAACTGAGAGAAATTAGAGTTGATATTCGGGAAAGGGAAGCTTCGCTGCAAAAACTAGTGCAAAGACTTCTCCGACAATTGAGCGATTCGTATTTGGTACAAGAAGAGTTTGTTACTCAGCGCGACGGCAGAATTGTTCTTCCTATTAAAGCAGAACATAAACGTCACGTGCGCGGTTTTGTTCATTCGGAATCTGCAACCGGACAAACTGTTTACATCGAGCCGGAAGAAACTCTCGAAATGAACAACGAAATCCTTTCGCTTCACTTTGCGGAAAAACGTGAGATTGAAAAGATACTTCGCGATTTAACCGAGAAAATTGGTGAACATAATATTGCACTCAAGTTGTCGTTAGAAGCTATTGCCGGACTCGATTCTATATTCTCGCGCGCAAAGTATTCTATTGCAGTTATTGGAACTCATCCGAGTTACTTTCCCAATAAACCTTTTGAGTTGATAGATGCGCGACATCCTCTGCTTGTTAAACGGCTTGGTCACAGCAAAACAGTTCCAATGAATTTGAAACTGAAAGATGAAAAAGTCGTTTTGATTACCGGACCAAATGCCGGCGGAAAAACTGTTACTCTTAAAACTTGCGGCTTGTTAGTTTGTCTCGCCCAAGCCGGTATTCCAATCCCGGTTTTTCCGGATTCAAATTTTCATATCTTCGAAAATGTTTTGGTTGATATAGGCGATGCGCAATCAATTGAAGATGATCTAAGCACATTTAGTTCTCACTTAACAAACATTAGAAACATAATAGAAGCTGCTGATGATAAATCTTTAGTTCTTCTTGATGAAATTGGAACCGGAACTGATCCGGCGGAAGGCTCAGCAATTGCAGTTGGCGTTTTGGTTACTCTGCGGGATAACGGTGCGCGAGTTCTCGCAACAACTCACCACGGAAGTCTTAAATTAGTTGCTAATCAACTCGAAGAATTTCAAAATGCTTCTATGGAATTTGATACAGATGAACTGAAACCGACTTACAGATTTAAGCAAGGAATGCCCGGTTCAAGTTATGCTTTTGAAGTAGCGCAGCGAATCGGTTTTGATGATGAGTTTATTAATCTCGCAAAACAATATTTGGATACAGACAAAACCAAGATTGAAGAATTCCTTGTCAGCTTGGAAAAGAAATCTCAAGACTTGCGGGATCAGCTAAACAAAAGTGAACTTGAAAACCTCCGTTTAAAAGGTTTAGCAAATCTTTATCAAGATAAAGTTGAGAAACTTGAGAAGCAGAAGAAGGAAATTCTTTCCGATACACATGAAAAAGCGCAAATGTATCTGAAAGATGTAAACAAGCAAATTGAAGATACAATCAAGAACATTCGTGAGTCTCAAGCCCAGAAAGAAGTTGTAAAACAAGAAAAAGAAAAGATTGAACTGCTTAAAAAGGAAACGAAAAAGATTTTGCCGCAGAAACCGAAAGTGGAATTTGATAAGAAAGAATTCAAAGTCGGCGATTATGCTTCAATCGTAAATACTGCAACCGCCGGAGTAATTGATGAACTTGATGCAGAAAAGAATAAAGCTGTTTTGCTTGTTGGTTCGCTAAAAATAAAGACAAAGATTAGCGATCTCCATCCGGCTAAGAAATCGGAAGCGGAATTAGTTTACAAGAAAAAGTATGAAAGCGATTATCAAAACCTTAACTTCAGATTAGATTTACGCGGAATGAGATATGAAGATGCTGAGTTTGAGTTGACTAAATTTTTAGACGAAGCCAATATGAATGGAGTTGACCGTGTGGAAATTCTTCACGGAAAGGGAACCGGAGTTTTGAAACAAATGACTCACGGAATACTTAGAACTAATTCCTCCGTTAAGAATTTCTATTTTTCCGGCATCGAAAGCGGCGGAGATGGAATTACAATTGTTGAGTTCAAGTAATGTTCAAAAAAATCTTAATAGCGAACAGAGGAGAGATAGCTCACCGCATCATAAAAGCTTGCCGTGAGCTTTCGATTACTTCGGTAGCAATTTATTCGGAAGCCGATGTGAACGCTTTGCATGTACGCCGTGCCGATGAAGCTTATCTTATCGGTCCGTCGCCGGCAAGTGAATCCTATCTGAATAAAGAAAAAATAATTGCGTTAGCAAAACAAATTGGTGCGGATGCAATTCATCCCGGTTATGGTTTTTTATCAGAGCGCGCTGAATTCATAAAAATGGTTGAAGAAGCGGGAATAGCTTTCATTGGTCCATCCTATAAGTCAGTTGAAATGATGGGAGGGAAAACGGACGCTCGCACGTTAATGAAGCAGCACAATGTTCCAATTGTTCCGGGAACAACAGAACCGATCACCAATATCGAGAGTGGTAAAAAAATTGCTAACGAAATTGGATATCCGGTTATGCTGAAAGCTGCTGCCGGCGGCGGCGGAAAAGGAATGCGCAAAGTATTCTCTGATGAAGAATTTGAAACAGCATTTACTAATGCAAGAAATGAAGCTCTTAAATCATTTGGAAGTGACGCTGTCTATTTAGAAAAATTTATTGAACATCCTAAACACATCGAAGTACAAATTCTCGCCGATAAGCATGGCAACTATGTACATCTTTTTGAAAGAGAATGCTCGGTTCAGCGAAGACACCAAAAAGTTATTGAAGAAGCTCCTTCAATTGCAGTGGATGATCAAACGCGCAGAAAGATTACAACTGCCGCAATTGATGCTGCCAAAGCTTGCGGATACTACAATGCCGGAACGATTGAATTTCTGATGGACAGAGATAAAAGTTTTTATTTTCTTGAAATGAATACTCGTCTGCAAGTAGAGCATCCGGTTACAGAAATGATTACCGGTTTTGATATTGTGAAAGAGCAGATTAGAATTGCTTACGGTGAAAAACTAAGTGTAACTCAAAACGATCTTCAAATTCATGGACACGCAATAGAGTGTAGAGTTTATGCTGAGGATGTAGATAATAATTTTGCGCCTTCAACCGGCAAGATTACACATCACAGACTAACATCCGGACCCGGAGTTCGCATTGACCGCGGAATAGATGTGATGAGCGAAGTTCCGATTTACTACGATCCAATGTTGGCTAAAGTTATTTGTTGGGGAAGAGACAGAAACGAAGCCATAGTAAGAATGAAACGTGCGTTGTGTGAATATCAAATATGTGGAGTAACGACCAACATGCCGGCGTTCAATTGGATGCTGAAACAAAAATCATTTTTAGATGGCACTTTCGACATTAACTTTTTAGAGAACGAATTCCTACCTCTGATTCCCGATAAGTGGAAAGACCAATCAACTGAATATCTTGAAGACATTGTTGCTGTGATGGCAGCGTTGATAAAGAATAGCGATTCCGAAGTAACGGTAACTGCCAATAATTTTACTTCTTCCAACAACTGGCGGACTCAACAATATGAATGAGTTTGTAATTACAGTTAACAATAAAAAGAAAACAGTAAGAGTGAACGACAACGGAACAGTTGAGCTGGAAGGCAAAGTAATTCCATCGTCTATTACTAAAGTTAGCCCTCACTCACTTATTTTACGCTTTGGTGATAATGTTTATGAAGCTGCCACAAGCCGAATTAATAATGGTGAAATTGGATTCCTCATTGATGGATGGTACTTCGATACAACAGTTAGAACACGTCTTCAAGAAACCGCATACGAGCTGCAAAAGAATAAAGGAAAAACTGTACACCACACAGAAGTAAAAGCGCCAATGCCCGGATTGCTAATCAAAATAAAAAAGAAGATTGGCGATCATGTAGAACTCGGCGAACCGATTTTAATTTTAGAAGCAATGAAGATGGAAAACGATTTGCGCTCTCCATCTAGTGGCGTTGTGAAGGAAATTAATTTTCAAGAAGGGCAGTCGGTAGAAAAGGGTGCTTCGATACTAGTAATCGAATAATAATTCTTTTTTGCTATTTTCAATCAATTAAGTATTTTGTTGCCGAAATTTCATTAACCAGAGGAGGTTGTGTGAAGAAGTTACTTACTTTATCCCTGGCTTGCGTCCTGTTTGCAAGCAGTATTTATGCGGGTGGTTTTCAGATTAATGAACATGGCGCCCGTGCTATGGCATTAGGCGGTGCTTTCACCGGTTTAGCTAACGATCCATCAGCTATCTATTTCAATCCGGCAGGTATTACACAGTTAAAAGGAACAAGATTCTATTTTGGTACAACTGCAATTTCACCATCAGCTACATACACAAGTGGCTCCGGCTCGACAGCAAGAGAATATGAAATGAAAGGACAATTGTTTACTCCAATTAATTTCTACATTACTCAGAAACTCGGCGATAAATTAGCTGTTGGTTTAGGTGTTAATAATCAATATGGCTTAGGAACCAAATGGAATGGTAGTTGGCCAGGTAGATACCTTGCTGTTAATACAGAAGTCAAGACCTTCTTCATTACTCCGGTTATTGCTTATGAATTGTTTAATGGATTTTCAATTAGCGCCGGCGGTTCATTTGTATTTGGTGATGTAACAATTGAACGTAAATTGCCTAATCCACTTTCTCCTGCACTTGCAGATGAAGAAATAGCTATGGCTGGTGATGCAACTTCTTTCGGTTTTACTGCTGGTATTTTGTACAAAGTTAGCGATCAATTTCAATTTGGTGTTAATTACAGAAGTGAGGTCAGCTTAGATTTCAAAGGTACAGCTACTACAACTCCAGCAACTTTTTATCATCCTATACTCAAAGTTAATTTGCCATTCCCTAATGGCGATATTACAGCTCCATTAAAGACTCCACAGAATTTAACAGTTGGTTTAGCGTATATGCCATCAGACAATGTTACTTTTACTGCTGATTACCAATATATTGGATGGAGCAGTTATGATAAATTAGAAGTTACTTTTGCTTCTTACGATTTGGATTTGAATCCAGCAAATGGTGTTCAGAATGTATCATCTACACCTAGAGAATATGAAAATACCTACATCATTAGAGCTGGTTTAGAATATAAACTTAGCGATAATGCAGCTTTGCGTGCCGGTCTTTTGTATGATCATAATCCAGTTCAAACAGATTATATTGAACCAACTTTACCGGATGCAGACAGAGTTGGCTTCAACGTTGGTTTTGGCGGAAAGTTAACAGATAATCTTGGTGTTGACTTCTCTTATATGCTTTTAACATTTTCTGAAAGAACCGTTTCCAAATCCAAATTTGGATTTAACGGAACCTACTCAAATCTCGCCCATCTATTTGGCGTAAACTTTAGCTACTCACTTTAGAATTCAAAAGGGGATGGCAGCCGCCACCCCTTTCCTTAAAATCACATAATAGTTGGAGGTCAGATGTACAAAAAAATACTTCTGTTATCATTCCTTATACTTTTTTCAATTCGGACATTTGGTGGAGGTTTCCAAATAAATGAACATGGTGCCAGAGCAATGGGAATGTCCGGCGCGTTTACCGCATTAGCTAACGATCCGTCTGCTCTCTTTTTTAACGGAGCCGGTATTACACAATTAAGCGGCACCCGTTTTATGATTGGAGCTACACTCATTTCACCTAAAGCCAGTTTTAGAGGACCGAGTCCAGCTATAGCTGAGTACAAATTAAAAGATCAACTATTCAATCCGGTTAATGTTTATGTAACTCATCAAGCAACAGACTGGCTTTACTTTGGTATTGCTTTCAATAATCAATATGGATTAGGAACAAAATGGGACTCAGATTGGGTTGGAAGATTTTTGGCAGTTGAGACTGACTTAAAGACCTACTACATCAACCCAACAATGGCTATCAAATTCACAAAAGAATTATCTCTTAGTTTTGGAATTACATACGCCATTGGAACAGTTACAATAAACCGTAACGCATTACTAACACCTTTTGCCGGTGAAGCTAATGTTAACTTAGAAGGAGACGGACACGCAACCGGATTTACTGCGGGCGCACTTTACAAACCATCCGAAACGGTTTCGTTCGGTTTATCAGTAAGAAGTGAAAACACATTCAATCTGAAAGGCGATGCGACTTCTAAAGGTCCTGCTGCGCTTTCAAGCCTATTACCAAAAGGTGGAATTGAAGCAAAGTTAACCACACCGCTTAATGTTACTTTGGGAACTGCCGTTAAGCCATTGTGCAATTTAACAGTCACAGGAGATATTCAATATATTGGATGGTCAAGCTACGATAAGCTGGCTGTTGATTTTACCGACCCTAAATTAGAAGACCTGTCTGCCGTAAGAGATTATCAGAATACATTCATTGCTCGCGTTGGTGCAGAGTACAATTTGTGCGAATGTTTAGCAGTACGAGCCGGAGTTTTGTTCGATAAGAATCCAGTTAAAGATGAAATGGTTGAGCCGACTCTACCGGATGCAAACAGAATTGGTTTGAACGTTGGTTTAGGTTACAAACTTACAAGTAACATTACGGTTGATGCCGCTTACTTATTCTTAAGATTCAGCGAACGCACAATCACAAATTCGAAAGTGAGCTACATGGATGGTTTAGCGCCATTTAACGGTACATATAACTCGAGTGCTCATTTATTTGGGTTCAACGTTTCTTATAATTTTTAATCGCTAAGGGTTAAATTCCCCGCTGCTTGCGGCGAAAAGAATTAAATT
>MHAZ01000006.1:1427-504572 GCA_001803165.1 Stygiobacter sp. RIFOXYC2_FULL_38_25 | reverse complement strand
TTCAACATTATTATGAATCATGATACCTCCGAATGAAGTGTTATAAAATAACTCTTCTTCCTTTGGGTATCATATGATACTAACTATAAGTGACGACAAAGTAAGCCGATTTGATTATTTTACTCGGAAGAAAATCGAAATGAACGATTGATGAAGCTTTCTATAATCATTCCGGCTTACAACGAAGAAAAGAAGATTGAAAAAGATATTCTTCTTGCCGATAAATTTATTTTAGGACAAAATCTGTCCGGTGAGATTATAGTTGTAGATGATGGAAGCAGCGATGCAACATTCCAAAAGGCGAATAGTACCCGCGAAAAAATTCAAACCAGAATAAAAGTACTTAAGAATAAAAATAACTTTGGCAAAGGTTATACAGTAAAGAGGGGAATACTTGAGGCGAAGGGGGAATATGTTGCTTATTGCGATGCCGGCTCTACTGTTCCGTTTAGCAATCTCTTGATTGGCTTAAATCTGCTGATGAACAAGGAATGCGATATTGCGCACGGTTCGCGCTTGATGCCCGGTTCGGTTATTAGAGTTTCCCAAGAGAAAGATAGAAAGTTCAGCTCTTCGGTAATAAGATTCTTAGTAACAAAATTTCTCGGAGTGCCGATTTCTCTTACAGATACACAATGCGGATTTAAGATTTACAAATCGGAAGCCGCTAAAGAATTATTTTCGAAACTGCGTACAAATGGATTCATGTTTGAAGTAGAGAATATTCTTCGAGCTATAAAACGCAATTACAGTGTAAAAGAATTTCCGGTTGAGTGGAGCTGCGATAGAGACAGTCGAATTACATTTCTTAAAACACCATGGAGAGTTTTGTTTGATATCGCACGGATAAAATTTATGAAGATTGATTAAGCGACGCTGGAAGTAGGGGGAAGGGCGCCGAACTCTTCAAATAAAAGATTACCTGAAGTGTCATCATTTACTACAATAGCAGAAATGTCTTCTTTGATAATCTTGCTAACCTCTTCATCATTCAAAATCATTAACGCGGTTGATAAAGCATCGGCGTCTGCTGTGTTTTGAGCGAACACCCAGCTTCCGGCTTTCTTTACTTCCGGTTTTCCGGTTAATGTGTTGATGATATGACTTCCTTTACTTAAGCCTGAAGCGCCGACTGATACATTTTTGAGTAAAAATGTTTTCAATATTTGCTGGTTATCAAAAGGATTAGAAATTGAAATTTGCCAGCCGGATGAATCCGGAGGTGCCCCGATTGCTCTGATAGAACTTCTTCCGGCGCTGAGGAGTGTGCAACTAATATTCCAATCGGATAAAATTTCTGTTACAGCATCTACAGCATAACCTTTACCAAATGCGCCCAAATCAATCATTGTTCCTACTTCAAGGATTTCAATGGAGTAATCTTCATGATGCAAAACAAGGTTTTCAATACACGATTTCTTTATTGCCAATTCAATCTCATCATCAGTCGGATTCTTGAGAGTATAATCGGGATTGAGCCAGCATTTTAACAGAGCACTGCAAGCAATATTGAACGCGCCGTAAGTTTCTTTATGCAGTTCAATACTTCTTCTAATGCAATTGAAAGCATCCGCTCCTAGAATAATTCTTTCGCCAATTTTCAGATTGTTAATTCGGGAGATATCGCTGTTTGGTTTAAATCTGCTCAGTTCATTTTCGAGCCGGTCAATTTCTTTAACTGCTTCCCATGCCGCTTGCTGTGCGTAATCTTTGTTCTCATGTACAATGATAAGATCAAACAAAGTTGCCATTGCAACGTGAGTAAAATGATGAGCGTTTTTTATTTGAGTCAAGTTTTGCAAAGCAAACCTTTAACGGGAAAGAGCGTTATAGTAATTATCAAAATAATCTTTACGAATATAGCCTCTAATTTCTTTGCCTTGGCGAATTTCCATGTACTTATCGAAAAGGGGAACATAAAGATTCACATGTCCGGCGGGAGCTTTGGTGTAGATTTTTTCAATCAACTCACTCTCAAGTTCCGGCGAAGCAATCACAATTGGAAACTTATAAGCATTATCAGCTATTCTATCATTCCATGAAGTATTCTTAAACTTTCTTAGATACCAGGGCAAAGGCCAGTAATCGCTGTTTGGCGCGGCTATATAAATCGGCATATTGAGAAACTCGCTTTGAACAGCTGTTACTTTTGTAAGAAATGGCTCTATGGTTTTTACATCATTACCGGCATGAGAATAAACAAAAGGGTCCTGCGGATTGGAAGAATAAACGATAGAGCTGTAATATGATTGAACAAACATGAAGGCACCGATCAAACTAAGCAACAGATACCAATTAGCTTTCGGAATAAATTTTCTAAGCTCGGTAAATCCAAACGCGGCAATCAAAATCATTCCTTGCCAAAAGCTCATCATCGTCCAAGGAGTTTTGTAGGGGAGTGTCGAATAAATAATTGTTAAGATACTTGTGAAGAGGGAAATAAATTTAATGAAATCAATTCCGGTTGAATTTTTGTTCACCTTAGCAAAAGCGCGAATAATACCGAAGATAAAGAAAACTAGAATAAGGAGTTCGCTAAAGAAAACTCCATCAACGGTTCTAAATGAAACGAGAGAGAAGTAATAATAAAACGGATGAATATGTTCCGCATTGTTTCCAGCTTTGCCAAAATAGTTAGTGAAGGTGATTATTGAATCCAATGCACCGCGAAGATTAGTAAAAAATGAAGTAAAGAATAAAAATGCGGTGAGCGCAAATGTTAGAACAAAAAAGAGAACATTCTTCCAGTTGATTGAAAATTTAAATCGCTCGGTTTTGTTCATCATCTTCAAAATGAAAAAAGATAAAGCAATTCCAAAGAAAGTGATTATACTGGTTTCCTTACTGGCAAAAGCTAATCCAAACAAAACAGCAGAAGTTATGAGCCAATACACTTTATTAGTTTTATGGAATGAATAGTATGCAATCATCCCACTGAAACTAAAACTTACCAGTAATGATTCTTGAATGTAATATCTGTTATAAAAAACAATTAGCGAGGAGAACCCCGTTAAGATGAGGGTAACTAAAACAAAATCTTTTCCAATGTCTTTTAGTTGGAATATCATGCAAAGCAAAAGCAATCCGGCAAAAACTGGAACAGCACGTAGAGTTGCTTCAGTTACTTCCGAAATGTTTCTTTCGCCTAGTATCCATGCTGGAATTAAAGAAAAGTAGTTTAGAGTTGGTCCGTGATATTCAACCGGATTGTAGCGATAGTAATTGTCTTCAAGAAGGTAACCAAATTTAATGGCGTGAACCGCTTCATCAACATGCATTGGCTTATCATTCAACCGGTAAACACGGATGAAGACACACAATAAAAAAATGGCGGATAGCAAAACTATACCGCCATTCTTAGAAATATAGTTTTTGCTATTTACCGTAAACTGCAACTTCTATGTAGTGGTTCAAATCATCTGCGTTACTGCCTTTACTTAACAAGCGAACGTAGCGGGCTTTTTCTCCTTTAGCATCAATTAATTTGCCTTCGGCTGTTTCAACGTAATGCATGTCTTTGCCTTTGCCTTGCTTGCTGCTGTTATCAATATCATTGTTAAAAAGTGTTCTGACATTCTTGGTAAACTTCGCATCATCTGCAACTTGAACTATTACATCGTAATAAACTCTTGCTTGAAGATGATAATGCCAAACTACAATTGCGTAAAGGTTGAAATCCTTCTGCAAATCAATAACTATATTTTGAGAAAATGGACCGAGTTCAACAAAGTAACCTTCTGCAGCGTCTTTCTTTCCATCTGTTATATAAGATATTTCTCCAATCACCGGATACTTATCCGTACTTGTTACCGGCTTCTTTAACGCAATATTTTGTGTCCCCTTTGGTGCGTAGAATGGTGGTCTTGGTTTGCCAAGAGGTTTTTCCAAATTTGGAACGGCTAAGTTAGTCGGCGTGCCAACAAACATCGGTTTGGGTAAATCCAACTTAATTGGAGCTAAATCTTTGTTTTGTGCCAAAGGATAGTTTGATGCAACAAGGAAACTCATTACAAACATTAACATGATGATGCGTTTGAACATATTAAACTCCTTTTGTAGTCATTGTCAACATAAGACATTTCGTTGGACTAAAGTCCATAATTATTTTATTTACAGAGTAACCCCACGCTTAAGCGTGGGGTTAAGCAAAACTAATACAGTAAGGGCTTTAGCCCAATAATTCTTTTTTAATAATTATTCTAAAGTACTGAACAAAAATTACGCAAATAGTAAGAAGCAAAACAAACCAGCGGTGAACATCCGCCAAAAACTCTAAACCTTCTGTTCCGAATAAAGGATAGAGCATTAAAATAATTGAAAGCATCGCCGGTAGAATTAATGCGATGATTAGCCAGTACAAAACTTTGAGCATGATTCGGTAATCTATAGATTTTTTCTGCTTGTAATCATTTGCAAGATTTTGAAGCCCTTCCAATGAGAGCTGATTGCCGTTTGAAAAAAGAAAAACAAATGCAACCAAACAAATACTTGTTAAGAGTGCTGTTGAAGTATGAATCACCATGAATAATCCAGTCATGTGATAGCCAAATACCACGGGAAGAAATCCGGTTATAAAAAGTAAAATGAAAAAAGCCGCGCAAACATGAGCTGTAATTGATTTTGTTTTTTGGAAAAGAGAGCCGGTTTTAATTCTCCAAGCAATTACGAGGTTCTCCTTAAAATCTTCTTTACAAAACTGCCAAACATTCTTTGGAGTAATCTTATAAGCCTTTAACCTTCTAAAGAGAGAAAGGAGAACTGCTGCTATTAGTAATATCGAAACAACTCTGAAAATCAAACTTACCTCGCTAAACTTTATCTTTTGTTGCTTCTCTTGCTATAACTAAAATTCCTTTTGAGGAATAAATTAGAAATACAAAGAGAATCAAAATGAAGGAGACGATGATAATTCCTTTGAGCCACGGTCTGAAAAAGAATGAAAATGAAAACGCTTTTTGATAAGCTGTATTTAAATTTTCGAACTTAGTCATTGTGATTAATGTATCTGTTTCGGACTTAAGGGAAGATTCCACATTAACTTTGCCAAAGAAGAAATTTGAACTTGCCGAATGGCAGTCGCCGCAACCGTTTGCGCCGAGCGCTTGTGAAGCCGGACGAACACTATGCGCAATAGGCCAGCTATATGCTTCGGCTGATTCATGTTCACTCTTTCTTAATCTTGTTCCGTCAAGCTCAATAATTTTTCCGCCGGTCACATAAACAAAGCTTGTATTCTTCTTTCTAGAGCTTCCGTTTAATTTCTTCAGAACGGAAATCATCATACTATCGCTTACGGAATGCCACTTGCCGTAATTGAGTAAAGTATCGAGTTTGATTCTACCAGAAACAGAATTGGCAATTTCATCAATAGAAAGTGGTGTAATCTTATCGCCATTCTTTGATGCCCAGTAGGAGGGCCAAAGCAAATTGTTCGGCTCAAGCATTCCCTTTTCATTTCTTAGATAAACCGGAGACTGAATGTGCGGAAAGAAATCCCCTTGCTTGTTGGATTTTCTAATTCCCAGTTTATGTGCTCGCGAAGTCTTTACTAAGCTGCTTCTATCATTAGGCAAAGAACCGGAATGGCAAACTGTGCATTCAAGTTTCTCGAAATGAATTGCCGGGATGCCTTTATGAAGAGGAACCGGAGCGCCATTCTTGCCGACTTTCGCTTCGCCGTTACCTAAATGGCATCCTTTGCAAGAAAATGAAGCAACTCTAAAATTATTCTTATCACTTGCTTCTTCTCTGTATCCGCGAATCATATCATGATCAATTCCGTTGCGGTGACAGTCGGCGCATGTCATTCCTTTTTGAAGATGAACATCCTCATCTTCATCCCACTGATTATAATTTTCAGCTTGATAAGTAACACTTGAATGGCAATAGTAACAGCGTTCTTTCTTTGCTTTTCTAGTTATATCAAAAAATATCTGGTTGTTGTCGTTGAACTTAGCTTTATCATAACTGATACTTGGCGGCGCTGTTGTGCGCATATCAATGTCGGAGTAAGTCAACGAATTATAAACATCATAATTATCGGGCATCTTGGAAGCGTTGCCTTTCACTTCGGCAATTGCACTGGCAGCAGCGGCAGCCCATTTGAAATTCTGCTTCAGCATCTGTGCTGAGTATTCAGCTGGATCATATTCCGGATTTGCATCATGGCAAGCGAGGCAATTTACATCAAGCTTGCCGGAAACTTCCCAGCGGAAGAAATCATCCGGATTTTGTAAGCTATCAGTTTCACCAATTCCGCCGCCGGGATAATGTGTGCCGAACAAATCCAAAAATTTGAACGAGGAAATTCCTAGAACTGATGGAGTGTAAGTTCCTTTCCATTTTCTTTCGGAAACCGGAATTACAGTTAAGTTTCGCCAGTCAACATAAATCCAAGGTTCACCTTTTCTTCCCGGTTTAACTTTTGGATTAGATGCGTTGAAGTGAAAACCTTTATTGATTACTTCGTACGAATGACATTCGCCGCAAGTATATTTTGTTGAAAATGGGAGAAGAGGATTGTCGTTCTTCAAAACTAGAACGCTGTCCGCATCGAACAATTTCATTAAGTGAACTGGAACTGATCTGCTTCCGTCTCTTAAATCACCAATCTTATTTTGTTGCGTAAATAGAGTTAAGCCGATAGCAAAAAAAATAATTAGAAAGATTGCCGCGTAGGCAATTCTAAAAATTCTCTCCTCAAAACATTTCACGCAAAGGACGCGACGATAACGCAGAGCCCGCAAAGGATATTGTATGTTTTTAGAATCGCTCTTAGAGGTTGAAGAGAAATTGTTCATAGCTAAATCTTAAAATCTGATGGATTGAGTTTTACTTCCCGTTTAGCTTGTACGGCTTCATTCACTTTAAGAACTGTTACGGCAGTTTCGTAACCAATTTCCGGAGGACAGTTTAATTTTTCCAAACCTCTAACAGAATTGAAAAAGTTTTCAAGATGAGGCTTATGATATGGATCGTTAAACTTTACCGGCAATGTGTGTTTAGGAGGTGCGACTGTTTCCCTTGCATCCAAAACTACTGAAGGAGCCGCGGCTGGCGCATCGCTGGTTGGCGATTCAACAATTCCTTTTTTTATCCACTCATCCCAGTTTGGCGCTGCGGGTTCTTTGTAAATACCAACCCGTCCTGCAGATTCGGAAATTGTTAATGAACCGGCGTCTCCCATAAAGCTTTCGTAATAGCCTTGACTGCTGTTTGTTGTTATAGTTTGATAAAAAGCTCTAACAACACCATTCTTAGTTTTGTATCTGAATGTTGCTAAAACAGAATCGTACCATTGATGAGTGTTCTTATCATAATAATCTGTTCCGCCGCTTGCCATAACAGAAATTGGATTCGCGTTTAGGAACCAGCTGTAAATATCAATTTGATGCGAGCCCAAATCTACAATCGGTCCGCCACCAAGATTTCTGTACCAGCGCCAGTTGCGGTGCTGATGCATATTTTCAAAACCATATTTTTTTAATGTAGCAAGTGGAATTCCTTTACCATCCGGCCAACCGTTATCCGGCTGAACGGCTCTGTTCCACTGTCCGTTAATAGTAGTAATCTTGCCAAGCAATCCGGCTTCGTTTATTACTTTTTTGTAGCAATGTAGATAATATGGATTGCTTCTTCTTTGATGACCGATCTGGCAAAGCTTTTTTGTTCTTCTTGCAGCTTGAACAATTTTTCTTGCACCTTCAAGTGTGTTGGACATTTCCTTTTCGCAATAGACTTGCAAACCCGCTTCCATACAATCAACTGCGTGCTGCGCGTGCCAAAAATCGGGTGAAGCAATAAGAACGGCATCCAAACCTTTTTCTTTATTCAGCATATCTTCATAATCAACATAAGCGCGGAGTTTATGCCCATACTTTTCGAGCAAGCGGAAAACTCTTTGTTGATTGTAGGATTCCCAAATATCGCACACAGCTTTGAATTTGATATTCGGGATTTTCAAACAGGCGTTAACCAGAGCTTGTCCTTGCGCGCCGCATCCAATCAAGGCAATATTAAGAGGTTTGTTCTTATCAACTTTTGCCGAGGTGATTATGTAAGGCGCCAGAACTAAGCCGGCGCCGATTGCTGAAGAAACTTTTATGAATTCTCTTCTATCTAAATTTTTTTCTGATGTCATTCTTTATTCTCTTAAGAAAATCTTTTTAAAGACCGGAGTACGGTTTGAGTTGAATTTCGACTTAGTGAAACTTAGTGGCTTGGTGCCTTCGTGGTCAGAATCTTTTTTGCCACAAAGTCACTAAGTCACCAAGAAATCCAAAAAAGTTCAAAACGCTTTTTATTCCAAAGACCAGCCTTCTCTATATTTAACATGCATGAAAGGATTAGCTTCCGGCAAGTTTGTAATTTCCATTTTTACCGGATCCCATTCAAGAACTGTATTTTTGTCTTGCATTCTAATAGCAATGTTTCCGAGCAGCATTACTTCGGTCAGTTTTCCGGAATATGAAAAATCCGTAGTGCTCTTCGAGCCTTTTTTAATTGCCTCAATCCATTCAAGTTGAATTCCCGGTGAGCGTGGAATAGTTTTTTCCGGTCTTACATACTCTTGCATTTTAGTTTCGGGAATTAATCTAACGCCGGTACCGTAAGTGCCGTGCATAATTTTTCCTTTCGAGCCATAGAATAGAACTCCGCCGCCGCTGTCGCCCATTTTTCTGCCCGGTTCTAATTCTTCCGGACGAGGAGGCATTAAGCCGCCATCATACCAAACCAATTTTACCGGAGGTTTATTTCCTCTTGCTGGAAACTGATAAGTAACCATTGATGAAAGAGGGTAGTAATCTTCATTAAACTTAGTTGAGGAAGCTTGAACTGTTAGCGGATGACCTAAATCCAAAGCCCAGAAAGGCTGATCAATAAAATGTGCGCCCATATCGCCAAGTGCGCCGGTACCATAATCCCAAAAGCCGCGCCAGTTAAAAGGATGAATATCCGGATGATAAGGACGAAGCGGAGCTGGTCCCAAGAATAAATCCCAATCCAATGTACTTGGAACATCCGGAGTTTCTGTTGGGCGTTTCAATTCACCTTGAGGCCATATTGGTCTGTTTGTCCAAATGTGAACTTCGTTAATGTCGCCAATTGCGCCATCCCAAATCCATTCATTCAATAATCTGGCTTCCTCTCCGGCATGACCTTGATTGCCCATTTGAGTAACAAGATTTTTTCCTTTGGCAACCTCGGCTAATCTTCTCGCTTCATAAATTGTGTGAGTTAACGGCTTCTGAACGAAAACATGCTTGCCCATTTTCATTGCAGCCATTGCAATAATTGCGTGTGTGTGATCCGGTGTTGCAATAACAACGGCATCAATATCTTTCTGTTTCTCAAGCATCACTCTGTAATCTTTATAGAAAGCAGCATTTGGAAAATCAATTTTTAGCTGCGGGTTCATAGTTTCATCAACATCGCAGAACGCAACTAAATTTTCTCCGGCACAAGCACGCGCATCGGAATTTCCTTTGCCGCCAATGCCAACTACCGCAATATTCAGCTTATCGCTTGGTGATCTTCTATTTAAACCATACAAGCCGCTTGGCAAAATTGTAAAAGCAGCTGCCGCCATTCCCGTTTGTGCAATGAATTTCCTTCTGCTTATTTGATTGCTTTGTTCCGGTGAAATCTTTTTCTCTTTTTCCATTTTCTTCTCTTTGAGTGAGTGGAAAGTTATTCAGTTAAATATTTATTGGTAAGAAATTTTGATTGCCTTGAGGCAGTAATAGGAAGAGTATATAAGAAAGCTGTTTTCATATGAGCCGAAATTTGTAGATGAAATTTCTGTCTAAGTGTTTACAACTGCTTTCACGAATCAATCTAAAATTATCTAAAAATACTTTTTCAACCAAATTTGATATATTTGTTCAAGTAATGTTCTTAAAAGATTTGGCAGTTCAGTATCGTTTAATAGATTCCTTTAGATTAACAAATAATTCATTTTATTCTTTATGTTAAAGGAGCTTTGCATGAATGTTCAAATCCGCTTATCTATTATGATGTTCCTTCAATACGCTATCTGGGGCGCATGGTATGTAACTGTTGGTAATTACATGGGCGCAATCGGAATGTCTCACGTAATTCACTGGGCATACACAGTTAGCCCAATTGCTGCAATTGTTTCTCCTTTCTTTCTCGGCATGGTTGCCGATCGCTACTTCTCAACAGAAAAAGTTTTAGGTGTACTTCACATTGTCGGAGGACTCGCAATGTTTCTCGCGCCGTTTGTAGCAGAAGGTGAAAATGCATCGGCAACAATTTTTATTCTCCTACTTCTTCTCAATATGCTTTGCTATATGCCTACAGTTGCTTTAACAAACTCTTTGGCGTTTCATCACATGACAAACCAAGAAAAACAATTTCCGGTTATCCGTGTGTTTGGAACCATTGGATGGATTGTTGTTGGAATTTTTGTGAGCAAAGTTTTAGGTGCTGATGAAACTGCAATCCCGCTAAAGATTGCCGGTGTTTTAGGTGTGCTTATGGGATTCTTCAGTTTTGTTCTTCCACATACACCTCCATCAAATAAAGGTGAAAAAGTTACTGCGCGTCAAATTCTTGGAATTGATGCATTGAAACAACTGAACACAAAACCATTTATAGTATTTATTATAAGCGCGTTTTTGATTTGCATTCCTCTCTCTGTTTATTACGCTTACGCTCCGGTGTTTGTTAACGGCAGCGGAATTGAAAACCCGGCATTCAAAATGTCTTTCGGTCAAATGTCTGAAGCATTTTTCATTCTTATTATGCCTTTGCTATTCTCTTATATCGGTATTAAGAAAATGCTCTTGACCGGAATGGCTGCTTGGGTTCTTCGTTATGTATTGTTTGCTCTCGGCGCGCCGGATACAATTGTTTGGATGATTCTAAGCGGAATTATCCTTCATGGAATTTGTTACGATTTCTTCTTTGTTGCCGGTTTCATTTATGTTGATAAGAAAGCAACGAACGAAATACGCGGGCAAGCGCAAGGATTTGTTGTTCTTGCTACTTATGGTTTGGGAATGCTGATAGGTTCTCAAGTTGCCGGATATTTATTTAACGGAATGATTACAGCTACAGGCAAAGAAGCTTTAGCGCAGTGGCAAAACTTCTGGTGGGTCCCGGCAATTCTAGTCGCAGTGGTTTTAGTATTCTTTGCAATCTTCTTTAATGATAAGGAAGTGGATAAAAAAGTAGTGTAAGCAAGATTTGTTCTAAAAGTAAGTAAGAGGAATTATGAGCGACTTAGATTCTTTTCTTAGTAAACATAATATTACAATGAAAGATTTTAAAGCCACCAAACTCAAATGGGATGAGCTTCAGAAAATTCGTGAAAACTATATGAGTATACTCCCGGACCTTGAACCTACAGCTAATTATATTATTGAAAGGCTTCACAAGGTAAAGAAAATACATTCCGTTCGGTATCGCTTAAAAAGTCCAGACAGCCTCATTGCCAAAATAATTAGAAAAAAGATAGGTGATAAAAGGAGACGTATTACTTTAGATAATTATAAAAGTGAAATAACTGATTTAATTGGTATTAGAGTATTACATCTATTTAAGGAAGATTGGTTAGATATTCATCATTTTATTAAATCCACTTGGTCTTTACGTGAAAGACCCATTGCTTACGTTAGAGAAGGAGATAAAAATGAAAAATATGAGAAAACCGATTGTGATGTAAGAAAGCATCCATATGGTTATCGCTCGGTTCATTACTTACTAAAATCTTCACCTACAATAAAAGAGAATTTTTCTGAGATACAAGTAAGGACAATATTTGAAGAAGGATGGAGTGAAATTGACCATACAGTACGATATCCTAGAAATTTATCTGATCCAATTCTCGTACAATTCTCTCAAATATTAAATCGTTTAGCTGGAAGTGCAGACGAAATGGGCTCTTATGTAATATTCCTGACGAATCAACTTGAAAAATTTTCTACAGAAAGGAAAAGTATAACTCAAAAGAAAAATGAATTAATAAGCAAATTAAAGAAGCAAATTGAAGATTTGAAAATAAATCCGAGGAAGAAAATTACATTTGAAAATGATTTGCAGAACCTTGTTAAAATGAATTCGCGCGATTATGGATTATCAACTTCTAAATCGGAAAAAGATTATTTTCTAGAGTTTCTATCTCTGCCTTCAAAATCTGAAACGACAAACCAGAACACTTTATTTGAAGATTCGAATGAATATCTCCATTCAATAGGGGATAATATTTTACAGTTGAAAGAAAAACACAGTATATCAGAAATAATGAAAAAGCACAGTAAAGAAAAAGTTAAACCACAAAAGAAAAAATGATTACAACACCACCAGCATCTCAGCCGATTGCTACTTCAAAACGACAGCAGCGGTTTAGTTCTTTAGGGTAAGTTTATTTTTGTTGGTTTTGACCTTAAGGGAAATCATAAGTTTATAAACTACTCATAAAATTATAGAGGAGGTTTTAATGGCAGAAAGAATTGGCGTAGGAATGATTGGAACCGGTTTCAATGTTGGAATCTAATTCCGAAATAATTTTTTATCGGGCAGAAGACGGAACAACCAAGATTGATGTCCGATTGGAAAAAGAAACCGTTTGGCTCAATCAAGTTCAAATGGCTGCACTTTTCCAAACCACAAAACAGAATATCAGTCTTCACATTAACAACCTTTTTGAAGAAGGCGAATTAAATCGTGAGGCATCTGTCAAGGATTACTTGACAGTTCAAATTGAAGGGAAAAGGGATGTTTCCCGCTCTATAGAGCATTATAATCTTGATGTTATTATCTCAGTCGGCTACCGTGTAAAATCCAATCGCGGAACTCAATTCCGCATTTGGGCAACTCAACGGATTAAAGAATATCTCGTCAAAGGTTTTGTTCTTGATGATGAACGACTTAAGCAAGCCCGCAACGATTATTTTGATGAGCTATTGGAACGTGTCCGTGATATTCGCACTTCCGAAAAGATTTTCTACCGTAAGGTTACCGATATTTATGCAACAAGTGTTGATTACAATCCCGAGGCTAAAGCCACACAAGAATTCTTTGCTACTGTTCAAAATAAATTTCATTATGCAATTCATGGTCATACTGCATCGGAATTGATAGCAGAAAGAGCGGATTCTAAAAAACCTTACATGGGTTTAACTTCATGGAAGGGTTCTAAAATTAAAAAGACAGATGTAACTATCGCTAAGAATTATCTATCGGAAGAAGAAATAAAACAGCTTAACCTAATTGTAGATCAATATTTGTCGTTTGCAGAGTTGCAAGCAATGCAGCGTAAATCAATGACTATGCAAGACTGGATAAATAAACTTCATGATTTTCTTACAATAAATGAACGCACCGTTCTTATGGATGCCGGACGCATTCAGAAAAAGATTGGTGAGGAAATCGCGCTTAAGGAATTAGTAAAGTATCAAGAAATTCAGAAGCAGAAAGAACTCGAAAATCCATCGAGTGATTTTGATAAAGCGGTTAAAAAATTAACAGAACGTAAAAAATAATATCAGCATTAATACTTATACTAAAATTTTCAAGGAGGTTTTAATGGCAGAAAAAATTGGCGTTGGAATGATTGGCGCCGGATTCAATGCGCAGTTTCATATTCGCTCTTGGGTTTCTGTTCGCGACGCCGACATTAATGGAATCTTTGATAGGAATACTGAAAGAGCACAAGAAGCGGCTTCGCTTGCAAGAGTGCTGCATGTTGGAGAGCCGAAAATATTTAGCTCGGTTACAGAAATGGTTGCCGATCCTAACATTGATGCAATTTGGATTTGCTCTCCAAACTTTACCCGTATTGAAGTGATGGAAGAAATTGTAAACGCTGTTGAATCGGGCAAAGGAAAACTAAAAGGTGTTGCTTGCGAAAAACCTCTCGGAAGAAACGTTGCCGAAGCAAAGAAAATGGTTGAGCTTGTAAAACGTGCCGGACTGTTGGACGGCTATCTTGAAAATCAATTGTTTGAGCCGACTGTTCAACGCGGCAAAGATGTTATTTGGAAGCGTGGCGCTTATTCTGCCGGCAGACCTTATCTTGCCCGCGCTGCAGAAGAACATGGCGGACCGCATTCACCTTGGTTTTGGGAAGGAACACTTCAAGGGGGCGGCGTAATGAATGATATGATGTGCCACTCCGTTGAAGTTGCGAGATTTCTATTGACTGATCCTACTAAACCAAGAACATCATTAACTCCGGTTAAAGTAACTGCACACGCAGAAAACTTGAAATGGCAAAGACCTCACTACGCGGATATTCTGAAAAATAATTCTGCCGGTAAGCTGGATTATACCAACCGTCCCGCAGAAGATTACGCGCGCTCTGTTGTTGAATATGTAGATGATGCCGGTGAAAAATTAATTGTCGAGACATCAACATCCTGGTGCTACGTTGGTGCGGGTTTACGTTTAAGTATGGAATTACTCGGACCGGAATATTCAATGCAGATTAACACTCTTGATACCGATCTCAAAGTTTTCTTCAGTCGTGATGTTCGCGGAAAAGTTGGAGAAGATTTGGTAGAAAAGCAGAATGCTGAAATTGGGTTGATGCCTGTAGTAGGCAACGAAGAAAATACTTACGGTTACGATGTTGAAAACCGTCACATGGTTCGCTCGTTCATCGAAGGAAAGCGCCCGATGGAAAATTTTGAAGACGGATTAAACGTTACGGAATTGTTAATGACTGGATATATGAGCGCAGAGCAAGAAAAGACAATAGTTTTCCCTCCGCCAAATCTTGATACCTTTGTTCCGAAGGTCGCAAAAGGTGAGTGGAATCCTCGTGGAAAAAAATAAAAAGCCCATCCCAACCCTTCCCAAAGGGAAGGGCATTTTCAATTCGGTAAGGGAGTTAGCGATTAAAATTTTTGTTAACCACGCTCTCGCCTCGCAGAAGACTGAGTCGAAGCGGGTAAGCGTGGGTTATTACAAGCGTTTGTTTTTAGGGCTTCAGCCCAACTAGTTTTGAATAATAAAAAAAGAGGTATACATGTTGAACTTGAAAAAAATACTGGCAGTGATTCTGGTTCTAGTTATGGCAAGTAATATTAATGCACAGCAGATGAAAGAAGAAGTTGATTACAAGAATGTTAATATCCGTGAGTTCAAAGTTGCAGTTCAATGCTGGACGTTTAGAAAATTTACTTTTGTTGAAACCCTTCAAAAAGTAAAAGAACTTGGCGTTAAATATTTGGAAGCTTACCCGGGACAAAAACTTGGCGGCGATGATCCAAATGCAATTTTCAATTATGATATGAGCGATGCAAACATTACTCTTGTTAAAAAGAAATTAGATGAAGCTGGAATCAAGCTTGTGAACTTTGGAGTTGTTGGTTTTGAAAATACAGAAGCCGCAACGAAGAAAGTTTTTGAGTTCGCTAAGACAATGGGAATTCAAACAATAGTTACAGAACCAGCTACCGATGATTTCTCTCTGCTCGAGAAATTTGTAAAACAGTATGGAATCAATGTAGCAATTCATAATCATCCGGAACCATCAAAGTATGCAAGACCGCAAGTTGTGGTTGATCATATTAAAGGATTGGATGCGCGCATTGGCTCTTGCGGCGATACCGGACATTGGCTGAGAACTTCCGTAAATCCAATTGACGCGCTTAAAATGCTTTCCGGCAGAATGATTGAACTTCACTTGAAAGACCTAAATGAATTCGGCAACAAAGATGCTTACGATGTTCCTTTCGGAAGCGGCAAAGCTAACATTCACGATATACTTGCAGAACTTACATTGCAAAATTTTCGTGGCTACTTGGTTATTGAACATGAAGACCAAAAAGAAGTTGATAATCCATCTCCATCAATCAAAAAAGGATTGGAATACATAGCCGGAATTACTTACTACAAAGGGTTCCAAGAATTGTTAAGCTACAATTGGGGCAGATATGAAAAACATGGCTGGAATCATTATGGTCCCGGTTACTTTGAATTAGATCCCAAAACCGGAATCTTAACTTCGAGCGGAGGAATGGGTTTGTCGTGGTTCAGTCAGAAAAAGTATGGCAATTTCGTTCTCGATCTTGAGTTCAAATGTTTAGCGCCGAAAACTAATTCCGGTGTTTTCTTGCGCGTACCGGAATTTGTAACGAGCGATGATTATATCTATCACTCATTCGAAATTCAGATTGATGACGCTTCCGATCCGAAACATCAAACCGGCGCGGTTTACGATGCCGAGCCCGCGAGAGAAAAAGCATTTAAGCCAACCGGCGAGTGGAATCACTACAGAATTTCTTTCATTGGCGATATTATAACAGTAGTTCTAAATGGTAAAGAGATTGTTAACTGGAAAGCAGAGCCGCGTGGAAAAATTAAAGACTTTGCAAAAGAAGGTTATTTTGGTTTACAAAACCACGATAGCGACGCAAAAGTTTGCTTCAGAAACATTTTTATAAAGGAAATAAAATAGATTATTTGGCTTCAAGAGAATTTCATTGAAAATGAATATAGGAAACTCTATTTTTAGATAGGTTTTTAACCACCCCTACGGTTTCGACCATGGGCGCAGAGTCACTTCGGTGGCTCTTGCTTTTTTAAAGATTTAGGTGGGATAATGCGGACAATCATTTATATAGACGGCTTTAACTTTTATTATAGAGCCGTTAAGAACACTCCATATAAATGGTTGGATTTCAAGTCTCTCTTTGGCAAACTACTTTCAAAAGAACATGTGATTATAGAGATTAAATACTTTACTGCTCTTGTTTCCGGTAAGGGCAACCCTAAGAAACCGTTGAATCAACAAACTTATTTACGCGCACTTAAATCATTCATTCCGGAGTTGAATATTTATTTAGGGCACTTTTTGTCTCATGAAGTTTTTGCACCTTTAGCGGAACCAACCCCGACTGCAAGTAAGGTAAAAATCATTAAGACAGAGGAAAAAGGTTCGGATGTTAATATGGCTGTTCACGTTGTTAACGATGCATGGCTAAACAATTATGATTGCGCTGTTGTTGTTTCAAATGATAGTGATTTAGCTGAATCTATGAGGATTGTAAAACTTTATCACCCAACAAAGAAAGTTGGATTAATTATGCCTGGCGAAGGTCATCCTTCCAAAGAACTTATGAAGCATGCGGATTTTATTAAACGAATTAGAACAGGCATCTTGAAAATATCTCAGTTGCCTAATCAAATACCAAACACAAACTTTACTAAACCGAATACTTGGTAAATACAAGTTCTTAGATTAATCAATTCACTTCAACTTGAGAAAATCACCATCAATAATTAATAGTCTTACACCGTTCTCACAGGCTGAACGGTGAGAACTTAGCTCATCGGAAACTACGTATGTCGTTCCCTCTTTGAGCAAAGATTTCTCACCGGATTCTTGTTCTGTTATTACTTCACCTTCTAGGCAATGAACAATGTGTCCTTTCTTGCACCAGTGATCTGCCAAGTATCCGGCTGAATATTCCACTAATCTAATTCTCAAGCCGGGCAGTTGAAGTGTTTGCCAGAATGCAATTCCGGTTTCACCTTTGTGTTCGGTTTTGGAAATAGTATCCCAATCAATTACTTGAAACGGTATGTTTTGATCAACCATAAACTATTCCTCACTTTAATTTTCTCGTTCTGTTTTTCAGCATCTCAACGGATTTGGATTGGTTAGCTTTACCCAATCCGATTTCAAATGTTATATTTGCTCTATGTTTGAGAATAAATTAAACCTAATAAATACTGCTATAAAGTGTTTTAGAAGTTTGTAAGAATATATTAACTTCCTCAAAACAAATTTAGCATTATTTGAAAAACATTAACGCACTATAACAAAGACGCAATAAAGTATGAAAAATCGCGGTTGGATAGCCAGCATCATTTTAATGTTTGCATTATGTGCGTACTTATTTATTTATTTTTATGAAACCGAACGCGACCGCAAGATTAACGAGATAATTAATCATCAGAAAATACACGCCAAGCAAGCTGCAAGAAGCTTTAATGAATTAATAGATAAGTGGAATAGTGTATTGCTCTATCTTTCTAAAGATAGAAGCGTTACTGAAATGAATGATGACGGGAGGAATGAACTTGAAAGGTTATTTCGTGTTCTGAAAGATGAAATTGCCGGTATTACCAGAACAGACGCAAACGGTAGAATAATTTATACTGTGCCGTATTATGCTAAATCAATTGGGGCGGATATATCCAAGCAGAAGCACATGGTAAAAATCCTTTCAGAGCATCAGCCCGTAGTTAGCGATGTTTTCATGGCTGTTCAAGGCTTCCAGGCAATTGTAATTCACTATCCAATTTTTAAGAATGGAAAATATGAGGGTAGCATTGCGTTCCTATTGAATTTTGAAAGGATAACAAAAGAAATTCTTGATGAAATAAAGATTGGTTCATCTGTCCGCGCATGGCTCTTAAGTGCCGATGGCATTGAGCTCTACTGTGAGAATCGAAATCACGTCGGCAAGTCTGCATTTGAAACAGCAGAATCTTCTGTTGATATAAAACGTTTAGCACAAATAATGATGAGCGGTAAAGAGGGGACATCAACTTTTATATTTAAAGACGATAAAGAGAGCAATGTCAGCGCGGTAGTTTATTTCCTACCTGTTAAGATCATGAATACCTTTTGGTCTCTTGCGATTGCTTCATCGGAAGCGGAATTAGGCGCGCCACTCTTTTACTTTTCCATTAAGCTGCTTCTAATCTTCGTGGTTCTTTTTATTGGTGGTGTTTTTCTCTCTGGCTACGTATTTAAAGCAAGGGCAATTCTTAAGGAATCTGAAGCAAGAAAGAAAGCAGAAGAAGAACTAAAGAACAGTGAGGAGCGGCATAGATTAATTTCCGAAGTGGCTTCGGATTATATGTTCACAACAAGTTTAGATAAAAATGGTGCTCAGAATCATGATTGGATAAGCGGTGCTTTTTCTTCTATGACGGAATATTCTTTCGAAGAATATAGAGCAATAGGGGGTTGGAAATCGTTAGTACACCCGGAAGATAGAGAGAAAGATGTACGGGCATTTGAATTACTGCAGAAAAACCAACCGGCAATTTCGGAAGTTAGGACCGTAACTAAATCCGGGAAAATTCTTTGGGTTAGAGTTTTTGCCCGTCCAATTTGGGATGATCAAAAAAATAAACTTGCCGGTATATATGGCGCAGTTCAAAATATCACTGAAAGTAAAAGTGCGGAAAATGCGTTGCGTCAAAGCGAAGAGCGGTTCCGTACAATTTATAACTCTGTTAACGATGCCATGTTTATTCATGATCTTAACACCGGAGCGATATTGGATGTTAATGAGACTATGGAAAAAATGTTTGGTGTTACCAGAGAAGAGGCAATTCAAGCGGACATGAATTTTTTGAGTGAGGGTAATTATCCTTACAGTAATAAAGAAGCTTTGCAATGGATTTTTAAAGCCAGAGATGAAGGACCGCAACGATTCGAATGGTTAGCCAAGAAAAAAAGCGGGGAGCTTTTCTGGGTGGAAATTAGTATGAGTCCGGTAGTAATAGCCGGAGAAAAAAGGCTTTTAGTATCGGCGCGTGATATCTCTAAGAGGAAAAATATTGAAGACCAGCTGAATACTCTCCGCCTGGCTGTAGAGCAAAGTCCGGTATCTGTTGTTATAACAGATGTAAACGGAATGATTGAATATGTTAATGCCGGCTTTTGTGAAATATCCGGCTATGATAAAGATGAGATAATCAAGAAATCGTTAAGAATTTTAAATCAGCAGAAGCAATCGGAAATTAATTCTGAAGAAATATGGAAAAACCTGCGCGAGGGTAAAGAATGGCGCGGAGATTATCTAAATAAGAAGAAGGATGGTTCGGCTTATTGGGAAACTACATTAATCTCTCCGGTAAAAGATAATGAAGGAAAAACTCTGCATTTGTTGGCTGTTCAGGAAGATATTACGGAGAGAAAGAAATTTGAAATACAACTGCTTCTGGCCAAGGAAAAAGCTGAGGAAATGTATAGGCTAAAATCGAATTTCCTTTCGAATATGAGTCACGAACTTAGAACACCGTTGGTAGGGATGCTTGGGCTAACAGAGCTGTTATACAATGAGCTCGAAGGGGACAATCAAGAATTTGTAGCTTTGATCAATAAAAGCAGCAACCGACTCTTAAATACTTTGAACACTTTGTTAAACTATTCAAAGATAGAAGCGGAAAAAGTAGTAGTAAATTTGTCCCGTGCTTCCATACTTGAAATTATAAGAGAAGAAGTAAAGCTATTTGAAGCACTTGCCAACAGAAACGGATTATATATTCGGGTAGATTTTAAGTGTAGGGATTTCTCTACAATTACCGATGTAACTATGGTAAAAGAAATACTTGATAACCTGTTGAATAATGCTATCAGATTTACATTTAACGGAAGCATCGTTGTTACTGCTGATAGAACCGATAAGGAAATAATAATTTCCATTAAGGATACCGGAATTGGAATTCCTGAAGACAAGATAAAAATCATCTTCGAAGAGTTCCGCCAGGTAAGCGAAGGCAGAGGACGAAATTTTGAAGGAACAGGTTTAGGATTAACTATAGTTAAAAAATATGTAAGTGCATTGAAAGGCGATATTAAAGTTGAAAGCAAGCTTGAAGTTGGATCCAATTTCATCGTTACTATTCCTGTTAATCAAGTTTTGGAGAGTGAATTACCAATTGACAGTGCAATGCGTATCACTTCTGAGTCAAAATTACCGGAACCGGAAATAGAAAAAGTAAAAATACTCTTAGTGGAAGATGATGAAATCAATTCCTTTGCCATTTCGCAAATGTTAAAAAGAATTGGTGATATAACGGAAGTTAATAATGCAGAGGACGCAATTAGCTTAACGAATACCGGTCACTACGATATCATCCTAATGGATATTAATCTCAGAAGGGGAAAAAGTGGCGTAGAAGCCGCTAATGCAATTCGGGAGAATAATATTTATGCAAATACGCCTATTGTAGCCATTACCGCGTACGCTATGTCCGACGATAGAACAGAATTTCTTAACATCGGGTTTACACACTATCTTTCAAAACCATTCTCGCAAGATCAAATTCAGAAACTAATACTTGAAATAATTAACGAACTTCCTAATAAATCATAATAGTGTTTCTGTGACAAAAGTAACCCATAAGCTGAAAGCCGAGATTGTAGAGGTTGGAAAAAGAATTTACAACAGAGGGTTTGTTGCTTCTAATGACGGGAATGTTAGTGTGCGTATTGAAAAGAATAAAATCCTAATTACTCCTACCGGAATTAGTAAAGGATTTATGGAGCCGGATGATCTTATTGTTCTCGATCTCGATGGAAATTTGGTTGAGGGAAAAAGAAAGCAATCTTCGGAAGCAAATATGCATTTGCAAATCTATAAATCCAGACCGGATGTGATGAGCGTTTGTCATACTCATCCCCCTTACGCAACCGGATTTGCTGTAGCGGGAATTCCGTTAGACAAAATGGTTTTACCGGAAGTAATAATTGTTCTTGGCTCTATTCCTCTTGTTGAATATGGTACAACGGGAACAGATGAATTGTATGGAATGATTTCTAAATATGTTTTGGATTATGATGCTTTCTTGCTGGCTAATCATGGTGTTGTAACGCTTGGCAAAACTGTTATAGATGCTTATCATAAAATGGAAACAGTTGAGCACGCAGCAAAAATTCAGTTTATTGCGGCGCAACTTGGAAATGTAAATACGTTAAATAAAAAACAGACCGGTAAGCTTATTGAATTCCGGGAGAAGTTTGGCGTTCGAAAAAACGTTGGTTTACCTTCCGCAAAAAAATCGAAAAAGAAATAATTTCATTCTTTTGTTTCCGGCGCTAAGTATAAACCGAACGAAGCCAAAGTTGGATTAAGCCGGCTTTCATCAATTACTATTCTAATTCTATCTGCAGTAATTGCTGAAAATCTGAGTAAGCGTTTATATCCTACAGTTGTCCCTTCAGCAAATGTTTTCCAACTTAAACCATCCCAATATTCCAGATGAAATTTTTCTATCCGTTGACCAATTGGAATATTTTCTTGCAGCATGGCGGTGTTAAATCTTTGTTCCTTTTCGAATGTTAATTCAATAGATGCTTGCGAAACGTTTTCCTCTGCAGACCAATAGGTTTCTAAATTATCATCAAGAATATTTTTTGCGAGTAACCCCATTTTAGTGCTTGATGCTTTTGCAGAAGCATTCCGGGCAAAATTTGTACTGAAGGTTTCATCGAGAATTTTTTTCATTCCACGCAGTGCTTTAACATCATTCTCGTGTATTAAGCCTCGCTTATCCGGCGGAATGTTCAATAACAAAACCCCGTTAAGTCCAACCGAGTTGTAATAAATATCAACAAGTTTTTCCGGCGATTTCACGGACTCATCATCATGCGCGTGGTAGAACCAACCATTTCTAATTGAAACATCAATTTCAGCCGGATACCAAATAAGTGAAGCAGCTGCGTAAATTTTCTCACGGCTTCCCAAATCTTCATTCATCAAATCACGCGGAACAAACGCAGCATCCAATTTTTGTTGTTGTGAGTTATCAGCAATTTCACTTTGGCTTGAACTGGAGCCTGGCAGAACACTCCATTCGGTTTTCCGACCGTAACCGGATTCCGTTCCAACCCAGCGAACATCCGGACCCATAATTGCAATTACAGCATTTGGCTGAAGCTTCCGTATAGTTTTGTAATAAGATTGCCAATCGTAAACTTGCTTCTTTCCGTTTGTCCCCTCGCCGCAAGCGCCGTCAAACCAAACTTCTGCAATCTCACCATAGTTTGTTAGTAACTCGGTAAGTTGTTTTACAAAATATTTATTGTATTCGTCCGTGCCGTAAGTTGGTTCATGCATATCCCAAGGTGAAAGGTAAACTCCAAATTTTAGTCCGGCTCTTTTGCAAGCGATTGATAGATCACGAACTACATCGCCTTTACCTTTTTGAAACGGAGTGTTGGCAATACTGTAATCAGTTAACTTTGTTTGCCAGAGACAAAAACCATCGTGATGTTTAGTAGTTAGCAAAACCAATTTTACACCGGCAGTCTTGAGTGTTGAAGTCCATTGATTCACATCTAGATCAGTCGGATTAAATTTCGAGATATCGTAGTCTTTGCGTCCCCATTCGGCATCGTAAAATGTATTAATGCCGAAGTGAATAAAGGCAGTAAACTCAAGCTTTTGCCACTCATACTGAATTTTTGAGGGAGTAACATTAGCTGCTTTTTTAAGAATCTCATCTTTGGAATCTATAGCGTTAATCTGAATGTAATTGCCCGGTAGCTTAGTCTGCTGGGCTAAGACAATATTGTTTTCTCTTGCGCTCGAAATTATTGCCAACCATAAAACAGTAAACAGAAGTGAATATGAATGCTTCATGCTAATTCTCAAAAAATTCTATTTCAATCTAATTAATTTTTGAAAAGATTTAGAAGGGTTAGCCGGAATTTTCTTCTGATAAATAACTTCTCTTCGCTATTTTTAGTTAACAAAAAATCCAATTATTAGCTGGAATAAGAATGAAAAAGAAATTGTTATTCGTTTTTTTATTTAGCATTCAGTTGCTAACATTTTCTCAGCAGAAATTTCCATTCAACGATCCAAAATTTCCAATCGAACAAAGAGTTGATGATTTAGTTTCCCGCTTAACGCTTGAGGAGAAGATAACTCAGATGGTTTATAACTCACCGGCAATTACGCGGCTTGATATTCCAGCTTATAATTGGTGGAATGAGGGTTTGCACGGCATAGCACGCAACGGCATTGCAACAGTTTTTCCGCAAGCTATAGGATTAGCCGCAATGTGGGATACGGACTTTATGTTGAAAGTTGCTGCAGTAATTTCCGATGAAGCTCGCGCTAAGTACAGTTTAGCTGCTGCAAAAAACAAACGAGGAATTTATCAAGGAATCACTCTATGGTCGCCAAACATAAATTTGTTTCGGGATCCGAGATGGGGAAGGGGAATGGAAACATACGGAGAGGACACTTACTTAACCGGCGAAATGGGTAAACAGTTTGTAATTGGTTTGCAAGGAAATGATGAGAAGTATCTCAAAACTATTGCAACCCCAAAACATTTTGCAGTGCACAGTGGACCTGAACCTGAACGCCACACTTTCAACGCGTTCATTAGCGATTATGATTTGCGTGAAAGCTATTTGCCACATTTTAAAAAATGTATTGTAGATGGTAAAGCTTATTCTGTAATGTGTGCATATAACAGATTCCGCGGGGATGCTTGCTGCGGAAGCGATCCGCTGCTAAAACAAATCTTGCGTGATGAATGGGGATTTAAGGGTTACATCGTTTCCGATTGCTGGGCTGTATCGGATATTTACGAATATCATAAAATTGTTAAAACAAGCGAAGAAGCATCAGCTATTTCCGTCAAAGCCGGAACTGATTTGGAATGTGGAAGTTCCTATCCTTCACTTTTTTCTGCAATTAAACAAGGATTGATAAAGGAAGAAGAAATTGATGTAGCTGTAAAAAGATTATTTACTGCTCGTTTCAAACTTGGAATGTTCGATCCGCCTGAAGATGTTCCTTATTCAAAACTAAGAGATGTTGATACAAAAGAGAATAAACAAATTGCTCTGGAAGCAGCGAGAAAATCTATTGTTCTTCTGAAGAATGCCAAGAATTTGCTACCGCTGAAGAAAGACTTGAAAACCATTGCTGTCATTGGTCCAAACGCCAATGATGTTGAAGTACTGCTAGGAAATTACAATGGCTTTCCGTCTTCACCGGTAACTCCGCTGCAAGGAATAAAAGAGAAACTTCCAAACACAGAAGTACTTTATGCAAGGGGCTGTGAACTCGCAGAGAATCTTCCATCATTTGAAGTTATAGGAGAAGAATTCCTTTTTACAGATGAATCCGGTGCGGAAAAAGGATTGCATGGAGAATACTTCAACAACCGGGAAATGAACGGAACTCCGACATTTTCTAGAATTGATAAGACGATTGACTTTGCATGGTGGGATGACGCGCCTCATCAAAGTTTTGATACGGATAATTTTGGAATTAGATGGACAGGCTATTTGAAGCCACCAAAAACCGGCAAGTTTGCGCTCGGTGGTTACGGGTTCAATGCCTTCAAGATTTTTATCAACGATTCTCTTTTTGTTAGTTACTCCGGTGAACATGAACCTTCCAAAACCTATAAGTTTGTTAATCTCTCGGCTGGAAATACATACAAGATAAAAATCGAATTCCAGAAAAGAATGCGCTACTCGTTCATGCAATTTCTGTGGTCTAAGCCGGAAGAAAACTTAGAACTTTCCGCTATCGAAGCTGCAAAAAAATCTAACGCTGTAATTATGTTCATGGGACTTTCACCTCGTCTTGAGGGAGAAGAAATGAAAGTTGAAGTGAAAGGTTTCAAAGGAGGCGATAGGCTAACTCTTGATTTGCCGGAAACACAATCTAACTTGATTAAAAAAATCCATGCTCTCAACAAACCGGTTGTACTGGTATTGCTCAATGGCAGCGCAGTTTCAATTAGTTGGGAAAGCAAAAATATTCCGGCAATTATTGAAGCATGGTATCCCGGGCAAGCTGCGGGTTCTGCTATTGCGGATGTAATTTTCGGAGATTACAATCCTGGCGGAAAGTTGCCGGTTACGTTTTATAAATCGGTTAATCAGTTGCCTCCATTCGGCAATTATGATATGAACGGAAGAACTTATAGATATTTCAAAGGCGAGCCGCTTTATCCTTTCGGTTTTGGATTGAGCTACACAAACTTTACTTACAAGAATTTGAATATAGCTCGCAAGCAAATCAGCGATTGCGATTCAACAGTTCTTTCAGTTGAAGTTACCAATGCCGGCAAAGTTAGAGGAGAAGAGGTTGTTCAGTTGTATGTTAAAGGCGAAAAAGATGTTCGCGCCAACAGAACATTGAAAGGATTTAAGAGAATTGCTTTACTTCCAGGCGAAACGAAAAAGGTAGAATTCACCATTACTCCGGAGACCTTATCCCGCTGGATTGATGGAAAAGGGTTCAGCGTTGAGAAGGACAGTTACAAATTAATGGTTGGTACTTCTTCGGATTCCAAAAATCTCCATAAAACAAGGTTAATAGTTAAGTGAGCACGCTTAAAATATTAGAGTTAATCACAAATTCTTAATGATTTTTGGGCAATAAATAGTAACTGAATGAGGATTTCGAGTAAGATATTTATAATTTTGCCACACAAAAATCCGCAAGCTGGTGTGCGGAATGCTTGATAAATTGAGATAGTTAAGATGCTTGAATCAATAAAAGTACTGAACACACTGCTTCCGTTTTTCTATATGGCGGCGTTCGGTATTTACTTATACGATTTTTTCAATGAGAAGAAATCCGCAAACAACTCGAAACGTGTTATTCTTTTTATAACACTCTTTTTCCACGCTTTCTACCTTGTAGCAAGAATGATAGAATACGATCATCCGCCGATTACAAACAAGTTTGAAATATTTTCGATTATTGCCTGCGCGATAATTTTTTCTTATTTCGTGCTGGAATTGTTAACGGACATACGAGGAACCGGTGCGTTTATAATTTTATTCTCACTCGTGTTTCAATTTTTTTCTTCCATCAATATCGAACACACTTATATTGTTCCGGAAGTTCTGAGGAACCGCCTTCTCGGTCTGCATGTAATTAATGCAATGCTCGGCTATTCCGGGATTACAATTTCCGCCGTATATGGATTACTTTTCATGATCTTATACAAGAACATTAAATCCAATAAGTTTGGTTTGGTGTTCGATAGGCTTCCAAGTTTGGAAATTCTTGAAAAGCTTAGTTTCTATTCTATGGTGATTGGTTTTGTGCTTTTAACGTTTGCCATTGTAATAGGAATTATTTGGCTGCCTGCTGCTTTCCCAAAATTTAGTTATTCAGATCCAAAACTTGTCGGAACATTTTTAGTATGGATAGCTTATGGTGTTGGAATTGCTATGAAGCTTTTCGGAAACCTATACGGTAAGAAAGTAATCTTGTTTTCTCTAATTGGATTTTTATTTGCAATTATGTCTTTGATCATCACGAATTCGCTGGCTAAGACGTTTCATTCGTTCTATTGAAAGAAGTAAAATGAATTTGATAGGCATTTCGATTAACCATAAAACTTCGCCGCTTGAACTCCGCGAAGCTGTTCACCTTACTCGTAACGAGATTGTTGAATTTATTCCTCAACTGAGAAAATCGCTGCTTTCAGATGGTGTTGTTATATCTACTTGTAACCGAACTGAGATCTTTGGCTTTCCTCTATTTCAAAGTTTAGATTCGCAACCTTTAATTCAAACACTGATTGATTTCAAACCAAAACTTGGTATTAAACCGGAACACTTCTCTAGATATTTTTCTTGCGGAGCCGTTAAACACATTTTCTCTGTAGCGGCTGGAATTGATTCTATGATTATTGGCGACAGCCAAATTCTTGGACAAGTAAAAGAATCATTTGAAATTAGTGAAGATCTGGAGTTTTCCGGTTCGGTTTTACGAAGAATATTTGATACGGCAACCAAAGTTGGCAAGCGGGCAATAAAAGAAACAACAATCGGGGAAGGCGCTGTTACAGTTAGCTATGCCGCTGTTCAAGTTGTAGAAAAGATTTTTGCCAACTTAGAAAAAAAATCGGCATTGGTGATTGGCGCCGGAGAAACCGGCGAACTGGCAGCCGTTCATTTACGCGATAAAGGTGTTGGCAAAATCGCAATTTCAAATAGAACAATAGAGCGAGCAGAGAAACTTTCGGAAAAAGTTCATGGTGAAATTATTCCATTTCAATTTTTGAATGAACAGTTACATAATTTTGATATTATTATCAGTGCAACTAGCTCAGATGATTTTATCATCACACTTAAAGATGTTCAGACTGTAATGAAGAAACGGAAAGGTTCGCCAATAGTAATGATGGATATTGCCGTACCGCGAGATATAGATCCCGAAGTGAAAAAGATTGATAACGTATTTTACCATGATATGGATTCGCTGAAAGTTATTGTTGATCAGAATTTGCAGAAGCGCAAAGACCAGCTTCCGATGGTAAACAAAATTATAATTGAAGAGTTGGTTGGCTTTTTCGGCTGGTATAATTCGCTCGACGTTGTTCCAACTATCAAGACAATGCGCTCTTTCTTCGAAGAAATACGGAACGATGAGTTGGAAAAAATCAAGCATAAACTTAACGATGATGACTTTGCAAAAGTTGAAGATATGACACGCAGAATGATTGGACGGCTGCTGCATAATCCAACGGTGAAATTACGTGAGTATGCCGAAACCGGCTCTAATATAAAAGAGGTTACAGATAATACGGTTATCCTTAAAGAACTTTTTAATCTTAACGATAGACCACCGCACGAAGAAAAGAAAAACATAGAGGAAAAAGTTGAAGAAAAATAAATTAATAATCGGATCGCGCGGAAGCGAGTTAGCGCTGTGGCAAGCTAACTTTATCAAGAATGAACTTGAGAAAAAAAATAAAAATCTTTCTGTGGAAATAAAGATTATCAATACCAAAGGTGATAAGATTCTTGATGTAGCGCTTTCTAAAATTGGCGACAAAGGTTTATTCACTAAAGAACTTGAGAATGAATTATTGAAAGGCTCGATTGACATTGCTGTGCATAGCTTGAAAGATTTGCAGACGGAAATCCCTAAAGGATTAAAACTTGCAGCGGTAACCAAGCGTCATCCGGTAGAAGATGTTTTGATTGCACGTAAGAGAGGGACTAAAATCCAAAATTTGCGTGAAGGCGCTGTTATTGCAACCGGCTCATTAAGAAGAAGATCGCAGCTTTTGCACCTCCGTCCGGATATTAAAATTGAAGAGTTACGTGGTAACGTACCAACAAGAATAAAAAGGTTTTTAGAATCTAATTGGGACGCAATAATTTTAGCACGTGCCGGTGTTGAGAGATTAAAACTCAACCGTCACATTTCTTCAATTATAAGTAAGGAAGATATTCTTCCGGCTGTTGGGCAAGGTGCGCTGGGAATTGAGATTCGTGAAGACAATAATTTCGCTGAAGAAAGCGTAAATTCAATTCATCATGAAGAAACATATGTTGCTGTTAGAGCGGAACGTTCTTTGCTGAAAAGTTTGGAAGGAGGCTGCCAGGTTCCAATAGGCGCTTTTGCAGAAATGAAATCAAACGGATTGTATCTCGAAGCAATTGTTGGCGCGATTGACGGCTCTATAACATTCCGAAAGAAAATTCGTGGTGTGAAAAGTAATCCGGAAAAACTTGGTATTAAGCTCGCTAAGGATTTGTTAAAAGCCGGCGCCTCAACAATTCTAAAAGAAGTTTATTCAACCGTTAGAAAAGCGAAATAGATGTTTAACAAGACGATACTTGTAACAAAAGGGAAAGTTGAAGCTGGAAAACACTTCGGTTCTCTTATGAATGAAGGTGCTCAGTTAATTTATTTCCCAACAATAAAGATTCAGCACATTTCGAACTCGATAGAACTAAATCAAAGTCTTGAACAGTTTGAAAAGTATGATTGGATAGTTTTTACATCATCGAATGCAGTAGAATCATTTGTTACAATTAAGAAAGCTAGAAACCTAGATCTGAGCCGAGTTAAAGTTGCCGTTGTAGGAAGTGAAACTGCTGAGCGTTGCAAGGAACATAAGTTAGAAGTTAGTTTAATTCCGACCGAGTTTAGTACAGCCGGATTGTTGAAGGAGTTTTCAAAAATAGATTTAATAGGTGAGAAAATTTTTATTCCTTGCAGTTCTTTATCACGCAAGGACTTGAATATTGGACTTACCGAACTTGGTGCTGAAGTTACTTCCGTTCCAACTTATGAAGTTTTGGAAAATGATTTGAACGGATTAGAAGAAGAATTAATGCAGATTCAAAATAAGCGTCCTGATATATTCGTTTTCACAAGTCCATCTTCATTCCGTAATTTTCTCAGTCTTCTGAAAATTGAAAATGTTGAAAGTTACTTTAACAGCGCGGTTATATGCTCGATAGGAAAAACAACGGAAGCAGCAATTAACGCTTATGGAATCAATGTGAATATTGTGCCGGAACTCTTTTCTTTGCGTGGAGTTGAAGAAGCAATCAAAAAATATTTTAGCGTAACACAAAACATCGCGTAAGCGGAGGAAAATTGACAAAGATTATAAACGATTTATTTCTTAGAGCGTGCAAAAGAAAGTCTGTTGAGCGCACTCCAATTTGGATAATGCGTCAAGCCGGAAGATACTTGCCGGAATATAGAGCAGTTCGCAAAAAATCTGATTTCATTACTATGTGTAAAACTCCGGAACTCGCTTCCGAAGTAACAATTCAACCTGTGGATTTAATCGGGGTTGATGCCGCAATCATCTTCTCTGATATACTTGTTATTCCCGAAGCTATGGGAATGAAATTGGAGATGATAGAAAGCAAGGGACCAAAGTTGTACGATCCTATTCGCAAAACATCTGATGTGGATAAGTTGAAAACTATTGATGCAGTGAAGGACTTGAAATATGTTCTTGATGCGGTTGCAATGACTAAGAGAGAACTGAACGGTCGCGTTCCGCTGATAGGTTTTGCCGGTTCTCCTTGGACTCTTATGACTTACATGGTTGAAGGTGGCGGCTCGAAAAGTTTCTCGGAAATCAAAAAATTTATCTACAATCAACCGGAAGCAGCACACAAACTGCTTGATAAGATTGCTGATGCAGTAGCCGAATATTTATCTGCGAAAATTGAAGCTGGTGCAAACGCCGTCCAAATTTTTGATACTTGGGGGGGGCTTCTTTCTCCAGCAGATTTTGAAGAGTTTTCACTTAGTTACATCGAAAGAATAATTTCTCAGATTAAACGTAAAGACGAACCAGTAATTGTGTTCGCCAAAGGTGTTCACTATAAATTGAATAAGCTTGCGGAATGTGGCGCAGATGTGATTGGTTTGGATTGGACTATGGATCTTGGAAAAGTTAGAAGTAAGATTGGTAAGAAAGTATCTCTTCAAGGAAATTTAGACCCAACAGTTTTATACGGAAGCGAAGAAAAAATAAGAACCGAAGCTGTCAATGTTCTTAGATCATTCGGTAAGCACAAAGGACATATTTTTAATCTCGGTCATGGCATTTTGCCCGATGTCTCTCCTGCTAAAGCAAAGTTTTTAGTTGATGTAGTAAAAGAGGAAAGCAGAAAATTTCACCGCTAAGACGCAGAGTCGCAAAGATGACCAATGAAGAGTTAAATAAAATCAGTGCAGTTATATTGGATAGTGCGATAAGTGTTCATAGGGAATTAGGTCCGGGATTATTAGAAAGTGTTTATGAGATATGTTTGTTCAAAGAGTTAAGATCACGAAATTTGTTTGTAGAAAGAAAAAGTAGTGCTTCCTGTTGTTTTCAAAGGTGAAACTCTTGAAGCGGATTTCAGAATTGACATGCTGGTAGAGAGTGAAATAATAATTGAATTAAAAGCAGTAGAGTTATTGTTGCCGGTTCATGATGCGCAACTGCTAACCTACATGAAGTTGGCAGAAAAGAAGTTAGGCTTCTTAATAAATTTTAATGTTCCAAAATTAGTAGATGGCTTCAAGCGCAAGGTTTTAAATTTCTAAACTTTGCGTCTTTGCGCCTCTGCGGTAGAAAGAGGAAAGTATGTTTGAAATAAATATTGATTTAATAAAGAAGTATGATAAACCGGGACCGCGATATACCAGCTATCCGACCGCACCGCATTTTACGGAAGCATTTACTTCAGAGAAATATCTTGATGAAATCATACGTACGAATAATCAAGCGGATCAGCCGGAGCTTTCGCTCTATTATCATTTACCGTTTTGCGATACACTTTGCTACTTCTGCGGCTGTAATATGATTATCACCCGCAACCGTGATAGAATTAAGGAGTATATAAAATATCTCAAGAATGAAATTGATCTTCTCCGCACTTATATAACTACCGGAAGAAAAGTTGCGCAGCTTCATTGGGGAGGTGGAACGCCAACGCATCTCAATCCGGATGAAATTACTGATTTAATTTCCTTCATCAACCAAAGTTTTGAAATTAAAACCGACGCAGAACAAGGCTGCGAGATTGATCCGCGAGGATTAACTAAAGAACATTTAGCCGCACTTCGTAACGGTGGATTTAACCGTATCAGCATGGGTGTGCAAGATTTTAATTCCGATGTTCAGAAAGCTGTTAATAGAGTTCAGCCGGAAGATATGACACGCCAAGTTGTAAGCTGGGTTCGCGAGCTTGGTTTCCAGAGCATCAATTTAGATTTAATGTACGGACTTCCATTTCAAACGATTGAGTCGTTCGAAAAAACCGTTGATGCAACAATTAATATTTCGCCCGATAGAATTGCGGTTTTCAATTATGCTCATGTTCCGTGGATGAAGAAACACATGAACCTAATTAATCCGGATGATCTTCCTTCGGCTGAAGATAAACTTCAGATATTAAAAATGACGATTGAAAAACTTACAAGCGCCGGTTACGATTTTATTGGAATGGATCATTTTGCCAAACCGACTGATGAATTATCAATTGCTCAGCGAGAGAAAAAACTTTACCGCAACTTTCAAGGTTACAGCACACACGCCGGAACAGATTTGTATGGAATGGGAATTACTAGCATAAGTCAAGTTGGAAAGTGCTACGTTCAAAATAAGAAGAGAGAAAAAGAATATTTTGATTCATTAAATGATCAAACCTTGCCTATCGAGCGCGGAGTTTATTTAACTGATGATGATATCCTCCGCCGGCATGTTATTACAAAAGTAATGTGTGATTTTGAACTTGATTTTTCTGATGTAGAGAAATCGTTTAAGATTGAGTTTGAGAACTACTTTGGTTCATCGCTGGAAAGCATGAAAGATTTTATTGATGACGGCTTGGTGAAGCTTTCCAACAGAAAATTGGAAGTAACTCAAATGGGAAGATTACTCATTCGGAATATTGCAATGAACTTCGATGGCTACATCGAACGCAAAGAAGATAAAGCAAGATATTCAAGAACAGTTTAATAGCAAGGTGCTAAATGAAAATAGCAGTTGTGTTATTTAACCTTGGCGGTCCGGACTCTCTTGAAGCCATTGAGCCATTTTTATTTAATCTCTTTTCCGATAGAGATATTTTCAAACTTCCGTTTGGTCAGAAAACGTTCGCAAAGTTTATCTCGTCCCGCAGAGCCCCAAAGGTTGCCGGAGAATACAAATTGATTGGCGGAAAATCTCCGATTAATATGTGGACTGAAGAACAGCGGCAAATCTTGCAAAAGCTGCTTCGCTTTTATCATAAAGAAATTGATGTTTACACTGCGATGAGATATTGGAAACCGCTTACTCAAGAAGCTGTTGATAAAGTTGAAGATGGAGATTACGATAAAATTATTTTGCTTCCGCTCTATCCTCATTATTCAATAACAACTACCGGCTCATCTTACAACGAATGGATGCGTCATTACAGCGGCGATAAAAAAATAATTAGTTTGATAAATAATTACCCAACTCAGCATAAATATGCAGCGGCAATAAATCAGCGGATTGATGAAACCTTAGAGAAGTTTCCTTCAGAGGTTAGAGAAAATGTTCAATTAGTATTTAGCGCACATGGTACACCGGTCAGCTTGGTGAAAAAGGGAGATCCCTACAGCAAGCACATAAAAGAAACTGTTGCTGCTGTTATGAAAGCACGTAAAAATTCTCACGCTCATCATTTGTGCTATCAAAGTAAAGTCGGACCAATGAAATGGCTTGAGCCTGCAACCGATGCGATGATTAGAAATTTATCGGCTAAGGGAAAGAAAAATCTTTTGATTATTCCAATCAGCTTTGTTTCGGATCATGTTGAAACTCTTTTTGAACTTGATATTGAATATCGCCACGTTGCTGATGAATGCGGGATACAAAATTATATTGTGATGCGCGGGCTTAACGACTCCACTTTATTCTTAGAAGGTTTGACTGAGTTAGTAAACGAAGAAATTAAAAAAGATTCCCGTTTGGCAGAATAATTAGAATGAACAAAAAGAAAATTGTAATACTTGGCGCCGGCATATCCGGATTAGCAACAGCTTTTTGGCTAAACAAAAAAGGGTTTGAAGTAACGATACTCGAAGCGCAAAGCCAGGTTGGCGGTGCTATGCAAACCAAATGTGAAGATGGCTTCTTGATTGACTTCGGTCCGAATAGCGGTTTGGAAACTACACCTTTAATTAGGCAGATTGTTGAAGAAGTTGGTTTATCGGATGAAATGATTTACGCTAGCGAAATTTCAAGCAAGCGTTACATCTTAAGAAATGATAAGCTACACGCACTGCCAATGGGGTTAGCTCCGTTTTTAAAAACGAAGTTATTTTCTGTTAAAGGCAAATTGCGTTTGTTTGGTGAACCTTTTGTTGGAAAATCGGCCGAAGGATATTACCAAAGCATAGCGCAGTTTGTTGAACGCCGGCTTGGTAAAGAGTTTCTTGATTACGCAATCGATCCTTTTGTAAGCGGCGTTTTTGCCGGCGATCCTACTAAACTGAGTGTGAAATCTGCTTTTCCTAAACTTTACCGATTAGAAGAACTGTACGGCGGATTAATAAAGGGAATGATAAAAGGTGCGAGAGAAAGAAAGAAGAGAGCGGAAGAATCAAAGCAGAGCGCTAAAATGTTTTCCTTTACAAACGGAATGCAGACTTTCCCGAGAGCGATAGCAAAAACCTTAGAAGGAAAAATTGCTCTTGAGTGTAGAGTGAAGAGTGCCCGCCTTGCCTCGGGCAACGCGAGGCAGGTAGAGCAACGTGCGGATAAATGGCAAGTTAAGTATGAAAAAAATGGACAAGAAAGTAACATAGATTGTGATCAAATCATTTCAACAGTTCCTGCATATATAGCGGCAAGAATTTTTGGTGGATTAGACGCTGAATTATCCAATCACTTAAATGAAATTTATTATCCGCCGGTTATGGTTTTATATGTTGGATTCAATAAGAATGATGTTGGAACTCCGCTGGACGGATTTGGTTTTCTTATTCCTTCGAAAGAGAAGAAGAAATTTCTTGGCGCAATTTGGAGCTCCACAATATTCCCGAATCGTAGCAGTGACGATTATGCTGCCTTCACTTTGTTTGTAGGCGGTGCAAGATCGCCTCAGTTATTCGCAGAAGAAAAGGATGTATTAATAAAAAATGCATTGAATGAGTTTAAGAGCTTAATGAACATTAAGGCCGAGCCGGTAATTCTTAATTCGAAAATATGGCAAAAGGCTATTCCTCAATACAACCTTGGCTATATAGAACACGAAAATTATTTCGATAAATTTGAAAAAGAGAATCCGGGAATCTTTCTAAGCGGAAATTATCGTGGCGGAATATCTGTCGGAGATTGTGTAAAAAATTCTGAGCTGGTTTATAATAAAGTATTGCAAACAATGGAGTGAACTATGGCAACATATCCGGAAAAAAGATTAAGACGATTGAGATATAATCCGACAGTACGCGATATGATTCGCGAAACCGTTCTTACAAAAAACGATTTGATTTATCCACTCTTTGCTGTGCCGGGCAAAGGAATTAAGAATGAAGTAAAATCAATGCCTGGCGTTTACCAAATGTCTATTGATGTTCTTGTTGAAGAGTGTAAAGAGGTTGAAAAGCTTGGCATTCCGGCAGTTATACTTTTTGGTATTCCGGAACACAAAGATGAAGTTGGTTCCGGCGCGTATGATGCAAACGGGATAATTCAGCAAGCTGTACGTGCAATCAAAAAAGAAACAAAAAAACTTGTAGTTATTACAGATGTTTGTTTGTGCGAATATACATCTCACGGACATTGTGGAGTTTTGGATGGAGAAAGAATTCTGAATGACGAAACTGTTGACTTGCTTGTTAAGGAAGCAATCTCTCATGCGGAGGCTGGTGCTGATATCATCGCTCCTTCCGATATGATGGATGGAAGAATTGGTGCAATAAGAAAAGCGCTTGATGAAAAAGGTTTCTACGAAATTCCGGTTATGAGTTACGCTGTTAAATATGCTTCCGGTTACTACGGACCTTTTAGAGATGCGGCAGAATCAACTCCGGCTTTTGGCGATAGAAGATCACATCAAATGGATATTGCTAATACAAACGAAGCATTGCGCGAAGCCGAAAGTGATATTGAAGAAGGCGCTGATATAATTATGGTTAAACCCGCCGGTGCTTATCTTGATATTATTTGGAGAGTTAAAGAAAAATTCCAAATGCCAACGGCTGCTTACCAAGTGAGCGGAGAGTATGCTATGATTAAAGCCGCCGGGCGTAACAATTGGATTGATGAGCAGAGAGTTATGCTTGAATCTCTTATGGCAATTAAACGTGCCGGTGCCGATATGATTCTTACTTACTTTGCAAAAGAAGTCGCTAAATATTTAGATGCAAACAAATAAAAATTTGAGGAAAGAATGCTGACAAGCAAAAGTGAAAAACTTTTTGAGGAAGCTAAAAATTATATTCCTGGTGGAGTGAATTCACCGGTACGCGCTTTTAAATCCGTTGGCGGAACTCCGCGGTTTATTGTAAAAGGAAACGGTTCTAAAATTTATGATGTTGATGGTAACGAATACATTGATTACATAGGTAGCTGGGGACCACACTTGTTTGGTCATAATCCGGAATTCATAACAGCCGCATTGCTGAAAGCTATTGAGAATGGAACAAGCTTTGGCGCGCCTACAGAAATTGAAGTTGAGATGGCAAAGTTAATTTCTGAACTGGTTCCATCTATTGAAATGGTTAGAATGGTAAACAGTGGAACTGAAGCAACAATGAGCGCGATTCGCGCTGCTCGCGGATTTACCGGAAGAGAAAAAATTATAAAGTTCGAAGGCTGCTACCATGGTCATGGAGATTTCTTCTTGATTAAAGCTGGTTCCGGCGCTCTAACATTTGGCGTTCCTACAAGTCCTGGCGTTACGAAGAAAAATGCTGCTGATACTCTCGTGGCAGACTTCAATGACATCAATTCTGTTAAGCGATTAGTCCAAGAGAATCAAGGTGAAATTGCCGCAATAATAATTGAAGCTGTAGTCGGAAATATGGGAACTGTTCGCGCTAATGATTCATTTATAAAAGAGCTTCGTTCAATTTGCACTGAAGAAAATATAGTTTTGATTTTCGATGAAGTGATGACTGGATTCAGAGTTGCTAAAGGAGGTGCGCAAGAAATTTTAGGCGTTCAACCCGATCTTACAACCTTTGGTAAGATTATTGGCGGCGGATTGCCGGTTGGTGCTTACGGCGGCAGGAAGGAAATTATGCAAGTGATCTCGCCAAGCGGACCGGTTTATCAAGCCGGGACATTAAGCGGAAATCCGCTTGCTATGAATGCCGGATTTGCGGCATTAAATCATATAAAAAATCATCCGGAGATTTATCAAACTCTCGAAGAGAAATCATCATATCTCGAAAATGGAATTAAAGAGGTAATGAAATCTACCGGAAAAAATTTTCAGATTAACCGTGTTGGTTCTATGATGACTTTATTTTTTACAAGCGAACCGGTAGCTGATTACAATGCCGCTATCAAATCCGATACGAAACTTTACGGTAAGTTTTTTCATGAAATGTTGAATCGTGGAATTTATCTGCCGCCGGCACAGTTTGAAGCGTTTTTTGTTTCGACGGCACACACAAAAGAAGATTTAGATAAAACAATTAGAGCTGCGGAAGAATCCTTCCGTTCACTTTAATGCTGTTACATCTGTAAATATTAATTCTGAAGGTGATAATTAACTATTTAGTTATCACCTTTGAAATTGCACCAGCATCGCCTACAACAAAACAAGAGCCGTCTGTTTTAGAAATGCCGATGCTGTTAAAACTTTTTGAATCAATTGTTTTCCAAGTTTTACCATCGTCAAGAGAAAAATCACTACCGGATGTTCCTGTAGCTAAGTAGTATTTAAAAGTCTGGTTCCATGCTACGCAAGATCTAAAACCTTCCGGTCTGCTCTCACCGATAGATAGCCAACTTAATCCGCCGTCGTCGCTGATTGCACAATTTCCATCTTTCATTTTGTCTTTCTTATAATCGCCGCCAACAGCAATTCCGTACATATCATCTCTAAAGCTGATTGAAAAAACACCGGATGAAGCATTACCGCCTTTCATCGGTGCGTCAACTGCGCGCCAATTTTCTCCCGCGTCTTGAGAAAAATAAATTCGTGCTCTCTCAGCTCCGCCTGAACCAATCCAAACTAAATCTTTACCGGCAACACAAATTGAAGAGCCGCTTGCTGCAAAACCACCTTCATTTTTTAAAGCCATTGGAATATTTGTTTGAGGATATTCTTTCCAGGAATTGCCGCCATCTTTTGTTACAACTACAAAAAATCTTCCTTCAATCGGATCGCTGAAAGCAATCCCATTCTTAGAATCCCAGAAAGCCATTCCGTCAAAGAAAATATTGGGGTCGCGGTTCATATATTTTCTCTTCCAAGATTTCCCGCCGTCGGTAGTCTTAAAAAAATATGCGGGTGCGTCAATGCACATTAGAATGGCAGTGTTTTTATCGAACGCTTCAATATCTCTAAAGTCGAGAGTCTCAAATCCTTTTACTTTTCCACTCTGCCACGTTTTGCCGCCGTCAATTGTACGTAGGAAGGTACCTTTAGCGCCGCTAGCCCAAGCGGTTAGCGAATCAATCACAGAAATTCCGCGAAGAGAAACATTCGTTGTTGAGTTCAGTTTTTGAAAACTAAAATCTAGTGTACGTGGTTTTTCAACTACTACAACTGGTTTCTCCACCGGTTTTGGCTTTTCAATTTCCTTCTGACCTGAGCATGAAGAAAGAACAACTATAGCTATTAACAATAAAACTAAATTTTTCATTTATTCTCCGACGAGAGATTTGTATTCTTCAGTATTTACAAGTTTCACATTTTAATGACGGCGAATTTAATAAATATTAATTCTTATTTGTAATCAAAAGTCATTGTGATGCTTAGTTCAATTATCATGTTTACGTAGCTGGTTTAGATTGGTTTCCAATCAAATACATTCTTAATTTCACTAAGTAATAATTATTTCCTTCATAATTATGAGACAAGCCAAATGAAGCTACTCGCCAAATCCGCAGTAATCATTCTAATGTTTATTTCAATATCTAATGCACAGACGAATTGGAAAAAACTCTTCAACGGAAAAGATTTATTAAATTGGGAACAGCTTAACGGGCATGCAAAATATTCTGTTCAAGATGGAATTATTGTTGGCGAAACTGTACTAAATACTCCGAACAGTTTTATTGTTACAAAGGAAAAATATTCCGATTTCATTCTTGAATTGGAATTTAAGTGCGAGCCGGATATGAATTCCGGTGTACAAATAAGAAGTGCGAGCATACCAACTTACAAAGATGGTAAAGTTCACGGCTATCAAGTTGAAATTGATGCGGCTAAAAGAGCATGGACAGGCGGGATTTATGATGAAGGCAGACGCGGCTGGCTTTGCACGCTTGATGAAAACAAAAATGGGCGTAAAGCTTTCAAACAAAATGAATGGAACAAAATGCGTGTTGAAGCAATTGGCAATTCAATTAAAACTTGGATTAACGGAATTGCATGCGCAGATATAATTGATGATATGACTAGCGAAGGATTTATCGCTCTTCAGGTGCACAGCATTGGGAACAACAAAGCAGACGAAGGGAAGCAAATCTGCTGGAAGAACGTTCGCATAATCACGGAGGATGTTCAAAAGTTTGCTACAAAAACAAAGAGTAATATTCCACAATACAATTATCTTCCAAACGTATTATCAGAGCGGGAAAAGAAAGAGGGCCGGAAACTGTTGTGGGATGGAAAAACAACCGAAGGCTGGCGCAGCGCGAAGTCCGAAAAATTTCCTTCGGGCGGATGGGAAATTGCAGATGGTGCCCTCAAGACATTAAAGTCAAACGGTTTCGAGTCGAAAAACGGTGGCGACATTATTACTACTAAAAAATATAAAAACTTTGAGCTGCTGGTTGAATTCAAAGTAACAGAAGGCTCTAACAGCGGAATAAAATATTTTGTTGATCCGGATCTAAATAAAGGAGAAGGTTCTGCAATCGGTTGTGAATTTCAAATCTTAGACGATGAAAAGCATCCCGACGCAAAACTTGGAGTAAAGGGAAATAGAACTGTCGGTTCACTATACGATCTGATCCCGGCAGTTAATAAAAGATTTAGCGGTGTTGGTGAATGGAACCACGCACGCATTATAGTTAACGGTAATCATGTTGAGCATTGGATGAACGGATTTAAAGTTGTTGAGTATGAAAGAGGAACACAGATGTGGCGCGCATTGGTAGCTTACAGCAAATACAAAGACTGGCCAAATTTTGGCGAATCACCGGAAGGTCACATTCTTTTACAAGAACATGGCTTTGAAGTTTGGTTCCGCAGTATAAAAATTCGTGAATTATAATTGGAGCATTAAGTATGAACGAATCACGCAGAGAATTTTTGAAGAAAGCGGCACTCGCTACTGCCGGAATTGCATTTGCAAGCAGCGCTAAAAGTTACGCCAGAATAATTGGTGCGAACGATAGAATTAATTTTGGGATTATCGGCTTGCACGGAAGAGGTTATGCACATTTAGAAGGCGTGCGGATGAGCGACAACACATTTGTAACTCACATTTGCGATGTTGATAAACGTGAACTTGTAAAATTTGCTAAAGCAACTAAAGATAAATTTGATACTGATCCGCTTCAGATAGTTGATTATAGAAAACTGCTTGAATCGAAAGATGTTGATGCAATTTCGATTGCAACACCGGAACATTGGCAAGCACATATTGCCATTTACGGAATGCAAGCGGGCAAAGATGTTTATGTTGAAAAACCGAGCAGTCATAATCCTTACGAAGGTGAAATGCTTGTTAAGGCGCAAAAGAAATTTGGTAAAGTTGTACAACTTGGCAATCAGCAAAGGTCGGCTCAATTCACAATTGATATTATGAAAAAAATTCATGAAGGATTAATCGGCAGAGCTTACTTCGGAAAAGCTTGGTACAGCAACACGCGCAAGTCAATCGGTATTGGTAAAGTTGTTCCGGTTCCTGCTGAACTAGATTGGGAGCTCTGGCAAGGACCGGCGCCCCGCAGACCATATAAAGACAATGTTCATCCTTATAACTGGCATTGGTTTTGGCATTATGGAACCGGCGAAACTTTGAATAACGGAACACACGAAGTTGATCTTTGCCGCTGGGCTCTTCAAGTTGATCATCCGAAAAAAATTATTTCTGCCGGCGGAAGATATCACTTTAAAGATGATTGGGAATTTTACGATACTATCGAAACGAGTTACGAGTTTGAAGATAAGATGATTTCGTGGGAAGGAAAGAGCTGTCAAGGAAAGAAAATTCACGGAAAGGATAGAGGAGTTGCAATTCACGGAACTGAGGGTACTGTTGTGATGGATAGAGGCGGATACGAAGTTTATAGTTTGGATGATAAAAAGATTGATGAGTTTAAGGTGAAGAACACCGGTTCCACTCAAGATTTGCAGAGCATTGATAAAATGACCGTGGACCACTTCAAAAATTTTGTAAATGCTGTACGCAAAAGTGAAAAACAGAATTCACCAATTTCTGAGTGCAACAAATCAGTCGCCATTTTGCAGCTCTCGAACATTGCGTGGAAAGTCGGCAGAGTTTTGAATCTTGACGAGCAAGGACATATTGTTGGCGATAAAGAAGCGATGAAGTATTGGCGGAGAGAATATGAGAAAGGCTGGGAATTAAAGTTTTAGTTTGGAGCTGATACGATGAGCAAAGTTTACTATAATTCATTCTTTGCGATGGGAACGCGGTTAAATGTTGTGTTTCCATACACAGATGAAGAACTTTGCGAGCGTTTATTCAATATGATTGAAAATGAAGTTCACCGAGTCGAATTGAAGTTGAGCTATTTTATACCGGAAAGTTTTGTTTCAAGAATTAATAACGAAGCTTTTAAATCTTCGGTGATGGTCGATTTGGAAATGCTGGAGATTATCAAACTTTGTCTGAACTATAATAGATTAACCTTAGGCGCATTTGATATTACAATGAGGAGGTTGGTTGATTTTTTCAAACAAAATCCGGAGGCAACTGAAACCGATTTAACTTCTTGTATGCAATACATTCAGCTTGACGATGAAGAAAAATCAATTCGGTTTACGGATGAACAAACAAAGATTGATTTAGGCGGATTTGGAAAAGGTTACGCTTTGGAAAAAGTGCAAAGATTAGTTAATGATTCACCAATTGAGAGTGCGTTTATTAGTTTTGGAGAAAGCTCAATTTTAGCTAAAGGAAAACACCCAAGTGGAAAAACTTGGCAAGTTGGACTAAATGATTACATCAATTCCGGGCAGTCAGTTTATTCATTTGAATTAGAAAACGGTTCCGTATCAACTTCGAGTAACTATTTCTTAGATGATTCGGGGCAGCTTCAATTCAAAGCAAATGTTATTAATCCAATTACCCGTAACATTAATAAAGAGATTGAAACTGTAAGTGTGCAAAGTAAGTCTCCTCTTGAAGCTGAAATTCTTTCGACTGCTATGCTCAGTTTGAATGATGAGAAAACTGCAGCACTGAAAGAAAAATTAAACGAAGTTGAAATTGTAAAGATAAGATACAATAGCGGTGAAGCATCAATTACAAAATTTTAGAAGTGTTTATCTCAAGGACTAAAAGTGGAACAGAAAGAATTATTTGAAATTAACAGACGAGAATTCCTGAAGAAAATTTCTATAGCTACCGGCTCTACTGTTGCACTTTCATCAATGCCATGGCTCAAAATATTTGGCGAAGACAAAATCGGCAAATCTGCTCAAGATAAAGTGCGTTTAGGATTTATTGGAATTGGTGATCGTGGAAGTGCGCTGCTTAAAAATGTTCAGACGTTTGAAGATATTCTCAATGTTGAAATTGCTGCTATTTGCGATGATTATGAACCGAACTATCAACGGGCGATCAAATTCACAAATGGGAAAGCAAAAGCATTTTACGATTACCGCGAGCTGCTTGCCATCAAAGATATTGATGGTGTTGTAATTGCTACTCCGCTTCATGAACACGCGCATATAACCGTTGATGCGCTACATGCCGGCAAGCATGTGTTCTGTGAAAAAGCTATGGCAAGAAATCTTGACGATACAAAATTGATGTATGATACTCATCTGAAGACAAATCTAATTTTGCAAATCGGTCATCAGCGAATGTTTAGCCCGGTATATTTAGATGCAATCAAGAGAATACACAACGGTGAGATTGGACAGATTTCTCAGATACGCGCATACTGGCACCGTTCTATGAACTGGCGTAGACCGCTTCCTAAGCCGGAATTGGAAAGAAAAATTAATTGGCGTTTGTACGAAGAATATTCTGCGGGTTTATTTACCGAGCTACTCTCACATCAAATACAAGTAGCAAATTGGGTTAATAAAACCAATCCGGTTTCCGTAGTTTGTAACGGCAGTATTAATTTTTGGAAAGATGGCAGAGAAGTTTACGATAACATCGCTTGTATTTACGAATATCCGGATGGTTCTAATCTTGTTTATGATTCTCAGAATTGCAATAAACATTACGGCTTAGAGGAACAAGTTCTCGGCAGCAAAGGAACTATGGAAATAGAAATCAACAAAGTTTATTCTGAAAAACCGCCTGCACCGCCGGCTATTCTTCATCTAATAAATGATATTGAGAAAGATATTTTTGATGTAATACCGATTGGCGGCGCGAGTTGGGTTCCTGAGACTGCTGTAAAATATAGTGGGGACTACATAGCAGAAAATTATAAGATGGATGAAACTAAACTCCAGCTGGAAGCATTTACAAGATATATACGAGAAGGAAAAGCGCCTGAAGAACTATCGCGCCAAGGTTATTATGCCTCTGTCTGGGCGCTGTTAGCTGAAAAAGCTGCGAAGACAAGAGAGAGAATTACATTTGATGAAAAATACCGGATATAAAATGAAAGATATAATTATTAAGAATACTACACTGAAAAGAGAAATCATTATATGGTTTATTGCGCTCTTCTGTGCAGTTGCTTTGAACATCTATGCAATAGTAAAATATGATGCATCATGGATTGAACTGCTAACTCAACTTCCGGTTATAATTCTTCTTTCAGTATTAATCTATCTTTTAATTATAGTGGTAAGAGGAATTGCTAAAACTATCTTAAAAATTGTTGCTCTGTTAAAGAAATAACTATTTTTTGCGACTTCGCAAAAATTCCGCAACACCTGGCAATACCGAAATTAGAATTATAGCAATCACAATGAAAGAGAAGTTAGACTTCACGAATTCAAGATTACCAAAGAAGTAACCGGCATAAACAAAAAGCGCACACCATAACATCCCGCCAATAATATTATACTGGATAAACTTTGAGTAAGACATTGAACCTACTCCCGCTACAAATGGCGCAAATGTTCTGATAATTGGTATGAAACGGGCAATGATAATTGTCTTGCCGCCATGCTTCTCATAAAACTGATGAGTTCTTTCCAAATACTCTTTTTTAAGAAACTTGATATTCATATCAAAAACTTTTGGACCGAAGTAATGACCAATCCAATAGTTAACAGTATCTCCAATGATGGCTGCAATGCTCAGAAGTATAAAAAGTAAATGCACATCAAACGAACCTTTAGCGGCAAAAGCGCCGGCTGCAAAGAGTAAAGAATCACCGGGTAAGAATGGTGTGAAAACCAGACCGGTTTCGGCAAAGACAACTGCAAAAAGAATAACGTAAGTTAAAGTTCCATATTGCTGAATTAATTCTGCTATATGTTTATCTAAATGCAAAAACAGATCAATTAAGTATGTAAGGAATTCCATGAAGTCCAATAATAAAGTGTTATAAAAAATCGGCTCGAAAATTTATACACTTTTATTGACTCAACGAAATTTTTATTAAAGAATTGAATTGTGGAATGTAAGCTTGTAAGTATATACAAGCGGAAGAAAATATGTTCAGTAATAATTGTCTTATATATTGAATACAAAACTTGACCTCAAATACCTTCCCTATGATAATTTTTAGAATTTTTTTGATAAGTTTTTATCCCAAATACATCATTTTCGTCCGATTTTTATTTTAAATCCGTAGCAACCGAAATTTATTGTTGACATTTCCGAAGCCGAATATTAAGTTAAAACCGTCAATGTAAACGTTTTCATTTCATTTATCACGGAAGTGTATGGCATCTACGATAAAACAAATCGCTCAAAAAGCGAATGTTTCGATTGCTACAGTTTCGCGCGCTTTAAGCGACAATCCAAAAGTGCAAGAAGTCACACGTAAGAAAATTCTAAAGCTTGCAAAAGAATTAAACTACAATCCAAACATAATTGCAAGAAATTTTGCTAAACGTAAATCCAATATGCTCGGTCTGATTCTACCGGATATCTCTGATGAATTTTTTGCCGAGATAATTCACAGCATAGATGAAACTGCATACGAGTTTGGTTATTTCACTTTGGTTGTTAGTTCTCATAAGAATAGATCCATGGTGGAATCAATCAATACAATGATGCATAGCGGGTTAGTTGGCGGGTTTATTCTTCTCACTCCTTTTATGAGTAACGATATTGCCCATGCACTCAGCACCAACACTGTTCCGTATGTTCTTATAAGCGGTGATTCTGAAATTGGCGACTATGATGTAATTACTGTTGATAACTACAAATCATCTTTCAAATTGGTTGAGCATTTAGTGGCTAAAGGTTACAAGAAAATTGGTCACATTGCCGGTCCTGAAGAAAACAATGATGCGTTCTTGCGCAAAAAAGGTTTCGCTGATGCGTGTAAAAAATTCAAATTGGAAGTGAAAGATTACTGGCTGGCAAAAGGAACTTTCACAATGGCGAGTGGAGAGCAAGCTACGTTGAAAATGTTGAAACACAATGATATGCCCCGCGTGATTTTTGCAGCTAACGATATGATGGCGATTGGCTGCTGCAACGCGCTGAAATCAAAAGGGATTAAGATACCCGAGGAAGTTGCTGTAGTTGGTTTTGATGATATTATTCTTTCCGAATATTCAAACCCTAGTCTGACCACAATAAAAGTTGATACAGATAGAATCGGGAATCTCGCCGCTCAAAGATTAATAGAAAAAGTTCAAAAAGATGTAAACGGCAAAGTTAAAAAAGTGGTAGTGCCTACAGAGCTTGTTACAAGAAATTCATGTTAAACAAAAAATTTTTTTAGGAAAAGAAATGCCGAGATTTGAAACAAAGTATGGTTACTTCGAAGATCATCGATATGATTACGTAATCACAAATTATAAAACTCCAAAACCGTGGATAAATGTAATTTCAAACGGAACTTATAGCTTAGTTATTTCGCAAACCGGCGGCGGGTTTAGCTTTTTAGAACATTCGGAATTTAACCGGTTGAACCGCTGGCATCAAGATTTGATTCAAGATAATTGGGGAAAATACTTCTACTTCAAAAATGAAAAAACCGGAGAAGTGTGGAACCCGCTTTGGATGCCGGGCAAAAAAGAAATTGCAAACTATAAAGCAACTTATGGATTTGGCTTTGCTAGCTTCAAATCAGAGTACAAAGGAATTCTCGTTGAGCTTGATGTTTTCGTTCCTATGAAAAACAATTTGGAAATTTGGAATTTCAAAGTAACTAACAAAACGAATGAAGCAGTTGAGCTTTCTATATATAGCTATTTTGAATGGTGTTTGGGTTCTTCGGCAGATCACCATAGAGAATTTCATAAAACATTTATCGAGACTCATTTTGATGATAAGCTAAATGCGATGCTCGCAACAAAACGTTTGTGGGAAATTCCACTCGGCGACCGCGGGCATTGGAATGTTGAATACCCTTACTTCGGTTACATTTCTTCCAACAGAAAAATTGTTGATTACGAAGGAGACAAGGAAAGATTTATTGGGCAATATGGCGACCTCGCAAATCCACACTCGCTAAACCAAGAAAAACTTTCCAACACACTCGGCAAATGGAATGATTCGATTGGAACAGTGCGGGTAAAAGTGAAAGTTGAATCAAGCAAAACTGAAGAAGCTGCTTTCTATATGGGAATTGATGGGGATAAGGAAGCGCTCGAATCTGAAAAGAAATCAATCGAAGTCGCGAAAAAATATATTGAGGCATCGAAAAAGAATTATCAAGAACCAGAACAAATTTCTGATGCTTTGCAAGACGTAAAAAGATTTTGGGAAGAAAATAGACAAGCGCTTGAGGTTAACACTCCGGATGATTCGGTTAATCTGCTTACTAATATTTGGCTTCGTTACCAAGCTGTTGCCGGAAGGCTGTGGGCGCGTACTGCTTACTATCAACAGAGCGGAGCGTTTGGCTTTAGAGATCAACTTCAAGACAGCATGATTTACTTATACGGAGATCAAGAAAGAATTGAAGCGCAAATTAAATTACACGCGCGTCATCAATTTCAAGATGGAACAGTATTGCATTGGTGGCATCCGATTAGCGAGACCGGCTTGCCAACAAAAATGACAGACGATTTACTTTGGCTGCCTTTTATTCTTTTCCACTATCTGGATGAAACGAACAATTATTCTTTTCTAAATGAAAAAGAATCTTACTACGATAACGCAGAGAAGAAGGAATCACTTTTCGATCACAGTGTTGCCGCAGTTGAAAAAGTTTTAACAAGAATGAGTGAACGCGGCTTACCTTACATTGGCGCAGGCGATTGGAACGACGGCTTAAGTGCTGTTGGTTTGGAATTTAAAGGAGAATCAATTTGGCTTGCTCACTTTTTCTATTTGATACTCAAAAGATTTTCTTCTGTTTGTGAGAAAACAGGCAAGAATGATTTGAAAGAAAAGTATTTGTTAGAAGCAGCGAAGTTGAAAGGCGCAATCAATAAATATGCTTGGGATGGTGAGTGGTTCTGGCGTGCTACAAAAGACAGCGGAATAAAAATCGGCAGCAACGAATGTGAAGAGGGAAAAATTTATCTCAACGCTCAGACCTGGAGTGTAATTGCGGATTCTACCGATGAAGCAAGAAAGAAAACCGCGATGGCTTCGGTTGAAAAGCACTTGTTGAAAAATAACGGGACAATACTTTTCTATCCGGCTTACACAAAAACAGATAAATATATTGGTTACTTAACTCGTTACGCTCCATCCCGCAGAGAAAATGGAGGAGTTTATACACACGCGGCAACTTGGTCAATTCAAGCATTTGCAATGATGAAAGATGCAAAGAACGCATGGGCTGCATTTTCGCGTTTAAGTCCAATAAACAATTACGCTAACGATCCGGATAAATATGTTGCTGAGCCATTTGTAACTCCGGGTAATATTGATGGACCCGGCTCGCCGAACTATGGAATGGGCGGCTGGTCCTGGTACACCGGCTCCGCTCAGTGGCTTCAAAAAGAATTAGTTGAATGGATTCTCGGTGTTCGCCCAACAGAAGAAGGTTTAGTGATTGATCCTTGCATTCCGGCTGACTGGGAAAATTATTCTGTGAAGCGGTTGTTCAGAAATGTTGTTTATCAAATTAATGTGGTGAATCCGAACGGTGTTTCTTTTGGTGTGAAAGAAATTAAAATTGATGGAGTGAAAATCTCCGGCAATGTTGTTTTATCGCAGAACATTTCCGGCAAAGTAAAAGTTGAGGTCCTTTTAGGTTAATCGCTGTAAAATTGTTCAACAATTATCTGAGAAAGAGATGAAAGCAAGAACTTTGAAAACAATATTGATACTACTTATTGCGGCTAATATTAGCTGCCAAACAAGAGTTATTAATTATCAGCCGCTGAATAAATTGAATTACAAAATGAGTGTAGAAGAGAAATCATTCCTCGATACACTTCAGTACCGTACATTCAAATATTTTCTGGATGAAATTAATCCCGAAAACGGATTGGTAAAAGACCGTTCAACAGATTCTTCGCCATCTTCAATTGCTGCGGTTGGTTTTGCTGTTCCCATTTGGGCGATTGGTGCTGAAAAAGGATGGATTACTCGCGCCGAAGCTGCAAAGCTAACACTCAACATGTTAAACTTTTTCTGGAATAGTGAACAGAGCACTGCAAAACTTGCAAGCGGCTACAAGGGTTTTTACTATCATTTTCTTCACATGAAAACCGGGCAGCGTTTTTGGAATTGTGAGCTCTCTTCAATTGATAGCGGTTTCCTATTCTGCGGAATGATCTTTGCCAGAAATTATTTCACTGAAGACATCGAAGCAGAAAAACAGATCAGAGATTTAGCGACCAAGTTATTAGCGCGTGCTGATTGGAAATTCTGGGTCCGCTCTGCGAATGAAAAAATGCCTTATCAAATGACAATGGGCTGGGATGAAAAAGGTTTTAGTCCGCTGGGTTGGTTTGGATACACGGAAGCGCTCTTCCTTTATGTTATTGCTGCCGGAATGGATTTACCAAATCCGGAAAAAGCTTACGCTTCTTTTCTGAGTACATATCAATGGCGCGAACCTTATACAAAAAATTACGGACACGTAGTTTTTCCATCGTTATTTGCTCATCAAAATTCTTTTCTGTGGCTCAATCCAAACGGACTTGCAGATTCATACATGAAGAAAAAAGGAATTGATTACGCTGAAAATACACGCCGCGCAACCTATGTTAACCGCGAATACGCTATTGTTAATCCAAAGAAATGGGTTGGCTACGATTCACTTTCGTGGGGTTTTTCCGCATGCGATGGACCGGAAGGTAAATACAATCAAGATGGAAAAATATTTTTTGGATACGCACCGCGCGGTTCATCCGGACTTGATTCAACAGAATTTGATGATGGAACAATTGCTGCGTATGCTGCCGGAGCTTCCATTCCATTCGCACCGGAAATTTGTATCCCAACTTTGATGAATTTACAAGACCGTTATGGAGGTGCAGGTGTTTGGGGTAAACACGGTTTTGTAGATTCTTTCAATCCAACAGTAAATTGGGTTGATACAGCTTCACTTGGATTGGATCAAGGTCCAATTGTTATAATGATTGAAAACTATTACAACGGATTCGTTTGGAAATATTTTATGAAAGACGAAATTGTACAGAAAGGTTTAAAAATTCTCGGCTTCGAACAAATGAAAAAATAAATCCCAACTTTTGATAGGGATCAGATGAGAGAAAAAGTAATCAAACTGATTGCGCTTATTCTTGTACTGCTGTCGCTCGCAATTCAAATCTTTGCACAAGGCAAAACCTTGGATGAATTTAATTCAACCGATGGCTGGAAAATTTTTGCTAGTGATGGAGTTGAGTTAAAAATCTCAATGGCTAATGGATTCAAAGGAAAATGCATCCGCATTGATTATAACTTTACTAAAGGTTCAGGTTACGGCGGCATTCAAAAAATTATTCCAATAGAATATCCGGAAAACTTTCAGTTCTCGTTTTACCTCAAAGCAAAATCACCTAACAACAATCTCGAATTCAAACTTGCCGACGCAGCCGGCGAAAATGTTTGGTGGTATAACAACCGCAATTATGAATTCCCGACCGAGTGGAAGAAGTATATAATCAAAAAGCGCAAAATTGAATTTGCATGGGGACCTACGCAAGACAAAACTTTGCGCAAAACAAACCGACTTGAGTTTACTATAGCATCTTACAACGGCGGAAAAGGAACAGTTTATCTTGACGAATTGAATTTTGAACCTACACCTTCGACAAGCAATGATCTTTCTCAAATAAATGTAACTGCTTCTTCAGCTTTTTCGTATGTGAAAAATCTTACTGATGGAAAAACAGAAACTAGCTGGGCTAGCGATAAAAAGGAAATCCAAGAAGTAATCCTTGATCTCCACGGAAGAAAAGAATTTGGCGGTTTGAAGATCATCTGGGATGAAAAAGATTTTGCAAAGAAGTTTACCGTTTCAGTCTCCGATGACAAGACGAGTTGGGAAAAAGTTTATTCGGCTGAAAAAGATAATTCTAATACAAGTTACGTTCGGTTGCCCGAGTACGAAGCAGCTTATGTAAAACTGAGCCTTGAAAGCAGCTCACGCAAGAAAGGTTATGCGATCAAAGAATTAGCAATGTTGAGTGGTGAGTATTCCGCAGACCCAAACCGCTTTTTTATCAACATAGCAAAAGACTTTCCGCGAGGGTATTTCCCACGTTATTTCAACGAAGAAAAATCTTATTGGACTATCACCGGAGTTAATTCCGATGTGAAGGAAGCGTTAATCAACGAAGAGGGAATGGTTGAAGTTGACAAGTCCAACTTTTCGATAGAACCATTTCTCTATGTAGATGGAAAAGTAATCACATGGAACGATCAGAAAACGCTGCAATCATTAGAAAATAACTATTTGCCGATTCCAAAAATTAAGTGGCTTGGCAATATTCAGCTTGAGGTAAAAGCTTTTGCTAATGGGGAGGCAAACAAATCTTCTGTGTTGTACGTAAACTACACTTTAAAGAATATCGGTGGGGAAGACAAAACCGGCAACTTGTACATCGCTTTGCGCCCGTTCCAAGTTAATCCTTATTATCAATGGCTGAACATTACCGGCGGTGTTGCAAAAGTAAAATCGGTAAAGATTGATAGAAACAAAGTTTTGGTAAACAACGAAAAAGTTGTTTTGCCGATTTCTAAGCCGGATGGAATTGGCGCCGCTTCCTTTGATGATGGCGATGTAATTAATTTTATTTCGCAAGATCAGCTTCCACCAAGAAATGATGTAAAGGACAATACTGGTTTTGCTTCGGCAGCGATAAAGTATTCTTTCTCACTTAAACCTCAGGAAGAAAAAACTTTTTACGTTGCTGTTCCTTTCTATAATGAACCAAAAGAATTGAAAAAAGCTAACGCTCAGTTTGTTCAGAAAAAATTTGAAGAAACAAAAAAGTTTTGGAACGATAAAGTAACTCACATCAAGTTCAATCTTCCTTCTTCTGCCGATAAGATTGTAAACACGATTCGCACTAACCTTGCCAACATTCTAATTAACCGCGATAAATTTGGCATTCAACCCGGTTCACGTTCTTACGAACGTTCTTGGATTCGCGATGGCGCGCTCACTTCATCGGCATTGCTTAAGAACGGAATTGTAAAAGAAGTCCGCGAGTTTGCCGATTGGTACGCAGCAAATCAATTTGATAATGGCAAAGTACCTTGTGTAGTTGATAGGCGCGGACCCGACCCGGTTCCGGAAAATGACAGTCACGGTGAATTTATTTATCTCCTTCGCCAATACTTTAATTACACGAAAGATACTACATGGCTTAAATCCAAATTTGGAAATGTAATACGCACAGTTGATTACATGAAAAGTTTGATTGACCAGCGCTCGACAGACTACTACAAAAACAGCGGCGATAGTTTACGCGCTTATTACGGAATTCTTCCGGAGTCAATTTCTCACGAAGGCTACAGCGATAAGCCGCGCCATTCTTATTGGGATAGTTTCTTTGGAATGAAAGGTTTGAAAGATGCTGTTGAAATTGCCGAAGTAATTGGTGATATAAACGAAACCACTCGCTTCAAAAAAATAAGAGATGACTTTAAAGAAAATCTTTACAATTCGATTAGGCTAACTACTCAACAGCATAAAATAAATTACATCCCCGGTTGTGTTGAGCTTGGTGATTTTGACGCAACATCAACAACCATTTCACTTTATCCTTGCAACGAGAGAGGAAATCTCCCGGCTGATTTGCTGCAAAATACTTTTGATAAATATTGGGACTTTACTCAAACACGTGCTAAGCCGGAAACAGAATGGAATGCATATACACCTTACGAAGTTAGAACAATCGGCTCGTTTATTTTTCTTGATCAGCCGGACAAAGCCCATTGGTTAACAAATTATTTCTTGAATGATCAGCGTCCGCATGGATGGAATCATTGGGCGGAAGTTGTTTGGAAAGACAGAAGACTTCCACGCTTTATCGGCGATATGCCGCATACCTGGGTCGGCTCGGATTTTATTAACTCTATGCGCGCAATGTTTGTTTATGAGAACGAGTATGATTCATCACTTGTTGTTGGTGCAGGATTAATGCAAGATTGGATTGATTCGCCGGAAGGAATGTCTATCGAAAACTTACCAACATATTATGGCGAACTTTCCTATTCAATTAAAAAAAATGAAAACAGTTATAAGATAAATTTGTTTGGTAGTACAAAGATTCCAAGTGGTGGAATTGTGATAAAGAATTTTAACGGCAAACAGACTCCAAAAAAAGTCTTGGTTAACGGAAAAGAATCGGCTGACTTTACCGGCAGCAGAATTAATGTTAAAATGTTCCCGGTTGAAATAGAAGTTGTTTATTAATTTTTATAAGAAGGATTAAAATGAAGAAGCTATTATTGCTTTCACTTTTTCTTGTTTCAATTAGTTGCGCTCAAGATACCACGCCGCCGGCAACTCCTTCCGGCGTTAATGCAATTGGCTATGAGTTACATGCCGATGTCATTTGGCAAAATAATACTGAAGCTGATTTAGCCGGTTATAGAGTTTACAAATTTGATGGTTCAACTTTTACTCTTTCAAAAACCGTAAAGAAGTATCGTTCATTTCATTGGGAATGGATTAATACGCCCGGAGTAACGGTAAAGTACAAAGTATCTGCCTATGATAATTCCGGAAATGAATCTCCACTTAGTGCAGAAGTTTCCGCAAAGACGCATTCAATGACTGATGATGAATTTTTGGATATGACTCAGCGAGCAACTTTCAGATACTTTTGGGATTGGGGCGATCCAAACAGTGGTTTAGCACGTGAGCGCTGGCATCCAAATGAAAGCGATGTTACAAATACAATTGGTGGAAGCGGGTTTGGCATTATGGCAATTGTTGCCGCCGTTGAACGTGGGTTCATTACACGAGAGCAAGGCGCACAGCGCATGTTGAAGATTACAACGTTTCTGGTTACTAAGGCAGACCGGTTTCATGGTGTGTTCCCTCATTGGCTTAACGGCTCAACAGGTAAAGTTGTAAACTTTGGTCAGCAGAATGGAGGCGATATTGTTGAGACTGCTTTCTTGATTGAAGGACTGTTAACCGCGCGTCAATACTTTGATAATAATTCTCCGGACGAAATACAGACGAGAGCGTACATAAAACAAATCTGGGAAGAAGTAGATTGGAATTTCTATAGAAATGGTACAACCGGATTGTATTGGAATTGGTCTCCAACAATGGGTTTTAATTTTAGTGATACATTTGTTTTTCACGGTTGGAACGAGACTCAAATTGCATATATACTTGCTGTAGCCTCACCAACAAAAGCTCCTCTTATTTCACCTATCGAATTTTACAAAGGAGGTTGGGGAAATGGCGGCTCTATTTCCAAGTACCGAACTAAATATGATATTCCTTTGTACGTTGGCACGGATTACGGCGGCTCGTTGTTCTGGACTCATTATTCATACATAGGCTTTGACCCGAGAAACAAAAGAGATTTATACACAAATTATTTTGTACATAACAAAAATCAAACATTAGTAAACAGAGCTTACTGCATAGCGAATCCTAAAAAATTTGCCGGATACCAAGAAGACTGTTGGGGATTAACAGCAAGTTATTCAATTCCAAGTGTTGGATATACAGCGCATGAGCCTAATAACGATAATGGAACGATTTCTCCAACAGCGGCGCTTTCAGCAATGCCTTATACACCAAAAGAATCTATTGCAGCACTAAAACACTTTTATATAATACACGGAGCGGATCTTTGGGGAGATTTTGGTTTTAAGGATGCGTTTAATATCAGCAACCTCTGGTTTAGCGATGGTTACTTGGCGATTGATCAAGGACCAATAGTTGGAATGATTGAAAATTACCGTTCCGAAATTCTATGGAAGAAATTTATGAGCTCGCCGGAGATTGCGCCTATATTAGATTTTTCAAGCGGCAAAGGATTATTCTTTCCAGATACAAAAGTAGAAGAGGAAAGTATTCCAACAGGGTTTAAGTTAGAGCAGAATTATCCAAATCCATTTAATCCGGAAACGACTATTAGTTACAAGGTACAAGCGGCAAGCCAAGTGGGCTTAAAAATATATGATGCACTTGGAAGAGAAGTGACCACATTAGTAAACGAATACAAACAACCGGGCAATTACAAAGTTAGATTTAACGTAAAGACGCGCCATGGCGCGTCTTTACAAAGCGGAGTTTTCTTTTACACTTTGACCGCAAATGGTTTTACTCAAACCAAGAAAATGTTGTTGATCAAATAGAATGAACAAAACGAGAACTAAATATCTGGCAATAGTTTTTTTAGTTTTATCTATTAGCTGTTCGCAGCAAAAATCTGATAAGGTAGAAATTAACTTTTGGGCTATGGGTGTTGAAGGAGAAACTGTTGCTAAACTTATTCCTGAGTTTGAAAAACAGAATCCAAACATCAAAGTGAAAGTTTTGCAGATTGCATGGATAGCCGCGCACGAAAAACTCATTACAGCTTTTGCCAGCGAAACTCTGCCGGATGTATTCCAGCTCGGCAATACATGGATACCGGAATTTGAAGCAATCAGCTCAATCGAACCATTGAATAAGTTTGTATCCAAATCGTCAGTCATCTCAAAAGAAAAATTCTTTGATGGTATCTGGGAAACAAATGTTCTCGATTCAACAGTTTATGGAATTCCATGGTATGTTGATACAAGAGTAATGTTCTACCGTACAGATATCTTGAAAGCTGTTGGTTACAATAACGCACCAAAAACTTGGGCTGAACTTTACGATGCGTCGAAGAAAATCAAACAGAAGTTTAACAGCTATTCGTTTTTCATTCCCACAAACGAATGGCTGCCATTTATTTTGTTCGGACTACAAAACAATGCTGAACTATTGAAGAACAAAAATCAGTATGCAAATTTTTCTTCGAAAGAGTTTAAGGAAGCAATCGTATATCTCACCAAATTTTATCACGAGGATTTAGCCCCGGTGGACATGCAGCAAGTGTTAAATGTTTATCAAGCTTTCGGCGAAGGCTTTTTCTCGATATATATAACCGGTCCGTGGAATGTTACCGAGTTTCAAAACAGACTACCTAAGGATGTGCAAGACAAGTGGATGACCGCGCCGCTGCCATCTCCAAACAACGAGTATCCCGGTTATTCATTACCTGGCGGTTCAAGTATCGTATTGAATGCCAAATCGAAGAACAAAGAAGCCGCTTGGAAGTGGATTGAGTTTTTATCATCATATAAAACGCAGTATGAGTTTTACAAACTTGTTTCATCTTTGCCGGCAGTTAAGAAATCATGGGAGTATCCGGAATTTGTAAATGACAGATACATCAAAGCTTTTTACGATCAACTTCAAAGAACAAAGCCGGCTCCAAAAATTCCGGAGTGGGAACAGATTGTGTTTCAAAAGGTTCAGCAAGAAATGGTTGAGCCAATTGCCCGTAAAAGAATTTCTATTGATGATGCGTTGAAAAAATTAGACGAAGATGTAAATAAGGTTTTAGAAAAACGCCGCTATATTTTGAGTAAAAAACATGCTAAATAAAACCAAACTTAGCGCAATAATATTATTCCTTGGTCCCTCTCTTTTAATCATAGCGTTGTTTTTCTTTATGCCGGTAATAGCTGCTTTCGCTATGAGCTTTACCGATTTCGATATCTACGCGCTCGGTAACTTAGATTATCTTCGCTTTGTCGCTTTCAAAAATTACTCAACTCTTCTCAGCGATCCTCTTTTCTGGACTGCAATCAAAAATACTTTTTACTTTGTAATGGTTGGCGGACCTCTTTCGGTTGCGGCTTCTTTAGCTGCTGCTGTTTTACTCAACTCAAAGTTTATTCGCTTCAAGGGTGTGTTCCGCTTAATTTATTTTTTGCCTGTTGTAACAACACACGTTGCCGTATCAATTGTCTGGCGTTACATTTATCATCCTCGCTTTGGCTTGCTAAATTATTTATTAGGATTTATCGGCATCGGTCCGGTTGATTGGCTTGGCGATCCCAATTGGTCCATGCCTGCAATTATTCTTCTGGTAGTATGGAAAAATTTTGGCTACAACATGGTAATATTTATTGCCGGACTTCAAAATATACCCGAAGAACTTTACGAAGCTGCAAGTATAGAAGGCGCTTCAGCGTGGCAGCAATTCAAGCATATTACAATTCCGCAGCTCGCGCCTACAACTTTGTTTATCAGCGTAATTACAATGATTGGTTACTTCCAACTATTTGCGGAGCCTTACGTGATGACGCAAGGGGGTCCGCTCAACAGCACTCTTAGTATTGTTCTCTATATGTACCAAGAAGGATTTCGCTGGTGGAACATTGGCTACTCAACTGCGCTGGCGTTTATGCTTACGGTAATTATTTTGATTGGTACATCAATCCAATTCAAATTGCAGAAGGAGAGAAATGGCTAAGGTAAAAAAATATTTAGTTCTGGCTCTCGTAATATTTGTAGCGGTGATAACATTCATACCATTTCTCTGGATGGTCTCGGCTTCCTTTATGCCTACCGGTGCTTCCAATACCTATCCACCAAAATTATTTCCCGAGAAATTTGATTTCTCACATTACCAAATTTTGTTCTCCCGTTTGAATCTATCTCGCTACCTACTGAACAGCATAATTATTTCTCTTGGCGCAACATTCTTTTCGTTGTTTCTTAATTCGATGGGCGGCTATGCGTTTGCAAAATTCAGATTCGCAAAAAAAGAAAGCCTCTTCAAATTTTTATTGAGCTCTATGATAATTCCCGGACAGGTAACTATGCTTCCGGTTTTTCTTTTGCTTAAAAATATGGGCTTGATAAATACATATTGGGCAATCATCGTTCCCGGCATGGCAAGTATTTTTGGAATATTCCTAATTCGTCAGTACGCATTCTCTATTCCGGATAGCATGATTGAAGCCGCAAAAATGGACGGCGCTACTGAGCTTCAGATTTATTTGAAAGTGATTCTTCCGCTCTGCAAACCAATTTTAGTTACGCTCGGGCTCTTCACGTTTATGGGAACTTGGAATGATTTTCTTTGGCCCTTAATTGTGATGACAGATTCAAATATGTACACGCTTCCGGTGGCGCTTGCAAACTTAAGCAGCGAGCATGTTCAAGACACGGAAATGCTTATGGCTGGTTCGGTAATAACAATCGTTCCGGTGTTAATCGTCTTTTTAGCGCTTCAGAAATATTACATCAAAGGTATTATGATGGGAAGCGTTAAAGAATAAAATTCTTAAGAGGAAATTTATGGCTGAAGTAATTCTTAAAAATGTTGGCAAAGTTTACGAAGGTAAAAACAGAGCGGTACAATCTGTTAATCTGGAAATAAATGATAAAGAATTTGTTGTGCTTGTCGGACCAAGCGGCTGCGGCAAATCAACAACTCTAAGAATGGTTGCCGGTTTGGAAGAAATTACGGAAGGCGAAATTTACATTGACGGAAAACTTGTGAATGATGTGCCGCCAAAATACAGAGATATTGCAATGGTGTTTCAGAATTACGCGCTTTATCCTCACATGACGGTTTTTGAAAATATGGCTTTTGGTCTGAAGCTTAGAAAATTCCCCAAAGATAAAATCAACGAACGGGTTAATGAAGCTGCAAAGATTCTTAGCATAGAACCTTTGCTAAATCGGAAACCAAAACAATTATCCGGCGGGCAACGTCAGCGTGTTGCGGTTGGTAGGGCAATTGTCCGAAAGCCAAAAGTATTTTTGTTTGATGAACCGCTAAGCAATCTTGATGCAAAACTCCGCGTACAAATGAGAACCGAACTTGCTCGTCTGCATCATCAGCTTGAAACGACTGTGGTTTACGTTACTCACGACCAAACCGAAGCTATGACTCTTGGTAACAGAATTGTAGTAATGAAAGATGGAATTGTCCAGCAAGTTGATTCGCCACTGAATCTTTATAACAATCCGGTTAATCAATTCGTAGCTGGTTTTATTGGCAGCCCGGCGATGAATTTTATTGAAGGAAAAATTGTAAATGATGACGGAATAAAATTTACCAGCGAAAAGAATACTTTGCAAATCCCGCTTGATGAGAAAGTATTTTCAAAATATGTGAATTCTAAAATTACTCTTGGAATTCGTCCAGAGCATTTTTCTGATGAAGATAATACTGTGAATAAAATTAAGGTAACGCTTGATGTTGTTGAACAGATGGGAAATGAAGTGTTTGCTCACTTTGCCATAGACGGTAAGCCAATCATTTCCCGGTTAAAACCTAAAGACACTTATCGCATAGGCGCTGAAGTAGAAATTTCGTTAGATAAAAACCATTTTTACTTTTTTGAAAGTGAAACCGGCAGCAGAATTGCTTGATATTTTCTGAAGTATCAATCTTTCCTTAGTTGGTAAAAACTTCTATTTTGTACGAGTATTGTTTGAATATTCAAACAAATTCTACGGAGACAAAATGAAGCAATTAAAATATCTTCTTCCAATACTTTTTATCACTTCGGTAATCCTTTCTCAAACAACTATAATAAACAGAGATCCAAATATTTCTGCAATGCTGAGTGAAATATCCCATGCTAATCTGGAGGCTAACGTTCGAAAATTAGTAGGTTTTGGAACACGCCATTCATTCAGTTGGAGAAACGAAAAAGAAAAAGGCATTGGCGCTGCATGTGAATGGGTTAAAAATCAATTTGAGAAGTACGCTGCTGAATCCGAAGGAAGAATGAAAGTTAGCCTTGATTCATTTTATGTAGAACCGGACGGAAGAAGAATTACGCGAAGAATTCTTATGACTAATCCTGTTGCTATTCTAAGAGGTACAAATAAAACCGACGACAGAGTTTTTATTGTTGGCGGTCATATTGATTCACGGGCAGGTGGTGCTAACGATTCAACATCAACTGCACCGGGAGCCAATGATGATGCATCCGGAGTTGCCGCTGTATTAGAACTTGCTAGAGTAATGTCCAAACGAAACTTCCCAGCTACAATAATCTTTGTTGCATTTTCCGGTGAAGAACAGGGACTGTTTAGCTCAACTTATTTGGCTAAGAAAGCCAAAGAGAAAAATTGGAATTTAGTTGCCATGCTAAGTAATGACATGATTGGTAATTCTTTTTCAAACGAAACTCTGCTTAAAGATAATATGCAAGTAAGAGTATTTAGTGAGGGAATACCGCTTTTAGAAACCGACGAAATGAAAAGTATCCGTCAGTCAACTAATGCGGAGAACGATAGTAAGTCCCGTCAGCTTGCGCGCTATATAAAAGAAATCGGGGAGCGTTATGTTGAACAAATAGAAGTGAAACTAATTTATCGCAATGATAGATTTCTTCGCGGCGGTGATCATACTCCATTTAACAGACAAGGATTTACTGCCGTGCGTTTCTGCGAGATGAATGAAAATTACGACCATCAGCATCAAAATATTCGCGTCGAAAAGGGTATTCAGTATGGAGATTTACCGGAGTTTGTTGACTACGAATATGCAAGAAAGATTGCTTGCATAAATCTGGCAGTGCTTGCTAACTTAGCGCTTGCACCTTCCCAGCCCCAAAATGTTGGAGTACTTACAAAAGAAGTTACAAACTACACGACGCTGAAATGGGAAGCACCTCAAAACGGTATTCCCAAAGGATATTTTGTTTTGACGCGCGAAACTTATCAGCCTTTCTGGCAAAAGAAAATATTTACTGATAGAACGGAAATCACTTTGCCATATTCTAAAGACAATTACCTTTTTGCAGTTCAATCAGTAGATGAAGCCGGACATGAAAGTCTTCCGGTTTGGCCAATACCTGTACGTTAAGTCCTTTGCATAATTATGCATTTTGATGAATATTTTTGCAAAAAATACTTGCATCATTCGTTATGATTTTTATATTACGGATTAGATTTATGGCGTTGGCTAATTAATGAAGAATAAGCGACTAAATATTACAATCCTCCTTACAAATGCTCTGGCGATTTATAATGATAGCCTAGGCATTACGCGCCATTCAATTCTAATTAATCTAATCTAGTTTGTCATTAAAAAGTCTCACTTTCTTTCAGCCCATGAAGAAGTGGGAAGGAAGAAAAATATAAACTTGTTTATTCATCAAGTGAATAATTATTTAGAAATAGGAGTATCCTGATGCCGGATTTAAATAAAAATGTGTTCGAAGATATGCTGAATGTTTCCAATTCCGTGAATGCGTGTAAGGGTATGTACTCGCCAGCTTTTGAACATGACGCGTGTGGAATGGGATTTGTCGCAGATGTGAAAGGCAGAAAGTCCAGAACGATTATTGAAAAGGGTCTTGATATTCTTAAAAATCTAGAACACAGGGGCGCTGTTGGCGCCGATCCAAACACTGGAGATGGTGCTGGAATTTTAATTCAAATGCCGGATGAATTTTTACGTAAAGTAACAAGCGGAACGAAAATAAATCTGCCGGAAGAAGGAAAGTATGGTGTTGGTGTAATATTTCTTCCTCATAATCCTATCATTAGAAAATCCGTTGAGAATTTAATTGAGAAAATTGTTCTTGATGAGAACCAGAAATTTCTTGGTTGGCGTGATGTTCCGGTAGATCCAACAGTTCCCGGCAAAGGAGCGCAAGCTACGCAGCCATTTATTAGACAATGCTTTGTTGGCGCTAACAAAAAAATACAGGACCAAAATGAATTTGAACGCAAGCTTTATCTTATCAGAAGAATTATTGACCATCGTGTTCGCGCCGAATTAAAGTTAGATAGAAGCAAATACTATGTCCCTTCTTTTTCGAGCCGCACACTTGTTTACAAGGGAATGTTACTCGCTCAACAATTGATAGATTACTACAAAGATCTTTCCGACCCCGATATGAAAAGCGGAATGACAATGCTGCACATGCGCTTTTCAACAAACACATTTCCAACCTGGGATTTAGCTCATCCATTTAGAATGATTGCGCACAACGGTGAAATAAATACTCTGCGTGGTAACAAAAACTGGATGGCTGCGCGGCAGCATGTAATGGAATCGCCATTGTACGGAAAAGATTTGCGAAGAATGCTGCCGATAATTATGGATGGACAAAGTGATTCCGCTACATTCGATTCCGTACTTGAGCTTTTAGTTATGGGAGGAAGAAGTCTTCCTCATGCAATGATGATGATGATTCCCGAAGCTTGGTCTAAAAATGATTTGATGGATCCCGATAGAAAAGCGTTTTATGAATACCACGCGACTATGATGGAGCCCTGGGATGGTCCGGCTGCTGTAGTTTTCACTGATGGCAATATTATAGGCGCAACATTAGATAGAAATGGATTGCGTCCATCGCGTTATGTAATTACAAAGGATGATTTAGTTGTTCTAACTTCTGAAGCCGGAACTTGGAGCGTTGACGCTGAGAATGTTGCTGTGAAAGGAAAACTTCAACCGGGAAGAATGTTTATTCTTGATTTGAAGCAAGGAAGAATTATTGAAGATGAAGAAATCAAAAAGGAAATTGTAACGCGCAAGCCTTACCGCAAGTGGGTTAATGAGAATATGATTAAGATGGGTCACTTGCCGACTCCGGATTATATTTACAATTCCGACTTCAAAACTATTCTAATGCGGCAAAGAATTTTTGGCTACACAAAAGAAGATTTGGATAAAGTATTGCTGCCAATGGCTGAGCGTGGCGAAGAAGCAATTGGCTCGATGGGAACTGACGCAGCACTTGCAGTACTTTCCGATAAGCCGCAAATGCTGTTTAGATATTTCAAGCAATTGTTTGCGCAAGTAACAAATCCGCCAATTGATGCGATTCGTGAAGAACTTGTAATGGAGTTAACAACTTATGTTGGTCCGGAACAAAATCTTTTGGATGAAACTCCTCAGCACGCAAACCGTTTGGAGCTTGAACATCCGTTACTTTCAAATTCTCAGATGGAAAAGATTCGTCACATCGCGAGAGGATTATTTAAGTCGCAAACAATTCCTCTTCTTTTCAATCCGTTCAAGCATCACGATATGAGAAATAGATTAGAAGAGATTTGCATTGAAGCTGTTGAAGCGGTTAAATCGGGAATTTCACTTTTGGTTCTATCAGATAAAGGTGTTAATCATGAACAAGCAGCAATACCAAGCTTGTTGGCAACTTCAGCAATCCATCATACATTACTTCGTGCTGGCTTAAGAACTAAAACCGGAATCATTGTTGAGACCGGCGAAGCGAGAGAAGTTCATCACTTTGCATTGCTGTGCGGTTACGGCGCTAATGCAATTAATCCATATTTAGCTTATGAAACTTTGGCTTATTTATCAGAGAAAGGTTTCTTACCACCTTCGATTGACTATGCGACAGTAAAAAAGAATTTTGTGAAAGCTGTAAGCAAAGGTTTGTATAAAATCTTCAGTAAGATGGGAATAAGTACGCTTCAATCCTATTGCGGCGCTCAAATTTTTGAAGCGGTTGGACTCGATAGCGAAATTATAGAAAACTATTTTTCCGGTACACCGACTCGTATTGAAGGGCTTTCGCTCGAAATGCTTGAAGAGGAAACAAAAAGAAGACACCTTCATGCGCTCGATCCGCAAGTTGATCAAAGCTCGCTCGATGTTGGCGGTTTGTATCATTACAGAAGAGATGGCGAGCATCACTTATGGAATCCTCTAACAATCTCGAAACTTCAGCTAAGTACGCAGCGTAACGATTTCAAAACTTATAAAGAATATGCCGATTACATTAACAATCAGGACAAGCATAGAGTAACATTAAGAAGTTTATTCGATTTGGATTTATCCGGCGAGCCGATTTCGATTGATGAAGTTGAACCAGCTTCAGAAATAGTTAAACGTTTTGCAACCGGCGCTATGAGCTTCGGTTCAATATCGCGAGAGGCTCATACAAATCTTGCTATTGCAATGAACAAGATTGGCGGTAAATCTAACACTGGCGAAGGTGGAGAAGAAGCAGAAAGATTTGTAACTCGTCCTAATGGAGAAAGTTTACGCAGCGCAATTAAGCAAGTTGCTTCAGCAAGATTTGGTGTAACAGCAAATTATTTGGTAAATGCTGATGAGCTGCAAATTAAAATGGCTCAAGGTGCAAAGCCGGGAGAGGGCGGTCAGCTTCCTGGACACAAAGTTGATTCAATCATTGCGAAGGTTAGACACAGCACGCCTGGCGTAACTTTGATTTCACCGCCGCCGCATCACGATATTTATTCAATTGAAGATTTGAAACAGTTAATCTTTGATCTGAAAAACATAAATCCTACCGCAAGAATTAGTGTTAAGCTTGTTTCCGAAGTTGGTGTTGGTACAATTGCTGCCGGAGTTGCAAAAGCTCATGCCGATCACATTTTAATTAGCGGTCACGATGGTGGAACCGGCGCGAGCCCAATTTCATCAATCCAATATGCCGGAACGCCTTGGGAACTTGGACTTTCCGAAGCGCATCAAACTCTTGTTCTCAACGGTTTGCGCGATAGAGTTTATCTTGCAACAGATGGTCAGCTTAAAACCGGCAGAGATGTTGTTATTGCTGCATTGCTTGGGGCTGAGGAATTTGGCTTCGCAACAGCGCCTCTTGTTACACAAGGATGCATAATGATGCGCAAGTGTCATCTTAATACTTGTCCTGTTGGCGTTGCAACACAAGATCCGGAACTAAGAAAGAAATTTACCGGCAAGCCGGAGTATGTAATCAACTTTATGTTCTTTGTTGCGGAAGAAGTCCGCGAGTATATGGCTAAACTTGGTTATAGAACAATTAATGAAATGATTGGACAGACTGAAAAAATAATTCCAATCCGCCAGCACGATCATTGGAAAGCGCGCGGTATTGATTTGAGCAAACCGCTTTTCAAACCAACGCCGCTTTACGATACATGTTTGTATCGCACTCGCGGACAAAATCATGGTTTGGAAAATCAATTCGATCACGAATTGATTGCTGAAACAAAAGAAGCAGTTGAAAACAAAACACCGATTGTTTTGAACAAGCGAGTAAGAAATATTCACCGCTGTGTTGGTACAATGCTTTCAAGCGATGTTGCCAAAAGGTATGGTGAAGATGGATTGCCGGAAGGAACAATCAAAATTGATTTACGCGGAACAGCCGGACAAAGTTTTGGTGCTTTCCTTGCTAAAGGAATCGAACTCAATCTGACAGGCGAAGCGAATGATTATTTTGGTAAAGGTTTGAGCGGCGGCAGAGTGATTGTAAAAATTCCTCCGGAAGTAACCTTTGCAGCCGAAGATAATATTATAGTGGGTAATACTTGTTTGTACGGTGCAACGAGTGGAGAAGCTTTTATCAACGGTCTTGCCGGAGAAAGATTTGCTGTGCGTAATTCCGGAGCGCTTGCAGTTATTGAAGGAGTAGGAGATCACGGTTGTGAATATATGACGGGCGGTCGTGTTGCAGTGCTTGGTAGAATTGGGAGAAACTTTGCGGCTGGAATGAGCGGCGGCATCGCTTACATTTGGGATCCAGCACGCGAAGCCGGCAAGCGTGTTAATCATGGAATGGTGGAAGTAGAGTATTTGATTTATGACGATGACAAAAATGAAGTTTATGAAATGGTGAAGAAACATTTTGAATACACAGGCTCAAGGCGTGCGCAATTCATTTTAGAAAATTGGGAACAAGAAAAAGAAAATTTCTGGAAAGTAATTCCGGGAGAATATAAAAAAGCGTTGGCAAGAATTGCGAAGGTTGCCGCAGAAAAACTTGAAGAGGAGAAGGAGGTTGTTCATGGGTAAGCCAACCGGTTTTATGGAATTTGAAAGAGCATATTTAAGAAAAGATTCTGCTGAAGACAGAGTTCAACATTATAAAGAGTTTGAAAAGAGATTCAGTTCTGAGAAAGTAAAAACTCAAGGCGCGCGTTGTATGGATTGCGGAATTCCATTCTGCCACGGCGATACCGGCTGTCCGATTCAGAATTATATACCCGAATGGAATGACTTGGTTTTCAAAGGGCACATGAAAGATGCTTTAGAAAATCTTCACTCAACAAATAATTTTCCGGAATTCACGGGCAGACTATGCCCCGCACCTTGCGAATCCGCTTGTACTCTTGGAATAAATAAAGTTCCGGTTTCTATTAAAGCTATCGAGCGTACAATCATAGATAAAGGTTTTGAAGAAGGTTGGGTTAAGCCAAGATTGCCTCATGTGCTTACAAGGAAGACAGTGGCGGTTGTTGGCTCTGGTCCTAGCGGATTGGCTGCCGCTCAACAGCTTTGCCGTGCCGGTCATACAGTAACAGTTTACGAAAAGAATGATAGAGTCGGCGGATTGCTTCGCTATGGTATTCCGGATTTCAAGTTGGAAAAAAATGTAATTGATAGAAGAATTAAACAAATGAAAGTTGAAGGAGTTACGTTTAAGACAAATGTTAATGTAGGAAAAGATATTTCCGCCAAAGAATTAGTTGAAACTCATGACGCAGTTGTGCTTGCCGGAGGTTCTGAGAAGCCCAGAGATATTGCGATTCCCGGAAGAGACTTAAAAGGAATTCACTTTGCAATGGAATTTTTATCTCAGCAGAATAAAATTAATGCCGGAGATAAAATTGAACAGACAATTACCGCGAAAGGGAAGAATGTTGTTGTGATTGGCGGAGGCGATACCGGCTCTGATTGTGTTGGAACTTCAAATAGACAAGGTGCAAAATCAGTTACACAAATTGAAGTAATGCCTAAGCCTCCTGTTGATAGACCGGAAAGTTCTCCGTGGCCCTACTGGCCAATGATTCTTCGTACTTCTACTAGTCACGAAGAAGGCGCGGAAAGAAAATGGAGCATCAATACTACTTCGTTTAGCGGTAATGAAAATGGAGAAGTTGCTAAGCTTAATTGTGTAGAAGCAAAATTTGAGAATGGAAAATTTGTAAACATTCCCGGAACTGAGTTTGAGTTAGAAGCAGATTTAGTTCTGATTGCAGCGGGTTTTGTTCATCCCGAGCCGACAGGAATGTTAGCCGAACTTGTTGATTTAGGTATGCAGCTGGATGCACGTGGAAATGTAAAAGCAGATTTTGGCGATGCAGACTTTGCACACCAGACATCTTTGCAAAAAGTTTTTGCATGCGGAGATATGCGCCGCGGACAATCGTTAGTTGTGTGGGCAATTGCCGAAGGAAGAAAATGCGCCAGCGCGGTTCATAACTTTTTAAGCGAGCAAGCTGTAGAAGAAAACGCCGCTTAATTTTCTTAGCGCCTTAGCGTCTCTGCGGTAAAAAAGAAACCGCAGAGGCGCGGAGCCGCAAAGTCATTTCAGTAAATTCTTAAACACTTTTTCAAATTTTTCTATCTTTGGCGTAATAACAAATGCGCAATAACCTTGGTTGGTATTGTTTTCGTAATAATCCTGATGGTAATCTTCCGCTCTATAAAATTTTCTAAATTCGCTTATTTCGGTAACAATCGGTTTATCCCAAATTTTTGCCTCGGTCAAATCCATCTTTACTTTTTCTGCTAATTGTTTCTGCTCATTGTTATGATAAAAAATTACCGAGCGGTATTGTGTACCTACATCAGCGCCTTGCTGATTCAAAGTTGTTGGGTTATGAGTTTTGAAAAACACTTCCAGCAATTGTGTATAACTTATTACCGCCGGGTCAAAGTAAATATTAGTGCATTCAGCGTGGCCGGTTTTGCCCGTGCAGACTGCTTCGTAAGTTGGGTTTGGAACATTCCCGCCGCTATAGCCGCTTTCAACTTTAGCTACTCCTTTTAATCTTGTGAACACTGCTTCGGTGCACCAGAAACATCCGGCGCCGAATGTAGCAACTGTATATTTTGTTGTATCAATCATTTTATCCTCGAAAATTGGTTTGGCGTTACTGGAACAACCAAAGATTGTTAAAGAAATCAACGCAAGTAAGAATATATTTTTCATTTCATAAGTCCGATTTGGTTTATGCTATAACAAAGAATTCCGGAAATATGTTTCATAACCGTTTAAAAACAATTGCCACGATTTTTTCCCCAAGCTGCTCTCATTTTTAGCGTGATATTATTTCATTGCCAAACTATAGGTGACATTTTTAGAACATTGGAAATACTTGCTAATAAACTAAAATATAGACGAGAACTCTTATTAGAAAAATATTTTTATTTTGTTGGTTAGAGAGTATTTGTATATTCCATTTAAAGAACCAGCCAATAAACTTTTTTCGATCAAAAAATAGAAAGTAAGTTTCATTTAATTGGGGGTGGAAATGCCTAAAACAAATCAGTGTGCAAAAGAATTAACTTCCGAAACAAACTTCTGGGGATTAAATGAAAATTGTGAACAACCCACGGCTGAGATACTTCATCAATCTGTAATACCTATTAGTGTTCTACTCGAATTGCCGCGCAATTGGTGGTCTAGTCATGCTTCTATCGGCTCTGACAATAAGTTAAGAAAAGTAGATTTAGTTAGAATTAATCAAGAAAGATTGGATAAACGAAATTTACCTGTGCGTGAGAATTGGAATGTATCCGATGGTGATTACTTGCATGATATGGCAGATAATGAAGAAGAGCAAGTTTCCTACCTGCAGATTAGAAAGAGTTTAGAGAAAAAAATCTTTGGAGCCGTACTGATTTTTGTGGCTCTAATAATTCTACTTGTTTCTTTTGTTGCCTCTATGATCTAAAAATATTTAATAGATGAGGTGTGTAAATGAAAAGATTCATTCCGCTTTTTCTCGTCGTTTGATTTTTCTTACCAGCAGTAAGTTGGGGACAGATATTTACTGACGATTTTGATTATGGAAATTCTGTCGGGGAATTAAGAACTTTAACTATTAATTGGACCCGGCATTCAGGTACAAGTAACGATTTCTTGTATTCTACAAATAGTTTAACATATTCTGGTTATTCTTCATCTGGTGTTGGAGGGTCAGCTTCAATCGCTGCATCTGGAAACGATGATGTTAATAGAACGTTTTCTTCTCAGAACTCAGGGACAGTCTATTTTTCGTTTTTGGTAAACGCTGCATCAGTTTCAACAACCGCAGGTGACTATAATGTACATCTAGGTTCAACATCAACACATTATGCTCGTGTTTATTTTAAGAAAGGTTCAGCAAGTGGCAAATTTGTTGTTGGAATTTCAAAATCAACTGAAACCGAATTGTATACTTCAACGGAATACAACGTAGGAACAACATATCTTGTCGTTATTTGCTACAAATTTAATACTGGGAGTGGTACCGATGATGAAGTTAAACTTTGGATAAATCCAGATCTAAGTGGGCCAGAGCCCGTTTCAGATCTAACGCAGACATCAATCACTGCAGATGTTTCAAGTTTAAGTGCTATCTCATTAAGACAAGTTACAAGTACAATGATAGTTGATGGAATAAGAGTTGCAACTTCTTGGTCACAAGCCCCTCTTCCCGTCCAGCTGACATCTTTCACAGCATCTAATGTTAATAATGGTGTACAGCTAAATTGGCAAACTGCGACAGAAGTAAATAATTACGGGTTTGAAGTGGAGAGACAGCCCATCCCTAACCCTTCCCAAAGGGAAGGGAATTCAAGTTGGACAAAAATTGGATTCGTTAATGGACATGGAAACAGCAACTCGCCGAAGAGTTATTCTTTTATAGATAATCTTCTTCTTGCTCATGATCTTAATCGTCTTCAATACAGATTAAAGCAAATAGATTTTGACGGCAAGTTTGAATACAGCAATATTGTTGAAGTTAATGTAGAAGTACCGGCCGCATTTGTATTGCATCAAAATTCACCGAATCCATTTAATCCAACTACAGAAATAAAATTTGCTCTTCCTAAAAACAGCAATGTAGAGTTAAGCATATACAATTTGCTTGGTGAAATTGTGCAGAGGCTTGCAAACGGAATGATGAATGCCGGCGAACATAAAGTTATGTTTGATGCTTCTAATCTATCAAGTGGAGTTTATATCTATAAACTTACTACGGACAATTATTTTTCCACAAGAAAAATGGTTTTATTGAAGTAACTCCGAAATGTTAATATTTGTTAAAAAGTCCGCTTTAGGCGGATTTTTTTTATAAACCAGCAAAATCTTTGCGGTTTTTGCCGCGTCAAAATTAAACCTAAGTAAAAAAGAAAGTGTTTACTTATATGAATAAAAAAGTGGAGAACATGAAAAAGTATTTTTTACCCTTGTTGGCTTTAACTCTAATAATAAGCTCTTATCCCATCTCAGCTCAAAATGAAGGAATGCAAAGAAGAAATAACCAAGCTGGCGGAATGCAAATGCAATCACAATTTCAACTTGCCGGCAAAGTGAGCGGAACAGTAGTTGACGGACAATCAAATCAACCAATAGAATATGCAAACATTGTAATCTATAGATGGAAAGACTCAACAGTTGCAAATGGAACTGTAACAAACGCAGAAGGAAAGTTTACAGTTGATAAGTTGATGAACGGACGTTACTTCATGAAGGTTTCTTACATCGGCTACGCTACTAAAAGATTTGATTCGCTTACTGTCCGCCCCGGAAATGCAAGCTTTGAATACGCTTCTATAAAGCTTACTCCAAAAAATGTAAATATGGGCGAAGTAGTTATCCGTTCTGAAAAAGAAACGATGAGTTTTAACTTAGATAAGAAAGTTTATAATGTTGATAAGAATATGGCTAATTCCGGAGGCACCGCTGTTGAAGTAGTTCAAAATATTCCGGCTGTTCAAGTAGATGCTGACGGTGCAGTCTCTGTCCGCGGAAATTCTAACATAACAGTATTGGTTGATGGAAGACCGGCTCAGCTTGCCGGGTTTAGCGGCTCCGATGTACTTGCACAAATACCGGCGAGCCAGATCGAATCGGTTGAATTAGTTACCAATCCCTCTGCCCGTTACGATCCTGAAGGAACCGGCGGTATTATAAACGTTATTCTGAAAAAGAAATCTAATCTTGGTGTGAATGGAAGTGTAATGGCAAATGCCGGCAGCCGTGGTCGTTACAGCACATCTGTTAACGGCAATTTACGCGGAGATAACTTTAATTTATTTTCAAGCTACGATGGAAGATTTTTTAACATGACCGGCTCCGGCAGTGTATTGCGCAACAGTAACTTTAACGGTGTAACCGGAGTTCTCGATCAGACTTCCAGCAACAAAAATAATATGAACAATCACAGCATAAATATTGGCGGCGATTATTATCTGGCTGACAAGGAATTCATAACACTTTCAGGTTCATTCCGATTTGGAAATTTTGGAAGCTCTATCCTTAACACAAACAAGGATTACAATAACACAAATACATTAACAAGTTATTTTGATCGTAGCAGCGAAAGCGATAGAGGCAATAGTTCCGGCAATTATACTTTGAGCTACAAAAAAACTTGGGATAACAAGACTCAAGAACTTACGGGCGACATTATGTATTCGAAAAGTTCTATGGATAATGCTTCCGATATTACTCAGACATATTACAATACCGGCTTTGGTCCTCTTATCGCCCCATCACTTCAAAAAACAATGTCTGATAACACTAACAAGATGTTGCTCATGCAAGCAAATTATGTTCAGCCTCTTGGCAGCTGGGGAAGATTGGAAAGCGGTCTCCGTAGTATGATTAGAAATATGGGAATGTCTAATAATTATTTAGCGTGGGATTATTCAACCAGCGCTTGGGGTGCAAGTTCGCTGATTGATAATCAATATGATTATAAAGAACAGATACATGCACTGTACGGAATATATTCAAATGGTTTTGGCAAATTTACTTTTCAAGCCGGTTTAAGAGCAGAGCAAGCAATTATTGACGGCGAGAATCCGAAGGATGTACTTAACAAATTTACAACTGATTATTTTGAGGTTTACCCGACTGTACACTTAAGATATTCGCTGGGTGATTTTGATGAGATTCAGTTGAGCTACTCAAAGAGAATTGACAGACCGCAGAATAGGCAATTAAATCCTTATGAAGACCGCACAGATTCGTTGAACGTTGTGAGAGGCAATCCAAATTTAAGACCGCAGTTTTATAACTCGCTCGAACTTGGTTATACTACTTTGCTTAGCAAAACTGCTTTGGTTACAAATTTATTCTACCGCATAAATGATAATTTAATAAGCACTATCTCTACATTAATGCCAAACGGTGTTACATATTCAACTTATCAAAACGTTTCGCAAGGCAGCTCTTACGGCGCTGAATTTATTGTTACTCAGCCAATTAGTGACTGGGCAAGAATTAACGGAACATTTTCTTTCTACAACAGCAAAGTTGAAGATAACGGGACACTTGGCGGAAGCAGAGAAAGCAATAGCTGGCGTACAATGTTGAATGCTCAGGCTACAATTTCAGAAGGCTTTGTATTGCAATCAATGATTTTCTACAATTCGCCGTCAATTCTACTTCAGATGGGAGGCGGTGGAATGCGTGGCGGAGGCGGCGGCGGTGGAGGAGATTTTGGCGGCGGTGGTGGTGGAATGTTCTTCGGCGGATCTTCATCTCAATCCAAAATGAATGAGCTGTATTGGGTGGATGTTATGCTGAGAAAAGATTTTCTTGACGGTCAGTTAAGTGCAACACTTCGCGTTTCGGATATATTCAACACAAGAAAGTTTAATACGGAAACCACTGCAAACAATTTTACATCTGTTAGTAAGCGTTTGATGGATTCGAGAACAGTTAATCTTGGTATTACTTACAGATTAGACACTAAGAGCAGACTTATGGAACAAGAAAGACAAAGAAGAATTGAAGACGGATACGATGAATTATAAGAGTAGTTAGTCTTGAGCACTTAGTAGTTAGATAAGATTGAACCCCGCAAATTTCACGCGGGGTTATTTATTGTTATATTTTGATAAAATAAAATTCGGCTGATGAAAAACCTATTTGTATCATTTCTAATTTATTTCACTCTTCATTTCTGTAATGTATTTGCACAAGAGATTTCTGTACATAAATTTCAGAATAATTACTATAAAGAAAATATTATTCAACAGGAGAGTAATAATCCAAAAGCTGAAACAACAACAACTAAAATACAGTTGAACAAAGTAGTGTTTGGTTATCTGCCGGATTGGGAGTATCTTGACGGCACACATACAAATATTCGTTACGATCTCATCTCACATCTAGCGGTCTTTCCCTTTATTGCAGATTCTTCCGGCAACTTATCTAATCCTTACAACTGGCCTTGGAACGATGTAATAAATTCGTGCTCAACAGCAAAAGTAAAACTGATAGCTTCTATCGGTTGTTTCAATGGCAATACTGTTCACACATTGTTGAATGATCAAACCAAGCGCACAAATTTGTTTACCAACATTAAAAACATAATGCTTAAGTGGGGTTTTGCCGGTGTTAATATTGATTTTGAAGAGCTATTCAATTCTGATAAACCTTCTGCTATGGGAAATTTTATCAAGCTGCTGAATCAATACATTAAGGCAGTAAATCAAAGTTATGAAATCTCAACGGCTGTCTATCCAGTTAATTTTGATAACTGGGGCTATGATGATATTTCCGAATACAGCGACTTACTTTTTGTAATGTGTTATAATTATTACGGAAGCTGGAGTTTTACTTCGGGGCCTTCTTCACCGTTTGAAGGAACTTATTATAACATTAGTAAATCCTTTACGAATGATTTAGCTTCTATTGTTGCAAAATATCCGCAGAGGATTTTGTACGGCATAGCATATGTTGGCAACCACTGGAAAACAAAAACCAGCGATGCTTATAGTATCGTAGATACTTCCAAAGCTAACAAAGGTTTTGTTAAAACACTTAAGTACAGCGAAATCTTTCTAGCGTATCAGTCAAAAGAAATAATATGGGACGCGCTTTCTAAAACCCCTTGGCTAAGATGGAATGATGACGGATGGAATCAAATATGGTACGACGATGCATCCAGTTTATCAATCAAATATGATTATACTCTTCAAAAGAGATTTGGGGGTGTGGGTATTTGGGCGCTCGGTTACGATGACGGACGAACCGAACTCTGGAAAGTAATCGAAGACAAATTTGCGAAACCAACTAACATTGCTGAACAGGAAATTCCAACACAAGCCAGACTTTTTCAGAATTACCCAAATCCATTTAATCCAAGTACAAATATTAGTTATCAACTTTCTACAGATAGCCATGTGAGTTTGAAAGTTTACGATTTGATAGGTAGAGAAGTTGCAACTTTGGTAAACGAGTTCAAAACGACCGGAACATTTCAAATAGAATTTGGTGTAGAGACGCCATATATGGCGTCTTTACCTAGCGGAGTTTATTTCTATACACTAAAAACGGGCGGTTATAGCGAAACAAAGAAAATGACACTCGTTAAATAGACGGAAGATACACTTCTAATCTTTCCCGTTACTCACTTCACTTGCTTATAAATGAAATCTTGATTTACCGCCCTTGATGCACTTTGCACATACGCTTTTAGTTTACGTTGCATCTCATCACTTTCTTTCAAATGTTTTTGAAGTGAGTTATCCTTTGCCGAAGTTGCTCTAAAACTCGGAAAGTATTCCCGCTTCTTTTCGAAATCATCTACGTAAAGACTAATATCATTAAAAAAAAGAAAATTGGGATAGAAAGTTGTTGCGCCAAATCCGGCTTTGGTTTCATCAAGCAGAGATTTTCCCATCGAAGCATGAATAGTTGGTACATTCAGCAAATCGAGAATCGTTGGCAGAATATCTACGTGAGTTCCAACTTTAGGATCAATTTTGTTTTGTGGATTTGATGGATCGAAAATCAAAAGTGGAATGTGAAAGGAAGAATAAACATCGTTGCGAGCAGTATATATTGTATGATCTGCGGTGATTACGAAAATAGTATTGTTGAACCAATTCTGTTTCTTGGCATATTCAAAAAACTTGGATAGCGAAAAATCCGAATAGCGCATAGCAATTTGAAAATCCGTCTCGCCTTTGAATTTCGAGAATTGCTTAATCCTGTTATGCGGAATTCTAAACGGATCGTGAGAGGAGAGAGAAAAAATTACGCTACAAAACGGCTGGTTAAAAGAATTCATTTTATTTGCAGCATCAATGAAGAATGGCTCATCAAAAATTCCCCAAGTGCCATCGTATAATGAATCGGCATAACCGGCAAACTCTTCTTTGCCGTAATAGTTTAAAAAACCGGCGCTGGGAACGAAAGCATCAAAGCCCATTGAGCCGCGCGCAGCTCCGTGATGGAAAGAAGTTGTATAGCCGTGCTCATTTAGTATTGAACCGAGTCCGCGAATTTTATTTATCTCAGCCCTGGAGCCGATGATTGAGCTTGGAAATACAGCCGGAAGCGAAGCCAGTATCGAGGGAACGGCTTCAATAGAACGCTGACCGCATGCGAGAAAGTTTGTGTAAAGAATTGATTTCTTTGCCAAGCTATCAAAGAATGGTGTATCGCTTTCCCATCCTGTTATCGAGCCAATGTATTCAGCGCTCCAGCTTTCCATTATGAAGACAACCACATTTTTTTTCTGCATGGGCTGCACTGGTTTTTTTATTCTGAGGAAAGGATACTGATTGTCTATCATTTCTTCATCATCTGATTTTACCAACTCTTTTATTATTGATGAAGTTTCCTCTTGCGAATAAAAATTGTATTCCGGAAAAGTGTATTGAAAATAGCATCGAATAACAGTGTAGGTACTGTTGAGAACTAAATAGCCCAGCGGGCGGTTATCGGAAAAAAAAGCGTTTGTCTGGCGCAATGGCTTTAATTGCAAACCGCCGCGGATACCAATAATGGTTAATAATATTGCTAATACTAAACCAATCGAAGATTTGAAATATGAAAAATCCGGCGATAATCTTTTTCTAATTCTACGGCTAAACTTTAGCGATATCCAAACGAATGAGACTACACTTGCAACGAAAGCAAGAATCAAAAGAGTATAATGTTTGAAAAGTCCGGGTACCATTCTAATTAAATCCGGAATTTCTGTGTATGGTTCGAAAAGCAATCTTCGTTGTATAGTTGGGTAGTAAGCATAATCTGCAATGTTTAAGCCGATGCCAAGTAAATTAAGCAAGCAGAATATGATGAAAAAAAAGTGATTGGAGTATTTTACCTTCTCAAATTTGATTGGCAGATTAAACAAAACTAAAAGCGGCAAGTTGAGCATCAAAAGTGCTGCAATATCAAAACGTATTCCCGATACAAGTGCATGAGCAATTTCATAAAAAGTAACATCCGAATAAAAGTCCCGGTTAACTAAGTAGAATCCAGCTCTTAGAATAGAATAAACAACAAGCATGTAGATAAACAGCCAAGCGCTCATTTTTAAGTTTCTCGGAATTAACCGGAGAACGGCTTTTGTAACATCTTTTAGATTTTTCACACATGGCTTTAGTTTGTTGCCGCTAAAATACAAAGAGAAGATTTCTAATTCTCATTTGAGGAATTTGGTTAACTTACGTCATCCCTTGAATCTTTTCTTCGGATTGTTCATCTTATAAATATCAAAAGGAGGATTTATGAAAAAAAATGTGGGCAGCATTGACAGAATTTTGCGCTTCGTTTTAGGTTTAGTAATTATCATTCTTGGAATTGTAAATGAAAGCTGGTGGGGACTTATTGGCATTGTACCAATTTTTACAGCATCAATTAACTGGTGCCCTCTCTATTTACCGTTTGGAATTTCCACTTGTAAAACTCCGGAACCAAAAAAATAATTTTACGGGAGGGTTTTTTACCCTCCCAAATATATCTTTTACGTTCCCACTCACTTTGGAGTTAAATTTCATCTTTTTATATTGCAGTTAAGTAATATGAAAACCAATTGGCTAAGAAAAGTTTCTCTCTAATAAGCGATTACAACCAGGTCACGGGGATAAACATCTCCATCCGGCAATTCCTTGATGGTGAAAAAGTTGAGCAGCATCTTTGCAACGGTTTAGAGATTTGCCTTACCGAAGCGCTCAATAATGTTATCAAGCATAGTTATAAAGGGGAACAAAATCATAAAATTGATGTAAACGTAGCTGTAGATTCTAAGATGATGGAGATTCAAATTGTTGATGAAGGTGAGAGCAGAGAGAATCTTGAGATTAAGGAACTGAATTTTGATCCGGAAGACATTGACAACTTACCGGAAAGCGGGATGGGGCTTTATATTATTAAACAGTTAATGGATGAATTAGATTATTACAAGCTCAATGGCAAAAACTACTTTGTACTTCGCAAATTTCTTCTTTAGTCCTATAGGTTCTAAACACCGCTTCACTCTTTGGAAACAAGTTTTTTTTCTTCTAACTCTTTCCGCTACAATTATTAACGCGCAAGACTCAACACGCAGCCAAGTTTTTAGAGATGATTTGCCCCGCAAACATCAAATTATTAAAGCCAAATATCCTTCATATACTTTAATTGCCGGTTACATTTTAACTTCAGATGCAAACCGCGGCGACCCATTTGCTCAGCACGAACTTGGAATTAGATATTTAATGGGAAGCGGTTTTCCGAAAGATACCGTCAAGGCAATTTATTGGATTAGAAAAGCAGTAGATCAAAATTTGCCCGCAGCGCGTTTTAACTATGGTATTATGTTGTACAACGGAATTGGGGTGCCGTGGAATCCTTTCGAAGCTTATATAAACTTCAAAGCAGCTAGCGATGCCGGTTTACCGGAATCTCAATTTGCCTTGGGACTGTTATATACTGATAACTTAGCCTTAACAAGAGATTTTGGAAAAGCCTATAAATTTTTCAAACTTGCCGCTGATGCAAAATACCAGCCGGGGAAAGATGCGTTAAAACAAATGTTAAAATCGGGCTTCATTCCCCCAAATGATTCGGCTTATGTTCCTATCTCGAAGAAGAAAGATGAAACAGCTCAAGTATTAAATCCTAATTGGGATTTGGATTACTATGATTTTGAAAAAGAGGATAAAGATACGAGCAGCGTTTTCATCAAAGAGATTTTGAGCAACAAGAAAGGTGACCTCAAAAAGTATTTGGGTATAGAAAATATAGATTCAATAAAAGTGGATACAAGTGCAATTGGTTTACTTAATCTGGCAGCTAATAATGGAAGTCCGGAAGCATTGCTTCTTGTTGCAAGAAGTTATGAAAAGGGAATTAACTTCAAAAAAGATTTGGCAAAAGCTGCATCATATTATCTTCGTGCAAACCGATTAGGTTCATTCAAAGCAGGCGAAACGCTTTACAAACTTGTTCAAAGCGAAAGCTTTGTAAACGCTTTGAAAGCTAAAGTAAACCAAGGTGATGCTGACGCAATGTATTCCTGGGCAGCAATTACTGCTCTGGGCTACAGTAATGAAATAGCAAATCAGCAAGCTCTGGATTTTCTGAAAAAAGCTGTTGATAAAAAACATATTCCTTCTATGATTGAACTTGGCTTGCTTTACATGAATGGAACTTTGGTTGAGAAGAACAAAGAGAAAGCTTTTTCTTATTGGCAGATGGCTAAGGAACTCGGAAGTACAGAAGCTGAAATTAGAGTAGCATTCGCAAATATTATAGAACACGAAAATGGTGCTGATCTTTCAAATGAGATTAAAACTTTGCAAACACTTTCCGCAGAAGGCTCTGTGTTTGCCCAAACTGCATTAGCATATTGTTATGAAAAAGGAATTGGTGTTGCTGAAGATAAAGCAGTTGCGGTAAGAATGTATAGGATGGCTTCTCAGCGTGGAAATCAATCTGCATATAATTCTCTAAAACGAATGTATGATGAACTTCGTCCGGAAGATGAGACTTACAAAATTTTTGAAGCAAATAATTAACGACTTTTTAATACGATGAACGTGATGTCATCATTCTGAAGTGCAGTGCCGCGGAAACCGGTAATAGCTCGAAGCAGAGCGTCTTTAATTTCTACAACAGATTTATCCGCGTTGTTAGCAAGAACGCGTTTCAAATTTTCGTCGCCAAACATATCCCTCATAATATTCATTGCTTCGGTAACACCATCTGAATAAAGAAATACTATATCATCCTTTCCAGGTTTAATAAAAGCTTCTTCCAAAGTTTTTTCAAAAATTCCTTTGTCATTCAAACCAATGCCTAAACCGGTTGTGTTCAATATTTCAAATTCTTTTTCAGCAGACTTATACCAAATAACCGGCAAATGTCCGGCGCGGACAATTTTCATACTCCCATCTTTTTCAATTGAAGCCAGAGACATTGTTAAGAAGAATTCCCTTCTCAGATTTTTAGAAAAATATTTCTTCAGATCAATAATGATTTCCTTTACTTCAAATACGTTGTTCAACAGCAGATGCAAAATTGATTGAACCCGGACCATGTAGAGCGCCGCAGCCATTCCTTTACCGGAAATATCGCCAACAGTTATGTAGCATTTTTCATTCTGCTCAATTACATCGTAATAATCGCCGCCTACTTCACGTGCCGGTTCATAGTAGCTGGCAATATCATAATTGAAAATTGTGGCTGCATGCCGGGGAATTAAATCACTCTGGATTTTCCGGGCTACATCCAATTCTCCTTTTGCGGAAAGCTTATCGGCTAATTCAAAAGCCAAAAGAAGATTTACAATAATGAAAGCTAAAAGAACGTAACCATTTGACGGAGAGGAGTATCCTACGGCAAAAAAGAGGAGTGCCGATATGTAAAAAATTCTTCTGCCTGGTGTAAGCTTTAGTACGAATGCATTAAAAAGCGAGCGGATAAAAATTAATGCCCTAACAAATCTGTTTTTATGTCTATCCGGTTTTGGGATATCATTTGCAAAAAATTCATAAACCTCACCAGCCTCTTTTTTAATCAAACGTTCTATCTCTTGATAGCTTAAATCGCTCGTATAGAGATCAAAAATTCTCTTTATTGGATTTCCGTGCTGGTTTCCCATTTTCTTCAATTTTTTGTTTAGACGGCTAAGCCATTAATTGGTTGTCAAAATTACATTTTTTTGTCTAATCAGGGCTAAAACAAGAAACAATTATTGTTAATTAGATTTAAGAAGAAGAAGTTTCTGTTCGAATGGTTAAGGTTGTTTAATACTTTGATAATCATACCACCGTTTCCTATTTTTGAACGCGAATAAATACAAGGATAGACAGTCTTAATGACTATTAATAAATCGCTGATCTGGAAATCAATTCTATTCGTTGTGATGTCTTTTGTAATCATTGCAGGAATTACTTTTCCAATTGTTGCACAACCTAAAGCATGGTACGAATTCCCGATAATTCCAGGTTTGGAAGAAAAAGCTAAAATTATCTTTTTCCATGTTCCAACTGCATGGTTATCTGTTTTAGCTTTTATGATGGCAATGATCTACGGAATACGCTATCTAAGAAACAAAAACATTGATGACGATTCTAAATCGTCTGCTGCTTTACAGCTTGGTATGATGTTTACAATTTTGGCTACAATAACCGGCTCTATTTGGGCTAAATTTACTTGGGGTTCGTTCTGGCATTGGGATCCACGCGAAACAAGCATATTCATCCTCTTATTAATTTACGGCTCGCTGCTTGCCCTGCGCTCCGCAGTAGAAAACGAAGATAAACGTGCACGCCTCTCGGCTGTTTATTCCATTATCTCATTTTTAACTGTTCCTTTTTTCATATTCATTATGCCGAGGATAATGGTTGGGCTTCATCCCGGCTCGATGGAATTAGACCCAAACACCGGACAAGTTGTACAAGGAACGAGCCCGGTAATAGATTTTAAGATGAATGCGAATATGAGAATTGTATTCTTCACTTCACTTTTTGCATATACAATTCTTTATTTCTGGATGTATAAGCTTCGTTACAAAGCAATAATTATTAAAGATAAACTCTCTAAAAAATAATAAGAGGTTAATTTGGAAGGCGGATTCTTCGGTTTTCTCGAAAATAATTCTATCTATATAGTAATGTTCATTGTACTTGTAGTCTGGGCAGGCATTTTCTTATTCATGCAAAACACTGATAAACGTTTGAAAGAAATTGAAAAAGAGTTGGGCAAAGACCACTCTGCAAAGAAGGAGAATTAAATGAAAAATAAATATATGTTCGGCGGCGCCATCATTATTGTATTTCTTGGTGTGATGATTTACTTGTTTACACAAACCAACATTCAGTATGAAAGCAGTTTTGCCAAAGTTGCTCAGTCGGGTAAAACAATAAAAGCAACCGGCGTTTGGGTTAAAGAAAAGAGCTATCAAGTTGATAAAGCCAAAGATGTTTTTTCTTTTTATATGAAAGATGCTCAAGGTAATGAAATGCAAGTGTTCTATCATGGTACAATGCCTAACAACTTTGAATCTTCTACAAGCGTTGTTGTTACCGGCAAATACAACGCTGGGGCTTTCCATGCAACAGATATTCTCACTAAATGTCCTTCCAAATATCAAGAGAAACCCGTTCAAAATGCTAATTCATAATTAGCAGTTAGGAGCTTAAATGATCGGCAATATTATTCTTACACTAGCACTCCTTACAGGAGTGTTTTCTGTTATTATGTATTATCTAACCTATAAAGGTTATCAAAATACAATAACACTTGCGCGTGTTGGTTACCATGCAACTGCAATTTTAGTTTTGGCTGCCTCTGCATTACTGCTTTACGCAATACTAACACACCAGTATCAGTACAAATATGTTTATGATTACAGCGGCAGCGGTATGGCAACCGGAATGCTAATGGCTACTTTCTACGCCGGACAAGAAGGAAGTTTTATGATGTGGACTTTCTTCACAGCAATAATTGGTCTTATCTTACTTGAATACACCTCTAAGCGAGGCGATCTTGAGCTTAGAGTGATGATGATTTTTACTCTTGCTCTAACTTTCTTGTTAGGTATGGTAAGCCCGCTTCTTAAATCGCCGTTCAATTACATTTGGCAGCAGCAAGATTTTCTCGATTTGAAGAATATCAATCAATCGCTGTTAAGCTTGCCTGCAATACAGAGTTTTGTTTTCACAGACCCGCAATCGAATAAAAGTTTTATCCAAATGGGAAAAGAGCTGCACGCAGTTCTAGTGGCTAACAATATTTCCATAAGCAATTTCATTATACAAGGGAAAGGATTAAATCCACTTCTGCAAAATTTCTGGATGCAGATCCACCCGCCGATTCTCTTTGTTGGTTTTTCAATGTCGGCAGTTCCATTTTCTTTTGCAGTTGCAGCAATCATTAAAAACGAATACCGTGACTGGGTTAAGCAATCGCTCCCATGGCTTTTAGTTTCTATGTGTGTTCTTGGATTAGCAATTATGCTTGGTGGTTATTGGGCATACAGCATTCTTGGCTGGGGCGGTTATTGGGGCTGGGATCCGGTTGAAAACTCTTCACTTGTTCCTTGGCTTGTTGGCGTTGCCGGTATCCACACAATGCTTGTTCAAAAGAAGACTCAGGAAAAAGGCGGCGGCAGCAGATTTGTAAAAACGAATTTGATCTTAAGCATCATGACATTTGTTCTTGTTCTTTATTCAACATTTTTAACAAGAAGTGGAATTTTAGGAGATGCTTCGGTTCACTCTTTTGTTGATCCTGGTATGGCAGTTTACCTTTTCTTATTAGTGTTTTTAGGTGTCTTCACTTTGATGGGAATAGGTGGAATTGTTTACAGATGGAAATTCTTAACAGAACATTTTTCTTTCGAAGAAAATATACTTTCAAGAGAACTTGCTCTGTTTACCGGTTCTGTTGCGTTAATAGCTTCATCAATAATTATTCTTGCCGGAACCTCCGCGCCAATATTCGGCACAACTGTACAAACCAGTTTCTACAACGAGTTGAATCTGCCAATCGCTATTATTATTGGGCTTGTGAATGGTCTTAGTATTCTTCTTAAATGGAAAACAAACGACGGTAAGAATCTCTGGAAACAATCCCGTTTTGCTGTAATTGCTTCCGTTGTTTTAACATTGCTTATGGTTGTTATTGGCGGGTTAAGCGACTTAATGCTTATAATTTTAGCACTGTCTTCGTCATTCGCTTTATTTGTGAATGGCGAGATTGCATGGAAAATTTTCAAAGGCAAGAAAACTTATCTCGGTGCATACGTTGCTCATACTGGAATTGCTTTGTTCTTAGTTGGTGTACTAGCAACAGCCGGTCACTCTCAGCAGCAAAAAGTTGATTTAGTTAAAGGCGAAAAAGTTAGTGTGCTTGGTCATGATTTAACTTTTATTGGTTACGAGCCATTTGAAGCCGGCACAAAATACCGCTTCAATGTAAAAGTTGAAAAGGGTGGTACTGAACAAATTATTTCGCCGGTAATGTTCATTTCCGATTTTAATAATAGCTTGATGCGCGAACCAGATATTTTAGTTGGTCTCACAAAAGATTACTATATCGAACCGGTTAGTTTTGAGGATGGAACTCAATCATCAGAAAGCGGAGCCGGTGTTGTTATGAAGAAAGGCTCCTCTTATAATTTTAACGGTGCGGAAATATTCTTTAATCAGTTCATTCTTCCTAAAGATATGAGCGCAATGACTGCCGGCGGCTCTTTCAGAATTGGTGTTTCGCTAACGGCTAAGAAAGACGGTAAAGAATATCAACTGGAACCATATATGGAAAATTCCGGACAGGGCCCGGTTTACAATGCTGATGAAGAATCCAAACTTAATATGAAGGTAAATATTAAATCTATGAATGCCTCAAACGCAGAAGCGGAATTAGTTTTCTCTTCGTTAGATCAAAGTACTCAGACACAAGTTGTTCCTAAAGAGACCTTGAGTGTTGAGGCAAGCATTAAGCCGTTTATCAGTTTAATCTGGTTAGGCGTTATTGTTTTAGTTACCGGATTTCTTATTGCAGCATTTAGAAGAACGAAGGAATCAGTCGCATAAATTCTGATAAAAATCTCTCCCGTTTTGCATTAAAAAGCCGCTCGAAATTGAGTGGCTTTTTTGTTTTCTGAGATATTTACTTTTTAAATCAGCGTCTTATTTTGAGATTTATATTCAAGCACCTCTTTTTCTCTCCATTTTCGAACTTCCAAACAATCTTCTAACTCTGCCTTAGCATCCTTTTATTAAGATAGTGTGAATTTCTCTCGAAAATGCAATAATTCCCGCAGCGTGTTAATAGTTTAAGATGAACCATTTTTTACCTTCAATATCAAAATGAAACAAATCTTTTGATAAAAACGATTAGAAAAGCTCGATTACAAGCTGAAAATGAAATATTCAATGGCATTCCAGTTGCGTACATACCTTCAACTAATTCAACATAAAAAGGAAGAAGGTAAAAGTGAAAAAATCTACAACAGCAATGGTTAGTATGCTACTTGCAATATTACTGTTGGCATCATTTAGTTATCCCGCCTACGCACAAAAAGTGACCGGCGTGAAAAAAGTTATGGATCATACAAGCATAGCTAGCGTAAGTACATACACCGATGGTGTTAACATTACTTATAAAAATCCATATACTAACAATAACCAGACTACATTTGCTGGTGCATTCGATGGGACTTTGAACTCGGCTGCAAAGAAGTTCTATTGCATCGATCTGACTCATAATTTATCATTAAATGAAGATTATTGGGATGAGGGCACTACTCCTTCTAAAGTAACTTACGTCCTAAACAATTATTATCCGTATAAAACCGGTTATGCCGGTGCTTTGTCAGATATGAAAAAAGAAGCCGCTGCTGTTCAAGTGGCAATTTGGCATTTTATGGATAATGTTGATGCTAACACAGTTACTGATGCAACAATTAAAAACCGTGCTCTTGCAATTATTGCAGACGCAGACGCTAATCATGCAAATGTAGATCCTTTACAGACTTTGCAAATAATTCCGGCAAGCCAATTTTTACCGGTTGGTAGTCCGGCAACATTTATTGTTAAAGCTATATCGTTATTAGGCACACCAATTTCCGGATTAACAATTAATTTAACTACAACAGCCGGTACATTGAGCACGACATCTGTTATAACCGGTGCAAATGGTGAAACCGCTCCAATAACATTAAATAGCAGTGTAGTTGGTTTAGCAACTGTTAAAGCAAAAGCATCGGTGGAAATTCCTCAGGGAACAAAGTATGTTCACAAAAACTTACCGGATGCTAAACAGAAATTAGTTTTAGCTACTCCTGCTTCAGATGAAAAAGAAGTTACATCCGACATCACATTCCAAACAAACAATTGCGATTTATCTAAGTTCACAACATATACTCAAGGCGGTTGGGGAAGCTCATCTAATAGCGGTCCTGGAAAAATTAGAGACGCAAATTTTACTACGGTTTATCCAAGCGGTTTAACTGTTGGCGGAACTTATACTATTAAATTAACATCAGCTCAGGCTGTTGAAGATTATTTACCTGACGGCGGCACAGCAGCAGCTTTGACACAGAACTATATTAACCCAACAACAGCAATCAATGTATTAGCTGGTCAAGTTGTAGCATTGAAATTAAACGTTGATTATTCTGCAGCCGGTTTCTTGGGTTCTACTTCCTACAGTATTGGAACACTCAATATTCTTTCCGGTCCATTTAGTGGAATGACTGTAAATCAATTCTTAGCAATTGCAAATAGCGCATTAGGCGGAGCTTCCACAGGTTATTCATTCAGCGATATAAATGAAGCAGCAACAGCTATTAACGAAAACTTTGATAACGGAACTGTTAACAATGGCTACTTAGGCTGCGATGCTCCAAAAGCATCTTTAGGCGATAAAGTATGGGAAGACACTGATAAAGATGGTATTCAAGATAGCGGCGAAAATGGCATAGCAAACGTAACTGTAAAGCTTTACACTTGCGCAGATGTATTGGTAGCAACAACAACTACCAACGCAAATGGAATTTACTCTTTTACAAACCTTACTCCTGGCGATTATTATGTAAAATTCATAACTCCGGCTGGATACACTGTTACGACAAAAGATGCCGGTTCCGATAATTCAAAAGATTCTGATATTGATGCTTCTACCGGAAAAACAATTTGTACAACACTTATTGCCGGTGAAAATGATTTAACATGGGATGCCGGATTCTTCGTAACTCCTCCGCCTCAAACAGCAAGTATAGGCGATAAAGTTTGGGAAGACTCAAATCATAACGGCATCCAAGATAGCGGCGAAAACGGCATAGCCAACGTAACCGTAAAACTTTACACTTGTGCAAACGTATTAGTTGCTACAACAACAACAAACGCAAACGGAATTTACTCCTTCACAAATCTTAATCCTGCCGATTATTACGTTGCATTTACAGCTCCTTCGGGCATGGCTGCTTCTCCGAAAGATCAGGGCTCAAATAATGCAACCGATTCCGACGCAGATGTTACAACCGGAAAAACTGTTTGTACAACTTTATCCGCCGGTGAAAACGATCTGACATGGGATGCGGGTTTCTATGCAGAATGCAAAAACAAAATTGGCGATACAGTATGGCATGATAAGAATGTTAATGGAGTTCAAGATGGCGGCGAGCCGGGAATTTCCGGAGTTGAAATAAAACTCTACAATTCTACCGGCACATTAATAGCTACAGATGTTACTGATGTTAATGGTAAATATTTATTCGAAAATTTACCGAACGGAACTTACGAGGTAAAAATTTCGAGCGTTAATTTTATAGCAACCGGCGTATTATTCAGTACTGCACAATTAAAATGGTATCAATCAACAACAAGCCAAGACTGCGGTAGTGTTGATGAGGATGATGATAATGATAACGATGGTATAAAGAACTGTACAGATGACGATGACGATAATGACGGTATAAAAGATGACCATGATAATGATGATGATAATGATGGAAAATCTGATACCGAAGATTGTGATGACGATAATGACGGAACACATGATGATGATGAAATAGATAACGACAGTGATTGCGATAACGATGGAATAGGCAATCATTCCGATGATGATGATGATAACGACGGTGTTAAAGATGATAATGATAATGATGACGACAATGACGGCGTTAATGATGATAATGATGAAGATGACGATAACGACGGCGTTAAAGATGACGAACATAGCAATGACAACGACGAGAATGAAAATGACAGCGATAATCAAGGAAATGACAGCGGATGCTTGACCAGAATAGTTGTTCTAAATTGCAATGACAATTTGAACATAGATTTTGGTTTCTACAAAACATGCGTAACCTTAACAAAAACAGCTGATAAACAAACAGCTAATCCTGGTGAAGTAATTACTTATACTCTAACCACAACGAACTGCGGTGATATAGAATTACACGGCGGTGTTGATTTGGTTGACCAAATGCTGGGAATAAATATGAATTTTGTTCTCGCTCCAGGTGCAACAAAGGTTGTTACAAAATCTTATACAGTAAAAGCAACTGATTGCGGCAATTTAGTTAATAATGCCAGCGCAGTAGGTCATCCGGTTGATGGTTCTGCAAACGTAACATCAAACGCAACCTTTACAGTTATTATTAATTGCAAATCTTCTCTGGGTGATAAAGTATGGGAAGACACAGATAAAGATGGTATTCAAGACAATGGTGAAAATGGAATACCAAACGTAACTGTTAATCTTTATACTTGCGCAGATGTTTTAGTAGCAACAACAACTACAAACGCCAATGGAGAATACTTATTCAATAACCTAACTCCTGGTGATTACTATGTTGTATTTGTAAAACCTAACGGAATGATATTCACATCTCAAAACTCTGGTTCAGACGATGCAAAAGATTCTGATGTTGATATAACTAACGGAAGGACGATTTGTACAACACTTATTGCTGGCGAAAACGACTTAACATGGGATGCCGGCTTACACAATGCTGCAAGCACATGCGACTTAACCAAGTTTACAACTTATACACAAGGTGGCTGGGGAAGCCCATCTAATAGCGGTCCTGGAACAATTAGAGACGCCTATTTCTCAGCAGTTTACCCAAGTGGTTTAACAGTTGGCGGAACATTTACTTTAAAATTAACATCAGCGCAAGCTGTTGAAGATTATCTGCCAGACGGCGGCACACCAGCAGCACTAACACAGAACTATATTAATCCAACAACTGCGATTAATGTATTAGCAGGTCAAGTTGTAGCAATGCAATTAAACGTAGATTATTCGGCAGCTGGTTATTTAGGAGCTACATCTTATAATCTTGGTTCACTTAACATTTTATCTGGTCCATTCAGTGGAATGACTGTAAATCAATTCTTAGCAATTGCAAACAGTGCGCTTGGCGGAGCTAATACTGGTTATTCACTTAGCGATATAAATGCTGCAGCAACAGCAATTAATGAAAACTTCGATAATGGTACAGTTAATAATGGATACTTAGGATGCGATGAACCAAAAGCATCTTTAGGTGATAAAGTTTGGGAAGACACAAATCATAACGGAATTCAAGATAGCGGCGAAAATGGAATTGCCAACGTAACAGTAAAACTTTACACATGTTCAGATGTTTTAGTTGCAACAACAACAACTAATGCAAATGGTATTTACTCCTTCACAAATCTTAATCCTGGCGATTATTACGTAGTATTTACTACACCTTCCGGAATGTCAGCTTCACCAAACGATCAAGGTTCAAACGATGCAGCAGATTCTGATGCAGATGTTACAACCGGAAAGACAATTTGCACAACCTTAACAGCCGGTGAAAATGATTTGACATGGGATGCCGGATTCTATACACCAGTTGTAGAAGAAGAAGCTGATCTTAAGATTGAAAAGACATCAAACGTTACTAACGCAAATTGCGGTGACAACGTAACTTATACTATTAAAGTAACTAACCAAGGTCCAAATACAGCAGCAAACGTTTCTGTAAATGATATTCTTCCGGCAAGCTTACTATATCAATCCGCTACAGTATCACAGGGTTCATTCAACAGCACAAGCGGTTTATGGACTGTAGGAACACTTGCTAACGGCGCAGTTGCTACATTAACTCTTACAGTTAAGATTGATTGCGGAACAATTAATTCTACAGTATTTGATCTTGGCGCAGCAGAAGGATTCAACTTATTTGTACTTGAAGACTTGAACCAGCCTTCTTCAGATACTGAAGGTAAAGTTGCAGTTGGTCATAACGCTACATTCGGCGCTTACAGTATTGGCGATAAATTACCTGCTAACAGCGGCGATGTATTAATAGTTGGAAACAACTTGCAATATACCAGCGGACAAATCTATAATGGTAATGTAGTTTATGGTAACACAACCAACTTACCACAGTATGCAGTTACAATCTCTGGCGGAACTTTACGTCAAGACAATCCAATAGACTTTGCAGCAGCTAAGACATACTTGCAAGGTTTATCTACATCATTAGGTAACTACACTGTAAACGGAACAACAACATTCCAATACGGTGGTTTAACTTTAACCGGAACTGATCCTTACTTGAACGTATTCCAGGTTAACGGAAGCGATTTAAGTTCGGCTAACAGTGTAACAATCAACGCTCCAAACGGTTCTGTAGTATTGGTTAATATTAACGGAACAACAGTATCATGGACAGGCGGTTTGGTTGTAAACGGTACAGCAATCACAAACGTATTATATAATTTCTATCAAGCACAAAACTTAACAATCTCCGGTATTGATGTTCGCGGTTCAGTTTTGGCTCCTTACGCAGCATTGAACTACCCGGCTGGTGTTATCAACGGTCAAGTTATTGTTAAATCTATGAGCGGCAGCGGACAGTTTAACTTATCATTATTCGGCGGCAACATTCCGGTTGATAAAAACATTACTAACGTAGCCATTGTATCTTCTACAACTACAGATCCACAGATGAACAACAACTCAGCTAATGCAACAATAACTATTGGCAGCACAACCGGCTCAGGTTCAGGAACTGGTACCGGCACAGGAACTGGTACAGGAACGGGTACTGGAACTGGCTCAGGTTCAACTGGTGGTTCATGGACAAGCGTATGCTCGTTCACACAAGGTCAAATAATCTATACACTCTTATATGATGGTGGAAACATTTACGCCGGTACAATGGGCGGAATGATTTACAAATCAACAAACAATGGTCAGGACTGGACACTTATCAATAGTGGAATGGGTGTTGGATTCATCTGGTCATTCACAAACAATAATGGAACAATCTTCGCAGCAACAGAGAAAGGTGTTTATAAATATACCGGTTCAGCTTGGGTTCTTACTTCACTAAGCGGAAAAGATGTTCATACAATTGCAGCTTCTAATGGAATAATCTATGCCGGTACATGGGGCTTCGGAATCTTCAAATCTACTGATAACGGATCAACTTGGTCAGAAATCAACACCGGATTAGGCGCATTCTTAACAGTACAAGCAATCACAATCAATAATGGAACAATCTTCGCCGGAACAGTTGGCGGCGGATTATTCAAATCTACAGATGGTGCTTCATGGTCAAAAGCTCTTTGCGGATATCAAGCAATTTGGGCAATGGGATCAACAAACAGCGCAATCTTTGCCGGAACTTATGGTGATGGTATTTACAGATCATTAGACGGCGGATTGAGCTTCACTAAACTAACATCTTTATCAGTTGCTTTCATCTACTCAATAGTTACAGACGCAAGCGGTAAAGTTTATGCAAGCTCTTTAACAAACGGTGTATTTGTTTCTTCGGATAACGGTACAAGCTGGACAGCACTTGGAATGGGCGGTTACGGTGTAAGCGCATTAATGGTTAATCCTAAGACAAGTGATGTTTATGCCGGAACAAAAGAAGGCGCTATCTATAGAATCAACGCTGAAAATAATGCTACTGCCGTTGAAGGTACAGATGAAATGCCAACTGAATTTAAGTTAGCTCAGAACTATCCAAATCCATTTAACCCAAGTACAACAATTGAATTTGCAATACCGGTTAGCGGAAACTACGCACTAAAGGTTTATGATGTTCTTGGTCAAGAAATTGCTTCTCTAATTGATAAAGACTTGAATGCCGGAATACATAAAGTAAGCTTCGATGCAAGCAAGTTATCGAGTGGAATGTACATATACAGATTAGTAGGCAACAATGTTAACATTACCAAAAAGATGATGTTGACAAAGTAAGCTCGAAATTCTTCTCCCTTACCAAAAGGAACCCCGTCACAAGCGGGGTTTCTTTTTTTTAACCGACGGTTTATTCAGTCATTCCTCTCAAAAATTAATAAATTAATAAAATTGTCCCTTCTGCTATTGCGTGAGTCTCGATCATAGCTTAACTTTGTAACAAAAAGTACTTTGTATGAAAGAAGAACAAGATTACATTCGCGACATAGCCGAGATCCGTTCCATGATGGAGCGCTCCTCTAAATTTGCATCCCTTTCCGGTCTTTCCGGCATTTTAGCCGGTATTTACGCTCTTGCCGGAGCTTTTATCGTTTACCATTATTATTCCTTTAACCCGGATAGCGTAGATTACACCAATTATTCTGCGGGAAGCCTCATAAATGTAATAGCAATAGCTCTTATAATTTTAATATTGGCTTTAGGCAGTGCGGTTTTCCTCTCTTATAAAAAGGGAAACCAAAAGGGAGAGAAAATCTGGAACACCACATCACGAAGACTTATTGCAAATATGGCTGTCCCTTTATCAGCCGGAGGAATATTAATACTGATCTTTCTGGTAAAAGGACTGGTTGGGTTAATCATACCGTCAACACTCCTCTTTTATGGTCTGGCAATATATAACGCCAGCAAGTTCACATTCGGTGAAATGAAATTTATGGGATTACTGCAGATCGGGCTTGGATTGATAAGCGCCTACTTTATTGAATTCAGTCTGTTTATTTGGGCATTCGGTTTTGGAGTTGTACATATAGCATATGGTACTTATATGCATTTTAAGTATGAGCGGCGATAAGAAGTGAAACAATCAATTGATGATCTAAATAAAGCATTCGAGAGCAGGGTAAGACTTGGAATTATGTCTGTGCTGGCTGTTAATGATGCGCTTGATTTCAGTTCTCTGAAGCAGTATCTGGAGGTAACCGACGGCAATCTTGCAACGCATCTTAAAACGCTGGAAAAAGAGGGATTCATCGGTGTGGAAAAATCTTTTATAGATAGAAAGCCCAACACTAAATATTCTTTGACCGAGGAAGGGAGAAAAGCATTTAACGATCATCTTAAAGCAATGGAAGTATTTATTAACCGGCACAAATAGTCGGCGGATGAAAAAATACTTCACAACAAAAAGAGGAAATAAACCATGCAGAAAATATTCGCGCTGATAACAGTAACAATTGGATTTGCATTAATGATTTATATGATAATTGTAGAGGATGAACCGGGCGCTCTTCCGCTACTGATGATAATTACCGGCGCGGTGTGGTATTTCTTTGCGCGCAAACAAAAACTGATGCAAAACATTGCGTCTGAAAAGTTGAATAAGTAAAAACAAACAATTAAAAGAGATTATAACTATGGAAGAGTCGCGAAAGTTTTTAAATACAGTTGCCAAACCTTACACGGTTTTGGGATCTAATAAGAGTCCGGTTTTAGGACTAATACTTCAGATCGTAATTGTGTTTATCGGCATTGTTGCATTTGTACTGATGTTATGGGAACCGCATTTAGAGGGGCGGAATGCATATTCCACTCTTTATGAAGTTTATTTCAATGACCCATTTCTTGCTTTTGCGTATGTGGCTTCAATTCCATTTTACTTGGCATTATATAATGCGCTAAAGGTGACAGGTTATTACAGACAAAATAATTTTGTCTCTCAAGCAGCAATTAAATATTTGCGTACTATTAAATATTGCGGGATATCTATGATTGGTTTTGCTGTAGTAGGAGAGATTATCATTATGCTGAACGAAAGTGATGACCGCGCGGGAGGGGTTGTTATGGGAATCTTAATAATTATAGTCGCAGTTGTAATTGCTGTTGCAGCAGCTAAGTTTGAAAGGAATTTACAAAATGCATTGGATGAAATAGTGCTTAGTTAGGCAAGTAGAAAAAATGTACTGCCGGTTTTATTCAAACAGTAGTCAATGAGAGTAAAAGAATATTCGGGTATGTCATATGGATTCCCGATTGATCGGGACGAAATATCTCGATTTATTATCAAAAGAGATTCTTCTTCCGCTAAAGCTGGATCAGAATGACAAATGAACAATTATTACGAAACAATAAACAGAGATTATAATTATGGAACAGCTAAGAAAGTTTTTCAAAACAGTAACAAAACCTTATACGGTATTTGAGTGCACAGTAAGCGCGGCTGCGATTGCTGCATCATTACTTTTGATGCCATTAACAGCAATGTTGTTGACCGATGAAATGAAATGGAGTCCATTCGATTTTATTGCCGCGTGGATTTTATTCTTCTCCGCCGGTTTAACATACAAACTGATAGCAAGAAAGATGGAGAATAAAACTTACAAAGCGGCTGTGGGTCTTGCGGCGGCAACGGCACTCTTTCTTGTCTGGTCCAACCTTGCTGTTGGATTAATTGGGAACGAAGACAATCCCGCCAATTGGATGTACATAGGAGTGCTTGCCATTGGTTTCTTGGGTTCCATCATTGCGCGTCTTCAACCAAAGGGAATGGCTAAAGTGTTATTCATTATGGCATTATCCCATGCGTTGATAGCTGCTATTGCACTTATCGCTCGGTTAGATATCGCTCCGGAAAGTTCAGTAGTCGAGATATTAGGCGTAAACGGATTCTTCGCGGTTCTTTGGGTTGGTTCAGCATTGTTGTTTTGGAATGCTGCCCAAGAACAAAAGACTTTAGAAAATGGGACTGCATAATGGTAACCACCGGGGCAATAAGCAGTATATGATATTAACAGAGTAAGACACAATATTTTCCCTCCCTTACAAAACGAACCCCGTCACAAACGGGGTATCTTTTAAACTAAACTTTTTTGTGATTTATACGATTATATAAGAGTTAGATAATGGGTATATTTCTACCCGTCCATTCAGCCAATAATAGGAAACTTTAAGATGAAGAATAGTAAGAGGGTTTTATCGTTCTTTTTAGGTGTTGTTCTATTTTTGACCTCGGCAGTTACTATTACTGCGAGTGCTACAGAAGGCGGTAATTCCAAACAAACTAACTATCCGCTTTCGGCATTTTCTAAAAAAGTTAATTCCGGAGGAACTGTTGCTAAAGTTTTTGGAATTGACAAAACTGTTGCAATTAAGTTCAAAAATCCCAGCGATAATACTAAAACAATTAGCACTTCAGGCGGAACTTTCAAAGGTGAAGTGGACGGTGTAGCCGGTAAATTTTATTGTATAGATCTTTTCCATTATATACAATGGTACACTACCTCACAGCCTCATACTTATACCGATAACGGCAAAGCAAATAACCAAGTTATTTACATACTGAACAATTATTATCCATTCAAAGCATATCCATATAGCGGCTCGGCTTCGTCAGAGCAAATTGAAGCAGCTGCAGTTCAGGTAGCCATTTGGCATTTTGTGGATGGATTAGATGCTTCAACAGTTGACAACACAAACGTAAAAGTGAGAGCTCAACAGATCATTGCCGATACTGATGCGAATTATTCTTCGTTCTATCCTTTTGAAACATTGCAAATAGTTCCAGCTGATCAGACAATACCAATAGGCGGTACAGCTTCATTTTTCGTATCGGCTTTTGATGCTAATGGAAATCCTGTTAATAACGTTACAGTAAATCTTTCAGCTAATAACGGAACTTTAAGCACAACCAGTGTAACAACCGGAAGCAACGGAAATTCTCAGACATTCACATTTACAAGTGGCTCTCTTACATCTGTAGTTACAGCGAGTGCAAATGTTGCCGTGAATCATGGAATAAGATATGTTCATTCAATTGAACCGGATAAATGGCAGAAATTAGTTTTGGCAACACCATCAGGCGTAACAAGGTCTGCAACTGCTAATGTTACCTGGTATTCGCCTTCGCCTTGCGATACAAAAGGATTCACAACATTTACACAGGGCGGCTGGGGAAATAAGAACGGCGTACCTGCAAGGATTAGAGATCAATATTTTACATCGGTTTTCCCGGGCGGTCTGGTAGTTGGCGGAAATTATAAATTAACTCTAACAAGTTCCGAAGCTGTTAAAGAATTCTTACCACAGGGCGGAACAGCAGGTGCATTTACCCAAAATTATTCAAATGTAAGTTCTACAAGTGCCGGTGTGTTAGGCGGGCAATTGGTAGCGTTGAAATGTAACATTGCATATTCATCAGCCGGATATTTAGGCAGCAACACAACTAAACTTGGCGAACTTAAAATTGCTACCGGACCTTTCAGTGGCAAAACGGTTAATCAATTTTTAGTACTACTTGAGACTGCAATTGGCGGTGGTTCATTAGGCGGATTTACTTTCTCTCAATACAATGATGCTGCAACAGCTATCAACGAAAATTTTGATAATGGAACTGTTGATAAGGGATTCTTAACATGTTCAGGCGCTAGCGTAAAATCTTCTCTTGGAAATAAAGTTTGGTTAGATACGAACAAAGATGGAATTCAGGACTCCGGTGAGAATGGAGTACAAAATGTTACAGTTAAGTTGTACGATTGCGATAACAATCTGATTGCAACAAAAACCACTGATGCGAGCGGGTTGTATTTGTTCGCTGATTTGAATCCGGGCAGCTACTACGTGAAGTTTGAGTTACCAAGCGGATATTTGTTTACACTGAAAGATGCCAGCGGTGATGACATAGATTCCGATGCTGATATATCAACCGGCAAAACAGTTTGTACACAATTAGTTTCCGGTGAGGACGATTTATCATGGGATGCCGGAATTTACCAAGAAACTTGTAAGAACAAGATTGGCGATTATGTTTGGCATGATTCGGATGTTGACGGAATTCAAGATGCTACAGAGAAGGGAATAAAAGATGTTGTTGTAGAGTTGATACAAAACAGCACTATAATAGCTTCAACCAAAACCGACGCTGATGGAAAGTATGAATTCACAAATCTAGCTAACGGTACTTTTAGCGTTAGAGTTGCCGCATCAAACTATAGCAGCGGCGGAGTTTTGTTCAATACTTCCAATACTAAATGGTATAGTACAAAGAAAAACCAAGGCTCCGATGACACTAAAGACAGCGATGCTGCGAAGAATGAATCTGTTTCAGTAACTCTCAACTGTAATGATAATTTGACTGTTGATTTTGGTTTCTACAAAACTTGTGTTACAATAACTAAAACAGCAAACAAAGCAACGGCAAAACCGGGCGATAAAATCACCTACACATTTACGGTTGAAAACTGCGGCGATATTCAACATCATGGCGGCATTGATATTTTTGATAAGCTGTTGAACAAAACATCTCCGTATAAAATAAAACATATAGATTTACTTGATCCGCTTAAATCAACAACATTTACTGCTGATTACACAGTAACAAATTCTGATTGCGGAGATTTGATTAATGAAGTTACCGCAGAAGCTCATCCAACAGATGGTTCTGCTTACGTGATTGATAAAGCTACCGCAACAGTTAAAGTTGATTGCGGTCCAACTTGTACAACTAATTGGAGCGTGAATCTTGGAAGTGATGTAGCATTATGTGAGCATGAACCAAAAGTTATAAACGTAACAGGAACTGCAACTGTAACTCCAAATCCAAGCAGTGGATTTTTGGTTACTTCTTGGAGGATTACATATCCAAATGACGGCAGTGTAGATAATTCCGTAAAGACAACCACCACGGCAATAACCGGAACAACAAATTTCGAATTGAATATTACTTGGCCGGGTGTTCGTCCAGTTGATCAGTTAGTTGAAGTGGAAGTATCTGTTCTTGTACAGGATTGCAATAAAAACGCTTTAGGTAACGCTATTATCAAAAAGTTCTACTGGAATCCAACTGTATGTCCACCGCCACCGCCAAACGAAGCTGATGTGAAAGTGGAGAAAACTTCCAGTACTCAATCTCCAAAATGCGGTGATAGTTTTACTTATACTGTAAAGGCAACTAATCTTGGTCCGGCTGAAGCAAAGGCTGTTCAAGTTACGGATGCTCTACCTAGCGGTGTTACTTATTTATCAAGCAGTGCTACTCAAGGTACTTATAATCAATCAACCGGAATTTGGAGTGTTGGCAATTTAGCAAACGGCGCTTCTGCTACTTTAACAATTTCTGTTAAGTCAGACTGCGACCAAATCAATAATTCTACATTTGATCTTGGGGTAGCTAAAGAATACAATTTATTTGTAATCCAAGATTTAACACAACCTTCTTCTGATACCGAAGGAAGAGTAGCTGTGGGTAGAGATGCAACTTTAGCCAATTACAGCGTAGGCGATAAACTTGCGCCAAGCAGCGGCGATGTACTAATAGTTGGAAGAAATTTAACCTACACGAGCGGAAGGGTTTATAATGGCGATGTAGCTTATGGAAATGCTACAAATCTTCCAATCAACCAGACTTCTATAGACGGAAGCTTAAGAAAAGATACGCCAATTAATTTTGCCGCCGCAAAGACATACTTGGAAAATCTCTCTTTAACACTCAGTGGTTATGGTGTTACAGGAACGACATCATTCCAATTTAGTGGGTTGACATTAACCGGAACTGATCCTCACTTAAATGTTTTCAAAGTTCTTGGCAGCGAGCTTTCAATAGCAAATAGTGTCGATATAAATGTTCCGAACGGATCAGCAGTTCTTGTTAACATTGATGGTACTGATGTTTCCTGGAGTGGCGGTTTAGAAATTTACGGTACTGCAATTAATAATGTACTTTATAATTTCTATCAAGCAACAACTATCAAAATAAAAAATATTGATGTTCGTGGTTCTATACTTGCACCGATTGCTGATGTTAATTTTGAAAGCGGTGTTCAAAACGGACAGATGATTTGTAAATCACTAACAGGCAAGGGACAGTTTAACAATGCTCTCTTCTTCGGTAACATTCCGGCTGATAAAAAAGTAACAAACATTGCTTCTGTTACCGGTGGATTAACAACAGATCCAAACGCAAACAACAATAGTTCATTTGTAACTGTAAACGTTAACAGTTCAAATCAAACTCCGGGCGGTGGTAGTCCTGGCGGCGGTACAACCGGAGGAACATGGCAAGAAGTTGGTTCGTTTGCTGTTGGAGAAATTGTTTACACACTTTCGTTCGATAATAACGGCAACACTTACGCCGGAACAATGGGCGGAAAAATTTATAAATCTGTTGATGGTGGTAAGAATTGGGCGCAAATTAACAGCGGTATGAATGTTGGCTGGATTTGGTCGCTCGTATTCCATAATAATATTTTATTCGCTTCGACAGAAAAAGGTGTTTACAAACAAAGCGGTTCATCATGGGTTCAAGTAGGTCTCAAAGATGTTGATGTACGCTCGTTAGCTTCTTCCGGAACAGTTCTTTACGCCGGAACATGGGGAACCGGAGTTTATGTTTCTGTTGATAACGGCGCTAACTGGGAACAAATTAAAACCGGAATGGAATATTATTTAGCTGTTCAAGCTGTTGCTGTAAGTAAAGAAGGTGATGTATTTGCCGGAACTGCCGGTGGTGGTCTGTTCAAACTATTCAAGGGTGAAAACAAGTGGTATCAATATAATCTTGGTAACAATATTGTTTGGGCACTCGCGGCTAATTCTAATGCAATCATAGCTTCAACATATGGCGGCGGTGTTTACCGTTCTGTTGATAACGGCGCTAACTGGGAAAAGGCATCGCTAAATCAACCATACATTTATTCTATTAATGTTGATAAGAGTGGAAGAATTTATGTTAGTTCTTGGACAAGCGGCGTGTTCACTTCAATTGATAATGGTATTTCTTGGACAGGAATTGGTATGGGCGGCTTTGGTGTTAGCAGTCTTGTTGTTAGTCCAAACCAAAGTGATGTATTAGCCGGAACTCGCGAAGGAAAAATTTATAAAATTTCCTTTAATGTTACTGGTGTTGAAGGAGAAGGAGTTGTTCCAAGTGAATATAAAATGTCGCAGAACTATCCTAACCCATTTAACCCAACTACAGCAATTGATATTGCGTTAGTTAAACCGGGCAGATATTCATTGAAAGTTTACAACATACTTGGACAAGAAGTTGCGGTTCTGTTGAACAAGGAAATGAATGCAGGTCATCATAAAATTACTTTTGATGCCAGCCGTTATGCAAGCGGAATGTACATTTACCGTCTAACTGGTACAAATGTAAACATCGCTAAGAAAATGTTGCTGATGAAGTAGGGAATGGTCTGCGACCATTCCTAATAAATTTTAAGGATCGGTCTAAGACCGATCCCTACAAAAATAAAACATACCCCGGTGTAAAATCCCCGGGGTTTTTTGTTTGTGTCCAATATTATTTTTGCCTTGTTCATTCTTTAGAACAAAATTATTTTTCAAGCATCAAAATGAGAGTAGATTGAAGATTTTTTGTGGCATTCAGCTTGTATTAAGGTAGAAAACAATTTGGAATATAAATGAAAAAGCTATTCTTACTTTTATTTCTGTCAGTTTCGGGTTTAATGGTCGCACAGGATAATTTCGGCACGGTCAAGTTTGGAATGTATAATCCTTCAGCGTCTGATGCCGGCTTTATTATTGGCTACGAAGGGGGCTGGTATATTGATGACAATTTTATGGTTGGATGGAGTGCGGATTGGTTTCATAAGAATTATGTTGATGCGAGACTTGTTAAAGAGTACAACGATTTTTATGGAAATATCCACAGTAAATTAAACGAATTGCGCGCCAAGACTAATCTTCATTCTGTTCCGCTTATGGGCTCAGTTACGGGTAATTGGTCTATTGGTCACAGAGCGCGTGCTTTCGTAACTGGTTCCGCCGGATTAAATGTTTTGTTGATATTTTACCGCAGTTACGAAAATCCGGATAATGATGAGTTTCAAGGTGCTGTAGATTTTGCTTGGCGAGTCGGAAGTGGAATTCTTTATGAGCTCGGCGATAGATCCGATGCTTTTGTAGAACTGTCTTATCACCATTCAGAACCAAGCTGGGAATATGAGGTTAAAGATTCTTCAACCGGAAGACGTAAAACATTTGAGCGCTTATTTGATATGAGCGGGGTGATGTTGCGGGCTGGGTTTAGATTCTTTTTCTAATTCTCGAATGGATTTAAACGGCTCTCATTAAAGTGTGGAATGTAAAAGTCAGAGCTTTCTAATTCTTGAATCCAGCCATTCATAAGTTCATACTTTTCAAGTAGGGCAATTACTTTTTCGTATTCAGAATTTCTGATTTTTCTATCGAGCAAAGCGTATCGGTTCGCTTTGTTAGTAGGGAAATACTGAGACATCAATGAAATATGAACAGTCGGACTAAGCTCCTTGGCAATAAACTCAAATACTTTTTCTGAATCAGCTAAATCATTCGGCAGCACGAGATGCCGGATTATCATTCCACGTACCGCAACATTGTTTTTGTAAACCAGTTCATCACCAACTTGCCTAAACATTTCTTTTAACGCATTCTTCGCAACCTCAAAATAGTTATCGGCGTTAGAAAACTTTTTCGCGTATTCATCATTCCCATACTTAAAATCGGGCAAGTAAATATCAATCACATCTTCAAACAATTTCAGCGTTTCTACGGAATCATATCCATTGGAATTATAAATAATTGGTAAATGCAATCCATTCTTTGCCGCAAGAAAAATTGCTTCGAGAATTTGAACCGAGAAATGCGTAGGTGACACTAAACCGATATTATGGTAGCCTCGGTTTTGAAGCTCTATCATTAGCTCAGCAACACGTTCTACTGAAACAGTATTATAGTTTTCGGCTTTCCAGTTTTGGCTTATTTCATAATTTTGACAAAAGACGCACCTCAGATTACAATTTCCAAAGAAAATATTGCCGGCGCCATTAGTACCGGAAAGAACCGGCTCCTCACCAAAATGAGCTGTGTAAGAAGAAACTATTGGTATTGTTGAACTGTGGCAAAAACCAAGTTCACCGTTAGCTCTTTCTACTCTGCAGTGTCTAGGACAAACGGCACACTCAACTAATAATTTTTTTGCCGAGTTAATCCGTTTTTCAAACTCACCGGTTTCTAAAAGTTGTATGTAAGAAGGTGTAAAGCTCATTTCATAAAAGATACTTTTTGCTTGAGTAAAGTTCTAAGATTGTTTAACATCTGTTGTAAAATAACATGAGGAAAAAATGTCCGCTCAAAATCTAACCATTCTATGTATCTCAAGTTATGAAAAAGGATTTGAATTTCTTCGCCAATGTAAAAGGGAAGGATGCAGAGTTCTGCTGCTTACTTCTCAAAGTTTGCGGGATGTTGAATGGCCGAGAGAAAGCATTGATGAGATTTTTTACATGCCGGATGTAAACAAAGAGTGGAATTTGGAACACATGGTTAATGCTGTTAGCTTTTTAGCAAGGACAGAACAGATAGACCGTATTGTAGCACTTGATGATTTTGATGTTGAAAAAGCTGCCCGTCTTCGTGAGCATTTACGTATTGGCGGTATGGGAGATACAACCGCAAGATATTTTAGAGATAAGCTCGCAATGAGAGTTCTTGCCAAGGAATTAGGTATTCCCGTCCCGGAGTTTGTGCATATTCTTAACTACAAAAAAATAGAAGAGTTTCTAAATACAGTTTCCGCTCCTTATGTTTTGAAACCAAGAATGCAAGCCGGTGCGGTAGGGATTAAAAAAATCAATAACGGTGAAGAGTTATGGCGTATTTTGGATGAACTCGGTGATAAACAATCAAATTATCTTTTGGAAAAGTTTATAGCGGGAAACATTTATCATGTTGACAGTATTGTGTACAAGAAAAATATTGTATTTGCCGTAGCGAATGAATATGCAAAACCTCCCATGGAAGTGGCACATGAAGGAAGAGTGTTCGCAACTCGAACAATGCTCAAGGGTTCCGAAGATGAAATTGCCTTAATAAAAATGAATGAAGAATTGCTAAAATCACTTGGACTGGTTCAAGGGATTTCTCATACTGAATATATCAAAGGCGAAGAGGGGAAGTTTTATTTTCTGGAAACTTCCGCACGCGTTGCCGGCGCCAATATTGCGGAAATGATTGAAGCGGCTACTGGAATTAATTTTTGGGCTGAGTGGGCTAAGATTGAAACACTTCAAAAAGGAAAGACTTACAAACTCCCTCAATCAATCAGCAACTATGCTTCGATATTGATTTCACTGGCAAAACAAGAAACGCCTGATATTTCTTCATTCAATGAACCGGAAGTGGCTTGGAAAATGAATAAAAGATACCACGCCGGTCTCGTTGTATGTTCTCCGGATTTTGACCGAATAACAAAATTGATTTCAGATTATACAGAGCGCTTCTACAAAGAGTTTTTCAGTTATCAACCACTACCGGATAAGCCGACAAATTAAATGCTCGAATAAATATTTCCCGGGATTTTTCGATAATAAGTTGGCGAACTAACTTTATTGAAGGTGGATACTTTGGATTTGGTTACCTGGAGTGACGAATACTCCGTAAATATTAGGGAAATTGACTCACAACATAAAAAACTTGTTAAGCTCATTACTCTTTTACAAAAAGAAACAGATGAAAAAAATCAACACAAAGCCGTAAATGAAATTCTTGAGGAACTAATTAAATATACTGTTTACCACTTTTCTTTTGAAGAATCTCTTTTTGCCCAGTATTCATATCCAGAAACACGAACTCATATTCAGGCTCATACCGAATTAATAGAACAACTAAAGACATTTCTGAATGAATTTCATTCAAGTGGAAATGTACTTCCGATTGACTTGATTAACTTTCTGCAGAAATGGTTGATAGATCATATTGTGGGGGAAGATAAAAAATATAGCTCTTACCTGAACTCTAAAGGTGTAAACTAAATAATCTTTTGTAAAGGATTTTTTTCTCATTCTTAATCACTTCTATATATTTACGCCAGAAATTCATTTGAAAAAGATAGGTGTTGAATGATTCATAAAATTACCGGCAAGCAGCACAACTCTAAGCTCTGCTTTGTCTGCGGCCTCAAAAACAGATTTGGTATTCATGCACATTTCTATATAACCGAATCAGAAGAATTGATCGCTGTTTTTACACCTTCGGAAGAACATCAAAGTTATCCGGGAAGATTACACGGTGGAATTGCATCAGCTGTTCTAGATGAAACCATAGGCAGAGCAATCCTAAATAAATATGAAACAGAAGTTTGGGGAGTTACAATTGATCTTTCCGTCAAGTTCAAGAGACCAATTCCTTTGAATGAAGAATTAAAGGTTATTGGAAGGATTACTTCAGAGAACAGCAGATTTTTTGAAGGCACCGGAGAAATAGTATTAAGTAACGGGGATGTTGCGGTTACGGCTTACGGCAAATATCTCAAAGTTCCAATTGAAAAAATCACGGAATTCAATATAGAAGAAAATGAGTGGCGGATTGTTGAGCGCGAAGGCGATCCTAAGGAAATCATTATTTAATTGTGTTAAGTTTTGGATGATACAATTTTATAAAGTAATAGCTTACTGCCAGAAGAATTGAATTAATTAGAATTGCTGTCGGCGTAGAAAAATGTTCAGCAAGCATTCCAATCCACAAAGAACCAACCGGGTATAACGCAAAAAAACTGAATGAATAGAAACTAAGAATTCTACCTCTAAATTCTTCGTCAACAATTGTTTGAATTAAACCGTTCGAAAGATTGAACATTGTAATTAAAACACCGCCAATTAGAATGAGCAGAATGATCGAAACAATAAAAGTGCGGTTGAACGAAAATATGAAAAGTAGAAGCGGTAGTACAGCTGTGCTATAACGCAGATATTTTCCGCGGAAAATTATGTGGTTTACTGCTGCAATTATTAGTGCAAATGTTACCGCACCAACTCCGCGCGCCGATTGTAAATATCCGTTTGTAATTGAATTACCGTGAAGAATATTTACAGCCCATGCCGGGAATAAAGTAACTAAACCCATTCCAAAAAAACTTAGCAGTGATGTAATAGAAATTATTGTTACCAGGTCTTTTCTGTTTTTTAAGTAGCTAAATCCGGCTTTTATTTCGCTAAGTACAGAACTCTCACTTTTTGGTTTTTCAACCGCAAGGAGCTTAATTCTCCATAAATTAAAAATCACAGCCAGGTAAGAAATTCCGTTGATTAAAAAACACCATGCTGGACCAAGTATGGCATAAGTAATTCCGGCAATAGCGGGACCAATAGCCGTAGCGGTGTTAAACATTGTAGAGTTTAGCGCGATAGCATTTGTTAGATGTTTTTTACCAACTAACTCTCTTGCAAAAGCGTGCCTTGCAGTAGAATCAAACGCGTTTCCAATTCCATTTAGAAATGAGATAAAAATTAAATGCCACGGCTGTATAATTCCGGTAAACGTAAATGCTGCTAATACAAACGCCAGTATCATCATCCAAGTTTGAGTAATCATAAGAATAGTTCTTCTCGGGTATCTATCAGCGATTACGCCGCCATAGAAAGTTAGTAGCCAAGCCGGTATACCAGATGCAAAACCAACATACCCAAGAAATGCCGGAGAATGTGTGAGTTCAAAAATGAAATAACCGTACGCGGTGGTTTGCATCCACGAGCCGAAAAGGGAAATCAGCTGTCCGGAAAACCAAAGCCGGTAATTCTTAAAATTTAACGCAGCAAATGTAGTTTTAAGTGAAATCTTATTAGAGTTTATTCCCGAAATTAATTCTTCATTTTCTTCGGGAATGTTTAGTTGGTCGGATTCAGCGCCGGAATTTTTCATGCTCAAATTTACCAAATGATAAAACGTTAGTGCAAAAAAAAAGCCGCTACAAAGAGCGGCTTATTAATTTTCTTACTATCTAATCTTAACTGCCAAATACATTTACTTTACCATTGATATGTTTTACCGGATCAATGATTTTGCCTAAGTTGTTAACAACACCAATATGGCAAGTTGCACAAGCTTTAAGTGTAGATGCTTGATGCCCGGTTGGCGGTAATCCATGGCAAGTTCCGCATTTTCCTTCAGTGCCATCAACTTTAGTCCACTTTGGCGAATAATTGTTGCCGGTAATCTTATCACCAAACTCGTAAATGAATGGATAAGCAGATGTTGCTTTCGAAAACTCAAAATTACCGTGGCAATAAGTATTTGCACAAGTGTTATTAGATGAATTGTAGCTTGCCTGAGAAAGACCGCGGTTAGTGAATGATCCGAAAGTTACTTCTGCTTTTGGAGAGTTATCAATATGTCCGGCAGAAGCCAATGCACTTGGCACTAAATGGCATTCATTACAAGAAACATTGGATGCATCCTTAATTCCGGTTAAATGGAATGTATGTGCACCAACGCCGGGATCGGTAGTTACGATGGCATTATTTAATGCTCTTGGTGGTGCTACACTGCCTGGCTTGCTAAAATCGCCATGACAGGTATTGCAAGCTTCCGGTCCGCCTGGCTGGGTATGGCACGAGTTGCATGTAGGACTTGAAACGCCGCCGGCAAATGAAACGCCATGACATTTCGAACAGTCTTGCATATCCCAATTTTTATTGGCGATAAATTTACCATGAAACAATTGGGAAGTCGGATTCATTATTTCTAATGTATGAACAGTGATGGTTGGATGGCAAAGAGTGGTAGTGCATCCAACACCGGTAGTTCCACCAGAAAGATCTTTTGCATGGCACTTACGACAATCGTTAAAGTTAGTGCCGATAAGTTTCTTACCGTGGAATGAATCAGCTGCTTTCACAAGCACATCCGGACCGTGAATACCGATCTTTGTTGGAACCGTAACATCGTTTTGCAATTCGCTGCATCCAAAAGAAAACAATCCAACAGCTAAGAGAAGAAGTGAATAAATTTTTATAGATCTCATATCATTTCCAGAGATTGATTAATTATTTATGACAATAGCCGCAGAAACCAACACCTCTTACACCGCCTGGACGCGCAGTTGCATCTGTATGGCAAGAATAACAAACCGAATTGCTGTCGGTATGCCAATCGCCATCTTCAGAGTTGCTCAAGAATCCAGCTTTGTGAGTTTTAGGGTTTGTTCCTTTAATACCATCGTTATCTACGTGACATAAAATGCAATTAGCGTCTGCGCCTTGAACATCATGGCAAGATGCGCAGCGTTCGATATCTCTTCTAGCTTGAATGGCATGTTCACCGCCGCCGCTTCCAACACCTAATGTAGTGAAGTTAGGCATTCTGTGAGATTGCGGTGCATTTCCTTCAAGTGAATAATCTCCGCTACCGGAAGTATGACACTCACCGCAAAATGTTTCGGTCTGATGGCAAGTCTGGCATTCGCTCGTTTTGCCTTTCAGATCAATTCCATGTGTGAACCGGAAATTAAGTTCATGCACACGGCTGATATTTTGCTGTTTAGTGTTATCAACAAAATTGTGAGGAGAATATGGTGTAACAAAATTTCTTGCAGTGTTTGTTTCGTCAATCATTGTTGTTGCAGCATGGCATGTTTCGCAGAACGAATTATCATGGCACATCTGGCAATCAGCTTTTGCTTCGGAAGATTTGAATTTGTGTGTCTTTAAGAAAGAAACACTCTTGTGATCTTGCGGAAGTAAATTAACTGTTGAGATATGACATGTTTTACATTCGTTAGAAGCAACAGCTTGGCTGCTATGGCAAGTATTACAAGTAGCCATAGAAGGATGAGCATCCTTTGCTTCTGCGCTGTATGCAACATCTGAGAGCCCTTTATGGCAAGACTCGCAAGTTACATTAGGATTGCCAAGGTGAAATTTGTGATTGAAGAACAATTCCGATTTTTTAACCATCAGCGGTTCGTAAACATCGCCAATGTGACATGTTGAGCATTGCTTATCATCGTTAACATCATGGCAAGTTGCGCACACCGCTTTATCCGGAACTAAACGGTCTTTCAGCGAGGTGCTTTCAGAAGCTTTTGTATGGCAACCGGCGCAATCCGTTACTTCTTTATGAACTGCATGAGAAAACTTGATGATATCCTTATTGGATTTTTCACCTTCGTTTCCGTTTGCACCAATAGCCGCAATGGTCAAAAAGCTGATAAGCAAAATCCCGAATGCAGCATAAAAGTATTTTATCTTCATAATTATCTAAAAGTTAGTATTGAACCAGTGGTTTATTTTTAATAAGAATCTGAAATCATCATGATAAATCTTGTTGTTGAAAAACTGACCTTGTACATCAAACGACCAGGCTTTCCACGGTCTCAGATTAAATCCAGCTAGAACAGCTGTAATGTTATTCGTTTCGGCATCCTCAGAAAGTTTGTAAGAAGTGTATGATAAACCTATTGATGGTGTTATCAATCCTTCTCTGTAACTCTTAGCGGCGTGTATAGAGATGTTATCGAGCTCGCCGGCATAACCAAAGTTTTTTCTGTAACTGATACTTCCAATTCCGGTTGTAGCTCCAATGGTTAAACGCGATGAATTATCATCTTCATACTTAACATTACCAAATTTACCGAACAATGAGCAGTTGCTATTAATTTTGTAATCAACGCCGCCTTCATATTCCTCTGTGTGTCCGAAATTGAAGACCGAGAAAATTGAATTGTAACGGATTTTTGGTTCACGCCAGTTGTAGTAGCCTGTAATTCCAAGATCTTCAGTTACCCAAACACGTCCGTTGGCTTCAACTTTGGAAGTTTCTAAATAATTCACGTCAAATTCATACTGTGCATTTACATCGAATGTACCTGGCATTTCATAAGAAGCTTCTCCGGATAGAAATCTGAACTGATTGGATTTCTGCATAACCAAAACTGTTATCGGATCTAATCCTTCATCCAAACGGATAGCATTATAGTCCATCGTTTTGTAGTTCTTATCGAAGTAACTAACTGCCAAATTTAGGTGATCAACTGGATTTGCATCGAAGCGGGCGCCCATAACATAATTGTCACTTATATCTTTCAAGAATTCCAGTTTCTGATATGCCGGTAAGTTTCCGCCGTAAAATCCCGTTAGTGAATAACCTTCATACTTTAATTTCAGATTAACCCCATCAAACAAGCCGCCGCTAATTGGCGTAAAGAGAGGCTGACGCCCTAATTTGATTGTGGCAAAATCTAAGATGTCTCTTGCTTCTAAGTAGAGATTATAGAAGCGTAAGCGCGGATCGTTATCAAGAGGAACTCCGATATTTGTTTCGAAATTCATTCTTGTGCGCAAAGAGAATTTATCGTAGTTGAAATTAAGTGTTAGGGCTTCGGTATTACGTAAAAAAGCATCGGAATTTTGTAGGTTATCATAACGCTGAAATGTATAGAAAGAGGAAGTGAATCTGCCGTTGAGATTCTGGGCAGAAATCAACAACGGCAGAGCAACAATAATACTAACAATAATTTTTTTCATTTGTTATCCCATGTGAAAGAATTAACCTTTCGGAACGTCGTGAGCAATTTTTTTCCACATTTCTTCGAACTTGAAATCTTTGAAAGTTGGGCTTTCTGAATTATGACATGTTGTACATAACTTTGCTTTATCTTCTGAAACAACAAGACCTTTCTTCTTAGCTTCTTCTTTGTTTTTCATTACTGCCATTGATTTGTAAGCAGAGCCTGGTCCATGGCAAGTTTCGCATTGCACGCCATCTTCCATTTTGAATTTTGCGCCGAGCAAAGCTTTATCAACGCCATTTCCGGAAACGTGGCATTTCAAACATTCTTTAGTTTCAGCCGCTTTTGTTTTGAATCCTTTTTCAGTAGCAATCTTATCTGCTTCTGGTGTCTGAAGTGTCGCGAAAGCTTTTGCGTGTTTGCTTTCTTGCCAGATCTTTAATTGCTGACCTTGTTTTTCTGTTTTATGGCACATACCACAAACTTGAGTGCCTTCATAACCGTAAGGTTGAGCAAAACTCGTAGCCGGTATAATCAAATAAGCCGCTACAAGTACAACAAATATTGCAATTGACTTTTTTTGCATTTTTCCTCCTATAGGATTTTTAGATTACTGGAGTTGGTTTAATTGTATAAAAGAACGTAGAACTCTTGTTTTAATATAGCCGAATTGGCTTTAATTAACAACTTTTCTTTGAATCAACAACTAAAATTTTAAGTTTTTTCTACTTTTTCAACTGAAGGCTGTAACTTTTGTTCAAGCCAAGTTTTCAGCTCAAGATCATTATCAATCTCGTGCTGAATGATCGAATCGGGATTTAATCCACTCTTTTCGAGAGCAGAAGTAAATAGGAATGTTGCATTACTTACTTTTTTCTTATCTCGTGTGCCCGACTTATATTCTTTCCATTCCAAAACAACTCTTCTAAAGTGTTTTTCGTGATGGTGCCGGTAGTTATGCAAAGACATTTTACCATCCATCCAAGTTAAGCTCATCGGGTATTCGTGTGGATGGAAGATTACAAAAAACCAGTGCCAAACTACAATTGCCAACGTAGCCAAAATTGCTTCGTAAAAGTGTATTAGCTCACTTACTTTGATTAACCAAACCGGCGCCCAATCGCCCACAACAGTAGGGAACCAAAGCACAAAACCGGTCGCACCCATTACAATTGTACCCCAAATCAAAGCCCAGTACTCAGCCTTTTCAGCGTAATCGTATTTATCAAAAAGAGGTTTATCTTTTTTGAGGCGTAAGTAGTAAAGTATGTTATCTCTGGCTTCAAGCACATCACTAAACTTAGGAAGTAGGTTGTACAATACGTCTCTTCCTCTTGCAGTAAAGAATAAATAACCAACATGATAAAGACCAGTAGCAATCATTACCACTGCGCATATTCTGTGCGTGTATTGTCTTGCGGTTTCAGACATACCAAAAGTGCGAAGCATCTCTGCCCACCAACTTTCTGAATACTTTAACGCAAAACCGGTAATTGCAAGCATGATAAATGATGTAAGTAAAAATAAATGCTGAACAACTTCATTCTTAGTGAATCTTGGAATTGTTATATCAGTAGATTGACGGTTTCGTTTTTTCTTTAATTCATAAAAGAAAATTAGAAGGTTATGAAGAATCATACCGCCAATTACTGAAACGATTAACCAGAAATACAAGTTAGCTACAATGCCTTCAATTTTTGACGCCTGTTTGTCTTGTGTTTGATGTGAGTAACTTTGTGAGAATGTCTCTGTCGCGGTAGCATGGCATTTCTTACATGTTGCAGTTACATTAGCCGGATTAACAGTAGATGCCGGATGAGACTTAGGCAAGATTGAATGCACGCTATGGCAATCAACACACATTGCTGCGTCTTTATCTCCGCGCATAACAGCCAAACCATGATAACTATCTTGGTATTGTTTTACGTTGCCGGCTTCAACACCATATCTTTCAGCAATGCGCGGATTTGTATGGCAAACAACACAAGTCTTCTCTTGAATTAACTTTGCTTCTGCTTTTTTATCAACAGTATTTACAGCTTCAATACTATGCTCGTTATGGCAATCGTTGCAAACCGGAGATTCTCTAACGCCTTTCTTTGCGCGAATCCAGTGAATAGAAGTTTCAAACTCTTCAGCAATTTTTTGATGGCACTGACCGCAAGTCTGAGGAACATTGAACGAGGAAATTTTACTTCCTTGCTGGACACGGTTTTTAATATCATGTGTACCGTGACAAATGCTGCAGTTAGCAGCATCAAGTTTACCTTGCTGTACAAGCTTGCCGTGCACTGAATGAGAATACATGAATCCCGGGTTTTTTATACCGAAGCCGAATTTCTGAACCATCTTTGGATCATCGTGGCACTTGCCGCAAGTTGTTGCCAAATTTTTAGGATAAACTAAACTGGATGGATTCTTTACATGTTTTATATTGTGAGAACCATGGCAATTCCAACACTTAGCAGCTTCGTCAATTCCTTCGTGAAGTGAAATACCATGAATGCTTTCTCTATGTTCTTTTGCTATTTCTGAGTGGCAGATGTAGCAATCAGCTTTTTGTGTAGCTTTTACATTCTTTGGATGATTAGCAAGATTGTTTGAAATGTAATTATGGCAATCTGCGCATTGTAAATTTTTGTGAACAGAAGAGGGGAGTGTAAGTTTTGTATCAACATTCTTATGACAGCTTAGGCATTTATTTTTTGCTACAAGAGTGCTATGATAATCGTTTGCAACAACCATGCTCGTGTGGCATTTGTTGCAGTACATTTTAGCTTTAACTGAATTCACTACAGGTGGTTTTTGTACTTCATGAGTTCCGTGACATTTTTTGCAATCCGGCGGATTCTTTACTTTCCCTTTAAGTCTGCGGTGTATATCATTCTGCATGGATTGAAGTTTATCATCGTGGCAAGACTGGCATTGTACTTTTTTAATTTTGTCTTTGTTATCGGCATGGCTCTCATCAACTATATCTTGATGACAACTTTGGCAGTCAATTGCTTCGTTGTGAACTGATTTTTGAATTACGTTTTCGTGGCAATCCAAACAATTAAATTGTTGAGCTTGTACATACGTAAATCCCGCCATAAAAGACAAAAGCGTAATACTTATAAACCAAAACTTCTTTAAGAACATTTATTTCTCCATAGGGAAAATTATTGATACAAGAAGATCATTGAATAAATGATCAATAAAACCAAACCTATTCCAAGTGTTAAAGCAGTAAAGCCAAAAATTCTTGCAGCCTTTACCAAAAGTTCCGGCGGTGCATCTCCAAATTTTTGTTGTAATTCTTCATTTTGCATTATCTGTTCATACTCGCGCGGTCTATCTTCTTTTAACTCATCAATATGAACTTTGCCCGTAAAGATAACTGTATCCATAGGAAATTTATCCGGGCGGAAATGAGTGTTAAAAAAGTGATAAGTGAAGATGAATCCAACTGCTAGTAAAGCTTCATCGCTGTGAATAATGGTAGCAACATTTATCAGCCAGCCCGGTAATCCAAGGCTTGTAAAGAATTCCGGAAACCAAAGAAGCAAACCACTAAAGCCAATTACAGCAACGCCCCAAAATACTGCCCAGTAATCAAATTTTTCCCAATAAGTCCAGCGCCCGTATTCCGGTCTTGGTGCTTTGCCAACAAACCATTTTGTAGTTTGAATTAGCTCTTGCAAATCTCTTTTATTAGGGACTAAGGAATTCTCACCTTGAAAAAAGTATGTAAATGAAAACTTTTTTTTCTTTTTCTTTCTAAGAAGATAGAATATGTGTAAACCGAAATAAATAAATGTTACGATTGCCGCGGCTCTATGAATGAATCCGGTTACAGCATAACCGCCAAGCAGTTCAGAGAGAAATTGAAAAATTCCTACACCGGAGAATTTAATTATCATTCCGGTAATTGCCAGTGAAATGAAACTTGTAATAATCAGCAGATGCAAAAACCGCGAGTAGGAATCAAACCGCTCGTAGTATTTTCCTTTAGGTGTATTTTCACTCATGAGTTTCTTCGCTTTCCTTTATTTTTTCTCTAAGACGTTTTCTTTCTTTCATTGCACGCGGGAACCACAGAATTGTATGTATTCCAAAGAATATAAATGTTCCTGTTAGAAGGGTAACCATTGCCCAGAATGTATAGAATAAATATGGATACCGTTCTTTATCGTGATGAGTTGCATGAGTTAAATATCCAACAAATTTTCTATTGGAATTTGGATGACATTTTTGGCAAGTCTGAATAATCTTGTTTCTACTAAGAGTTGATTTCGGATTAGTTGAAGGAAGAATTTCGTGTGAACCGTGACAATCGTAGCATTTTGCCGCACCCGAAGATCCAAGCTTTGTTACTTTACCATGAAAAGTATCAAAATAAGTTTCAGCAACTTCGTTATGGCATTTACCGCATTGTTGAATAATTCCTTGACGGAAATCTTGCTGATCAACTCTGCCGATTTCATGTGAGAAATGGCAATCGTTACATGTAGGAAGTTTCTTATCGGTCTTCGTTACAGTAGGACTGTGAACGCTCTCCTTGAATTTTTCATAAATGCCCAAATGACACTGCGCGCAAGTTGCTGCAATGTTATTCTTATTAACTGTTGAGCGGGAATCTTTAAAAGGTAATTCTCTGTGGCTTGAATGGCAGTCCACACAAGTAGCTGTAACCATCAATCCGCTTTGTAATAATCCTTTTCCGTGAATACTTTCTCTATAGCTTGTAACGATTCCATTATTGTGTTCGTCAATTGCTAAGCCAATATTTTTACCTTCGCGGTGGCAGCGTCCGCAAAGTTCAGGCACATTTCTAGCAAATGTTGGGGAGTTAACAGCTTTCTTTTCTTGTACATTGTGCTTGCTGTGGCAATCGGTGCAATATGGTGCTTTAGTATCGCCGCCATAATGTTTTTGCCCGTGGATACTGATATTGTAATCTTCAACTTGCGACTGATGGCAGATAGAACAATCAACTTTGCCGCTGGTTTTGCAGATTGGATTTTTTGCCTGGCTAACGTTTGTATGGCATTTAACGCAATTATTTACAGTATGGGCAGAGCCTTTGAATTCAGTTATGTTAACGAAGAGAGAAACTTTTTTGCCATCGACAACTTTATATAAATCTTGGTTGGAGTGGCATTTCATGCACAAATCATCCGGGTAACTATCGTTGTAAAAAACTCTACGGACTTTGTGCGGCGCGTGGCATTCTATACAAACCGGAACTTTATGCGGCTGATTCTCCCATAGTTTTCCATTAATTACTTTCTGGTGTACAGTCTCGATTTGGCGATGGCACTGCAAGCATGTTTTAACAATGTTATTTCTGTTAATCGAAGAAAATTGATTTTCGTGTGGAAGAATATCGTGCGAAGTATGGCAGCTTGTGCAAACGGCAGTTACAATTAATCCTCTCTTAAATAAGCCTTCACCGTGGATTGATTCCGAATATTCATTTAAAACTTTTCTTTCCGAAACAGTTGATAAACCGGAAACCGGTGTTCCATCTTTATGGCATTGACCGCAAAGAGATGGAATGTTCATTACATATGTTCTTGCTCTGGTATTTTTCGAACTAAGTATATCGTGCTTGCCGTGGCAAGTTGCACAAGTTGGCGCTAATGATTTTCCTTTCTTAAAAGCCTGTCCGTGGAGGCTTCTCTCGTAGTGAGCAACCGGCTGTTCATGGCAAGTTGCACAACTTACTTTCTGCAATTTTTCTTCGTGAGGAAGGTTGGAAGGATCAACATCCGAATGGCAGCCGGTGCAACTAATTTCTTCGTGAACAGATCCTGCAAAACTCTTTCCATTCACAAATAGAGAAACTTCTTTTCCGTTTCTATTAGTGGTTAAGGTTTTATCATTATGGCAGTCGAGACAGACTTGATCATCTTTACTTTGAGCGAATACTGTGGAGCCCAAGAGTAGAAGTAATAGGAATTTCTTCATCCTTTTCCTTTTTGAAACTATAGATTAAGTAATGATTAAGCCATTTATTATCGGTTGAAAATGGGACAAATTTATCAAAAAATGAAGGGATTTATTAAAATCCCTTCTCAGCAATTTTCTAAAAATTAACACTATTTATACAAAAACAGATAAAAGACTTGAATATCCTCTCACAAAATATTTAGTTCAATATTTAGATGCAACCATACAATTCACAAGAATTTAGCAAACTGCTATTTCTTGAAAAATTCGCCTGTTATATAGTACCAATCCTTCTCCTCAAGCTTTTCAATCTGCCCCCAAAACATCTCATCGCTGCTCTTATCATCTTTCAAAAGTTCTTTCATTTGTTTGATGAAGCGGTCTATCTCTTCTTGGTAATAAGTGACAGCGTTACGTCCAATCTTCAGCTCTGATAATTCAGTATCAAGTTTTTCAGCGTCTATGGTACAGAACCAGTTCTTTTCGTAAGGTGAATAATCTAAAGCGTGTAGATCATCTCGTAAATCTTGGTTTAGCTTGGATACAAGTCCGCTTACCGGCGAATTAAAGTGAGTTATTTTCTTTCCTTGTTTGATGCTGAAAAGCGGCTGACCTTTTTGAATGTTCATTCCAAGGTTAGGGAATGAAATGTCATCAATTTTGCCGATGAGTTTCTTTGCAAAATCATCAATACCAATTTTAACCGTTCCATCTTGTCCAACAGAAGCCCATGTGTGTCCTTCGGAAATAAAAACTCCGCCGGGAATAGCAAACTCGCCTACACTAAGTTTTTCAGTTTCGGAAAGGTGAGTAATGTGAACGCGGGGCTTTAGTTGTTTGTGAATTCTGTCTAATCTCTTTACCAATGATTTCTTTGTGAAGTCAAGCAGTTCATCTTCTGTAAATGGTTTCTGAACGTAATCCATTGCGCCGTATTTCATACATTCTACAGCGGTTTCTACAGTTGCATAACCGGTGATGATTACAACATCAATATCCGGACGCAAATATTTAACGGTTTTAGCAACTTCTGTTCCGGACATATCCGGCATTTTCAAATCAGTAAACAGAAAATCGTAATGATTTGTCTTGATAAGATTAAATGCTTCCGGACCGGAGTTGACTGTATCAACAGAATAGCCATCGAGCACAAGAATCTTTCTAAAGCTGTCAAGAATAACATCTTCGTCGTCAACACAAAGAATTTTTGCTTTAGGATTTGGCACTTCGGCACGCTTGAGTGATTTAGCCTCTGTGGAAAAATCTACCGTAATGCTTTCGTGAAGAATTGTTTCGCGTTCTTTGCGTAACTTTTTATCATTCATTGATTTGATTGCATAGCGAATAACTACGTCTGCAATAATGAATATTATGAATGCAAAGATTAATAATGAGAATCCCATAATAGTCTCCTTAGTTTGATAAACTTACTTAAGATCTATCCGAACTGCATGGAATTAAAATCTTCATTTCATAATCGAATTCGGTTGGAATAATTCTATAGAGCCAACCATCGAAATAAGGATCTTTTTCCAAAAGCTCGGGCTGTTCAATAACTTTTTCGTTTCGTTCGATGATGTTTCCGCTCAACACGGAATAAAGCGGGTGAGCTAATTCATCATCTGTTCTAAATTTTGCGCAAGGTGAAGCTTGTGTTAAAATTTCGCCGTGATTTAGTAATTCAATTTGTCTAACAGGCTCAACTGTTTTAATAAAAAAATCTGTTGCACCGATAAGTACAGAGCCATCAAGTTCTTTGTTCATCCAGCAAGAGTAGCCAAGCCTGTAATACTTTGCCGGGCATGGTACAAGCAAAACGCTTTCAACATTTTTTTTCTTAGCCGCGAGCAATTTACTGTAACGCATTCCGCGGTGAATCAGCGAAATCATTTCATCAATTGTAAACGGTTTTGGTATAAAATCTATTGCGCCGAGATATAGCGACTTTACAGCGTTTTCTATTGTTGAATATCCGGTTGTCATTATCACCGGAGTTTCAATATTCCTTTTCGCTAATTCATTTATAATTTGAAATCCATCCATCTCAGGCAGCATTATATCGCAAATGATAAGATCAAAATCTTTTTCAGAAATCTTTTTGAACGCATCTTTCCCAAGCAATGAAGAATCAACAGAAAGTTCTTCGAGACTCGCAATCTTGCTGATCGAGTCTATGATAACTTGTTCGTCATCTATGATCAATATGTTGCAATGGCTTTTCATCATACAAACGATTTTGTGTTTCCTTGCGGCAATCTAATAGAAAATGTTGTTCCTCCTGTCTTGCCGGCAGGCGGGGTTCCTACTTCACTTTGAACAGAAATGACACCGTTGTGGTTATCTATGATTCCCCAAATAACAGAAAGTCCTAAGCCGGTTCCTCGCTGTCCTTTGGTTGAAAAGAAGGGTTCAAAAATTTTGCTCAGATTTTCTGCCGGAATGCCGCAGCCATTATCAGCAATATCAATCTCTACAAATTTTTTCTCGCCTGCAGCGTCAACATATCCCCAACGCTGCCAGCTATCTTTGAATGAAGCGCAGCCTTCAATAAATCCTTGATTAGGAACTTGAATCTTGTAAACAGGTCCGCCGCACTCAGGGCATTTTGCGGTTTTATCAATCAAAGACATATCGCAAGTAGGACAAGAAAGAGTATTGCTTGAGCCTTTGTCTAAATTAATTCCAAAGTAATGCCGGTGATTCCCATAAACAGGATCGAGATGAACAAAACCTTCATTACCGTTGGATTTTATTTTCATTTTGATTGAAGGCATTCCGCCAATTTTATGCTGCGGGTCTATTAAACTATGAGTTTTTCCGCAAACAGCATTTTTAATTTGAGTAATTCCGCGAGGAGACAAACTTGTATGCGATGTTCTAACTGTAATTTTTCCATCTTGTCCAATCGCATCAATTCCATTTACAAACAAGTTTAGAAATACTTGCTGAATCTGATTTGCATCGGCAGTGATTTCCGGTAACTCCGGATCGTTAATCCGCTCGATTGTAATTCTGTTTAGCTTCAGTTGATTGCTTACTACTGCAATTGCGCGGTCAAGAATTTCGTTTAGGTTGCATAAACTTTTCTTCGGAACAGATTGACGAGCGAAGTCGAGCAATCCTTTTACAATTTCTCGGCTTCTCATTGTTTCGCGCACAATTACATTTAAGTCTTCTTGCATTTGCGGATTGTCTTTTGTCCGTTTCAACAAAAAACTGCTGTAAGTTAAAACGCCGGTAAGAGGATTATTGATTTCGTGCGCAACTCCGGCTGCAAGCTGACCCAGCGAAGCCATCTTTGTTGATTGATACAATTGCTGGCTTGTTTCATCCAGTTTCTTCGTCATGTCATTGAATGATCTACCAAGTTTGCCGAGTTCATCTTTGCCGAGGTTTGTTATCTTATAATTAATGTTTCCCGCAGCAACTTGTTCTGTAGCGTTTACTAATTCTTTAACCGGTTGATCAACGTAGCGCTTTACAAAAAAGCCAATGATGAAACCAATTGCAACAATAGCTACAACCGCAAAAACAGCTCCTTGTATTTCATTCGATTGAATTTGCTTCTCAATGTCTTTCAATGAAATTGTTACATCAAGAACACCAAGCACTTTTGCGCTTGGCTCATGCGCGTGGCAATCCGATTCAAAACAACTTGGCTCGTTGTAAATAGGGTTGATTATGCCCAGTACTTGAGCTGAATCCGGATTGGCAGTAAAAATTCTCGTCCGGTTTTTCATCGAAAGTTTTTCTAAAGGGCGATTTGCGGCATGACAAGCATAACAGCTTTGAGCTTGTTTATCGAGCATCTTGCCAATATTATCCGGGCGGGAAGAATAAATTATCTCGCCCTCTTTGTTCATAATCTTTACGTCGTTAATAGCCGGGTCTTTTCCTATTCTATCTATAATTTGCTGTATGTAGTCTCTATCATTCTTGAGCATAGCGAAGCGGGTAGCATTCTTAACACTTTCACTTAATTGATTAGCATGGCGCTGTACTTCCGCACGCAATACTTCAGTTTGTCTTTCTATGTTGAAATAGGAAAAGACTCCGATAATAATTACCGCAGTAACGCTTACAACAAGTATTAACTTTGTGCCGATCTTTCTAAACATTATTTGCTCTTCTTAACCAACTTTCCCGGTTTATCTTTCGGATAAGTTTTATCCTCATGGCAGTTTTTGCAAGTTGGGTTAGCGTAATTTTTATCTTGATGACAATCAGTGCACTCAAAATCGGCATGAGTTTCATCTAACTGTAAGCCGGTTATCAAGTGTTTGAAATTTTCTTTTGTCCACGTTCCGTGACAAATGCTGCAATCAGCTTTCAATCCGGCAAACTTTCCTTTTTCAACATGGCATCTGTTGCAAGTTAACTTTGCATGGTTCTTCGCAATATCAAAACCGGTTCTTGTTTTATGATTAAACGAACCAACAACAGAATTTTTGTGGCAATCGGAACAGTTTGCTTTTGTATTGTGGCAGTTTGCACAGATTACATGTTTATCTGCTACACTTCTGTTTGCAAGTGAAGCCGGTTTGTATTTAGCATGACATTTATTGCAACTTTCGTTTGAATGGCACTTCTCGCAATCAATTGAAAAAGTGCTAACGTGGTCTGTATGGTTGAAAGAAACAATTTTACCGTTGGCTTTTGGAGTATCATATTTAACCAATTCCGGCGGATTTACTTTTTGATGAACTTGCTTTGCAGCCAAATCTGTCTTCGGTTTAGATTCTGTTTTCTTGGCTGAACCATTTTGAGCATGACAGCTTTCGCATTCAACTTTTCCACTCCATTGGCGGTGGCAATTCATACATTGCTGATGATACGCGCCTTTCAAATCCGGCTTGCTTAAATCTGTACGCTTGCGGGTTAGTTCGTGGCAGTCTGCGCAGCCAACAACTTCTCCCGGCGGATTGTAATGATGGCACATTCTGCATCCGCCTCCCATATCAGCCATTTCTGCATGAAGTCTATGTGAGAAAACAACCGGCGCATATATGTCGGAAGTCTTCTTCATTTTATCTATTGTCAAAATACTCGGCGCGTCAGACGGAGTTTGTTCTATCGTAATTAATCTTTCTCGCGGACAAGGTTTTATACATGGATTTTCTTTTGTAGGAATATCGCAGCTATGGCAAGTCTTACAGTTTAACGCTTGTGTCTGATGCAGCTTTTCCACTTTGTTCTGAGAGAAAACAAAAAGTGGAAGAGCAAATAAGAATATTAATAATTTCGTTTTCATAGTGCTTATCCTCTGATAGAAAATTTTGTTTGAGGTGCTGTTGTATCCGGAACGCTAACAATAGGTAGCTGAATAACAAAGAACCGGAAGAAAAGTACTTCTAATGCAACAAAACCAAGTGTAACAGAGATTTCTCCGAACGAAGGGAAGTACGAGTGTATTTCATAAGGAGGAGTGTAAGCAACCAAGAAATTATTTATACGGTTCATCAATACACCAAGTACTACAAGAATTGATGCGATGAATAATCCAAGTGGTGTTTTAGATAAACTGCGTGAAAGAAATATTCTTAACGGTATTACAATTCCCAAAACCATTTCGAGTGTGAACATTACACTTGCTGTGGAAATTTCTGTTAGGTAAACAAATGTTTGGCGGATAACCATATCTCCAACCTTGAAGGCAAGGTAAATTCCTAAAAGAGGTGCAACCATACTTCCGAGATCAGAAAGAATGTTTGTTTCCGGCTTTAAGTTGAATGAACGGGAAGTAATAAGCGATTCCATAATTACCATTGGGAAGCCAACCGAAATTGCTGAAAGCAAAAAGAGCAATGGCAAAATTGGTGTCTGCCAGAGGGGATGCATCTTCGGTCCGGCAATTACCATTAAAGTTCCTAAAGAGGATTGGTGTAAGCAAGAAAGAACAACGCCGGCAATGATGAAAATGAACATTGTTTTTTCCAAACCTTTATCAAGAACACGTAAGAGTTTATCTGTTGATTGGTTAAACTTTTTTAAGAAGCCCGGCAGATTAACTCTTCCAATAAATCTTTCAGTTATTATAGGAAGAAATTCAATGTAGAGGACAGTTAGATAAATCATAACGCAAATACCGACTTCAAAAAGAACTGAGCTTCCGTTCCACATTAGAAGCGGATGCCAGATAAAGTATGGTCTTCCTAAATCTATCATTACGCTAACAGCAACAAAAGTGTAGCCGAGCGCTGCTGTTAAAAGTGCTGGACGAATAATTGCATGATACTGATCTTTGTGCATTATATGCCCAAGAGCGGCAGTAGTAAATCCACCGGCAGCAAGAGCAACGCCGGCTGCTACGTCTACCCCAATCCAAATTCCCCAAGGATGCTGATTATCTAAATTAGTTACAGCGCCAATTCCAAAAATAAATCTCGCTAAAAGAAATAACATTCCATTTAGAGCAATAACAGCTAATCCAATAACAACAGGTGTAAAATATTTTTTTTCAATAGGTGTTGGTTTATGGTTTTCCATATCAGTTCTCCGTATCCGTCTCGTGATTCTTTTTGTTTTTATTTAACCACATAACTCCACCAAGTAATGCGTAAAGAGCAACTGGTGGAACGAAGTAAGCGAAAATTCCATGCTGGATTGCTTCGCTTACACCGGGAGCCGGATCATTACCGAGTTTTGGAAATGCTATTTCCTCAAATTGACGGCTTGATAAATACAACCATGATGTTCCGCCAACTTCATGTTCACCAAAAATTCTGTTAACATAACGATGCGGATAATTCTTAATTCTGTCCTTTGCTACTTTTAATAAATCTTCTCTCCGTCCGTAAGTAATTGCTTCAACCGGACACATTTCAACGCATGCCGGAAGTTTATCTTTTGAAGTGCGCTCAATACAGAAGTCGCATTTCTTGATATCCGGTTTCAGAGCTTCTTCAAATTCGAATGCCGGGATTTGGAAAGGACAAGCAACCATACAGTAGCGGCAGCCGATGCATTTGTCCCCGTCCCAAATAACTGATCCGTTTTCGTTTTTTGAGAAAGCACCAACAATGCAAGCCGAAACGCAAGCCGGCTTATCGCAATGCATACATTGTACTTTTACGTTAATAGGAAACTTGTCTGATGTTGTGTTTGGATATTCATTCACAACGGTAAGTGCTTTGTCGTTTGGTCTCCGCTGTTCTTTGAAGACAGTTCTGTCTTCGTAAGTTTCGATAGGGTCAGTAGCTAAATTGTGTGCAGTTTTACAAGCCCATTCACATTTTCTGCATCCAATGCATACAGTCGTATCAACTAATACACCCATTCGGTCTTCAGATAAAACATTTTTCGGTGCTGCTTTTGTTGAACTTGAAAGCCCAGCGGCGGCAGAACCGATAATAGCGGAGGTCTTCAAAAAATCTCTTCGTGATTGTTTTGCCATTTAACTTCCTCCAGTAAATTTTCACGATTTAATTCGTGTAAAAAGCGAATAAACATTAAGTGGATACTTTTGTCCATTTCAAACTTACTTTAAACTACTTTTCGAGTCAATCAAAAAGATAAATAGCCGGATACTTTATTTAGCGGCAAAAAATCTTTACATTCAGCCCTTAATTTCAAACAATTCGAAAGACAATGGCTAAAAAGAATGACATTTCGCAAATACGCGAGAATATCAATAAAGTTGATGAAAACTTGATAAAGCTTCTTTCCAAAAGAAGAGATTTAAGCAAAGGAGTAATTCTAGCTAAAGAGAATTCGCAAAGCCCGATACGCGATCAGAAGCGCGAATCCGACTTGCTGAATAGATTAATTAAACTAGGCAAAAAAGAGGGTTTGGATTCCCATTATCTCACTAAAGTTTTTTATGAAATTATAGAAGATTCAGTCCGGCTACAGCAAAATTATATTCAGAACAAAATTAATAAAGGCGAAAAACGCTCGGCTGTTTCCATTTCGTTTCAAGGAATAGAAGGCTCTTACAGCTACTTGGCAGCGCAAAAATATTTTGCTCATTCCGGCTACGCTTTGAATTTTGTTTTCAGAAAATTATTTAGTGAAGTTGTAGAGGCTGCGGAAAAGGGTGAAGCCGATTACGCAATTCTTCCAATAGAGAATACTACTTCCGGCGGAATTAATGAAGTTTACGATTTACTGCTTCACACAACGCTGTCAATTGTCGGTGAAGAAAAGTTTCAGGTAAAACATTGCTTGGTTGCAATTGATGACATTCCGCTTAACAAAATCAAAAAGATTTACGCGCATCATCAAGCTGCGGCACAATGCAGCAAATTTTTAGAGACAATTCCAAAAGCAGCCATAGAATACTTTGCAGATACGGCAATGTCTGTTCAGCGTGTTGCAGAAGAAGGCAATCATTATTTTGCTGCAATTGCAAGTGAAGAAGCAGCAAAGCTATATGGTTTGAAGATTCTCAAAACCGATGTTGCTAATCAAACTGAAAACTTCACCAGATTTTTAATTGCTACACGTAAGCCGCAAAAAGTAGATTCAAGAATTCCTTGCAAAACTTCAATTGTAATGGCAACTTCTCACACGCCGGGTTCTCTTGTTGATGCGCTTGGCGTGTTCAGAAAATATGAAGTAAACTTGCTCAAATTAGAATCGCGCCCGATTATCGGCAACCCTTGGGAAGAAATGTTCTACCTCGATTTTGAAGGCAACATTACCGAAGAGCCGATTCAAAAAATTCTGGATGAACTTGGGCATCACACCCGCTTCATGAAAGTGCTTGGCAGTTATCCTTCTCAAGAACTAGAGAAAACTAAACTTGAATACTCTAAGATTTTGGATGTTGAAGAAAAAACTCCGGCATTTGAAGAAAAGAAAGAAGTAGCGGCTCCGGCAATAATAAAAGGTAAAGCAAAGAGTTACCGTTTGGCTAGCAGAGAGTATAAATCCGAAGACACGATTATTAAAGTACGCAACGTTGAAATTGGCGGAACTGGTTTTGTTGTTATGGCAGGACCATGTTCTGTTGAGAATGAAGAAATGATTATGAAGTGCGCGCTTGAAGCCAAAGAAAATGGTGCTCAAATTTTACGAGGCGGATGTTTCAAACCTAGAACTTCTCCATACAGTTTTCAAGGAATGGGCTACGAAGGATTGAACTTACTTGTTGAAGCCGGAAGATATTATGATATGCCGGTTATTACAGAAGTAATGGATACGGAACAAGTTTCCGAAGTCGCAAAGACTGCGGACATACTTCAGATTGGTGCGCGCAACATGCAAAACTTTGCGCTGCTAAAAGAAGTTGGTAAAACTCATAGACCGGTAATGTTGAAACGCGGATTGAGTGCTTCGATTGATGAATGGCTCAACGCTGCCGAATATATTTTGGCTCACGGCAACAGACAAGTTATACTTTGCGAGCGTGGAATTAGAACATTTGAAACCGCAACAAGAAATACTTTCGATTTGAGCGCGATTCCGGTTGTAAAAGAATTAACTCACTTGCCGATTATTGCCGATCCGTCACACGCGATTGGTGTAAGAGATAAAGTTATTCCGCTTGCAAAGGCAGCTAAAGTTGTTGGCGCGCATGGAATTATGATTGAGTTTCATCCCGATCCGCCAAAAGCTCTTAGCGATGCAGAACAAGCTTTATACTTTGAACAGTTTGAAAGCTTGATGAAGGATTTGTACAAGTTGTAATATGTAGGAAAATTGAAAAAAAAGACGGTAGCAGAACCGTCTTTTTTTTGCTTGCATGTGAAAAGAATTAAACGCAGAGTTCGCAAAGGAGTCGCAGAGAACGCAAAGATTAAAAAAGTAATTAATCCAATAAATTATTCTAGAAGACATCTAAAATTTTTTCTTAGCGGTCTTTGCGGGAAACTTTGTGCCCTTTGCGGTTAAATTTTTTCTTCATCAAAAATAATATTGAGCGTTTAACGAAAAGAAAGAATAACTGGCATTTGTAGAAGTAAGCGTAACGCCGTAACTCGTACTTAATCCAACTGTAATTCCCCTCATTTCTGAATCTCGGAAGTCTAATCCGGCGAGTAAAGAAAATGTTCCGCCGAACTCCCAAACATTTGTATCGCCGAAGGTTCTGTCGTTTAGAACAAGAATGCCGGCGGCTTCTTCTATGAAAAGTTTTTTGTATAGCGGCTGATAGATAACACCTTTGAGCGTATAGAAATTAAAGAATGGGTAATATTTGTTAGTTCGGTTTTCCGGTAGAAAATATTCTGTCATTCTTGCGTGGGCATAACCAAGACGGAATGAAACAACATCGCTAAACCAAAGTTTGAAATCGGTTGAGACGCTTCCGCTTAACGCCGAAACACTTGTAGAGTTTCCTTGAATTATCCCAGTTCCAAATGAAGCGCCAACGCTCGAGAACTTAATCTGAGCAGAACTAATTGTTGCAGTTGCAATAATCAGTAAAAGTATTTTTGTAGTTATTTTCATTTGTAGTGTATAGCCAGCCAAATTGTTTTTTGAGTTTTATCTGTTTCTTCAACTCTATGTTTTTGATGCGCCGGAATTATCAAATAATCTCCCGCAGAAAGAGAAAAGGAATTTCCATCATCGTACGAAATTTTTGCGCTTCCACTCATCAACATAACAAATTCATTCGTTTCTTGGTCATACAAAAAATTGGGTGGAGAAGTATGTCCATCCGAGATTATTCTTTCCACAAAGAATTCTTTGCCTTCAATAATTTTTTCGAAGATTTCTTCCGGCAGAGTATCCGGAATTTCGGCAAAAATATTTTTCGTTTTGTTTGTCATTTAATCTTTATTGTTCAATTACTCACAAGTTTATTTTACTTGGTGACTTAGTGCCTTTGTGGCTTGATTTCTTATATTTTTTCTGCCACCAAGTCACAAAGACACTAAGAAATCGCAAAATTCAGTTTTAAAAAATTGTCATTCTGATTCCGCGAAGCATGAGAAGAATCTCATGTTCGATGAGACTTAGATATTTCGCCCCGATGAATCGGGACTCAATATGACAGAATTTAGACGCTCACAATTCTCCCTTACTATTTCTTGAAAGCCGAAAAATCTCCGCCGGATGGATTTTGGAATAAACGCAAACCAAACTCCGGTACAATAGCGAGTATATGGTCAAAGATATCTGCTTGAGCGTCTTCATAATCAACAAAATTTGTTTTAGTAGCGTAAGCGTATATTTCAATCGGCAAGCCATCCGGACTTGAAGGCAATTGCCGCACCTGAAAGCTAAACTCTTTACTGATATCACCTCGTTGGCGTAAGTATTCAATTAAGTAAACTCTAAAAGTGCCAATGTTAGTAAGTCTTCTGCCATTAACAGAAAGTTCATCGCTTATTTTATTTTCAGTATTTGATTGTTCAGTCTCAACCCGTTTTGTTTTTATGTACTCAGAAATCAAGCGGATATTTTGAAAACGGTTCAGCATTTCTTCGGAACAAAACTGAATTGACGATTGATCAATAAATACTGCACGCTTAATTCTGCGTACACCGGATTGCTGCATTCCACGCCAGTTCTTAAATGTTTCTTCAATCAATTTATAAGTGGGAATGATTGTAATTGTTTTATCAAAGTTTTGCACTTTCACAATCATTAGAGAAATATCTATCACATCGCCATCGGCGCCAAATTTAGGGACTTCAATCCAATCGCCAACATGCACCAAATCATAAGAAGATATTTGCATGCTCGCGATAAAATTTAGAATAGTATCACGGAAAATCAAAATTAGAACAGCAGTAAAAGCGCCAAGTCCGGTTAGAATAGACCAAACAGTCTGCCCGAAAATTATTCCGATTATCAAGACGGTCATAAATGAATAGAGGACAATCTTGATAATCTGTATGTAACCTTTGATTGGGCGTTCTTTGAATTTTTCGACGCGGTCATGTAATTCAATCACGGCGCTGAGTATGGCACCTATTGCAAGAAAAACAACCAGCACAAATAATATTGAAAGCAGCTTATCAAGTTCTTTTTCTGCATTTGGAATTAGGTTGGTGGATTGATAAATAATAAACAGCGGCGCCAGATAAGAAACTCTTCTTAAGAATTTTTTCGATAATAGAATGTCGTCAATCTGAGTGGCGGTTTTTTTCACCAAGCTCCTTAGAAATCCAAATACAATCCCACGCAGCAAAAAGTAAGAAAGAATAGCTAGCGCAAGAATAATTAAGAACAACATTGTATCGGAAATCCACGGAAGAGTTTGCAGCCATTTAATAAACTTTTGAAACATAGCTCATCAATTTTTTGTTAATCAAAATTACAAAAAAGATTTTGGATGTGATTCTTACTCAGTTTAACCAAATTATTATATTGCAGTTAAGAAAGGGAATTATATGACGGAGAAAAAAAACTTTAACGCTTATCTGGCTTTGTTTTCTATATACATTATTTGGGGAACAACTTATTTAGCAATTCGAATTGGAGTAACTGATCTTCCGCCGGTTTTGTTTACCGGGTTTAGATGGATTTTTGCCGGTCCTTTGTTAATGGGAATACTGCTTTTACGCAAATATAAACTGCCGACTAAAAATGATTGGATGCATCTTGGAATTAGCGGATTATTATTGCTCGGCGGTGGAAACGGACTTGTAGTCTTTGCGGAACAATGGGTACCAAGCGGATTAACTGCGCTTCTTATTACAACCGTTCCATTCTGGATTGTAGGAATTGAAGCTCTTCTTCCGCAAGGAAAAAGAATAAATGTTTTTACAGCAATAGGACTTGTACTTGGTTTAGCCGGCATTGTTATAATCTTCGGCGGAGACTTCCATAAACTATTTGATAAATCCTACTTTGGCGGCATAATTGGATTAATGCTGGCTGAAGTTTGCTGGGTGGCGGGTACTCTTTACTCAAAATATAAAAAAGTTTCTGTTCATCCGTTAATGGGAGCTGCCGGACAAATGGTTGTTGCCGGCGTTGTAATTACAATCTTCGGATTGATTCTTGGTGAGGCAAACCAATTTCATTTTACCAACTCGAGTTTACTAGCCTATTTATATTTAGTTGTTTTCGGCTCACTTCTCGGTTACGGTTCCTACGTTTATGCTATCGCGCATTTGCCGGTTTCGCTTGTTTCTACTTATGCGTACGTAAATCCTATCATCGCGTTGTTTCTCGGCTGGCTTGTTTTAGATGAGTCAATTTCTATCTGGGTTGTAATTGCTTCGGTTGTGATTTTATCCGGCGTTACTTTGGTTAAAAAGGGAAGCGAGCAGCATTAATCTGCCCGCTTAATTTTTTAATTCATGTTGGAGAGTAAGAAACCCTTTTCGGTTTTAATGAAAGAAAATTCAGTTACTAGTTTTTGATCGCCGCTTATAAAGCTTACTTCAATTGAATGAATTTCTTTTTCGCCATCTTTCTTAATGATCGGCGCACCAAAATCATATTTGGAAGAGAGCTCAATCAACGCAGAAATTTTCTTGCAGATTCTTTTCACTTGTGTCAATTCGTCTTTGTTGGCAGAATTAAACGCCTCTTTTTGTACACGTGTTTTATCTTCACCTTCGTAAGCAATTAGTGCGGCTGCTTTTTCATACGATTTGGCTTTGCTAAACTCAAATAGGCTCGCAAGATTGCTTTTAACATCAGCGCCTTGAGCCAGTACAGTACCCGAAATTGAACTGACAAAGATTAAAAGCACGATTACTAATTTTATTCTATTCATTTTTTCTCCTTTTTGAACCGGTTAGTTCTTATCCGGTTTCCAACAATGTTACTTCTTTGAAAATCCATTGACGGTATTTGTTCCAAAAATTTCCAGCCTTGTGAGATTTAACAAATTAGTAAGTAAAATGTTTTATTTGCTCTCCTTTATGACCTATTTCCGTCATCGCCTCAATGCCGATTTCTAAGTGAAGATCAACAAAATTCTGTGTTACTTTTTGATCGGATTCTTCGGTTTTAACACCTTCGGGGATCATTGGCAAATCGGAAACAAGCAGAAGTGCGCCACGTGCAATTTGGTTTGCATAACCAACAATGAACATTGTTGCGGTTTCCATATCAATTCCAATTGCACCAATCTTGTTTAAGTATTTTTTGAAATCCTCGTCCCATTCCCAAAGACGTCTGTTGGTTGTATAGATTACTCCGGTCCTGTATTCCAATTCCTTTTGGATAATTTTTTCCGACACAAACTTGTGCAGTTTGAATGATGGTAAAGCGGGGACTTCCGGAGGAAAATAATCATTGCTTGTTCCATCGCCTCTAATTGCAGCTGTAGGCAAAATAAAATGTCCAATTTCTGTTGAGTCTTTTAAGCCGCCGCATTTGCCAAGAAACAAAACTCCTTTCGGATTACGAGCGCTTAATAAATCCATAATTGTTGCCGCGTTTGCAGAGCCAATTCCAAAGTTAATAATTGATAAACCGCTGCTGTTGGTTGCGGTTTTCATTGGTCGCCCTTCACCTTTAATTTCACATCCAAAGCGCTCGGCAAACTTTACAACGTAATTCTGAAAATTGGTAAGAAGCATGTAATCGCCAAATTCTTCTATTTGAGATCCGGTGTAACGCGGCAGCCAGTTTTTCGCTATCTCTAATTTCGTTTTCATGTTATTTCAGTTCTATCCTTTGATATTTATCAGTGATTTGTGTTTTCTTTTCTTTCAGATAGGTGTTTATTTTTAAGGCGATCCATCCAAATAGATAACCTAATACTGCGCCGATTAAAGCTCCCCCAATTACATCGGATGGATAATGCACACCAACATATGGTCTTGAGAATGCCTGGAGTGTAGCTACAGTATAAAACCAAACACGGTACTTTGGAAAGAGCATCGAGAAAAATAGGGCTGCGGCAAAATTATTTACTGCGTGCGATGATGGGAATGAGAAAGATTCTGTGCAAGTAACCAGAATATTTACATGATCAAGCACGTTGCATGGTCTTATCCGCTCTATTAAGTTCTTCAGTAGCGAACTACTTATTTGATCTGTTGCAGTAACTAAAAAAACAAGTACAACAGCCGCTATCCTGCCTAACCTTCCTCCTTTAATAATCATTAGAAGGAATAAAATTAGATATGCTATGTACCAGTTTTTGAGATCAGTAATAAATGGGAAAAATTTATCAAAAACCGGGTTTGATAATGTTTGATTAATAAAGTAAAAAACCTTAACATCTATTTGGTAAAGTAAATCCAATGTGGTCTCGCTAACACGTTAATTGATATTTAGTGCAAATTTATTTATCTAAGCTCCGAAAAATTTAGAATATTAGCGAGTGTTTTTTTAAGGTATCTTATTCTTAATTTAGCGTATACACTATCTATTATTGTCAAATAAATCATGCAGACACCTTAAGTGGCCTTACAAAGAAGTAAAAATAGCACTGAATTTAGAAGGTACGAGTTCTTCAAAGAGGAGAGTAAAAAGTCTCTAATAGCTCCCTTTCAGGCACTTGCAAAATTCACTTCAGTTGCTGGAATTTTGGCGATGGTTCTGGAGGTTCGCTATTTTGCTGAACACAGTATCTGGATTTACGAATCACGCTTAACTTCAATACTAATAGCTTTCATACTTCTTGTAATATCCTACACAAAATTTGGGAAAAAACATCCGGTTCTGCTTGTTCACATTTTACTTTTGGATATTGTTTGCTCCTTTGGTGTAATGATTTATCTTATTCCGGATACTCTTATTTTTAATTCACAGATTATCAGTTTGATCATTTTTGTTGCAGCACTTTTTCTTAGTTGGGATGTTACAAATCAAATTATAGTGGCAATTTATTATAATCTTGTTTTTGCCGTTTCAATCTTAATGAGTACCCGCGATATTTTTATTCTCCCCAATATGGTGGAATCAGTTGTTCTGGTGTTGATAATAAGCGTAATGGCTATTGTTGCGAGTTACATAAACTACCGTTTACGGCATGAAGCAGTTGTTAAGAACTTTGAAATTTCTATTTCCGAAAAGAAGTTTAGAATGCTGGTAGAAAATTCAGCAGAAGGAATTTTCCAGTTCACTTTTGAAGGAAGATTTCTAACTGTTAATCCTGCTTTGCTAAAGCTTCTTGGTTTTTCTTCCGAAGATGAAATTAAGAAACTCTCTTTGCCCAACGATATTTTTAAGAGAAGCGGAGATTGGGAACTTCTTAGCAAACTTCTTGAGAAGCAAGGAAAAGTTAGAAACTACCGCGTTCCATTTAAGAAAAAAGATGGAACGGAAATTACTGTTCGTATGAACGTTCGCGTTAACGAAGATGAACAAAATCCGCAAGACATTTATGAGGGAAGTCTTCAAGATATTACACAGCAAGTTCAAGCCGAAGTAGAAAAGCAGAAAGCACTGGATGCGCTGCGTATCGAGAAGATGAAAGCCGATACATCGGCAAAGAAGGCCCAGCAAGAAAGTCATTTCAAATCCAAGTTTTTGGCAAACATGAGTCACGAAGTCCGCACGCCGATGAATTCTGTAATGGGATTTTTGACACTAATCGAAAATGATTTGTTTGAGAGCAAAGAAGAGCTAAAAGGCTTTGCCCGCGATGCAAGATTAGCCGCCGAATCTTTGTTAGATATCATCAACAACATTCTTGATATCTCTAAAGTTGAATCGGGCAAAATGGAATTGGACGAAGTTGGTTTCGATATTAGAGATGAGGTTAACAAAGCAACTTCAATTGTTGGTCAGACTGCCAAGACCAAAGGCTTGGGACTTGAAATTTCTTTAGATGAAACCATTCCGCAAACAGTTTACGGCGATCCTACTCGTTTTCGTCAAATTATTATTAATCTTCTTAATAATGCTGTTAAGTTTACAGAGCACGGTAAAGTTTCCATTGAAATAAAAGTTAGAGCGAGAGATAATCAATTCATTGAATTTTTAGGAACCGTTGCTGATACAGGTCCCGGAATACCGAGCGATAAGCTCAATCTGTTGTTTGAGCCATTCATGCAGATTAAAGGTAAGAAGACAACTAAAGAAGGTTCCGGTTTGGGATTGATGATTGTAAAAGAGTTTGTTCGTTTGATGAATGGCGAAGTTCGTGTTGAAAGTAAAGTTGGAGCAGGAAGCAAGTTTATATTTAACATCAAGATGAAATTGGATCTTAGCGCCTCAAGCGAAGGTGTAGAAGTAGAAACAGAACCGCTAAGTGAAACTGCTCTGGAAGAAACAAAAGAGTTTAAAACTCCGGGAAATGTAAATGTTGTTGAAGTTGCCAAAAAGAAAAAACTACTGCTCGTTGAAGACAATCCTATAAGCCAAAACCTTGAAACAAAAATTCTTCGTGAAGTAGGTTACGATGTTGAAGCTGTTTCCTCCGGAATAGAAGCGATAGAATCTGTTAATACCGGGACTTTTAATTTGGTCTTAATGGATGTTGAAATGACCGATATGGACGGAATAACTGCAACCCAAAAAATTAGGGAGCTGCAAGGTCCAAATTCTAAAATTCCAATTATAGCAGTTACAGCACATTCCAGCATGAAAGACCGTGAGCGCTGCTTAAACTCCGGAATGGACGATTACATTGCAAAACCTATCAATATTCACTTCTTAAAGATTACCATTGATCAATGGCTTAACGCCAACCCAAAGCACTAATAATTAGATTTTTTTCGCCAGCATCTTTTTGATAAATTTGCACCACTCATTAAGAAACTGAGGAAAAAATGCAGTCAAAAGATTTTATTGAATTAGAAGACAAGTACGGCGCACATAACTATCACCCGCTTCCGGTTGTGTTGGCAAAAGGAGAAGGCGTTTACCTATGGGATGTGGAAGGTAAAAAGTATTTCGATTTTTTATCGGCATATTCGGCAGTAAACCAAGGTCATTGTCACCCCAAAATAATTAACGCAATGATTGAGCAAGCAAAAACTTTAACACTTACATCGCGCGCTTTTTATAACAATTGTCTGGGACCATACGAGAAGTACATTACCGAATATTTTGGTTATGATAAAATACTACCGATGAACTCCGGTGCAGAAGCAGATGAAACAGCTCTTAAACTTTGTAGAAGATGGGCTTACGACAAAAAAGGAATACCGGAAAACGAAGCTAAAATAATTGTTTGCCTCGGCAACTTTCACGGCAGAACAATAACAGTTATTTCTATGTCCAACGATCCCGATTCGTACAAAGGGTTTGGACCATACACACCGGGATTTGTTAAAATTCCTTATAACGATTTGGCTGAACTAGAGAAAGCATTGCAAGACCCAACTGTAGCCGGATTTCTTGTAGAGCCAATTCAAGGAGAAGCAGGTGTAGTTGTTCCGGATGAAGGTTATCTTAAAAAAGCTTATCAGATGTGTAAGGAAAAGAACGTATTGTTTATTGCCGATGAAGTACAAACGGGACTTTGCAGAACCGGTACGCTACTAGCGTGCGACCATGAAGAAGTTAAGCCTGATATCGTAATTCTCGGCAAAGCATTAAGTGGCGGAACAATGCCGATTAGTGCCGTGCTTGCCGACAATGAAATAATGTTAGTTATCAAACCTGGCGAGCATGGTTCAACATTTGGTGGAAATCCTTTGGCATCTAAAGTTGCCGTTGCAGCGCTTGAAGTATTGAAAGAAGAAAAGTTATCAGAGAACGCTGAGAAAATGGGCGAATTATTTAGGGCAGAACTTCGCAATATAAAATCTGAAATGGTTGAATTGGTTAGAGGAAAAGGATTGCTCAACGCAATTGTAATTAAACCTAGGAATGGAAAAGAAGCATGGGATGTTTGCCTTAAGATGAAAGAAAACGGATTGCTTGCTAAACCAACTCACCAACATATTATTAGGTTTGCACCACCTCTTGTAATTAACGAAGCGCAAATTAAAGAAGCTGTTAAGATCATTGAAAAATCCATTAAGGAAATTGAAGCAGCTTAATTTAGAGGAAAAAGAAACAGTTTAAGAGGCTGTCTCAAAAGTAATTTTTCAAATAAATAATCTGCGAAAATCAGTTAAATCTGCGTCATCCGCGGGCTATTCTATAATCAAACATTACTTTTGAGCCAGCCTCTTTCTTTTATAAAGGATTTTGAATGTACAACGGCAAAAAGTGTGTAACAGTATTCGGAAGTTCAATTCCTAAACAAGGCGAACAAGAATATGAAATCGCTTATGTACTAGGCGGACTGCTTGCTAAAAGCGGAGTTAATGTTTGCACCGGCGGCTATCAGGGAATTATGGACGCGGTATCAAAAGGATGTAATGAAAACGGAGGCGATGCAGTTGGAGTTACTTTGGATATTTACAATGCTGTTCCATCAAAATATTTAACAGAAGAAATTAAATGCCACACTCTTTTTGAGCGCTTGAAAAATCTAATTGAAATTGGCGATGCGTACATTGTGCTGCAAGGTGGAACCGGAACGCTTGTAGAGCTATCACTTGTTTGGGAGTATATGAACAAGAATATAATTGAAGAAAAACCTTTTGCTTGTCAAGGAATGTTGTGGAATGAAATTGTACCGGTAATGGAAAAGCAAATTGAAAAGGAAAAAAGAAAAACCGGTTTGCTAAAATGTTTTATAGATGTTGAATCTTGCGCTCAATACATTGTGGGAAAGCTAAAATAGTTTTAGCTGTAATTGCGAGAAAAAGCATCACCACGCAAAGTCGCAAAGAAAACGCCAAGCGCGCAAAAAAAAGAGAGTCATCCGAAAAGACTTATAACAACTTTCTAATCTTCTCGTAAACTAATTCAACAGAAAGTTCTTTAATACATTTGAACTGTACATCTTTTCTGCTGCAAGAAAGAGGTTTTGGGGAATAGAAAAAGCAAGGCGCGCATTCCAAATTTAATGATGCAATTTCATGCCGGGTTTTCCATGGTGCTATGTACTTCTCGTTTGTAGGACCAATTATAGCTACAACTTTTAGCTGAAGCGCCGCCGCAACATGCATTAAGCTGGAATCGTTTGAAACAAAAATGTTGCAACGCTTCATGACAGCGGCAGTATTTGTTAGACTCAATGTATGAACGGGAATTAAATTGGGTGAATTAACAAGTGAGGCAATTTCGTCTTTAAGGTGCTGTTCTTCGCTTCCGCCAAAAACTAAAACTTTAGCGTTGTGATTTTTAATTAGAAGTTTTGCCAACTCCGCAAATTTTTCAACTTCCCAACGGCGTTTATCGTGGTTCTTAAGAGTATTACAGCCGGGATGAAAACCAACAACAAAATCTTCCCGCTTAATTTGTTTTTCATTCAGAAAATCGGAATAATAAAGAAGATCATCTTCCTCTAAGCAAAATTCCAGCGGAGGAATGCTGTCAAAGGTTTCTGCGAGAAGCTTTTCAACCATGCGGAAATTTTCTTCCGCGTTATGAAGCGTATCATCTTCCTCACACCTTGTATTATTCAAAAAACCAAGGTTGAGCAAATCTTGTCTTAAGTAGCGAACGCCGAATCGGAATTTAGCGCCAATCAAAAAGCTCATCAAATTGTATTCTTTACGGTTGGACGGATAGACGCTGAAAGTTGTATCATACTTTTTCCTAAGCGAAAGAATGTAGAATAGGGAATCGCTTTTACGCGCATTTATAAAATCGAAAAAGTGAACTTGATTAATCTGGGGAAGTTTTTCGAAAACATCCTTAACGCCTCTGAACATAACTAGTGCATCAATCTTCGCGCTGGGCATTGCTTCACGGAGCTTAACTAATGCCGGCGTAAACATTAGAGCATCGCCAATGCCGGATAATGCAATAATTAATATTTTCATAAAGTTAAGATGAGTTAAAAAAAGACCGGCAAGGTTTCTTGCCGGCGTAAAGGTTAATTCTTCTTCTCTAACTTTTGCGGAGCTATTTCACTCTTGGCGCCGCCAACAAGTTTTTGGAAACGCTCTTCAAGCTGGATGATGCTTGGTTCATTCGGCACGTATGTTTTTAGCTGCTGAACTACCGCCAGAGCTTCTTTATATCTACCCAGATTTTCGTAATGAGTTAACAACAAATCGTATGAATTATACCAGCTGTTAAAATCTCTTGGGTCTAAAACAAGTTTTTCTTTAGCTGCGGCAATTACTTCTTTGGCGTAAGCTTCATATTGCTTAAATGCACCGGCATTGAAATATACTTTGGCAACATCATGCTTAATTCTATAATCCATTGGAATAACCGCTCGCGGAATTTTGGATTCCATTTTATCTAATGTTTCAACCACTTTGGCGTTATTCTTATCTGTATAGAGATAGTTAAGCGCTAACCTGATGAAAGCATTTCTGTAATTCTGTACTAAGCGTTCATGGTTTTCATCAAAGAAAATAGTCGAGTCATTCAATCCCCGGAATTTGAATCCAGGTCTGTAAGAAGAACTGTAATCACTCGGCTCATCCATCAGTTGAGCGCGCATGATTTTTTCATCTATGTATTCAAGCTGCTTGGAAGGATTTTTCTTTGGAACAACACGCCATGCCATTCCTTCCATTATTAAATAATCTTCTAAACTAATTTTGGAATCATCGGATACTGTTACGGCAAAGTAAACCGGGCGTTTCCATTCTGATTGAGCAATAATATCAAGCACAACTAAATCTTGAACACGTGCTGCTTGGACATCTCCAAACTGTGCCGGCGGCTGCATCGTCCATTTCAGTTTACCATCTTTAACAATCGAGCTGTCTGTAACACTAAATTGCTTAATAATTTCTTGAGAAACCGGTATAGAAACTTCTTGCGGTTCCCAGCGAACTGGCTGAAGCTGATCAATCTCTTCATCCATAAAACTGATATTTATCTTTTCCGTTCCGAACGGGGTTGTGTTCTTTAACTGTTTAACATACCATGGTGTGTTAAGCAAGCTCAAGTTAGCAATACGAACATCGCGTCTAACTCCTTGAACATCTTGCAAATACCAAAGAGGAAAAGTATCGTTATCGCCATTGGTAAATATGATTGCATTTGGCGCAACGCTTTGAAGCATATTGTAAGCGTAATCCCACGGAACATAATTTCTTGCACGGTCATGCCAGAACCATCCGCCTTTAGCCATGTTGAATGGAACCGCGATCAACCCTAACGCAAAGAATGCAATGATAACCGGTTTAAGTAAATTTTGTTGAGCAAACTTTTCTTGTATCAATTCTATCATTCCCCGCGCGCCAAGTCCAATCCAAAGAGAGAAAACGAAAAACGCCCCAACATAAAAGTAATCCCGTTCTCGTGGCTGCGGCTCTTGCTGGTTTTGATAAAATGCGGTTAGATAACCGAGAAAGATGAACATCACGATAAAGACGGAAGCCATTTTCCAATCTTTGCGGAAGTGGAAGTAGAGCCCGAACAATCCGACAAGAAAAGGAATTCCTAAGAACTGGGACCATTTAACTCCGGCATCTTGATAATTAGATTCTCTGCCGATGTAGTTCCAGAATAAGTATCTGTTAAACATATGATTGATTTGGTAAGTCCATACGAAATCCAAATCGCTCTTGTAATCAGTATAAACTTTTTGCTGATGCGGCTCACTGGTATATCTTCTTTTCCAAATCGGGAAATCGCCATATTGTTCACGGTTGAGGTAAGATTCCAATTCGGAAAATGTTTTAGGACTGTTCATATTCAACGGCGGTTCAAGATTAGCGCGAATTAGAATTTGCGAATAAGTAGTAACACCAAGAATTCCGAACAACAAACATTTCAAAACTAAGTTTGATGTTAGCTTTTGATTTTCGCTCGTCCAGAAAATTCCATAAATAGTTGCGCCAATAATTGCGAAAAGGCCAACAACACCAAGAGTTAAACTATCTCTGCCAATCATGGATACAACTTTTGTTAAATACTTTACAAGCCCGGGATAAACAGCAACAAGTGCAACTCCACCGGCAATGATTGGCAAGTAGAAGGAATTTTTGATGATGATTTTCTTGTAAAGAACTCCCATGAAAATTAAGCTGACGGCAACAAATATCATTAAGAAGCGTGAATCAACAGCTTGATATTCTTCCGGTGATGGTGGAATCTGACCGGTTTGAGAGCCCCACATCAAAACACCAATAACCAGGATTATTGCTGAATGAATAATAAAATAAATTCCGGTTTTCTTAAGAACCGCTTCATCAGTTAAATATTTTCTGAAGTAAATAACCATTACAACAGAAACAATTGCGAGTACAGACATTAGGTGAACGCCGGTAGAAAGACCGATTAGATAGAATATCATTACGATGTAACGTTCGCTTTCGGGTTCGTCAGCTTTTTCATTCCAAAGAAGCATTAACCAAACAATAAAGCCGATAAAGAAAATTGAGAAAGCGTAAACTTCGGACTCTACCGCGCTGAACCAGAATGTATCGCTGAATGTAAGTGAAAGTGCGCCGATAGTTGCCGGAATGTAAACTGTAAGCCCGTCAAAAACTGAGGTGAGTTCTTTTTTCCAGTAAGCGAGTATTACTTTAACAATGATTAAGTACAAGAATAAAACTGTGAACGCGCTTGAAAGAACCGATACAGTGTTAATTCTAAAACCGATGTCATCGGAAATTGGAAGCAGCGAGAAAAGTTTTCCGATTAAAAGGAAGAAAGGCGTTCCCGGCGGGTGAGGGACTTGCATCAAGTAAGATGATGCAGCAAACTCGCCGCAATCCCAAAACGAAAGTGTAGGCTGTACAGTTGAAAAAAATGTGAACGCGGAAACAGCAAACACTATTGCCGCAAAAATTCTGTTAAGTAGTTTTTGACTCATTAGTTCACCGGAAAAATTCTATTGGTTTTCGGAATTCTCTTCGGGCTTCTTGAAGAGGTGGTCGTAATTTTTTCTTTCTCTATTAACGTGATATTTCTCGTATAGCAGCCTCAGTTTATCCATTGCCAGCTTATCTAAATCCTCGTCATCCTTATTTCTCATAACCAAAATTTTGTACATTTCAGTTTCTTTGGGCTCAAACTTTCTTTCATACCGTTTGAGGATTTCGAAGTAATTTTTCTGCTCTTTTCGGCTCATTTTTATTAGGTGAATCTTCAACTTGGGTGGTGAAATTATCAAAAAAACGAACAATAAAAAAACTATATTTGACCGGTCATCCACAATACAAGATTGATTTCTATGCAAGTTTACAAAACTTTTAAGCCTGTTGTTTCAATAATTCTCCCCACATTTAATAGAGAAGGGCTGCTTTCTCGTGCTGTTGATTCTGTCATTAGCCAGACCTTTACCGATTGGGAGTTGTTAATCATTGATGACGGAAGCTTGGACGAAACTTTTCCTATTGTGAATTCTTATTTGCTCAAACATGAAAATATCCGCTACATGAAACACTCGAACCGCCGCCCCCCACTTTCTCAAAATGCTGGTTTGCTTGCAGCAGCGGGTGAATATATTTCTTTCCTCGGCAGCGATGACGAATACAAACCAACATATCTGGAAGAGCGAGTAAATTTTCTAAGGCAAAATCCTCAAGTGGATATGATTCATGGCGGAGTTGAGATAATTGGTCATCCTTACGTAAAAGACAAAAACGATCTATCGCGCGAGATTCATCTTTCCGAATGTGTGGTTGGCGGAACATTCTTTGGCAAACGAACTATGTTCCTTGAGTTGGGTGGATTTCATGATTTGAAGTACAGTGATGATTCCGATTTCTTTGAGCGAGCGGAGAAGTATTACAGAATTGAGAAGGTAAATTTTCCAACTTACGTTTATTACCGTGACACACCGGATAGCATTTGCAGCACGATAGAAGAGTGAAGAGTGTAGAACGAAGAACGTAGAGTTGTAAGCCCTACGTTCTCGAAAATTTTTAGAGTTGAATTTTTTTCTTGAAGAACCAGCCAACATAACCGGCAAAAACCAAACTTAGAATTACTTGCAGCCAAATTGGCGATGCGGTTAATTCACCGCCAAGCAAACCGGTTTGCAGCATTCCAAATTTTACTACGTAATAGAAAATCTTGCTTGCTATAATAGAAACCAAAGCCGCGCCAAAATAGTTATTTAAGATTTTGCTCAAGTAAAAGAACAAGAAAATATTCAAAGCTAACTCTGATGAGATTAACGTAGCCTTAAAGAAAGATGGATGTGACGAAATCAGAAAAGAAAACAGTGGTAACGCAATTGTCAGTAAATATGTATTCCTTTTTGATGTATGAACCAAACTGAGTAACAAAACAATTCTCATTGGTTCTAAAAGGTAAACCGGAACTGTGCTTATATGTGATAAAGCCGGTGTTAATGTTATAAATGCAAGCGCGGCTAAATCGAACAAAATGTCTTTAATGTTTTTCTTCTCAATTGGGAAAGCAACAGTTTTCATTAATACCTCGATTAATTTCTTGAATACAAGATAGCATATTGATATGTTGCCACAAAATTATTGAGTTATTTTTTACGGAGACAGCATGAGACGCAGAGACTTTCTTAAATCCGGATTGTTAGCCGGTGCTTCTGTTACATTGCCGGGTGTTTACGGAAATATTTTTGCACGAACAAGTTCTACAACTCCACCGGCATTTGATTTAGTTGCAATTAAAGGTGGCGAGCCGGATGCAATGTTTGATGAAGCGATCAAGCAGCTCGGAGGAATAAAAAACTTTGTTAAGAAAAACCAAAAAGTTTTAGTTAAACCAAACATTGGCTGGGATGCGGTACCTGAACGCGGCGCAAACACACATCCAAAATTAGTTTCGCGTGTAATAAAACATTGTTTTGATGCCGGTGCAAAGGAAGTTTACGTGTTTGATCATACATGCGATGACTGGAAACGCAGTTACGCAAACAGTGGAATTGAAAAAGCGGTTAAAGATGCCGGTGGAACTATAGTTACCGGCGGCAGCGAGAGCATGTATCAAGAAGTTTCTATCAATGCCGGAAAGTCTCTTACCAAAGCTAAAGTTCACGAACTTGTTCTCGATTCCGATGTGTTCATCAATATGCCGATTCTCAAAAGTCATAGTTCAACAAAACTTTCTCTTTGCATGAAGAACATGATGGGCGTTGTTTGGGATAGAGGTTATTGGCACCGCAACGATTTACATCAGTGCATTGCTGATTATGCAACGTACAACAAAAAACCAACGCTAAATATTGTAGATGCTTATTATATGATGAAGCAAAACGGTCCGCGCGGTGTATCTACTGCCGATGTTGCCGTAATGAAATCTCAGATTCTCTGCACAGACATGGTTGTAGCGGATGCGGCGGCGGCAAAAATGTTTGGTATAGAACCATCCGATGTTAGTTACATTAAGATTGCCGACTCGATGGGAACCGGCAAAATGGATTTATCCAAACTGAATATTAAGCGGATCATTTTGTAGAAAGTGATGACGAAATGAATTCACCTCTTCTCCGGAAAATTAGGATTGCTGTCTCGCTAATATTTTTTATCGCAACTACTTTTTTGTTTGTTGATATTTTCAATCTCATTACCCCGGAAGTATCAAACAAAATTGTGTTTCTTCAGTTCGTTCCATTAGTTCTAAAGTTTATAACTGTTCTCTCTTTTACAACCTTCGGCTTTCTTATAATCTTACTACTTACAATTTTATTCGGAAGAGTTTACTGTTCAAGCATTTGTCCGCTCGGTACTTTGCAAGATGTAATTAACAACATAGCCGGGAGATTCAAGAAGAAAAAGAAACGCCGCTCCAACTATTTAACAGAATACCGGGCGCTTCGTCTTTCATTACTTACTTTAGTGGTTGTTGTTTTTATTCTTGGAAGCGCGGTAGTAATTAATCTTTTAGACCCTTACAGCATCTACGGAAGATTTGCCGGAAATTTCTTTAGACCAATCTTAGTCTGGATGAATAACCTGGCGGCTTATGTTTTAGACTCCGCAAAAGTTTACTGGCTCTTTCCTTTTGATCTAAAAGCTTTCCACATAATTCCATTTGCAATCACCTTAGCTTTTTTTGTTTTGATTTTTGTAATGGCGTGGAAGAAGGGAAGACTTTACTGCAACACAATTTGTCCGGTTGGAACACTTCTCGGTTATTTATCCAAACTTTCTTTGTTTAGAGTAATTATAAAAGAGGAAGATTGTTTGAAGTGTGGAGCGTGTGCAAGAGAATGCAAAGCAAACTGTATAGACAGCGATAACAAGAAGATAGATGTTACGCGGTGTGTTAACTGCTTCAACTGTTTAACTACTTGTCCGACTGAAGGAATTACCTACACGTTCGCATTCAGCAAGAACAAAGGGGAGAAAGAAGAGCTTAACAATTCGAAAAGAGATTTTTTAACAAAAACTTCTCTCTATCTTTTATCATTCTCCGCAATAGCCGCGCAGGTTGAAAAGAAAATTAAAGTTACAAAGCCGAGCACTGTTCCGGTTTTCAGAAAGGTTGCGGTATCGCCGCCCGGCTCAGTAAGCATTGACCGGTTTAACGCAAAATGCACAGCTTGCCATTTGTGTGTTAGCGCTTGCCCAACGCAAGTATTGCAGCCGTCGTTTTTAGAGTATGGTTTTACCGGAATGCTTCAGCCGCGGTTAGATAACATTGCCGGCTTCTGCAATTTTGAATGTAAAATCTGCGGAGATGTTTGTCCTACCGGCGCAATTCTACCGGTTGAACTTGAGAAGAAAAAACTAGTACAACTTGGCAAGGCAAAGTTTGTTGAAGATAACTGCATTGTAAAAACTCAGAAGACAGATTGCGGCGCGTGCTCGGAACATTGCCCAACCAAAGCCGTACACATGATTCCTTACGAAGGCAAACTTGTAATACCGGAAGTGCGCGATAAATATTGTATTGGCTGCGGCGCGTGCGAGTTCGCTTGTCCGGTTACACCGTACAAAGCAATTTATATTGAGGGGAATTCAGTTCATCTGCTTGCAGAGAAAAACACAGAACTGAAAGAACAGCAAAAAGTAGATTTGAAAGAGGAGTTCCCGTTTTGATATTTCATTCTGAGCGAAGCGAAGAATCTGTTGGAAATTATGTCAGAGATTCTTCACTTCCAGCCTCGCCAATGCTTGACAAGGCTGGCGTTCAGAATTTACTTACTTCAAAATCTTTTTCAAATCTTCTTCGCTTACAGTTAACAATCCAACCGGAACAAGACGCTCAGTTAATGTTTTCCAGTTTTTATCTTTCTTAAAAATATCTTTAAGCATTGGAAGCGCTTCATCAATTTTGCCTTTGTTGGCTAACGTAATAGCTGTCCAGTATTTCATTTCAAGATTTTGAGGAAACATTTTCATCGCGGATGAATATTCTTGCATTGCTTTTGCCATATCATTTTTCTCAACAGCTAAATCGCCATTGTTCATATGTCCGTAAGCCGAGTGAACATTTATTAATCGTCTCAATTCTTTCAACGGCTCGGTACTGTCTTCAACTCGCAGATCAACTAATCTATCTTCCCAAACCTTTCCTGTTGATTTAGCGCGTACAACAAGCATTGCCGCAGATTGTTTTCCGCGTATATCTCCGCCAACACTTTGCGCCGCTTCGAGTGCTGCCATCATTCTCTCAGCCAAGTTTCCTTTGGCTTTAGTAAATGCTTCATTCATTGCGCCCCAAACTTTGTCATTCAACATCATGTTTGCTTGAACGGAAAAATTTGTCCCGGTAATATGCCCGGCAGCTTGAATACATTTTTTGCCGGTCCATGTCGCAACTCTTCCTTTGGAATCAAGAATAGCAAGCTGGCGCACATCTCTTCCTTCATCCTTCTTTATCAATTCATCAACAGTCTCTTGAGGAGATTTACCAGCTTTAAGAAGTGCTAAACCATCCGGTCCAAATGCCGGATTAACAAAAGACTGAGTTGCAACAACACCAACCCCGGCTTCGCCCCAGGTAACAATCGAGCCCACGGAAAACCAATGGGATTGCACTGCAACGCCCATGTCTCCGGTTTCGGGATCGAACGCTACGATTGAATATGTATGTGCCAGAGGAGAGGATGATAAATATGTTTGTGCGGATACTGACAAGGAAAAAACTAATAGGAACAAAAAAACGCGTCTCATGGTCTTATACTCCAAAGTTTACAAAACAAATTAGCTGATTGCGTAAATATTGACAATAACTTTGTCCCGTTGCTTTGATATTTCGTCCCAAAAACCGGGACTCAATATGACAATTCCCAAAATATTATATAAATGAGGGGGAATAGTCAATTTGCTTATCAAATCTGATGGGCTTATTTTCACCACCCGAAAATCATAAAAGAAGATGGAGAAACAATGAAATACTTGAACGTACTCTTACTGTTGTTAATGGTTGTAACAGTTTCTACGGCTCAAAAGAAACCAGCCGCAAAAAAAGATAACTCACCTAAGAAGGAAAATGTAATGGTAGAAATTAAAACTGTGGATGATTCGGTTAGCTATGCAATCGGGCAGAATCTTGCTATGAATCTTAAAGACCCTAACATGAAAATCAATTTTGATATATTGCTTGCCGGAATGAAAGATGGACTTGCCGGAACCTCAAAATGTACACCTGAAGAAATGCAGAAAGCTATGATGGGTTTTAATGATAGAATGAATGCTATCCGTTCTGAACAAATGAAAGCTGAACAAGCAAGAAAACGTGAAGAAATGGCTCCGCTTATTGAAAAGAATAAATTGGAAGGCGGTGCTTTCTTAGCTAAAAATAAAACTGCCGAAGGCGTTATGGTTACTGCCAGCGGTTTGCAGTATAAAGTTATTTCCAAAGGTACCGGAACAGTTTCTCCAAAAGATACAAGCACAGTTAAAGTTCATTACACCGGAAAATTCCTTGATGGAAAAGTATTCGATTCGTCGGTACAAAGAAATCAGCCGGCTGAGTTTCCGCTGAACCAAGTAATTAAAGGTTGGACAGAAGGTTTACAGCTTATGCATGTTGGCGATAAGTTCGAATTTTACATTCCTTACGATTTAGCTTACGGTGAAGATGGAAGAGAAGGCGCAATTCCTCCGGCATCATTATTAATTTTTGAAGTAGAACTTCTTGAAATAAAATAGTCAAACGATTTATCTACAAAAAAAAGACCGGCAAAAGCCGGTCTTTTTTTATTCACTAACTTGTGATGAGCTTTCTTCCGCTTGCGGAGGAGTTTCTTCTAATTGCGGCGGGGTCTCTTCTACCTGTTCTACTTCTTGCATCGCTTCTTCTTGCGGCTCTATGAAATCTGTGCTAACCTTAACGACAACTTTCTTTACAGCTTTGGGAATATTAATCGCTATGCCCGGCATGTGAATATCTGTAGGGAAGAAAATGAAGAAATGGTTTTCTTCGGCATTCAAAAAATGTCCTTCGCCTTTATAGATTGCAACATCTTTGCGGTTATCATATTCTTCCAGCAGCATCACTTTTTTCGATTCGGTAAAACCTATTTTCTCTTTCCCTTCAAAAACATACTGAACATCAATATATTTTTTGTGAGCTTCCCACCTTCCGCTGCTTAGCGGTTTGGTATTGTATTCGCTGACAATTGCGTACACATCGGTTCCGTCTATATCGTATGTACCCGGTTCAACAGTTGAGAAATTTGTAGTCTGCAAATAGGTGAGAGCTTTCTGAATTTTTTCACCTAAAGAAAAATATAAGTGAGCGTTTTTTAGATTGTCGAATATCATAGTTCCTCTGCGATAAATTATAATTTTAGCATTACGCCAACCATAATGGCGTAGAAATCACTTTTAAGATTTTTCGGCTGTGTCAACTCATCCAATTTCAATTCATAAAAAACATAACGCACGTCGCCGGTGATAATAAAACTGCCGACCGGTATCTCAGCTCCAGCACCTACGTGGTAAGCAAAATCAGTCTTAGTTTCTTCTTTGATTGAAGCCCATGCCGTAGAAAGTTTTGAGTAATCAATTTTTGTGTTGTACCAGCCAATACCAACTTCGGCGTGAGCAATGGGTAGAATTTTGAAAAGACCGGTTAGCATTATTGGATATGTTTTGGTTGTTATAGTAGAAGTTGTTGTGCCAATAGTATAATTATAATCATCTTTCTTGTAATACATGGCGCCTTCAATTCCCAAACCGCCGAGATTAATTCTTATTGCGCCGCCGGGCATCATAACAGATTTTGCGGCGTCTTTGGTTTTTACAAACCCAAACTGCGGACCAAAAGAAAGTGACTGAGAAAAGATGGTTCCGGAAAGTAGTGCTGCGCAGAATAAAACTAAATATGTCCTTTTCATCTCTGCCTCAAATAATTTAACCGCAACATAAAAAAAATTTCCTTTGAATTCTCTACTTAACTACGCCAAAACTAACTGATGTTGGATATTTCTCCGAAAAATAAACTCTATGAGTAGCTTTTTGGAAGTCTTCATCTTTCGCGTTGTAGATATCCAAAAACTTCTGCGGGTTCCGGTCGAAGAAAGGGAAGAAGGAACTTTGTATCTGCACCATTATTCTGTGTCCTTTACGGAAAGTATGATCAATATCGTTAAGTGTGAATTTAACGTTCGTAATTTTGTTTGGCTCAAACGGCTCCGGTTTTTCAAGACTGTTTCTAAATTTCCCACGCATTCCTTCGAAGCGGACTAAATTCTGATAACCTCCCATTTCGGCAGCATCCGCAGCTCTGGAAATATTTTTTGTTGAATCCGGATAGACATCAATCACTTTAACAATCCAATCGGCATCTGTTCCGGTAATTGATACAAATAAATTTGCAGTGATTGGTCCGGCAATAACTACATCGTTTTCCAAAGCTTCTGTTGAAAAGGAAAGAACATCCGGTCTGCTGTATGCAAAGCGCTGATCTTCATTCATGTATGTTCTTAAATACGCTTGCTGCGAATCGTAAAACTTTGCTGTATATGGAACAGGTTTGTTCGGATCGCTTAAGTATTCTTCAAAATTATTTTTCTCTTCAACAGGTTTATTCCAACTTAATTTTTTGTTTGGCGCTAAGAAAAGAGTTTTATTTTCTCTGTTTGCCGGAGGCCATTCATCGTAATTAATCCATTCGTAGCTGCCGGTTCTGTATGTAACTGCTTCGGCAAGATTTATTGTTCCGGTTCCTTTTAAGTAGTAATTAAAGAATGGTGTAATGATATTCTTATTGTACGTAGCGCTGGTACTTTCAGGATATTTAATATCGCCGAAGGAAGCGCCGTCTGTTCTTGCCCAGCCGCCGTGGCTCCATGGACCCATAACCAGATGAGTATTGTTGTTTGTGTTTTTCTTTTCGATAGATTGATAAATATTAAGCGGTCCATAAAGATCTTCGGAATCATACCATCCGCCGACGATTAATACTGCCGGTTTGATATTATTGAAGTGTGATAGATTTGAGCGCACTTTCCAAAATTCGTCATAAGTTCCATGCTCGGTCACAGCGTTCCAGAACTTATACTTGCCATGTAAATATTTTTTGTTTGCGTTAGCAACCGAACCAAGATTCAGAAAGAAATTATACATATCGGGCGAATCGTACTGCGGACCGGGAACCCAATCTGTTATTAAAGTATCTTTCGGAAAATCAAAATTAGACAGAAAATTAAAAGCCATTGAGAGAGCAAGAATTCCATTGTGGTGCATATCGTCTCCGGCAAACCAATCGGCAATTGGTGCTTGCGGAGAAACAGCTTTTAATGCCGGATGAGAATTTAACAACGACATTGCCGCATAAAAGCCTGGATATGAAATTCCCCAAATACCAACATTGCCATTATTGTGTTTAGCGTTTTGTACCAACCAATCAATTGTATCGTAAGCGTCGGTGGATTCATCAAACTCTGCCGAACTTTTTTTGTTTGGAATGTAAGCGCGCATGTTATCATACTTGCCTTCGCTCATAAACTGTCCACGCACATCTTGATATGCAAAAATGTAACCGGCTCTTGCCAGTTCCTCGTTAGGACCTAAGTTAGCGGGAAATTTATCTTCTCCGTATGGCGCAACCGTGTAAGGTGTACGAATCATAATGATTGGATAAGTTTTGCTTGTGTCCTTAGGAGTGTAAACCGAAGTGAATAATTTCACTCCGTCACGCATTTGAATCTTGTATTCCTTTTTAGTGTAATTGGCTTTTATCCATTCTATTCCTTGCGCAAACTGAATTGATACAGCAAACAAAAGTAGAGCTACAAAAAATCTTTTCATTAAAAATCCTCCTAACTGCTTTTGCATTTATGAATTGAGTTTCTTCCATTCGTTGAAATTTCGTTTTATCTGATTTATGTGAACCGGGATATGATCGGCATAAACTTTAAGCCAATCTTCGAGAGTCATTTTACCATTATCAGGATGAAAGATAAAGTTTTGCCAAGTTTCTTCCGGCAAATTTTTGATAACATTATAAGTCATCATTCTAAGTTGACGGAAAAGTTCCAGCGAATCTTCTATACTTTGATTATGGTAATTCAGCTTTACAGCCCAAGCATTTTCATCATAAGCCATAATTGTAGATCCAGATTCAGAGATAATTTTTCGTGCGCGGACAAAGCTACTCGCTTCACTATCTGCAATGTGAATTAGAACCTCGTGAACACTCCATTTATTTGGTGCCGGTTTGTATTGCCACATTTCTTTCGGAATTTCTTCTAGCGCTGCTATCAAATTGTTATACGCATTCGAATACAATTCGAGTAATTCATTTCTATTCATAAGTCCCTTTCTGAACTATGATTTGATGTTATAAAGTCTGCAAACCTAAAATTAGTCTAACTGATTTGGAGTTCTTAAATACCATTCCATTCTGCTGCAGCTATCGCAAATTAATACAGAGGCGGTTTTGTTTGCCCAATCGAAACCAAAGAATGTTATGCCGGGCGTGTTTAGTAAAATATTCGGCAGTTGAAAGAACCGGTCGTTCCCGCAATGGGGACAAGTGATTCTTTTCTCATTCATATTGTACTGACTGGATTCATTAGAAAATTGAATGTCCGGTTTTTGAAATAGTCCCATTTGTTACTCCAACTTAATCTGCGAATTGTTCCTAAGCTCCTTAGTGCCTGAGTATTTTAAAATCTTTTCTTAGGCACTTAGGTACTCAGTTACTTAGGCACTCACTAGAACATTGGTCTGCGCTGTTGCACTGCATTCGGATCAAAATATTTTCTCGGCAGTTTTTCATCGCGCATAGCAGCATTGTAAATAAAAGCCGCCATAATTGTTGCCGATTGAATTAAGTCCGCACGAACCGTATGGTCATACACATCCATATTTGAGTGATGAGTTCTTGTATCATATTCTAATTCATCTTGAATAAATTGGAAGCCGGGCAAGCCAACTCCATCATAAGATTGATGATCTGTGCCGCCTGTATTCCTAAATGTAACTGTAGAAGCTCCCAGATCGTTAAACGGTTTTAGCCACTGTTCAAAAATCGGCATTACTTCAAAATTGCCTTGCGTATAAATGCCGCGGATTTTACCGGAACCATTATCATAATTGAAATATGCGGCAAGTTTATCATACTCCGGCTTTTTTTCTTTTTTCTCTCTGTCAAAAAAATGATTTGCTACATAACCGCGCGAACCAATTAAACCTTCTTCTTCAGCGTCCCACAATGCAATGCGGATTGTTCTGCGTGGTTTAACACCAAGCGATTTAAGAATACGAACAGCTTCCATCGCAACAGCGCTGCCGGATGAATTATCAGTAGCGCCGGTACCAGCGTGCCATGTATCAAAATGCCCGCCGAGCATTACAATTTCATCTTTCAACTTTTTATCCGTGCCCGGGATTTCCGCGATAACATTATAACCGAGCGAATCTGTATCAACAAAGTTTGCTTGTATTTCAAGTTCAAGCGCAACCGGAATATTCTTTTGAAGAATGCGAACCATTCTATTGTATTGCTCGACCGAAACTACAATTTGAGGAAGAGGAACTTCAGCACCTTTTCTGTAAGAACCGCCACCCTGAACGAAAATTGTTCCATGTTTTCCACGGCTTGGTTCTAACAAAACTGCTGCGCCTTCATCTTTAATAAACTTAGCAACTTTTGTTTGAAGTTCTCTTTGCGCGCGCATAATTGCAAACTGATCTGCATTCTGATTTCTTCCGCCGCCATCTTGAGCTAATTTTAATTTTTCTAATTCTTCGTCAGTATAACGTTTTCCGTCCGGCTCAAGTGAAAGCGGTACATCTTGTTCACCTCTTGTTAGAACGATTGCGCCTTTCAACTTCCCTTTGAAGGCGTTCATATCGGCTTCTGTTTTGATATCCATTAAAACTGCGTTGCCTTTCAAAGTGGATTCAAGTCCGGGCGTCCAGGCTTTTGGATATGCAATTAGAGGCATGTATTGTGGCGATGTCATTGCTGCGTAAAACTTTTTCAATTCCCACCCGCGTCCAAGTGCGCCAAAGCTTTCGAGTCCGGCTTTTTCTAAGCCAAACTCTGTAAGTTTTGAAACCGCCCATTTGCCGGCATCGCGGTATTGGGGAGAAGCGGCAAGTCTTGGCGCGTAAACATCGCAAAGGTAGCTCATTAATTCCGCCACTTTGGAATTTTGCATCCCTTCTTGCCTGATGCGCTGCATCATTTGGTAATCTATTTTTTCCTGTGCGAAAAGGATAAATGCAAAACCGAAAAACATTACTGCGAGCAATCTTTGTTTCATACGAACTCCGTTCTATTACGGGTTATTTTGTTGAGTTAGTTTTTCTATTTGTCTGCGGTGCCGGAGAATATGGACTATTGCATGTTCAAGCATCATTTCAATATCATATAATCCCCAGCGTGTTTCCATTCTTGTTGATAAAACTTCTTCGTAGCTCATAGCAAGATTGTTTTTAACAGCTTCACTTGTAAGCGACAGCATTTTATCAAATTCTCTAATTGCTGAAAGGGGGGAAGTAACTTGAAAGTTCGGAGTGATCTGCTCTTGTTTTAGAAAAACATTTATTTGATTTAAGTATCTGTATCCGGCGGCTACAACATGATTCATGATTGTCTGAATAGAGCGGCAGTCTTCGTCATCTGTTTTGTCATCAAGAATTTTTCCAAACTCTTCTTGAGTGAACGACAAGATGAGTTTTCTCAAATCGTTCGATGCGCGCTCGTATTCATCCATTAGAGCGCCTATGTTGCCGGGACGGAAAGGTTTATTCATTATTCACTTTCATCATAATTCAAAATTGGGCGAAGCCATTTCTCGGCTTCCTTCAAACTGATTCCTTTACGCTTGTGGTAATCTTCAACCTGGTCTTTGCTGATTTTTCCAACAGTAAAATATTTTGATTGAGGATGAGCAAAATATAAACCGCAAACTGATGCCGCCGGATTCATTGCTAAGCTTTCCGTTAACGAAATTGAAGTCTCACTTTCAACATTCAGCAATTTCCAGATTTTTAATTTTTCTGTATGATCTGGCTGAGCTGGATAACCTGGTGCAGGACGAATGCCGGCGTATTCTTCAGCAATCAATTTATCGTTTGGCAAATTTTCTTCTGAGGCATAGCCCCAAATTTCTTTTCTCACTTTTGCGTGAAGCAATTCAGCGAATGCTTCCGCTAGTCTATCTGCAATTGCTTTCGTCATTATTGAATTGTAATCGTCATGATCTTTTTCAAACTTCTCAATCATTTTCTCAATTCCAATTCCAGTTGTAACTGCAAACATGCCGATGTAATCTTTTACATTTGATTCTTTAGGCGCGATGAAATCCGCAAGCGCAATGTTCGGCAACCTTTCCGATTTAATTGACTGCTGACGTATTGTGTGAAGTTCAGCAAGTATTCCTTTCCGGGATTCATCGGCAAAAATTTCAATATCATCTTCTACTGATGCAGCGGGGAATAAGCCAACAATTCCGTTTGCCGTTAAAAGTTTCTCTTCAATAATTTGATCGAGCAGTTTGTTAGCATCATCAAAAATTTTCTTTGCTTCACTTCCATAGTCTTTGTTTTCAAAAATTGCCGGGTATTTTCCTTTCAATTCCCATGTCTGGAAAAACGGTGTCCAATCAATGTAAGCGCGGATTTCCTTTAGTGGAAACTCTTTGAAAGTGGTAACACCAAGTTTGTTTGGCTTCTTAATAGAATAACTTTCCCAGTCCAAGTTTAGTTTATTGACTCTGGCTTTCTCAATAGAAATATATTCCTTCTCCGAGTGTTTCTTGAAATGATCTTCACGGAGCTTTTTGTATTCATCTTTTATCTTGTTAACGAAACCATCTTTGGCATCTTCGCTTAGTAGATTGCTGACAACGCCAACACTCTTGGAAGCATCCAGCACATGAATTGTTGGTTTGGAATACTCCGGTGCGATTTTTACTGCTGTATGAATTCGCGAAGTTGTGGCTCCGCCGATAAGTAAAGGAATGTTGAGATTCATTCTCTCCATTTCTTTAGCTACGTGAACCATCTCATCAAGTGAAGGAGTTATCAATCCGCTGAGGCCAATTATGTCCACATTTTTTTCAACTGCTGTGGAAAGAATTTTATCGCTTGGAACCATCACGCCAAGATCAATAATATCATAGTTGTTACAGCCGAGAACAACACCGACTATATTTTTACCGATGTCATGGACATCGCCTTTAACTGTCGCCAAAAGAATAGTACCAGAAGCCCCACCCCGTCCCTCCCCAAAGGGGAGGGCAGATTTTGAATCATGCTCTTTTAGCTTAAGTATAATTTTATCTAAAACGTTTTTAAGATCATTAATGATCTCATCATTAAGAAATCTAATAACTGAAAAGCCTTGCTTGTTAAGCCACTGTGTTCTGATTTCATCGAGTTCTTGGTTTTCCGGAATCTGATGGATACTTCCATCAACTTCTATAATTAACATTTCTGACAAACAAACAAAATCAGCAATGTATTGACCGATTATATGTTGTCTTCTAAATTTATAATTCTCAAGCTGTTTTGATTTAAGATGTTCCCAAAGAATTAATTCTGCCGGAGTCGGATTTAACCTATTATGTTCTGCAAACTCTTTTAATTTTTCATAAAGAATTGGATCTGCTGTTTGCCAACCATAGTGATTGTAACCAATCTTTTCATCTTGTACAGAAGATTCCACCTCTCCCTTTTGGGGAGAGGGCGGGAGAGGGGCTTTTATTATCGGCTCTAAAATTGCCACAGCTTTTTTCATCACTCGTGCACTTTTTACAACTTGCGGCAAAAACATTTTACCCGAGCCAAACAAATCTCCAACAACATTCATTGCGGACATTAACGGTCCCTCAATTACTTGAAGCGGCTGCACATATTTTTGCCGGGCTTCTTCAATGTCCACATCAATAAACTCAACAATTCCTTTAACGAGCGCATGCTTCAAACGTTCTTCAACACTTTCATGTCTCCATGCGGCATCTGCAACATCTTGCTTAACATCTTTTGTCAGGGTGTTTGCAAATTCAACCAAGCGTTCGGTTGCGTCGGACCTTCTGTTCAATAAAACATCTTCTACTTTTTCTAACAACTCCTTTGGGATTGCTTCATAAACTGCAAGTTGTCCGGCGTTCACAATTCCCATATCCATTCCAGCTTCTATTGCGTGATAGAGAAATGCGGAATGCATAGCTTCGCGGACAGTATCATTCCCACGGAATGAAAAAGAGATATTACTAACGCCGCCGCTAATTTTGGCGTGCGGCAAATTCTTTTTAATCCAGCGGACAGCTTCTATATAATTGATTGCATACTGGTTGTGCTCTTCAATTCCGGTTGCAATTGCAAAAATGTTTGGATCAAAAATTATGTCTTGCGGCGGAAAGCCGATTTCTTCGGTTAAAATTTTGTACGCGCGTTTGCATATTTGAGTTTTGCGTTCGAATGTATCGGCTTGCCCTTGTTCATCAAAAGCCATTACAATAACAGCAGCACCATACTTCAATGCTTTCTTTGCGTGAAGTCTAAATACATCTTCACCTTCTTTCATCGAAATTGAATTAACAATTCCTTTTCCTTGAAGACATTTCAATCCAGCTTCAATAACGCTCCACTTTGATGAATCCAGCATTATTGGAACCCGCGCAATGTCCGGTTCGGTCGCAAGAAGATTCAAAAACTTCGTCATCGCTTCTTCGGAATTGATCAAGCCTTCATCCATGTTTATATCAATAACTTGAGCGCCGTTTTCAACTTGATCTCTCGCTACGGAGAGAGCTTCTTCATACTTATTTTCTTTGATGAGCCGCGCAAACTTTTTTGAGCCGGTTACATTTGTGCGTTCGCCGATATTTACAAAATTTGTTTCGGGACGAAGCGTGAGCGGCTCGAGTCCGCTTAAACGCAAGTAAGGCTGAATCGCCGGAATTTTTCTTGGCGGATATTTCTTTGCAATTTCAGCAAAGGCTTTAATGTGGTCTGGCGTTGTACCGCAGCAGCCACCAATTATGTTGAAGAATCCTTCTTTGGCAAATTCATCCAAAACTTTCGCCATCGCTTCTGGTGATTCATCGTAACCGCCAAACTCATTTGGCAATCCGGCATTTGGATATAGTGAAACAAACACATTGGCGATTTTTGAAAGCTCTTCTATAAACGGGCGAATCTGTTTCGGTCCGAGAGAACAGTTTAATCCAACACTCAATAAATTTTTTGTATGAGAAATCGAATTCCAGAATGCTTCGGTGTTTTGTCCGCTCAATGTTCTGCCGCTCATATCAATCACAGAACCGGAAATCATTATCGGAATATTGTTGCCGGTTTCTTCGCACAGTTCCATAATTCCGAATAAAGCCGCTTTGCAAACAAGCGTATCAATCATAGTTTCAACAAGAAGGATATCTGCGCCGCCATCTATCAATCCGCGGGCTTGTTCTTTGAATGCCGCAGCAACTTCATCAAAATTTACCGAGCGGAAACCGGGATCGTTAACATCGGGAGAGATTGAAAGAGTTTTGTTTGTTGGACCAAGCGAACCGGCTACAAAGCGTGGCTTATCCGGATTCAGCTTTGTGAATTCATCAGCAACTTCCTTTGCGATTTTCGCCGCTTCAAAATTTATCTCGTAAACCATATGCTCGGTTTTGTAATCAGCTTGAGAAATTGCGGTACCATTGAATGTATTTGTTTCAATTATATCAGAGCCGGCTTCCAAATAATTTCTGTGAATTCCTTTTATGATTTCCGGCTGTGTCAGCACAAGAATATCATTGTTGCCTTTAAGATCAACCGGATGGCTTTTAAATTTTTCGCCGCGGAATTGTTCTTCGCTTAATTTGAAGCGCTGTATAAAAACGCCCATCGAGCCATCGAGGACGAGAATTCTTTTGCGTAATATATTTTGCAAAATTTCTAAATTGGTATTCATCTTCATCCTTTAAAATCTTGATCATGCTCTTTATCTTAATCATGATCAAAAAGAAGATCAAGGTCATGAGTAAGATTAAGATCAAGAATCAGAAAAGCGTAAGCCGCTTTGTTCTTTTCAGTTTTGTTTCAGTAGTGAGATATCGTTAACTTTCGTTCAAATATAATAAATAATCGAGAAGATAATGATAGTTGTAACCGGAGGCGCTGGATTTATAGGCAGCGCTGTTGTGTGGAAGTTAAACCAAATGGGCGTGGACAGAATTGTGATTGTGGATGAGCTTGGCAGCGATGAAAAATGGATGAACTTGAATGGACTTAGTTATGCCGACTTTCTTCACAAAGATGATTTCATGGCAATGATACTTCAGAAAAATGAACCGTTCAAAATCACTTCTATTATTCATCTCGGCGCTTGTTCATCAACTACAGAAAAAGATGCCGATTATTTAATGGACAATAATTTTCACTACTCGCAAGAACTTGCTAAGTTTTGTTTAGAAAACGGCACACGCTTTATCTACGCTTCCTCTGCCGCAACGTACGGCGATGGCTCCAACGGCTACGATGACGATGAAACTAAGCTTGAAACACTTCGTCCGTTAAACATGTACGGTTACTCCAAACACTTGTTTGATACTTGGATTAAGAGAAATGGTTTGATGAACAAAGTTGTTGGACTTAAATTTTTCAATGTGTATGGACCAAATGAATATCATAAAGCTGATATGAGAAGTGTTGTTCACAAAGCATTTGAACAAGTGCGGGATCATGGGAAAGTAAGATTGTTCAAGTCACACAGAAGCGATTTCAAAGATGGTGAGCAGAAGAGAGATTTTGTTTATGTTAAAGACGCAGTTGATATGATTCTCTTCTTTCTTGATAATGCCGATAAAAATGGAATCTTTAATGTCGGAACCGGTAAAGCACAAACATGGGTTGAACTTGTAACGGCGCTTTTTAATGCTGTCGGCAAGCCGGTGAATATTGAGTTTGTTGATATGCCGGAAGATATACGTGATAAATATCAATATTTTACAGAAGCCAGCTTGCAAAAAATTAGAGAAGCGGGTTACGACAAACCGATTATGAATGTAGGCGAAGGCGTTACAGACTATGTTAAAAACTATCTCCTAAAAGAAGGTTATTTTGGATTGACCAAGGACTGAGATGCCAATGACTTTAGAATCTTCAAAATCTCGCAGCGAGTTTAAGCAAAGAATTTATTTCTTTACGCTAAAATTGATTGAGTTCACTGATCTGCTGCCTAAGGATGATGTTTCCAAGAAAATTAATGATGAGCTGTTTAAGAATGGAACGAGTGTAATAAGTAAGTTTATAGAATCATCAGCAGCCTTAACTAAGAAGGATTTAACGAATTCTACTATTGAAGCAATCAAGTTTGCAAACGAAACAAAACTTTGGATGGCGCTGGTACGCGATAGCAAACGTGCCAAGTCAGATAAAGTAAAATGGTTTCTGGAAGAGCTTGACGAAATCTCAAAAGCATTAGCAGAATCAATCAACAAATAGGAAAAAGATTTGGTACAACTTGCCACGTTGTGTTATGTAATGCATGAAGGGAAAACGCTGATGTTATTTCGCAACAAGAAACCGAACGATTACCACGAAGGGAAGTGGAACGGACTTGGCGGAAAGTTTGAGCAAGGTGAATCGCCGGAAGATTGTGCGATTAGAGAAGTGGAAGAAGAAAGCGGTTTGTTGATGATTGAGCCGGAAATGAAGGGATTTATCACGTTTCCGATGTTTGACGGCAAGAAAGACTGGTATGTATTTCTGTTTACATCTACAAAGTTCAGCGGGAAACTTATTGATTCGAACGAAGGTAAACTGGAGTGGATTCCCAACGATAAACTTGTTGATCTGAATCTTTGGGACGGCGACAAAATTTTTATTCCTTGGCTTTTCCAAGACAAGCATTTTTCAGCCAAGTTTATTTATGAAGATGGAAAATTCATCTCGCACGAAGTAAAATTTTATTAACAGAGAATAAAATGAGCTGGGACGCATTTCAAGAGAGAATATTTTTAGAAAGCCAACTGGAAAGAAGGTTGCAATTCTTTCTTTTCTTTTTTATTGGCACACTTGTAATCTCACTTATCATTTCTCAAAAAGAAATTGCAATGATCTTTCTTGTAATTGCTGTAATTGTAATATGGTTACTTACAGTCTCTCTTTGGTTTTTTGTAAACAGAGTAAACGCTGCTGATAAAGCTCTTGCGGCTAATGCCGGTGCCGGACCGCGTTTTATGGAAAGGAGTTTGAGATTCTTCTTAGCTAAAGTTCTGCCGGTTTCGGCATCACTTTTACTCACAAGTTTCTTGCTCGTTGGGATAAGCGGCGTTGCCGATTCAATACTGCCGTACAAGCAAAAAGTTTTGCAAGCTGTGGAAAGTGGAAAAGAAAAAATAGAAAACGTTTATTCTAAAAAACCGGAAGTGAAAAATTTTGAAAGTGTTGATAGTGTAATCGAAGAAGGAAAATCAACACCAAGAAAGGGTGCGGAAGTTACATTTGATAATTCTATTAACAAACCAACCGGCAAAGAAGTATTAACAGATGTTCAAGTGCAACCGGGCGGCGGCACAACAAAGCCGGCGCCAAAAAAGGTTAATGTAATGCTGGCTGTGGATGGTTCACATCAAGCACCTAAACAAGATGGCGAAACAACAAGAGATAACGTTCCATCTTCACCATCAAGTACACAAGGGGCAGTAGCTAATCCCAAAGCCGATCCCTACTTTACACCGATTGAAAGAGTAATTGAAAAAACTCCGGCTGATACTAATCCGGCATTAAAACGCAAAGTCCCCGTTACCAAGATTGACACAATAAAAAAGAAAATTCAGCCGAATCCAAACTTCAAAGAGATTGAAAAAGTAATTAAGAAGTAAAATTTCTATCCAAAAATCCCTTTATTAAATCATTCACACACTCCGGATTTTCAAGCGGTGTCATGTGTCCGGCAAATGGTATAGAGGCAAATTCAGAATTTGGAATTTTTTCAGCGAGCGCTCTCATTACCGGAACCGGAGTTAGCTTATCGAACGCGCCGCAAATAACAAGTGTTGGAATTTTTATTTGTGAGAGATAATTTGTTGTGTCTGTTCTGCTCATTATCGCAATGATGCATCCTTTAACTCCTACCGGATCATTCTTTTGCGATTTATAAAGCGTGGTTAAAAACATCTTCTCGTTTTGCTTAGGCGTTTCCTCCGCAAAGCAATTTGTTACGAACATATCGGTAAACTTTACTAAGCCTTCATTATTAATCATGCTGATATTTGCCGCACGAGTAAGCTTTGCGGCATCTCCGTCTGCTTCAGCCTTAGTATCGCAAAGTATAAGCCCGCTAAACAATTCTTGGTTTCTTTCCATAGCACGCAAGGCAATATAGCCGCCCATCGAAAGCCCGCACAAAACCGGTTTTACCAATTTTAGTTCCGCGATTATGGTAAAGAGATCATCCACGAAAAACTCGAGCATATATTGTCCATCGCCAACGGCGCTCTCTCCTAAACCTCTAACATCATAGGCAACGCAAAAGAAGTTCTTTTGTAAAAAATCAATCTGGTCTTGCCACATTGTGTGATCATAGGGAAAACCGTGTACAAAGATTACAGCTTGTTTTGTAGGGTCGCCAAAGGTGTTAACGGAAATTCCATTGATTGTTTGTTTCATCTTAAACTCTTTCTCTTATTGTTCTTTGTTCGAAATATAAAACGCCTTACTGAGATAAAAAATTTTCAATTATAATTGATCGGAACTTTACCAAGCGGAACCGGGAAATGGGGCGGTAAAAACCTTTGAACTCATGCATATTTCTTTGCACTTTAAACCCTGCAATTTGATGTGTTGTCAAATCGGCACAACCAAAAGAGGTAGATATGAAAAACCTAAAATTCCTTTTCGCTTTATCATTGATAATCCTTCCGGTTATTTTTCTCGCCGGCTGTAATAAGCAAGACGAAGTTACATCACCATCTAACACAAATTTTGATTCAGCTCAATACTTGATGATTGACTATTTTGATGCTGAAAATGCAATTGAAGGTGCAACCCTTGATGCCGACCTTTCAATAAATCCCACAATGCTGAACTACAGTTTTGTGAATGCCGGCGATTTCAAACCGGGCAGCGGAATGATGCATGGTGCAGCAGTTGGCTGGATGGCAAGATATGATTGGAACAAACATCTCGGCATGATCTTTAGAAAATTGAAATTAACCGAGAGCCAAAAAACCGAAATTGATGTTTTGGTAAAAGCTTATCATGAATCAATGAAACCGCTGGTAAAAGAATTTGCAGAGGCGAACAAAGCTATTATTGATGCTGCAAATGCACAGCGCAAAGCTATTGCCCAAGATGTTAAAGATGGCAAAATCACAAGAAGAGAAGCGGAAGAAAAGCTTAAAAACTTGAATGAAAGAGTTCGCAATGCAATTGAAACTAATCCGGCTACAGCTTCAGTTAAAGAACAAATGTGTGCTAACAGAAAAACATTGCTTGATGGAGTTCGTGCTTTGTTAACTACTGAGCAGCAAGCAACTTGGGACACCGCTGTTGCAAGAATGAAATCTCCTTGCTGACAATAATACATATCTGAAACTTTAAACCCCGCCGGTTAAATAATTGACGGGGTTTTTTGTTGATTAAATTTGGTTAGGCAAGCCGGGGTAGTAAAGCCAGTTAGTAAACAACTCATCAAGTTTTGTCCCCGAAATTGATTCAACAATTCCTTTGAAATCTTTAGTGGTTGCATTGGAATGAACAAACCGCTTATAGTATTCTCTTACAGAGTTAAAAAAGTATTTATCGCCAATTTTTTTTCTTAGTTCATGCAAAAAGAAAGCTGCTTTTTGATAAGTCTCAACATTAAGTAACTCTGAGAGTTTTTTGTAACCTTGATGAATTACCGGAGTTTTCCAATTGGTGCTTTGACGGTAACTTCTCATGTATTCATTCATGATTTTGTTAAAGCGCTCTTTTCCGTCGCGCGCTTCAAAGTAAAGCGCAGTAAAGTAAGTTGCAAATCCTTCACTAAGCCATACTTCCGACCAATCGGACATTGTAACAGCATCGCCAAACCATTGATGAGCAATTTCGTGCGCGACTGTTTCTTCGTTATCTTTTTCACCGGTGAAAGAGGGACTTTTTTCCGTGAAGAAAATAGCGCTGCTGTTTTCCATTCCGCCAAAAATTGTTGATGACTCTACAAGTGAAAGTCTTGAGTAGGGAAAGGAGCCAATAGTTTCTTCGTAGAAAACAACCATATCTGCTGCGCGCTTAAAACCGTTTACTGCGTTTAAACTATCTTCGGGATAAGTGTAATAAAAAATTGGGATTCCGGATTCAGTTTTAGTTTCGGTGATTGCAAAATCGCATACTCCAACTACCATACAATATGTTGGAACCGGTTCCTTCATGCTGTATGTGTATTTAGTCTCATTTAGATTTAGTAATGATTTCTCAACTAAATCACCGTTACAAATAACTTCGTAGCCCTTTGGGATAGAAACATTAAAGGTTACCGAAGCTTTGTCGGAAGGATGATCAATAGCGGGAAACCAATAGCTGGCGTAGTTTGCCCAGTTATCGCTGAAGGCAGAAAAATTTCGGTACTTATTTTTCCCAACAAACAAGCCGCTCTTAGGGGCGCCATTATAATTAACAGTAATAGTATGGTTTGTGTTCTTCTCGATTATCTCCGAGAGTAAAATTTGCAAGATTCCATCTTCGTGCTTAAAATCTATAGGTTTGCTGTCCAAAGCACACGAATGAACATTCATTTCTCTCAGATTGAATTTCAATTCTTCGAGATTACTAACGGTTCTGAAGTTAATTTCCGTCTTAGCAGAGATATTGAAAGATAGGTCGGAGATTTTAAGATTAATAGTGTAGTGAATTACATCAATTTTATTTTGCATCAAATTATAATCTGCTTTATCCGTAGCAAAAGCAATTGATGCAAGTATTGTAACTGCAAAAAGCATCTTCTTCATTTAACTTCCACGAAAAATTTATAAGTGTTGCTTGGTCAAAGGAATGGTGTAAATTAAGATTTTTTCCTATTTACAAAAAATGTTCTGAGCTATTTGCGTAAAAATCTATAAAGCGAATTCGCAGTTTCTATGAACAGCACTCTGATTGAATATTTTGCGCTACTGCTCCAACGGAATTTTAACTGTGAAGGTAGTTCCGGCATTTAGTTCTGATTTAACAGTAATAATTCCGTTATGCAAATCAACGGCTCTCTTTACAATAGAAAGACCGAGTCCTGTTCCAGAAATATCGGTAGTGTTTTTAGCGCGGTGAAATGGTTCAAATAGGTGTTTCAAATCGTCAGTTGGAATACCAATACCTTTATCCTTAACAGAAATTACCATCTTGCCTCGCAATTGCTTTATGGTCAGTTCTATTTTACCTCCTTTAGGGGAGTACTTAATCGCGTTGGATAGTAAATTCAATAAAATGAATTTCATCAACTTCGGGTCTAGTCTATAATGAATTTTTTTAAGGGTGAAATTAAAAATTAATTTGTGTGCTTCTGTTGCAGATATTTTTGCTTCTTCAATTACATCAAGACAAAACTCATGTAGATCAATTTCTTCTCTGTTCAAAACTATTTTTCCGCTTTCGGAACGGCTTATGGTTAATACATCGTCTAAAAGTTTCGTTAAGTAATCAACCGAGTTTTTAATTTTGTCTAAGAATACATCCAATTTGTCCTCAGTCCATCTTTTCCTATAACGCTGAATCATTTCGGCAGAAACCCTTACTGTTGTAAGAGGTGTTCTAAACTCGTGCGAAGTTGTTGAAATAAAGCGGGATTTTAGTTCGCTCAACTCTTTTTCTTTTTCGAGTGAATGCTGAAGCATCCTTTCAAACTCTTTCTCTTTCTCGAACTCAATTATCAGTTTCTTGTTTACTTTGTCTAATTCTTCCGTTCTTACATTAACCAACTCTTGCAAGTGATCTCTATGCAGCTCGAGTTCCTTTTCTACTCGCTTGCGTTCTGCCCGTGTTTGTAATGTAATAATACCAAATGCCAAATCGTTAGCCAGTTCTTCAATTAATCGGATTTCATCCTGTGTAATTACATTCCTATTCGTAGAATAAATTAATATGACTCCAAAAACTTGGGAATTCTCATTCTTAAGAGGTAGTGCCATGCCCGATCTATATCCTCTTTGCAGAGCTTTTTGGCACCACGATTCCAAACTTGCATCAGAACTAAAATCCTGAACATAAATTATATCACCCGTCTGGATTACTTTTTGTGCTGGTCTTAGTCCGCATTCTATTTCCTCTGACCAATCAAATTTTTCTTTAGCTTTAAGATCTATATCAATACCAGCCCAAGCTACCGGGTGTATTGTATTTGCATCCGAATGTTCTGTATAGCCCACCCATGCAAAATCATATCCGGCTTCCTCACATATTATTCTACAAATTTCATTAAGCAAGGATTGCTCATCTTCCGCGCGCAATAAAGACTGGTTACAGTTGCTAATTGCTTTCAGTTCACGATTTAATCGGAGAAGCGCTTTTTCCGCTTCTTGACGCTCAACTAGAAGATGCAACCGATCAAGTGTTACTGCTAAATGGCTTGCCATTGCTAAAAGAAATTCCTTTTCAGAGCGAGTCGGTATCCGAACACCCTCATCGGAAAAAGTTCCCGTGCCTACTGTACCGAGATGTTTGTCCAAAAGGTAAATTGGAACGTTTATGATAGTACGGTTACCCAGTGTTTCAACAATTTTCTTGTTGGTCCTTTCATCTGCTCTAGCATCCTCAACAATAACTATTTCTTTTGCCTCGGCAATTTCTTCAAGCATTCTATCACCTTCGATAGGAAGAATTAAAGTGCCTTCGGGAGACATAACTATATCTTCAAAATCGCCACGGGCTACTAAAGCATTAAAATATTTCTTGTCCTCGCTTAAAAGATAAACCCATACAGTTTTGTAGCCGAGTATATTTTTTATTTCATTCAGAGCAGCAGTTAAGGCTTGGGAATAAGTTTGGGCAAACTCTAAATTTTTGGATAGCCTTAATAATGACTGTGAGTGTTTAATTCTTTCGTTTAGCGCAGCTTCATTCTTTTTTCTTTCGGTGATATCTCTAACAATTCCTAAGAATCTTTTGTCCGGCAGCATAATTCCGCTAATTTCTACCGGCAGTAGTGAGCCATCATTACGAATAAGATTTCGCTCCGCCAATGCAGTTTTTCCAGAACGTAATTTTTCAAATTGAATTGGAGTAGTTTGCTGTTCTTCAGCAGGAATCAAATCTTGCATTCTTAATTTCAGCAGCTGATCGCGTGTATAACCAAGCATATTGCAGCCGCTTCTATTAACATCTATATAATTACCGTTAGAATCGGCAATGAAAATACCATCCATTGCTTGTTCAACTAATGTTCTATAACGTTCTTCACTTAGTTTCAAAGCAACTTCCGCATTCTTTCGCATAGTAATATCGCTGAATGTTACTATTACCTGCGTAAGTTCATTTTCATTACTCCAAACCGGATCTGCATTTACCAAAACCCAAACATCATTCTTATAATTTGTTCTGTGAACTCCAACCACATAGTTTCTTAATTCTTTGCGTGTTGCAAGTACATAGTTAACCGGGTATTCTTCGAGTGGTAAAACCGTCCCATCTTCGCGGTAGAAATGCCAAGCCGGATCAATTGCTTTTTTACCTAATAATTGATCTTCCGATAGTCCAAGCAATATTTCAGCTGAGTGATTACATATCAGTATTTGTGTGTCCGGAGTATGAACAATAACAGCGGTCTGAATTTTTTGAATTAATGTTCTATATTTTTCTTCGCTCTCTTTAAGAGCCTCTTCTGCCAATTTACGATCTGTAATATCTTGCACCGTACCAATAGAACGCAGAGGTTTATTTTCTTCATTATAAATTGTTTCGCACTGTTCATGTACAAATTTTATCCGTCCATCATCAAATCTCAGCCGGTGGTCTATAGCATACGGGGTACGGTTTACAAGCGAATTTGAATATGCCGTATTAACAACTTCTCTATCATCGGGATGAATGGCATTCAAAAATGCCTCGTAGGAAGAGCCAAACTCCTTAGGATCAATTTCGAATATTCTAAAAATTTCATCAGACCATCTAAGAATGTTGTTGGCTATATCCAATTCCCAGCTGCCAATTTGAGCAATTCGTTGAGCTTCGTTAAGTTGTGCTTCACTTTTTTTAATTGTTTCTTCTGCCCGTTTACGTTCGGTGATATCACGACCGATTGCCAGTACACTCGTCACTTTGTTTTGTTCGTCGCGCTCAGCGATTATTCGTATCTGATGAACAATTTGTTCATTGTTTGGGTTGGGAACAAGAATTTCCAATTCGCTATTCTCGCCGCTGGCGAGAGCATTATCCACAGCTTGTGCATAAGATTCGAAACTTCCATCAGGATTGAGCTCGCGTATGGTTGTGCCAATCATAGCGGAAGCACCGGTTGCCAAGGTTTTTTCAAGTATCGGATTGACGTAAACAGTCCGACCATTTCGATCGTACCTGACGATATTATCCGGCAAACTCTCAGCCAGAGTGCGGAATTCATATTCACGCTTTCTTAGTATGCGGTCACTTCGGTCGCGTTCCAGTTCGGCAGCTGCGCGAGTAGCAACAAGCTGCAATACTTGGATAGCTATTGAATCTTCAGGATGTGACTTACTGCTCATAAGGGCAATCAAACCGATTGGCTTGCCGAAAGAATCCCAAAGTGGAATTCCCATATAACTATCTACACCCATTTCGAGTAGCAGCTTATCATCGGGAAATAATTTCTGGACTTCTTTCGGATAAAAGCATAGCTGCCGCCCCATTACATTTTCGCATGGTGTTCCTTTCAGTGCATAGCGAATATTTGGTACAATTGAACCTTTGGCATATAATGCAATAGTTTCCGCAATTTCCGGATTATCATCTAACTTATCTACAACAACATAATCCATATCAAGATTTTCACCAAGAAACTGTGCAAGAGAATCGAAAAAGTTTTCTTCGCCGGTTTGCCAGCCACGCTCAGCAACAAAAAACAAAGATTTTTCCAATAGTTTGCGCGAGGTGATATCGCGAATATTTGCAAGTGTATATATTTCACCGTTTAACTCATAAGTTGAAATATTGATTTCAAAATCAAACTCACTACCATCTCTTTTTCTTCCGCGCGTTTCATAGAATGATGGAATTTCTTCTCCAGAATCTCTACGCTTCACATTTTCAATTATTTGTTGATGATGGCTTGGAGCTATGCATTCAAGTATTGAAGTTCCTACAATTTCTTCGAGTTTTTCATAACCAAATAATTTGAGATATGCTGGATTAGCAAAAACATGTACACCCTTTTTTGATACACCGAGTGCATCTCTGGAATTTTCAAACATTATCCTGAGTTTCGTTTCGCTTTCAAGGAGAGATTCTTCGGCACGTTTACGTACTGTAATATCTTGCATCATTCCAAGCATAAAGATCGGCTTACCGGATGAATCCCTTCTTACATTAGCTTCGCTGTGTATATAGCGAAGCTCTCCGTTATGTCTAATAATTCGATAATCCAGATTGTAAGGAATGTCTTTCTGAACTGCATCAATGGCTGTCTTCTCAGCTCTTTCTTTATCTTCCGGTAAGATTAATTGAAGCCATTGTTTATGCCACTCATCCAATTCTTTATGATAATTCTCTTGCTGTAATCCGAAAATGCGACAAGATTCATCAGAAAGGATAATTTTATTGTTAACGAAGTCGCGTTCCCAATAACCAACATTTGCTATTCGTTGAGCTTCAGTAAGGCGCCGTTCACTTTCTGATAGATTGCGTAGTGTTAAGAGGCTTGTCAATCCATCTGTTAATCTTGTGCTGATTTCCTTTAAGAGTTTTTTCTCTTCGGAAGTCCAACTTCTGTTTCTCGAACACTGATGCAAAACGAACATCCAAGGTTTGTCAATTTTGGGATGCAAACTAATTGCCAATTGGGATTTGATATTGAAACTTTCAGATACTTTTTGCGGGAGTGGTTCTTCATTGCCCGGACCAAATCCTACAGGATAACATGCAGCTAAAACAGCTTTGAATACCCTAATTGCTTCCGAATCCACAGGAATTTCTACTCCAAGAATCATTGCACCAGGGTGTTCAGGTTTGGTTCGCTCGATAGGTACCTTCCATGAAGAAGCTTCAATATCACAAGGGTAAATAAAGCTTGCCCGGTCGCAATCGAAAGTAGAAAGTATTATATCTAAAACATCACTCATCATTTGTTCAACATTATTTGCTTCCTGTATAGCTCTGTTAATCCTATCCATATTCTCGAAAAAGCGGAGATTAGCTTGCCGTTCTTCTTCAGCTTGTTTCCGTTCGGAGATATCATGACCAATTGCCAAAGCGCCCACAATTTTGCCTTCAATATCACGCTCGGCGAGGAAGTGAACTTCATGAATATGAAGATTCCCTTCGATGTCCCTGAGCATTATCTCCATCTCGTCTTCAGTGCCGGTTTTAATTACACGCCGAAGTTTTTCGTTGTACTCTTCTAGTCCTTTGGCTTCATTAAACTGGATTTCGGCTGAGAGTTTTCCTACAAGTGAAGAGTTTGTATAGTTAGTTGCCGCTACAACGTGGTTTAAGTATATCACACGGCAATCTATATCATAGCGAATGATATGATCAGGTAAGTTTTCGGCGAGTGTACGGAATTCTCGTTCGCTATTTCTTAATTGAAGCTCGGCTAATTTTAGTTCTGCGATATCATTAACGGTGGAACGGCTCATCAAATAATTTCCATCGCTGTCTTTTATAGCAGTAGCGCTGGCAAGTATTGGAAGTATAGAACCATCTTTACGGATTAATTCGAACTCAAGATTCTTAATCCAGCCTTTTTCTTTGAAGCCTGGAAAATTTTCGTTGAAGGTTTTAAGACTCTTTGGAGTAATAATATCGGTGAATTTCATTTTCCCGATAACTTCTTCAAGAGTATAACCGAGCCATTTAAGTTCCGTATTGTTAATACGAACAAACGTACCCTCCTTATCAAGTGAATGATAGCCGCAAGGTGCATTGTTGTATAGATCGCGAATCTCTTCTGCCGCTTTTTGTAAAGCTTGTTCCGCTTGCTTTCGCTCTGTTATGTCTGTAACAACACCTTCTATTGCTACAGAGTTGCCCCCTTCATCAAGTACCAAAATATTCCGTTGGTTCAGCCAGCGGGCTTCACCGGATTTATGAATGATTTGATATTCATACGTTTGAGGCAATATACCTTTTTGCAAATTCGCCCAGTGCTCTTCAAAATATTTAATCCAATCCGAATGAATAGATTGTTTGAAGAGAAGGGGGTTATCGTAATAATCATCAGGGGAGTAGCCGAAAATAGTAAGCGCTGCGGGGCTGATATATTCGTATTTACCATCAGCCAAAGACATCCTGTAAATAACATCCGGCGCGTTTTCTGCCAGACGGCGAAATCTTTCTTCACTTAGATATAATGCGTTTTCAGCATCTCTGCGCTCAGCTTCCGATTCTATAAATTCCATTGCGAAGGAAATATCTTTTACCATTTCGTCAAGGAGAACAACATCATCATCTTCAAAGAAATTTAATTCATCGGAATAAATACAAAACGCCCCAACTACTTTTCCAAAAACTATCAGTGGAAAGGATGCAGTAGATTTATAACCGTACTGGATTGCTTCATTTTTCCACAAGAGCATACTATCGTCGTCAATAATATTATTCGATATTTTATGCTTGCCTGTTCGAATAGCAATTCCGGTAGGTCCGCTGCTTCGTTGTACGTCATTTAAATCAATAACAAGATTGTCTAGATAAGAGCTTTCAACTCCGCTTGATGCGGCTACATCAACTTTGTTGTTTTTTGCATTTATAATACCAATCCACACCATAGTAAACTTGCCGTATTCTGTGGCTATCCGGCAAGCTTCATCAAAAACTTCCTTTGTATTTCTAATTCTTACAATAGCTTGATTTATATTGCTGAGAACCGCATAAATGCGGTTAAGTTTACGTATCTGAGATTCGGCACGCTGGCGTACAGCTAGCTCATCCTCTAATTGAACGTTCGCGTGATGCAGTTCAATCGTTCTTTCTTCAACTCTGTCTTCCAGCTCATCGTTGATAGTTCTTAATTCCTTCTCTGCCTCTTTCCGTAAATTGTTTTCTTCTTCAAGCTGGTTGTAAGCCCTCATGAGTTTTGTGTAACCCAGAATTTCATTTTTCAAAATATGGGCTACGTAACTAAAGAAAGTTGGTAAGTGAAAACGCAAATCACCCGTTGTTACATAAAGATCTTCAATTTTAACTACGGCTATTAACTCTGTTCCAACTTGAAGTGGAAATGCCCAAATATTTGCTTTGGTAAACTCTGAAGAAATGAGTTTTGTATTGTCAAAACTACTTTGCAGTTCAAAGGAAGTTTTTGTTTCAAAAACTTTTTTAACAATGCTGTCATTTATTTCTTTTATCGGTTCTTTCCTGCCAAGCACATCAGCATAAAATATCTGGCTGTCAATTAGATAATAAATAATAATGTTAGATCCGCCAATGTTCTCAAGTATGATTTGAAGAAGATTACTAATTGTGTTTTCAAGTCCGGAAACCGAACTCATTTTTCCCATAAGGTGTGTAAACAACTCAAGAAATGATTTTTCCTCGGCAAGCCTTTTTACTCTCTCGTTTAATCTGGAAAAGTCTTCTCTTGAAATGGAAATTTCATCATTCATCGGAATTACCATTAATTTGATTTAATGCGGTTATTAGTCTCGATTCTAAATTATCGAGATTTACATCCAGTATTTTCAACGGCAGCTCAAGATATTCTGCTATTTTTTCCGATTCGTTAGAATAATCATTTGTACAGCGAGTTCTAACGGCTAATATATACTTTCTGTCTTCATGAAAAATTTGTTTAACAGTTTCCCGGTCGCTGCCGAAAAGTTTTTCGAAAGTACTTTTCCAATTCAAGGCAAAGTCTTCGAACAAGAAGAAAGCTCCAAGAGATAATTCCTTATTGTAAAGATAGTTCCCGAGTAAAATTTCAGCGCAGTTCTGTCCCTCTGTTCTAAATGTATTGAAACGGCTTAAGATATTATCCATATTAGGGTGGCACTCACCGTAAAAAACAAATTTTCTAGTGCATGAATATTTTTCAAGTTCACGGCAAAGGCTTTTCTCAAGCAGATCGTAATTTGTATGCAGGTTGGAGTCGAGAAATGAAGTGCTAATTAGCCACTTGTTCTTCTTTATCAGCCAATTAATTTCTTTATTAAAGATGCCACAGCCAATAAGAATCGGCTCTCTGCACTTAGTTGAATGAACCAAATTCATAAGCCGCCTCAAGCATTGCTCTAATGTTTTCTTCCGGTATAGCCAGAGGCATTACCAGAGTTCCAAATAAAAATTTGTTGCCCCTCTTGCCGGTATCAATTATGCGTTTTACTTCGCTTCTAATTTCCTCGCGCGTCCACTCAACCAATTTAATATCATTTATTACACCGGCGTAAAGAGCTCTCCCGGCAATATTGTTTTTGCCTTCGTTTAAGTCATCAAAAGGACTCAAGTAAAAATTTGTTAGTCCTATTTTTTCAATTACACGGTTAATAACGGGATTCATCCTAGCGCCGCCGCAGTAATAAACAACGCTTTGTAAATCAAATGAACTAAGATCTTTTAGCATCCAGGGGATGGAGAGTTCTTCAAATAATTTACGAGGAACAAAATCGAGCGAGCCAAACGGATTGGAATACAAAAAAACATTTGCGCCAGCGTCTCGGTATGCTATTAATTGTTTACGAAAAAATTCCGAAGTTTTTTCAAGAAGCTCGTCACGCAAATCGTACGGACCGGAAAGTAGAAGATCAATCCATTTTTCCATTCCCATCAAAAGGGCAGGCATTGTCATAGCAGAAGTTAGATAAGCGCAGATAGGATACTTCCCATCTGATTCTCTTTTGAGTATTTGCAAACACTTTAATGATTCTTCGAACTTTGGATGAGACGAAATATCTTCCGGAATTTCAAGTTTATGAATGTCTTCAAGATTTTTAATAACCATATGACCAACATTTGGCGGACCACACTCTGAATAAATAATATTTTTACAGCCGAGTAACTCTGCTTCTTTTCCAACGTAGAATAGACTCCAAAGATTATCATATCCATATTTATCCCTCATCTTTAACTGTCCTTCTGCAACATACTCTCCTTTTGAATAATAATCTTTTAGCGACATTCCCAATTCACTTGCCCCTTGATCAAGCAAATTACAAAATACCGGTATTCGATCCGTTAGTTCACCATTTACTGCTGAGATTAATCTGTCAATTCCGTTGATCATGACTGTATTTCCGCAATTAAGTTTTTGACTACTTGTCCGGCAGCAATTCCGTTTTCTGCCCATGCATCAGCCTTAACTATTTTATACAGATCGCGGTTATATTTATAAGGTGCGCCGCCAACAATTATTTTAATTTTTTTTTCAAGCTTTCTCCCAATAAGTAGTTCGCGCACTTTAACGGAGCCATTTTCACCACGGGCAGTGTGAAGCATCATTGAAGAAATACCAATTACTTGAGCATCGTTATCAATTGCTTCGTCAACAAATCTTTCGGCTGTAACATTTAGTCCTAGATCAATAATATCAATCATTTGTGCTTTTAAACATCCTATTACAATTTTTTTCCCGAGACCATGAAAGTCTCCGAACGAAGTACCTATTACCATTTTGCCAATCATTGTGGGGGGAACAGTAAAAAGTGCAATCATTTCTTCCGTTACTTGAGATGCAATTTGCGCAGTCATAAAATGTTGAGCTAGGTTAGCTCCAAAATCTTGAGCAATTGAAGCGGACATGTATTCAATGGAGGGTACTACAACTTTAAAGACAATATCTCTTGGAGAAATTCCATTTTCCAAGGCGTCATGAACAACTTTCAGTGCGGCATTTTTATCTGTATCAAAAATTGCTTCCTGGTATTTTGCTATTATTTGGTCAATCACAACTCACTCCTACATTAATACACCCACCAAGTGTGATTCCAAGAATTCAGTTAAGTGTTCAACTGAATCTCTTTAGCCAATTTTCGTAATTTTCTTTTATTCCTTTCACGAGTCGGTAATAATTTACCATAAATATTTATGAATGTCTTTACAATTTTCACCAAACATATTATGACTTTTTCTCCTTTTATTATGTTGTTTGCAATAGAGAAATGTCAACGAAAGTCATGTTGCTTTATTTCATATGAAAATGAATTTGCATGAGGAAGTTAAATTTGCTCGAAGCTGCTAAAGGAACAACATCCTTACTACGATAGAGCGCTAACGCTTGGATGTTTTTAGATCCTTTTTACGACAACAATAGTCATATCATCGTGCTGAGGGAAACTATCTACAAACTTAGTTACATCTTTTAATATAAGGTTGATTAGCTCTCTTGAGCCAACATTCCGGTTTTTTTCAATCAGGCTAATTAGTTTGTCTTCGCCAAATTGCTCATGCTTCTCGTTCATAGCTTCAGTAAAGCCGTCTGTGTAAAGAACAAAAACATCACCCTGATTAATTGCGAACTCTTCTTCGTTTAATGTGGAAGTAAATATGTGTCCCTCTTCTAAACCAAGAGCCATACCTTTACTAAGCAGTAGTTTTGTTCCGCCGCTTTGTTTACTAGTTAAAATACCGGGATTATGTCCCGCGCGCGCGTAAATCATTTTGTGATGATTAACATCGAGGATAGCATAAAACATGCTCACGAAAGAATTCTTCTCAATTGTTTTGTAAAGCAAGCGGTTCACTTTTGCTAAAACATTCTTAGGAGATGTATCTTCTTCTGCATGGGCTTGGAGAATTCCTTTAGTAAGCGTCATGTAAATTGCGGCACCAACACCTTTGCCGGAAACATCGCCGATAGCTACGCCAAGTTTGTTGCTGCTTAGTTTTACGAAATCAAAATAATCTCCGCCAGCTTCTATAGCCGGAATTGAAATTGCAGCAATATCATAACCCGGAATTTTCGGTTCTTCTTTCGGTAACAAAGAAAGCTGAACCTTAGCGGCAATTTCAAGTTCTTTACGCAATCGTTCTCTTTCAGAAATTCTTTTAACGTGAGAAGGCAACCCATAGCTTTCCAAAACGTATTCTTCTTTGCGTAAGCGACTCACTATATAAATTATCGGGATTATTAAAAACGCTATTATGATTAGCAAAAGATTAAATTGGAAAAATGAGTTGCTCGAATTTAAGAGTGGAGTACTTCGTGTAATCATACCGGTTGTGAACAGCATACTTGCTATGGCTAACAAATCGAACTTGAAATAAAGATAACCAACCAAGCAGCCGAACAAGAAATCTTTAATAACTCCGGCAGCAAAATTATTTAAAGAAGGAGGCGTTTCAGAAATTACAAAGGCAAAAACAGTAACAATGCCTGTTAAAAGAATACTAAGCCATTTCCGTTTCCATCTTTGATAAGAAATGTTGACAACAAAAAAGACAGTAACAATGCTGGCACTAATTGCCGAAGACATTGAGTCCAACACAACAGAAGCCGCGGGCGCGAAGCCGGAAAAAATATCTAAAATCTTGCTTGTATTTATAAAAACATTTGCGTGCGGCTGATTTAGCAGAATAGCAGCAGCTATATATAAGAATGAAAGTCCAATACCAAGAACCCAGCCTTTGCCAAGTGAAGAACCGGATTGAATTGAAAAAATATGCGAATTAATGAAACTGTCAATTCCTCTCAGTTTTTCGGGCCATAAACTTCGCGCATGAGATTCACCCACAGACCAAGTTGCAAAAACAAGCAGTGCTAAAAAGAAATAAACTATTAGTCCGTTAGTTAGAACCAGAATAACTTTAGTGTTTAGGAAAGCTAAATTTCCTATTGATACGCCTTGACCGAGACCTGGCCAGTAATTTACAAGAGAAACGAGAGTCATAAAGAAGTAGATGATGAATATATTTCTGCCCACGCTCATCCAAACTTCGCCCTGATGATATTTCTTTATGTATAAGAAGAACGCAAACATCATTAAAAAGACAACCAAAATGGCGGATACGGTTCCGAATAAATATTCTCCGGCGTTGAAAAATTCTTTGTACTCTTGCGGAACATCTAAGTAATTGTAATAACCGCTTATCTGATTCCCTTTGACCAATACTTGAATTTCTACTTTTGCTTTAAGTTCAGGGACAGGCTTATCAAAACGGATGAGATAATCTACGCGGTTCTTAAAATTATCTTGTTTGCTGTCTTTGTAAGAGAATTTTGTTGTATCAATCTTTTGGATATCTACCAAATACTTCTTTGCTAATTTCAACGCCTCATTTTCTTTGAGGGATTGAATCGAAGTAGTATTCGGCAGCAAATATTTAAACCCAATCACATTTCCGTTCGAGCTGACCGATACGAAGTAGGAATACTGAGGAATTTCTTTGCTTAAATTTTGATGGAACATTACATCCCAACTTCTTAGAGGGAATTCGGCGTGCCGCAAATATTCGGAATATTTTTCATCACCAAGTATTTTTATTAGGTATCTGTTCTGAACCATGTATGCATTAATGAAGGCTTCGCTATGGAATTGGTCGGTGTTAATTCGTTGTTTAGCTAAAAATTCCTTAGCGATTTTGATGGCATCCGGACGAGTCGTGTTCATCGTATTGCTTTGATATGAAGAAGATAGTAATGCCGAAGCTAATGCAATCAATAGAACGATTGAAGCTAATATCCAATACTTATGATGGTTGATATTTCTGGTCATTTTGGCATCCACGGGTATTTTTCTCCAACATTTAAGACGGCTGCAAAATAGAAAGGTTTGGTTATACTTACAATCATTGGAGTCAAATAAGAAATGCTGAAGTAAAAAATCTGTTCCTGCCCAAATCAAAAAATTCTTATCTTTGCCTCATAAATCAGCGCAGAGAAAAATGAAAGAACCCGAAGTAAACTTAGATTTAGCTCTTGAGCATGGCTTAACAAAAGAAGAATATGGCTGGATTTGTGAACGGTTAGGAAGAGTTCCATCTTTTACTGAACTTGGCATCTTTTCCGTAATGTGGAGCGAGCATTGCAGTTACAAAAACTCAATTGCCCTGCTTAAAACTTTACCCAGAAGCGGCGGAAGATTACTTGTTGGCGCCGGTGAAGAAAATGCCGGACTTGTAGATATTGGTGATGGATTAGCTGTTGCATTTAAGATTGAAAGCCACAACCATCCTTCCGCGGTTGAACCGTACCAAGGAGCTGCTACAGGTGTTGGCGGAATTTTACGAGATATTTTTACAATGGGCGCACGCCCAATCGCAAGCTTAAACTCACTTCGCTTCGGCTCGCTTGATGACGCACGTACCAGATATTTATTTGAAGGTGTTGTTAAAGGAATTGGAGATTATGGAAACTGTTTCGGCGTGCCAACAGTTGCCGGAGAAGTTTATTTTGATGAATGCTATAGAACAAATCCTCTTGTAAATGCGATGGCAATTGGCTTGGTTGATACTGGCAGAGTAGTTTCGGCAGTTGCAAAAGGTGCAGGCAATCCGGTTATGATAGTAGGTTCTTCAACCGGAAGAGATGGAATTCACGGTGCGACTTTTGCCAGCGAAGAAATTTCTGAGAAATCAGAAGCAAAGCGCCCTTCCGTTCAAGCCGGAGATCCGTTTACGGAAAAATTATTATTAGAAGCCACTCTCGAAATCATAAAGCAAGATTTGGTTGTTGGAATTCAAGATATGGGCGCTGCGGGTATTTCTTGTTCAACCAGCGAGATGAGCGCTAAAGGCGAATCGGGAATGATAATTGACTTGAATAAAGTTCCTCTCCGCGAAGAAGGGATGAGCGCTTATGAGATTATGCTTTCCGAAAGCCAGGAAAGAATGTTGGTTATTGCTAAGAAAGGCTGCGAAGATAAAGTAAAAGAAATTTTTGAAAAGTGGGATTTGCATTGCGAGATTGTTGGTGTTGTAACTGATGAGCAAAAAGTTATTATCAATTATGAAGGTGAGAAGAAAGCCGAGATTCCTCCGATTGAACTTGTACTTGGTGGAAATGCGCCGGTATATATCCGGGAAACTTCCGAACCAAAATATCTGAGCGAAACCAGCAAGTTCGATTTATCTAAAGTCCCGGAACCGGATTCCATAATTGATTCATTCGAAAAAGTTTTTTCCTCACACAACATTGCAAGCAAGCGTTGGGTTTACGAGCAATACGATTCCATGGTTCGCACAAATACAATTGTTGGTCCCGGCTCGGATGCTGCAGTAATTTTTATCAAAGGAACAAACAAAGCTCTCGCCGCAAAAACAGATTGCAACGGACGCTATGTTTATCTTAATCCAAAAGAAGGAACCAAAATTGCTGTAGCAGAATCAGCGCGTAATGTAGTTTGTACCGGCGCAATTCCTCTTGCAATTACAAACTGTTTGAACTTTGGCAATCCTTATAAACCGGAAAATTATTGGCAATTCAAAAAAGCAATTGAAGGAATGGGCGAAGCTTGCCGTTTCTTTAATACTCCGGTTACAGGAGGCAATGTAAGTTTCTATAACGAAAGTCCGGATGCGGCAGTTTATCCAACTCCAACTATAGGTATGGTTGGATTGATTGAAGATATTGAAAATGTAACAACCGCTCAGTTTAAGAATAAAGGCGATTTGGTTTATGTACTCGGCGAAGATTACGAAGAAATTGGCGGCAGCGAATACTTAAAAGTTGTTCATAATCTTGTTACCGGAGAAATTCCAAATCTCGATCTTCAAACAGAAAAAGATTTGCATACTACGGTTCTTCATCTTATTGAAAACGAATTAATTGAATCAGCTCACGATGTTTCCGACGGCGGTATTCTTTGCGCATTGGCAGAGTGCTGCATAATAGATGCTGAAAAACCAATCGGCGCAAAAGTTCATGTACCGATTAAGAAGAGAGAGGACTTCTCATTTTTCTCCGAAAGCCAATCTCGCGTTATAGTTTCAGTAAAAGAAGAGAACAAAGAAAAATTCGAAGAGAATACAGCAAAAAGTTTTACTCCTTTTACTCTTCTTGGCGAAACCGGCGGCAACAGTCTTAGTTTGAATGACCAGTATGAGTTCTCGCTGACTCACTTAATTGATTGGTATTACAATTCAATTTCAAAAAAGATGCATGCGAAAGTTTAAGATCTTTAAGAAGATTGGTTCGTACATATCTCTTGCTACTGTGAAAAGTATAATTGAGTTTATTGATTATTACTTCATCGGTCTATTCAGGCGCATGGATCAGCATAATTTATTTTTTGCCGGTGCCGGAATTTCTTTTTCTCTCTTTCTTGGAATGATTCCTTTCATCCTTCTCATCTTTTCTTTGCTCGGTAATATTTTCGACCAAGTAGTTATTGAAGAACAAATTAATAATCTTATTGACCAGACAATTCCGTATCCGGCTTACGCCAACTATGTAAAGAATCTCATTAGCACACGTTTGCCGGAAGTAATCGAATACAAAACTTCAGCATTCTACATCGGTATTGGCGGTTTACTTTTCACTTCAACATGGATTTTCAGCAGCGTACGTACTATTCTAAATCAAATTTTTGATATAAAGGTTGAGCGCGGTTTTATATACGGACTCATTCGCGATATAATGATGGTTATTTTGCTGGTGTTTTTAGTCTCGCTTTCCACTTTCATCCTTCCAGCTGTAAATATTATTTATGAGCTAACAAAAAACACTGCATTATTTCAAAGCTTTGACATAAGCTCTGTATGGAACACGCTGGTTTATTTTTCATCGCTGCTGCTAATGTTTCTTTTGTTCTTCGCACTCTACTACTTAATTCCTTACGAACAATTAGGCAAACGTGTTGCGGCGTTAAGTGCGTTATGGACAACAATTTTTTGGGAAGCAGCGCGCTTTGGTTTTGGGTACTACATCAATAATATTTTGCGGACAAATCCTTTTTACGGCGCATTCGTTTTGATCATTGCTATTCTGTTTTGGGTTTATTATTCGGCTTGTTTGTTTATTGTTGGGGCAGAAATTGGTCAGCTTTACCGTGAAAAACATAATCTGAAAAAACCCGTAAGATGAAAAGACATTTTGTTTTGGTGGAATTCTCAAAAGATCATCATCAAGCATTAATACTTGCTCAGATTTGTAAAATTAATTCGCCGGAATATAAAGGAATGCCTACAACGGTTGCCGGCAAAGCAAAACTAGTTCTTGAAAAATGGGAAAGTGAACTAAAACCGCATTTTAATCTGGAAGAGAAACTGTTAGTTCCTCTTGCCGAAAATAAATCTATAAGACTCAAGGAACTTTGTAAGCGGATAATTTTAGAACATAAGCAAATTGAAAACTTGATTGGCAAAATTTCCAAAAATATGGAACTGGAAACCACGCTAAACGAATTTGGGCTTCTGCTCGATAACCATGTTCGGCTGGAAGAACGAGAATGGTTCGAAGAAATTCAAAACGCGCTTAGTAGTGAAGAAATAAATAATCTTGCCGTTCAAGTTAAAAAAGAAAAAGAATCTTCAACCCAAACGTGCAAAAAATAGATTTCACAGAAGGAGTTTTATGAGAAACAAATTAACCATGTTTATTTTTATTTCTTCGGTTCTGCTTTTCTCAAAAGGTGTTTCCTTAGCTCAAAACTTGGAAGAATTCAAAAGAGGCAAGAATGATTTCGTTGAGCAATCTACTCGTGAGTTAGACAAAGCTAAGGCATCGAAAATAAAAACCCGGTTAAGATATGCCGGCTTTTTTGACGCAGATGGAAAAGTCCCCCAAGAAAAAACTTTGGTAGAAAAACTAACATTCGATAAAAACGGAAAGCGCAAAGAACTAACAAGATACATCCGGAGCGAAATGATTGACCTCAGATACATTTTTAAGTATGATGCCAAGGGAAGAATTTTGAAAATGGAAACACGAAATGCAGAAAATATAGTGGTTGGCAGAAGAGAATCTAAATACGATAGAGCCGGTAATGAAATTGAAAGAAAACTGTTTGATAAAAAGCGCGGGGATATGAGAGTTGTCTTTACTTATGATAAAGAGAACAATCTGATTGAATCAAAAAGCTATGATAAGAATAAAAAAATGTTTGGGCGTTACGTAAACGTTTTTGAAAACGGTTCTGCTAAAACTACTACTGTTTACGGGAAAGACGGTTCAGTTCAAAGAGAAATTACTTTTGTTTACGATGAAGCCGGCAAACTCACCCGAGAGGATTTTAAGGAACTCTCCGGCTCATATTCGGTTGATTATTCGTACGATAAAAATGGAAACATTGCTGAGATCAAAACGCCTCAAACGAAACGGGTGGTTAATTATAATGATGCTCATGACATTCTTGAAGATAAAATGTTTACTGCCGATGGTGCGCGCCAATACCGTGTTGCGTTCAGTTACCTCGAAAACGGTTTGCAGAATGATGAAATTAGATATGACAATTCCGAAAAGGCTGCTTTTCATGCGCAGTACAAGTATGAGTTTTATAAGTAAGTGAGATGATAAAATTTTTAGCTTTAGGTGGCGCCGATGATGTCGGCGCTAATTGTTTTTACCTCAATATTTTTGGCACCGGCTTACTTTTAGATTGCGGAGCTCACCCGCGTAAAAAAGGTAAAGAGTCACTCCCACAGTTTGATCTCATTAAAAACGAACCTCTCGATTTCGCAATCATCAGTCATGCGCATCAAGATCATATCGGGGCACTTCCATTTCTTGTTCAAGAGTTCCCGCATGTTATTATCTATTCTACTTATCAGACAAAAGAAATTGCTGATTTAACTCTGCACAACGCAGCAAATATTTTGGCTCAAGAAATTTCCTTAGAAGAAGGATTGCGGAATTACACTCACGAAGAAATTGATTTGCTCGTAAAATCCATGCGTGATATTGAGTACAATAAATCATTCGAACTCTGCGGATTGAGACATTCGCTAAATGAAAAAATAAAAATTACTCTCACCGATGCCGGGCATATTCTCGGTGCAGCATCCGTAATTATTGAAATTGCCGGACAAAAAATTGTTTACACCGGAGACATTAATCTTTCCAACCAAACATTAATGCAAGGCGCGGATATTTCACCTTTCGCTAATTCTTCTATCCTTCTTACAGAGACAACTTACGGTGCTACAGATTCTGAAAAACTTGGAGGCTGGGGGGGCGAAGCAAAAAGATTTGCAAAACACGCAAATAAAGTTCTGCATAGCGGTGGCTCTGTTCTCGTTCCGGTATTTGCGCTTGGCAAAACTCAAGAATTATTAGCTACCGTTTACAATTTAATGCAGAGAAAAATTCTAACTGAAGCAACAATCTACACCGGCGGAATCGGCAAAGAAATATCTAACATCTACGATAGAAACCGATACTTAGTTAATTACTGCAACAAAGAACTTGTTCTCAAAGATATTCCACAGAATAATGTTTTAGATGTTGAAGACTTGAATATATTTAAGAAAAATCCCGGAATCGTTATTGCTTCAAGTGGAATGATACTGCGCGGTACAACATCTTATAAGTTAGCTGAATACTGGTTAAAGCAAAGCAACTTTGGAATTTTTGGAGTGGGCTACATGGATATAGAAACGCCAGGGTATAAAATTATGAATGCAAAAAAAGGGGAGAATATACTTTTAAGTGAGACAAGCGAGCAGCAAAAAGTTCTTTGTGAAATTGAACGATTCTATTTTCCATCTCATTCAAGAAGAGAAGATTTACTTACGATTGCCAAAAAATCTAATGCTTCAAAAATAATTTTACTACACGGAGAAACTGAGGCTAAGAATTGGATTGGTTATCATTTACTGGAACAAAAAAAATCTATTAAGTTGTATTCGGCGGAACCTGGTAAACAAATTAGCTTAGTATAGAAAAAATACCGGCTGGTACAAGCAGCCGGTATTTCCGGTTAAATTAATTTGCTGAAGCATATCCATCCCAATTTTTTTGAATCTCTTTCTTTTCTTCGCCGGTTTTACTGTTTAGATATGATTGATAAAATTTTTCGCAGAAGTAACTTAGTCTTGCGCAATCGCAATATTTAGCTGTTCTTCCAACCATAAATGCACCGCGCGGATCGCCTATTTTAATTAATGAAAGAGCTGCAATAATTCTTTCTTCCTCGCTTGTTCCTTCACGCAATCTATTGATTAGCGGAATAACAGCTTTTTCAGATTTCATTTCGCCGAGATTAAAAGCGGCACTGGTGCGAACGCCTTCATTGTCTGATGCCAATCCGATTAATCTGTTTTCTTCAATTGATTCGTATGTATTGGCTTTTTTGTTAGTCTTATTCACTTCCGCATAAGAGAAGTTTGTGAATAGTAAAGCAGCAAGAAGAACTGTTGCCAAAGTTAATTTTGCTTTCATTTTCTGCCTCACATTCTTTTTAGTTTTATGATTTTGCGAACTTTTCTTTATTCGCTTCTGTGTATTGAGACGGCAAGGTTTCAGCTAAAGTTGCGCTGATTTTTAAAAACCACATGAATAGGGGATGTGTAAAATTCTTTGGATAGAATAGTCTTTCGAGAGGCGGTGTATTTCGGTTTTAGATTATAGGCTAATCGTTTCCCGAGTTTAATTCTTTGAGTATGCTGATTGCCTTTGTCAGAGAAACAATAATTACTACTAACAAGACAATTAATAAAATCCAACTAAACATTGTTTTCCTTTTTTGCTGTTCAAATCTATGCACTAGCAATTATCAAAACAGTGATTGCAATCAATGAGTTCAATTTTGAATTCTTAAAATTATTTGTCTAACTTTCATATATATCAATTAAAATTAGAAAGGGAGAACATGGGTAAAAAAATACTTGCTGTTTTGGCGGGATACCTTTCGATGGCGATTATTGTATTTGTGAGCTTTACTGTACTTTATCTAATTCTTGGTCCCGAAGGTTCATTCGTTCCCCAATCTTATCAGGTAAGCCTAACATGGATTTTCAGCAGTATAGTTTTAAGTTTACTAGCCGCAGTTATTGGCGGATTCATTTGTCAACTTATAGCAAAAAACCGCAATACCTCAATCGTTTTGGCTGGAATCGTTTTTATTCTGGGAATTGCAATGGCTGTCCCTACATTAACCACTCCAAACGAATATGCACATAAACCGAGAGAAGGTTCTGTTGGTAACATGGATGCAATGCAAAGAGCACAGCAGCCGCCATTTATTTTAATTCTGAATCCTATAATTGGTGCAGTTGGTGTTTACTTTGGAAGCCGATTAAAGAGCGAAAAGAAAACGTAATCACTTCTTTTACTGTAAGCCGAAACTATATTTGACAGAGGGGTGTTTCTTAGATATATTTCGACCCGAAATTTGAAAATACACCGCGGGGTGGAGCAATTGGTAGCTCGTCGGGCTCATAACCCGAAGGTTCTAGGTTCAAGTCCTAGCCCCGCTACTAGCAAAAGAGACTGTGAATGCAGTCTCTTTCTGTTTTAAAAGCTTATCAAGAAATAGCGTCTATATAATCACAAGTAGTAACCTGAAGGTTCTAGGTTCAATCCGCCCAAGGCGGACTAGCCCCGCTACAAAAAACTAAGAATCCGGCTTTTGCCGGATTTTTTGTTATATACCGGCATGAAAAAGTATACTGTTTACGTTATAAAGAGTTCTGAAGGTTTTCAGTACACTGGAATGACTGAAGATCTTGAAAACTTTATGGGCGGGCATAATGATAATATCTACTGCAATGGACAAAGTAGTGCTAACAAATTCCCAATTCGTGAATTCTTCCCTCTTCGTTCATAACTCTTCACTCATACCCACTTGCTACTTACTCCGCCATTCCCAATATTCGCATCCAACTTATTTATATAGAAAAGTATGCTCAAAACACTTCTCATTAAAGATTACGCTCTGATAGAAAACATCGAAGTACAATTCGAAAAAGGATTGAATATAATCACAGGAGAAACCGGAGCGGGGAAATCTATATTAATAGACGCGATGGGTTTGCTGCTCGGCGAGCGGGCTTCGACAGAAGTTGTGCGCAAAGGTGCGGAGAAATCTATAGTTGAAGGAATTTTTGAAGTAGCCTCGAATAAAAAAGTAAAAAAGTTTTGTGAGCAGAATGAACTTGATTTCGCTGATGAGCTGATAGTCCGCCGTGAAGTTTCTTTGAAGGGAACCAACCGATGTTTTCTAAATGATTCCCCGGTAGCGCTGAACCTAATTAAAGAAGCCGGCGATTTGCTCGTTGACCTTCACGGGCAGCACGAGCATCAATCGTTATTGAGGACGGAAACACACATAGAAATGCTGGATGGTTTTGCGAATCTTGATGCCGGATTGAGTGAGTATTCTAAAAACTATTATGAGCTTTTATCCTTACAGAGAGAGATAAAAGAACTTCTTGAAAAAGAAAGCGCACTTAAAGAGAAACGTGAACTTTACCAATTTCAGATAAAAGAGATTGATGCTGTTGATCCTCAGATTGATGAAGAAGAAAAACTAGCTCAAGAATTAAACATACTAGAGAACTCCGAAAAGCTGCTAAGTATTACATCAGATATTTACAGTGAGCTTTACGAAAACGAAAATTCTGTAACAGATCAACTTGGCGCCGTAAAACATAAGCTAACCGAGATTGAAAGGATTGATAAATCATTTGCAGATTCATTAGCCAATTTTGATTCTGCTTTAGCGTTACTGAATGAAGTTTCCGGTTTTGTTAGAAGTTACAAAGATAAAATTGATCTTGAACCGGAAAGGTTGGAAGAAATACGCGCCCGGCTCGGCGCAATAATTTTGCTCAAGAAAAAATATGGCGGCTCGGTAAATTCTGTAATCGAGCATAGAGAAAAAATTGGCGCTGAGTTTGATTTAGCGGAAAACTTTTCTCAGCGCATATCAGATTTGCAAAGGCAGATTGATTCTTCCAGAAAATCTTGTGGTGCGATTGCAAAGGAACTTTCCGCAGAAAGAATTTCTGTTTCCAAAAAAGTTAAGAAAGAAGTTGAAGCAGCACTAAAAAACCTTGGTATAGCGGATTCGCAGTTCGAAGTTAGAATTGTAAACGAAGCTGCAGAATCCGGTTCGGAGAATTTCATTCAAGTTGAATCAAAGAAATATAAATTCAACAATCATGGAATTGATGAAGTTGAGTTTTATATTTCCACCAACGCCGGTGAAGATACAAAGCCTCTTGTTAAAGTTGCTTCCGGTGGTGAAGTATCGAGAATTATGCTCGCGCTTAAATCCACACTCGCAAAGTCGGATAAACTTCCGATTCTAATCTTTGATGAAATTGATACCGGAGTTAGCGGGCGAATTGCGCAAAAAGTTGGACAGACATTAAAAGAACTCGCTTCGGTTCATCAAATAATTGCAATTACACATTTACCTCAAATTGCAGGTTTGGCAGATATTCACTTCGCAGTAGAAAAAAGAAAATCTGCTGACCGGGTTGTAAGCTCGATTCGTAAACTTGATGCTGAGAAACGTGTGGAAGAAGTTGCCAAACTGATGAGCGGGGAAGAAATTACCGAGGCAGCGCTTAACGGTGCCCGCGAGCTAATGAGTATTTCAAAAAAATAATTTGCTCTTACTCACGCAAAAAATCCCAAAGAAATATTACTTTGCTTGCAAAAGAATCTTACGTAAATTCTATTCAAAGAAATAAACCCAAGGAGGAAAGCATGTTTAAAAAACTGTTTTGTTTAATGGCTGCCGTTCTTTTTATTTTATCTTTTTCGGTTAAAGCACAATCACTCGAAGAAACGCTTTCCAAACTATCATCTACTGCCGGCAAATCTTATGTGGCTCCGGTTATATCTGCATTTGGCTCAAATTTAAATTCCGGATGGGTATCCCAAGTTCCATCAGCAACAAGAGTTGGCTTTCATCTTGATGTAAAGATTGCAGCAATGGGTTCTTTCTTCTCAGATGAAAACAAGAACTTTAACACTTCCGGAAAATTCTTTTTCACTTCCTCGCAAGTTGATCAGATTTTGGCTTCATCCGGAGTTTCAAGTACAAACCCTCAATATGCATCGCTTAAGAACGAGTTAATGAAAACAGAACTCGAAGTAAATTTCTCCGGTCCGACAATTGTCGGCAGCAAAAACGAATATTTGAAAATTAATTTCCCGGGTAAAACGGTTCAAGGTGTAAATCTTGCTAAAACAAATTTTGATGTAACAGCAGTAAAAGGATTCTTGGATGAACTTCCGGTGTTTCCAACTGCCGCACCGCAACTTACTGTTGGAACAGTAATGGGAACAAATGTTTCATTCCGTTATTTGCCAGATGTTGATATCGAGGACATGGGCAAGTTTACTTTCTTCGGAATCGGCGCAATTCATAATCCCGGTGTGTGGTTCCCGAATCCGCTTCCGGTTGATATTGGTGTTGGTTACTTCACACAAAAAATGAAAGTTGGTGATATATTTGAAAGTACCGCAAATCAATTTGGACTTTATGTTAGTAAGACTTTCGGATTGGTAATATCAATTACTCCTTATGCCGGATTAGTAAGCGAAAACAGTAAGACGACTGTATCTTACGATTATCAATCGAATGAAACCGTGAACGGCGTGCAAGTCCCAAAAACTAAATTATCTTTTGAACTTGAAGGCGAAAACACAACAGGTTTTGTAGTTGGATTTACACTGCATCTTGCTGCTGTAAATATTAATGCAGATTATAAAGTTGCTAAAACAAAAACTGCTTCTGCCGGAATTTCATTCGGCTTTTAATTTTTTATTCTCTCAAAGAAAAGGGAGCTGGGTAAGCTCCTTTTTCATTTTAAATTCTCAAGAAAAACATTTTTATGATAGAAACAGCGATCTACATTCACATTCCTTTCTGCGATCACAAATGCATCTACTGCGATTTTTATTCAATCATTACTTATGAGAACATTACAAATTATCTTTCAGTGCTGAAGAAAGAAATAGCAAACTACGCTACACAGTTTGCTCACCAAAGAAAGATCATCTCAATATTCTTTGGCGGCGGAACTCCATCTTTAATGGAAGCTGGCTACATTGGCGAAATAATTGAGGAAGTGAAAAGAAAATTTTCTGTGAATGATGATGCAGAAATTACACTTGAGACAAATCCCGGAACTGTTACAAAACAGAAACTTAGTGAGTTTAAGAATGCCGGTATTAACAGAATTAGCGTAGGCATACAATCATTCGATGAAACCGATTTGAAATTTCTCACGCGCATTCATGATTCGGAAACGGCAAAACAAACTATACGTGATGCGTACGAAGTAGGATTTGAAAATCTTAGCCTCGATTTGATTTTTAATCTCCCAAACCAAACAAAAGAGAAATGGAAGAAAAATTTAGAAGAAGCTATTAAGCTTCCTATAAAACACATTTCCGCTTACAGCTTAATTTTGGAACAGGGAACAATTCTAAACAAAATGGTTCTCGACGGCAAAGTGAAAATGCAAGACATAGAGCACGATGCTGACCTTTACGAATTCACAATTGATTTTCTCACGTCAAATGGTTTTGAGCAATATGAAGTTTCCAACTTCGCAAAGCCGGGTTTTCAGTGTGTACATAACAATGCTTACTGGCATTACAAAGAATATTTAAGCTTTGGCACTTCTGCTCATTCATTTGCAAACGGCAAGCGCTGGTGGAATCTTTCCAGCACCCGTTTTTACATTGATGCAATGAACAAAAAAGGGAACGCTGTTGCCGGAGAAGAAACTCTAACGCAAGATCAAATGCTTGATGAATATGTAATGCTGGCTCTGCGTTCTTCGGGTTTAGATTTGGATATATTAGAGCACAAGTTCGAAAATAACTGGTATGAAAGAAATAAAAGCACGATTGATGAATATATAGCTCAAGAATTGATTTCTTTGACCAACGGCAAATTAGTTCTAACGGCAAAAGGATTTGTTGTCTGCGATGAGCTTTTGTTACACTTCCGATAAAGATTTAATATCCTCTGTCAATTTTTCTTGTATTGGAATAAAGTTCCCTACTTCTTACCTTCCTTGTGAAATTTATCGGGGTTCACATGAAATCAAAAATCTACACTTTTTTATTAACAGTCCTATTATCGTTCCCAAATTACTCTCAGCAAATAGAGAAATGTTATAACGGCATTACGCTAAGTAAACGATCCAGTGTTATGCATAGTTCGGCATATTCATTAAATGATTTTTATTCAATACAAATCAACAGCGGGGAATTTGACAACAATAAAAATAATAATGGAAATTCAGGCTTTTACTTTCCCGCAAACAGCAAGAAAGGAGCTGCTTTTAGCTCCGGTCTAATTTGGATTGGCAAGCAGAATAATACACTTAAGGCAAGCGGAAATATTTATTCGAGGTCCACATTAACTCCCGGTAAAATTTTAACGGATGGAAAACCGGATGACCCTCTGGCTGAGAAGTATAGAGTTTACAGAGTTAAAGCGAATTATAAAGTTTCCACTTTCAAAAACGAAATTGCAAATGGGGAAGGAACTTATCAGCAGATTTATGCTAACTATGAAAAGGACTGGAACGAATGGCCGGCAAGCAGCGGCGCTCCTTTCAATGATGTAAACAAAAATGGAATTTATGAACCATCCATTGATATTCCCGGGGTTCCCGGCGCATACCAAACTCTCTGGTTTGTTTGCAATGATCTAACAAGTACTAACTCAACTTTTATTGGAACTGTAAATGATTTTGGAATTGAAACCCAAGTAACCGTTTGGGGTTATGAAACTGAAAGCCCTATTAAGAACACAATCTTCAGAAAGTATAAGTTAATTAACAAAAGCAGTGTTGATATTAAAGAAATGTACACCGGCATTTTTAGTGATGCAACAGCTAACACTAGCTCTAAGACGTACGCAGGATGCGATTCAACTCTTGGTCTTGGATATGCTTACTATCCGGAACAAACAGATTTTTTATACGGTGTTAATCCGCCGGCATTAGGCTTTAAATATCTTCAAGGACCATTGATTGATGGTTCTTCAACCGATTACGCCTTCAAAAACGGGAAGAAAATAGAGGGCAAAAAAAATCTTAATGCAACATCATTTGTTTTTTACACTTGTGGAGGTGAGGAAATTCCTTGGCCGGGGAATACGGGTAACTGTGCAAATTGGTACAAGAATTTGCAAGGAATTGATACAAAGACCGGAAAAGTTTTTGAAATGCCAATCTCTGCCGGAAGCGGCAAAACTAAATTTGTTTACAGCGGAGATCCTGTTAATAAAACCGGCTGGATTGACGGAGTAACACAAGCGTGCGGACAAAGATATTTACTGCTTGGAAGCGGACCTTTTAATTTAGCTGCTTCTGATACTCAAGAAATTGTGTTCGCAGAAATAGTTGGCGTTGGTTCAAATAATCTTGATGCGATTACTGTTTTGAAGGATCGTGCAGTCCAATCACAAAAAATATTTGATAGCTCAGTTGCTTACAATTCGCTAAGTATTCCAACCTTAACACATTTTAACCCGGCTGGCGTTGAAGTAACTAATGATCAAAATTCCATTACAATAAGCTGGGATAAAGACCCGAATGAAGTAAAGAGAATTGAAACTCTTATTGAGAACGGTTACTCATTTCAAGGTTATAATGTTTATCAACTTAGCTCGAATTTACCGGTGAAAGATGCCGGGAAATTAATTTCTACATTTGATATTGTTGACGGAATAAAAAATGTGAAAGAGGTTTATTACAAATCCGATGGAACAATGGAAGAAAGGATTGAACAATTCGGAAGTGATTATGGAGTGGCATATTCATTTAAGGTTAGTAAAGATTATTTGACCAATTCTGAATTGGTAAAAGGAAAGACTTATTCGTTTGCGATCAGCGCTTATTATGTATCTAAGGATGTAATCAACGGCAATACGCAATCAATTATTACAAGAAGAAGTTACGAAACACCACTTACCGTATTATCAATTCAGTATAGAAAGGATGAAGCGGGAGTAAATTATAAAGATCAGCTTGTAGTTCAATCAAAACTGAATTATACCAAAGACAACTGCAAAATTTATGTAACAAATCCGTCGCAGCTTACAAATCATGACTATCAAATTAATTTCAAATTAGCTAACAGCATTTTAGTATGGAATCTACTCGACAAAACACTTAACAAAGAGATTTTGTCAAATCAAAATTTAGTTGATGAAAGTCAGTATTATATGGATCCCTGGATGCCGCAAGCCGATGGGTTGCAGTTCTTGCTTATTAAAGCGAACAAGGGAATTAGAAATAATAACCTTGGAATTGTTGAGGTTGCTTATGGTGGAAAAGAATTAACAAGCAACGAGTATGATGAAAAAGGCAAAGAATTTTTAGGTAATCATGTGTGGAACGATCCAAACTATCCCGGAAGCAACAATGAAAGAGATAAGTATTTTTTGAAATCAAATCTGACCTTAATTAATGTTTCTAATGCAGATTATTATGACTACGAAATTAGATTTACAACTGAAGGCAGTTATGCGCTCACATCCGACAAAAAAATTATTCAAATTCCATTTGAGTTTTGGAATATTGGAGTAAATACAATCAACGATAACAAAGATGATTATAAGTTAATTCCAACTATGTCAGATCCGTATTCATCCGGAATGAATTATTGGGCATCAATGCTTGATAGTGAGACAAACTTAAAAGCTTCCCCACGGACAAAAGCACTTAAAATAATAAATAAGAACAGTGCTACTGCTGATTACGATGCTTTTAAGAATGCTTGTGTACAATCCGGCGGAATTGGGAATACATATAATCTGAACTATGATAATGGAGTGGTAAAACAAAATTTAACTGAGTTTTCGAATTTTGTCTTTGTTGATGCTGACAAAGATGGGAATCCACCGCCGGCTGGAACAGTAGTTAGAATAATTACCAAGAAAGGATTGAGTGTAAACGATCTTTTTGAGTTCAACAAAAGTAATTTCACAGATGTAGCTCAACAAAATATCCCAGTCGAGTTTTCTTTAGAACAGAACTATCCCAATCCATTTAATCCGGAAACGACTATAAGGTATCAGATTGCCCCTCTAAATCTCCCCAAAGGGGAGACTTCAGTTCATGTTACTCTAAAAGTTTACGATGTTTTGGGAAGAGAAGTAGCAGCTCTGGTAGATGAGTACAAGCAAGTGGGTAATCACGTAGAGACGTTGCGCGCAACGTCTTTACCAAGTGGCGTTTACTTTTACCGTCTCTCCACGCCAACTAGTTCTATCACAAAAAAGATGTTGCTCATTAAGTAAGCAGTGGAGGGAATATGAAATTTCGCATTTTGGTTTTTGCGGCAGCTATGCTTGCAATAACAAGCCAGCTTGTTGGGCAATCCTTTGCCAAGGTAAACATCAACAACGTTTCTACATTTGTTTGGAATGATGGTAGAATGGATTACGATGAAAAGAATAATAAAGCTGGATTTGAGTATTGGAAAGGAACAAAAAGATATAGCGTTTTTGCTTCCGGTGTTTATTGGGGAGGTTACATTGACAACGAACTTAGAGTTGGAGGAACTTATTACAATACAAGTTTGAAACCAGGTAATGAAGAAAACGAAGGGCATATATATAAGATAAGACCAGATTATTATACTGCAACACTTAGTGGCGAAATTAATGATGAAGGTAAAACTCTAGCAGAACTAAGGAATGATTATGAAGTTGATTATAGAAAATGGCCTGTACGCTTAGGGGCTCCGTTTGATGATATTGATAATAACGGTTTTTATAGTGAAAAAGATAAGCCCGGTTTTTATAATGCTGATCAAACACTTTGGTTTGTGTGTAATGATTTTGATTATTTCTCCCCAAATCAAATGCTAAATAGATTTAATTCAAAACCGACAAATATTGAATTGCAGATAACAGTTTGGGCTTATTCCAAATATGATTTATTGAAAGGTGTAATTTTTAAACAATACAAGTTAATAAACAAGAGTAAGACTCAAACAATTAAAGATATGTATCTTGGAATATTTTCTGATCCTGATATTGGTGATGCCGGTGACGATTATTCTGGTTGCGATACGCTGCTTAGTTTGGGATATGTGTACAACGCAAAGGATAACGATAATATCTTTGGAAGAAATCTAACTACAGCCGGCACATTGTTTTTAGAAAGTCCAGTTATCAACGGTACTGAAAGTGATTCTATAATAAAGAATGGAAAAGAAATAAAAGGGAAAAAATATTCAGGCATGACAACTTTTGTAGGTAGTTATCCTACAGAAGATTTAGTTTATGGAGAACCAATATATAGTCCTGGCTATTATTATAATAAACTAATTAGGGCTTATCCTTGGTACAATCCAATTACAAGAAGCAACACAAATTTCCCATTTAGCGGCGATCCGGTAAGAAGAACTGGTTTTGTTGATGGAATTCTCAGCCTACCTGGAGACCGAAGAATTCAACTCAACTCTGGACCGTTCAACATGGCACCGGGCGATACACAAGAAGTAATTTTTGCACAAATTGTTACATCAAGCACTAGCAGACTTGGCAGCGTTTCATATCTAAAATATTTGGCAAAATATGTAAAAGATTTCTACATGAATGGAATGTTTGCAAAAACTACAGATATAGAAAGTGGAACTGAGCTGCCGACACATTTTTCTTTGGAACAGAACTATCCAAATCCGTTTAATCCGGAAACGACTATTAGATATACTATACCGAAAAGCTCGCAAGTTACTCTCAAGGTTTACGATGTTTTAGGAAGAGAAGTTGCAACTTTAGTTGACGAGTTCAACCAAGCGGGAGAGCATCAAGCTACTTTTAAAGTAGAGACGCCATATATGGCGTCTTTACCTAGTGGAGTTTACTTTTATCGTCTCGCCATGCCAACTAGTTCTATCACAAAAAAAATGTTGCTCATTAAGTAAGCAGTGGAGGGAATATGAAGTTTCGTATTTTGATTTTTGCGGCAGCTATATTTGCAACTGCAAGCCAGCTTGTTGGGCAATCCTTTGCCAAGGTAAACATCAACAATGTTTCTACGTTTGTTTGGAACGACGGAAGAATGGATATTTCTCCAAAGGGAAATGCCGGTTTTGAGTATTGGAAAGGAACAAAAAGATTTTCTGTTTTTGCCTCAGGTGTTTATTGGGGCGGTTACATTGACAACGAATTGCGGATTGGAGGGACAAAATATCGGACAAGTTTAAAACCGGGAAATGAATTTGGTGATACGATAATTTATAAAGTACGACCAGATTACAAAACAGCAAGTCTTTCCGGTGAGATTAACGACGAGGGTAAAAGTGAAGAAGAAATTAGAGCGCGCTACGAAAAAGATTACAATGACTGGCCAGTTAAATTAGGCGCACCTTTTTTTGATGTTGACCAAAACGGGTTATTTAGGAAGGGGAAAGATATTCCCGGCTTCCCAAATGCTGACCAAACATTATGGCAAGTATGTAATGATTTTGAGGTTAACGATTATAACATCTCTTCAAATCCATTTTATTCTAAACAAACTAATGTTGAGTTACAAATTACAACTTGGGCATATTCAAAGTATGAGTTACTGAAAGGAGTTGTATTCAAGAGCTATAAATTGATTAATAAAAGTAAAACGCAAACAATTAAAGACGTGTATTTAGGAATTTTTACCGATCCCGATCTTGGCGATGGAGGAGATGACTTTGCTGGGTGCGATACTACTTTAGGATTAGGCTATATTTATAACAGTCGGGATAATGATAGTTTTTGGCAACAGAACCTTGGTGCTTATGGATGTCTGTTATTACAGAGCCCCATAGTTAATGGATCAACAGAAGAGTGTGCTATAAAAAATGGGCAGAAGGTTTTGGGGAATAAAAATCTAGGAATGACTTCTTTTACTTATTTAACCTTTGAATCTTGTGAGTTTTGTCCCATCGAATATTCCTATCAACCAAAATTTTTCTATAATACTTTACAAGGGCTTTCATATTTAGATGGTAGGACATATGCAGACCCAGTTACACGAAAACCAACTAAGTTTTTACTTAGCGGTAATCCAGTTGCAAAGACTGGATTCATTGATGGAATATTAGGACCTGCTTATGATCGCAACTTCTTAATGAATTCCGGTCCATTTAACATGGCGCCGGGTGATACACAAGAAGTAATTATTGCACAAATTGTTACATCAAGCACTAGCAGACTTGGCAGCGTTTCATATCTAAAATATTTGGCAAAATATGTTAAAGATTTCTACATGAACGGAATTTTTGCAAAAACTACAGATATAGAAAGTGGAACTGAACTGCCAACTCATTTCTCTTTGGAGCAGAACTATCCAAATCCGTTTAATCCGGAAACAACGATTAGCTATACAATTTCAGCCTCCCTAAATCCCTCCAAAGGAGGGACTTCTGTTCATGTTACTCTAAAAGTTTACGATGTTTTGGGTAGAGAGGTAACGACTTTAGTTGATGAGATCAAACAACCGGGTAAATATGTGGCTACATTCAATTCACGTCATCTCGAGCGAAGTCGAAAGATGTCCTCCGGTGTTTATTTTTACATTCTGCAAGCGGGAGAGTATATTAGCACCAAGAAAATGGTTCTGCTCAAATAATTTCTAAGAGGGCTTTATGGAAAACAAGAATACATTATTTACAATTGCCGGAATTTTAGGCGGCTCGTTAATTATTGCTGTGCTGATTTTCTCTCTCGTGTGGAAATCAACAAAGAATGCCGACCAAACAATTACCGTAACCGGCTCGGCTAAAAAATCAATCGTTTCCGATTTAGGAATTCAGCGCGGAACATTGCAAGCAACCAGCACCGATAGAAAAACAGCTTACCAAATTGTTCAAAATCAGCTTCCTTCCGTTCTAAAGTTTTTGGAAAGCAAAGGCTTTGCAAAAGATCAAATAGAAGTTTTTGGAATTAACGGCTATCCGGTTTATGAAGTAAACGCAAGCGGTGTGCAGACTTCGAACGTTTTGTATTACGTTTACAGCCAGCGCTTCGAAGCAAAATCCAATGATGTGCAGAAGATTAAAGAGCTTTCTGTTTCGCTCAGCTCGCTTGTAGAAAAAGGACTTGATATTGCTACCGATATGCCGGAGTATCTTTACACTAAGCTTGATGATTTGAAAATCTCGATTCAAGCCGAAGCGGCAAAGAACGCAATGGATAGAGCCGAAAAGATTGCTGAATCAACCGGAAGAAGTCTCGGTCCGCTCCGCAACGCCCGCATGGGAGTCATCCAGATTACTCCGAGAAATTCTACAATGGTTTCCGATTATGGAACGAACGATGTAACTGCTATCGAAAAAGAAATTACTGCGGTTGTATCTGCCTCTTTCGAAATTAATTAATGGTGACTACGATGACTAAAAAGAAAATAGCAATACTTGGATGCGGCAACATAGGTTCCGCAATAGCAAACGGATTAGTAAAGGGGGAAATTTATAAACCGTCTCAATTGTTTTTAACGCGCAAATCGGATGAATTGCTTAACAAGTTTGCCGGTAGAGGATTTAATACTTCTTCGGATAATCTGGAAGCGGTAAAGAAATCTGAGATTATTATTATTTGCGTTACGCCGCAACAGTTGAATGGACTTTTGGAAGAGATTGATAACGTTTTGGTAGAAGGAAAGCATATTGTACTTTCCGTAGTTACCGGCGCTTCAATCAAACAAATAAAAAGTAAACTAAGCAAAAATTGTCCGGTGATTCGTGTAATGCCAAATACCGCAATCGCAATTCAAGAATCAATGACCTGCATTAGCGCTAACGACGCGGATCATCACGCGCTGGAAACCGCAAAAGTTATTTTCGATCAGCTTGGCAAGACTGTAGTTATACATGAAGAATTGATGGTTCCTGCTACAGCCTTGTGCGCTTCCGGCATTGCATTCTTTTTAAGAGCAATCCGCGCGGCTTCTCAAGGTGGAGTTGAAATTGGATTCCACGCAGAGGATGCTTTGTATATGGCAGCACAAACCGCAAAAGGCGCAGCTTCGTTAATCGTTGAAAATGGCGCTCATCCGGAAGGTGAAGTTGATAAAGTTACTACACCAATGGGAATTACAATTTCCGGATTAAACCAGATGGAACACGCCGGCTTTAGTTCTTCCATGATCAAAGGATTAGTTACTTCCGCAGAAAAAGCTAAACACCTTTACTCGGAGAGCGAAGAATAAAGAATTACGATTTGGGAATTTGGATTGAGAATGACAAAGTAAATCCAAACGATTCTCAATTCTTCATTCCAAATTCTCAATTGCCACCCCGTTTGCTTATTCAGGCTTTTCTTTCTACTTTTACGCGTCCAATTTCGCCCCGCAGAGGGCGATTTTTATTTATAGACTATGGAAAAGATGCATTTAGCGCAAAAATTCGAAGAAATTGTTTCTTCCCTCGGTTACCTACTAATCGAACTCAACATCCGTGGAGATCACCATCTCAAAGTTCTTGAGCTATATATAGATAACGAGAAAGGAATTACCACCGACGATTGCGTAATTGTTAGCCGGGCAGTTAATGAAGCAATTGAAGCTGAAAAGCTTTTAGAAGAAAACTTCCGTTTGGATGTTTCATCTCCAGGTACGGAAAGACCTCTCAAATTTTTGGTTCAGTATCAAAAACATATTAACCGGAAGTTTGAAGTACTGCATAAAGAAGACAACGAAGAGAAAAAATTAACCGCTAAACTTCTTCGCATTGAAGGTGAAAACCTATTCTTTGCGGAAAAAGGCGGAGAAACCAAAATAGAGTTTAAAAATATCACCCAAGCAAAAGTTTTAATTAGTTTCTGATAGGAGAATAAATGAACACCGAGATAGTAGAATCCTTTTCGCAGATGGTGCGCGAGAAAAGTCTTGATAAGGACGTTCTCGCCGGAATCATCGAAGAGATTTTCGGATTAATGGTTAAAAAGAAATACGGACTTGAAGCCAAGTACGATGTTGTTGTTAATATGGATAAAGGCGACATCGAAATATTCCTTGAGCGTTCTATTGTTGATGAGGTTACCGATCCGGCAACACAGATTAGCATAGAAGAAGTAAACGAAAAAGGAAATGATGACGGGCTTGAAGTCGGCGAAGATTATGTTGAAAAACTTCAACTGAAAGACTTTGGAAGAAGATTAATCAACTTAGCCCGCCAAAGCTTAAATCAAAAAATTAGAGAAATTGAAAAAGACCTTATTTACGGTGAATATGGTGAGATGATAGGCGAAATTGTAGTCGGCGATATTTACCAGGTACGCCGTAATGATGTTCTTGTTAATCATAACAAAAATGAATTACTCCTTCCGCGCATCGAGCAGATTCCACGCGAAAAATACCGCAAAGGCGATACAGTGCGTGCGGTAATCAAAGACGTTAAGAAAACTCAGAATGGTCCGCTTATCATAATTTCCCGCGCAGATAATTTATTCTTGCGCAGATTGTTCGAAATTGAAATTCCGGAAATCTATGATGGTGTAATTGAAATTAAAGGGATTGCACGCGAACCCGGCGAAAGAGCTAAGGTTGCTGTTGAATCCAACGATACAAGAATTGATGCTGTGGGCGCCTGCGTTGGAATGAAAGGAGTTCGCATTCACGCAATAGTCCGCGAATTGAACAACGAAAACATTGACGTAATCAGTTATTCTGAAGATCCGGTTGTATTCATACAAAGATGTATTGCGCCGGCTAAATTGAAACAGATAGAAATTGATGAAGACGAAAAGAAATGCACGGTTACTGCCGATAGCGATCAAGTATCTTTGATTGTTGGACGTAACGGTGTAAACATTCGTCTTGCTATGAAACTAACGGGATACGACATTGAAGTTATCCGTGTTGAAAAACCACTTGAAGAATATGATGAAGATGTTGAGTTGCCGGAACTCCGCGAAGAACTTGGCAGCGATATTGTTGATTTGTTAATCAATAACAACTTTGAAACTGCGGTTGAAGTTCTAAAAGCCGGACTTGATAAGTTGAAAGAGATTGAAGGAATTGACGAAGCAAAAGCAAAAGAGATTATTGAGATTCTCGAAAATCAATTTGAAGAAGAAGAAGACTAACAAAAATTTAAACTTGGGATTTTCTAATGTCGGAACCAAAAGCACCAAAAATTAGGCTTTACAAACTCGCTTCAGAATTCAACCTTTCAACGGAAAGCTTGATGGAGTTCTTGCAGAAAAAAGGTTTTGAAGTCAAGAATCACATGACTTTAATAACCGACGAGATGATGAACGATATCAAAATGTTTTTTAAGAAGGATATAGAAAAAGCAGAAAAACATTACAAAAAAATTGAAGAGTTCCAGAAAAAACGTGGCGATCATACAGAGCCGGAACCGAAAGCTGAGGCAAAACATGAAGCTACACCGGCGACGGAAGCACATGTAGTTGAAGAAGCTCCAGCAGTTCAAGAAGTTGTGGAAGCTGTTGCAACAGAAGAACCGGTTGAGGGTGTAGTTGAAGAAGAAGTTGTTGAATCCCAAGAAGAAACTGAAGAAGTGTCTGAAGAATCCGGAGCAGAACAAGAAGTTATAACTGATGATGGTCCGAAAATATTTAAGACAGAAACCGAAAAGAGATTAGAAACACAGAAAAAAGGTTTAACTATTGTTGGCAAAATTGAGCTCAACAAGAGAAAACCAAAACTGGAAGAAAGACCAAAAGAAACATCCAGAGAAGCACAGCCGGCAAAACCTTCCGCACCTCAGCAGAAAGCCGCTCCTACAACAGGCGCTGCACCGGCAACAGAGTCTGAAGCTGATAAGAAAAAGAAAAAAGTTCTTAAGGCGAAAAAGAAAACCGGTAAGCCTGGCGAAGAAGGTAAAGAAGAACCGGTTCCGGCAAAGAAAAAGAAAAAGCTAAAACGTTTTGAAGTTGATAAACAAGAGGTTGAGGCAGCTATCCGTAAAACCATGCTTAGCATGGATGATTCAGCTCTCGGCGACCGTGCATTAGCCAGAAAGAAAAAACGTAAAGAAAAAGCTGAAGAGCAAGAAAGAATTTTAGAAGAAAAAATTCTTGAACAGAAAACAATAAAGGTTACTGAATTTATCGCTGTGAACGAACTTGCCAATTTGATGAAAGTTCCGGTGAGCGATGTTATTTCAAAATGTATTTCCCTTGGATTGATGGTGTCTATCAACCAGAGATTGGACGTTGAAACAATAACTTTGATTGCAGATGACTTTGGATTTGATATTGAGCTTCAACAAGAATATCAGAATGAAATTGATGCTGACGTTCCGGATGCTGAAGAAACTCTTAAATTCCGTCCTCCTGTTGTTACAATCATGGGTCACGTAGATCATGGCAAAACTTCTTTGTTGGATTTTATAAGAAGAGCAAACGTAGTTGCCGGAGAAGCCGGCGGAATTACACAGCACATTGGCGCTTACAAAGTTGCTTTGGATGATGGAAAAGAAATCGCATTCTTAGATACACCCGGTCACGAAGCTTTTACAGCTATGCGCGCGCGCGGTGCAAAGGTAACAGATATAGTTGTTCTAATTGTTGCCGCAGATGACGCAGTAATGCCGCAAACTGTTGAAGCTATCAATCACGCACAAGCAGCAAACGTTCCAATCATTGTTGCTATCAATAAGGTTGATAAGCCAAACTCAAACATCGAAAGAATTAAACAGCAGCTTGCTGAAAAAAATATTTTAGTTGAAGAATGGGGCGGCAAATATCAGTGTGTGGAAGTTTCCGCAAAACTCGGAAAGAATATTGACGTGCTCTTGGAAAAAATTATTCTTGAAGCCGAGTTGCTCGATCTTAAAGCAAACCCGGACCGTTTTGCAAGAGGAACAATAATAGAATCTCAGCTTGATAAGGGAAGAGGTGTTACTGCAACTGTTCTCGTTCAAAAAGGAACGTTGAAAATCGGCGATCCGTTTATTGCGGGTGTTACTCACGGACGTGTACGCGCAATGTTTGATGAGCGTGGTAAAAAAGTTTTTGTAGCCGGTCCTTCTACTCCGGTTCTTGTGCTTGGTTTTGAAGCTGCACCGCAAGCCGGTGATGTTTTTGCAATCGTTGAATCTGAACGTGAAGCTCGCGAGACAAGCATCAAACGTATGCAATTGAAACGCGAACAAGATCACCGCCAGGTTCATCATATTACTCTTGATGAAATTGCAAGCCAAATTTCTCAAGGCGGATTTAAAGAATTGCCAATCATCGTAAAAGGCGACGTGGATGGTTCCATCGAAGCACTTTCTGATTCGTTGATGAAACTTTCTAACGCAGAAGTTTCTGTGAATGTAATTCATAAAGGTGTAGGCGCAATTAGCGAAGGCGATGTACTTCTTGCTACTGCTTCCAAGGCTATCATTATTGGTTTCCACGTACGCCCGAATGTTAACGCACGCAAGCTTGCTGAAGCAGAAAAAGTTGATATCCGTCTTTACAACATTATTTACGATGCTATCGCCGAAGTGAAATCCGCTCTCGAAGGAATGCTCTCACCGGTCGTAAGTGAAGAAAATGTTGCTACTATTGAAGTTCGCGACATCTTCAAAGTACCAAAAGTTGGAACGATTGCCGGCTGTTATGTCACTGATGGTAAAGTTGACCGCAAACATAAGCTGCGCTTATTCAGAGATGGAATTGCGATTTACGAGGGCGACTTCTCGTCACTTAAGCGTTTCAAAGATGACGTGAAGGAAGTTGAACGTGGATTTGAGTGTGGTATCGGCATCAACAACTTTAACGATATAAAAGTTGGTGACGTCATCGAAACTTATAAACTTATCGAGACAAAGAAGAAATTAGATTAATGGCATCGTTTAGATTACAAAAAGTTTCTAACCAGATTAAAGATGAAATAAGCTTGATCTTGTTGCAGAAAATTCAAGATACAAGATTTAGATTGATAACCGTTACTAACGTAAAAGTTAGTCCGGATTTGAAACAAGCAAAAATTTATCTCTCTGTTTATGAGAAAGAATTGCGCGATGAGTTTTTGGAAATCATGAATGAAATGAAAGGAATGATCCGAAGTGAATTAGCACATAAGATGACGCTGCGATTCGTTCCCGAACTTGTTTTTTTCATTGATGATACAATTGATTATGTAGAGAAGATGGAAGATTTGTTTAAGAAGATACACGAAAATGATAACCAGAAAAACGACGAATGATTATGAGCCGCAATTTGAAAGCGGCGAAATAGTACTGATTGATAAGCAGTTAAAAAAATCGTCCTTTGATATTGTGTACAAAGTAAGAAAGGCTACCGGCGTAAAAAAAGTTGGTCATGCCGGAACGTTAGACCCAATGGCAACCGGACTTGTGCTTATCTGCACCGGAAGAAAAACCAAAGAAATTACACAGCTTCTTACTGTTGAAAAAACTTATGCCGGAGTTATTTCTCTCGGCAAGACAACTCCTTCTTATGATTTGGAAACATTCTATGATTCCGAAAATGGTTACGAAGGAATTACCGAGGAGATGATTAACAAAGTAAAAAGTGATTTCTTGGGAGAACAGTTGCAGACTCCGCCAATGTTTTCCGCCATTAAGAAAGATGGCAAAGCGCTTTATCACATGGCGAGAAAAGGTATTGAAATAGAACGCGAGCCGAAGAAAATCTTTATCACAAAGTTTGAGATAACAAAAATTGATTTGCCGAACGTTCATTTTGAAATTACTTGTTCTAAGGGGACTTATATTAGAGTGATTGCGCATGATTTTGGAAAGAAACTTGGATGTGGTGCTTATTTAAGAGAGTTAAGAAGAACTAAAGTTGGCGAGTATAATGTTGAAGATGCGTTAACGATTGATGAGTTTAGAGAACATTACACAATTATCCCGATTGCAGTTGCATGAAAGTTTATTCAGATAGATCTGAAATAGAGAAAATAAAGAAAGCCGTTGTAACCGTTGGCTCATTTGACGGATTACACCGAGGACATTTTAAGATTTTGGAGACGGTTAAAAAAGTATCCGCAGAAACAGATGCCGCAAGTTTCGTTGTTACTTTCGATCCTCATCCAAGATCGGTTCTTGCTCAGAACTCAGAAGTTGGAATTTTAACTTCGCTTGAAGAGAAGAAGTGGATTGTTGAAGAAGCCGGAATAGAAAATTTAATGGTGATTCATTTTACCAGAGAGTTTTCTCAGCAGACTTCGGAAGAGTTCATTAGAAAATTTGTTGTTGAAAAGCTGAATGCATCACACATGGTTATCGGGCATGATCATAAGTTCGGCAGGGACCGTTTGGGTGATGAAAACAAACTGAGAGAAATTGGCGAGCAATTTGGGTTTGGCGTGACTGCTGTTTCTGCCGAATGTTTAGACGGAGAAACAATTAGCAGTACAAAGGTTCGTAACTTTTTGATTGCCGGTGAACTTGATAAAGCAAATTTGTTCTTAGGCAGATTGTATTCAATTTGCGGAATAGTTGTTAAGGGCGCTCAACGTGGAAGAACACTTGGCTTTCCTACAGCAAATGTTCAAGTGGATGATCCGAAGAAATCTATTCCTAAGAATGGTGTTTATGTTGTTCGCTGTTCGCTCGGAAGCCAAAGTTATTACGGAGTGATGAACATTGGCTACCGTCCGACTTTTGAGAACAAACAAGAAATAGTTGCCGAAGCCAACATACTTGAATTCAACCGTGATATTTACGGAGAGAAAATTAAAGTGGAGTTTGTAAAGCGTCTTCGTGATGAAAAGAAATTTGATTCAAAAGACGCGCTTATTCATCAGATTGAAACAGATAAAAAAGAGGCAGAGAAAATCGCTTCTTCAAAGAAAATATAATCAACTAATCAATTCCGGTTAACGCTGGAATTGCATCGTAAAATAAAATAAAGGAGTAGTACAATGTCGTTATCATTACAAGAGAAACTTGATATCATCAAAAAATTTGGTGACAACGAAAAAGACAGCGGAAAAGCTGAAGTTCAAGTAGCTCTATTAACAGCAAGAATTAACCAGCTTACAGGTCATTTTGAAGCAAACAAAAAAGACCATGCATCACGCCGCGGCTTGCTGCAGATGGTTGGTAAAAGAAAAAGATTATTAACCTATTTGGCAGAAAAAAATATTGAAAGATACCGCGCGATAATTAAAGAATTGAACATTAGAAAGTAAGAGGCATTAAATGGTAGTAACCAAAGAAATACAGATTGGCAAGCATAAGCTGATCTTTGAAACGGGCAAATTAGCTAAACAAGCTAACGGTGCAATTATGGCTCGTTACGGTGATACGATGGTTCTTGTAACTGCGGTTGCCGGTGGCCTCAAGGAAGATATTGATTTCTTTCCGCTCAGTGTTGAGTATAGAGAGAAAGCATTTGCAGCTGGAAAAATCCCCGGCGGATTTTTTAAGCGTGAAGGTAAACCAAGCGACCGCGAAGTGTTAAGCGCTCGTTTGATTGACCGTCCTATCCGTCCATTGTTTGATGATAATTATAGAAATGATACTCAAGTAGCTGCGTTTGTATATTCATTCGATGGCGAAAATGATCCGGATGTAATTGCTGCTTGCGCTGCATCTGCGGCATTAGCGGTTTCGGATATTCCGTTCCTCGAACCAATCGGCGAAGTTCGTGTTGGCAGAGTGAACGGCGAATTCATTATCAATCCTACATTTCAAGAAGTTGAAGAAAGCGATATCGAATTAGTTGTTGCCGGTACCGAAACTTCTATCATGATGGTTGAAGGTGAGTCTAAAGAAGTTAGCGAAAGCGATCTTCTGAGCGCGCTCAAATTTGCTCATCAAGAAATTAAGAAGATTGTTGAAGTGCAGAAAGAATTACGCGAAGCTTGCGGCAAACCTAAAATGGAAGTTGTTGCCAAAACTTTGGATGAAAATCTTGTAGCAGATGTAAACACACTTGCTCACGATAAATTCAAAGCGATTGTTTCTTCTGTTCTCGCTAAAGAAGAAAGATCTAAAGCTAACCACGATTTAGGTGATGAAGTTCTTGCGGCTTTAGCTGAAAAATATCCGGGACAAGAAAAAGTTATTGGTCAAATCCTTCACGATATGGAAAAAGACCTTATGCGCAAACGTATTCTTGAAGAAGGGATGCGTTTAGATGGAAGAAACACAAAACAAATTCGCCCAATTACTTGCGAACTTGGTTTGCTTCCGCGTGTTCACGGAACAGCTTTATTTACACGTGGCGAAACACAGAGCTTAACAACATTAACTCTTGGCACAAAACAAGATGAACAAATCATTGATGGATTACAGGACGAGTATAAGAAGAGATTTTTACTTCATTATAACTTTCCGCCGTTCAGTGTTGGTGAAACCGGAAGATTCTCCGGTGTTGGCAGAAGAGAAGTTGGTCACGGAAACTTGGCAGAACGTTCTTTGAAAAATATTCTTCCTCCTGAAGAAAAATTCCCATACACAGTTCGCATCAATTCAGACATTCTTGAATCGAACGGTTCTTCATCAATGGCAACAGTTTGCGCCGGTTCATTAGCGATGATGGATGGCGGCGTTCCGGTTAAATGTGCTATTGCCGGTATTGCAATGGGCTTGATTAAAGAAGGCGATAAGTTTGCAATCCTTTCCGATATTCTTGGAAACGAAGATCACCTCGGTGATATGGATTTCAAAGTTGCCGGTAGTACTAACGGTATAACCGGTTTGCAAATGGATATCAAGATTCAAGGAATCTCTTACGAGATTATGGAAACCGCTCTTGCTCAAGCTAAAGAAGGTAGATTCCACATTCTTGGCATTATGAACGAAGCGATTTCTACAGCAAGAGAAAGCATCTCAACTTACGCTCCAAGTATTCTTTCAACTAAGATACCGGTTGATAAAATTGGCGCTCTTATTGGACCTGGCGGAAAAGTTATCCAAAGAATCCAAAAAGACTTCAGCGTAGAAATCAGTGTTGAAGAAGATGGAACCGTAAATATTGCCGGTCAAGATTCTAAACTTGCTAAAGAAGCAAAAGAGTACATCAAGTTAATGATGTCTGAACCGGAAATTGGAAAGGCTTACAATGCAAAAGTTATCAGCATAAAAGACTTTGGCGCGTTTGTAGAATTTATGCCTGGCATTCAAGGATTGTTACACATTTCTCAAGTAGATACTAAGAAGATTGCTAAGGTTAGCGATATTCTTGCGGAAGGTGAAATGGTTCGTGTTAAATTGTTAAGCATAGAAAACGGCAAGTACGCTTTATCCAGAAAAGTCTTGTTGAAAGAAAAAGAAGAAGTTAAAGAAGAAAACAATACAGAGAATGCTGAGTAACAACTCGGCATTTTTTATAGAGCAGAATGATTGATGAAAATCGGTAGCCTTGATATTGGACATAAACTTTTTCTCGCCCCAATGGCGGAGGTTACCGATTCGTCTTTCAGAAGAATATGCAAAGAACAAGGCGCCGGTATTACATTTACCCAGATGGTTAGCGCCGAAGGCGTAATTAAAAACAATTTTGAATCTCTCCGAATTCTTTCCTTCAACCGGAACGAAAAACCAATTGGCGTTCAAGTTCTTGGTAACGATCCGTCAATACTCGGAGAAGCGGCAAAAGAAATATCCCGGCTTAAGCCTGATTTAATTGATCTTAATTGCGGCTGCCCGGTTGATAAAGTTACAACAAACAATATGGGCTCTGCACTTCTTGATGATCCCAAAATGATCGGCAAGATAATTCGCAAAATGGCGGATAATGCCGGCGATGTTCCAATTTCGGTAAAACTGAGATTGGGAAAAGATAGAAGTCATATAAACATTTTTGAAACAGCCAAAGCTGTTGAAGACAGCGGAGGTTCTTTGGTTTTTGTTCACGGACGCGCACGCAATGATAAGTATGAAACTGAACCTGAGTGGAGCTGGATTGGAAAAGTTAAAGAGTTGGTGAAAATTCCGGTTGTGGGAAACGGCTCAATCTTTTTCCCCCAAGATGTTAAAAAAATGAAAGATGAAACCGGATGTGATTCTGTAATGGTTGCCCGCGGCGCACTTGGAAATCCTTTTATATTTTCCCGTTACAATAAACTTGTTGAAACGGGTGAAGATCCGGGAATAACGGAAATTAATGTTGTTAAAGAAGTACTGTTAAAACATATAAATAGTATTGAGTCTGAATTCGGTGAAGTTGTTGCTCTTGATAGAGCAAAGAAACAAACCGTTTGGTATTTGAAAGATTATCCTGGCATAAATTTTCTTTTAGAGAAAGTTTTCGGTTTAAGAAATTTTGATTCGCTTCGTCAATTAATTAACGATCACACCGCTAAAATTACAAGCGGCGAGTATGGCGAAAGTGATAAAGTAGATGTAATAAATAAGTTTAAGAAAAAAGTTCTTTTCTGGCTGACTGAAGATAAAACTCAGATTCAAGGATAAGAACGCATAAGGTTTTACAATGAATAAAGAAATAATTATAAACTCTTCCACTTCGCAGAACCGCGTTGCGATTACGGAAGATGGAAATTTGGTTGATTTTTTTGTTGACCATCCGGAAAAACAGAGGATGGTTGGCGATGTTTACTACGGCAGAGTTGCCAGAGTATTGCCGGGAATCCGCGCAGCATTTATAGATATCGGTATGAAACACGATGCGTTCCTTCACTTCTCTGATATTGGTGAACGTACGGAAGCTTTGCAAGGAATTTTTGATGACGATGAGGATGATGAAGAAGAAATAGCCCCTCCGGCAGAACAGAAAGAAGTAAAAGAGGAACCTTCTCCAAATTCAACATTGGAACTTGCCAAGCCTGTTCAGGCTAAAGAAATAGAACAGCGTGATAGACCAACTACCCGTCTTCACAAAGGGGAAGATATTCTCATTCAGATTATCAAAGAACCGGTAAAAGATAAAGGTGTTCGTGTTACTTCATCCATTTCTATTCCGGGTAGATTTTGTGTTCTGCTTCCTTTGGACAACAAGATTGGTGTTTCCAAAAAGATTGTTGATTTCCGCGAACGCAAAAGATTAAGAAGAATTGCCCGTGGAATATTACCTAAAGATTGCGGCTTAATTATCCGCACTGCAGCAAAAGACCAGAGCGATGAATCGTTAAGCGGTGATTTGAAATACTTGGTGAAAATTTGGCAAGACATTCAAAACGAAGCTAAGAAAGAAGAACCGCCGGCTTTGCTTTACAAAGATCTGAGCACAACAATTTCAGTTATCCGGGATTTATTCACACCGGATGTTTCTAAAGTTTTTGTTGATTCAAAGAAACTTTGGAAGGAAATTAGAAATTATTTGCAGTTCATTCAGCCTGCACTTCTTGATAGAATAGAATTGTACAAAGAAGACGCGCCTATTTTTGAAACATTCCGCATTGACGAACAAATTAAATCCTTGATGGGACGTAAGGTTCCGTTACCGGCCGGCGGACATATTGTTATTGATCATACCGAAGCAATGGTTGTAATAGATGTTAACAGCGGTCGTTATGCTGCAAAGAAAGAACAAGAACTGAATTCGCTGAAGACTGATTTGGAAGCTTCGCGCGAGATTGCAAGACAATTACGCTTGCGGGATATCGGCGGATTGATAGTAGTTGATTTTATTGACTTAGAAGATGAAAAGAACCGCAAGAAGATTTATGATGAATTGAAGAAGGAGTTTAAGAAAGATAGAGCCAAGACGGCTTTGCTTCCGATGACAGAATTTGGTTTAATGCAAATAACGCGCGAGCGTGTTCGCGAAAATATTATTCAATCAATGAATGAAGTTTGTCCTTACTGTTTCGGCACCGGACTTCTTACAAAGAAATCAAACTTGATTCATGAAATTGAACGCTGGATAAAACGCTACCGAATACAAGGGAAAGTTAAATCGCTTACGCTTCGTGTACACCCATCGCTCGGCGAAAAACTTAAGGTGGGATTTATTTCTACACTAAACAGATTGCAGTTAAAATACTTTGTTAGAATTAAATTAGTGGAAGAAGAAAGAGTGAGTCCGTCCAAGTTTCATTTTATTTCTACAAAATCGGGCGAAGAAATCACCGACGAGGTTGCGTAAAAGTACTATGCAAGTTAACCCGGAAAAATTGTAAGCAATTTTTCTTAATTTTCTATTAACAATGAGAGAAACTTGAAATGAAATTTTTTATAGACACTGCAAATATTGATCAGATTAAAGAAGCCGCAGCAATGGGACTTTTAGATGGTGTAACTACCAACCCATCTTTAGTTGCCAAAGAGGGAAAGAACTTTCTAGAACTCCTCAACGAAATAATTGCCATTGTTGATGGTCCAATAAGCGCAGAAGTTGTTTCGACTGATTATGAGGGAATACTCAAAGAAGCATACGAACTTTCAAAAATCCACAAAAACATTGTTATTAAAGTTCCGCTTATCAGAGAGGGAATTAAAGCAGTAAAAACTTTGAACATCAAGGGAATTAAAACCAATGTTACACTGTGTTTCTCTCCAACACAGGCTTTGCTGGCTGCAAAAGCCGGCGCAACATATATCAGTCCTTTTGTTGGCAGATTAGACGACATAAGCACTAACGGCATGGAACTTATCCGCCAGATAGTTACTATTTATAAAAATTATGGATACAATACGGAAGTGCTTGTTGCAAGCGTCCGTCATCCGCTTCATGTTGTTGAAGCTGCTATGATGGGTGCTCACGTTTGCACAATGCCTTTTGATGTAATAGATAAATTATTTAAACATCCGCTCACAGATATCGGTCTCGATAAATTCTTGAGCGATTGGAAAAAACTAAACCAATAAGAGCTATGAAAAAGACTACTTTTTATTCAATCCATGAAAAACTTGGTGCAAAGATTGTTGAATTTGCCGGTTACAAGATGCCTATTCAGTATTCATCTATTATTGCCGAACACAAAGTTGTTAGAACGACAGTCGGTGTATTCGATGTTTCTCACATGGGAGAAGTATTTGTACGTGGCGAAAAAGCTTTAGATTTTGTTAATTCAGTTACAGTAAATGATGCTTCAATTTTAACTGATGGACGAGTTCAATATTCTGCAATGTGCTACGAAGATGGCGGTATTGTTGATGATTTGCTTGTTTACCGTGTTAGCGAAAAAGAATTTATGTTGGTAGTAAACGCTTCAAATCTTGCAAAAGATTTTGAGTGGATGAAGAAAAACAATTCTTTTGGTGTAGAACTGGTTAATGAAAGCGACGAATATTCTTTGCTTGCAGTTCAGGGACCAAATTCTAAAGCTACAATTCAAAAGATTTGTAATAAGCTGCTTGATTTGGAATACTATCATTTCTTCAAGGCAACTGTTGCCGGTGTAGATATGATTTTATCACGCACAGGATATACCGGCGAACTTGGTTACGAGTTGTACTTTAAAGGTGATGAAGCAGCTGCAGAGAAAGTTTGGAATGCAGTTTTTGAAGCCGGAAAAGATTTAGGAATTCAGCCGGTTGGTTTAGGTGCAAGAGATTCACTCCGTTTGGAAATGGGATTCTGCTTGTACGGAAACGATATTGACCAAACTACAAATCCTATTGAAGCCGGACTAGGCTGGATAACAAAGCTTAAAAAACCTTCCTTCATTGGTAAAGATGTTTTGGTCAAAACCAAAGAAGAAGGACAAAAAAGAAAATTAGTTGCACTTATTTCCGAAGAAAGAACTTTTCCGCGCCACGGATATGATTTAACTGTTGATGGCAAGAAAGTCGGTCATATTACCAGCGGAACCGTAAGCCCAACATTGGATAAGGCAATTGCGCTTGGCTACGTTGATGCTGAGTTTGCCAAAGAGGGCAACAAAATCAATTTCTTTATCAGAGGAAAAGAAGTTGCAGCTCAAATAACTAAACTTCCATTTGTTAAGAAATAATAATGAAAATTAATGTCCATTACTCCAACCAGCATTTAGATGAACTTTACTTTACCGGTAAAACAACTGTTGTAATAGATATACTTCGCGCTTCAACTGTGATTGTTACAGCATTAGCAAATGGGGCAAAAGAGGTAATTCCGGTTAGCACTGTAGATTTTGCAATGAAGGTTTCCGGAAATGCCTTTAGCGGTCAAACACTTTTATGCGGGGAAAGAAATACAAAAAAGATTGAAGGTTTTGTACTCGGCAATTCTCCGCTTGAGTTTTCCCATGAAGTTGTTAATGGTAAATCAATTATACATTACACCACCAATGGTTCTAAAGCGGTAGTAAAAGCAAAGTTCTCGGAAAACTTATTTGTTGCGTGTTTCCATAACCTGCCGGCAGTAGCAAAGCATTTGGTAGAATTGAATAAAGATGTGGAAATTCTCTGCGCCGGTTCAAACGGTAATTTCAATCTAGAAGATACTGTCTGTGCCGGAAAACTTGTTTCGGAAATTCTCTTCTTAAAAGAAGATGCAGAAATTGGCGATGCGGGCAGGGCTGCCATGATTCTATTAAAAACCCTCGGGAAGAATCTGCTGAAGATGATGAAAGAAACAGAGCATGGGAAATTGTTGATTGAAAATGGTTTTAGCGCAGACCTAAAAGTTTGTTCGGAGTATGGTATTACCAATATAATTCCTTACTTTATTTCCGGCGCGCTTAAAAAACTTGATGTACCGGGAATTCATTCTGAAACTATAGCTTCTAAAGATGGCGAAAAAAGTTAAACAAAAAGAACCGGCTCCGGCAATCGGAGAAAATTTTTTTGTATTCTCTCCCGAGAAGAAAACAAAAATTCTCGGGATTTTCTTAATTGTTTTTGCGCTGCTGATATTTCTGAGCATCCTTTCTTATTCCCGCTTTGATGAATCATATTTTTCTTACAAGTTTTCCGATCAGTTTGGTGTTTTTGGCGATAACGCAGAACTGAAAGAGAAAGCCGCTACAACCCACAACTGGCTCGGAATTTTTGGTTCTTACATATCTCACTTTTTCATTCGCTCCACAATTGGCTACTTCTCTCTGGTCTTTCCGGTTATTATGTTTATTTGGGGTTACACAATTCTAAAGAAAGAAAAAGCTTATAAAGTTCCTCTATACTTATCCAATTTCTTGATCATTATTTCTCTGCTGATAACAACATTCTTTGGAATGCTTCAATCCACACCGGAAATTGCTTTGTTCACAGATGTGTATGAGCTATCCGGCAAAATTGGTCTCTTCCTTGGAACAGTAATCGGAAGATTACTCGGCGGATTGGGAAGCATAATTGTTCTCTCAACAGCAATCTTAATCACCTTAATAGTAGCATTCGATTTTAAGTTTGGTTCTATACTGGAATTTTTGAAACGCTTGTTGAAAGATGATGAAGAAAGTGAAGAGAAAGAAGAAACAATAGCTCCTAAAGCCGATGAAAATTTAGATAAGATTAAGAATCTGCGTGAAGAAGGAAAGCTGAAAAAGTTGTTCAAAGGGAAAACCGACGATGAGTTGGCAGCGGCAGCAGTACCGGTTGAACCGGAAACAAAGATTACTATTGTGAAGAAAGATCAACCGGAAAAAGTTGTTGATGCAGAGCTTGATAAACCGGTTGAAGCTACAAAGAAAAAAATTGAACTGAAAAAAGCACAGCCAAAAGATGATGGCTCCGAACCTACAATTGATAAAACAACTGAAGCTACACTTCCAAATCAATGGGAAGAAGTAATTGACTATACTCCGCCAAAATTAGATTTGCTTTCTCAACCGGAAGGAGAAGAAGTTGTAGTTGCCGAAAGTGAATTGAAACGCAATGCCGAACTCCTAAAAGAAAAGTTAGCTCTTTTCGATATTCAGATTGAAGATATTACCGTTACGCCCGGACCGGTAGTAACATTGTATGAAATTGTTCCGGCTCCCGGAGTAAAAATCAGCAGAATAGTTTCGCTTGAACACGATATAGCTCTTGCGCTTGCAGCCCGTGGAATTCGTATCATTGCGCCAATTCCGGGTAAGAGCGCAATTGGTGTAGAAATTCCAAACGCAAAAGCTATTATGGTTCGCGCGAGTTCCGTTCTATCCAAAATAAAAGATTCTAAAGCAGAACTACCGTTGGCGTTCGGCAAAACTATTTCCGGCGACGTTTATATAACCGACCTTGCAAAAATGCCTCACATGCTTATTGCCGGTGCAACCGGTTCCGGAAAAAGCGTTGGTATAAATATGGTGCTATGCAGTTTAATCTATGCAAAGCATCCATCCGATGTTAAGTTTGTTATTGTTGATCCGAAAAAGATTGAGCTCTCTTTCTACAAAAAACTTAACAAACATTTCTTAGCTATCTCCCCGGATTTAGAAGAAGAAATCATTACCAATCCGCAATATGCTTTACTTGTTCTTAAGGCTGTTGAATATGAAATGGAGAAACGCTACGATAAACTTGCAAAAGCCGGCGTTAGAAATATTGTTGATTACAACGCGAAGATGGCAAATCCTAAAACTCGATTGAAAGATACAGAAGAGATGCAGCATCACAAGATGCCTTACATTGTGGTGGTGATTGATGAGTTGGCTGATTTGATGATTACTTCCGGGAAAGAAGTGGAAGAACCGATTGCCCGTTTAGCACAGTTGGCTCGTGCAGTTGGAATTCATTTAATACTGGCGACGCAGCGTCCATCCGTAAATGTAATTACCGGTGTAATTAAAGCAAATTTTAACGCAAGGGCTGCTTATCAAGTTGCTTCCAAAATTGATTCGAGAACAATTTTAGATATGAACGGCGCCGAGCAATTATTAGGTGCCGGCGATATGCTATTCTTGCCTGCCGGAATGCCGAAACCGATTCGCATTCAGAATGCGTTTATCTCTACTGAAGAAGTTGAAAAGATTACAAATTTCATTTACGTTCAGAAAGGTTATTCCAAGCGTTACTTCTTGCCTTCACTTTATGAAAAGAAGAAAGAAGCTATGGGCAATTTCTTAGCAGACTTGGATCCTATGTTTGAAGAAGCTGCAAGAACAGTTGTTCGTCACCAGCAAGGTTCTGTATCTTTACTACAGAGAAGATTAAAGCTTGGATATTCTCGTGCAGCTCGTATTGTTGATCAGCTTGAACAAGCGGGAATTGTTGGTCCGTCTGAAGGAAGTAAAGCGCGTGAAGTGATTGTAGAAAGTGAAGAACAACTTGAAACTATTTTGAGATCAATATGAAAGCCAGAGTAGCAGCCATATTTTTTCTTTCTGTTGTTTTGATAAATGCACAATCTGCCAACGAAACAATAAAGAAAATTCAGAGCAAGTTTAATTCGATTGGAAATTTTACTGCGGGTTTTACACAAAGTTTTTTTAACACATCCGGCAACGAGCAAGGCAAAGCAACCGGAAAGTTTACTTACAAGAGAAAGAATAAGTTTGTTGTTGAATTGAAAAACCAAATGATTGTTTCTAACGGCGAGACAATCTGGAATTACGACAAAAAATTTAATCGTGTTGTTGTTAGTTATTTAAGTGATGATCCAACCTCGTTCTCGCTCGAAAAATTTATTTTTGACTATCCGCCGTTATGTAAAGCTAAGATGGTAAAAGAATCTTCCGGTGCCGCGAATGATTACGTTCTCGAACTTACTCCAAAGGATAACGATTTACAGTTCAAACTTGTTAAAATTTGGAAGAGCGTTGATAATCTCATTTCCAAAATGGAACTGGTTGACATTGGCGATATGCAGTATTCCTTCACGTTTAGCGATATTAAAGTTAACCAGGATTTAGCCGATCAAATTTTTACTTTTAACGCTCCCAAGGGGACGAAAGTTATTGACCTCCGTTAAATCAAATAAAGGTACGGCGAAAGTTTTGGGAGTTTTGGCAACGATAGCAATTTCGTTGCTTTTCCTTTTTATAGCATTTCAAAAAGTGGATTTAAGCCGCTCCTTTTCTATCATAAGCGAAACCTCTTTCTTAGCTGTACTTTTATATCTAATAGTCTTTTTTGCTTCACACTACGCACGTGCATTGCGCTGGCAGTACATGCTCGATTCGGTTAAACCGAACATTTCAAAAAATCATCTATTCGGTTCTGTGATGGTTAGCTACGGAGTTAGTTGCGTAATTCCTCGTCTCGGCGAAGTTTACCGCGCGCTGTTTTTAGGCAGATGGGAAAATATTTCCAGAACTACCGTGCTTGGAACAATTGTAGTGGAACGAATTATTGATGTGACTTTCTTTGCGTTTGCATCATTAGTTAGCGCATCTATCTATTCCGGTAACTTGTACGGAGAAATCCCCTGGCTTAAAACGCTCCTTGTAACCGGGTTCAGTTTGATTTTTATTGCTGTGCTTTTTGTCCTTTTGCTAGTCCGTTTCCAAAATAAATTTACTGCAATACTTGTTTCTCTTTCTGCAAAGATTAGTTTGAAGCTCTCTGATAAGTTGAGAACTCTGTTTGAAACCCTTATAGAAGGCTTTTCCAGTATAAAAAGTTTAGGACACATAACTGGAATTATCATTTGGTCTTTAGTCATAATGCTTTTGTACGCTCTCAATACTTACGTCGGGTTTTTTATGCTGGATATGCACAACTCAAATGAAATAAATTTTGCTTCTGCTTGGGTTGTAATGACTTTAAGCTCATTCGGAAATTTTATACCAACTCCTGGAGGCACCGGGTCATATCATGCCATTGCAATCTTTGTCTTAACCAAAGCATACGGTTTTGATTCAGATTCAAGTGCTGCATATGCAATACTTACTCATTTTGTTGGTTATGTAGCTTTTATCGCATCAACATTTTTAATTATTTTTTACCTCAACTGGCAAAGAGCAAAGCAAGGCTTGCCAAAGGAAACATTCCTTTCAGTTCTAAAATCAAATCCGGATTCTAAATGAGAAAATACACCTTAGTTATTTTAACATTAGTTACTTCTTCAAGTCTGTTTGCTCAGTGGGATGTAAGCGCATCTATGGGCTTGGATTTCAAATCTATGCCTACATTCAGAGATTATATTAATATAAATTTCAGCAGTGCCGGTAATCAAATATCTTCCTTCAAGAGTGCAGTTGCTTTTGGAGCAGAGGCGGATTATAAGCTTTCTAAAAATTTTGCATTAGGTGTAGAATACAATTTGCAGATTGATTCCTACAATGGAAATGGAAGTACCTACGAAATTTCCTACAGCCTTCACCGCCCGTCATTAATGGCTTACTATATAATTCCCGGTGTCGGCTATCAATTTAAGCTTGGTGGCGGAGTTGGTTATCGTTCCGTTTCGCTAAACGAAAGAATTATTACTGAAACAAAATATTCTGCTAGCGGTTTTGGGTTAGTATTCAAAGCCGAAGGGAACACAATGTTAGCAAATCACTTTTATGCTCTCATCGGCGGTAACCTTCGATATGATTCAACAGGAGATGTTACAAACGGTTCACAAAAAATTGTAAATAATTCAACCGGGGATAAACTCAATCTTAATTCAATTTCATTTGGTATTTATTTGGGCATAACATTTACTTTTTAGGAGTATATATTGAATTTTATTGAAGCAATTGTTTTGGGGATTATCCAGGGTTCAACAGAGTTTCTTCCGATTAGCAGTACAGGTCATTTAACTGTTGCTGGAAAGCTAATGAATCTGATTTCAGATCAGAATCCGCAACAGTGGACATCATTCATTGCAGTCATTCAACTTGGTACTTTGCTTGCCGTGTTCGTATATTTTTGGCGCGATATTATTTCTATCATCCGCGATTTTTTGAAAGATAACTGGTTTAACCACGTTAAGTTTAGCCAGCAAACACTGCACTCAAAAATGGGATGGTATTTAGTCATCGCAACTTTACCTGTTGTTGTAATTGGTCTTGTTTTCAAAGACATCATTGAAGGAATTTTTACAAAAAACCTTTACGTGATTGCTGCAAGTTTGATTGTACTTGCAATAATTTTAGCTATTGCAGAAAAGTTTGCTAAGCTTAACCGTAAGAACGACGATTTAAACTGGCGTGATGCACTCATTATTGGAGTTGCCCAAGCATTTGCGTTAATACCGGGCTCGTCGCGTTCCGGTACAACTATTACCGCCGGTTTATTTTTGGGTTTTAACAGAGAGACTGCCGCACGGTTTTCATTTTTAATGAGCATCCCGGCGGTTGCAGCAAGTGGATTGCTTCAGTTTTATCAAGCAACAAAGTACATAGATAAAACCGGCTTTGTAGATTTAATAATTGCTACAATTGTTTCCGGAGTTGTGGGCTATCTCTCAATTGAGTTTTTGTTAAAGTATCTGAAAACAAAATCTATGTTCGTGTTTATTGTTTATAGAATTATTGTCGGTGTAGCAATTATTGTTTTCTTAGCAGCCGGTATTCTAAACAAATAGGAATTATGATGAACATCTATAGACTTCTTTCTTTAGTAATCTTGGTAGGAGTTATTGTTTCGTGCGGGAAGCAGTACACTTCCGTTAATGTTGAGAATGAAATCAAAAACGGAAAGAAGATTGAAGAAGTGATCAAATTAAAAGATAGAGAGCAGCTCGTAGCCGCTATCAATACTAATAAAGGAAAGATTGAGTTTGAGCTTTATCCGAACGAAGCGCCAAAAGCGGTAACAAATTTCATCGGGCTTTCACTTCAAGGATATTATAACAAACTTACTTTCCATCGCGTTGTTAAAAATTTTATGATTCAAACTGGCGATCCAACCGCGAGTGGCTCGGGCGGTAGAAGTTATTTTGGCAGTGAGTTCGAAGATGAATGCACAACCGAACTCAAACATAATTCTCCCGGAACTGTTTCCATGGCTAACCGTGGACCGCATACAAACACAAGTCAGTTTTTCATAACAACTATTGCCACACCCTGGCTCGATGGTAAACACACTTTGTTCGGAAAAGTAATTGATGGAATGGATGTAGTTGATAAAATTGGAATAGTAGAGACAGACAGACTAGAAAAGCCAATTAAACCAATAGTTATTAACAGTATTTCAATTGAAAAAAGAACCCGATAAAAGTTTATGGCAAAACAATCTCTACCGCAGATTAATCAATTAAGCAAGTACTTGACAAAAGAAACCCTTCTGCCAATTTACTTTTTGTGCGGTGAGGATAGTTACACAATTGAACAAGCAGTTGATGCGATTGAAAAAGTTGTTTCTCCTTTGCTGGGCTCTGGTTTTGATCGCGATGTCTTTTCCGGAGACAAATCATTCGAGCTAAATCAAGTTTTAGATCAGGCACTTTCGTTTCCTTTTGGCGGAGAAAAGAGATTAATTGAAATAAAGAATTTTGAAAAGCTTACTGATAAAAAAAGTTTGAGTGGATATGTAAAAGATCCGGCAAGCTTTACTGTTTTAGTAATTACCCAAAACGGCAGCGTATCTGATGCTGCCAAAGAGCCATACAATCTTTTAATTGAAAGAAAATATTTATTTGAAGCAAAGCCAATCACCGGGAGTGAGCTTGCCGATTGGTTCGTTCGTTTGGCTAAAAAGAAAAATTTAGATATACCGGAAGATCATGCTAGAGCTGTTATTGAAGTGGTCGGTGAAAATAAATCGCTTCTCGAAATGCAGATTCAAAAGTTTATAGATTATTCCAATTCCGGCAAAAAGCTTACGGTTGAAGAACTGGTAAAGCTTTCGTCGCCAACAAAAGAATATTCCATTTTTGATTTCATTGGCTCGATTGGCAAAGGTGATAAATCAAAATCGCTTGAAGTTGGATTCAATCTGCTCGATTCCGGTGTGGAAATAGTTTTTGTAATAAATATGGTGGCTAAATTCATTATGACTGTAGCTCAGATTTTGGATTTAACCCGCCAGAGAATTAGCGAAAACGAAGGCGCGCGCCTTGCCGGAGTAAGTTATTATTATTACATAAACTGTAAAAAAGCTACTTTTTTTATGTCCGATACCCGTTTACACAATGCATCCAGAGCTTTATTAAATGCGGACTTGGCTGTTAAATCGTCTGGGATGGATCATAAAACCGTGCTTCAAATGCTGATTTCTGAATTATTAGGCGAAGTGGCAACCTCGCCGCTGCAAAATTGATTGCGTTGCAATTAAATCATTATATGGGTAAAATTGTTCACGAAATTGAAACTTTTTCAACCACTTATAGGTAAAACCGCCATTGGTAAAGCGTTTATCCGATTTGACAGATGAAGTACTAATTAAAGAGTATCAAGACAGTAATACTCTAGAAGCCTATGAAATATTGGTTAAGCGGTACAAAGATCCGCTTATGAATTTTGTTTATAGGTTTGTTGGCGATAGAGACGTTTGTACCGATGTTGTTCAAGAAACGATGATTAAATTTTACCTTAACAAAGATTCATATCGTTCTTTCGCAAAATTTTCGACTTGGATTTATACCATTGCGGCCAATCTGGCAAAGAATGAACTCAAGCGAAGAAAAAGAAGAGTAATATTTTCAATTGATAATTCCGATGATGAAAAATCTCCGCAGATCGAAGACAAAATGTTTATGGCTCCGGATAGAGCTGCTGATAGCGAGATTAAAAACGAAATTATTCAGAAAGCATTACTCAAAGTTAAACCCGTTTACCGGGAAGTCGTAATCTTAAGAGATATACAAGATTTATCATATGAGGAAATTTCTGAAATTACTGGGCTGGCAATTGGAACTGTTAAATCAAGGATTAATAGGGGGAGAATACAATTACAAAAACTACTTAAGAACATTTATAAAGAGTAGCTTATGAACGAACTTTACAATAGAGAAGAACAAAAATTTTCAAATCTCCTATCCGACCTTAAAAAGCTTCCTAAAATAGAAGCTCCGGATAATTTCGAATTCAATTTGATGACCCGAATTGAAAATAAAAATTTTGGTCAAGTTGAAGAAGAAAGACCGAAGTTTAATCTGCTAAAGTTTCTGGCCCCTTCTGCGGCAGTATTGGCTACAGTTCTATTGTTTTTTATTTTTTATCCACAGAAAAATGATATCCCAACTCAAATTGCTAACCAGTCTAAAGCTGCAGACTCACAATCAATAGCAGGCAATACAGCCAATAAAAATTTTGAATCGCTTTTTAGTAAGGAAGAAAAGAAATCTTCCACGCCAAAACGTGAAGCTGTTTCTCAGTCGAATCAAAATATTGCACAGAATCCGTCGGCGGTCAAATCTCCTGCTCAGTTTAACCAGCGTAGGTCTGTTGCTGTTGATGACTATATTTCAGGCGCAAATTCAAATCAAAATCCTGCTCTAAGAGGCAATATCGTTAATAGCGGTGATCAGCCCATTGTGGATGGTTTTTTAGTAGAAAAGAAAACTGACAAGAAAACCATTGAGAAGTTTAGAAGTGAGCTAGATTCGCTGAAAAAGGCCCAGGCGAAGGCAGATTCCTTAAAAAAAGCCGGAAAATAAAGGCTTTTTGAAGGTAATGGATTTGGATATTTGGCACAGCATAAGTAAATTTCAGCTCAAAATTTTAAGGAAGTGGTATTACAATGAAAGCAGGAATTCATCCCAATTATAAGCAATGTGAAGTTTCGTGTGTATGCGGCAATACATTTGTTACCCGTTCAACCGTAAGTAGCATCAAACTTGAAATTTGTTCAGCTTGTCATCCTTTTTTCACCGGTAAACAGAAAATGTTAGATTCTACCGGTCGTGTAGAAAGATTCAAGAAAAAATATGGCGTGAAGCAACAAGCTTAGTTCTCTTTTTGTACGTAGAGCAGGGCTGTTTTACAGCCCTTTTGCTTTTTAAATAGCAGATCAATAACGCACCTTTTAAATGTTGATTAATATGGAAGAAACAAACGAAAACACCGGTCTAAATCTCTATCAAGGGGTAAGAGGTTTGGCTGTGAAAATTCTTAACCGGGTTGACCGGACTGATGCTTACCTAGATAAACTTCTCGAAATCGAAATAAAAAACTCTAATCTTGTTGGCGCTGATAAGGCTCTACTTTTTGAAATTGTACATGGAGTAACTCGCTGGGAAGGAAGAATTGATTGGATCCTCACCGGTTTCTATAAGGGACAATTTTCGAAAGCTATTCCTAATATAAAAAACGCCTTGCGCGTTGCTTTATACCAAATCTTGTTTCTAGATAAGGTTCCGGATTACGCAGCTGTAAATGAAGCAGTTGAGTTTGTTAAAAAGTTACAAGGACAGGCTGCCGCCGATTTAACGAACGCAGTTCTTCGTAACATTATTCGTAACAAAGAAAATATTAGGTATCCAAATCCGGACGAAGATATAAATAATTATTTGAGCGCATATTTTTCTCATCCAACCTGGCTTGTTAAACGTTGGCTTGCAAGATTTGGTAGAGAAGAAACTGAAAAGCTTCTGATTGCAAATAATAATAAGCCCAATCTTACTATTCGAGTAAATAATCTTGTAACAAACCCAACCGAAATGAAATCCCTTCTTAATTCTGTAGAATTAAAATTTTCAGAAGGAAAATTTCTGAAAGAATTTATCAGGATGAATTCGCTTACTAACATTACTGATTGGGAATATTTTGCTAAAGGGTATTTTTCAATACAAGATGAAAGCACAGGCTTTCCAATCAAATTGTTAAATATTTCTCCAGGAATGAGAGTCTTAGACCTCTGTGCAGCACCAGGAGGCAAGACCGGTTTTATAGCTGATGAAATGAAAAATACCGGCGAAATTGTTGCTATTGATAAATTTGAAAGCCGGTTGAAGATTCTAGAAAAAAATCTAACCCGCTTGAAAGTAACTAATGTTGTTACAAAAGTAACTGATGCTGCTGACTTTGAGGATGAAGAGGGGTTCGATAGAGTTCTGATTGACGCGCCATGCAGCGGTCTGGGAACACTTACAAAAAAACCGGATTTGAAATGGAAAAGAGACTTGGGAGACATTCGAAAAATAGTTAATATTCAATATGAACTATTGAAGAAAGGTGCTTCTTTAGTTAAACAAAACGGCTTTATTGTTTACAGCACGTGTACAATCGAACCGGAAGAAAATTTTGAGCTCATTAAGAAGTTTCTTTCAGAGAATCCGAATTTTGCACTTGTAAATGCCGGAGAGTTGTTACCAAAGGCAGTGGTTGATGAAAATGGCTGTGTTGCTACACTTCCTCATGTTCATGGAATAGACGGAGCTTTTGCCGCAAAACTTGTAAGAAATAATTAGATGAATATATATGGCATCAGAAACTTTACAAAAATTTGCTGAAGAACTTAGAGTAACACGCGAAGCAAAGGAAATTAGCATACTCCAAATTTCTAACCGTACTAAAATTGATCCAAAGTTTTTAAACGCAATTGAAAATGCCGATTTCGATATTTTACCGGAGCTTTATGTTCGCGCTTTTATAAAAGAATTTGCTCAAACAATAGATCTAAATCCGAAAGAAACAATACAAAAGTATGAATTGGCTAAAACGGGGAAAACTGAGAATGCTCTAAATGCAACGGTAGAGCAAATAAGTCCAACACCTCTCACTGTAGAAATTAAGAAAACAAACGCTACCGAGCCGGAAGAGAAAAATAAACCGATAAAAATTGAAAACCAGCCGGTAAAAGAATTCGATTCAGCACAAAGAGAACAAAGTAAATTGCAAGATGATGCGCCCAAAAATTTTCTCAAAAGTAATTTGAATGTAATTCTTGGTGCAGCAGTATTAACTATAGCTGTTGTAATTTTTTATTTTGCATTATTTTATGAATCCTCGCCGGATATTATTGCAGACGAGCAAGAGCAAAATGCCTCCGAAAATACAGCACGTTTTGAAGAAAAGACGCCAGAGCAAAAAGCAGTTCAAAGTAGTTTACCTTTAGCTCCGGTTATTTCGGATAGTCTTCGTTTATCTGTTCAGAACAGTGAGCAAGTGTGGATTAAAATATTAAGCGATGGTAAAATTATCCAACAAGGTATCGTTCAAAAAAATACAACGATGAATTTTAAAGCGAAGAAACAATTTGGAATTAGTGTTGGAAATGCCGGTGCGGTTAAGTTATTCTTCAATGAAAAGCAGGTTGAAAATGTTGGTAAGCCTGGCGAAATCAGAAATATTACTATTACACCAGACACAATTCGTTACTTAACAATTCCACGTAATGAAAAAAAATCTCCTACTAGAAATTAATGCGCTCCGCTCGCTGATACGAGAACATGATCATAATTATTTTGTTCTCAACAATCCTACAATCAGCGACTATGAATACGATCAACTTTTTAAAAAACTTGTAGAACTGGAAAAAGAAAACCCTGAACTAATTACTCCCGATTCTCCTACTCAGCGTGTTGGTTCCGATCTCGTTAAAGATTTTAAATCTGTAACTCACAAAACTCCAATGTTAAGTTTGAGCAACACTTACAGCGAAGAAGAACTGATTGATTTTGACCGGCGGGTTAGAGAGGGCTTGCCAAGCGATGAAAAAGCAGAATACCTTTGTGAATTAAAAATTGATGGAGTTTCCGTAAGTATCCATTATGAAAAGGGAAAATTTTCGGTTGCAGCAACAAGAGGTGATGGAACTAGCGGCGAAGATGTTACCTCAAATGTTAAAACAATCCGCTCTATACCTTTAATTCTGGAGCAGAAAACTGGAGTTAAGGCAAACCTTGATGAAATAGAAGTTCGCGGCGAAATTTATATGGAATCGGAGGCTTTCAGAAAATGGAATGAAGAGCGCGAGCTAAGCGGCGAGAAGACTTTTGCTAATCCGCGTAATACTTCTGCCGGAACAATAAAGCTCCAGGATCCGCAGTTAGTTGCAAAACGCCCGTTGCAGATTTTTACTTATTATTTATTTTCATATACATCAGAACTTAGTTCTCAGTTTGAGAATCTCAATCTTCTTAAAAAACTTGGTTTTAGAGTAAATGAAAATTTTTGCCTATGTAAATCAATTGATCAAGTGATAGAATTTTGCCGCGAATGGGAAAACCGCAGAAGTGAACTTCCGTATGAAATTGACGGAGTTGTAATAAAAGTTAATTCGCTTAAGCAGCAGAAAATTCTTGGAAGCATTGCTAAATCGCCGAGATGGGCAGTAGCTTTTAAATTTAAGGCTAAACAAGCTACAACAAAACTTCACAAGATTACCTGGCAAGTTGGGCGTACCGGCGCTTTAACACCGGTAGCGGAACTTGAACCAGTGCTTTTAGCCGGCTCTACAATTAGTCGTGCTACACTACATAACTACGATGAAATTCTGCGTAAGGATATTAGAGAAAACGATATTGTAGTTATAGAAAAAGGAGGGGATGTAATTCCTAAAGTGGTATCCGTAGAACTTTCTTCGCGCAAGTCAAATTCATCCAAAGTAGCGCTTCCTTCTGTCTGCCCTGAATGTGGTTCTAAGCTTTACCGACCGCAGGAAGAGGTAGCTATTTACTGCGAGAACAATGAATGCCCTGCGCAAGTGAAAGCAAGTATAACTCACTTTGCTTCCCGCACTGCAATGGATATTGAAGGCATGGGCGACTCACTTGTAAATCTGTTTGTTGATTTGGGTTACTTACATACTTATGCTGATATTTACACTCTGCATGAAAAGCGTGAAGAACTGATTAAGATAGAAAGACTGGGCAAGAAAAGTATTTCAAATTTGCTGGAAGCAATCGAGAAAAGTAAAAACAAACCTTTTGACAAAGTACTTTTTGCATTGGGAATTCGTTATGTTGGAGCCGGCGCTGCTAAGAAACTAGCTGACCATTTTCTTTCTATTGATGTTTTAGCAAATGCTGCGGAAGATGCGATTGAAGAAATACACGAAATTGGTCCGAGCATCAGCAAAAGCGTGAATCGGTTTTTTTCTGAAAAGCATAATATAAAATTAATTGAGAGATTAAGAACAGCAGGACTTACTTTAAGCTCAGAACCGAAGAAATTGAAATCAGATTCACTTTCCGGAAAATCATTTGTGCTAACCGGTACACTTTCGTCAATGTCGCGTGAAGCAGCTAAGGAAATAATTCAAGAACATGGAGGGAAAGTAACCGGAACTGTTAGCAAGAAAACAGATTACGTTGTAACTGGTGAAGCTCCGGGTTCTAAGTTTGCTGATGCAAAGAAACTTGGCATCACGATTTTAACCGAAGAACAATTTTTAGAGTTGATTAAATAATGTTCGAAGAACTCAGACGCAAATACGCTCATTTTCTAATTAGAAGAAAATATCTCCGTAAGAGTGATGAACCGATTGTTTTTAAGACGGCGATCAGCGCTGCGAAAAATATTTTGGTTATTTTACCAAGTCTCGAAGCTGATTTCTCAGCTTCACTGGAGGTTGCTAGATATCTACAAATTCATAAAAAAGAAATTACATTACTTATTTCCGAACTTAAACACGAGGCTATTGGATCGAACCAAGATTTTAAACTGTTATCATATCATCCCGCGCAGATAAGCTGGTTTTTTCTGCCGGATAAAAAGCTTATTACGCGTTTAACAGCAAAAAGATTTGATGCTGTAATAGATTTAAACCGTCAGGAAGACACATTTTCTAGCTGTATTGCAAATGCTGTTCAATCCGGAATGAGGGTAGGCTTCCATAAGAACCGCTCAAACGAATATTATAATCTGCTTTATGAAAGCAAGCAAAGCGAGCCGGCGGCGGCTTATTCGAAGTTTTTGGAACATCTAAGCATGTTTTGATTGTTTACATTGGGATTAATAGGCTTTATTTGTAAATTTGTATAAATAAAAGATAGAAAGAATATGGGCGAAAATTTTAATTACGAGCTAAAGAAAATTGGCGATATAGCCATTTTTAAGTTGAGCGAGAAAAGATTTGATGCATCTATTGCAGGTTTTGTGAAAGGCGAGTTTACAATCCTGCTTCACACCGAAGATGTACGCAAACTTATTATTGATCTCTCGGAAGTTGATTATTGCGATAGCTCGGGATTAAGCTCAATTCTGCTTGCCTTCAGAATTCTCCAATCCAATGAAGGGCATATCCGCCTGGCTTCACCAACTAAAAATGTGAAGACACTAATCGAAATTTCTCAATTAGACCGTGTTCTTACTATTTGTAACACTGTTAATGAAGCGATTAAAGATTTAGAATCAATTTAATTGTGCTTCTTCTATATATTTTGGGAACCACGCACCATTTCGAAAATATTTCAGCGCGAAATCTTGAATGATTGATAAAGATATTCTAAAGAGAATTAAACTGGTTGTTTTTGATCTTGATGGAACTTTGGTTAATGATCAAAATCAAATAGGCGAGGAAACAAAAAATTTAATTAAAGAATTATCTTCTCTCGGTGTTCAGTTTTCCATCGCAACCGGAAGACTGTTAAGCGCAGTTACAAATCACGCAGACGAACTTGCTATTAAGATTCCCCTCATCACACTTGATGGAACACTCATCCAGCGTTATCCCGGCGATAAAAGCATTTTTGAATCTCACCTTCCTAAGAAATATGTTCAGCGTGCACTTAAACTTGCTGATAAGTATTTAACTCAGGTAGCGTTGTGCCATGATAAAGCAATTTACTACACAGAAGAAAATGCTTTGTTTCCGCAATTAATGGATAAATTTGGGGCAAAGTATCAGCAGGTTTTTTCTTATGATAATTATCTTGATGGAACTTTGGAAGTAATAATGGTCAGCGATTACAAAGATAATGTGAAGCATGTTTCAAGTAAGATGTCTTTCCCTTATACTTTTGGCGTTAGGACAGCGTTTTATAAATCTCAATCTCAAGGCGGAACCTATTACGTTGAAATTAGAAAGATGGGCAGCAGTAAAGGAGATGGCTTGAAACGACTGCTAAGTCATCTCAAAATTAAAATGAAAGAAACTGCTGTTGTTGGGGATTGGTACAATGACAAATCTTTATTCGAGAATGATTCACTTAAAATTGCAATGGAAAATGCCGTACCGGAATTGAAAAGAATGGCAGACCTGGTCTTGAAGAAGAATAATAATGAGGATGGTACCGCTGAATTCTTGAAGATGTTATTGCAAGCAAAGAAATAGAATGATCACGCCGGAATTTAAATCGAAGCTTAGAACAAGTAAGAGAATAAAAATTCTTGTAGTGCTGCTTACAATATTCCTTATTGTGTTAATGTTTCCCAAAGGTGAATCGCTTGAATCTGAGATTACAGTTGGTTCAATTTGGATACATGACGATTTAATTGCCTCCACAACTTTCGAAATCCTAAAAGATCCCAAAATATATGAGGCTGAAAAAAATCTGGCTCTTAAAAAGGTAATGCCGATTTTCGAGCGCGATATAGCTTCGCAGAAACAGATGCTCGATTCTATGGCTAACTATAGCTCCTTATTAGTTAAGCTTTTTAACAAAACAAATTCTATCTCTGAGAACTCGGTCCTAAGTAAAGATGCTTTAGTGAAACTGCAAGATCTTAAAACGCCGCAAACAAATGTCTTTGGTAAAAGAGTAACTTTGAATGAACTACTTCACAGTTGTCAATCAACTCTGAATGAAATTTTTAATGTAGGACTACTAAGTGCATCCGGTGCCAGCATCAACTCGGATACGATTGCTTTGCGCAATGGTAAATATGAGCATGTTTATCCAAAAGACATTTTTGTTGAGCAAGATAAACTAAACGAGTACATATCTTTCAAAGCGAAATCTTTGGTTGGCAGTAATTCCAACTTGGTGGAAGTAATTGAAGAGTACATACACCACTTTGCAAAACCTAATATAGTTTTTAATCAAAAGCTTACCGAAGAAGCTGTTAAAAGTGCGAAAGATAAAGTTACTCGTAACATTGGTATTGTTAACGAAAATGAAAGGATTGTTGCTAAGCACGATAGGATTTCGGAAGAGACAAAACTAAAAATTGATTCCTACCGGATTGCCAAAGGTGAAGAAAGAAATTTCTGGAGCCGATTCCTCCAGAACATAGGTAAGTTTCTTCACATCTTTTTAGTAATGCTTCCTTTGATGATTTACATTCATCTTTTCCGCCCCAAAATATTTGGCGATAATCTAACTATCGGATTGATTTCCATAGTCGCATTGTTTATCAGCTTTCTAACTTATCTTGTTTACAACATAAACGTTTCCTCACCGATTGAATATCTGATTCTTGTACCCGTAGCTTCAATGCTTCTAACAATAATTTTTGATTCAAGGATTGGCTTCTATACTACAGTTGTTATTTCAATTATAGTAGGCGCGCTCAGAGGGAATGATTATGTTTTTGCAGTAACAAATATTGTTGCCGGAGGCTTGGCGGCATATACTGTCCGCGATATTAAAAACCGGACGCAAATTTACCGTTCATTTCTTTATATACTGCTTGGTTACTTTCTTAGCATTCTTGCATTTGGTTTAGAACGTTTCGATTCTGTTTATGAGATGTTAGCCGGTTTTTCATTCGCTGCATTCAACGCTTTGATTAGTCCTGTTCTAACTTACGGGCTAATTATTTTTGTTGAAAAACTTTTCAATCTTACTACGGATTTAACCTTCTTAGAGCTAACCGATTTGAATCGCCCGTTGCTAAAAGAGTTGGCTAAAAACGCCCCGGGAACTTTTAGTCATTCAGTTTCGATGGGTACACTAGCTGAAACAACAGCAGAAGCTGTAGGTGCCAACGCAGTACTTGCAAAAGTAGGCGCTTATTATCATGACATTGGAAAAACATTTGACCCGGAAAGCTTTGTAGAGAATCAAATTGATTCACATAACATTCATGAAAACCTTGCACCTGAGAGAAGTAAAGAATTAATTCGTGAACATGTGCAAAAGGGGATTGAGCTGGCTGAGAAAAATGGACTTCCAAAAGAAATAATTGATTTTATACCAATGCACCATGGTACAATGGTGATTAGCTATTTTTATGAGAAAGCAAAAGCATTGTACGGCGATGATAATGTTGATGTTGAAGAATTCCGATATCCGGGACCCAAGCCAAATACAAAGGAAACAGCAATTGTAATGCTTGCAGACGCATGTGAATCAACAGTACGTTCGCTATCCGGTGCCGATCCGCAAATAATAGAAAATGTGATTAACAACTTAATCAATTCTCGAATTGAAGATGGCCAGCTCGATAATGCACCGTTAACTTTTAGTGATATTAAAAAAATCAAAGAATCATTCTTAAGTATTTTGATGGGGCATCACCACCGCCGTATCCGCTACCCTAATCAAGAAGAACTTGAATCAAAGCCGGAAGAATAGCATTAGATGGAACAGTTCGTTAAAGAATTTATTTCCATTTTGCGCTATGAAAAAAACCTCTCTGATAATACCGCAAAATCTTATCAAAGCGATTTAAAGCAGCTTCTTGAATATTGCATGGAAAATAAAATAAGCGACTGGAACCAAATTAAAAGCCGGACTTTAGCAGAGTTTTTTGAAACGCTTAGAAAAAATGATTGTTCAAGCGCAACCACTGCCCGGTATATGACTTCATTCAAGAAGTTTTTTCAGTTTCTTGAAGAAAACAAGTTTATTGAAAAGAATCCTACAACAACTTTGGGAAGAGTTAAACTATCACGTAAGCTTCCATCCGTACTTTCGGTCGAAGAAATAGAAAAAATACTAAACGCGCCAAGTACAGAAGATAAATCCGGCTTGCGAGATAAAGCGATTCTTGAAATGTTTTATTCATCCGGGTTGCGTGTTAGCGAACTTATAAATCTAAAAATAAACGATCTCTATTTTGACGAAGAAGTCGTTCGAGTATTCGGCAAGGGTTCCAAAGAAAGGATTGTTCCCATGGGAGGCAGCGCAATAAAATGGATAAGGGAATATTTACTAAAAGCTCGTCCGTTGTTTGAAAAGAAAGAAAAAAGCCAGGGCTACATCTTCCTAAATAATCGGGGGACGAAAATTAGCCGTACGTCAATTTGGAAGTTGGTCGAGCATTATGGGAAAGAAGCCGGGTTGCAAAAAGAAATACATCCTCACTTATTCCGCCATTCTTTTGCTACTCATTTGCTTGAAGGAGGTGCTGATCTACGAGCTGTACAAGAAATGTTAGGGCATTCGGATATTTCTACAACGCAGATTTACACTCATGTTGACCGGCAGTATATCAAACAAATCCATAAAGATCATCACCCAAGAGGATGACACTTTAATAATGAATAGAGCACTCAAATTATTTTTCTTTCTGATACTGCTTTTGCAATCCGCTTGCAATTTTGGTGTAGCTGAACTACAAAAAGATAAAATTAATCCTTACTCAATTTCGTTAGGTAAGTTCAAGACTTACGAGCAAGCATTGAAATTCAAGATGACGCTGAACGATTCTGTGCGTGCTCATTTGAGGCTTGAATCGGTAGGAAAGGAACACTACAAGCTATTCTATGGAAAATATCCCAGCGCTTATTCCGCCGGTGAAAAAGGTTTTGATCTGTTTAAAAAAACACTCGTTAAGGATTACGAAATTAACAGAAATGGTCAACGTGTTTTAGATGAATTTGCCAATGTTCCTTTCATTGCATACTATCTTGGCAAGCCTGCTGTGTTTAACTACAACTTAAAAACCAAATCAACAGAAATTTTGTGGAGCCGAAGCAACCGAAGAGTTTTGTCGTTAAATATTGCACATAATGCAGAATCAGTATTTATCATTACTGCGGAAAGCATGGTTAATCATGGAAACGTTTCTGCCATTCAAAATGCTGCGGTTGTTATTTTGCATCGTAACGAAGATGAAACTGAAGAGCTGATGCAAATTGGTAACGTAAATCAAGTTTACACTTATTGGGATCAGCCGGATACATTTCGTGTGAATGTAACGTTTCCGGATTCCAACAACTCGCGCATTATTTATCAAAGAATTGCATCGTGGGATTCATATGGCAAAAAGGGAAGCTTAACCGAGCGTTCGTTTGATCTTTTGCTTCAAGGGTTTCCAATTAAGCCGAAGCGTAAACCGGAACTGCTTTCGCCAAATGGTCAATATCAAATCAGAGCAGTTCATAATAACAACCGCCAATATTTCTATCTAAAAAACTTTCCGGACAGATCGGAAATTCTATTCACTTCCTCATCTGGTGAAGTGGAAGACATTCGCTGGTCTTTGGATTCACGCTATATTTTTATTCAAACAAAGACCTTATTAGTAAAAGGTAAGAAAGCAGATACTTTAATAAGGCAGCAGATAATCATTTATGATACTGCGGCAAAAAAGGTCATCAGAATTCTTGAAGGAACCGGCTTCCAGAATTTATTAGTTAGGGGAAAGTTGTTATTTTTTGATGAACACTTGAACGGCGCAAGCCATATTACTATTGTTGATCTTACAAACCAGTCCCACTATGATTCTATAGATATGCCGGGCGGATGTGTACTAAATAGTTTATCAGACTGAGAGTTTAATGAAAACATATTTAAGAGTACTTTCTTACATAAAACCATTTAGAAAACATCTGGCAGCTTCTATTGTTTTTACAATTCTTTATGCTGTTTTAAACGGCGCTTCGGTTACATTAACAATTCCATTGCTCGACACGCTCTTTGGACAAAGTCAGACAGTTCCTACAGAGCGAGTGATTCAAAAAACAATAAAAGCCCCAGCATTGAGCGTGGTAGACAACTTAGAAGAAACAATCACTACTACATTTAAAGAAATTGTTTTTTCCGGCACACAGAACCAAATTATCTTTAAAATTTGTTTACTTCTTTTTATCGCATTCTCCTTGAAAAATATCTTTGGCTACTTACAATCTTATTATCTCGCGTTTGTTGAACAAGGAATGATACGGGATTTGCGTAATGAAGCATATTTTCATCTGCATAAACTGCCGATGAGCTACTTTAAAAATGAAAAAACCGGCAATTTAATTTCGCGGGTAACTAATGATGTTTATGCAGTACAGACAAGTGTTTCCGCTGTTTTCTTAAATATGGTTCGTGAGCCATTTTCAATATTAGTCTTTCTATTGATCGCACTGACTATTAGTTGGCGTTTGACACTCTTTTCTTTATTGGTATTACCGTTATCCGCTGGGATTATTGGCTGGATTGGTTTGAAGCTAAGAAAGCAGACTTCAATCTTACAAGGCAAGATGAGTGAAATTACAACCACTCTGCATGAGACAATCACGGGTGTAAAGATTGTTAAAGCGTTCGGTATGGAAGATTATGAGAATAAGAAGTTTTCCGCTCAGACTTTTAGTTTCTTCAAGACAATTTTGAAAATTAACAGAATTAGAAACGCCGCGCCTCATATAACAGAAGTACTAAGTGTAGTTGTTGGTTGTGTGATGATTTACTTCGGCGGTCAGCTTGTTCTTGTGGAGAAAACACTTAACGCAAGTGAGTTTATAACTTTCTTGCTTGCCATTTTTCAAATGATGCCGCCGATTAAAGAATTAAGCAGTGTAAATAACCGCATCCAAGAATCGAGCGCTGCTGCCGAGCGCGTTTTTGAAATTCTTGATACTGAGCCGCGAATTAAAAATGTTGAAACTCCGGTTGCAAAAAATGATTTTGAACACCAAATAGAATTCGAAAATGTTTCGTTCCATTATGATGATTCCGATGAATTGATTTTGGAATCACTCAATATTACAGTTGAAAAAGGAAAGGTATTGGCAATTGTTGGAAGCAGCGGCGCCGGCAAAACCACTATGGTGGATTTGATACCGCGCTTTTATGATCCTACAAGCGGGAGGATCATTTTAGATGGCACCGATCTGAAAGAAGTTAGAATTGAAGATATACGCAAACTAATGGGAATTGTTACACAAGAAACAATTTTGTTCAATGAAACTGTACGCAGCAATATCTCTTACGGTATTGAGAAATGCAGCGAGGAAAAAATTATTGCAGCAGCCAAGGCGGCAAATGCTCATAACTTTGTTCTTGAGTTACCGAATGGTTATGATACAATAATTGGTGAGAAGGGAACAAAGCTTTCCGGTGGACAGCGCCAGCGTTTAAGCATTGCGCGTGCTCTTCTAAAGAATCCGCCAATTATGATTTTAGATGAAGCAACTTCTGCGCTGGATAATGAATCCGAAGTCTTAGTGCAAGAAGCTATCGAACGTTTGATGGCTGAAAGAACAACATTTGTAATTGCTCATAGGTTGAGCACAATACGAAACGCCGACAGGATTATAGTTTTGGATAAAGGTAAAATTGTTCAAGACGGAAAGCATGATGATTTGCTTGCGCAAGAATCGGGTATTTACAGAAAACTTTACGAACTTCAATTCCGGGATCAATAGATTTGAAATCAATTCTAAGCATAGAAAAGCTCGATAGAATAATCTTCGGATTTTTAATTCTATTTGTCTCTACACTCAACAATTCAATATTCCTTTGCCAACTTGGGTTCTTTGGTGCTTATTTGCTTACCGGATACCGCTTCTACTTAAGCAAAGAAAACCCATTCAAGAAAACCGGTTTAGAAAAAGCGTTCTTAGTTTATTTTTCTGCGGCACTTCTCTCTGCATTTTTTTCGGTTGAAAAGGGAAACGCATTTGTAATATTAACAAAGCACTTACTGTTACTTCCTATTGTTTACCTAATTGTTTTTGCCGCCAACACAGGCGAAAAGGCAAAGACTCTTTTGAAATTTTATCTTGGTGTTTCATTAGCTACACTTCTAGTGTATCTATTCTTTTCACTCAAACATTACTTTACCCAACTATATCAGCTGGAGTTAAAAGGTCCTTCGCCATTCCAATATGTAATGACTGCCGGCGGATTAATGAGTTTTACGGCAATATTCTTTTTCGCTTTTTTCCTAAATGAAAAATCCACTTGGAAAGTTAAGCTGTTTTATTTTTTTGCTTTCGGATTATCTTTTGCCGCAGTTATAGCAAGCTATACACGTGCTGCATGGCTGGGACTCTTTGCCGGATTGTTTGTTGTTCTACTTCTTAAAAAGAAATGGTGGATTATACTGCCGGGAATTGCAGCGCTTTTGTTTTTGATATTTTCCAAATCCAATGAAAGCAAAGTCCAAATTGTCTCGGCTAAAGATAAATCAATAGTTGAAAATGTTACTACAAATGGACGAGCATACTCTGTAGTACTAATTGGTGCCGATACATTGTTAATCGCGGATTACGAAAAAGGTATTGCAGCTTATAAAGGCCGGAAGTTATTGCAAACAATACCTACCGAAGCACCTATCACAAGAATTACCTTCTGGAAGGAAAATTACTATCTCGCTTATTCGCTTGATTCAAGATTTTTTGTGGTAGAAAAAGAGCCGACAGGCAGGTTTAAGATTGCCAAAAACTTCATATCACCCGGAACTACACGTGATTTTGCAATTACGCAAGAAAAACTTTACGTAGCTGATAAAGACAGTGGACTTACAATTTATTCCGATCCGGCAAAAATTGAAATGAAGCTTAACTTTTCCGAAGCCGGTGGAATAGCTACTGTTGATGCGAATGAAAAATATGTAGCGCAGTATTTCGAGAATGAAGGATCGGTGAAAATATTTACTGTAGAAAATGGCTCACCGGCAAAAATGATTGATTCAATTCGGTTTGATACTTCGATTAAGTACTTGTGGTTTGCTCATAATATCCTTTTGTTCCAGAACGATAACAGTCTTATTCAGTATAAAATTGAGAACGAGAAAGTTTCTGAACTCAAGCGTCTGCCGATAGTGGGAATCACGAGGATGAAGTTTGTTGATTCCACTACCTATGCTTTGACGATTGATGGAAAAATTTTCGTTGGAACGCAGGAAGCCAAAGGCGGATTTTCTTTCAATGAATTGATAAATCTTGGCTATCCTTGCACTGATTTTGATGTAAAAGGCGAGCAAATTCTTGTTAGCTCATTTAAGAGAAACCGGATTCTCTCTATCTTCGATCCAAATCATGAAACAAATTTTGAGCGCTTAAACATTTGGCGTGTCGGCTTAAAAATCTTTAGTGATTATCCAATACTTGGCGTTGGCGATATTGATCTTGGAAATCTGTACCGGAAATACAAAGACAGTTATTTGAAAGAGAATTTTGGACATTTGCACAACAATTTTATGCAATGGCTTGTAACGCTTGGTGTTGTTGGTTTTTCTGCCGTCATGTTCCTAATGGTTGGTATTCTACTCATGCATTGGAAAATATACCGTACGCTAAAAAACGAACCTGTTGCCTCTTCATTTGCAATTGGTGCTATTGCTGCCTTCATTGGTTTTTTGGCATCCGGTTTAGGAGAATACAATTTTGGAGATCAAGAGATCATAACAATGGTCTGGTTTACTGTTGGATTGAATTTAGCGTTTTACTTGAATTATAAGAACAATGCCGAAAAGGTAGAGGCGTGAGTTGATGAAACTATCTGCCATAGTTATTGCTAAGAACGAAGAGAAAAATTTGGAAGTTTGCCTCCAAAGCATGGCTAACGTTTTTGAAGATGTTGTAGTTATTGTTGATTCGAGCACTACGGATAGATCGCTTGAAGTTGCGGCAAAATATCCTAATGTGAATTGCGAGTTGTTTGCATGGCAAGGTTACGCTAAAACTAAGAGCTATGCGGTTTCCAAAACAAAATATGATTGGGTTTTTTGGATTGATGCCGATGAAGAATTAACAAAAGAGTTAGCGCAAGAGCTAACACAATTCAAAGAGGGGGAACCGGATTATCATTGTTATGATGTTGCACGCCGGGCTTTCTTTCTTGGCAAATGGATTAGGTATAGCGGCTGGTATCCGGCGAGAATCAAAAGGTTTTTTAATAAGAAATTTGTTCAGTTTGATGATAAGCAAGTTCATGAAGGATTAGTTGTTGAAGGTGAAATTGGAAATCTGAGACACGATCTTAATCACTATACCGATCCCAGCATTGAACATTACTTCACTAAATTTAATTCTTATACTTCATTGGCAGCCAAGGAACTCGCTTCAAGAAACCGCACGGCTTCTATCAGTGATATTCTTCTTCGTCCATTATTTATATTCCTTAAAATGTATATTTTCCGTAGAGGCTTTCTAGACGGATTACACGGCTTTGTTCTCGCGGTCTTTTCGTCCGTTTATGTTTTTGCTAAGTATTGCAAACTTTGGGAGATCAATAAAAGAAAATGATAATTGGAATCATTCCAAATATTACTAAGTCCGAAGTAAATGAGATTATTGAACGGATTGTTTCTGAAATAATAAATAACGGGCTGGATTACGTACTCAGCGATTCGATTCTTAACACAAGTGCCGATCTGCTAAAAAAATTTGATAACAGCAAAATTGTTACCTTGGAAAAACTCAGTAGTATCAGCGATATGGTTGTTTCAATTGGCGGCGATGGTACCATGTTAAACACAGCTTATAGTGTGAGAGGAAGCGGAACGCCAATTCTAGGTGTAAACTTTGGCAAGTTGGGCTTCCTCGCGGAGTTTGATATAGAAAGCTTTAGCGAATTTATGAATGATGTTAAGACGAGCAACTATATTGTTGAAGAAAGAGTCGCTCTTATCGGAACCAGTGCGGGAATATCGGAATCGCTCTATGCCATTAACGATTTGGTGATTGACAAAGGTTCTTGGTCGAAAATGATTGAGCTAACAGTGTTCGTTGATGATGAATATGTTACAACATTTTCCGCAGACGGAATTATCATTGCAACACCGACCGGATCAACCGGCTACTCTCTTTCTACCGGTGGACCAATCGTAAATCCTCAAGCAGATGTAATTACGCTCAGCCCGATTGCGCCTCACACGCTAACCATGCGCCCGCTCGTAATATCCGATAAGCAAAAAATTACAATCAAGGTTAATTCTCAGTACGATACTATCCAAGTTAGCAGCGACGGGCAGCGTGTAAATTTTATCAAGCCGCCGGCAACAATCTGTATTGTAAAAAGTGATAAGCCGGTAAAACTTGTTCACTCAAAAAAGAACAATTACTTCGAGACTCTTCGCAAAAAACTTTTCTGGGGTCTCGATATCCGCCAACCAAACAACTCTTAGAGGTTGTTATGAAAAAACTAATCCTCATTTTAATTCTTATTGTTGGAATATCTTCGTATGCTCAGCAGCACAATAAAATGATGCTGGATGAAAAATCCGGAAAGCAAATGTTGATTGGAATATGCGACCGCACCGCATTTGCAGATACTAACTATTCGTGGTGGTTTAGCGCTGAGTATGATAACTACGCTCCCGATTCAACTGTTGTAGCCATGATTAAATCTTTGGCGCCTAACTATAAAATCAAAATAGTGATGGCTTCCTGGTGTGGTGATAGCAAGCGGGAAGTACCGCGGTTTTATAAGATCATGGATACAGCCGGATACGATTATAAAAATTTTGAGCTGGTCTGTGTTGATAGAAACAAGCAATGTGAAGAAGGTGAAGTAGATAAGCTCGATATCAAGTTTGTGCCTACATTTATCTTTAGCAGAAACAATGTTGAACTTGGGCGAATAATTGAGATGCCAAAAGGGAAGCTGGAAGAAAACATTTTAGAAATTGTTACAAAGTGAGTAAAGTATTTTTCAACATTTGGGACTAAAGTCCATACTCCATTCATTGGTCTTTAACCCCACGCTTAAGCGTGGGGTTAGCACAAGTTCTCCTACAATACTGGCTTTAGCCCAAACTGATTAGCTTTAAGGAAAAAGCAAAGTGAAAATAAAAGCGATAATTTTTGGCGTAACCGGAATGGTTGGTGAGGGGGTTCTGTTACAAGCGCTAAATCATCCGGATGTTGAAAGTGTTCTTGTTGTGGGCAGAAGAGCTTGCGGCATTACTCACAGCAAGTTAAAAGAAATTATTCATAACGATTTTTATAATTTCCAAGCGATTGAAGAACAACTAACCGGCTACAATGCGTGTTTCTTTTGCCTTGGTGTTTCTTCCATTGGAATGAATGAAACCGATTACACACGTGTTACTTACGATTTAACAATGAGCGCTGCAGAGGCCCTTTCCAAATTAAATTCCGAAATGACTTTCTGCTATGTCTCTGGGCAAGGAACTGATAGTTCCGAAAGTGGTAAATTGATGTGGGCGCGTGTTAAAGGTAAAACTGAAAACGATTTGGCTAAACTTCCCTTTAAAGCTGTTTATTTATTCAGACCTGGATTTATCAAGCCATCTAAAAACCAGAAGAGAGCATATAAAGCCTCCATGGTTATTGGAATAATTTACCCAATCTTAAAAGTATTATTACCAAAATATGTCTGCACTATGGATGATCTCGGAATGGCGATGATTAATGTGGTTAAGTTTGGTTATAAAAACAGAGTTCTGGAGAACAGAGATATACCTCAAGTTGCTTCATGAAGATTGTTAGTTTACTTGTTTATAAAACAATTCCCACAGTTAAAGCTAATGGCGGGTATTCTTTAATTCTTTTTTCTCTGAATTCTTTAGGTCCAACATCAAGTATCTTTCCAGCGAAGAAGTAGCTCTTTAATTCAACCACTAAGTTAATTTTTGTTGAAATTTGAATACGACTACCAATGCCAAAAATGCTCGCTGTGAATGATGTATAACCGAGAGGCAGTATTCCTGCTCCTGCTGTAGCACAGGCTAACATTTTTTTTGATAACGGTACCTTGTATTGAAAAAAAGCATTGATAATTGGAATGCCGATAACGTCCAATTCCGGCACTAAATCTAAATACTTCGATAAATATATTTTGTATCCAATCCCTCCGATTGGGTAGGAACGATAAACCTCGACCCCACCCTTTAGCTCAAATGCACTTGTACTGAAAGTTTTTAATGCAACAGAATCAATATCCTGTGCAAAACATACAGAAGTTATAATTAGTAATACTAATACCTTCTTCATCCTAATTCCGTGGCGATTATCCCAGAAACTAAATGTAACCGCTTTTCGTGTGAAATGGGTATTGTGTGGCAAAAATTTCGTTTGGAAATAGTAGAAAATAGAATAATAGGTCGCTTCATTATCTCTCCTTAAAATAAATTTTTTGTTAGCCCAATTTTGATAGTGGGCATGATTAATATTTCTTTATATGCTGTTGTTGTTCCTATCCCAATTCCGATTGACCAAAAAAGATACAACTTACCTTTCTCACTTTGTTCTAGGTTGTCATAACCAATAGATAATTCAAAACTCTTACCATGTTCTTTTATTTCTTCATATTTATACGGCACAGTATTTAAATAGGTAAAAGAAAAGGAAATATTGTTAAATACTCCGTTTCCAGAAAAGTATTTAATTTCTGCCCCGACACCGCTACCATATGGCGGAATAATATAATTACCTCCATGACCAGACAACCAAGTACTAGCATGTTTTAATTCTATTGCAAATTCCTTACTTAATTGGTAACCGATTCCAATTCCAAACCATTCAAATAAACCCGTATTGATTGACGCATATAAGTCTCTATTTATAGTTGAATCTTTAGAAATATACTCTTGACTGTTAATCTTATTCTGGCAATTAACTTTGATGGGTAGCAAAAACAAAGAAAGCATTACTATATTCAGTTTCATTAGACATCTCATTCAGTACCCCCCAACTATATTTTTATTTATTTCTACTTCAACTAAACTATTTTACATTTTAACTGCAAGAGGGAAAATTTTCACTTATCTGTTTTAATAATTACCTTAAAATCTAGATAGGGAATACTAGGACAGAAAAATATAAACATGATCATGGATTTAATAAGCAATAAATTACACCGAATTGGTGTATTGTTCTATTCCGTCCCTATGGGACTTAACAAATATGTGTTCATTATCCTATAGATATATCGCTCCTAACGGAGCTAAAAATCCCGTAGGGATAAAATATCTCTAAGTGAAGAAACCAGATAAATCAAAGTTCCTTTAGGAACGGAACAGAGAACGTCTATACTTGTTGCTATAACGGTTTTGAGGTAATTATGAAGTTGGATGATTTTTGGGAGTGGTGTCCGCCATAAACCGTCGAACAAGTTAATCCGTTCACGACAAATGGAAATGTGCAAAAAAAATCCCGGCAGAATATGCCGGGATTTTATCTAACTACTCAATACTAATATCTAAATACTAATTCTTACTCATCGGAAATAATTCCGGCACATCAATATTCTCTTTGTAATTTTTCGGTTTCTTGGAGGCTCCGTTTCCGTTAGAACCATTGCCATTGCCATTTCCGTTACCGTTTCCATTGCTTCCGTTTTTCTTAGTAACCAGTTCTACCGGAATATTATTCGCCGCTTTCTGATCGAGATGAGCTTCACGGTAAACATAGACTTCATTTTTGTAATTACGCATAACTACTCGGTCTTCATCTCGGTGTAGAATGTACTGAGGAAGAACCGGAATCTTTCCGCCGCCGCCGGGTGCATCAATTACAAAATGAGGAACTGCCAATCCGCTTGTATGTCCGCGCAGCTTAAACATAATCTCCAGACCTTTATCAAGCGAAGTTCTGAAATGATTTGCGCCGCGTGTTTCATCAGCCATATATAAATAGTAAGGACGGACTCTAATCTTGAGCAGTTTTGTAAAGAGGTCTTTCATTACGTCGGCATCATCGTTAACGCCCTTCATAAGCACAGCTTGGTTGCTTACCGGAATTCCCGCATTAGCGAGCATCTCACAAGCTTTGGAGCTCTCAGGAGTGATTTCCCAAGGGTGATTGAAATGCGTGTTAACATATATCGGGTGATACTTCTTAATCATCTCAACAAGTTTTGGTGTAATGCGGTGTGGAAGCACACAAGGCATCTTAGAACCAATACGGATAATTTCGAGATGAGGAATTTGTCTGAGGCGCTTTAGGATTTTTTCCAGCATTGTGTCGGTTAACATAAGAGGATCGCCGCCGGACATAACAACGTCCCGTATTTCGGTATGTTTTTCAAGATACTTGAAAGCCGACTCAAGTTCTTTCATTGAGATTTTATCAGCGTTACCTACTTTTCTTTTGCGCGTGCAAAAACGGCAGTACATACCGCATTGGCTTGTTGTTAGAAACAACGCGCGGTCTGGGTAACGGTGAGTAATGTTTGGAACCGGACTCATCGCATCTTCTTGAAGCGGGTCTTCGAATCCTTCTATATCGTCTAACTCAGCTCTATCCGGTACACATTGCTTCCAAATAGGATCGCCCGGATAACGGATTAGTGATAAATAGTAAGGATTGATTCTTGCCTGGAAGAATTCATCCAGATTTTCAGCTACAGTTTTGTCAATCCCGAACTTTTCAACAAGTTGATCGACAGAGTGAACGCTGTCTCTTATCATTTGCTGCCAGAGTTCCATGATAGTTGCCCTTTATGTTTAATTGCCCTTTAAGTTCTTAAGTACTTACCGAACACGATCAGATTATCACCGACCGAATAAAAATCTTTTATCTGGGAGACTATCGAGTAATTATTTCTTAAATAAAAATTTCTCGTGGCAGTGTAACTATCTTTGGAAGAGGTTTCGGCTAAGATCCATCTTCCATTATTTTCCTTTGCAAAATTTTCCGAATGTTCCAATAGTTTTTTACCTACGCCGAGATTTTGAGCGTTGGGTCCAACAACTATCCAGTACAAATCGAACACTCCGTCGGTAAGCGCGCGCTTTCCAACACAGTGATAACCTAAAATTTTTCCTTCGTTCTCAAAAACATACAAATTATAATACTCATGATTGGGTTTTTCAATTGCCTCGTCTATCAATTCAACAGCAACGCTTTTCTCTTCGGGATTAAAATTATTAGTCCCGTCAATAATATCAACTAATTGTTGTCTATCTTCAGCTAGCAGCTTGCGTATCATAACTGTTTCTCATTAAGGCGAAGGATGAAATTCTATATAAAAGTTCTTCGTAACCAATTCCGGCTGCTGCGGCGCTGCGTACAAAACCAGTGTCAGGAGAAATATCCGGATTGGGATTAACTTCAATAACATACGGTACATGCTTGCTGTTCAAACGTATATCAACACGAACGTAATCACGGCAATCTAAAGCGTCGTAAGCTTCGATAGCCATCTTTTTAACTTTCTCTTCCAAACGCGGTTCTAATTTTGCCGGGCATTTGGGAATTGTACTCTTAAAGTAAACACTATCGGCAGACCACTTGGCTTCGTATGTAACTATTTTGGGAAGTCCATCCGGCAAAGTATCAAATGTAATTTCGGAAATCGGCAGAACTTGATCTCCGAGAATTGCAATATTCAATTCGCGTCCGTCTATATATTCTTCTATAATAACTTCTTGAGAAAAGGAAGTGAACAGATAATTAAGCCGGGCTCTTAAGTCTTCGTAGTTGTTCACTACCGAGAATTCGGAAATGCCAATGCTTGCGTCTTCTCTCGCGAGTTTAAGAATTACCGGAAAGTTCAGTCTAAATTTATTCTTGGAAGGAACTTGCCCAACTTCTGCAAGAAAATGTGCGGGGGTTCTAACACCGTGTGCTTGAAGTATCTGCTTGGTTTTAGATTTCTGCAAACAGTTACCAAGCGTCATTGCGCTATTCCCGGTGTATTGAAATCCCAGAAGATCAAAAACCCCGGCAATGTAACTTTCGTAATCGGAATTGCCTTCGATGGATTCAACGAAATTAAAAATTACATCGGGAGAGATAGCTGTAATCTTTTTAATTGCGTCTCTAACGTTTCTATTGATTGCCAGAGTTTCAACAAAAGCGTATTTCCTTTTTAAGAGTTTTCTTATTGATTCAATCTGTTTTAAGAATTCACGCTCGGATAAATCATTGTCTTCGTTATGGTCATCTGTGTCCTTACCAAGATAATTATCGTAGTAACGTGTCGGCTCATTGAAGCAAATCAATATTTTGTGATCAAGCATCATATCAGGTTGTGCCTTTTGGCTGCTGATTCCAAAACTTTGTTTATCATGTCTGAGTAAGAGAGTCCGGCAGTTCTTGCCGCTTTAGGGAAACAAGAATTATCCTCGGGATCGGGAAGAACTCCTGGAAGAGGATTAATTTCAATTACATTCGGTTCACCGCCGGCATCTAAACGAATATCAATGCGGCTCCAATCTTTACATCTAAGAACTTTGAAAGTTCTCATAGCAACTTCGGAAATCTTGAAAGCTAACTCTTCACTAATCTTTGCCGGGCAAGAAAAAATATTTAGAGGGTTATCTTTTGTGTCAACGACCCATTTTGCCTCGTAAGAGTAAATTGGTGCAAGATGAGATGGGAGCTCGTGCAGATTTAATTCTATTATCGGCAGAATTTGTGTATCTCCGTTATTCCCAATCATAGCAACGGTAAACTCGCGTCCGGGTAAAAATTCCTCAACAAGAAACGGCTGATTGTACTCAGCGAATAATTCAGTTATCCGGGTTTTGAGTTCATCAAAGTTTTTTACAAATGAAGTATCAAAAATTCCTTTGCTCGAGCCTTCAGCAACCGGTTTCATGATAACCGGAAATGTTAAGTCGAAATTTGCAAGATCAGCCAAGGTCTCAACCAGTAAAAATCTGGAAGTTGGAATGTTGTGGTAAGTGAGAACTTCTTTTGTTCTTGCTTTATCTAAACAAGTAGTAAGCGTAAGAGGATCGGAACCGGAATATGGAATTCGTAACATATCAAGCATTGCCGGTATTTGTGCTTCACGACTTGAACCATGAGCGCACTCGGCAACGTTAAAAACAATTTCCGGTTTCAGCGAGCGAAATTTTTCAAATGCGTTTTCGTTTGCTTCAATCATAGTTACATCATGTTTCAGTAGAAGTGCGTCTCTAATTGCGTTGACCGTATCAATCGAATCCCATTCTGCGTAAGTGTCGTTGAAATTTTTTAGTGAAGTTGAGTTAGAAGAGAGAGGTGTTCGTTCACCGGTAATGTTTTCTTCCGGCTTAACATTATATGTGAGGGCTACTTTTAATTTTTTATTTAGCGAAGAAGAACTAATAACACTTCCTTTCAAAATTTTCTGCACGAAATATAACACATATAAAAAAATTCGCAACATTTTGTTGTCACAAAAATATTTTTTAAAATTTTTTGGAATGATGTTTGTAGATGCAAAGAAAAATTTACGCGATGTGTGAGAGGAGAACTTTGGAAGAATATTTTTCTTTCAAAGTATTTTTTACAACGAGATTATTTTCGCGGATCAAATCCGGATCGCTGTTGATGATTCCGAACGCGCAATCTTTTGCTTGTTGAATCAGTTGCACGTCTTCAACGATATTGATGTGTTTGAATTCTGGCAAGCCGCTCTGTTCTGTTCCGAAAATATTTCCCGGTCCGCGTAACTTGAAATCAATTTCAGAAAGTTCGAATCCGTTATTGGTTTTCACCATAGCATTTAATCTTATTGACGCTTTATTTTTCTCAATCTGTGCCGGTGAAAAAAACTCTTCGGTAAAATTAAACTGGCTTGACCTTGCAGCCCATTCATCTTTTGTAACAAGAATACAATACGCTTGCTGGTTGCCTCTGCCGACTCTTCCACGCAACTGATGCAATTGAGATAATCCGAAGCGGTGGGCATCGTTAATGATGATTATATTTGCGTTAGGTATGTCAATTCCGACCTCAATTACAGTGGTCGAAACCAATACATCAAACTTTCCGGCGGCAAATTCATTCATTATGTTTTCTTTTTCCTGCCACTTCATCCTACCGTGGATTAGTGCAACGCGAAGTTCTTTGAGGTGTTCATTCTGAAGTTCTTCAAAATGTTTAACAGCTGCTTTCAGTTCCAGCTTTTCAGATTCTTCTACAAGCGGATAAACAATGAACGATTGGTAACCTTCAGAAGCTTTCTTTTTAACGAAATCAAAAATTGCCGGCAGTTTATTCTCTCCGCGCAAAATTGTCTTTATAGGTTTTCTGTTTTTGGGCATTTCATCAATTGTTGAGACATCAAGGTCGCCATATAAAGTCATTGAGAGAGTTCTTGGGATTGGAGTTGCAGTCATAACCAAAACATTTGGAATGGTTCCTTTCTTAGATAATTGTGAACGCTGTAACACACCAAAACGGTGTTGCTCGTCAATTACAACCATGCCAAGGGATTTGAACTTGACATTCTCTTCTATGAGTGCATGAGTTCCAATAACTAAATTTATTTTGCCTGAGGCAATGTTCGCGAGAATTACATCTCGTTCGGATTTCTTTTGCCCGCCAATTAGAATTTCTGTTTTGAATCCGAGTGGTTCTAGCATTTTAGAAATTCTTTTGAAATGCTGGTCGGCTAAAATTTCGGTCGGTGCCATGAATGCGCATTGGTATCCGTTAGTAACAGCTATAATGATGCTGATGAGGGCAACTATCGTTTTGCCGCTACCAACATCTCCTTGCAGTAATCGGTTCATTGGAGAACTGCTTTCTAGATCCTTTCGGATTTCCGAAAGAACTTTTAACTGTGATGCCGTCAATTCAAATGGCAAGGAGCTTAAGAATTGTTTCAATGGAGCGGATTTTGTTTTGAATGAAAGACCAACTGATTTTGTAGCAAACAACTTCTTTCTTAGTGCAACCATACATTCAAAGTAGAAAATCTCCTCAAACTTCATTCTGTGCCGGGCTTTGCTCAGTTCATCAAAATTATTTGGGGAGTGAAGAGAGTGGATTGTATCATTCAAGCCGGATAGCGCATGTTCATTCAAAATATTTTTGGGAAGAGTCTCTTCAATTTTGCCCGAGTATAATTCTACGGCTGATGAAATTATTCTGCGGAGGCTAAAGTCGCCGATGTTTGTTTCTTTTAACTGTTTAGGCAAGCGGTAGAAGGGAATAATTTTCCCGGTGTTCAAAAATTCTTTTGATTCGGCTTCCACAAGTCTGTCAAAATCGGGATGAGCGAATTGGAGATGACCATATTTTGTTATTACCGGCTTTGCTGAAACAGCGAAGTAGTCTCCTTCGTGGAATAAATCCTTAAAGAACTTGGCTCCTTGAAACCAGACACATTCAAAGAAACCGGTAGCATCTTTCATCCTTACTTTGAATATCTGTTTCTTGTTGTAGTAATGTGTTTCGGTGTCAACAACCTTTCCAAGAATAGTAACTTCTCCTACGTAACCGTCAACTACATACTGAACAATCCTTATTGATGATAAAATATTTGTTCTGTCCAAATATTTGGAAGGGAAGTAATAAAGCAAATCTTGGATTGTATTGATTCCAATTTTGGAAAAGGATTCCGCCCTCTTTGGTCCGATTGACTTTAAGTATTGAACCGATTTTGATAATTCACTCTGCATCAAACACGGAAATAGTTATTCGCTGAAAGAAATATAAATAAAAAAGCGGCAGTTGTCTTGGGTTTAGAAGCTGAATGGGACTTTATTCTTTTTCAGCCTTCATATCGCGGGTCATCAATTCATACGTTACTTTGATTGGATCGCGTTCTTCGAAGAGAATAGAATAAACTGCATTAGCAATAGGAGTTGGGATTTTATGCTTAACTGATAATTCGTGTACGGATTTACAAGTTTGCACACCTTCGGCAACCATCTGCATGGATTTAAGAACGTCCTTTAGTTTTTTACCTTTGCCAATTTGTTCGCCAACGTAACGGTTACGGCTGTGCTTGCTCATGCAAGTAACAATCAAATCGCCCATGCCGGAAAGCCCGGAGAAAGTTTCTGCTCTTGTGCCCAGCGCAATTCCTAAGCGGGAAATTTCCGCAATACCGCGAGTCATGATTGCAGCTTTTGTATTATCACCGAATCCGGCACCATCTATTATACCTGCGCCAACGGCGATAACATTTTTCAAAGCGCCGCCATATTCAACGCCAAGAATATCTGTTGTTGAATAAACCCGGAAGTAAGAGGTAATAAAAGCTGATTGTATTTGCTTTGCGGTAAACTCATCTTTAGATGAAGCAACTACAGCAGTAGGAATCTTTTTGCTCACTTCTTCGGCATGAGACGGACCGGAAAGTACGCCGATTTGAGAAGGAGAAATGCTTTTTAGTTCATCGTTGATGATTTGAGAAACAGTCATCAAAGTGCCAATCTCAATCCCTTTTGAAACGCTGACAAAAGTTGTGTCTTTGAAGTTCGCACTCTTCAAGTCATGAAGCACGCTTCTTATAAATTGAGTTGGAACGGCAATTACAATCATGTGTTGATTTTTGCAGCTTTCGGTAAGAGAGTGGGTGATAACTAATTCATCCGGAATTTTTATTCCGGGCAAGTATAATTTGTTTTCGCGGGTACGGTCTAAAATTTTTGCGTAATGATTCTTGTATTCCCAAAGGGTTACATCGTGCCCGTTATAATGAAGGAGAATTGCTAATGTTGTTCCCCAGCCACCGGCTCCAAGAACAGAGATTCTCATTTATGCAGATTTCTTTTTTGAAAATGAAACCTTTCTTTCGCTGCCTTCCAGCAATCTCCCGATGTTTGCTCTATGAGTATAGATAACAAACAGCGCTAAAAGAATTGCAAAAGGTAAAATTGTATGGTATCCTCTTATATCTACGCCGAAAATGTTTTCGCGGATAATCATGATAAGTGGAACAGCAACAGCCGCTGCAAGCGAACCTAAAGAGATATAACGTGATAAACCAACTACTAAAAAGAAAACACCAAGAGCCAAAGCCATATCAACAGTTACAATCATAATTAATACACCAAGACCGGTTGCAATACCTTTGCCTCCTTTAAATCCGGCGAATAAAGTCCAAACGTGTCCCATAACAGCAGCCACACCGCATATAATCTGCACAAGCGTGAAATCATCAAAAGGAGTTACGTTATTGAAAGGAAATCTATCTAGATAGAAACGCGCGACAACAATAACAGCAATTGCGCCTTTTAATGCATCTAGGATGATTGTGAGAATTCCCCACTTCCAGCCGAGCACACGAAATACGTTAGAACCGCCGGCGTTGCCGCTGCCGTAGTTTCTTATATCTATGCCGCGAACTAATTTACTAATCAAAATACTAGTCGGGATGGAACCTACTAAGTAAGAGAGAATGATTACGAAAAAGAGGTTGAGCATTGTATATCTACCTATATGTTGAGCTAAAATTATAGAAAAGGTTTTTTATAAACAATTGGATTTTGCTATTAAAAAGATTTCAATATCAACGATAATATATGTATGTCTTCGTCGGTTGTTACTTTGAAATTCAAAGAAGAACCATTAACAATTTTAACTTCATAACCGGCACGGTGAACCAGCATAGATTCATCTGTCCCGATAAAATTCTCTGCCTTAGCTTTCTTCATAGCATCCATAATAATCTTGTACCTAAAAACTTGTGGGGTTTGAGCGTAATAATATTCGGAACGGTCAACATAATCTAAAACAGTTTCGTTGCCGCGAATCAATGTGTCTTTTGCCTTAAGCGCCACAACAGCAGCTCCATATTGCTTAGCAGTCTGGATTGAATCATATAAAATTTCCTTGGTTAGCAAAGGACGAACTGCATCGTGAATGATAATAATATCATCTTCTTCAGCCTTGAGAGATTTAAGCGCGTTGAACACCGAGTGTTGTCTCTCTTCGCCACCTTCAACCAGGCAAGTAAATTTTGTAAGACTAAAATTTTGCTTGATAGATTCAAGAAGAGGGAAGAAACTGCTTTGCGCGGCAACAACTATCTCATCAACATGCTTTGAGGATTGGAAAACTTGCAGAGTATATGCGATAAGTTCTTTGCCGGCAAACTGTAAATATTGTTTGGGAAGCGGCGCGTTAGTCCGCTTACCCAAACCTCCAGAAGGAATAATAACATACGTTTTCATATCACAGAATAAGCATTGCGTCACCGTAACTCAAGAAACGGTAACCATCCTTTTGTGCTTTCTTGTAAGCTTTCATTAGAAAATCGTAACCGCTAAATGCGCCGGCTAACATCAGAAGGGTAGATTCCGGTGCGTGGAAGTTGGTTATCAATTTTTTAGTTACTTTAAAATCGTACGGTGGGAAGATGAATTTATCTGTCCAGCCGAAATTTGGCTTTGCCAATCCATCAGCCGTTACGCTGCTTTCCAATGCACGACAGGTGCTTGTTCCAACTACAAAAACATTTTTCTTGTTCTTGAGAGCTGTGTTAATCACTTCAGCTGTTTCAGAAGGAACTTCGAAATATTCGGAATCCATTCTGTGTTTGGTTAAGTCTTCAACTTCTACCGGACGGAAAGTGCCGAGTCCAATATGAAGAATAACCGGAACAGTTTTAACTCCCATTTTCTCTAACTTCTTAACGAGAGTTGGAGTAAAGTGTAAGCCGGCAGTTGGTGCAGCAACAGAGCCATCAATCTCCGCAAAAATAGTTTGATAGTCTTCCCGGTCTTTAGCAACGGCATCACGCTTAATGTATGGCGGCAGAGGAGTATGCCCAATTTTTTCGATCGCCTTAAAAATATCACCGGCATCTTCATTAAAGCGAACAGTTCTTCCGCGTGATGTTGTGTTATCAATTACTTCGCACCAAAGTTTATCGTTGAAATAGATTCTATTGCCGATACGGACTTTTCTTGCCGGATCAACAATAACATCCCAAATGTTTTCTTCTTTGTTCAGTTCGCGCAACACAAAGACTTCAATCTTTGCGTTTGTGCGTTCTTTCTTACCGAAAAGGCGGGCTTGCATTACTTTGCTTTTGTTCACAACAACAACATCACCTTTTTGTACGAAATCTGTAATATCGGAAAACTTGTAACTTTCAATACTTTGATCGGCGCGGTTCATCACCATCATTTTGGCTTTGTCGCGCGGATTTGCCGGGTGCTTAGCAATTGCTGTTTTTGGTAAATTATATTTGAAATCGGATAGTTTCATTATTCTCCTCTCTATTAATTCTGAGGAATCCCGCTGAAGCGGGATGACGAAGAATCTCGCACGTAATTAACTTGAGATCCTTCGTCCTCCCGTATTAAACGGGAGGAACTCAGGATAATACTGCGTATTACTTTTTCTTAGCAACTTTTTTAGCTGCTTTTTTAACAACTTTCTTAACTACTTTTTTTGAAGCTTTCTTTGGCGCCGCTTTTTTAGCTACAACTTTCTTTGCCGCTCTTGCTTCTTTAACTGCTGCTTGCGCTGCAGCTAAACGAGCAATCGGTACACGGAATGGTGAACAACTAACGTAGTTCAAACCAATCTTGTGGCAGAACTCTACTGATTTAGGTTCGCCGCCATGTTCGCCGCAAATACCAATTTTAAGATCTAGTCTTGTAGCGCGTCCGCCTTGAACTGCAATTTCCATCAACTTGCCAATTGCTTCTTGATCAATTGATTGGAATGGGTCTTCCGGTAAAATCTTTTTCTCAAGATATTCCGGTAAGAATCCGCCTATATCATCGCGTGAGAAACCAAATCCCATTTGAGTAAGATCGTTTGTTCCGAATGAGAAGAATTGAGCAACTTCGGCAATCTTATCTGAAGTTAAGCAAGCACGTGGAATTTCGATCATTGTTCCGGTTAAGTGTGGAATTTTCTTTAAACCAAACTGAGCCGCAACTTCATTGTGAATTTTATTTACTAACACATATTGATGTTTAATTTCGTTCACATGGCAAGTAACCGGAATCATGATTTCCGGATATGGTTTCTTACCAGCAGCTAATAATTCAGCGGTAGCCTGGAAAATTGCACGTACTTGCATTTCAGTAATTTCCGGATAAGTAATACCAAGACGAACACCACGGTGTCCCATCATTGGGTTGTTTTCATGCAATGAATCTGCGCGTTCATTTAATTCATCAAGAGAAATATTCAAACTCTCTGCAAGTTTTTGTCTTTCTTCAACTTGTGTAGGTACAAACTCATGGAGCGGTGGATCGAGTGTGCGGAATGTTACAGCATATCCGTCCATTGCTTCCAAAGTTCCTTTTACGTCTCTCATTACAAATGGGAAGAGTTCGTTTAATGCAGCAACTCTTTCTTCTTGAGATTTAGAGTGGATCATCTTACGAAGAATGAACAGCGGTTCTTCAGAATTTTTTCCGTAGAACATGTGCTCTGTTCTGAACAAGCCAATACCTTCTGCACCATAAGCGCGGGCGCGAATTGCATCTTCAGGTGTTTCAGCATTAGTCCTAACTTTCAACTTCTTTACATCATCACATAGTTTCATGAATGCAACGAAATCAGCATTATCTTCAGCAGCTTTCTTCATCGGAAGTTCACCGGCATAAACAGTTCCTTTAGAACCGTTCAATGTCAACCAATCACCTTCTTTGAATGATGAACCGCCAGCTTCAAATGTTTTTTCTTCGTAGTTAATTTTTATTCCGCCAGCACCTACGATACAGCACTTGCCCCAACCACGAGCAACGAGAGCAGCGTGAGAAGTCATACCACCGCGAGCTGTTAGAATAGCTTCCGCTGCGCGCATTCCTTCGATATCTTCCGGATTTGTTTCTTCGCGAACAAGAATTACTTTCTTGCCTTCTTTGCGCCATGCAACAGCATCAGCTGCAGAGAAAACAACTTGTCCGGTCGCACCGCCAGGTCCAGCCGGTAAACCTTTTATAAAAGCTGCTGTATTTTTTTCAACTGCCGGATCGATGATTGGATGTAACAATTCATCTAGCTGAGCCGGTTGAACGCGCATTACCGCTTCTTCTTTTGTAATAAGTTTTTGCTTGAACATATCAAGAGCCATCTTTACAGCCGCTGGTCCGTTTCTCTTACCAACACGGCATTGCAACATGTAAAGTCTGCCTTCTTGAATTGTAAATTCGATATCAAGCATATCGTTGTAATGATTTTCCAACAAGCGTTGAATTTTGTGAAGTTCTTTATATGTGCTCGGCATTCCAGTTTCTAAAGAAGGGAGGTGAGCAGTGTGTTCTGTCTTACCAACTTCGTTAATTGGGTTTGGAGTTCTGATACCGGCAACTACGTCTTCGCCTTGTGCGTTTGTTAACCATTCACCGTAGAAATAATTTTCGCCTGTTGCTGGATTACGTGTAAATGCAACACCGGTTGCAGATGTATCGCCCATGTTTCCAAATACCATTGATTGTACGTTTACAGCAGTACCCCATTCATCCGGGATTCCTTCAATTCTTCTGTAAGAGCAAGCGCGTTTTCCCATCCAGCTTTGGAATACAGCAGAAACCGCACCCCATAATTGATCCATTGGATTTTCCGGGAAAGGTTTGCCAAGAACTTCTTGAACTTTCGCTTTGTAGATTTCGATAAGTTCTTTCAAGTCATCAGAAGTTAAATCAGTATCAGCATGAACGCCGCGAGCTTCTTTCATTTTATGAAGTTCTTTTTCTAATTGCTGGCGTACGCCTTTTCCTTCTTCCGGTTCAATGCCGGCAGCTTTTTCCATAACTACATCAGAGTACATTTGGATTAAGCGGCGGTGTGAATCGTAAACGAAACGTGGATTGCCGGTTTTAGCAATCAATGCTTCGCGTGTTTCGTTATTCAAACCAACGTTTAAGATTGTTTCCATCATGCCAGGCATAGAAGCGCGAGCGCCGGAACGTACAGAAACTAGTAATGGATTTTTAAGATCGCCAAATTTTGCACCCATTTCTTTTTCTGTCTTAGCGAGAGCTGCTTTTAACTGTCCTTCTAATTCTTTTGGGTATCTTTTGTTGTTCTTGTAGTATGCGGTACATACTTCAGTTGTAATTGTAAAGCCGGCTGGAACCGGTAAACCAATATTAACCATCTCGGCAAGGTTTGCACCTTTACCGCCGAGTAGCTCTTTCATGTTTGCTTGTCCTTCAGCACGCTTTCCACCAAAAAAGTACACGTACTTATTTGTTTCTTTAGCCATTTAACTATCCTCCAGTTAATGTATTTAGTTGTTTATATAATTTTTGTGAGTCAGTGTTTGATCTCATCTTGCAGCTCCTTTTAAGAGTTGCTCAAACTTAATTTGCCTTTTCTCTTTGTGGGGAAAAGGGAGATGAGTTTAACTGATCTCACATTAGTTTATTTCAATGAACCAAGAACAAGCGCATTAAATTTTTCTTGTTCTTCAATTTTCAAATCTATCTTCAAATAGTAGATGTCAATATCATCAAGCTCTTTCCGGAAGTTGGTTAGCTTAACCGCATCTTTGTGCGTTGTTAATACCGAGTGAGAGTTTGTATCGTAAAACATCTTTCTAATTTCTTGAACTTCTGCTGTAGTGTAATTTGCATGATCAGGATACAAAAGCTTGTTTGTAATATCTATCTTGTTTCTCTCGAGTATGTTTAAGAACGAGTAAGGTTTCGCAATTCCGCAAACCACTAAACTTTTCTGTCCTTGAAAATCTTCTATCGCAAAAGACTTGTGAGATTTTACATCAAAAATTCCTTGCGAAGAGTAATAACCGTGAAAAACTTCTTTACCGGCGAAATACCTCTTCAGTTTTTCCGGCACTTCAGTTTTCTCAGAAAACTTTCTATTGATGATGATTATATCCGCACGATCAAGAGATTCAAAAGGTTCTCGCATCATACCAAGCGGAATAGGGTTTTGTTCTACAAAATCTACTTTATCTAAAAACCTTTGATCTACAAGCACAATATCTAAATCTCTGTGAATCCATCTATGCTGAAAAGCATCGTCCAAAATTATTGTATCAACAGATGCATCTTTGAGTAACTGTGCAGCTCCTTTAGCGCGTTTTTCACAAACTGCGGTTGGAATTTTTAGCTCACCGGCGACAAGAATAATTTCATCGCCGCACTTTTCAACGCTGCTTTTAATTTCATTACCATCACTAACAAAAACATAACCAAAAGAATTTCTGCCGTAACCTCGGCTTAATACTCCAATCTTTTTTCCATTTTCTTTCAGCATTTTGCCAAGCATTAGAACTGCCGGAGTTTTACCGGAGCCGCCAACTGTAATATTCCCAATCGAAATTACTTTGGCATTTACTTTTGCAGCGCTGAAAATCTTTTTGTTAAAAAGGAAATTCCTCATCCGGATGATTACAGCGTAAACAAATGCCAGTGGTGACGATATGATTCTCAAGAATTCAAGCATCTATCGAAAGCTTCCTTTTGTAATTTGTTCAACATCAACTCGCAACCTTCAATTTTCTGATTCGTTTCCTCTTTGCTTAAAATCGCATCAATTAGTATCGGCTCGGAATAAATTGCAACAGCCTTAGAAAACGGCTTTGGTATTTCAAACTTATCCCAGCTTTTCAAAATCCATTTATTCTTCATTCCAATTCCAACTAACAAAAGAGGAATTTGAGAACGGCGAGCGGTGATTACTGCACCGGCTTTCATCTTGTAAATTGGTCCGGTCGGTCCATCCGGTGTAATTGCCAGATGATAATTTTCTTCAGTAAGGTGAATCATCATGTCTAATGCTTCATGTCCGCCTTTACTGCTCGAGCCGCGAACAACATGATAATTCCATTTTTCCAAAATAGCGGTGAGCACGTCTCCATCTTTACTTTGGCTAACAAGAGAAGCAAAGTTTCGGTTCCGTTGCATGAACCAGCCAATCATCATGGAACCGTGCCAGAACGCAACAACATAGTTTTTCTTCTGTTTGTCTAATTCTTTAATTACATCAGAATTATCTATTCTGATTCTAACAGTCTTTAAAAGAACATTTACTAAAGAGCTAGCGATTCGTATTCCTATGAACCGCAAAATATTTTTCTGATAATTGTTAAGCTTCATTTAGAGCCGCGTAAATAATTTCAGCAGCACGTTTTGAAGCTCCGCCGGCGCCAAGCTTACTTTTAATTTCGCTTAGTGCTTGTTTCATTTGATAAAGCCTTTCTTTGTTCTCCAGGTATTCTTTGCAAACCAGATAAATCTTTTCTTTGTTTGCATCCGCTTGCAGAAGTTCCGGAACAACAGTTTTGCCAAGAATTATGTTCGCCATAGCTATGTTTTTAATCTTGGCGAGATTCCTTCCGATCAAATATGTAAGTGTATTTGTAGCGTAAACAACAGCAAACGGAAGTTGAAAATATCCGGCTTCCAGTGTAGATGTTCCGCTCTTGATAATTCCAAATTTTGAATGTTTCAATAGATCGTAAGTAAATCCTTTTACAAGTCTATAACCGGAAATGGAAGTAACTTCCTTGAAAATGTTTTCGTTAATGTTTTCTGCGCAAGCCACAACTACTTGCAGATTAAATTCTTGTGCAAGCCGGGTTGCCGCTTCAATAGATTCACCGAATAATTTTCTAATCTCTTGTTTGCGACTGCCGGGAAGTACAAGTAATATTTCTTTCTGTTTATCTAAATCAAACTTTGCAAATAATTCTTCTTTAGAAAGAAATTTGTAACCTTCAGCATGCTCAACCAAAGGATGCCCAACGTAAACTGCATCAACTCCGGCTTCTATGTATAATTTCTCTTCAAACGGAAAAATCACAAGCATCTTTTTCACAAGTCTTTTAATCTTGGCTACTCTTCCTTTTCCCCAAGCCCATACTTGAGGAGAAATGAAATAGATTAGCTTCTTACCGCGTGAATGAAAATTCTCCGCAATGTTTAGATTAAAACCCGGGTAGTCTATCAAGACAATCGTTTCAATTTTTTCATCTTCTGCAAGTTGCAGAAGATCGCGTTTCACTTTGTTAATGAACGGGAGATGACGAAGCACTTCGATGAATCCGAGAAACGCCATCTGCTTTATGTGATACTTTGCTTTCATGCCGGCAGCAATCATTTTATCGCCGCCAATTCCAAAAAACTCTAATGAAGAATCAAGCGCACTCAATTCTTTCATCAAACTTGCACCATGTAAATCGCCGGAAGCTTCGCCGGCCACTATCATCAATTTCTTGTTCAACTTAACGCGTATCTAACAATTACAATTAAAATTATAAACGCGAATGCCTGTAATGTTCTCATTTCACTTTTCAATCCGGCTTTTGGATTAAAAGACGGCTGCTCAATTCCCGGATTTGGATAAGCTTTCAAACTCGGAATTAATTTTGGAACTGCTGCTCGGTATTCTTCATAAGCCTTACCATATTTTTGAACCAAGAAACCTTCTTCTTCATTTATGATTACATAATACTGCCACATAAAAAACGCCAGGGCAATAATTTGTAAGTAAGGAAATAGGGAATAAGACATTATTCCGATTCCGAGATACATTAACATGTTGCCAAGGTAAAGCGGATTACGCAAGTGTGCGAACGCGCCGCTTACTACTAAATATGTCGCGCCAACTTCGCCGGTTCTTCTGGTTTCGCTGCCGGCATAAGCAACACCCCAGAAGCGGAAGAACTCGCCAAGTAAAGCAACAGCAAATCCAGCTATCAAGCTTGCCGGAGTTGCTTGTTGAAAAACGAGCATCAATATTAGAAATGGAATTGGTGAGTAGCTTCTGTTTTTGAAAACTTTTAACGCAAAATTATTCATTACGCTTCCTGTGTATAAACTTCTTTTCTTTTAAGTAGAGCTTGGTGACTCTTCTTCAATCGCTTTTTACTCTTGAGTTCATCAATCCGTTTTGTTACGTCATCAAAATCTTTGTACGGGAAATAAGTAATCCGGTTTACTTCGCAGAATTTTAATAGAGAATCTTTAGCGAAGATGAAATCGCAAAACTGAATTGGGCAACGGTCGGAAACGCCATCGCCAATGTAAACCGTGTAATCATCATCGCTGCTATGTTTAAGAACATAATTGCGCTTACAGTTTGCGCTGCATTTGCAATCTTCTGCTGAATTTGGAAATACCGGCTGCAATTTGTTATCAATAAAATTTAGAACGTTGGAAGAGAACTCAACCTCAGCTAAATTTTCTTTTTCAAGGATTGTTCGAATGTAGAAATCAAATCCATCGCTGACGATCTTTAGCTCAAATCCATTCTCTTTGCAGTAACTAACAAACTTCTTAAATGATTTTTCAACTTCGATTGTGCTTAGAAAGTCTCTCATCAGATTTTTATCAGCAACTTCAACCGATTCGCACAATGCATTCCAGCCGGCTTTAGGTGGAACTAAATCCTTATTCCAATCTTCAATAAGTCTTTTCGAAAACTCTCTATCACCAAATTCAATGAACAACTCTTCACCAACATCTTTTTTTGTGATCGTTCCGTCAAAATCAACGAACACTTTGAAAACTTTTTTATCCATTCCCATAATCCGGAATTTCATCGAAGCGGACGCCAACAAGTTTTGAAACGCCTTCTTCTTGCATTGTAACGCCGTACATCGTTTCGGCAGATTCCATTGTGCGTTTGTTGTGCGTTACTATGATGAACTGAGTTCTATCGCTAAACTCTTTAATGAGTTTTGTAAAGCGGTCAACGTTCGCGTCATCAAGCGGCGCGTCAACCTCATCCAGTACGCAGAAAGGAGATGGCTTAACAAGATAAATGGCAAACAACAACGCTGTAGCTGTTAGAGTTTTTTCTCCTCCGGAAAGCAACTCAATTGTTGTCGGGCGTTTGCCTTTCGGCTTTGCCATGATTTCAATTTTTGCTTCAAGGGGGTCAACATTCTCTTCAAGAATTAAATCTGCTTCATCGCCCGGATTAAATAAGGTTTGGAAGATTGTAATGAAATTTGTCCGGATAGAATCGAACGTATCCATGAAGAGCTTTTGTGCTGTCTCGTTTATTTCGTTAATCGTTTTAATCAAATCTTTTTCTGATTCGACCAAATCGGTGCGTTGCTTGAGCAAGAAATCCAAACGCTGCTTTTCTTCATCGTATTCCGAATAGGCTAAAAGATTTACCGGACCTAAATTTTTAATTTTTTCCTTGTGGCGCTGAACTTCCTGGCTGACTTCGTCATAGTTAAACGAATGTAGATCATCAAATTCTTTTATTTCTAATTCTTGCGAATAAGTTTCTTTAATATGCTCAATCAAATTAGTGATCTTAAAGTTGAGCTCGTTCTCTTTCAAATCGAGCGCGTAAATCTTATCGGAAACTTCTTGCCGCTGATTTCTTAATTGGCTCAATTGATTTTCGTATTGCTGAGCTTCCCCTTTAATAGCACGTAAACTTTCGCTGATTTCTTTTTCAGCGTTCACCATCACAACACGCGATGAATTAATTTCTGCAAGCTGGTCATTCGCTTCGCCAAGGATTTCATTCAGTGTAGTTGCTTCTTCTTCGTTACGGCTTAAATCGTTTTTGCGCTTCTCAATACCGGATTGAATTGTACCAAGATTTTGTTCGGAACGCGTAATTGAATTTTTTGTGTTCTCGATTTGACCTTTCAATCGTTCATGCTCAACTCTGCGCTGATTTTGCTGAGTTTGTTGCTCAGTAAATTCTTCTTCGAATTGCTTTAAGTCAGTTTCTTTACCGGAAATATTTTCTTCGAGCAAATTCTTCTGCACATTTAGCTTGTCAAGCTCTTCAACAATTTGTTCTATATGTAAATCGAGTCCGTGAGACTTGGAAGCCAACTCTTGAATTTCTTTTTCTGTATTCTCTACATCTTCGTCAGCTTTCTTGCGCTCAAACTCGAGCTGAGAAATTTGCTTATCAATATTTGCAATATCATTTGAAATCAATTTCTCACGGTCGGAGAGATTCTTCAAATCAATTTGTGCGAGCTTCACTTCAGCTTCTTGAATTTCACTTTTGAGGCGTTCTAAATTCCCTTCATGCTTTGGGAATTCTTTCTTAAGGTTATCCAAAAGCTGGCGGCGACCGAATAAAGTTTCATCTTGCTTTGGCAGCGAACCGGCTTCAACTATGCCGTTACTCTGAATCAAATCTCCTTCAAGAGTTGCAAAGCTAAATTCCGGGTATTGTTTGTTTAGCTCAATCGCGTTTCGTAAATCCTTTGCGATGACAATTCTTTCCAACACTTGGTTGAAATAAGGTTTCCAGCTTGAATCAGTTTCTACAAAATCTTTAGCCCATCCAACAAAGCCTTCAGCCTTGGCAATCTTTTTCGCCTTTCTCTTAACACTAAAATTAGAAAGGGAAGTGATAAAAGATTTTTTAACAGACTCTTCGGTTTGTAAAAGATAGAAAGAAGCTTTACCTAAATCGTTTTTCTTGAGGTAATCAATCGCGCTTTCCAAATCAGTTAAGCTATCAACAAGCAGATTGTTGAGCACGGATTTTAGTGCTGCCTCGAGCGCAAAGCGGAAATCTTCTTGTGTATTTCCAATATCAGCGAAAATGCTTTTGTTCTTGGTTGTCCATTCATCAGTATCAATTAAAACGCGCGCGCCTTTTGAAATTCCTTCAAGATTGGAAATCAAAGTCTGCAAGAAATTAATCTTCTCACGCAAACCGGCAAGTAAAGTTCTCTGCTCAACTTCCTCATTCTTCAGTTTGTTGATATGCTCTTCCAGTTCTGCTTTTTCTTTCTCCCTTAGAGTTATTAACAACCCGGCTTCGTTTAGTTTTTTCTGCGCTTCATCTTTCTCAACCACAAGATTATCAATGAAACCAACTGTTTTCGCTATATGGTTGGAAGCATTTTGAATTTTTGTGTTAAGCTTTTCAATATTTGCGCGGTGTGTATCAAGTTCTTTTTTGTAGCTCGAAGTAATATTCTCTTTTTCAGCGATCTCTTTGAGCAGAGTAAATTTATCTTCATTTATCTTTTTAAGATCGTTTCTTTTCTGTTCAAGCTGTTCACGCTTCTCAATTACAAGTGATTCATGCTGCTCAATTTCATTCTTCTTCTCATCAATCTTACGGGTAAAAGTAGTTAACTCTTCCTTACCGTCCTGAATAGCAAACTCTGTATCTTCAAGTTGTGTGGAGAGATCAGCAATTTCTTGCTCTAATCTTGCGTGGTTATACTTTAATGATTTTATTCTTTCTTCCGTTACGGAAATATTTTTCTGTGTATCAAATAGCTGCTCTGAGTTCTTAGCTATTTCGGAACGCTTTTCCTGAAGTTCGGAATCAATAGCGTTGATTTGATTCCTGTAGCTGATTAATTCATTCTCAATCTTACGTATGTCAATATCTATCTGGTCTTTTTGAGTGGTTAACTCAATAATCTCATTCTTTAATGTGGATTTCTTTTCATGAAAGAGTGCATACTCGCGTTCGCTCAAATCCATTTCCTTTTCACGCAGAACGGTTTGAATTTGAGTGTATTGATCTGCTTTCTTTGCCTGTCTTTCAAGGGAGCGAACAGTTTTATCAACTTCGGAAACTATATCGTTTACACGGGTTAAATCACCTTTAACTTCATCCAATTTTTTAAGAGAAAGACGTCTGCGCAATTTGTATTTATTTACGCCGGCGGCTTCTTCAAACAATCTTCGGCGTTCTTCAGTTTTGTTGCTGAGGATTGTCTCAATCATTTTTAACTCGATAACAGAATAGGCATTTGTTCCAATTCCGGTATCCATAAAAAGATTTGTAATGTCTTTAAGGCGGCAAATGTTTTTGTTGAGTAGATATTCGCTTTCACCGGAACGGAAAATTCTACGAGTGATAGTAACTTCGGAGTATTCAGTCGGCAGAATTCCCTTATCGTTAACAAGCGTCATAGAAACTTCCGACATTCCCATCGGCTTGCGTTGGCGGGTTCCGTTGAAGATTACGTTTTCCATTTTATCCATACGGAGCGTAGTGGTTTTTTGCTCGCCAAGAACCCAGCGTATAGCATCCACAATATTTGTTTTGCCGCATCCGTTTGGACCTACAATTCCGGTAATGCCTCTGTTGTAGTTTACAACAGTTCTATTTGCAAACGATTTGAAACCGAGTATTTCGAGTTTAGATAGAAACAAATGATCCTCAATTTATCATTGAATTGTACTGCTTTACAGCGTTGCTTAAGTAGTAAACAATTGAATGCGTTAGTTGATACTTAAGTAGAATTCCGCCAAGCAATACAAAAACGAAAATGAATGAATATAAGTAAACATATAAAGGACGAACATCAAAAATTACATAAACACCCTTAACCAGCCGGAAGAAAAGCCAAAGGAAGAAAAGTGCTAAGACTAATGTGATTATGGAATTAGCAATATCCATCATTAAGACTTTGTAGAGAACAAGCTCAACCGGTAAGAAAAGTGTTAGAGGTAGAAATGCCCAAATCACTGTAAAGTAGATGCTGGAAAGGGGAACTTTTGTTTTCACAAAAAACGAACCAAATTTTATTATCAAACTTAGCAAAGCAAATTTTAACACAGCAATTACAAATATTATTGCAAAGCAGATCAGCGGATTCCACGCTAAATAGCTGGTAACATACATAAGTCGTGTGCTGGCAAACGAAAGCAAAAGTTTTTCAAACAGAATATCGTTGCGTAGGTAAAAAAGAATAATTGTGAACAACAAAGAAGCCGCCGCAGCAAGAATGAGCATCAATATTGAGGAGTGAACGCCGGAAAGAATTCGGTGGTCGCGTATATCTGCAAAAAAATTGTACGGGCGAAGTAATGCGCGAGTTGCATCTTCTCTAAATTTTTTCTTCGTGTTGATTAAAACAGCCATTACGATTGAGAGGAACAAAGCAATTAGAATGAAGACAATCGGGTTATCATCTTTGCGCGAACCGATTGGTATGGTTACTTTGCTTCCGTTTGTAAGTTTCGACTGCAAAACTTTATATGCGAGATAATTTGTGTTGCCGGTATGGGCTACTATATTAAATCCGTATTTATTGTTGGCATCAAAGCCGGTAAATATTGAAGGGAAAACACCTTTGTAGCCGAACAAAGAGTTAATGAAAAAGCCGGAGATATTGCTTTTCCTCGTAAAGTTAATTACATCTTCAAAGTATTTTGCTTGTGCCTCTTTGGAATTGCGGACTAAATAACCGGACGAATTTCCTTTGTAGTTCGGGTATGTAACTTCGCTGAAGAATATCGCTCCACTTCCGAGTGCAGAGATTGAAGCAGTGAGTTTTTCTTCCAGAACATCTTTAGGTACAGAAAAAATTTCGATTCCGTATAAATCAATATTTTCAATTATTCCGGTTTGCGCGCCAACAAATGAAGCGTAACTCAAAATGTTTTTCTTTCTGATTTCAGAACCAACGTGGGAAAGAAATTCTTCTGTTGAAGGAGAATTAGGTATGAAACCGCCTCCGCAGCCCAGTAAAATTGCGCTTGAGTAATTCATGTAATTTGAAATAAACTCTTTGGCTAATCCGGCAAGTTTTAATTGGTAATTAGTCTGCCCAAGAAAATTTTCCGGGACTGAATTTACGGGCAATTCAATCAATGAGAATAAGCCTAGCTCCTGGCAGACTTTTAGCGCGTAAGGATGAGGGTAACTTTTAGCAAAACGTACACTGTTAAATCCGGTTTGTTTAATAAAGCTAAGCTCTTCACGGATTTTTTCGTAAATATTTTTTTCTCTGCTTATTGTTTCGTTAAGAAAATATGTTGTGCCATTTAAAGAAAATGGAGAACCGTTTAACAAAAAGCTGTTTCCATTCTTACTTAGCCGGAAGAATGAGATCTCTTGCGTTTGTTTATCAACCACTACGCCTTCTTTAAGCAAGATAACTTCGCATGAATATGTATTTGGAGATTCCGGTGACCAAAGTATTGGATTCTGAATATCTAATGGGAAGCGGGCATCGTAATTATCTTCCGAGCCTATTGTTTGTAGAAAATCCCCTTGAAATTGTGAGCCGACTCTACTCAAATTCACTCGAACCAAAAATTGTGTCTGTTGATTAATTTTATCTTTTTCAACAGAATTTTCTACTCGGACATTAAAATTTATTTTTCCATTTGAAAACTGATCAAGCGAGTAAACGAAATCAACTTTGGAAATTGAAAGTTGAGGAACAATCTTAACGTAAACATCGCGGATAATTCCGCCGCCAAATTCCGGGTAAAGAAATCTTTGTTTTGTAGGAATGGTGGTTTCGGAATCGAGCTTTCTATTTATTTTAACTGCAATTTTATTTGCTTTATCGGAACGCAAAATGTCTTTGGGCAGAGAAACTTCGAAAGGGGAAGCCCCGCCGTAATGAATGAAAATGCTGTTTCCATTTACTGAAATTTCCGCGGCATTGTTTAATCCCAAGAAGCCAATTTTAATTTGATTCTTCTGAATTTGCTGTTCGGTTAGCTCGAGGCTTCTTTCGAAAACAAGTACATCTTCGCCTTCAAAAACTGCCGGAACTGAAATCTTAACTTTGTTTTGAGGATCACTTTCGTGATAGACTTTCCATGCGTCGTTTATTAAGAAAAGGGTCCTTGTTTCCGACGCTCCGAACAAAATATTATCAAAATTTTGGTTTTTGTTGGATTGAAGCGAAGTAACTTTAATTTCTGCTATGCTTAAAATTGGTAATAATAGGATAAGGCTGTAAAGGAATAAAATTTTTCTCATCATTTTGCGAAATTTTCCAATTAAATCATGCAAATATACGAAATCGAAGGGGGGGGTATCAATAAAATCTTATAAATTAGGGCTCGCAATGAGCCCCTTTTTAAGCCTTAAATGCACTTTTTAGTAGTTGCAGTAGATTACTGAATTTTCTTGAAATGGGGATTCAAAAAAGTGCTAATACTCCATAGTGACCTCTGAAATATTAAACTAAGTCATGGTGAGCTTGTCGAACCATGACACTACAAACTAAATTGTCACACTTCGATCCGTCAGACTTCAGTGTGACACTAAATTAATTATTCAGAGGTCTCCATAATTAATTGGTTAGAATAACTATCAAACTTGAAGAGGCTAAATAAAGACATAATGGCGAATAAAAATTTGTATCATATTTAGCGAAGGTAGTTCCTCTTGTTTTCTTTGAAAAACCTATCACTTTAAAATCGCCAATTGCCCTTAGGAAAAAGATAGCAACAATACTCCACATTCCGAACCGGAAATAACCGGACTCTACCCAAGATGTAAAAATGCCAAAGTTACTAATTGAAATCATAGCGAATAAAAACAATCCGGCTGCTACAGCAAGTGTAATTAACTTGCCGGGCGTAAATGCTAACTTTCCATCAGTTTCCGGTATAGCAGCAGTGGCGCCCCATTTGCCTCCAAAAGCCCAATAAATATGAATGAATGACAATGTAGTGAAAATCGCAGTATTGATAATTACTAAACTGTTAACGAGAAATTGCATAGCCATTAAGCGGCATCAATAATTTTTAAGAATGAATCGGCTTTGAGGCAAGCTCCGCCAACTAAAGCGCCATCTATATCCGGCTGCGCTAACAATTCTTTTGCGTTTTCCGGTTTAACACTTCCGCCATATTGGATTACCAAGTTCTGAGCAAAGTTTTCCGAAAGAAGTTTAGCGACTAACTTGCGGATGAAGGCATGAACTTCTTGAGCTTGTTCATTAGTAGCAGTTTTGCCGGTTCCAATAGCCCAGACCGGTTCGTAAGCAATAATCATTGTGGAAAGTTCTGCTTCGGTTAATCCTTCTAAGCCAAAACGAACCTGTCTTTCGCAAACTTCAAAGGTAATTCCTTTTTCTCTTTCTTCAAGAGTTTCGCCAATACAGAAAATTGGTTTTAAGTTATGCTTAATAGCTGTCTTAATTTTCTTGTTGATGATTTGATCTGTCTCGCCAAAAATTGTTCTCCGTTCCGAGTGACCGAGAATTACATACTCACATCCAACACTTTTTAACATTGAAGGAGAAATTTCACCTGTGAACGCGCCGCTCTCTTCGAAATACATATTTTGCGCGCCAAACTTAATCAATGAATCTTTCAACAATGTTTGCGCTGTTTCCAATGATGTAAATGGCGGGCAGACAATTACAGTTGCTTTAGTTTGATCGTTAACGCCTTTTTTAAGTTCAGAAATCAAATTAACTGTGCCGTTCAAATCGTTATTCATTTTCCAATTGCCGGCAATTACTTTATTACGCATCGTTTCCTCGAGTGTTCTTTAGGGTAGTTGAGTTTATAAATTAAAAGAGATTAATCAGAATCTTCCTCTGATGCTACTGATTTTATTTTCCTACTTCTTCCAACAGAATAGCCTCCAGCACCACCAGCAGAAAAAATTATTAAATATTCAATGATTTTGATGGCGATTTCTGGTTTGTTTAAAAAGATAGCTATTCCAAGTATTACAGCAATAATTAGCACGATGGCAATAACAGTTGTAAAAAAATATCGAACAATTTTTTGGTTTGAAATTCTTTCTTCGTGCCGATCTTCCTTCTGGGCGGTTAAAGCTTCTTTTGCATAGGAAAAACTATTCTGTTCTTGCTGTTGTCTTAAAACCAGTTCTTGTTTCTTGAATTCAATTTCTTCAGCTTGAACTTGAATAAATTTTTCAAAAATCTCAACAGGATACTGCGGTGGGGGTACTACTGAATGAGGATTTTCGCTTGGTATTTGATTTTCGTTTTGAACCATTTTTACTTAACCTTCTAAAATTAGTATCTGCTGCAAATATAGGGCTATTGTAAGTTACTTCGAAAACACCAAAGTTTTTTTGACCCAATTTGGGAGGTATTAATGAGATATTTTTCACGCTCTCTTTATCGAATTCTAATATCTCGATCAATTTATCAGGAGTTACCAACTCTCTGGTAATAATTTTGGTTTGAAGTTTTTTCATTTTTCCTTCCTTTCCGAAATACTATTTGCTGTATTAATGGAACAGACAAAAATATTATCGAAAGGTTCTTTGTTTACTTAATAGGTACTACAATCTTTACGAAGCAAGAATATCAATTTGGAACCATAAATGCAATGTTCTCTTTTTTGAAATAGAACTGTCAGCTAACAGCTTCTACTCTTCTTATTCCGGGCACTTCTTTGATGAGCGCGCGTTCAACGCCGGCGCGGAGTGTCATTTGAGACATTGGGCAATCGTTGCAAGCGCCGGTTAGTTTTACTTCAACAATTCCTTCAGGCGTAACTTTAACAAGTTCAACATCGCCGCCGTCGGCTTTCAAGTATGGTCTAATTGCTTCAAGTGCTTTCAGAACTTTTTCATTCATAACATCGCTCATTACAAACTCCAATCGTTAATTAGTCTTCAAGCGAAATTTCAATCTTAGGTGCGCTTGAATTAAAATTTGATTTACTTATTTCTGCTGCAAGGTTTCTGCTAATTTCTAAAATTTGTTTTGCGTGCTCGCTCTCCGGCTGATCGAAAACGACCGGCTTGCCTTTATCGCCGCCTTCGCGGATGTTTTGATTAATCGGCAGTTGACCAAGTAGTGTGAGAGAAAGCTGTTCTGCAAGATGTTTACCGCCGTCTGTACCAAAAATATCGTAACGTTTTCCGGTATCGGGCGCCAAAAAATAGCTCATATTTTCTACAATGCCAAGTACAGGAACATTTACCCTCTGGAACATTGCTATTGCTTTCTTTACATCAATTAATGATGCTTCTTGCGGTGTTGTAACAACTACAGCTCCGGTTAGTGGAATTGTCTGTACAAGGGTTAATTGTATATCGCCTGTGCCGGGAGGAAGATCAAATATCAAGTAATCGAGTTCATCCCAGTGGACATCGCTCATGAATTGTTTAATAGCGCCGCTTGCCATTGGTCCCCGCCAAATTACCGGCGCGTCTTCATCAATCAGAAAGCCGATAGACATTAGCTTTACGCCAAAATTTTCAAGCGGAATCATCTTTGCAGTCGCTGTGTCTTGAAAAATTTTAGGCTTTTCGTTTAAGCCAAACATAAGTGGAATGCTTGGACCGTAAATATCGGCATCAATCAAACCAACTTTTGCGCCATCCATTGCAAGAGCCACTGCCAGATTTACAGCAACGGTGCTTTTACCTACACCACCTTTACCACTTGCAATAGCAATAGTATTCTTAACGCCGGGCAGAAGAGTGCTAATTTTCTGATTTAAACTTGGTTGAACGCGGGAATCCATTTTAACATTAATCTGTCCAACGTTTGGAATATCACTCTTAATAGCGTTTGCACAATCTTGTTGAATTTTATCTTTTAGCGGACAAGCCGGAGTTGTAAGTTCAACAACAACAGAAACGTTGTTGCCATCTATCTTTACTTCTTTAATCATATTTAATGTAACTAAATCTTTGTGCAGATCGGGGTCATCTACTTTTCTCAAAGCATTCAAAACCTGCTCTTTAGAAATAACGGACATTTGTTCTCCTAATTTTTGGTTCTAAAAATAATGATTTTTTGCTTCTAATAATCGGAGAATAAAGTGAGCTTATGAAGCTTTTTAGGCATTTTATGAATTCAAGCATACTTAAAAAAATATTAATGGATACTTGACAAGTGAGTTAAAGACACTTAATTTTGAGCTAAAAAAAGTATGTCCACAATATCTACAGAAAACTATCTGAAAAAAATCTTCAATCACAACAAAGCGTTTGGAGAAAAAATAAATGCCGTAAAACTTGCTCAAGAATTATCGGTATCAAATGCTGCGATAAGTGATATGGCAAAAAAGTTATCAAAGCATGGTTTAATTTCCTATGAAAAGTATAAAGGAATTGAGCTGACTGATAAAGGCGAGCAAATGGCGCTAAATGTTATCAGGCGCCATCGGCTGTGGGAATTGTTCTTAATTAAAGTGCTGGATATTCCCTGGAGTGAAGTACATGAGCAAGCCGAAGTACTTGAGCATCATACTTCAGATAAGTTGATTGATCGCATAGATGAATTTTTAGGCTTCCCGGATTTTGATCCGCACGGACATCCAATCCCGAGAAAGAATGGTTCGCTGCCGGATGCTCAGAATTATGTCACTCTGGCTGAAGCTGCCGAAGGTTCATCTTATGAATTAATGCAAGTTGATGATCATGAAAAAAAATTAATCAGTTACTTAACGAAAGTAGGTTTTGTTTTGAATACACGGTTCGTAGTTATTGATAAGCTGGATTTCGACAAATCATATACAATAAAATTTAATGATACAGTTCTTTCTGTAAGTCAAAAAATCTCCGAGAGTCTTTACCTCCAAGAGATAATAGAAGCAGGAGAAAAAAATGATTGATCCTATTTACGCATTAATTATTTTCTTCGCGGTATTGATAGTTGTGCTGGTTCTTTTTTTCCCTGGGAAAGGAATTATCACCCGCTGGAAAAAAATAAAATCTCAAACTAGCCGCGTACTTATCGAAGATGCATTAAAGCACCTTTATGATTGCGAATTTAAAAACCTTGATTGCTCACTTAACAGTCTTACCGGAAATCTAACATTAAGGGCAGATCAAACTGCTTCAGTGATTTCCAATCTCGAGTCCATGGGATTAGTTACTTCAACCGGCAATAAAATTTCTCTTACGTCTGAAGGAAGAAGTTATGCTCTTCGTGTTGTTAGAATTCACCGTCTTTGGGAAAGATATTTAGCTGATAACACAAGCGTTTCGGAAACTGAGTGGCATACAATTGCAGAAGAACGTGAGCATGAAACTACCGACGAAGACGCAAACCGTTTAGCCGCACGCCTGGGCAATCCTTTGGTTGATCCGCACGGCGATCCTATTCCAAATGCCGATGGAGAGATTCTTGTTAAGCAAGGGATTACACTCAATAATTTGGAAGAAGGAAAATACGCTCGCATAATTCACATTGAAGATGAACCTAAAGAAGTTTATGCTCAACTTACCGCGCAAGGTTTGTATCCCGGAATGCAGATTTATGTTTTACAAAGTTCTAAAGGAAAAATCCGTTTTGAAGCTGATGGCGAAGAATGTGTTTTAGCGCCGGTGCTTGCTTCAAATCTTACAGTAGTGCCATTTACGGAAAAAGAAAGTGTGCAAGAATCGTTTGAGAATTTATCTTCTTTAGAAACTGATGGAGCTGCAACGATAATCGGAATTTCCAACGCAATGCGCGGACAGCAGCGCAGGCGTATGCTTGATTTCGGAATTGTACCCGGTACGGTTGTTCACACAAGATTAAGAAGTTTGAAAGGCGATCCCGCAGCTTACGAAGTACGCGGCGCTTTAATCGCACTCAGAAAGAACCAATCGGATTTAATTCACATAAAAAAAATAAAAGAAAATTAAATGGTAACTCCAGATAGTAATTGTGCAAACTGCCCGGCGCATAACTCCGCCAACTTGGTTAAACTTGGCATTGATATGTCCAACTTCGATTATGTAGTTGCGCTTGCCGGAAATCCAAATACCGGAAAGAGCACGGTCTTTAATGCACTAACCGGATTGAAGCAGCATACCGGCAATTGGCCTGGCAAGACTGTAGGCAGAGCGGAAGGCGCATTTCAGTACAGCGATAAGCGATACAAAATTGTTGATCTTCCCGGAACTTACTCGCTGCTTTCAACCAGCACCGATGAAGAAATTGCTCGCGATTTTATTTTGTTCGGTCAACCGGATGTAACAATAATAGTAGTTGATGCTTCGCGTCTGGAAAGAAATCTTAATCTTGCTTTGCAAGTTTTGGAAATAACCGACCGCGCAGTTCTTTGTCTCAATCTAATTGATGAAGCCAAGCGTCATCACATTTCGGTAGATGATAGATTGCTTTCTAAGAGTCTTGGCATTCCGGTAGTTCCAACTGCGGCAAGACAAAATGTTGGTATTCAAGATTTGCTGAAAAATATTCACGAGGTTGCAACTGGAAAATATATTTGCAAACCTTACAGAATGAAAAGTGAAATCAAAAATGTTTCTCACGCGGTAGAAGATTTGAACAAAGAACTTGAGGTGAGGTTTCCAAATCTCGCTAACACTCGCTGGATTGCTTTGCGTTTGTTGGAAGGCGATCAAAGAGTTATTGATGCAGTGCGCAGCGGTGAAATTGGCAGCCTTACTCCGGTTGAAACTGAAAATGAGTGATTTACATATTCCGTTAATACGGTGATTGGAAAAAAGAATGAACAATGTTGAAGAAATAATTCAGAAAGCAAATAAGTACAGATGGGATATTGGCGAGAATCTTCACGATTCGATTCTTGAATCAATCTATACCGACGCGGCGAGAATTGCCGATAAAGCTGTTACACGTGAGGGGGGCAAACAAAAATTTGATTGGGACAGATGGATTGATAAACTGGTAACCGGAAGATGGACTGGCTTTCCAATTATGTTTTTGCTTCTGGTTATTGTTTTCTGGCTTACCATTTCCGGAGCTAACGTGCCTTCAGCAATGATTGCTTCGCTGCTTGTAGATACAGTTCATCCGTTATTAAAAGATGGCGCAAACTTTCTTCATTTCCCCTGGTGGCTTAGCGGAGTTTTAATTGACGGCGCATATTTAGCTCTTGCGTGGGTAATCAGTGTAATGCTTCCTCCGATGGCAATCTTCTTCCCTATGTTTACATTGCTGGAAGATTTTGGTTACTTGCCTCGAGTCGCCTTCAATATGGATAATCTTTACAGAAGAGTAGGCGCTCACGGAAAGCAAGCTTTAACAATGAGCATGGGTTTTGGATGCAATGCTGCGGGTGTTATTGCCGCCAGAATCATTGATAGTCCGAGAGAGCGCATAATAGCAATCATTACAAATAATTTTTCTTTGTGCAACGGCAGATGGCCCACGCAAATATTGATAGCTACAATTTTTATTGGCGGTGCTGTTCCATCTTTTCTTGCCGGAGTTACTTCGGCGGCAGCTGTGATGATTGTAGCCGTACTTGGTGTTGTATTTAGTCTTGTTGTATCGTGGGCGCTATCCAGATCAGTATTAAAGGGAGAGGCTTCCGCATTCAGTTTAGAATTGCCGCCTTACCGTCCGCCAAGATTTTTACAAACGCTTTACACTTCATTAATAGATAGAACATTGATGGTTTTGTGGCGTGCAGTTGTCTTTGCAGCTCCGGCTGGAGTTGCAATTTGGCTTGTTTCAAATGTTACCATTGCGAATGTAAGTTTAGCCGAATATTTCATTAAATGGACAGATCCTTACGCAATGATAATTGGTTTGAACGGTGTAATTATTCTGGCGTACATTATAGCTATACCGGCAAATGAAATAGTAATTCCTACAGTGTTGATGTTAACTGTACTTACTACAAAAGTTGCCGGCTTTGGTGCCGGTGCCGGAGTAATGTTTGAAATGGATTCTGTGAGTGACACCGCTGCGTTGCTTCATACTGGCGGATGGTCTGTACTTACCGGAATTAACTTGATGTTATTCAGTTTACTCCATAATCCTTGCTCGACAACTATTTATACGATTTACAAAGAAACAAAAAGCATGAAGTGGACTTTAATTTCTACATTCCTTCCGATTGCAATGGGAATTGTGATTTGCTTCTTAGTAGCTCAGTTTTGGCGGTTGTTCGCATGAAAAAGAAGATAAATTTTATTTGTTTGTTAATCGGTTTCGTTTACTCACCAATATTTGGTCAAACAACAATTCCGGAATTGATAACTGATAGACCGGACGTTACTGAATCTGCCGTGACAGTACCTACCGGAAGTTTTCAAGTGGAAACCGGATTCTCATTTCAACAGCAAAAGTATACTGAGTTTGGGGAATCTATAGAGAATAGATCGGTTTCTCTTTTCAGTACTTTATTTCGCTATGGTGTTTTCGAGAATTTGGAATTTAGGTTCGGAGGAGAATATTTTTCGAACAAATCGTATATAAACCAAATTTCTTATTCAGTTCATGGCGCAAACGATTTAATGATCGGTTCAAAATTTGTTGTGAGAAAAGATGAAAAATTACTTACAAACTTTGCTCTGATGTTTGAAACAACTTTACCATTCGGAGCTGAAGAACTAAAACCGCAAAAGTTTGAACCGAAGTTCATGATATTGGCAGAGCAAGAGCTTACTGAAATTAGCTCGCTCTCCGGGAATCTTGGTATAGAATACGCGAGTGATCAAGATAATTATTTAGTGGATTATTCTTTATCGCTCGGGCTGGATGTAGCAGAAAGAATTGGGGTGTTCGCAGAAATTTTTGGGCAAACAAGAAATGCTTTAATCCCCGAAAATTTCTTTGATTGCGGCATTACATATCTGCAGACAAACAATTTACAAGTAGATTTTTCAATCGGTACTACTTTGTTAAAGAGTAAAACCGAATGGTTCGCCGGTGTTGGTATATCTATAAGATTTATGAAGTAGTTAATTCTCTCTGGATAATTTTCTTTTGACCGATAGAAGTTCTCTGCATCATCCAATCTTGATGGTTAATTACTTCTTCGTTATAAACTCCACGGTTAAACACATACTTGCCGGTAGGCAAAAGTAAACGCGATTTAACATTGTCGTCAAGTATCGAACGAAGTACCGAGTCTTTAATGAAACTTTTCAAATCCGGATCGTTAATTGGGAAAGTTATTTCAACTCTACGGTCAAGATTTCTTTGCATTATATCCGCTGAGCTGCAATAGAGCTCATCTTTTCCGTTGTTGTAGAAATAATAGATCCGGCTATGTTCAAGAAATCTTCCTACAATACTTATCACACGAATGTTGTCGCTCAATCCGGGTACTTGAGGAATTAGGCATGAAATACCCCGCACAATCAAATCAATTTTTACACCGCAGCGGGAAGCTTCATACATTGCAGCCATCAACATTGGGTCCACAAGAGAATTTAATTTGAAGACTAAGTAACCTTGTCCGCCGCTTCTCACGTTTTTTATTTCGCGCTCAATTAATTCAATAAATCTCTCGCGCATGTTTATCGGCGCAACAGAAAGTTTACGGTAAATTTTTTGTTCGGAGTAGCCGGTTAGGAAATTAAAAATTTCCGATACATCAGCACATATTTCCGGATTAGCGGTAAAGTAACCAATGTCTGTGTAAATTTTTGCAGTTGTTGTATTGTAATTCCCTGTTCCGAGATGAACGTAACGTTTAACGCCGTCAATTTCTTTGCGAACTACTAAAGTCATCTTTGCGTGGGTTTTCAGTCCGACCAAACCATATACAACATGAACGCCCGACTTTTCAAGTTCGCGCGCCCAGTAAATATTATTCTCTTCATCAAAGCGTGCTTTTAGCTCTACAAGAACTGCAACTTGTTTTTTCCTTTCGGCTGCTTCAATCAAATACTTTACTATTGGCGAATTAAGCCCAACGCGGTACAAAGTCTGCTTAATAGCAAGCACTTCAGGGTCGCGCGCAGCTTGTTTAACAAATTCTACAACCGGATTAAATGAATCGTATGGATGATGAAGCAGAAAATCTTTTTTCTGAATGATTGAGAAAATGTTTTCTTCTTCAAATGGTTCCGGAGTTACAGCATGAAATGGTCTTTCTTTTAAGTGTGGGAGCTGCAAATCATACAAAAGCATAATATCGCTTAAGCCGAGAGCGCCATCAATTATGTGTACATCCTCACGTGAGATTTCCAAATTCTCAATCAGCGTTTCAATCATGTATTCCGGCATTTGTTTCTCAACTTCCAAACGTACAACGGAGCCAAACTTTCTTTGTTTAATATTTTCTTCAATCACTTGAAGAAGATCATCGGCTTCATCTTCTTGAATTTCCAAATCCGTATCGCGAGTTATTCTAAATCTGTATGCTTCAAGTATTTCTATGCCTGGAAAAAGATATTGCAAATTGGTTTTGATTAAGTCGCCAATCCAGACAAATTTAACCATGCCATTTCCGTTTTTGGGTTTAGTCTTAATTATCTGGTCAACTCTAAGCAGCCTGGGCATATTAGTTGGTACTTTAATTCGAGCAAAGTTTTTTTCTCCGTTTGGCTTTTTGATTCTAACTGCAAAGCTCAAACTTAGATTGGAAATGTAGGGGAATGGTCTTCCGGGATCGAAAGCAAGCGGTGTTAGTACAGGATAAATTTCTTGAACAAAATAATCATTCAGCGCATCACGTTCTTCCTTCGTGAGCTGGCTTAAATCGCAAATGCAAATTTTGTTCTCTTTCAACTTTGGGATTATTTCATTCTGCCAATAATCATAAATCTTTTTAATCATTTCCTGTACGGCACACTCAATCATTTTTAGCTGTTCTGTCGGAGCGAGGCCATCAAGTGAAGTATCAATTACTTTTGCCCGTATCTGCTCTTTAATTCCCGCGATGCGAATCATGTAAAATTCATCAAGGTTGGAAAAGAAGATAGAGATAAACTTCACTTGATCAAGTAAAGGCAGCTCTGGGTTTAACGCTTCTTCTAATACGCGTCTGTTAAATTCGAGCCAGCTTAAATCTCTATTGAAGAAATTTTCCGGGCGAATGTATTTGTTTAAGTTTTCTTTTGAGAGTCTCATTATTATCTCTATATAAAACAGATTTATTTTTTGAATTTTTTGGCTGAAGTAAAACTTTCAATATCGTATTGAATTTCGCTTTCCGGCATTTCCAAACGTTTAATCTTTACCTTAGCAATTTTAAAGAACCTTTCTGCCAATGTATCATGATAGTCTGAAAATATCACAATTTCTTTTATACCGGCAGCTATTAACGCTTTAGAACAATTTGTACAAGGCATATTTGTAACGTACGCTGTAGCGTTAGCAGTGCTAACACCGTGAGAAGAACATTGGAGAATCGCGTTCATCTCTGCGTGGATTGTTCTTACGCAGTGATTTTCTACTAACATGCAGCCATCGTCTTCACAATGTACGTCGCCGGGAATCGAGCCGTTATATCCGGTTGAAAGAATTTGCTTATCGCGCACCAGTACACAACCGCAATGCATTCTAGGACAAGTTGCCCGTTCCGAAACCAACATAGCTACTTTTAAGAAGTATTGATCCCAAGAAGGGCGTTTGGATTTTTTCATCGCATTTCCGCTATTTATGAAATCGGGGCTGTAATTTATTGTTTTTTGGGAATAATTAACAAAATGAATTGAAAGTAACTAACTGAAGTGGAATTTTGTGCGAAAACAGTTTAAAAAAGCGACTGCCAAGGTTGAGGGCGGACCTTAGCAGTCTATCAGTAATTTAAGGAGGGGTTACTGATTTCCAGTATTAAGGAATACTTGTGTGTAATCAATCTTCATACCAGTAGGATTATCGTTTATTCGAGCGAAAAGTTTAGCCTGGAGTTAAAGGAAAAATACCAAATAAGAATTATTTTTTTAATTTTTCTTGGAAATAGGAAACCGGGTATTAAATACCGATTTAGAGTTTTAATATTCGGTAAGTAGCAGTTTCAAGTAATTTTTTCTGATGCCGGTAACAGTATCTTAAATGTCGTTCCGGAGTTTACCGCACTGCTTTTCACAAAAATTTTCCCTCTGTGATAGTCTTCAATAATCCTTTTGGACAAACTTAAACCGAGTCCCCAGCCACGTTTTTTTGTACTAAATCCGGGGCGAAAAATATCCTTTCGATTACCGGATTCAATCCCTTTGCCATTATCGGAAATCTCAATCTCAATTTTGCTTTTACTTTTTTGAATAAGAAAATGAATCTTTCCATCTTTGTGCTCAATTGCATCAAGTGCATTTTTAATTAGATTTTCAGCGACCCACTCGAATAATTCGGAATTCAGATTAGCTTTTACTTCTTTTTCGCCGCTCATGGTTATTACAACACTTTTACCAAGGTGAGGAAGTCTTCTCTGAAAGTAATTTACCACTCTTTCAATAACAACAAATGGAGATTCGCTTTTCAATTCCGGCTTCGAACCAATTTTGGAGAAACGCTTGGTGATTTTGTTTAGTCTGGAAAGATCGCTTTCGATCTCTTCGGAAGTATCCAGCACTTTATCCGGATTGTTGTAATTCATTTTCAGAATTTCATTCCAGCCCATTAAGCTCGAAATTGGCGTACCGAGTTGATGAGCTGTTTCTTTGCTCATTCCAACCCAAATATTGCTCTGCTCGCTTCGCTTTATGTAACTAAAACTCGAGTAAGCTATGGCAATAAAAAGTATAGCAAAAATAATTTGCAGATAAGGGTAGTAACGAAGCCGCTGAATGATTTCTGAGTCGCCAAAATAAATTCTTGATAAAATTTTCCCATCCGGAGTTCTTACATCAATCGGTTGATGAGTAGAAGCGAGCTCTTTAACCTTACTCTGGAGTAATGCTTTCAATTGCTCGGCAGTTATTTTAGGATTGTGAGCAATATTCTTGTAACCAACACCAACTTTGTCGGAAACTTGTTCTTTATTATCAGTGAGGATAATTGGGAAGTCAATGCGGCTGATGATGTTGTTGAAAATGAAACTAAGGTCACTGTTGCTTGTCTCCGGGTCTGCTGCAAACTCTAAACCGTTAGCATAAAGCTGGACAATTTCTTTTTCTCTTTGTTGCAGTTTTGCTACTAAACTTTGTGTGTAATAGACAGTAGCAAAGGCAATTACCGCTCCAATTACAAGTAAGGTAAGTTTTAGATTTAGCGATTTAGGACCGGATGAGTATTTCATTTTTACTCCGAAACGAATTCCATTTCAAATTTACTAAAGCTGTTTACCCAAATGAAATTTTTCTCGGTGTAAAAAAACATCTACAGTTCTATTGTTTGATCCCGTTTAGGACCAACGGAAACTATTCCAATTTCAAATCCGCTTGTTTGAGACATAAACAGAAGGTAATCCTTCGCTCTCCATGGAAGTTCTTCATAAGTCTTTGCTGTAGAAATGTCTTCGTTCCAACCGGGCAGCGTTTCGTAAATTGGAGTAACATTGGAAAGACGGTTTAAATCTGTTGGGAATGATTTTAATTTCTTACCATTAATTTCATATCCAACACAAACTTTAATTTCTTCAAAACTGCTGAGAACATCTAACTTTGTAATTGCAGCGCGTTCTATACCATTAATCATTCTGGAATAATTAACAAGGAATGCATCGTACCAGCCGCAGCGTCTTGGGCGGCCGGTGGTAGCGCCGAACTCAGCTCCAATTTTGCGCAATTTTTCGCCGGTCTCATCTAACAATTCAGTTGGAAAAGGACCAAGACCAACACGAGTTGTGTAGGCTTTTACAATTCCCACAACCGAAGTGATTTTAGTTGGCGGAATCCCGGAACCTGTGCAAGCACCGCCGGAAGTTGGATTTGAGGAGGTAACGTAAGGATATGTTCCGTGGTCAACATCTAAAAGAGTGCCTTGTGCGCCTTCAAGAAGTATGGAGCGTCCTTCATCTAACGCGTTGTGTATAAAATGAGTGGTATCGGTAATGTATTCATCAATCTGATCGTCGAAATCCAAATACTCTTTTATAATTTCATCAACATTTAATTCCGAGTGATTGTAAATTTTTTTAAGAAGATTGTTTTTCTCATCTATGTTGCATCTAATTTTTTCTTCTAGAACTTTTTTATCTAACAAGTCAACAATTCTAATTCCGCTTCTGGCGTATTTATCAATATAACAAGGACCTATACCACGTCCGGTCGTCCCAATTTTAGAAGTCCCGCTCTCGCTGATTGAATCCAGCAGCTTATGATAAGGCATGATTAAGTGAGCGTTATGGCTAATAAAGAGTCTTCCTTTGATATTAATTCCAAGATCTTCAAGCTGCTTTATTTCATCAAGTAAAGCTTTAGGATCAATAACAACACCGTTACCAATAACGCATATAACGTCTTCGCGCAAAATGCCGGAAGGTATTAGATGCAGAATGAATTTTTTATCACCTATTTCAACAGTGTGCCCGGCGTTGGCTCCGCCTTGGTATCTAACAACTATTTCATATTTCTCACTAAGGATATCAACAATTTTGCCTTTACCCTCATCGCCCCATTGGCTGCCAACAATAATTCCAACACTCATTTAATCCTCAGACTATATAATTAGACAAAAAAAACTCCGGTCAATTCAGCCGGAGTGAAAATCAACCTTGCTTTACTAATTAGTTGCCAAAACTTTTAATTGCGTCGTCAACCGATGAGAAGTTTTCAAAAATTGTGATGAGTTTTGTAATAACAAGCAAACTTTCAATTTTTTCTGTAGCATTTGCAAGTTTTAGAGCGCCGCCGCCATTTTTCATAGTAGTATATCCGCTAATCAACATACCCAAGCCAGAGCTGTTCATAAATTTGGTTTCGGCAAGATCAATAACAACATTCTTTTTGTTATCATCAATGCATTTATGAAGAATATCGCTAAATTCTTGAGCTTCAGGACCGCCCATTACGTTACCAACAAGCTCAATTACAACAGCATTGTACTTCTCAACTGGTTTAATCTTCATGTTCACTCCTAGGTTTTTATGTTAAAATTATATTCTTTTTCTATTTCAATTTCTGATCGAATTTCGATACTAAAGATGGATATAATCAAGTACAAATAATTATATTGGCGACCAAAGTTATTTAATCTATTAGTAAAAATAAAGTTCTTTTGATTGCCGGATAGATATATTTTGCTTGTCAAATTTCCGGCTTTTAGGAACTATCAAAACTTAACATCGTCTAATGAAATGGATCTTCTAAAAGAACAAGATCAGTTTGATTTTAGTGAAGCAAAGTCTGAGCGCGAAGAAGATTTTGTACTCATCCGTAATTTTATCAAAGGTGATGAGACTACGTTCAGAACTTTGGTCATTAAACATAAAGAGAAGGTCCGGAATCTTGTGTTCTTAACTTTAGGCGATGCTGAGTATGTTGACGACATTTCTCAAGATGTGTTCATAAGCGTTTATCATAAGCTCGCCGAGTTTAGATTCGAGTCTAAATTCACAACTTGGTTGTATAGAATCACTGTTAATAAGTGCCGTGATTATTTAAGGAAGAAGCGCGTTAGAAGTATTTTTGTTCCCATTAAAGACTCTGATACTGATTATGGAACCGGTCCTTTTTCTGAGGATGTTGATATTCCTAATCTGGTTCGTGGCGCAATTGAAAAGCTTCCGGAAAGATTACGAATTCCTCTTGTAATGAGAGACATTGACGGATTCAGCTACAAAGAAATTGCAGATTCTTTGGGAACTGAAGTCGGAACAATAAAATCTAGAATTTTTAGAGCACGGGAAACATTAAAGGTGATACTCGAACCATATCAAAAGGAATTGAAAGTATAGATGGAAACACCTTCAGCTAAAAAACTTTTTAACGCTGAAAATATTAAAAAGTATTCCCCAATTATTTTACTGCTCCTTCTAACTGTAGCATTAATGTTTTTCTTCCGCAGTAACAAAAAGGGAATTTCCAGCATGATTGAAGAGGGCAAAAAGAATTTACTTTCACTTTATACCGGCGGGCTGCGTCCGTTAATCTCAGAAACTCAAATCTCTAAAGAAGATTTATTCAACTTTGCTCTTTACCAAAGCTTACCGCTTGATCAAGAAAAAAATAAAGTTTTAGTGCTATCTAACAACAACGGTCAGCAAGTTTATGATATTAAGCCGGCAAATTTTAATCGGAATACCCAGAACTATGAAACATTTAAAAGCTATTTAGGCTTGACGGGCAAACAAAAAGAAATAGCCGATTCTGTTCTTAACTCATACAGAAAAGATATTTATTCATGCGTTCTCGTGAATGAAAAGAATGCTTATGCTGTAAATCCTAAAATCAGTGAAATACAAAAAGCAATGCTGGCTGATCTTGTTTACTTAGCCCAAAAAGCGAACAATAACAAAGCTCAAGAGATTTTCCCGGAGATGGCAGGCGTAGGTCGCTCACAGCTCCTTTCGTTGATTAAGTCTGGTAAGGAAATCCCCTCTACACAATATTTGCTGATGACTCCCGATACAGTTACAAAAGCTGATTTCACTTGGGATGAAGAAAAATTTAATGAACAGATTAGAGCATTTGAAGAAGGAAAATTTGCTGCTGAAGAATTTGCAAAAAACCAGGCATTTACCTGGGACGGTGATATGACACCACCAACACCGCCATCAACCGGCAAGCATATTAACAGAGTTGATTACAAAATTGATTCGAATAAGTACAAAATTTCTTTTGACTACCGGGAACTATCTAAGTTGATAAATGATTCTCTGAAAACGAATTTGGAAAAAGCAGCGAAGCAGTTGCAAAACATTTCCGCTCGTTGGTCGGGGCATAAAGATTCACGGTCTAGGTCGAATGAGATTCGTATTGTTCCCCCAATTCCACCAATCCCGGAAGGTGTTTTTACATCTATAGATCCGGTTGACATTACTGAAAAAACCATGAAGATGGTTGGCAGCATGAATTTATCTAAACTAGTAGAAGATGCAATGAAGAATGATTCATCTTTTCAAGCTGAGATGAAAGACTCTGTGAAGAGTAGAAAGTTTCGGGAGAAGATGAAAGAAGTAAACCGGAAGCTACGGAAACTTAATATTGACAGTATCAAACACTGAGAAAACAAGAGTAAGGTCATAAAATTTGATTAAGACGAATCTAAAATTTTCCGGCGTAAAGGGATTAGAAAACGCGATCTTGCTTTCTATTGTACTTTTCTTGTTCAATCTAATCTTTCCCTTACATGATGTCTTTATGCTTGCAATTATCCATGAGGGAATTGTTTTCTTAACGATATATTTCTTGTACAACTACCTGAACCAATCTTTAACTAATAAGCTCGATGCACCACTTTCGTTAGTACTAAATATTGGAATCCTTGGTGCGCTGTTGTTTTTTATCCTTTCGATTGCCAACTCTGCTTACGAAGCTGATATTAATGGAAAGATTTCGTTTAATTTCTTCAACTCGCTTCTGTCAATTCTACTAATTTTTCTTTTCATAGCGTCTATAGTTTACATTTTTACATCGTTCCGCGAGTTGTTTTACTTAAGACAGAAAAAAGATCCAAGTACCTACTTCAACACAATGCTTGTGTTTTTTGCTCTAAGTTTTTTTTCCAGTATTCTCATGCAGGTTGAACCATCGCTTGATTATCCCTATTCGGCATTTTTTGTTGTTACAATAATTTTGATTAGTCTTAACTCAATTCGAGTTGCGTGGATAGCGTTCTTAACTAAAAAACAAAAATACTATCTGCTTGGACTCTCAATTGTTCTTTCGGTTGTCTTTAGTTTATCATTCTCTCTTGTATTTCACTCGGAGATTGTTAGGCAGATGATTTATGCTTTTTCGCCCGGCTTGCATACAGTATTTAGTTTGGTAATGATCTACGGTGCAATATACTTTGGGGTAATCTTTTTTGTTACGTTGTTCCATCTTCCAACTGCCGAAGCTTTTGATAGGAAAGCTCAAGAAGTTGCATCTATGATGGATATTACTAAACTGATTACGCAAGTTTTCGATTTTAAGGAATTGGCGGATACTATTACTTCGATGACAACACAAGCTTGCAATTCGGATTCTGCTTGGCTAGTAACAAATTCTAAAAATGGAATTGAGCTGAACTCGGTTCACAAAATTGGCTATGTTGATGCTAACGATGTAAGCAACCGGCTTCTTGGTTCCGGAGATGCATCGTTTGAGCAAATTGAAGTGATAGATTATGACTCACTTTTTCGCGATAAAAAATTTATTGAACATCATTTTCATTCAGTTGCAGTAGCCCCGCTTAAAATGCATGGAAAAATAAACGGCTATTTATTTACAGCCCGCACTAAAGGAAATGCTTTCGATACCGAGGACCGCAAATCGTTGCAAGCGTTTGCTTACTATGCTGCCGTAGCTCTTGAAAACGCTATGTTGATTAAGGAATCTATTGAGAAGGAGAGATTAGAAAAAGAACTAGATGTTGCCCGCGATATTCAGAGAAAAATTCTCCCGGCTGTTGTTCCTTCCACTCCTCAGTTAGCTATTTCAGCTTTATTTGTGCCTGCGTTTGAAGTCGGTGGTGATTATTACGATTTCTTTGAATTGGATGAAGACAATCTTGGTTTTGTTGTAGCGGATGTTTCCGGAAAAGGAATTTCCGCAGCTTTTATCATGGCGGAAGTTAAAGGAATTTTTGAGTCGCTCTCAAAGATTGTACAAAAACCAAGTGAACTCTTAACTAAGGTTAATGAAGTCCTTAAGGGTAACCTCGAAAAGAAAAATTTTGTAACAGCCGTTTACGGAGTTATCAATAAGAAAAACGGCAAGATGTATCTTTCCCGCGCCGGGCATACACCAATTGTAATTTGCAGCGAAGGAATCGTAGAACGAGTTCAGCCGGCGGGCATTGGCTTGGGCTTGGATTTCACAAACAGTTTTTCAAATTCTCTTAAAGAAATGGAAATTCAACTAAAGAATAATGATATTGTTGTATGTTATTCTGATGGTATTCCTGAAGCAAAGAACTCACTTGGGGAAGATTTTGGTTATGATAAATTCGAAAAAATAATTTCGGATAATTGCAGTAAAAGCTTGGATGAAATTTCTACTTTGGTAATGCGAGAATTAAGTTTGTTTTCGAAAGATCATCCACAGCATGATGATATAACTTTAGTTTTGTTCAAATGGAAACAAAAACAATAAATAAAAGCGGAGATATTTAATGGCGGAATTTAATGTCAACTTACGGGGTGTCGGCGCCGTAAGCGTGATTGATGTTAAAGGATATCTCGATGCTCACACTGCACCTGAGTTGGAAAATGTTTTCAACCGTTTACTTGATCAGAAACAATATCAGGTGGTTGTAAACTTTGACGACTTAAAGTACATCAGCAGTGCGGGCCTTGGGGTTTTTATGGCTTATGTGGAAACTATGAGGGAGAATGAAGGCGACATAAAATTCTCCAACATGAAAGAAAACGTCTATAACATTTTTGATTTGCTCGGCTTTCCAATTCTCTACGAGTTCTTCAAAGAAGAAAATGAAGCTATTAAGAAATTTTGTGATTCATCAAAATTTTGAATGCACTAAACAAAATATTTGAACAACAAATTGTCGTCAAAAGCTCGACCGACAATCTTGCCGAAATACGGGATTTTACAAAATCCGCCGCACAGCAATGCTGCTTCGATGAGGATTCCACCGGCAAGATAATACTGGCTGTTGACGAGGCATGCACCAATATTATTAAACACGCCTATAAGTTTACTCCGGATGGAGAAATCAATATTTCAATTAAGTTCTCTGATGGAAAACTCTCAATTTTCATTACAGATGAAGGAACTCATTTTGATCCGACAACGGTTCCGGAACCGGATTTGCGTGAGTATTACAAACAAAAACGCGTTGGTGGTTTGGGAATGTTTTTGATGAAACGTCTTATGGATGAAGTTAAGTATGGAACAATTGCCGGCAACAAAAACCAAGTCGTTTTGATTAAATATCTCTCTAAATAAAATGCAGCAGTCAGATAACAATGCCGCGTTAAGAAATTTTTCCGCTCTTGTTGATTTCAGCAACCTAATCAATTCCAGCCTCGATATTAATTTTACGCTTAACAACATTTTACTTACTTGCTTTGGTAAGTTCCATACTACAAAAGGCTTGATTGCACTTCTCAATAACGACAGGATTTTTGAAGTACACGCTTCAAAGGGATTTAACTCGCTAACATTGCAGACATTTCCAAAACTTTGCGCTGATGATTACGACTCGGACGAAAAACTTGCCGATTTTATTTCTGCTAACAAGATGCAAGTTTACCAAGAAATTAAATCGTCGGAAGGATTGAAAGGGCTTATAATCCTTGGTGCACGCTTAACCAACAAAGTGTATGACGATTCCGACATAAACTTTTTGCGAACAATAGTAAATGTTGGCGCCACTGCTATAGAGAACTGCCTAGCGGTAGATAAACTGAAACGTGTAAACCGTGACCTTGATTCTAAAGTAAACCAGCTTAGTTCACTTTTTGATTTAGGAAAAGAATTTAGCGGCGTTCTCCAGATTGAGCAGATTAGCAAGCTGCTTGTTTATTCTCTAATTGGACAAATGCTTGTTTCCAAATATGCGGTAGTTTCCTGTTCCGGCGGAGTGATTTCGTTTTTAGAAAACCGATTTGATGAAGAACATCTTCAAAAGGCACTTAAATCTTGTAATAAAGATTTTTTTGATAAAGTATTTACCCGCGCGGAATTTACTGATGAATTAAAACCGTTTGCCGAAGTTGGAGTTGATTTAATTGTGCCGATGAAAATTAAAAATGAAACAAAAGGATTAATTCTGCTTGGTAAGAGAAAAAATGAATTGGTCTATTCTCAATCTGATATTGAATTTGTTTCATCCGTCGGCAGTCTCGCAATTATTTCTATTGATAATGCCAGGCTATTCAAAGAGACTTTAGAAAAGCAGCGTTTGGAAAAAGACCTTGAAACAGCCCGCAATATTCAAACAAATTTATTGCCTAAGTCTATACCGGCATTTTCTAATTTTGAAATGGCGGCATTCAACAAATCGGCTAGAATGGTTGGTGGTGATTATTACGATATCATCAAACTAGATGAAAATAATGTATTATTCGCTATTGCAGATGTTTCCGGCAAAGGTGTTCCGGCTGCTTTATTAATGGCTAACATACAAGCGTTTTTGAAATCCATCTGCAAAATGAAAATGCACTTAGCAGATGCTACTAATCTGTTAAACGATCTTGTTGCGGAGAATACAACAAACGGAAGTTTCATTACTTTTTTCTGGGGTATTATCAATAATGAAAAGAAAGAATTAACATTTGTAAATGCTGGGCATAATCCGCCTTTACTAGTTAGAAACTCCCAAATTATAAAATTGAAAAAGGGAGGAATGATTCTCGGAGTTATGCAGACAATTGTTCCTTATCTCTCCGATATTATTCAGCTCGAAAGTGGTGATACAATCGTATTGTTTACAGACGGAATTACCGAAGCGATGAATGTAAAATGGGAAGAATATAGCGATGAACGTTTAGAAGCATTCGTGGTAGATAAAACAAACCTGGATTCAAAACGTCTGCTAGAAGAGATTAAGCAGAGTGTTGAGCAATTCACTGTCGGTGCTGAGCAGTCTGATGATATTACTTGCATGGTGATAAAGGTGAAGTAATGATAAAAAAGATTAGATCAATATTGAGCAAACATTTCTCCCACTTTATTCTCTTTCTCTCAGCTATTCTTGTAATGATTTGCGCTCTCAACTTCTTATATCTTTTTGATATAACCGCTCAATCTAACGATGAATGCTTATGGCGCGATTCTGATTTCTTCAGCGAAAAAAATATCATCCGTTTCGATTTAGTGAAGGTTGATGGCGTTACATGGTCGGCAGGAATCCGGAATGGAGATCGGCTGATTTCAATAAATGGTAAGTCGGCTATTAATACGCTAGTTGCTAGTAAAACGTTGGATGTAGTTTCTTCCGGAGATTATGCAGTTTATGTGGTTGAAAGAAACGGCAAACAGTTTACTACTAATGTCTATATCAAAAAGTTAGTTTCATTTAACAATCTTGCTTTTACTTTGCTCTCTTCGTTTTGGCTCATTGTAGGTTTCTTTGTTCTAATGGCAAAACCGGAAGGCAAAATCCAAAGATTGTTTTTCAGTGTTGCTGCTTTCTCGGTTCTATTTTCAATGAACAGTTTACTTACAAGAGGGCAGCAAGTTGATAATCCAATTCTGAGAAACATTTTTCTGTTGAGGACAGTTGATATCTTGATTCTCGCGGGCGGGGTTTTCTGGGCATTCAGTATGGTAAGATTTTTCAGTGTTTTCCCGATTGAATCTAATTTTGAAAGAAAAAAATGGATTAGGAAAACTCTTATCCTTTCGCCCTGGATAATCTCTGCACTGGTTATAGCAGCCCGCATTCGGTTTGTTTATATTGATAGAACTCAGCTTGGTGCTATTATTACCGGAAATTTTGTGGGCTTTTTAATAGTTACTTCTTTGGTAACCAGTTTTGTCCAATTAGTAATCGGTTACAGAAAAGTTGATGCACCAAGGGAAAAACGCGCTCTAAGAATAATTTTAACAGCGCACACAATTGGGTTATCTGCCATAATTTATTTCATTCTCTTTACTGCCACTACCAATCAAGTTGTTTTTAACGATCCTCTCTTATTCATGCCGATTATTTTAATAGCAATCATCCCAATTGCATTTGGATACGCAATTTTTAGATATGCTTTGATGGATATTCGCGAGGCAGTTAAAAGCACAATTGTTTACGGTACAGCAACTGTTTCTATTGCAGCCGTTTATTTTATAATTATGCTTCTGCTGGGACAAGTGGTAAGCAGTGCAATCGGAACTCAGTATCAAGGCGCAATTGCCGGGTTTGTTTTTGTTGTTTTCGCAATTGTATTTCAATCAACTAAAGATCATTTTCAAGATTACCTAACGCAGAAGTTCTATCCTGAGCAATTCGCATTTCAGAAAGGTTTGCTAAAGTTTAGCGGGGATATTGCAAAAGTTGTAGGAATCGAAAACATTCTTAATTCAACCCGCGAGCTTTATGTTGAATCGCTGCGGATCGGAAAGTATGGATTAATGCTTAAGAAGAACGGCGGCTTATTTCATCTTCTTCAGCATCATGGAATTAATGAATTACAGCCGCAGTTATTTAACGGACTGCAAAGTTTATCTCAATTCTTTGTGGAGAGGAAAAAGAATAATAAGCGAATTGTTCTGGAGCGTCAGAACTTTAACTATATACTTGGCGATGACGCGGCAATTTTTATTAACGAAAGTATTTTTTCTATCATTCCGTTGATGATTAACGACCGTTTAATTGGATTGTTATTGTTTGGGCTGAAGCAAACCGGCTCTCAATTTGACGGAAAGGATTTGGATTTACTTATCTCAGCTGCAAACCAAACTGCAATATCAATTGAAAACGCTAGACTTTATCATTCCGAAATAGAAAAGAAGCGCCTTGAGCGCGATTTGGAAAATGCCAGACACATTCAAGAAAGTTTGTTGCCGAAATCAATCCCGATTATTAAGAATTTAGAACTTTTCGGTATTACCCGCCCGGCACAACATGTAGGCGGAGATTACTACGATTTTATTAGAGTTAGTGATACCAAGCTGTTTGCAATCGTTGGCGATGTTTCCGGAAAAGGATTAAGCGCGGCGCTCTATATGTCCAAGCTTCAAACTATGATACGTTTGTATTGTGCAGATAATAAATCGCCTAAGGAAATTCTTACTGAAGTAAATAAAAAGCTTTTTGGCGATATGGAGCGTAATTATTTTATAACTGTTACGCTGGCAATGATAGATATTGAAAAGGGAAAAATTCAACTTTGCCGTGCCGGGCATCCTTCTACTTTGTTGTTTGATGAGAATGGATGCGAAAGAATTAAATCATCCGGAATTGGCTTAGGATTAGATAAAGGGGATGTGTTTGATGCTTCGCTGGAAGAAGTTGAGCGAGAGATTAAACAAGGCGGATTACTTGCTATTTATTCCGACGGAATTTCCGAAGCAATGAATGATAAGCAAGATGAGTTTGGAGAAGAAAATATTGTTAGAGTACTCAAAGAGAATTTATACAGTAGAGTTGATGATATTCAAAACAGATTACTTAGTGAAGTAAATAGTTTTTGCGACGGGGCAGAACAGCACGATGATATTACATTGCTGCTGGTGAAGTTCTCATAAAATTGTTTTCGACACAATAAAAAAACCGGCTAATAAGCCGGTTTTTTTTTATCTACTAAGTCTAACTACTAATTACTCAATACTAACTACTAGAAGGTTACTTTACTCTTTGTTCTATTTGCATATTCAAGTACAAATGCACTTGCTACGAAAATAGAAGAGTAAGTGCCGGTAATCATTCCAACAAATAACGCGAAGGCAAAACCGCGTAAAACCTCGCCGCCCATAATGATAAGGATGATAATCATAAACATGGTTGAAAGACCGGTTATGATTGTACGGCTGAAAGTATTGTTAATAGCACGGTTCATGTTTTCTTCAAGAGGAATGGTTTTGTGAATCTTCAAGTGTTCTCTAACTCTATCAAAGACAACCACAGTATCGTTCATTGAATAACCGATAAGAGTTAAAAATGCCGCAACCACTGTTAGCGTTACTTCTAAGTTTAATCCTGGAATAACACCATACAGGATTGAGAATAAGCTCAGTGTAATTAACACGTCGTGGAAGAGAGCAATAACTGCTCCGATAGCGAAAGAAAACTTAAAGCGGAAACCGATGTAGAGAAGAATTACGATCAACGCGAGAGCAACAGCAATTACAGCGTCGGTTTTCAATTCCTGTCCTACTTTAGGTCCAACTTTATCTTCTTTTTGTACTACAAAAGGATTGTCTTTAAACTTTTCGGTCAAGTTATCCTTAAGCCAATCAGCAATACCTAAACGAACTACAACACTTTTCCCTGTAGCGTCGTCAGCAGCCACTGTTGTTTGAAAACCCGCAGAAAAAAGTTGGTTACTAACTTTTTCGGCAGTCAGCGAATCTGCAAATGAATAAGTAATGGAACTGGAAGAAGAAGTTACAACTTGCTTTTCAATTCCCGGATTACTTTGATTTATTAGTGTTTCAATTCTCGATTTAACCTTTGGCAATACTGTTGCCGGAATTTCTTGTAATTCTGATCTTAAAAGAATTCCGGTAGAGCCGCCAAAAGTCTTTACTTCAACATCGCCCAAGCCAATTTTATCAACTTGATTTCTAACAAAAGAAATGTCAATTGGTTTTTCAAATTGGAGAGCGATTTCTGTGCCGCCTTTGAAGTCAATTCCAAAAGCAAGCCCTCTAACCGCGATATTAATCACTCCTAATAGAATGATAATACCGGAAATGAGGAAGAATATCGACCGTTTACCCATGAAATCGATATTTATGTTTGCAAAAAGTCTCATTTAATTTTTCTCCTAATGTTAACCAACATTTATTTTGTAGCCTTTAGAGTTTATATAATCGAAAATAACTCTAACCAAAACAAGCTGACTAAATAAGCTTGTTACTATACCAATCATAAGTGTTAATGCGAAACCTTGAACCGGACCGCTGCCAAATTGATAGAGGATAATACCGGTTAAAAGTGTTACGATGTTAGAGTCAAAGATAGCTGAGAGAGAAACTTTAAAACCGGCATCAACTGCTGCTTTGAAAGTTTTTCCGGAAGCAAGTTCTTCTCTAATTCTTTCATAAATCAAAACGTTTGCATCTACCGCCATACCCATCGAGAGAACTATACCGGCTATACCTGGCAAAGTTAATGTTGCATGGAAAGCTGAAAGAACTCCAAATGTTAAAAGTACGGTCATGATAACGCCAAGATCGGCAAATGAACCGGCTGTCTTGTAGTAGAAGATCATAAATAATGCTACTACTAAATAACCAATCCATCCGGAGTTAAATCCTTGCGAAATTGAATCTTGTCCTAAAGATGGACCAACAGCGCTTTCAGCAATAATATCTACAGGAGCTGGAAGAGCGCCGGCTTTAAGAACAATTTCCAAAAGCTTTGCTTCATCCATATTAGCACTGCCGGTAATTCTCGAACTGCCGGTTGGAATTTTATTAATAATTGTTGGTGCTGTATAGACTTTTCCATCTAATACAACTGCGCAACGTTTATCAATATTTGCGCCGGTAATTCTTGACCATTCTCTTGCGCCGTCGCCGTTCATCTGCATTGTAACTTCCGGTGAGCCGGTGGTCTGATCAATTTCAGCACGGGCATCTGTAATTACTCCGCCGGTTAATTCCGCCTCTTTGTTTACCATATACATTCGGTAGAATTTTTCTCCATTAGGGTCAGTGATTGACTGATTATCATAGAGAAACTCAACGTTATCGGGAAGTACTTTCTTTACTTCTTCTCTAGCTAATAATCCGCTTAACTTAGCTCTATCTATATCTTTTACATATGCATCAGCCACTCTTCCTTGCGGATCAATTAATCTAGCAATTGTAAAGAAAGGATGTTCTTTAGCAAATTGTTCATCTGTGAGCTTTTGATTTTTATTTGTCGCTTTATCGGTTTTTGCAGTAGCAGTAGAATCAGTAACTTTTCCGGCAAGAACTTCATCAATTCTGTTCATGATCGGGATAGCGAAAGAAGCATCCTTAACAAGTTTGAATTCGAGTAAAGCTCTTCCTTGCAAAAGTCTTCTAGCTTCTTCTTCTCTAGAAATGCCGGGCAATTCAATAACAATTCTTCTTGAGCCTTGTTTTTGTATGCTTGGTTCCGATACACCGTATTGATCAACTCTGTTTCTAATAATTTCGATGGCGCGTGTTACGGCATCTGTTTCCTGTTCTTGTAAACGTGCAACAATGCGCGCGTCATCTTCGCGGATAGAGCCAAAGTAGCGGCTCATGCGAATTCCTTTTTCTTTCATCATTCTAGCTAAAATGCCAACAACATTTTCTTCGGAGTCTTTTGATTCAGCTTCAGCTTTCTTCAAAATATCTAAGTACTGTTGATCCGGATCTTTAGCTAATTTTTCAAGGAGCTTTGCAGTATTAACTTCCATAACAAGATACATTCCGCCTTGAAGATCGAGACCAAGTTTTATTCTCTTTTCTCTTGCGGTTCTGTAATCTGGATTGTTAGAAAGAATACTATCCTTTTTAGATGCAATCATATCCTGAACCTTACTAGGGGTTAGGTCAGGATTATTCTTCTTAATCATTGCTTCAACCGGTTTAAGTGCCTCAGAAACACTCTTGGAATTTTGAGAATCCTGGAATGTAGGGTAGAGGAGATACAAGCTGAGACCAATAAAAGCAAGGATAAGTATTAGTCTAAATCTCAGTTCTTTCATCATTATTCTTAGTTTAGTTTATAAAATGTCTAAAAAACCCCTTAACAAATAGGGGTTTCTGAGATAAGATTTTGCTATTCGCGAACAACCCAAGTTTTTACGGTTGCGGTTACATTTGTATGAAGCTTAACTACAACACTATAAATACCAAGAGATTTAATTGGTTCGGTTATTTCAACTTTTCTCTTGTCAACATCAAAGCCTTTTTCTTTCAATGAGTCAACAATCATCTGGCTGGTAACGGTACCAAAAATCTTTTCTTCTTCGCCTACTTTAACCGGAATAGTAACAGAAACTTTTTCCATTTCTGCGGCAAGTTTCTGAGCTTCTTCAAGCTCTTTAACTTCACGTTTCTGGATTTGTTTCTTCTCTTCTTCTAAAGCGCGAATGTTGCCTTGAGTTGCTTGATATGCTACTCCGCGAGGAATTAAAAAATTTCTCGCATAGCCGTCTTTTACATTTACAATTTCGCCTACTTTACCAAGTTGGTCGAAGTTTTTTCTTAATATTACTTTCATCGCTCTACTCCTATTTAACTGCTTCAGAAACAAATGGTAAAATCGCCAATTGACGGGCACGTTTAATAGCAGTAACAAGTTCTCTGTGCTGCTTTGCAGTGAGTCCTGTGATTCTGCGGGGAATGATCTTTCCCTGGTCGGTCAGGAATCTCTGAAGCGTTTTTGAATCTTTATAATCGATGTAACCATCGATTGTACGTTTTACTTTCTTTGTTGGTGCGTTATTCTTCGTTGAATTCCTCATGACTTGTCCTTCATTAAATCTGATTCTTCATCGGTCAAGAATTTATCAAATGAGTTGTCCTCGTAATCTGCATCATCAGATTCAACGACAACATCTTCACCATTACCTGCTTTAGCAATTTTATTCAAGAATTGGATTCGCTTTGCTTTTATTTCAACAATGGTTCTATTCTTACCGTCTTCTGTTTTGAATGTTCTACTCTGAAGCTCTCCGTCAATTAATACGGCGCTTCCTTTTTTAAGTCTATCTTTACAACTATCTGCTAATTTATTCCATGCTACAATACCTACATAGCATACGTCTTCTTGCCACTGATTGCTGCTGTCTTTATATCTTCTGTTAGCTGCAATGTGAAAGTTGACAACAGGTGTCCCATTTGAAGTTTGTCTAAATACAGGATCCTTTGTTAAGTTGCCCGCAACAATAACACTGTTGAGTTCCGGCATCTTAAGTTCAGCCATCGTAACCTCCGTTACACTGATTAATTATTCTGACTTTCGGTTGTTTGTGTTTGAGCCTCTTCAGCAATAAGAATGTTCTTAGCTGCTTCTTTTTGCTTTGCTATGGCTTCTAATGCAAATTTATCCAAAACGATAGTTAAGTAACGATAGATGTTTTCATCTAAACGATAGTTTCGTTCTAAAGTTGCAATTAGTTCCGGAGTAGAATTGAATCTGAAGATAGCGTAAAAACCGCTCTTCGCTTTTTTGACCGGGTAAGCTAATCTTTTGCGTCCCCATTTATCCACTTCAATAAGTTCACCACCATGGCTTGTAATGGAATCCTGGATTTTGCTTAGAGTTGCTTCGATTTGGTCGTCTTCGAGTGCAGCGTTGATAAGAACAACACTTTCATAAGTGCGTTTTCTCATGAGATGTTTCACCTCCCTTTGGTCGTTTGGCCTTTCTATTTCATTATAGAAAAGCAGGGTTATTTGATTGTGCGAAAAATTAAGTTAGTTAGAATTTTTCGCTATTTATTTAAAGAACAAAAAAACTTATAAGCCTGGAATTTGGTTTTGGCTATTTGTTTGATTTGCAAGCTTGCTGTAATAATCCAGCATATGCTGAACACCGCCAAGTACAAACTGTTCAAGCAATTCAATTGTAATGCTTATTTGCGGTTCAATCAATCTAAGTTCGCTATCTAAGAAACGAGAAAGAACAAAATCAATCATTTTGCCTTTTTCGAACTTGCTTCCAATACCAAATCTTATTCTCGGAAACATTTCGCTCTGAATCTGTCCGATCAACGAACGAACACCGTTGTGTCCACCATCGTTGCCGGATCTTCTTGGGCGAATTCTACCAGCTTCCAAGTTCAAATCATCATAAATAACAATAATATCTTCGGGTGTAAGATTATGCGTACGCATAAAGCTGGCAATTGCCACACCACTCATATTCATATAAGTAGTTGGCTTTACCAAAAAAAAATCGGAAGTATCGTCAACACGACCTTCCGAAAATACATAATCAAATTCTGTATTTCTAAAGCTGAGGTTATACTTTTCAGCAAATTTATCGAGAACCATGAACCCAACATTATGCCTTGTGAGCTCATAACGCTTCCCCGGATTTCCAAGTCCAACAATTGCACGCAACTTTTAACTATTCCTCTTCTTCAGCTTGTTTACCCTTAGAAATAACTTCAGGTTCTTTAACTTCTTCACCTGGAAGTGCTGTTGTTGCTTCTTGAGCAGCACGCGGTAAGTTAATTGAAACAATAATTGCATCATCAGCGTGTAGAACTTTAACTTTTTCTAATTTAAGATCTCTAACATGTATTGATTGATTGAGACTTAAATCGGAAATATTTAGCAATATATGCTCTGGAATAAAGGCCGGTAAGCAAGAAACACGCAATTTGTGCATCGCTTGCGAAACAATTCCACCTTCCTTAACACCTTTAGCTTGTCCTTCAATAGCAACAGGTACTTCAATTTCAATTTCTTGATCGGCAGAGATGCCTAAGAAATCGCAATGAATGATTCTATCTGTAACAGGATCAAACTGAATATTCTTTAGAATTGCTTTTAGCTCTTTATCTTCAACCTGTAAATTAACAAGATGTGTCTCAGATGTATAAACAAGTGGTTTAAGAGAACTTTCAGCTACAAAAAGGGAAATCGGTTCTGAGCCTTTTGAATAATAAATACCAGGTACTGTTCCATTTCTACGAGCTTGATTGACAACACCTTTTGTAGATTTAGTTCTTTTGTCTGCTTTTACGCTTATTTCGGACATTTCTTACTTACTCCCAAAAAATAAATTTTCTAACTTTTATCCTTATCAATCTCAAACAAAGAGCTGATTGATTCGTTTCTATTTGATCTAATTATTGCTTCGGCTAATAAGCCGGAAGCGCTTCTTACAACAATCTTTTCTGATCCAGTGTGCAACGGAATGCTGTCTGTAACATAAAGTTTTGCTAATGCTGATTGATTTATTTTATTTACAGCATCACCGGAAAGTAGAGCATGGGATACGGCACCATAAACATTTAGAGCACCTCTTTCTTTAAGAGCATTAACGGCGTTAACAAAGGTGCCGCCGGTATCAATCAGATCATCAACAATAAGAACATTTTTGTTTGCTACATCGCCAATAATCTGCATAACCTCTACAATATTATGCTTCGGGCGTCTTTTATCAATAACTACAAGACCGGCATTTAATCTTTTAGCATAAGAACGTGCTAACTTAATACCGCCTACATCCGGCGAAACTACAACTAAATTTTCGCTCTCTTCTTCAGCAAACAGACCGGAAAAAACCGGTGATGCGTACAAGTGATCAAATGGAATATCAAAAAAACCTTGAATTTGAGCAGCGTGTAAATCCATTGTAATAACTCTATCAGCACCGGCAGTAGTAATTAAATTAGCCACTAACTTTGCTGTAATTGCAACACGAGGCTGGTCTTTTCTATCCTGCCTTGCATAACCAAAATATGGAAGAACAGCGGTTACTCTTGAAGCTGAGGCGCGTTTAGCCGCATCCAGCATAATAAGAAGTTCCATTAAGTTTTCAGAAGGCGGCATTGTTGATTGTACAATGTATAAATCTCGCCCGCGAATGTTTTCTTGGAACTTAACCCAAATTTCACCATCGCTAAATGTTTTAACATCAACTTTGCCGGGGCTAAGATTCAAATATTCACAAATTTTTTGGGTTAGTTTTTTAGTCGAACTACCCGAAAAAATCAATGGTTGCCTATGCACAGCCACTCTCTAAGTTTTTAGTTAAAATTTTAGTCGCCAAATATAAAGATTTGAGTATGGCGTGTCAATTAAACCACCTAAGTAAAAATGTCCTTTTTTTACTTAATTCTTTTACTAAAAAGGTAAACTATTACAACTAATAGCACTAAAAGTGCTATGATATAAATCCAAACCGGGGTCTCTTTTAGCTTAAATGGACGGTAAGACGCTGTAATGAATTTTCCCATTCCTACTTCGTCCAATGAATATTTCCAGGTGAGCCTATTTCTATAAGCTTCCGTGGCATTATGGCTAAGGATTTCTCCGGGTAGATAATAAACGAAAGTTAGAGCAAATGATTTGCTGTCTAATCCAAAGCCAGTTGCTAATGGGGGAATAAACTGAGAGAATATTTTGGAATTTTGGTCGCCGTCCTTTACTGATAATTGCGATTTTCTAAAAGCCGGAGTTGTGTTGAGGGAATCAAGACTATTAAAGTATAGTTCAACTTTACCATGAATCGTACTATCGGCGTAATCTTTGTAAATCTCAACATTGCTTACATGGCTAAACTCTGAAGAAAATTCCTTTTGTACTGAATCTTTACTAAAAATGCCTAATTGTTCAACAAGTGAGGAATCTCTTTGGCTTGACCATTTCATAAAATAGTGAATAAACATGGTTCCGGTACCGTCTGTCTTTATTGTAGTTACTTGAGTATAATCAAGGCAGCTTGTAATGCTAAACAATAGGATGAGAGATAACAGTAGTTTTCTTTTCATATCACTTTAAATTTTTCGGGGCAAATATGCAAAATATTAGCTAAATAAGATAGAAGTTTGATTTCTAAAGATTGCTCTCATATTTTTGGTGCCATTAATTAATAGAATAGTGTTATATGCCAACATACGATTATAAATGCCTGGATTGCGGTCATGCTTTCGAACATTTCCAGAGAATAAGTGAAGAACCGCTTGCAACTTGCCCGGTTTGTTCCGGTAATGTTAAACGTTTAATTGGAGCCGGGTCGGCACCAATTTTTAAAGGAACCGGTTTTTATCAGACTGATTACAAAAACAATAGTGGTAAGAGCTCGGGAACAAAACCGAGCAAACCAAGTTCTGGCAGTGACGAAAAAAAATCCGGCTAAGCCGGATTTTTTATTAGAAATCTAATCCAATTGAAATGTAATATCTCGGCGGGGAAAATTTGTCAAGGTCGTACTTCCAAGCGATGTCTAATTTCCAGAGAAACAACATGTAAATTCTGAATCCTACACCAGTTCCTAAAAGCAAATCGCGAGTTGCGGTAGCTCCATTTTCATTCTTGCCAATGAATTTAAGTTTCGATGTATTATCCCAAGCTGAACCGGCATCAAGAAAAGCCACACCAAGAATATTCTGGAAGAATAGGGGAAGTCCGCCGGTAAGTAAATACCGGATGATTGGGATACGTAATTCCATATTCATTAGCGCATACTTAGTACCCAATTGTTCCGCGTAGTCGTAACCGCGTAGCGGCATAACCGGAGAAAGAAAAGCAAAATCTGATGCTGACGAAATTGGAACACCGCCGGTTTTGAATGAACGGTTAATCCAGTTGTCGGTTCCGCCAACAAAAAATCTTTGAGCATTACCGCCGCCGGAAAAACCTCCGGAAAAACGTAAAGCAAATCCGTTATCATAAAAGAAGCGCCAGTACTTTCTAAAATCTCCGGTGATTGAGAAAAAGCTTTGTCGAGATTTTGTAATTCCCGGGTCGCCGAAGACAGTAATGTTGTAACGAGAGCCTTCTATTGGTGCTGTGTAACCAAACATTACATTATCTTGAACCAGGCTTGCTGTGGGTAAGATAAAAGTTTTTTGATCTGAAGGGATTAGATAGTTATCAAGATTTTCAGAACTAACGCGGAGTACACTTAATCCGAAATCGAAACGGTGGAATCTATCGAACGGGTAACTGGCAGAAGCAATTAAGCCAAAACTTCTGAAGCGATATAATTCATCTCCATAAATTGAGCTCTGATATAGAAAGCGGGCAGTGTGGAAAGCTTGGATTCCAATATCCATTCTCTCTTTCAAATAAAAGTAAGCTAAACCGTAATCGCTATTCTTAATATCTATCTGCAAACTTGTTTGACCAATTAAACGGTGATTGCCAAGCACATCGCTGAATGAGAGGATTGTTGTTCCCAATAAACCATATAGTGTGCTATAACCAGCGTTTGCGTAAACTAAATCCGGTGAGAAATTAATTTTGTAGCGGTTAACAAAATAATTGCCGTCAGGGTCAAGGTTTTCCTTAAACATTTCGTTGCGTTTTGCAATTCGCATACTATCGCTTTCAACACCATTGCCGGAAAATACATACTTACTATAATCGGCAGCGGCAGAATCAGCTTTATCTTTTTTATCGCTGATGTACTGACCAACAAAAATTCTTGACGGTTCCTCTTTGGCAGTTGAATCAGCAGCAACTTCCGGTATAAGTTTTTTTGTCCCTTCTTTTTCAGTAGCGATTGCTTTCTCATCTAATTTTACTGTCTTTGGAGAAACTACGGCGCCCATGTAATTAGTGTAGCGGAGTGAATCTCCATCAATCTTCATCTCAGGAAGATTATTAAGCATGAAAATGTTGTAACCAAGATTGTAGAGCGCAGAGAAAACCAATTTCTTTCCATCTGCTGTAATTGACGGCTGAGTAATTTCGCTTAGTGAATTTGTTAATGGTACCGGTTTGGAATCCGGTTTACCATCTTTCAACTTCATTTCATAGAGATTGTTAATTCCGTTTTTATCGGAAACGAAAATCAAATCATTTCCGTTGCCAGTTACAGCCGCGAATTTTTCATCGCTAAATTCCCAATCTGTAATTCTATCAACAGTATTTGTTTTGATATCTACCGAATAGAGATCAAGCTGTTTGAAAGAGAATTTGTTCATCTCGAACTGTTCGTTGGAAATTTTTTGTACAAGATCGTTTCCTCGGTCGGATGAAAAAATTATTTTGCTTCCATCCGGCAGCCAGGTCGGGTCAACATCGCTATATATATCGTTGGTAAGATTAACGAGCTGCCTGGTGGTAAAATCATACAGATAAATATCGGATTGACTTGCTGTCTGGCCAACAAGAGCTAACTTGTTTCCATCTCTTGACCAGCTGATAGATTCAACGCATGATAACTTAAACGGAAGCTCTTCTTTTTCATCAGTTTCTGTATTGATAATAGCAACAACATCAGAGCCGCCGGATTTTGAAGAAAGTGCTATTCGTTTGTTATCAGGAGCCCAAGCAATTGAAGGATGCAAAACATTTAATTCCTCAAAATCAGTTGTCTTTCCGCTTTCAACAATTTTCTTAATTACTTTTCCATCTACTGCATCCATGATATAAACATCGAGATAAATATCACGATCCGAAATAAATGCAATTTTATCTCCTTGCGGAGAAATTGCCGGACTTGCGTTATAGAAGCCGCCATCTTTCTTATTGTTTGTTAACCGTTTTGCAAAAGTATCCGGGTCCTGCATGTCTTTAATATCCGGCCAGAATTCTTTCTTCACACTTTTCTTCCAGCGTTCGTTCAATTCCTCTAAACCAATTCCAATTGAAGCTTTTAAAGCCGGTTCAAGCGCCCCAAGGTTTTGAATTTTCCCGAACAACTCGCCAATCTTTTGTCTGCCGTAAGTTTCAGCAATAAATCTAAATAGTGATTGCCCGCCCCGATAAGCGAGGTATCCATTGAGTTGAGGAATATCCGGCAAAGCATCACTCATAATCGCATTGCGGATGAACATATCACTATTGGTTTCCCAGCCTTGTGAAAGATATTCCGCGCTTCCTTCCCAAAACCACAACGGCATTTGTAGTGTTATACCACGCGAAATTATGTTTTGAATTGTTCCGCCGTAATACATATCGCGCATAATGGCGTGAACAAGTTCGTGAGCAATTACATGCTGAAATTTCTTATACGAACCTTCAAAAGGGAAGACCACGCGATTCTTAAAAGGCTCTGTAAACCCGCCGGTTCCGCCGGAAAGATATTCATCTGTAACATTTGTCTCTTGGAAATCATTATGTGAATTATAAACTATAAGGGCAATTCTTGAACCAATTTGATAGTTGATGTCTTGCTGAATTTTTTGAAGAGTCTCTTCAGCATGAATAGCTGTAAATTCTGCTGTCTTCTCGCCGCCTTTGGTAAAGTAAATATCAAAGTGCTTAGATTGGATGAAATACCAATCGTAGTTTTTGTAGTTAACTTTATTCTGCCCGAACTGCGCGTGTGAGAGGGAATAAAATGATAACAATATTAAAACAACTGAAATATATTTTTTCATATCTACCGCCTTCAGGGTGGTTAATCAGTTAAAACAAAATCAATTTCTCTTCGTTCTTCATCAACTCTAATGAGTTGTACATTTACTTTATCGCCAAGCCGGTAACGTTTTTTACTTCGCTTACCGACCACACAGTAATTCTTTTCGTCGTAAGTAAAATAATCATCTTGAATATCCCGGAATTTTATAAGTCCTTCAGCCAAAGTTGAACTTAACTCAACAAAAATTCCAAAGTGCATTATGCCGGAAATTACGGCGTGAAAAACTTGCCCGACTTTTCCTTTCAAAAACTCAAGCTGCTTTAGTTTTACGGATTGTCTTTCCGCACTTACAGCACTGCGTTCTTTAGCGGAAGCATTATCACAAATTTCTTCTAATTCTTCCAGCGATAAATTTTTCTCCGAATTCTTAACGATGTAATTGTGAATTGTTAAATGCACCGCTAAATCCGGAAATCTTCGTATAGGCGAAGTGAAATGAGTGTAATACTTAAACCCGAGTCCGTAATGCCCAATATTTTGAGTGGAATAAATCGCTTTTGCCATTGAACGGATTGCAATTTCGTTAACCACTGCTTCTTCTTCGGAACCTTTCACTTCATCAAGTAAAGCTTGAAACTGTTTGGATTTGTTCGCTGCGTTAGGATCGAAATGATAGCCGAGCGAGCGGACAAATCTTGCAAACTCTGTAATTTTTTCTTTATCCGGTAAATCATGTATCCTATAAACAAATGGAACAATGATTTTGTTCTGTTTAGGTTGAACATGTTCTGCAACAATTTGATTTGCCAAAAGCATTAGTTCTTCTATTAAGTTATGGCTTTCCCTTACTTCCTTAATTTTTATTTCTACCGGAACCCCGTCTTGATCCAGTTTAAAGACAACTTCAGGAGAGAAAAAGTTTATACTGCCTTTCTTCATTCTCTTTGCGCGTAGCGATTTGGAAATTTTGTTAAGCAGAGTAATTTCGTAAGCAAAATCGCCGGTTCCGGTTTCAATAATTTCTTGAACTTCTTCGTAGGTAAATCTTCGTTTACTATTTATGATAGATTTTTCAATTTGATAATCAACAATTTTAGAAAGTTTTGTTAGTTCAACAAAGACAGAGTAAGTTAAACGGTCTTCGTTAGGCACAAGCGAGCAAATTCTGTTGGAAAGTTTTTCGGGAAGCATCGGGATCACTTTCCCAACAAGATAAACGCTTGTTCCGCGTTCTAGTGCTTCATTGTAAATAGCCGTGCCGGGCTGAACGTAATGGCTCACGTCAGCGATATGAATGCCGACACGGTAGTTTCCGTTATCAAGAATATCTACAGAAACGGCGTCATCAAAATCTTTTGCGTCTTCGGGATCAATTGTAATAATTGTTTTGTTGCGAAGGTCGGTTCTTTTTTTGATTTCGGCTGGCGGTATTACATCGCTAATTTGTTCAGCTTCTTTCAAAACAGATTTTGGAAATTTGTATGCGATGTTAAACTCGCGGGCGATAGAGGCAATTTCGGCATCATAGCTCCCGGCTTTGCCTAATACTTCTTTAACAATTCCCTCCGGGTTCAAACTCTTTGTTTTCCATTCAATGTTAGTGACAGCAACTTTATCCCCAACCTTAGCGCCATGAAGATTATCGTTATGGATATAAATCTCTCTGTGAATTTTATCATCATCAGATGCCAGAAAGTAGGAAGATTTGTTTTTCTTTAGTACGCCAATAATTTCTTTTCGTCCTCTTTCAATTATGTTTATGATTTTCCCTTCAACATTTTTACCCCGTTTTCCATCAACTAATTCAACTTCAACAATGTCACCATCAAGAGCAGTAGATAAGTTTTTCCCGGGGATAAAAACATCTTTAAGATTTCCTTCTTTCAAAGTCACAAACCCAAAATCGCCTTCCTTAACAATCTGCAAAGTTCCAATAAGTTTATCAGAAGCAGCGCGAACCAATTGATAACGTTTGCCTTGCTTTTCAAGGAAGCACTCTTCAGTTAATTTGAAAAGAAAGTGTTTCAGCTCGGCATATGAATGCTCATCAACCACGTCGAGCTTTTTTGCAATCTCTTTGGCTTTCATATTTAAGCCGGGACTTTTGGCGAATAATGCTTTAATTTCTTTTTTCATCAGAACTCGAATTTATATTTGAGAGCCATTTCTAATATCTTTTCATCAAGACCATAGGTTTTAACAATAGGATCTTTTCTTTCAAAGCGTGCTTTTAAGTTCGTTGGATAAAACCTATACTCGAGCATTAAGTTAGCTTTGCTCAAGTTGGTAAATGTTTCTGTTGTTCCGCCAAGTGTGTAACTGAAATTATCATACCTGCCGGATAAACTAAACTTTGTTTGTTCACCGGAAGAGTTTATGGAAATATTATTTATCAAATCTCCTACGGCAGAATTAACGAAACTTGTAAGCACTGTTCCCAGAAACGAAGTTGCTGTACTGCCGATTGCATTTTGAGTTTGTCCGGCAACTACAGCTTTATCTTGCGCTGTAAGATCATCCTTAAACTTTCCCATCAAGATAAAAGAGAAAGCGTCGGCGTAATCATAGCGAGTTTCTCTAACATTATTTTGAATGTTACGCGAGCCGACATAAACACTTAGTGCTGTTTGATCGCTCGCTAAATTCTTGCCTAAATCGGAAAGAGGTCCCTTAATTTTAATTTTTACAGCAACTTCTTGCGATGTTTGGGCTTCGTCGCGAGGGCTAATATAATCCGCTGTGTAAGTTGAAGTTATATCTAAGTAAGGATTTGTTACGTCGCTTTCAAAGCGAAGGAAGCCGGTAGCATCAAACGTTTTGAAAAATTCCAGGCGTGAACCCGGAAGCAATTCGAACGAACCTTGAGCGCGGTAAGCGTTTGCAATGCTTTCAAACTTCATTCCACCGCGCATCTCTACAATTAGTTTTTGATTAAGGGCTTGTCCAAGAATAAATGTTAGCCTTCCGTCTTTCCCGGAGGTTAAGCCAATCTCATAATCGAAATCGAAATTCTTTTCGTTCGAAGAGGCAATCTGCTGCTGCAAAGCTTTTTCTTTAGCAAGTATATTTTGGAAACGGATCAGCTCTTTATCTATCTTACTTGAATCAACCACAAAAATTATATTTAAGTTTTTGTTAGCGTTCATAGCTTCATCTCTGCCGGTAGTATAAACAAGATCGGTTTTCTTCATCAGCATATTTCCTTTGAAGAAAAATTTATCACCTTTCTTGGTGAGAAGCCAATCGCCGTCGGTTTCAATTTGAAGATCGCCATAGAAAAATGGACTAACTGTTTGCGTCTGCTGACTCATAACCGCTATGTCGCCAAAGAAGCGAAGGTTAACATCTTTCATTGAGAAACCATCAAACAAAATTGAGCCAAGTCCTTTAATTTGTCCCGGGAAGTTTGTGCCGCCGGCATTTGCAACTACAAGACTATCTACAATAAAACCTTTCTTTTCGAACGTGAGTTTGCCGCCGCATTTGTAAGTAAGATTATTAAATGTAGAAGTGAAATAAGCATCGGAGAGATTAACGTAGCCCGAGTAAACCGGATCGCTAAAAGTTCCGCTGATGTTAACATCAGCTTGTAAAATTCCACGCTGATCAACTATACCCGGAACAATTCTTCCGAGCTGACTTAGATTGAAATTATCGGACTTAAATTTCATATAGAATGGTTCGTTGCGCAAAAATCTTTCCTTCACTGAAGTGAAACTCATATCAATAGCAAACATTGCATCAAACAAGAAGAGCGGTTTCTTCTCATTGCCATCAGCATCCAGAAAAGCAAAGTTGGTTATCATCTTTTTATCGGCGTACTTCATGTAACCTTTGATATTACCAAGCTTATCGTTATTGAGCTGGAGATCCTTTGCATCGAAAGTAATATTGATAAGCGGATTCTCAAATTTGCCCTCAATTTTTCCGCGCAGCGTTCCGTTTGCAATCATGCCGGTATGTTTAAAACCAAATGCATAGCGTTCTATAATCTCACCTGTTAGCCGTGAGCCGTTTACAGTTAGCGATTGGTCGCCGGTATTTTGAATGATGCCTTCTAACGAAAGCAGAGAAGTATCGTGCTGAACTTTACAATCAACAATTTTGAAGTAGTTTGGATTGAAGAAAGCTTTTATTGTGTCTTTGTTGGTCCAGTTAATTCCATCGTAATTAACATTCAAATCGCTGATTAAGAACTGCTGTTCATTTGGCGTCATAAAGATTGTGCCTTCACCTTCTGCAATTATCATGTCGTCGTAGTTGGCAGATGCACTGAACAAAAGTTTGCTCTGGTTAAAAACAATATCGGCATTCAAGGACTTGATACTGCTTCCGGTGTAAAAACGTTTTCCGGAAATTGATGCAGTACCGAAAAGGTTATCGAATGAATTAGATCTGTTGTCACGCGTGAAATTAAAGTCGGCAAGAAAATCGGAAAGATAAATTGTTGTTCCCTTCTCCATCATAACAAGCTGTTCTAAATCCAACTCGGCAGAGATAGAAAAATTTGGCGCCTTGTTTGAAAAACTACCTTTGCCGCTTCCTTTAATTGTAAGCTGCTCATTTCCCATCAGCATAGCTATTAGATCGAAGTCTTTGAACTTAAAATCGTAGTCGAATTTAATATCTTCATTAACAACGTTGGGTACCGGAGTGCTTACTGTATCTTGAATAACCGGCGCGTTAATTACCGATAGCGGATTTAATTCTAATAATTTGTTACTAATAATTTCGGATATCGTTTTTGATTCATAAATCATCAAATCAATCGCCTTGTTCAGAGAAAAGCTTCCATCGATTTTGAAATCAACAAAATCCGATGAGAGCAGAATTTCCCGTTTTGTAGAATCCTTTTTGAAAGTTGCTTCTACTATTGAAGAATTTATCCACTTATCCTGGAAGTATGATGAATCAATTCCGAAAGCAAAGTTTGCATTAATCTCATCCGGATTAAAACTCTTTCCCTCCAAACTAAAATAAAGATTCATCTCGCTCCGGTATTTCTCATCATCCATGAATCTGCCGAGATTCAAGTTTTTAACATCGCCGATAAAACTATAACTAGGAACGGTATCCTTATCGTAAACCAAACTTCCGGTGATGATTGATTTTGCTTTTTCCGTTGTAGTGTAAATTGATAAATCAATTGTGCGGTCTTTGGCGTGAGAAGTAACATCAAATCTATCTATTGTGATGTTGTTTAGCACAGTATTGTAAAGGTTTAGCCGAAGATCCGCAGCTAAATCCATCGGCGTTGTTCCTTGCCCGTAAATATTTCCACTCGAGTTTATTTTAGTTGGGAAGCCGACAAGCGCAGCGAGATCTAAATTTTCAGTAGCGAACTTAATATCGTAAGTCATTGGCTCGGCGCCAACATTCATTGTTCCTTCGCCTTCTATTCTTCCATCATTAACATTCCCAAGAAATTTTGTTTTGAAGTTTGTCGGCTCACCTTCATACTCAACATTTACGCCCGTTAAAACCATCTTAGCATATTCCGGCAGCTTAAGATTGGGCATAAGTTTATTAATGTCTTTGTAGTTAATGTCGGTATTAACAACACTAGCCTTGATGTAAAGCTTAGACGGCACGTTGAGATTTAACACTTGCCCGCTGAAATCAAAGTGTGTGTCTTGATAATCAAGTTTAGCCCTATCAATTTTGAATGCGCCGAACTTGCCTCGCGCGCGTAATTCAAATTCCGGTCTGCCTTTCAAAATTTCAGTTGCGTCAAAGAAAGAGGAAAGGTCATCGAAATTAAATGGAGAGGCTTTTGCATCTATTGTTACAGGATAGTCACGGAAGTCACGCAAAGATGTATTGCCAAAGAGATTTAAGCTGTCAATCCGTGCGTTAATTTTTATTTCGCTGCTGTCTGTTAAGAAATAAAATTTGTTAACGCTTGCAAAATCTTTTGTGATTGCAAACTCGCCGGAAATGTAGCGGAGATTAAACCGTGTTAAGTTTGGCTTGAAAGAAAGTTCTTTAAGAATTAGCAAGTAATTCTGATTTTCAATATCAGCAAACGCTTCCGCGTTGAAATTAAGCTCTTGAATCCGCAAGTCTTCGGAATTAAGAGTTTTGTAAATCTGCTTAGAGCCGTGGTTGGCAAAAGTCTGTCTAGTTAACGAAATGTTTCTCAGTTCAATATCCGGTGCTTGAACAATAAATGAAAAGGACGATTTGCTTGTGTCTTCCGGTGTAGGTTTAACAATCTTTTCGTAATTCCATTTACCATCTTGTCCTTGCAGTAAATTAATTCTTATATCTTGCAGCAAAACTTTTCTAATATGAATTTTTTTTAAGAGTAGTTGTACCGGGCTCATTTTAACTTCTACATTTTTCGCAAAGAGCATTGTGTCGTTTTCAACAACCAGAGAAGTATTGCGAAGCGAAAGGGAAGTTAGAATTGTGCCGTCTATTCTTTCTATGTTCAGCTTGCCGTTAATTTCTTCGTTGACAAGTGAGACTACTTTTTCACGAAGAATCTCCCGGAATGTTTTAGTTTGTGTGAAGCCTACAATGATTAGCGAGATGATTAACAGAATTAAAAATGCTGAAATAAACGTGTTTATGATTTTACGGAATACACTTCGTTTGAAACCAAACTTGGTTGCCTTTTCTTCCGTAGGAAGCTGTTCCGGCGCAGACTGCAAATTCTGATTTTTCTCATTTTCAGAATTTGTCCCGTCTTTGCCTTCTGCATTATTTAATTCTTGCTCGGACATTAATCCTTGTGCTTTTCAAGAACAGTCTTGATAATGTTTGTAGTAGAAGTTTGATTTACAAACTTGATTGTTTCAACGGAGCCGCCATTTGCTTCAACTACATCGGCTCCAACAATTTTATCTTTTGACCAATCAGCGCCTTTCACTAACACATCGGGAATCAATTTATTTATCACTTCAAATGGAGTGTCTTCTTCGAAAATTGTAACAAAATCTACCGGCTTAAGCGAGGAAATTATAAACGCGCGTTCGTTCTGCGGCACAACCGGACGGAGTTCTCCCTTAATTCTTTTTACGCTCGCGTCCGAGTTCACACCGACGATCAGTACGTCGCCGAACTCTTTTGCTTTGCCAAGATAATCAACATGCCCGGCGTGCAGAATATCAAAGACGCCGTTAGTAAATACAACTTTTTTGTTTTGCGCTTTCAGTTCTTTTCTGATTTGACAAAGCTCATCAATAGTTTTTACGTAGCTCATGGTAATTCTTCTTTTACTGCATTGAATAAAACATTTAAATCAATTGGAACTATTCCAACTTCCTGGCATACTAATCCGCCGGCGTAATTAGCAAGATAAGCCGCATCGTAAATATCGGCACCAGCAGTTAGAGCCATAGTTAAAGTGGAAATTACAGTATCACCTGCACCGGAAACATCTGCAACTTTTCTAGCTTTGGTAGGTACACGTCTTTCTATTTTTCCTTTTTCAAAAAGGGCGATGCCATCTTCTCCAAGAGTTAGTAATGCGTATTTGCATTTCAAGTTTTCTAACAATTTAGCCCCGGCACCGGTTACATCATCAACAGATTTTATTCTTGTACCGAATGCATCTTCAGTTTCTTTTCTGTTTGGCTTAAACACAGTTACATTTTGATAAGAGAAGAAATTGTTGAACTTTGGATCAACAGTTACAATTTTTTTATTCTCGTTGGCAAGTGCAATAACTTTTTCGATCAAGCTTTTTGTTAGCACACCTTTGTTATAGTCTTGCAAAATTATTGCGTCAAGCTTTTTGATTTCTTTTTTCAGAATAAGAAGTATGTTCTTTTCTGTATTTGCAGAAATTGGATGCGTCTTTTCTTTATCAATTCTAACGACATGCTGGTTATTTGCAATTACTCTCGTCTTTGCTGTCGTCGGGCGTTTCTTATCAACAACAATTCCAGCATCGCTAATGCCAACATCTTTCATCAACTTCTTTAATAATTTACCATCATTGTCGTTTCCAATGATACCGATAGGAAGGGGAACGCCGCCAAGCGTTTTTATGTTGTAGGCGACATTCATTGCACCGCCGAAGCGGGCAAACTCGTCATCAACCTCAACAACCGGAACCGGAGCCTCAGGAGAAATTCTGCTAACATAACCTTGAAAGTAGCAGTCGAGCATCATATCGCCAACAACAGCAATACGTTTGCCAATAAAATTATTTCTTAAGGTATTTAGTTTTTTTAGTGTAGTATCAATCATTTCTTTACCTCAGTTTTAAGTTGGCGGTAATACCCGACCATTGTGCAAGTTTATTAAAGAAATTTACTTTGATTAAACCGCTTTCCGTTCCCAGCCATAGATTTACTCCATCAAAATAGATAGAATAAATTGAGCGGGGAATTCTATCATCGCGGATTGGAATTATTTGATTGTTAACTCGATTAATCAAAGCCAAACCGCGTCCAAAAGTTTCTTTGGTTGAACTTCCAAACTGATAGAGTGAAGCCCAAATATAATTTCCGGTTCGTTCCAAATCATAAACGCCGTTGCCGGGCAAACCTTTGGATGCATCCAATCCGAGCCACTCAGTTTTGTAATCAAACCGGTAGAGTCCGCCAACGTTAAAATCCGGACGCTCCGGAGTTACAAATTCATCAAGTCCAAACCAAATATACTCACGCTCGGTTAAAATTGTATTGATAGAAACTTGCTCGCCTTCGCCGTTAAAAGAATTGTTTTTTATGTCATAAAATTTGCGGGAATCTTTATCATCAAGATTCCTTGATTTATCATAACGGTGAACACCGGCTTCGGTTCCAAACCAAACATAATTCTTTTCAACCCGGATTGATTTTATTGTGTTTGTCTTTTCATTGTTCCGAATCGTTAAATCGTAATCGGTATATTTTTTAGTTGTTAAATCATATTTGGTTAAGTACTTAAATCTGCCAATCCACACAACATTTTTTTCTTCATCATAAGCGATTGAACGAATCCAGTTTGATAGCTGTCCGCCGAGAGAGAATTTTCTCTTTGTCCAGTTGCCGGTTTTTCGGTCTAAAATAAATAGTCCGTCCGTAGAACCAGCCCAAACGAAATTCGAGTTTGCCGCAATGCAGTAGAATAAGTCGAGCGAAATATTTCCGTTCTGAGTCGAGAATTGATTCCATTTCCCGCTCGAAGGGAAGTATTGAAAAATCCCGTTTCCATTTGTAGCGAACCAGAGATTATATCCGTCGCTTGTAATGTCCATCACTTGAGCTTTGTCTAAATAGAATTCAAGATCGCGGTTCTCTTGTGCATAAAATGTGCTTGCTAAAAGTGTAAGTAAAGAAAAAAGTATTCGCATTGGTCAGTTTAGTTTTTGAAAAATCGTCTGAATTTGTAGCTAAATTTAATACTAAGTAAGAAGGGAAGGAAGTGATTTTAGTTTTGCACCATTAATTTCTTTTGTCAACTTCGCGTTAGCTCAATCTGCCATTCTTGCTCAAATCCTTTGATTAGACACTCTTTCAATCGTTCGTAATCAACTTTAGCCTTTAGGATTGTCTCAATTTCGGTGGTACGTGAGCTAAGTTCGCTCCGCAGCATTCCCTTGGACTCATCACTCGTGTTCAAATAATCTGCAAGTTTCTGGTGAAATGTGCCGCAAAGTATTGAACCATGCTGAAGAATAGTATTATTCAACTTTCTCTGAGCGCTGCCGATTAATTTTTTTCCGCCAAACTTAACTTCATTCTTGGCGGTGGATGCAAAACACAACACGCCGGTTGGTTCTTCCAGCAGCTTTGGGAAATTCGGCTGAGCACTTTCCAACTCAGATTTGGCAAGCAGAGGATTGTATAAATCAAGTCCGCGAATTAATGCGTTAGAAATGATCGAGTAAACTTCTTTGGGAGAATATTGAAAATTAAGCGGCAGTACAACTGAGTAAGTCCACTCTTCCGCGTGCAAAATTGCTCTTCCGCCGGTTGGGCGTTTTACTACATCAATTCCATCGGCTTTGGTTTTAGCTAAATCAATATCATCAAATGATTGGTTGGCGCCGAGCGAAATGCAATTTGGCTGCCATCTGAAAAGCCGGAAGTAAGCATCTTGTGGAGAGCAGTTTTGGGCAAGTTCAAGATCATATTTCATGTTGAACTCGCCGGTGTTAAAACCGGAATCTAAGAAGTGCCAAATCATTTACGAACTATACCGCGTGTTGCCTTAGCTATAAAATCAAGGATATTTTTAACTACTTCGTGATGACCTAAATCTTTAGCGATTTTTTCTTTAGCGTGTGAGAAAAGCATTCCGGAGAGATAAAGAATTCTATACGCTTCTTTAATAGCTTCAAGTTGTTCGGGAGTAAAACCTCTGCGGCGCAGACCAACTTTGTTAATTCCTTCAAATCGTGCGGGCACACCTTGAACCATCATAAAAGGAGGAACATCGGCAGTAACTTTTGAGTTTGTTCCTATCATTGCGTGCGCGCCAATCTTCGTGAACTGATGAATGCCAGCAAGCCCGCCAACTATTACTTGATTATCAATCTCACAATGTCCGCCAATTTGAACACCGTTGGCGAGAATAATATTATCGCCAAGCGAGCAATCGTGAGCTACGTGAGTGTAAGCCATTAGTAAACAGTTTTTACCAATAGAAGATTTTCCCGTAGCATGTGTACCCCGATGAAGTGTAACAAACTCTCTAATTTGAGTTTCATCTCCGATGTAGAAGTAAGAAACTTCGTTGCCGAACTTCAAATCTTGCGGAGTGTTTGCAACAGCCGCTCCTTGGTAAATACGAACACGATTGCCTAAGCGAGCGCCATCATATAACACAACATGCGAATCAATGATTGAACCATCGCCAACTTCAACATCATCATGAATGATTGTAAATGGACCAACTTTAACATCTGTTCCGAGTTTAGCTTTTGGACTAACAATTGCGGTTGGGTGAATTTCTACCATATCAAGTCTTTATTCTTTTGGTTTATTTTCTTTTGGAACCATAGCAGCCATAAACTCGGCTTCGGCAACTAAGTTGCCATCAACAAAGGCAGAGCCTTTAATTGAAAAATATTTCCCGCCTTTTACACTTACCAATTCAGCTTCAAGTGTAAGCTGATCTCCCGGTACTACAGGCTTTCTAAACTTTGCATTATTGATGCTCATAAAATAGACAAGATGGTTTTCCGGATCGAGGTATGAGTTTAGCAAAAGAATTCCGCTTACTTGCGCCATAGCTTCAACAATCAAAACTCCAGGCATAACCGGTTGCCCAGGAAAGTGTCCGTTAAAAAATGGTTCGTTTATAGTAACGTTTTTAATGCCGATAACTTTTTTATCCATATCCAGGTGGATGATTTTATCAACCAAAAGGAAAGGGTAGCGGTGAGGAAGAATTCTTTGAATTGCGTTGATATCAAAAACCAATCCCTCTTTCTTAACAAACTGAAATTTCTTAACAAGCTTTTTCTGTTGATATAGTTGGCGAATCTTCTTTGCAAACTCAACATTGGCTTTGTGTCCAGGGCGGGCAGCAAGTATTTGTGCTTTAATTGGAACACCAACAAGCGCAAGATCGCCAATCATATCTAAGAGTTTATGTCTTACCGGTTCATTTCTGAAACGAAGCTTGTTGTTATCCAAGTAACCGTTAATGACAGTTAAGTCGTGGTCGAGATTTAGCTTTTCTTTAAGTCTTCCCAAGTCTTCATCATTAATTTCGTGATCAACAATTACAACAGCGTTATCAATGTTGCCGCCCTTAATCAGTCCTTGGTCAGCTAACATTTCAACTTCGCTCAAAAAGCAGAAAGTTCTTGCCGGAGCGAATTCACTTACATATTCTTTTTCGAGATCGAACAAACCGGTGTGTTGGCTGCCGAGCGCCGGGTTTTCGTAATCAACCATTATGGAAATTCTGTAACTATCCAGAGGAAGAGCTACGATATCAATTTTATTTGCTTCATCATGGAAACTTACTGTTTGATCAATAACAAGATAATCTTTTGGAGTTTCTTGGGTAACAAATCCGGCTTCCATTAGTTTTTCAACGTAAGGCATTGCGCTGCCGTCGCCAATCGGAGGCTCGATTCCGTCAAGTTCAATAATAACATTATCAATTTGCAAGCCGTAAACAGCCGAAAGCACATGTTCAACAGTATAAACTTTTGCTTCACCCAAACCAATTGTAGTCCCGCGGGAAATATCTACCACGTAATCAACGTTAGCCGGAATTTCCGGTCTTCCGCCAATGTCGGTTCTAATAAATTTAATTCCGTAATTATCCGGTGCCGGTTTGAATGTCATTGTACAAGATGTTCCGGTGTGAAGACCAATTCCGGAAATGGAAACATCTTTGGCAATCGTTCTTTGGAGCTCGAGCATCTATTACCTTTATTTATTTTCTGAAAATTTTGCTTCCAAAGATGCGATTTTTTCTTCTAATTTTTTAATCTTTTCTGCGTAAGAGGGGAGGTTACGCATGTGAGATTCGAGTCTTAGTGTTTCACCAAGTGGTGCGGTTGGCGAGCCACGGTACTTTCCGGCTTTATCAATAGATTTAGAAACTCCGGACTGTGCCGTTATTGTTACGTCATCTGCTAATTCAATATGTCCTACAACTCCAACTTGTCCGGCAAGAATACATCTCTTGCCAATCTTTGTACTTCCGGCAATTCCGCTTTGCGAAATGATAATTGAGTTCTCGCCAATAACAACATTGTGAGCAATCTGAACAAGGTTATCAATCTTGGTTCCTTTCTTAATCAAAGTTGAGCCAAGAGCAGCACGGTCAATCGAAACATTGGAGCCGAGTTCTACATCATCTTCTAAAACTACGTTGCCAATTTGTGGGACTTTCTCATACTCTCCGGCAGCATTTTGAATGTAGCCAAAGCCATCAGAACCGACACAAGTATTAGAGTGAATGATAACGTTATCACCAATAACACAATTCTCGCGGATAGTTACGTTTGGATAAATCAAACAGTTCTTGCCAATCTTAACGTTCTCCATCAAAACTGTGTTGTGAAGAATAATTGAGGCGTCGCCGATCTCGCATCCTTCCGAAACGATAACATTTTTTCCGATGGCTGCTGTAGAGGCAATCTTAGTTGCATAATGAATTGAAGCAGACTTGTCCTGTCCGTCCAAATTTACAATCGGCTTCAAATACTTTTTGATAATAAGATTGAGTGCAACGTTTGGGTCTTTAACTTCGATGTAAGAAATATCTTCTCGTGTTCTGCTGAATTTAGGGGAGATGAGAACTGCTGATGCGTTTGTTGTGCTGAGAAAGTGTTCGTAGCCGGGCAAATAAAGAAAAGTTAGCTCACCAGGTTTCGCTTCTTCGATTTTGGCTAAGCCGGTAACTTCAAGTTCCGGATTGCCGTAAACAACACCGCCGACAAAGTCGGCGGCTTCTTTCAACGTTAATTTCATAAAAACTCATTTTAGTTTTTCAAGAACAAGTTTTGTGCAATCAAATTCTTCTTTAGCGTAAAGGAAAATAACATCTCCGCTTCTATCAAAAATAAAATCGTATTCATTTTCTTTAGCCACATCTTGAATTGCCGTAAAAACCCGGTTGTGAAGCGGTTTCATCAATTCTTCTTGCTTTTGGAACAATTCTCCGCGAACTCCAAATTTATCTTGACGGTACTTAGAAACTTCGTTTTCCAAATCAACTAATTCCTTTTCAATTTCGACGCGCTTCTGCTCGCTCAGAATTAATTTCCTCTTTTCATAATCATCATATTTGGTTTTCCAATCTTTTTCAAGTTTGGCAAGTTCTTCCTGCCATTCTTTAATGATGGCATCAAGTTTCTTTTGTGTGTCCTGATAATCCGGCAGCTGCTTCATGATTGTGTCGCTATCAACATAACCAATTTTTGGCTGTGCGGTTAATTGTGTTGCAAATAAAGCTAAGAAAACTACAGAAAAGATGAATCCGATCTTTTTCATTTTATATCCCGGGTTTATTTTTTGCCTCTTTTTAAGAGATCAAGAACTTTGAAAGTGATATCAAATTGAGCGTCAGCTTTCAAAAGTACAACTTCACCGGCTTTATCGAAAACAAACTGCATTGCTTCGCTGTTGCTAACTTCATCAATGGCTTTGAAGATTTTCTCTTTTACCGGTTTCATTAACTGTTCCTGTCTAACAAAATACTCACCGTTAGGTTGAGCAAATTTCGCTTGCTGAAATTGCTGAGCTCTTTGCTCTTTTTCAACTACATTTTTTTGGGATTTTTGTAAATCGTCTTGTTTAACGTTTTTCTCCTGAGATTGCTTCTGATAGTCGGCATATGACTTTTGGAGGTCTGTTTGCATGCTGTCCAAGTCTTTTCTCCATTTAGCTACTAAACCTTCAAGATCGCTTTTAGCTTTTATAGCTTCAGGGTACTGAGCGAGAATAACTTCAGAATCTACATAACCAATTTTTAATGTAGCGGTTTGTGGCTGCGTTGTTTGAGCAAATAGTGCCGCAGTAAATAGAATTAAAGAAAGTGCTACTAGTTTTTTCACGTGAACCTCTAATTTATAAGTTAATAAACTTTTCCCTTCAACCGGGGTACGAAAACTAAATTTTTGGAAGGACATTCCAAAATAAATATCTGGGTAATTGAAAGTCCACTTCCGACTCTCAACTTTCAAATATCTAATTAAAATCCTTTACCAAACTGGAAGTGGAACATCCATTGCGGAGCTTGTCCGTCAACGCTCATGCGGTCAAATCCGTATCCATAATCAAAACCAATCAAACCAATTGGATTAAGCATAATTCTTGCGCCAACACCAACAGAGCGTTTCAAATCGAAAAGGTTAGTGCTCTTCAAATTTTCGTAAACATTACCTGCTTCGGCAAATGCTATTAAGTAAATTGGAATTGGCTCCATTGCCAAGGAAACTCTGAACTCAGTTGTAAATTTAGTCATAACTCTACTTCCAATTACATTGCTGGAAGAGCCGCTTCTGGCACCTAAGCTTCTGTCATCATAACCACGCAATGGGGTAGTGGCAATAATTAAACCGCTGCCGCCCATGTAATAATATTCAAATGGCTGGATTGGAGTATTTTTAACTAACTCGCCAATGTAACCGAGCTCGGCACTTGTGTAAAGAACAAATCTGTTAGTTCTAAATAAAGGTTTATACCATTCTGTTTTCAAATCAATTTTATAATAATCTACGTTTCCAGGTAAAAGCGGACCGCCTGTGAGCTCCATGTTGAGAGATATCTTAGAACCGCGGGAAGGGAAGATTGGATTATCAATATCAGTTCTTGTAATTCCAATTCCGGCTGAATACTGGCGTGTTAATCCGGTTTGATAATAATTTTGCCCATCAATTACGTCATTATACTGGAAGCGAAGCATTCCGCTGACATAAAAGAAATCATCAGGCCATGTTAAGCGGCGTCCTACATTAAGTGTAATACCGGATTGGCGCAAATCGTAAACATATCTTTGTCTCGTATCAAAAAGATTAAAACCAAGCGAGGTTGGAGTATCCATAAACCAAGGCTCGGTGAAGCCAAGTGAAAAAGTTCTGTAAAAGTTTCCAACGCCAAATTGCCAGTTGAAGTTTAGAACTTGTCCGCCGCCCATTCTAAACGGTTCGAGGATAGAAAAGTTTGTGAGTGTAAAACCAACAGAACCGCTAAAGCCGAACGCACCGCTATAACCAACGGAAGCGTTCAAATAATCGCTCGATTTTTCTTCAACTTTATAAGTGAGATTTACAATACTATCACTAACAGGCTTGTAATCTACACCGGATTTATAAAGCTGCTCAGCGTTAAAATACTGTAAGTTGGCAAGCTGCTGGATGCTGCGCATGATGTAGCCGCGGCTAAAAAAACTGCCCGGAATAGTATAGAGTTCTCTGCGTATAACTTTGTCTTTGGTTTTATCGTTTCCGGTAACATCAACTTTACCAATTTTAAATCTGCTGCCTTCAACTACTTTAATTCTAATATCTACAGAATCTGCAGCAACTTTTTCTTCTTTTGGTTCAATTTGCGCTGTTAAATAACCGTTGTCTTGGTAAAGGGAAGAAACGTCGCTTTGTTTTTCGTTGAAGCGTAAGTTCTGTTCAAATTTTTCATAATCAAAAACAGAGCCTCTCTTCAAATCTAATCTTGCGTCTAATTCCTCTGCCGGATAAACTGAATTACCTTCCCAAATAATGTTGCGCACTTTGTATTCGTTGCCTTCGTAAACATCCACTACAACATCAATAGTTTTTCTATCGGCAGATAGTATAGTCGTGTCTTTCAGAACTGTAAAATCTCTGTAACCTTTTTTGTGATAAAACTTTTGGAGAAGTTCTTTGTCTTTATCAAACTTATCACGCTTAAACTTTGCCGACTTCCAGAACTTCCACCATTTGGTTTCGCTGGTTTCATCAAACTCACTCTTCAAATCATCATCATCAAATGCAACGTTTCCGTTAAAGCGGATTTGGTTAATGGTAACTTCATCGCCTTCTTCAACATCCATCAGCATGAGCACTCTGTCTTTTACTCTGGATATTGAATTAACCGATGATGATTTATCTAACTCATAAGTGGTTTGATATTCTTTAGAGAGGTCTTTTTCATTTCGCCATGTTACGGTAATTTCATTTTCGGAAGTATCGGCTTGGAAGAAGACGTAACGGCTTGAGGTAATTTGCGCATTCAGAAATCCATCTTCTTCATATGCGGATTTTATCTTTGCTATTATTCGCGAAATTTCTTGCGGCTTTAATGTTTGTCCGCGAACGATAGTAACCTTCTTGTTAAGGTCATCCTCGCTAAGCTCATCGTTACCGCGGAAAACAATTTTTTCGAGGCGGGAATATTCTTTCACTTTGATAGAAAGAAAAATACCGTCGGCTAAACTTTTTTCGATAGCTAACTGAACGTCTTCAAAGATTCCTAAATTCCATAATCTTTTTATAGCGTTATTAGCTTGGTCGCTGGGGATGCTTATTTCGTCGTTAACATGTAAGCCTGTGTTGGCAATAATGGTATTAGCATCTGCCGATTTGTTCCCCACAACAGAAATTCCTAAAATCTTATAACTTACTTTTTGTTGTTGCGGAAAAAGCAAGGAAGAAAAAATCAAGAATATGATGAGGGAAATCTTAAACTGCTTTCTTGGAGTGAGTTTTAGCATTATTCGTTTTTTTTGATTTGCTGGATAATTGTTCGCTAACTAAACCGAAACGCCTTTCACGTTTCTGGTAATCTTGTACAGCTTCGATCAAATGTTTACTTCTGAATTCGGGCCATAGAACGTTTGAGATGAAGATTTCGGAATAAGCAAGCTGCCATAAAAGGAAATTGCTGATTCGGAATTCTCCGCTTGTCCTAATCATCAGATCTGGTTCCGGCAAACCGGCAGTTGTTAAATTATCTGCTATTGTTTGCTCACAAATCTGGTCCGCATTCAAATTTCCCGAAAGAACTTCCTTGCTTATAGTTTTTACCGCCTCAACAAGTTCCCATCTTCCGCTGTAACTAAGTGCTAAGTTAAGAATCATCTTATCGTTCTGAGATGTCTTATCAATTGCACTTTTCAATTCCTGGCGAACAATTTCCGGTAAAGATTTAGAATCGCCAATGGACATTAACTTAATTTTATTCTTGTTCAACTCATCTGTTTCGCTTTTAAGACTCTTAACCATCAAGCGCATTAATGTAGAAACTTCATCTTTAGGTCTTTTCCAATTCTCGGTAGAAAATGCGTATAGTGTAAGTACTTTTACACCAAGACCAACACAAGTTTCTACTGCGTGTCTAACAGACTCAACACCTTTATGATGACCGGCGATTCGTGGAAGACTTCTTTTCTTTGCCCATCTTCCATTCCCATCCATAATTATTGCAACATGGTTAGGAATATTACCTTTGGATTTAATCTCTTCAATTAATTTTATGTCAGCGGCGCTTAATTTAATAGCCAACTTACGTCTCTTCATTCAATTTTGGCTCGAAAAAATACTTTCGATGTGAGTAAATGTCAAGAAAACGCGCGGTTTATTTAATTTAGTAGGATTAGAGGAGTTTTTAGCTACTTCTTATCTGCGAGTGAAACTATTTTGATATGCTTTTGGGTCTCTTGCGGCAAGGTCGAAATTAACATCGTAGCTTTTACAACAGAATTATATGGAACGCCAAGGAAAAGAGTAATGCGGTTCATTGGATTTTGCTGCTGGTATTTTAGTATGGCTTCAAGTCTGGTTAGAAAAAGAACATCATTTAATTCATCTTCAGAAATAGTCATTCCAATAGCGAGTTTCTTTTTGTATTTACTAATCGAATCAACTTCGTAGCCGCTTATAGTTGGCGGAGCGGGCAGATACTTGCCAAACTTTCTACTGAGAGTTAAATATCCTTGCTGCCACAAGTGATCAATTAATAAATCCACTCTTTCTCTTTTAAGTCTTGGTGCCATTTTAGTTTAATACCGGCATAATTGGGATTATCGGAGAAAACTTTTCTAATCCGAGAATCTTGATGTTGCAAATTTTATCGTACTCAAATAAATCAATAGAGTTTGTGCCGTACTGTCTGCCGTAAAGAACTTTCTTACCGGTTTTGTTTTTGCTTATGTAATATGGTTCGAGGATAATTTCTTCAAAACCGTAGATGAACCGTACTCTATTTCTATTTAATATTGCCGTTGTGAAGTAAAGTGATTTCATTTCTTTCTCCTCAATTGTAGGTTCTAAATACACTGATGACTTTTCCGATAATCGAAAACTCTTCAACATTATCCACTTCGATTGGTCTGTATTTTTCATTTTCCGGAACCAAATAAATTTTGTTTTCTTTTATTTCGAATCTTTTCATTGTTGCTTCATCGTGAAGGAGAGCAACAACTATATCTCCGTTTACAGCGTTTTTTTGTGGCGAAACAATTACAAGATCACCTTCAAGAATTCCAGCATTCACCATACTATCACCGCTAACTTTTAACCCGAAACAACCAACTTTATTGTTTACAAGGTTTGCATCAATCATCATATTTCCTTCAATGTTTTCTTCTGCCAGTACAGGATAACCGGCAGCAACACGTCCAACAATCGGTAATCCTAACATATTATCGAGAGCATGTCCCGATTTGTTTAGTCCTTCATCTATAATAGATATTGTTCTGCTGGTCTTGCTCTCGTTTGTGAGGTGACCTTTCTTGGCAAGAGCATCAACATGTCTTTTGACGCCGAAGGTGCTGGCAAGGTTAAAATGACTGGCTATTTCGCGATACGTTGGAGGATAGCCATTTGTCTCCAGATATGATTGTATAAAGCTAAATATTTCTTGCTGGCGGTCTGTTAGTTGATCTTTCATCATAGTGCTCATTTGTTCACTACAATTATAGTGAACGCGAGCACTATTTGTCAAGAGAAATTTTTAGGTATTAATCATTTTATTAGTTGGGATGAATAAAATGAAAGGCGAGTCGAGCTCGCCTTTTATTATTAAAGATTTTAAGATTATCTGGATTGGGCTAAGCTAATCAGCTTTTTTCCTACTTCATCATTCTCTTGTATGCCGCCGAATAATGATGAACTCGGTCCGTAAGAAAACATTCCAACAAAATTTGCTGTGTGATACCTTGTAGCCCAAACGACATCCAGAACGCCGGTTTCTTTATTGAGACCGGAAACCCCGAGGCTGGACGTATCGTGATCTGAAAGTACAATTACGAGAGTGTTTTTGTCTTTCTCAGCAAACTTCAAGGCTTCTTCGATTGCGGAATTGAAATCTTTCTGTTCAGCGAAAAGATATTCTTTATCATTTTTATCCGCAGCCCAATCTATCTGAGAGCCTTCCACCATTAAGAAAAATCCTTTTTGGTTCTTGCTTAGAGATTGAATTGCTGACTTGGTAAGTTGACCGAGAGTATAGCTTCTTTGATTTCCATGAGGCAGAGCGTAACCGCCATACAACCCAAAAAACTTTTTATGCAGAGAAAGAGAAAATACTTTTGAGCTGTCGTCTGAGTACTCGTAACCTTTTGCTTTCATCGAATCAACGTAGTTCTTTTTGTCTTCTCTTTTACCACCAAGTTCTTTAGGAAGGAAAAAGTCTGTTCCTGCCCCGGCAAGAAAATCAACATTACTGTTTAAGATTTGTGCTGCGATATCAAACTCACTTTTGCGAGATTCTACATGCGCAAGAAATGCTGCCGGTGTAGCGTTTGTAACAGAGCAAGTAACAACAATTCCGGTAGATTTCTTTTTCTTCTTGGCAATTTCGAAAATGTTGGTAAGAGTTTTATTGTTTACATCAACACCAATTTTTCCGTTACCGGTTTTATAACCGGTAGAATAAGCAGTAGCGCCAGCAGCCGAATCAGTTATCAATTTATCCGCCGAGCAAGTATTAATTAATCCTACGGTAGGAAATTTTTTGAATTGATCATTGTTGAGTGAAAGAACAGACGCTGTAACTTGAGAAAGCCCCATTCCATCACCAATTAAGAGAATGATATTTTTCGGTTTGGGCGAAGTGCCACAAAAAACGGTCGAGCTAATTAGCACGACCGTTAGAAGAGTAAAGTATTTTTTTAACATTTATAATCCGGATTAGTCAACGTAAGTAAGCCAATTATGGCGGTCTTCAATCTTTCCGTATTGAATGCCGGTGAGTTCATCATAGAGTTTTAGCGCAAGTTCTCCGGCTTCGGTTTCGTTGAACGTCATTAACTTATCGTTGTATTTCAGTTTACTAACAGAAGAGATAACTGCCGCGGTTCCGCTTCCAAAAACTTCAAGTAGTTCACCTTTATCATAAGCGGCAACCATTTCATCAATAGAAATCTGTCTTTCGTTAATTGTGTAGCCCCAATCTTTTAAGATTTGGATTACAGACATTCTTGTTATTCCGGGAAGAATAGAACCTTCCAAACTTGGTGTAGCTATTTCATTTTTGAAACGAACAAAGATATTCATAGCGCCAACTTCTTCAATGTACTTGTGCTCAATTGCATCGAGCCAAAGAACTTGAGAGAAACCCTCATGCTTAGCTTGGTTTTGTCCAATCAAACTAGCGGCATAGTTACCGGCTGCTTTTGCTTCACCGGTTCCTCTGCGTACTGCTCTTACATACTGATCAACAACCATAATTGGAACCGGCTTAAAACCTTCGGGATAATATGGACCAACCGGGCTTAGCATAATCATCAACTTATACTGATCCGCCGGACGCACTCCAAAACATGGTTCAGTAGAAATCATAAAAGGACGAATGTAGAGCGAATGACCTGGACGATCTGGAATCCAATCTTTGTCCATACAAACTAAATCAGTTAACCATTTCAAAATTTGTTCGATATCTACTTCCGGCATACAAAGTCTTCTGGCCGAACTGTTTAGACGCTCAATATTTTTTCCCGGCCTGAACATTGCAACGCGCCCATCAACTAAATTGTAAGCTTTCAATCCTTCAAATAACGCTTGTCCATAATGGAAAACCATTGCTGCCGGATGAATACTAAGATTTTCTAATTTTTTAATAACCGGTGTTTGCCAGCCCCCTTTGGAGCTGTCATAATCCATTTCAAAAACATGTTCGCTAAAAATTTTACCGAAGACTAAATTTTCCGGCAGTTTCACTTTACCGGGTTTTGCAATTGTTTCAGCACTCATAATTTCACCTATAGCTCATTAATTTATGATACATTCCACATAAAAAAATATACAAAATAAGAGTAATTGCCAACCCGAAAAGTTTGTTATCTTAATATGGAATTTCACTAAAATTTAGGCACAACAATGGCCTTCAAAAAAATTGGTCTCGCCGTAACTTTTTCACCTAACTCGCGCGCACTTCTTTTTGAAGCAAAGCGATTTAGCGAATTGTTCAATACAGAGTTAGTTTTAATTCACATCGGTGATTTTACCGATGAGTTGAAAAACGAAATGATCAAAATGATTAAGGAGACCGGACTTAAAGAGGACTCCTACAAATTGCTGTGGCGCGATGGCGATGTAGAGGATTCTATCTTGGAATTTTGTTCAACCGAAAAAATTGATCTTCTTATTGCCGGTGCCTTGATTAAAGAAAATTTTTTGAAATACTACATTGGTTCTGTTGCCAGAACTTTGATGAGAGAAGCTCCTTGTTCTGTTTTACTTCTTACACAGCCATCAATTGAAAGAGCGCCTTTTAAAAAAGTTTGTGTCTCTGTGGATTTCACTTCGCTTAGCGAGCTTGCGGCAAAGAAAGCTTATGAAATTTCCTCACTGCTAAATTCTAAAGAACTTTTTTTTATACGGGAGTTTCAACTTCCGGCACTTGCGACAACAGTTTATGATTCCGGTTCGAAAGAAGAAGCTCAATCTATGAGACACGTTTGGCTTGATGAAGAAAAAAGCAAAATGGAATTGTTTGTTCGTGAGTTGAATCTGCCAGGTGCCGAGATAAAAACAATTTGCCTGTATGGTAAACAAGGCTGGGAAGCAAGTAACTGGGTAAACGAAAACAAGGGTGACCTTTTTGTTATTCCTTCTCCGGCAAGAAAGCCAAAATTACTTGATAGAATTTTCCAGCATGATTGGGAGTTTGTGTTCAGGCAATTGCCGTGTTCATTATTAATTGTAAAACCGGATGATGATTCTTTATGAGCTTATCCGAACACGATATTGTATTATTCCTTTCAAGTGTAGCCGTAATGCTTTTCTTCTCACGGGCAATTGGCGAGTTTCTTAAAAAATTTAAGCAGCCAATTGTTCTTGGTGAAATTTTAGCCGGAATTATTCTTGGTCCTACAATTTTTGGCGTTTTGTTTCCGGGAATAATGAACAACTTCCTTTCTTATACTGGTGCTGTAAACATTGCGTTTCAAGGCATAACTCTTTTAGCAGTTGTAATGTTGCTGCTTGTCTCTGGTTTAGAAGTTGATCTTTCGTTAGTTACTCGGCAAGGTAAAGTTGCATCGCTTATTAGTTTGATGGGAGTGTTATTCCCATTCGCTGTTGGATTTGGTGTAGCGTGGTTCTTCCCTAACGAGTTAGGAATTTCTGCTAAGGAAAATCATCTAATCTTTGCATTGTTTGTAGGTACTGCGCTTTCAATTACAGCACTTCCTGTAGTTGCAAGAACTTTAATGGATCTCAATATTTTCAAAACAGAAATTGGCTTTTTGATTATTGCTTCCGCAATGCTGAACGATTTGGTGGGATGGATAATTTTTTCTGTGATTCTTGCAATGATGAAGGGGAATTCCAGCGGATTAGAATTCAGTTCTACTATGTTAATGCTTGGCGTGTTTATAGTGGTTACACTTTTTTTCGTGCGGAGAGTTTTCAATTACATTCTTCCTAAGTTTGAAAAAATTACAACATATCCGGGCGGAATATTAAATCTAATTTTAGTACTCGGGTTTGCCGGTGCGGCATTTAGTGAATGGATAGGAGTACACGCAATCTTTGGTGCCTTCATCGTTGGTATTGCAATCGGGGATTCAGCTCATCTAAAAGAAGAAACACGGGAAATCATTCAGCAGTTTGTAACAAATATTTTTGCGCCTCTCTTCTTTGTTTCAATCGGATTGCGTGTAAACTTCATTCAAAATTTTGATTTGGGAATTGTTCTAATATTTATTGCCCTAGCGTTTGTTGGCAAAGTTGTTGGCTGTGGGTTAGGTGCATATTGGGGCGGAATGAACAAAGAAGATTCACTCGCTATTGGTTTTGGAATGAACTCGCGCGGTGCAATGGAAATTGTCTTAGGAACGCTTGCGTTTCAAGCGGGATTAATCCAAGAAAAAGTTTTTGTTGCGTTGGTAATCATGGCTTTGGTTACTTCACTTAGCAGCGCACCGGCGATGGGTTATTTTCTAAAACGCAGTAAAAAGAAACTCAATTTCAAAGATTTGCTGAGGAAGGATTTAATTCTTTTTTCTGACGCAGATACTAAAGAAGTGTTAATAAAAGAGCTTTGCGATTTTGCCGCTTCAAAGAATAAACTGAATAAAGAAAAAGTTTACGAAGAAGTCTGGAAACGTGAACAGCAGTTTTCAACCGGACTGGCAAATCATTTAGCAATTCCACACGCAAGACTAAAGATTCAATCTCCTTTGGTTGTTACAGCAATTAGCCGCGGGGGTTTGGATTTTGATTCTCTCGATGGGAAAATCGCGCACGTAATTACATTATTACTTACGCCGGAAACGGAGCCGGAACTGCAATTAAAATTGCTTGCAGACATAACCAAAAATTTTCATTTGCCGGATACAGCCAAAGAATTATGTGTTTCGGCAAATTCAGATGAAGTGATTTCTAAAATCAAACAACTTTCTTAGCTTTCGTTTAGCAATTCGGGTTACTATGATTTCATTTTTTCAAAAAGTAGGCGAAAAGACTCTTAACTTGTTTGAAGAGTGCGGGCAAGTATTTCTACTTCTAGTGGATATATTTAGGCACTCGCCAAGTTTATACAGAAGCAGAAAAAACTTTTTCTATCAGATGGAACACATCGGTGTTAATTCAATTCCGCTTGTGTTAATCATTGCAAGTTTTACCGGAGCTGTGGCAGCTTGGCAAGCCGCTTATCAACTAAAAGGAATTGCGCCGCTATCATTTCTTGGCTCAGCAACTTCACGCGCAATTATAACGGAACTTGGTCCTGTACTAACTGCAATTGTAATTGCTGGACGAGTTGGCGCGTCAATCGCTGCCGAACTTGGTTCTATGAAAGTTACTGAACAAATTGATGCACTAGAAACTATGGGAATCAGTCCGGTTGGATTTCTCGCTACACCGCGTTTCTTTGCCGCAATCATCATGATGCCGATTCTTGTAATCTTTGCCAATGCAATTGCAATCGTAGGGGCCTATTTCATTTCTAATTTGTTTCTTGGAGTTTCATTTAATGTTTTCTTTGAATCTGTAAGAAGGTTTTTTGCTTTCAGCGATTTCATATTTGGACTAATAAAAGGATTACTGTTTGGTGGAGTAACATCTCTGCTCGGCTGTCATATAGGATTTAGAACCGAAGGCGGTGCCGAAGGTGTTGGTCTTTCAACTATTCGTTCCTTTGTTGTAAGCTCTTCATTAATTTTAATACTCGATTACATTCTATGGACTTTACTTTTTTAGGATAAAATGCTTTATAAGATCGCTAAAAAATTATTTGATATTGCTGCGTCTCTTTTGGTAATAGCAATTACTTTGCCGTTGCAAATAATTATTGCAACAATTTTATTTTTATTGATGAAAGAGAATCCATTCTTTGTACAGCTGCGTGGTCTATCGCTTGACCAAAAATGTTTCAACATTGTTAAATTCAGAACAATAACAACTTCTCAAGCCAATAAGATTGAACACAATAAATGGAAAGACATTTTTCTGATTCATAAAAACTCTGTAGAAATTGGGAGCTTTGCTAAATGGCTTAGGTTAACCGGATTTGATGAGCTGCCTCAAATTTATAATGTGTTTTTAGGAAAGATGAGTTTTGTCGGTCCACGCCCTTTGATGATGCGCGACTTAGAAATAATGAAGAATCAGTTTCCGGTTCAGTATAAAATAAGAAATGAGCTAGCCGCAAAACCGGGAATCACCGGCGCTTGGCAGTTGATAGGCGATCGGAATCTAGGCGTTGAAAATTTAATTGCTCTCGATTTGTTTTACGAAGAGAATAGATCATTCTTTTTGGACGTTAAAATTTTTTTCATGACTATTCCTCTGGCAATATTTGCTAAGAACTCGGATGCAATCATCCCGAGAATAGAATTCGTTAGTAAATTATTCTCTTATTCGCTTCAAGAGTTTCAGATAAGCAAACGGATAAAGAAAGCTAAAAAGCGTTACGAAAATTACTATGTAAAGCTTCCTTCAACTTGGTGGTATTCAAGCGATAGCTACGATAATTCGAAAAAACAGAATGCTAAAATTTTTCCAATCGAAAATCAGTCCGGCAAGAAATCCGCTGAAGGGAATAAATAATTTTTCCCTCTTTAGCTAAGGTACAACTCGTTTTACGGTTTAATTGCTCATCATATAAATACCTTCATAATTAATAATCTGAAATTTTTGAAATATAAATGGAGAATGTTTTTCGAAAGAACTAATTTTTCGACAGAAAGATTCAACCTAATGGAGAATGCATGTCAAATTTTGTAATTAAACCGGCAGTCAGAACAGAAAACATTACTTACGCCGTGCGTGATATTGTTGTGCTTGCTAACGAAGTTGCCAAGACTGGAAAAGAAATGTTGTATTTGAACATCGGCGATCCAAACCAATTTGATTGGGAACCGCCGAAACATCTCATCGAAGCAACTTACGAAGCGATGAAAAAAAATCTTAACGGTTATTCGCCATCATCCGGTATTAAACAAGCTGTTGATGCAATTGGGCAAGAAGCTGAGCGAAAGGGAATTAAGAATATTCAAGATATTTTTGTTACAACCGGCGCAAGCGAAGCAATTGAAATCTGCTTGACAGCATTGGTTAATGATGGCGAAAATGTTCTAACACCAACGCCCGGCTATCCTCTTTACACGGCTATTCAAAGCAAATTGCAAACGATGGAAAATCCTTATTACTTAGATGAAAGTAACGGCTGGCAGCCGGATATTGATGATATTAAAAGTAAAATTAATTCTAAAACGCGGGCAATTATTCTTATCAATCCAAATAATCCGACCGGCTCAAACAACTCTCCGGAATTGCTCAAACAAATTGTTGAACTCGCAATTGAACATAACTTAGTGATTTTTGCAGATGAGATTTACGATAAACTTTTGATGGATGGAAAAGTTCACACTTCAATTGCTTCGCTAAACTCCGAGGTGCCGATGATTACCTTTGGCGGACTATCCAAAAATTATATGGTTCCTGGTTTTAGAATTGGCTGGGGAATTGTTAGCGGAAACAACGCTGTTCTCAAAGATTACATCGAAGCGATAAATAAAATTTTACGCGCGCGTTTGTGTGCAAATCATCCGGCTCAATATGGAATTGCCCCGTCACTTCTTGGCGATCAATCTCATCTAACTGAAGCAATGAAGAAGCTAACCAAGCGCCGCGATATGACAGTTGAAGCGATGAATTCAATCCCCGGAATTTCATGTGTCGCACCTGAAGGTTCTTTCTATGCGTTCCCGCGTTTGCATAATGTTACCAACGATTTCCACTTTGCTGTAGAACTCCTAAAAGAAACCGGAGTAGTTGTTGTTCACGGAAGCGGATTTGGACAGAAGCCGGGCACTCAACATTTTAGAATAGTTTTTCTTCCTCCGGAAAATATTTTGGAGAGGGCTTACAAAGCTATTGGAGAGTTCTACGGAAAGTATGTAGAGAAGTTTCCAAAATAATATTTACTACATCTTTTGGTGAACTCTTGTAATCAATTTTTAAAGTCTATACCTTTAGTATAGATTATTTGAGGTGCGTGTTGGAAACAGCAAAATTGTTCAAAAATGGAAAAAGCCAAGCTGTTCGTTTGCCAAAAGCTTTTAGAATCAAAGGTGATGATGTATATGTAACCAAAATTGGAGATGCGGTAGTACTAATACCTCACCACAAAAAATGGGATTCCTTTCTGGATAGTTTAGATAAGTTCAGTGATGATTTCATGAGTGAACGTTCTCAACCGGAATTAGAAGACCGTGAAGAGTTGTTCCTATGAAATACCTTCTTGATACTAATATTTGTATTTATATTATCAAGAAAAAACCGGAAGCGGTTCTGAAACGTTTTATGAAGTTAAAACCGGAATCCATCGGAATATCAAGCATTACAGTTGCTGAGTTTTATTTTGGTATTTCGAAGAGTACTCGTCCTAATGAAAATATAATTGCACTTGAACAATTTTTGTTACCCTTGATTCAGATTGACTACACAAAAACCGATGCACAAGTTTATGGAAAAATTAGAGCACAACTTGATAGAGAAGGTAAGATGATTGGGGCAATGGATTTGTTGATAGCTTCGCAAGCAATTAACCGCAATTTGATTTTGGTTACTAATAACGAAAGAGAATTTAAACGCATTGATGATCTAAAAGTTGAAAATTGGGTGGATTAATTTTACGAATATCTTGTTAAAAAGTTGAGAAAAGAAAATGAAGCCGGCAGAAAAAGCTATTAAACTGTACAAAGAAGAATTCAATTGCTCACAAGCTATTTTCTCAGCTTATGCAGAAGAGCTTGGCATTGATGAACAAACTGCGGTACGTGTCGCTTCATCTTTCGGCGGAGGAATTGCGCGTACCGGGAAAACTTGCGGAGCTGTAACAGGCGCATTAATGGTAATCGGCATGAAGCAATGGAATTCCGAGAAGGAAAAGGAAGAGGCAAAAGCGCACGTTTACAAATTATCCAATCAGTTGATGGATGAATTTAAAGCGAGAAACAAAACTCTAAACTGTGAAGAATTGCTTGGTGTTTCCGTGAGCACACCGGAAGGAAGGGCAGTCGTTAAAGCTAATCAGCTGACCGGTAAAGTTTGCAATCGCGTAATAAATGATGTAACTGAAATTCTGGATAGCTTAATGGAACTGCCCAGTAAAACAATACGTTGAAATAGTTAGTCGGGACCTATAACTTCTTATTGAAAATTACTCGATTATGAAAACTCAAGAAATAAATTATGTTGTATGGAAAGAAGATAAATATTTTGTGTCGCGCAGTATCAATGTAGAAGTGTCTTCCTTTGGAGAAACAATTGAAGAATCCGTGAAAAACTTAAAAGAAGCCGTTAAACTTTACTTTTAAGGCGAAGAAAAAGAATAAATTGTGACTAGTGATAGTGAGGCACTGACTAAAAAATAATAATCGAAAAGGGAAAAAATCATGAGACTAAAAGTTGTAATACATAAAGCGGAAGATGGTGGTTATTGGGCAGAAGCTCCGGCAATACCCGGTTGTGTTTCGCAAGGTGAAACTTACGACGAAGTAATAAATAACATCCATGAAGCTATTGAGGGTTGTTTAAGTGTTGATGTTAGTGAAACCAAGTTAGAAAGCGAAAGTGAGATTATTGAGATTGCAGTTTGAAAACCTTAAATGGAAAGGAGTTGGCTTTAATTCTTGAAAAAAATGGCTGGGTGTTAAAGCGAATCCACGGAAGTCATCACATTTACTCTAAAGATGGGCAAATTGAGCGTATCTCGATCCCAATTCATGGCAATGCCTCTCTAAAAATCGGGTTACTAAAATATTTAATGTGTATTGTAAAATTAAGTGAATCTGATTTGGACTAAACTATATCGCAGAATTTCATTAATGCTGCACTCAAAATGAGTTCTTCCTTCTTCGTTCTTCCTTCTTTATATTTGCCCCACATTTTTTGAACTAAAAACAGAAGAATACCATACTTGAAAAACATTAATGTAACACAGCTTCCCAACGGAATGAGAATTGTTTCCGAAAAGATTACGCATGTAAAGTCATTTTCACTTGGGTTTTGGTTTAATGTAGGCTCGCGTGATGAAACAGAGAAAAACTCCGGAATAAGCCATTTTCTTGAGCACATGTTTTTCAAGGGAACGAAAAAGCGTTCTGCTAAAAGAATATCGGAAGAAATTGAATCACTAGGCGGCTACTTAAACGCATTCACTTCTAAAGAACACACTTGTTTTTATGGAAGAGGATTGAACGCTCATATCGAAAAGACATTTGAAGTCCTATCAGATATGGTTCAGAACTCGGTTTTCAATCCAAGGGAAATAGAAAAAGAATCCAAAGTAGTTATTGATGAGCTTTACGATATTGAAGATTCACCGGACGAACTGATTTTCGATAAGTTTGAAAGCAACACATTCGCCGGAAATCCAATTGGAATGCCGATCATCGGAACCGAAAAAAACCTTCGTGCTTTCAAACAAAAAGATTTGTTAAAGTACATTGAAGAAAATTATACATTAGATAGATTCATGATTGTTGCGTCCGGTAATGTTGATCATAATGAAATTGTAAAGTACGCTAAGAAATATATCACCAGAGACTATAGACCGAGCAACGATAAAATTAGAACTATTTCGATGCAGCCTTCGAAAGATCTTTTTGTTGAAAAGGAAACCCAGCAAGTTCATTATATTCTTGGCAAGCCAACTTACGGTTACAAAGATTTACGCCGAATTTCCGTTGCTGTACTTTCTCACATTTTGGGTGAGGGAAGCAGCAGTCGCCTATTCCAAAAAGTTAGGGAAGAGAATGGAATTGCTTACCAAATCAACACTTTTCTCAATTCCTTTTTTGATATATCCACCTTCGGAGTTTATCTTTCGACTAACGAAAAATCGGTTTCCAAAGCCCAGAAGCTGATTTTTGAGGAATTGGAAAAGATTAAGCAGAAAAAAGTTAATGCTGCCGAGCTCGATAGAGCAAAAGAATACTTGGTCGGCAATATGCTAATGAGTTTGGAAGGCACAACTAACCGGATGATCCGCATGGCGCATCAGATGATTTACTTTGGTAAAATTATTCCGGTTGAAGAAACAGTTAAGAAAATTTACAAAGTTACAAAGGAAGACATTCGCGATCTTTCTAATGAATTATTCGGAGACTCGAGTTTAACAAATAAATTTGGCGAGTTTGAAAGTTGTTCGCTTACAAGAGTAATTTTATCTCCAAAAAATTTATTGCTTAGAAAAGCATAGTAAAAGGAAAAGATATGCCGACAATTACTATTGACGGAAAACAAATAGAATTTAAGCAAGGTCAAACAGTTATCGAAGTTGCACGCGAAGCTGGTGTTGAGATTCCACATTTTTGTTATCATCCAAAACTTTCCGTTAGCGGAAACTGCCGTGTTTGTCTTGTAGAAATTGAAAAGATGCCAAAGCTTGCAATCTCTTGCGCAACACTTGCAGGTGATGGAATGGTTGTTCATACAAATTCTACAAAGACTTTGGAAGCAAGAAATGCGGTGATGGAATTTATCCTCATCAACCATCCGCTTGATTGCCCAATCTGCGATGAAGCCGGCGAATGTAAACTTCAAGATTACGCTTACGCACACAGCCGCGGAGAAAGCCGCTTCGAAGAAATTAAAAACAGAAAAGAAAAACGCGTTCAACTTGGACCAAGAATAAAATTTGACGGCGACCGATGTATTTCATGTTCACGCTGTATTAGGTTCTCTGATGAAATTGCAAAATCAAACCAGCTTACATTTGTAAACCGCGGCGATAAAGTTACAATCTCAACATTCCCGGGTGAATCGTTTGATAATCCTTACTCGATGAACACTGTGGATATTTGTCCGGTTGGCGCGTTAACCAACAACGACTTCCGTTTCAAATCCCGCGTTTGGGAAATGTCTTTCACAAACTCAATTTGTGTTGGCTGCGCGCGAGGATGCAATACGGAAATTGGCGTTCGCAATAATGAAATTTTGAGATTAACACCACGCCAGAATGAAGAAGTAAACAGTTTCTGGATGTGCGACAACGGAAGATTAAGCACTTTCAAAAATGTTAATGCTGATGATAGAATTGATGGAACTTTCGTTCGCAAAGAAGGACAGCTTCAAAAAGTAAGCTGGGATGAGGCTTTAGAAGTTGCAGCGAAAAGTCTAAAAGAATATAAGAGCAACGAAATCGCTTTCGTTGGTTCTGCTTTTGCTACATGCGAAGATAATTTTGTTCTGTTGAAACTTGCCAAGCAATTAAACGTTACCAGCGTCGATTTTGCAAGACATTCTGTCGCTGACGATCAAGATGATATTTTAATTCGTGAAGATAAAACGCCCAACACAACCGGAGCCGAATTAGTTATTGCTAAATCCAACGGTGCGAAGCTGGAAGGAATTTATCGTTTGATTAAAGAAGGAAAAGTTAAAACACTTTTTGTAATGGAAGATGATCTTGGTGCGTTGAGTGAAGAATGGGAACAGGCGCTTGGAATGTTAGATCTGTTAATTGTTACAGCAACAAATTCAAGTAAAACAACTGCGCTTGCAGATATAGTTTTTCCGGCGGCATCGTATGCTGAGAAGCATGGAACGTTTGTAAACTTCCAGGGAAGAGTGCAGCGCATCCGTCCGGCAGTTTCACTTGATGAAATGGACCGCGCTCTTGATGGAATGAACATGAGCCGCTGGGATAAGTTTGGAACCAAGTTCGACAAATGGAACCAAGGACGTAAGCATGACGCTAAACCAAGCTGGAAAATTTTAGCTCAGCTTTCATCTCATCTTGGTGGAAAAATAAAATACGAAATGGCTGAAGAAGTATTTGATGAAATTTCAAATTCGGTAGATGCATTCAAAGGATTAGATTACGATATGATTGGTGAGTTGGGTGTTCAACTCAAGATTTTAAACTCTGAGTCGCGGCTTGCCACGACGAAGAGTCTGTAAACAAGAACATTGGGATTCTTCTTCCCGCTATGCGGGACTCAGAATTTAAGGAGTTGTTAACTAATGAGTATTTTGGAAGTTATAATAATCGCACTCATCAAAATTGTATTGATTGTAGTTTTGATGCTGCTTTCAGTTGCTTACACGGTTTACTTTGAAAGAAAAATTGCCGCGTGGGTGCAAAACCGTAAAGGTCCAAACAGAGTTGGATGGCTCGGTTTGCTTCAGCCATTTGCGGATGTATTCAAACTTCTTTTGAAAGAAGACATTATTCCGGAAAAAGCTAATAAAATTTTGCACACACTTGCGCCGTTTATTGCTTTATTTGTTGCGTTCGCCACTTATGCGGTAATTCCAATTGGTTCGGCTGTAGAAATTTTTGGTTACAAAATTAATTTAGTAGTAGCGGATGTTAATATTGGAATACTTTACGTACTTGCTTTAACATCGCTTGGAGTTTACGGAATTACATTTGCCGGCTGGTCAAGCGGAAGTAAATATTCTTTGCTTGGCGGTATCCGTTCTTCCGCACAAATGATTTCTTACGAAGTCTCGATGGGCTTTTCAATTGCCGGTGTAATAATGCTTTCGCAATCGCTTAGTCCGCTAAAGATTGTTGCATCGCAATACGGATTTATGTGGAATGCTTTTATTCAGCCTATTGGGTTTATTACTTTTTTGGTTTCTGCTTTTGCTGAAACAAACAGATTACCTTTCGATTTACCGGAAGCTGAACCTGAACTTGTTGGTGGTTATCATACTGAATATAGCTCATTCAAATTCGCGGGATTTTTCTTAGCCGAATATGCCAACATGATTGTGGCAAGTATGATGATAGTTACTTTGTATCTCGGCGGATATCAAATTCCATATATAGATAAACTTGGGCTCAATTCAACTTTGCTTGTGCTGTTGCAAATTGGTGCGTTCCTGTTAAAAGTAGCATTCTTTATGTTTTTCTTTATATGGGTTAGATGGAGTATCCCAAGATTCCGTTATGATCAGCTAATGGATTTAGGCTGGAAAGTGATGTTCCCACTTTCATTATTAAATATTCTTTGGGTCGCTGCATTAATAATGATTTTTGGATTCTAAAACCGGAAGGAATGAAATGGCTGAAAAGAAAAGATTAAATAACCTTACGTTTCTAGAAAAGATGTACATCCCGGAAATTGTCAAAGGATTGGCTTTGACATTGAGGCAGATGTTTTCTCCTAGTGTAACAATGCAGTATCCGGAAGTTAAGTTTGAGCCGCCGGCATCGTATCGCGGTCGTCCGGTTTTGGTTCAAGAGAGTACAGGAACTGAAAGATGTGTTGCGTGCGGATTGTGTTCGCGTGTTTGTCCGGCTCTTGCTATAGAAGTACAAGCTGCAGAAACTGAATTAGAGAAAGAAAGATTCCCTCAAAAATTTGAAATAAATATGCTCCGCTGCATCTTCTGCGGCTTCTGCGAAGAAGTTTGTCCTGAAGAAGCAATTGTTATGAGTAAAGATTACGAGCTGGTTTTTCAGAACCGCGAGAGTGCAATTTTTGGTAAAGACAAATTGTTAGTTCCGGTAGATGAATTGAAAGATAGAATAGAGTTTCTGAGAAAGTTTAAGAAGTAAAGACAATTTTTTTTTTGAAAGAAGGTTTGTAATGATCACTAAAACAAAAACACACGTTAAAATTCCAAGAGCAGATTGGGAGAAAATGAAAAAGAATCCAGCTCTTAGCGACTCTATAGAATTGATGGAAGATATGGTTGACTATAAAGCATCAAAGCTTGTAAAAGGAAAGGACATATCTATAGAACAATATTTGCAAAAACGTGGCTTACAAATTAATCATTAAGCCTTCTGCTCAGAAGGACTTGGATAAACTACCGGATAAAGAAGTTATTCGCCTAGCACCTAAGATTTTTCTCCTTTCGCAAGACCCAAGGACTATTGGCACTCAAAAGCTTACCGAGCAAGAAGGTTATAGGATAAGAATTGGAAATTACCGTGTCTTATATGAAATAGATGATTCAGCAAAATCTATTTTTGTTTTTAGAATTAAACACCGAAAAGAAGTTTATAAGAAGAAAAAGTGATAAAATTCTTGAAAGCCATTTTAGTGTTGTTCTGAGCCTGAGTCAAAGTATCAGCCCGCCAAACATGAGCGGGGTTTTTTTAGGAAAAATTTTGTACTTGCACATCAATCAAAGAATATTTTAGTTAGGTATAGCTAAAAACAAGTGGGCGGTAAAAGGGGCTCGAATGAAAACAAAACTTACAGTAATATTAATACTAATTACAATACAAGTAGCAATAGCTCAATGGATTTGGCAGAATCCTTTACCACAAGGTAATGCGATTTATGGTGTACATTTCGAAAACGCCCTGTTGGGGTGGATAGTGGGCGAGAATGGTACTATAAATAAAACTACAGATGGTGGAAAAACCTGGACATTGCAGTTAACTGGAACGAGCCAAAGTTTGACCGATGTAGTTTTTAATGATAATGAAAACGGATTTGTAGTTGGATCTGAAGGAGTAATTCTAAAAACTACAAACGGTGGAATAACTTGGTTACCCAAAAGCAGCGGTACTGAAAGCTCAATAAGTAGTATTACCTTTATTGATCGGAATAATTGTTTAGCTGTGGGTTCAGACGGTATAATTCTTAAGTCAACAGATGTCGGAGAAACATGGCAAAAGCAATTAACAAAGACAACTGAGCTACTGAGAGAAGTTAAATTCTTTGATGAAAAAAACGGCTTAATTGTTGGTTGGAAAGGAACAATTCTTAAAACACAAGATGGGGGTAAATCATGGGAATCTGCTTCGCAAGACTCGAATAAATATTTTTGTAGTATTCAATACATAGATAAAGATAATATTATTGTTGTAGGTTATCGTATAATCATTAGATCAAACGACGGAGGTAACTCTTGGTCTGAAGCAAAGTTTGAATTGCCACCAAACAGTCCAAGCACTGCCGGTTTGTTGAATAGTGTTTCCTTTGCTGACTCGCTAAATGGATTGACTGTTGGATTTAATACTCCAATTTATAAAACAACCGATGGAGGTCGTTCATGGACAAAAGTTAATACTGGATTTGTTGTTGGAACATGTTGGGAAGTGACATTTTTTGATAGTTCATTTGCATTCATCGTTGGAGATAACGGAACGATTTTAACTACAACGAATAGTGGTCAAACCTGGGCTGAATCTAGTCCGGGTTCTAGAGGTACCTTACTTTCTGTAAATTTTATTGACTCTAATTACGGATGGGCAGCAGGTTATATTAATTTAATACTGAACACAACAAACGGCGGGAAAGAATGGGTTCAAAGAAAAATTGATGGTATGACATGGCGCAGAGCTATTGCTTTTGTCACAAGAAAAAAAGGTGTTTCGGTTGGATGGGAAAGTATTTATAGAACTACTGATGGCGGTTTAAATTGGCAACTAACTTATCAAAGTAGTCTTAGAGAGATGTTTGGAATTGCCTTTTCGGATTCAAATAACGCTATTGCAGTTGGGAGAGGTATTTTAAGAACAACTGATGGTGGAAAAACTTGGTTTGATATAACAACAGATCAAAAAGCTCTGTTGTTTGGAGTAACTTTCATTGACAAAATGGTTGGATTTATTGTTGGGGCTTATGGAGTGATATTAAAAACTACAAATAGCGGTGAAACCTGGGAACCTCAAAATAGTGGTTCAAAGAATACTCTTAACAGCGTATCATTTACTGATAGGAATAATGGAATAACAGTTGGTGAATTTGGTACTATACTTAAAACAACCGACAGTGGAAGCTCTTGGCAACAAGAAATAAGTAACACAAATACTGCATTAAGCAGCGTATCTTTTGTAAAAGTAAATAGTGTAGCAGCAGTAGGAGCTGGTGGTTTAATCATTCGATCAACAGATGCTGGTAGAAGTTGGGTACAACAGAAAAGTGGAACACGCGATAATTTGTATGGAGTTTCTTTCATTTCTAAAGATGAAGGATATGTTGTTGGGGCTAATGGCACTATTTTGAAAACTACAAACGGGGGCATCACTTCTGTTGATGTTAAAGTCGAGCAGACAATTCCATCTGAGGTTTCCCTCTCTCAAAACTATCCCAATCCATTCAACCCAAGCACAACGATAAATTATACAATCCCTAAAAGTTCTCACGTTACACTTAAAGTCTACGATTTGTTAGGAAGAGAAGTCGCGACGCTTGTTGATGAATACAAACCAGCCGGTTCATATGTAAAGACGTTGCATGCAACGTCTCTACCGAGCGGTGTTTATTTTTACAGATTGCAAGCTGGAAACTTTACCCAAACAAAGAAATTTATTTTAATGAAATAACGGCAGATCGAATCTGTTTCTATTTCTTATTCTTTATTTGTTTGATAATACTCGTTGCCGGTTTATCAGAATAAACTATTACATCATTAATAATCACATTTGCAATCGGGTCAGGGTTCAGCAGCTTTAGTTTGAGCTGATGTTTTCCTAATGGTAGCCGGTATTTGCTAAACATTTCCGTATGGCGTGTTTTGAAATTATAGGGAAGTGAAATTGTATCTTTTTTCCCATCGAGATCGGCTTCCAATTTGAAGACATAATTGGTGAAAGTAATCTTATCATTCATTTCCGAATATGAGCCTGTTACTACAACTCCATTCCCTTCAAAATTATGAACGACTGAATCTTTTAATACAGTGCCAGCCCAGCCGCCCCATTTGCGGGCAACCGGAACCATACCTTCAAAGGATTTTTCAAATCTAACTGGTTTGGGAGTTTGATACGTTATAGTTACTAATCCGTTGTTCTCCGAGCCGCCGTTTTTCTTAATCATTTCTAAAGCGTGTTTGTATCCAACAGAATAAACATCGTTCAAAGAATAAGTTGTGTATTTGAAATCCATGTCTTCAACTTCATGTAAATTCTTTTTCCAAGTATCATGAATTTTATTGTAGCCAAGAACTGTTCCTAATATTCCGGCAGCAGAAGCAGGATTGCAATCAGAATCTTGCCCGCATCTGGCAGCAAGATCCATTGTTAATCCCAAATCACCTTTGCCGTAAAGGAGACCAATAACGATGTAAGCGGAATTAATACGTGCATCAATATTAAATGCGGTAAAAACTCCATCAGGACATCCGGTGTCTTCCGTCCATTTCTTTTGGACTTCAAACCAGTTTGCTTTCCAATCGTTAGGATATTTTTTGTGCCATCGGATTACATCGTTGATGCATTGATAAAAGTGACTTTGCTTTGGAATGGATTTTAATGCTTCCGTAACAATGAAGTTTATGTTGTTTGAAGCGAAAGCAAGACTGTACATTGAAGCAACATAAACGCCGCCGTACCAACCTTCGCCGTAATTCATGATGTGTCCAACTTTGTCGCAAACTTCCGAAGCTGAATTCGGCATTCCCGGAGACATCAGTCCGGCAAAGTCAGCTTCAATCTGAAAATCAATACAATCAGCGTGAGGATTGTTAAGCCAGTAGCCGGATTGCGGCGGAATAATCCCTTGCATCATATTGTAGCGTGCGGCTTGGTTCGCGTGCCATAAAGGATAATCGGCATAAGCAAAAGCCTTTGCAAATGAATCAACAGGTGCGTCTATACCATATTTTTCAATTACATCAACAAAAGTTAGGTCCATGTAAATATCATCATAAAGACCCGGTTCATTTTCGTACCACCATTTTATATAACCATCCTGCCAAGGAATATTTTGATAGTCTTGAATCATCGTTCCTTGAAATTTGAATTCTGTTGGTCCACCGTAGGTAACGCCAATTACTTGTCCGGCCCAACCGCCTTTTATTTTATCCAAAAGTGTTGAGGTGCTTAATTTTATTGCTTTCTTATCGAATAATTTTGCTTGTGCGGAAATAGATATAGTTGTGAGCAGCAGAATGTTTATAAAAATTTTTCTCATTTCTTGTTTACTCCGTAGAATGAAAGAACTCATTTAATATATAAAATTGTTTTTCAAGACAACAACCGTCAAAATATATTGGCGTAAAAATGCTACCATGGTTACATTCGAGTAAGTAAGTTTAATACTATCATTTATTGTTGAGAAGAATTTTATTAGCTTACTAACAACCATTTGGGGGATGACCCATGTTTTCGAAAATCCTATCCGGTGCTACAATTGGAATAGACGCTTATCTTGTAGAAGTAGAAACTCACAGCGAAAATAATCTTCCCTCAGTTACAATTGTTGGATTGCCGGATAACGCAGTAAAGGAAAGCCGCGAGCGCGTTTCTGCCGCAATTAAAAATTCCGGAATTACATTACCTCACAAGAAGATTACAGTTAATCTTGCACCCGCAGATATAAAGAAAGAAGGCAGTTCGTTCGATCTCCCGATTGCAATTGGAATACTTGAAGCGACGGAAATACTAAGTTCCGGGCTTTTAACAGATACAATTTTTCTTGGGGAGCTTTCGTTAGATGGAACATTAAGAAAAGTTAAAGGTGGTTTACCAATTGCTGTTGAAGCAAAGAGAAAAGGAATTAAGAGAATAATTTTACCTGCTGATTCTGTCCGGGAAGCTTCCATCGTTGAAGGTATCAAAGTCTATGGATTAGAAACGCTGAATGATGTAATCAAATTTTTGAATGGAGAAGGGGAATTCCAATCTTACATTTCGAATAAAGAAGAATTGTTTGCGCATGTTAATGATTACATTCTCGATTTTGCCGACGTGAAAGGGCAAGAGAATGTAAAACGGGCTTTAGAAATTGCAGCTGCGGGTGGGCATAACATTATAATGATTGGACCGCCCGGAAGTGGAAAGACAATGCTGGCAAAAAGATTCCCCTCTATTCTCCCACCGCTAACTTTTGAAGAAGCGCTCGAAACAACAAAGATTCATTCTGTTGCTGGAATATTAGCAAAGGATAAGGCGATAATTACCGAGCGTCCTTTCCGGAGTCCGCACCATACAGTAAGCGATGCCGCGCTAATCGGAGGCGGTTCGTTTCCTCGCCCCGGAGAAGTTTCTTTTGCTCATCATGGAGTTCTTTTTTTAGATGAATTGCCGGAATTCAAAAAAAATGTTTTGGAAGTTATGCGCCAGCCTCTTGAAGATTACAAAGTAACAGTTAGCAGATCGAAAATGTCTATCGAATTTCCGGCGAATTTTATGCTTGCCGCTGCGATGAATCCTTGCCCGTGCGGATATTTCACCGATCCTAATCACGAATGCACTTGCAACACTCCGCTAATCCAAAAATATATGGCAAGGATTAGCGGACCTCTTTTAGACCGGATTGATATTCACATAGAAGTGCCGGCTGTAAAGTTTAACGAACTTGCTTCTAAAGCAAGCGGTGAAAAATCAACCGAGGTTCGGAGAAGAGTTGTAGGCGCGAGGGATATTCAGCAGAAAAGATTTGCCGGAATTAAGCATGTTTTCAAAAATGCTGATATGACTTCTAAAGAAATCAAAACATTTTGCCAACTAGATAAAGCGAGTGAAGATTTGCTTAAGATGGCGATGAACAAACTCGGCTTATCCGCGAGAGCATACGACAGAATATTAAAAGTAGGAAGAACAATTGCCGATCTTGAAAGCTTTGAGCAAATAAGAACTAATCACATCTCAGAAGCAATTCAGTACAGAAGTTTGGATAGAGAATTATGGGGACATTAGTATTTTTCAATGCAATATTATTGATGAGGTAAGGCTATGAATAAGTTCGTAGTTAATTTGAATACTAAACTTGAATCAATTAAAAAAGTTCAGGATGACTTAGAGTATTGGTCAGCACGCGAGTTGATGCCGCTGCTTGGTTATAAAGAATGGCGTAAGTTCGAAGGTGTGATTAATAAATCTCTCGATGCTTGTAAAGCTAGTGGACAGAAAATTGGAGACCATTTTGTCGGCTCCGCCAAAAAGGTATCTCTTGGTTCTGATGCAGAAAGAGAAATAAATGATTTTCTTCTTACAAGATACGCATGTTACTTAGTTGCCCAAAATGGTGATCCGCGCAAACAAGAGATTGCATATGCTCAGACTTACTTTGCAGTGCAAACAAGAAAACAAGAAATAAATGAACAACTTAGTTATGAGGATAAAAGATTAAAATCCCGGCGAAAGTTAAAGCAAACAGAAGAAAAAATTGAACAGACAGTATATGAACGAGGAATAAAATTGCCGGTCGAATTTGCTACATTCAAAGACAAACATATTAGAGCTTTATATGGTGGAATTGGGATTAAAGAACTTAAGAAAAAAAGGAACATTCCGGAGAAAAGAGCTCTTGCTGATTTTGATACAGATGTTGAATTACGTGCTAAAGATTTTGCTTTGGCGATGACAGACCATAACATAAAAGCAAAAGACTTAACCGGAAAACCAAAATTGGAGAAGGAAGTTGTAGAGAACAGTAAAGCAACAAGACAAGTACTATTAAAACGTGGAATTAAACCGGAAATATTGAAGCCGGAAGAAGACATAAAGCAGATAGAAAAAAGAAAAGCTAAAGAAAAAAAACTCCAGAACGGCAAAGCGAAACTTTTGAATTAATCATATTCCGGAAGCAATTCAGTACAGAAGCTGAGATAGAGAATTGTGAGGATATTGATTTTTCATGGTTTCAACATGGCAAAATTTTACACGAAAAAATGATTATGAATGAAATTGGAAATTATGTTGAGCATTGCTGATTAGAAATTCCAAATCGTTTGAGCACAGCTGATCATGGTTATTATGTTATTATGCCAAATCATACTCATGGAATTATAATAATAAATTCTGCCGGTACGCCAGATCGGGCATCTGTACAGAAACCATCTTTAGGACAAATCATTAATGAAGCGTATCTGATTCATCAACCTGTCGATATTTCATCTTTCCTCTGAGATTCTTAAAGATTTTCTATAAATTAAATTCAAAAGTCAACTTACTTCTCCAATAAATAAGGTGAACTGCTATGAGCTTTACCAGAAGAGAATTTATTAAGACTGCCGGACTGGGAACAGTCGGACTTACTTTTCCAATTTTATTACCAATCGATGGTAAACAAACTAAGCGGCCGAATATATTATTTATAATGAGCGACGACCATGCCGAGCAAGCAATTAGCTGTTACAGCAAAGCTCTCATCAATACTCCCAACATCGACCGAATTGCGAATGAAGGAATAATGTTTAAGAACAGCTTTGTTACAAATTCAATTTGTGGACCAAGCAGAGCAACAATGCTTACAGGAAAGTATAGCCATAAAAATGGATTGAGAGATAACCGCGATGCTTTTAATGGTGAACAGATGACTTTTACAAAGCTGCTTCAAAAAGCGGGATACAAAACTTATATGATTGGAAAATGGCATCTTGTAACAAATCCCACCGGCTTTGATGACTGGCAGGTGTTAATCGATCAAGGTGAATATTATAATCCGATATTCATTGAAAATGGAGTTAATAAAAAATATACAGGCTATACAACCGATATTATCACCGATAAAGCTCTTGAGATACTCGAAAAGCGGGATACTGAAACTCCGTTTTGCATGCTGGTACATCATAAAGCGCCTCACCGCAATTGGATGCCTAACTCAAAGCATCTAGATGCCTACGATAATAAAGATTTGCCGCTGCCGGAAACTCTTTTTGACGATTATAAAAATCGGCAGGCAGCAAAAGAAGCCGACATGAGAATAGATGACATGTATTTGGGTCACGATCTGAAACTTAAAGAAGGTGATTTCGAAAAAGAAACAGGTACAGGAGGCAATAAAGAGTTTGCGCCAAATGCCGATGACTCCTGGCAAAAAACTTATGAGAGCTTAACCGAACAGCAAAAGAAACTTTGGGATGCTCACTATGACCGCATCAGTAAAAAATTTAAGGAAGATAATTTACAAGGTAAAGATTTAACCGAATGGAAATATCAGCGTTACATTAAGGATTACCTAAGCTGCATTCTTTCTGTTGATGAAAACGTTGGCAGGCTTCTCGATTATCTTGATAAGCATAACCTGGCAGATGATACAATTGTAATTTATACATCTGATCAAGGATTTTATCTTGGCGAGCACGGCTGGTACGATAAAAGATTTATGTATGAAGAATCTCTTGGTATGCCACTCGTTGTTCGTTATCCCAAGGAAATTAGACCCAATCAAGTTTCGGAAGAGATGGTGCTCAATCTCGATTTCGCTCCAACATTTTTGGATTTTGCGGGAGTTAATGCTCCTCAAGAAATGCAGGGTGAATCCTTTCGCCCAATTCTTAAAGGAAAGACACCGAATGATTGGCGGACTTCGATGTACTATCACTATTATGAATATCCTCACGGCTGGCATGATGTTAAACGACATTACGGCATTCGAACCGAGCGTTACAAGCTTATCCATTTTTATAATGATATAGACACATGGGAATTGTACGATTTGGAAAAAGATCCTAATGAATTAAACAATCTTTACACTGATCCGGCTTACAAAGATGTATTAAATGAATTGAAAACTGAACTTAAAAAGCTTCAGGAAAAATACGGCGATACAAATCCATTAGAGAAATAGAATTTGGGAAAGCCATTCTCCATAATTGCCAAGCCGATTGGTCCAATTTGCAATATTGATTGCAAGTATTGTTTTTACCTGGATAAGGAAAAGCTTTATCCGGAAGAAAAGTCTTGGAAGATGAGCGATGCAATGCTGGAGAATTATATAAGGCAATACATTGAAAGTCAGCCAGCCGGTTTGGTTCAATTTTTATGGCAGGGAGGCGAACCAGCATTGTTAGGTTTATCTTTTTATGAAAAAGCTTTGGAACTGCAAAATAAATACAGCAATGGAAAATATATCGAGAATGCTTTTCAAACAAACGGTATTTTGTTAGATGATGAGTGGTGCAAATTTTTTGCAGATCATGATTTCCTTGTCGGGATTTCTATCGATGGACCAAAGCAACTTCATGATTATTATCGTGTAAACAAAAAAGGTAAATCAACATTTGATTTAGTGCTGAGAGGAATTGATTATCTGAAAAAGCATACTGTAAGATTTAATACCCTTACTGTTGTAAATCGGAAAAATTCGTATTACCCGCTTGAGGTATATGAGTTCCTTAAAGAAATTGGAAGCGAATTCATGCAGTTTATTCCTGCCGTGGAAAAGAAAAATATCGAAGGAATAACTATCGGAAGTACTGTTGATCTGCAAAATCTAAATTCAATTGTAAGTGATTGGTCGGTTGAGCCGGATCAATATGGAAATTTTCTGTGCGAAATCTTTGATTCATGGGTGAAGAAAGATGTAGGCCAATATTTTGTACAAAGTTTTGATGTAGCTTTAGAAAGTTGGTGCGGAGTTCCCCCGAGCTTATGTGTCGTTGCCGAAACGTGCGGTAATGCCTTAGCAATTGAGCATAACGGCGATTTGTTTTCGTGCGATCATTACGTCTTTCCCGAAAATTTATTAGGTAATATTTCAGTTGTGTCAATCGGTTTACTTGCTGTGTCGGAACAGCAGGAAAAATTCGGCAGAGACAAAAAAGAGAAACTTCCTGGATATTGTTTAAAATGCGAGTATAAATTTGCCTGCAATGGCGGTTGTCCTAAAGAACGTTTTATAACTACACCCGAAGGCGAAGCTGGATTGAACTATCTGTGCAGCGGTTATAAAAAGTTTTTTGAACACATTGGACCATACATGAAATTCATGGTTAATGAATTAAACCAAAAACAACCTCCGTCAAATGTTATGAACTTATTCAGAACGGAAGAAATCTGGCAAAATTTTACACGAAAAAATGATTAAGCATGAAATTGAAAATTATGCAGAACAATGTCGGATAGTAATTCCGAATCATTTTAAATATGTTGTATTGGATTATAACGTTATTATGCCCAACCATATTTGGGGAATTATAATATTTTTGGGGAGCGTGTGAGAGAATTAGTGACTCACCTTACGCAAAAAGTTTTATCTCGGTGTAACTCAGTGACTCCTCTGTGGCACTCTGTGTAAAAAAGAAATATCACAAAGAAACAGAGAGCAAATACAGAGAATCACAGAGAATCACAGAGAAAAGATATTATTCTGATTCTTGCGTTAGGTGAATTAGTAAATAGAAAGCATCCGCAAGGTCAATTTCAAATTAATTTGGAGCTTGGAAGTTTAGCTCCAGGAATTTACCTTATCCTGATTCGCGGTTTATTAAACCTTTCCAAAAAGATTTTAGTTGTCAGATGATAATACACATGCATAATTATGCACGGAAATGGAAAAATATTTATGGATATTCAAAAAAGTCTTGACAACTAAATTTTCATCGGCTATATTCGCAACAAGTTAAATACCTATGAAAGACACAAATAGAAATATGGCACAACCAATAGCTATTCCACTGGAAGCGACCTGCAACCACGTGTCTTCAACTTATAACCTTTCTTCAGAAATCATTCTTTTAGGGATTATTAACATTCTAGTGCTTCTAGGAATTATTATTCTATTCTAGAATAACTGGTCAATCCCAAATCTAAAAACAAAATATAATTGGATCGGGATTGACCGAAACCCAAGAGTTATATCTGAGGACTATAATTGGAGAATTATGCGTTCAGATTTAATCAAAAAAGGTTTTGACAAAGCTCCGCACAGAAGCTTACTGAAAGCAACCGGCGTTATTAAGAGCGATGAAGATTTCAAAAAACCATTTATTGGCGTCTGCAATTCCTATATAGATTTAATTCCCGGGCATGTGCATTTACAAGAATTCGGCAAGCTGATTAAAGATGCAATTCGCGAAGCCGGCGGTGTTCCGTTCGAATTCAATACTATTGGTGTTGATGACGGAATTGCGATGGGGCATTTGGGAATGCGCTACTCATTAGCCAGCCGCGAGTTGATAGCTGATTGTGTTGAAACTGTTGTTGAAGCTCACCGTTTAGATGGTATGATCTGCATTCCTAACTGTGATAAAATCGTGCCCGGTATGTTAATGGCGGCAGTTCGTGTTGATGTGCCTACAATATTTATTTCCGGTGGTCCAATGAAATCCGGTCGTTTGCCGAGTGGCGAAAAAGTTGATTTGATTTCTGTGTTCGAAGGTGTTGGTCAATTTAGCTCGGGAACAATTAACGAAGAGAGATTAAAGCAATTGGAAGATTTTAGTTGTCCGTCTTGCGGCTCATGTTCCGGAATGTTTACAGCTAACTCAATGAATTGTTTGTGCGAAGCATTGGGAATGGCTCTCCCCGGAAATGGAACAATACTCGCATTAGACCCCAAACGAAAAGAACTCGCAACCTCCGCAGCAAAACAAATTCTCCAATTAGTAAATGATGATTTAAAACCAAGCAACATTTTATCTCTCAATTCTTTCAAGAATGCTTTCTCACTTGATCTTGCGATGGGTGGAAGTACAAATACAATTCTTCACACATTAGCAATTGCAGAAGAAGCCGGAATTGAGCTTGATCTTAATATGTTGAATGAACTTTCTGCTAAGACACCTTACATATGCAAAGTTAGTCCGGCAACCAAAAATGTTCATATAGAAGATGTTGATAGAGCCGGTGGAATTTCGGCAATCTTAAAAGAATTAACAAAATTAAACTTGCTTGATGAAAGCGCCCCGACAGTAACCGGAAAAACTTTGGGCGAAAATATTTCTTCAGCATCAATAAAAGATGAAACTGTAATTCGTACTGTTGAAAATCCATATTCTAAAACCGGTGGACTTGCAGTACTGTTTGGTAACTTAGCTCCTAATGGTGCGATTGTAAAAACCGGCGCGGTTGATGAAAAGATGATGAAGTTTTCCGGACCAGCAAAAATTTATGAATCTCAAGAAGAAGCCGTAGAAAAAATTCTTAAAGGAGATGTTAAAGCGGGTGATTGTGTAATCATTCGTTACGAAGGACCGAAAGGTGGACCCGGAATGCCGGAAATGTTAACTCCAACCGGCGCAATTATGGGAATGGGATTAGGCGATAGAGTTGCTCTCATTACCGATGGAAGATTTAGCGGTGGTACACGCGGAGCTTGCATTGGTCACGTTTCTCCGGAAGCGGCTGAACGGGGACCAATTGCGGCAGTTCATAGCGGTGATATTATCACGCTCGATATTCCAAACAGAAAATTGAATGTAGAACTCAGCGATGAAATAATTACGGAACGTATTGAAGCGCTTCCGGAGTTCGAACCAAAAATTAAAAAAGGTTATTTAGCGCGTTACTCTCGTATGGTAACAAGCGCAAACAAAGGTGCAGTTTTAAAAACTAATTTCTGAAAGGTCTTTTATGAAAAATAGTGGACAGGTTCTTACAGGTGCAGACATATTCTTTGAATGCTTAAGGCAAGAAAAAGTTGAATATGTATTTGGCTATCCTGGCGGAGCGGTATTAAAAATATATGAACATTTATATGATGTTGATTTCTTGAAACACATTCTTGTTCGTCACGAGCAAGGTGCGGTTCACGCGGCAGAAGGTTACGCTAAAGCCTCAGGCAAAGTTGGTGTTGTGCTTGTAACTTCAGGTCCCGGAGCGACAAATACAGTAACTGGAATTGCTGATGCATACATGGACTCGGTGCCGATTGTGGTTTTCACAGGACAAGTTTCATCTCATCTAATTGGCAACGACGCATTTCAAGAAGCCGATATTGTTGGAATTACCCGCCCGATTACAAAACATAATTTTCTTGTGCGTGATGTAAAAGAACTTGCGGCAACTATTAAGAAAGCGTTCTTCATTGCATCAAGCGGAAGACCTGGACCAGTTGTTGTTGATTTACCGAAAGATGTTATTGCAGCAAAATGCCAGTTCACTTATCCGGAAGAAGTTGATTTGCGCGGATACAAGCCAAACTACAAAGGTCATACTAATCAAATTAAAAAAGCTGCTGAAGTTATTTCAAAAGCGAAGAGACCTTTGCTTTATGTTGGCGGCGGTGTAATCATGTCCGGCAGTTCGGAAGAACTAAAAATATTCGCACGAGAAAATAAATTACCGGTTACGATGACATTACAAGGTTTGGGCGCTTATCCGGGAACAGATGAGTTATCACTTGGCATGTTAGGAATGCACGGAACATATTGGGCAAACAGAGCGGTTGATAGCTGTGACGTTTTAGTTTCGCTCGGCGCACGCTTTGATGACCGCGTTACCGGAAAGGTTGATACATTCTGTACAAAGGCATATAAGATTCATGTTGATATTGATCCGACAGCGATAGATAAAAACGTTGTTGTTGATCTTCCGATAGTTGGAGATGTAAAACATGTTCTTGCGGAACTTGCTGCAGAGATGACAACTAAACCGGATACAAGTGCTTGGCTTGCTCAAATAGATGAGTGGCGCGAAGAATGCCCGCTTAGTTACGAAGACAAAGATGGAAAACTTAGAACAGAATTTGTTATAGATAGAATTTGCGAAAAGACAAATGGCGATGCTGTGATTGTTACAGATGTTGGTCAACATCAAATGTGGACGGCACAACATTACAAATACAACAACCCGCGTTCTAACTTAACAAGCGGAGGATTGGGAACGATGGGCTTCTCGCTTCCGGCTTCTATTGGCGCTGCGTTTGCTGTTCCGGATAGAACAGTTGTTTCTATCAGCGGCGACGGTGGTTTCCAGATGAACATTCAAGAACTTACTACCGCTGTGGCTAACAAATTGCCTATCAAAATTTTTATCATCAACAATTCTTTTCTTGGGATGGTGAGACAATGGCAAGAATTATTTCATGCGGAGAAATTTAGTTTTACAGATTTAGGCGCGAGCAATCCGGATTTTGTAAAAGTCGGCGAAGCATTCGGAATTGAATCTTACTCAACAAGCGATCCAAAAGAAGTTGATGGTCTTTTAGATAAAGCGCTTGCAGTTAAAGACAGACCCGTTCTTATTGAGTTCAGAGTTGTAAAAGCCGATATGGTTTTCCCGATGATTCCATCCGGCGCTTCAATTTCCGACATGATGGTTAAGAGATTAAATCCAAAGAGGATGACATAAATGAAACACACAATTTCCGTTTTAGTAGAAAATCATTTTGGCGCGTTCGACCGTGTTGCGACTATGTTCAGCGGAAAAGGTTTTAACATCAGAAGTATTTCGATTGGTGAAACCGAGATTGAAGAAATCTCCCGCATGACGATTGTCACAGAAGGTGACGATCAGATCATTGATCAAGTTGTAAAACAGTTGAACAGATTAATTGACACAATTAAAGTTGTTGATCTTAGCGATGCACCGCGTGTTGAAAGAGAATTGGCGCTCATCAAAGTTTCAGTTCCCAAAGGTGCGATGGAAGAAATCAAAAACATTAACGACATCTTCCGTGGAAACATAGTTGACATCACAAATAAATCTTTGACAATTGAAGTTACTGGACCGCCGGATAAAATTGATGCGGCGATAAATCTTCTTTCCGCATTCGGAATAAAGGAAATAGCTAGAAGCGGTATTGTTGCTTTGAAGCGTGGTGAGCAAGTAAGAATTCTAAAAGAAAAAAATATAACAACATAAAAGAGGTAATGAAATGAAAGTTTATTATGACGCGGATGCAAATCTTGATCTTCTAAAAAATAAAAAAATTGCTGTGCTGGGTTTCGGCAGCCAAGGTCATGCGCACGCACTTAACTTAAAAGAGAGCGGAATGAATGTTAGCGTTGGTCTTCGTTCAGATTCTGCATCGGTTGAAAAGGCAAAAGCCGGCGGACTTGAAGTTAAATCTGTTGCTGATGCTGTGAAGTCTTCTGATGTTATTATGATTTTGTTGCCGGATCAAACTCAAAAATCTGTTTATGATTCTGAGATAGCTCCTAATCTCAAATCCGGTGATACACTTGCATTCGGACACGGCTTCAATATTCATTACAAACAAATCGTTCCTCCGGCAGATGTAAATGTGATGATGATCGCGCCGAAAGGTCCGGGACACTTGGTTCGCAGAACATACGAGCAAGGCAGCGGCGTTCCTTGCTTGATTGCAGTTGAACAAGACCCGAGCGGCAACACAAAAGATTTAGCGCTTGCATGGGCAAAAGGAATTGGCGGCGCGCGTTCCGGTGTTATTGAAACAAACTTTAAGAATGAAACTGAAACGGATTTGTTTGGCGAGCAAGCGGTTCTTTGCGGCGGCTCTGCGGAATTAATTAAAGCTGGATTTGAAACACTTGTTGAAGCCGGTTATCCACCTGAACTCGCTTACTTTGAATGTATGCACGAAATGAAATTGATTGTTGATCTCTATTACGAAGGAGGTCTCTCTCGCATGAATTATTCTGTGAGCGATACTGCAGAATATGGCGGAATGACTCGCGGACCAAGAGTGATTACATCCGAAACGAAAAAAGAAATGAAAAAGATTTTGGAAGAAGTTCAAAGCGGTCAATTTGCAAAAGAATTTATTGAAGAATACAATTCCGGTGCATCTAAGTTTAATCAGCTTAGAAAAGATAATAGAGAACATGGAATTGAAGTAGTTGGTGCAAAGTTGCGCAGCATGATGAGCTGGCTGGTTAAGAAGTAATTCTGAATCCCGACGTGTCGGGATGAAGAATCTCGAACTCATAAGTCAGAGATTCATTATCCAAAAAGAAAGATTTTTTTGTAAATGAAATAAAAGATTTTTTAACATTCTAATTAGGAGATTCTTCGCCCGGCATCTGCCGGACTCAGAATTAAAAGTGAGAATAATGTTTAAAATAGCTTTACTTCCCGGTGATGGAATTGGAGTTGAAGTTGCAGCTTCTGCAGTTCAAGTAATAAAAACTGTAGCGGAACATTTCCACACTGAAGTTGAATTCAAAGAATGTTTGATAGGCGGATGTTCTTACGATGCGCATGGAACTCCATTAACTGATGAAACGATTCAGACGTGTTATGATTCCGATGCGGTATTTCTTGGCGCTGTTGGCGGATACAAATGGGAATCGCTTCCACATAATTTGAAACCGGAAGCAGCGTTATTAAAACTTCGCAAATCTTTGGGATTGTACACGAATATCCGTCCGGCAAAAATTTACAAGCCGCTTGTAGATTCTTCTTCTTTGAAGAAAGAAGTTCTTGACGGTGTTGACTTTGTTGTCTTCCGCGAATTAACCGGCGGAATTTATTTTGGCGAGCCGCGCGGGTTTGATACAGAGCGCGGATTCAACACTATGGTCTATTCCAAAGAAGAAGTTGTACGTATCGCTCGTATGGCTTTCAAAGTTGCTCGCGAAAGAAAAAACAAAGTTATTTCTGTTGATAAAGCAAACGTTCTGGAAGTTTCTCAATTCTGGCGCAATGTTGTTCACGAAGTTCACAAAGATTTTCCGGATGTAGAACTTAACGACATGTATGTAGATAATTGCGCGATGCAAATAGTGCGCAACCCAAAACAATTTGATGTGATCTTAACTTCAAATTTGTTTGGCGATATTCTTAGCGACATAGCGGGAATGATAACCGGAAGTTTAGGAATGCTGCCATCAGCAAGTTTAGGAAGCAAATACGCTTTGTACGAGCCGGTTCACGGCAGCGCGCCGGATATTGCCGGACAGAACAAAGCTAATCCGCTCGCATCAATATCTTCTGTAGCGATGATGTTTACTTACTCATTCGAAATGAAAAAAGCCGGCGACTTAATTGAAGAAGCTATCAACAAAACTTTGGATGACGGTTACCGTACTGTTGATATTATGAGTGAAGGATGCAAGCTGGTTTCAACTGATAAAATGACCGAGCGCGTAATAGAAAATTTCAAAGAGATTTATCACAAACAAGGTTTAGGTGTTTTTACACTTTAACTTTTTTTAATGCTGAGTCCGGCAATTGCCGGAAGAAGCATCTCCTACTTTATTTTAAGTAAGAGAATTAACGTTTGAAAAATGCAAGAAAAAAATGCTGAGTAAATCTAATTAGGAGATTCTTCTCCCGCTGAATGCGGGATCAGAATTTAAAAGGAGAAAGACATGAGCGAAAAAATTATAATCTTCGACACAACATTGAGAGACGGCGAACAATCGCCAGGCGCATCGTTAAATGTTTATGAGAAACTAGAAATCGCTCGCCAGCTAGCAAAACTAAAAGTTGATGTTATAGAAGCTGGATTTCCGGTTTCCTCTCCGGCGCAATTTGAGGCAGTAAAAAGAATTGCTGATGAATCGGAAGTTATTATTGCCGGACTTTCACGCGCAAAAGAAATTGATATTAAAACCGCGTTCGATGCATTGAGAAACGCGAAGCATCCCCGCATTCATACTTTCAGCAGCACATCGGATTATCACATCCTTGGAAAATTTGGCGACAGCAAATATGGCGCTACGTTAGAAGAAAAACGTAAAACGGTTTTGAAGATGTCTTACGATGCAGTTGCTTACGCGAAAACTTATTGTGATGATATTGAATTTTCTGCCGAAGATGCCGGAAGAACAGACATAGGTTATTTAGCTGATATTATTGAAACAGCAATTGAAGCTGGTGCTACAACAGTAAACATTCCGGATACAACCGGTTACACTTTCCCATCAGAGTATGGTGCTAAGATCGCAGAGTTGAAGCGCAGAGTGAAAAATATTAATAAAGCAATCATAAGCGTTCACTGCCACAACGATCTTGGTCTCGCAGTCGCAAACTCAATAGCCGCAATTCAAAATGGTGCGCGTCAAGTTGAATGTACTATAAATGGAATAGGTGAACGCGCCGGAAATGCTTCGATGGAAGAAATTGCAATGGCGCTGAAAGTCCGTAAAGACATTTGCGATTTCTACACCGGATTAAATCACTCGGAAATTTATAACACCAGCAGAATGGTTTCCGGATTTACCGGAATTGTAGTGCAGCCGAATAAAGCTATTGTTGGTGAAAACGCGTTCGCTCACGAAAGTGGAATACATCAAGACGGAATGTTGAAGAACCGTGAGACTTATGAAATTATGACGCCGGAGACTGTTGGTGTTAACAAAACAAAAATTGTTTTGGGAAGACACAGTGGAAGGCACGGATTGAAATCCAGATTGATTGAACTTGGCTATCATCCGAGTGAAGATGAATTAGGAAAAGCTTATGAAGCGTTTTTGGAAATCGCTGATAAAAAGAAAGAAGTGTTTGATGACGACTTGCGAGTGTTGATGGGTGATGAAATTTATAAAGAAGAAGAATTGTACGAACTGAAATACATGCACGTTAACGCCGGCACCGGAACAATTCCTACAGCAACAGTTCAAATTCATTCCGGAGATAAAATTGTGCAAGAATCTTCTCCCGGCGATGGACCGGTTGATGCAGTATTCAATGCAATTGAACGGGCACTTGGAATTAAGCCAACTGTTGAATCGTACAATGTACGTTCGGTTACTTCCGGCAGACAGGCTCTCGGCGAAGCAATCGTGAGAATCCGCGAAGGAGAAAAATCGTTTAACGGAAGAGGAACTTCAACAGATATTATTGAGGCAAGTGCCAAAGCATATTTGCAAGCTATAAATCACTATCTGGTTTTTAACGAAATCAAACTTGAAGTTTTTGAAAAAGAAGAAATGGTTAAATAGTAAAGGAAGAATTATGGGAATGACAATAACAGAAAAAATTTTGGCTAAAGCCGCAAAACGCGCAAACGTAATTCCTGGAGAAAGCGTTTGGCTTGATGTTGATGTGTTAATGACGCACGATGTTTGCGGACCACCAACAATCGCGATCTGGAAAAAAGAATTTGGTGAGCAAGCTAAAGTTTGGGATAAACAAAAACTTGTAATCTTTCCGGATCATTACATCTTCACAAAAAATGTACACGCAAACCGTAACGTAGATATACTTCGCCAGTTTGCTGCCGAGTATGATCTTCCAAATTATTATGATGTAGGAACAGAACGCTATAAAGGTGTTTGCCACATCGCGCTCGCGGAAGAAGGTTATAATGTTCCGGGTACAGTCTTGTTTGGAACTGATTCTCACACATGCACAAGTGGCGCGTTTGGAATGTTTTCTACCGGTGTTGGAAATACTGATGCTGCGTTCATTCTTGGTACCGGAAAAATTTGGGAGAAGATTCCGGAGTCAATCAAATTTACATTTAACGGAAAGATGCCCGAGTATCTAACCGCAAAAGATTTGATTCTTCAAATTCTCGGAGACATCACTACCGATGGCGCAACTTACCGTGCAATGGAATTTGACGGCGAAGCAATTTCCGGAATGAACATGTTGGAAAGAATGACGCTGACTAACATGGCTATTGAAGGGGGCGGAATGAATGGAATAATTGCCGTTGATGATGTAACGAGAAATTATCTAAAAGAAATTGGTGTAACTCAGTACGAAGAATTTACAAGCGATGCCGACGCCGTTTATCATTCAAAATATACTTACGATGTAACCAAACTGGAACCAACTGTTGCAAAGCCTCACAGTCCGGATAACCGCGCAACTGTTAGAGAAGTGGAAGGGACAAAAATTACGAAAGCTTACGTTGGTTCTTGTACCGGCGGAAAGATCACCGACTTTCAGTACGCGGCAAAATTATTGCTCGGACAAAAAGTGAAAGTGACAACATTTATTGTTCCGGCAAGTACGCAAGTCGCAAAGCAATTGGAAGAAGAAACAATCAGCGGAATTTCACTTAAAGAAATTTTTGTGAATGCCGGATGTACGATTGCTGAATCATCTTGTGCCGCTTGTTTAGGCGGACCATCGGACACGATTGGCAGAAGTAGTGATGGCGATGTTGTAGTCTCAACAACAAACAGAAACTTTCCGGGAAGAATGGGAAGTAAAGCATCACAAGTTTATTTGGCTTCTCCGTTAACAGTTGCCGCAAGTGCAGTCACCGGAGAATTAACTGATCCAAGAAAATTTTTATAAAAGCCTCCACCTAAATCCTCCTCCAAGGGAGAAGGAATTTTAAAAGGAAAGAAATATGGAAAATATAATTACAGGCAAAGCTTACGTACTTGGCGATAACATTGATACAGATCAGATTATTCCGGCGGAACATTTGGTTTACAGTACGAGCGATCCGGAAGAATTAAAAAAGTATGGACACTTCGCACTTTCAAGTGTACCCATTGAGAAAGCCGGATTGCCGCAAGGTAAAACACCATTTATTGTTGGCGAGAATTATCAGTCGGAATACAAAGTAGTGATTGGCGGTTCAAACTTTGGATGCGGCTCTTCGCGTGAACACGCTCCGCTCGCTTTGCAAGTTGCCGGAGTGAAAGCAATCATTGCAGAATCTTACGCACGCATTTTCTACCGAAATTCAGTTGATGGCGGCTTCTTAATCCCTTTCGAGGGAAATGAGAAATTGAACGACAAAATTAAAACCGGTGATGAAGTTGAAGTTGACTTAAATGCTAACACAATCAAAAATTTAACAAGCGGAAATGAATATCAGCTTCGTCCGCTTGGAAGTGTTTACGATATTGTGAACAGCGGCGGCTTATTTAACTACGCCCGCGAAAATAAAATGATCTGAGCAAGAAATAATTTTATCCAGTTACTCATTCTACACGCAAAATATTTTTTGCCACAAAGTCACTAAGGCACAAAGGAAAAACATAAAAATTTATTTGCTTATTCAAGACTTCTTAGTGCCTTTGTGTCTTAGTGGCGAAGTTAGCCGACTATATATGTAACATGAGTTATTTAATAGTTTTTAGATTTGTTTTTAAGTAAAGGAATTTTGGATGGAACCGAAACTAATAGAACTTTTTGATACCACACTTCGCGACGGAACACAAGGCGAAGCTGTTAGCTTAACTGTCCGCGATAAAATCATGATTGCACAAAAGCTCGATGATTTTGGCATTGATATTATTGAAGGCGGCTGGCCGGGCAGCAATCCGCGTGATGCAGAGTTTTTTAGTGAGATTAGAAATGTGAAACTGAATCACGCAAAGATGTGCGCGTTCGGTTCTACTGCTAGGTATCCGGATAAAATTGAAACTGATGCGAATTTGATTGCATTGCTTAAAGCGGAAACTCCCTACGTTTCAATCTTTGGTAAGACTTGGAAATTCCATTCCGAAAAAAGTCTTGGATTAACCGAAGTTCAAAATGCTGAGCTCATTTTCAAATCAGTGAAGTTTCTAAAAGATAACGGAAGAACAGTTGTGTTCGATGCGGAACATTTCTTTGATGGATATAAAGATGATTCTCAATTTGCGTTGAGAATGCTAAAATCTGCAGAAGATGGCGGCGCTGATGTTATTACTCTTTGCGATACTAATGGTGGAACCTTAACTCACGAAATTAAATCAGTAATAGATGAGGTTAAGAAGGCGATTACAAAGCCAATCGGTATTCATGCACACAATGATGGCGATCTTGCTGTAGCAAATTCTTTAGCTGCAATTGAAAGCGGCGCTGTACATGTTCAAGGAACAATAAACGGTGTGGGCGAGCGTTGCGGTAATGCAAACTTAGTGAGCATCATTCCCAACTTATTGTTGAAGATGAATTGTAAAACGAAGAAAACAATCCAACTCAATCAATTAACTTCACTTTCAAACACTGTCTACGAAATCATGAATTTGAATCCCAACACAAGAGCTGCATTTGTCGGCAAATCAGCTTTTGCTCATAAAGGTGGAATTCACGTTAGCGCTGTTCTTAAAGACAGCAGAATGTATGAGCATATCAATCCAAATGTGGTTGGGAATTCGCAAAGAGTTTTGGTTTCGGATTTATCCGGACAAAGCAACATTAAATACAAAGCAAAGGAATTTGGCGTTGATGTTGAAGAGGGAAGTGAGTTTAACAAAAAATTAGTTACACACATAAAAGCGTTGGAATATGAAGGTTACCAATTTGATGGAGCAGAAGCTTCGTTTGAATTAATACTCCGTACGGAGAATAATGAGTTCACTCCGTTCTTCAAAACTATTGATTCGAGGATCTATACTTTCTTTGATAATGATAGACACAACAATGCTGAAGCCGTTTTAAAGATTGAAGTGAATGGCGAAGTTGAGCACACTGCCGCTGAAGGCGATGGACCTGTAAATGCTTTAGATAATGCTTTGCGAAAAGCTTTGCTTCGCTTCTATCCGGAAATTGCCGCAATTAAACTCGTAGATTATAAAGTCCGCGTGCTTGATGAAAAAGAAGCCACAGCCGCAAAAGTTCGTGTGTTAATAGAATCAAGCGACGGCGAAACAACATGGTCAACAGTTGGGGTTTCGACAAATATAATTGAAGCAAGCTGGCAAGCACTTTGTGATGGAATGAATTATAAATTGTATAAAACTACCTCAAAAAAATAAAAGCTGCCTCGAATCCTCGAAGTAGCTTTTATTATTGTAATTAATAAACAAGTGTTTGAAATGAGTGTGTCAGGTTGTAGATGCTGACGGAAAATTGGTCGGCATCGTCTCCGGCTTTACACAAGATGAACCAACTCAAAAATGGTATAACTCACCATGTAGTTCTGATTATTTAAGACGGCTGTCGGTTATTTTTAACCCAGATTGTTCATTAGAAATAAGAAAGTTTGTTGATGATAAAATAAGCGTAGATAATTTAAGAAGTTAACCCCCGACTTACATTTTCTTGGTTTTGAAGTTTTTCTTATTTGTGCAACTCTCTCAAAACCTTAGAAAATGTTAGTTGTTTTGGCATTAGCGCTTTTCTAATGACAAATTTGGGTTTAACTCAATCGAATAAACTCCGAATTTTTCTCTTGGGCTTTCATCTTATTTTCATCTTGCCATAAGAAATTTGAAATAGAATTTTCAAAAATCTTATGGAGTTGAAATGAAATACTTAATCTTATTAGCAGTATTTGTTTTTATTACCACCGTTTCACTTGCCCAAACTGGTTCAATAAAAGGAAAAATAATTGACGCGAAAACCAAGCAGCCGCTGCCAGGCGCAAATATCTCAGTCATTGATGAAAAATTCGGCGCTGTTTCAGATTTGGACGGATATTACTTCATCGAAAAAGTGCCTGAGAATGTTTACAAACTGAAAATCAGTTTCATCGGTTATAACACTTATGTTCAGCCCGATGTTCGTGTTATTCGCAGTAAGACGACTTATGTAAAAGAAATCGAATTGGAAGAAACATCAATCCTTGTGAACGAAGTTGAAATTGTTGCCGGACTATTTAATCAAACACAGGATATGCCGGTCTCATCATACATGTTCGATAGAGAGGAAATTAAAAGAGCGCCCGGCTCTGCGGGTGATATTTTCAGAGCAGTCGAAACAATCCCAGGTGTATCAAGTTCCGGCGGAGAGTTCAGCGCATTCTCTGTCCGCGGCAGCGCACCCCGCGAAAATATTATTTTGGTTGATAATATCCCTTTCTCAAGCATATCACACTTTTCCGAATCAAGTGGTAACGAGGAAATTCAAGGAGGAAGATTCAGCATATTTACTTCCGGTCTGGTAGAGAATGCAAAATTCCAGGGCGGCGGATTTGGAGCTAAATATGGCGGTAAGAATGCTTCTTTTTTAGATTTATCTATCAAGGAAGGAAACCGTGAGAGTTTTTCAATCAACGGCACTTACGATTTCCTCGGTTGGGAAGCCAATTACGATGGACCGGCATATCTTTTTGGTAATACCGGAGTGGTTGTTTCGGCGCGTCATCAAGATTTTAAAACAATCCTCAACATAATGGATGAATTGGATCATGGTCATCCAAAGTTTTCGGATTATTTATTCAAAATGACTTCTGATATAAACCAGAATCATAAAATATCTCTTCTTGGAATCTATGCAACGGAAACTTATCAACGTACAAAAGAACATATTTTTAAAAACAGTAACCCGGAAAACGGTGAAATTGGATTGGAGACGGAAGATAAAACTCTTGCGGGATTGAATTGGCGCTGGTTAACCGGATCGAACAGTGTATTGCAGACAAGTATTTTCTATAATCGAATTGATGGGGAAGGTAAATTTGGCACTGTATATCTTGACGAAGTGAATGGAACTAAGCTGGTTGAAAACACGGCGATATCAAGGGACGTAATTCAAATAATGAATTCGATAAAGGATATGTACGGATTCAAGTCGGAGTTCAGTTATTCAGTATCTAAAAACATGATGATTAATTCCGGGATTCAATATCAAACTACCCAGAGGAAATTTGACATTGAGCAGTTCGGCAAGGATACAATCTATACTTACAACAGTAACGATTTGGTTTTTATGGGCGGCAAAAAATATTACGTGACCGATCCTGAAGATGTAAATTATATTTTTAGCGGAAAGAGAAACGAAGCTGCTGCATTCACTGAAATATCGTTTATGCCGCTCGAAAACTTAAACGTGAACGCTGGGGCGAGATACGAATATGATGATATGACGAAGAAATCATCACTGTCTCCCCGTATCAGCGGCTCGTACCAGTTTAACGCAGCAACGTCAATCAACTTTGCTGCCGGGTTATATGACCAAACACCGGAAATTGAGTATATGACTACTAATGGCGTGAATAGAAATCTCACCTTAGAAAAATCCTCGCATTTCATTTTAGGGGTTACTAATTATCTTAGCACCGACTTGCGTTTCTCTGCCGAAGTATATTATAAAAATCTATGGAACTTGATCGTTAAGCCTGCTTACGGAAGCGCTGCAATGATGAACAGCGGTAAAGGTTATGCATGCGGAATTGATCTCGCACTGCTGAAAAGATTTTCGGATAAATATTACGGACAGGTGAACTACTCGTACAGCGTTAGTAAACGAAAAGATGACAATAATCTCGCTCTCTACAATTCATCATTCAACCAGCCTCATATTTTTAATCTTCTTGTCGGATATCAATTCAATGATAACTGGTCGGTTTCGGGTAAATGGAAATACGCTACCGGGAGACCACGCGATAGTTATATGCTTCATTCGGATGCACTCAATAATCCCGACAAGCTTAGATATTCGATGGAAATTACATCCCGTAACAGCAGAAGATTTGAAGATTATCACGCATTGCATTTTCGCGTAGATTATCGCAATCAATTTACCGATAACCTCGCGTTGATTGCATACCTTGATATAATGAATCTTTATGATCGCGCCAATGGTTTTCAGGATACATTGAACCAGGTTACCGGAAAGATTGAAGTTGAAGGCTCATCAATGGTTCCTACAATTGGATTTAAAGTTGAGTTTTAGTTGTCCTTAATAAAAATATTCGTGATGGATGAGAATTATATGAATGTACCATCGAAAAAAGATAAATATTACGCATCTGCCAACAAACAACAGACTGGTAAAAAAAATATTTGGATTGTTGCTGTATTATACTTTTTGATTGGATTTGAATTTATTTATATGGCAAGTCCCTTTGCCGTTTATTTCTATGCAGCTTATGGAAACGGATTGGACTTTCTTAATGAAAGTCCGATTCTTGCATGGCTGTGCAGAACGTTTCTTCCACATATTGTTAAGGAAACATCTTCTGCATTTTTGAATATATATAACATAATCGGTTGGAATCTCACAGTATTTGGTTTTGCCGGATTTAGTGTTAGCGCGGCTCATGTTTACTATTACAAATTTACTCGCAAGAAACCAGTAATCGGCGGTATCTACCGAATCATACGCCATCCGCAATATGCTTCGCTCATAATATGTGGTTTGGGATTGCTGATTTTATGGCCAAGATATATTGTCCTTCTTTCTTTTCTGCTGATGCTATTCGTTTATTACTTTCTCGCAAAAATTGAAGAACATGAATGCGAAGAAAAATTTGGCGAGGCATACCTAGAGTACAAAAGAAAAACACAAATGTTTATCCCAATGAGGATGTCTGCAATAAAAAAAATATTTACTCTGCCGCCATCCGGATTTCAGAGGTTTCTTGCTTTCATCGCATTATTTTCGATGGTCAACGTGTCTTCAATTGAACTGGCTAATATTCTCGAAGAAATTTCTTTGAATAGTTTATTTGCAAGGTTTAATAAAGATGCTGCATATATCTCTGTTTCGAAAATAGAACAGGCACAGCTTACACGGCTTATTGAAATAGCTCATGCTAATCCGAATGTCCGGAAACAGTTAAACAGTATGCATGGAAAAAATGATAAGTTCATCAATTATATTTTACCTGTAGGTTGGTACGTGCCGGAGATACCGATGAATAAAGTTCATAAAGATTCAGACCATTACACGCCGGATAATTACGACAAGAACATTTACAAAATTGTTTTTACTAGAGCGATTATTCGCGCCGGACAGGAAGCTGAAGGGAAAGAAATCCTTTTTAATACTGTCAAAAGAATTCCATTAATTGAAGTAACTGTGAATCTTTCAAATAATACTGTTATGCATATTGTCAATCCGCCGTCGAAATTCAAGTATATGAATATTCCTGTCCCTCTGTATTGAGGAGAGAAAAATGTTAATTAAAAAAAACACTGTTAAAATTTTTATAATCATCATGGTCTTTATAATTATGGATATGCTTGGCGGTTGCTCTACTTTATATAATGGAGCGCCGTCCGATCATTTTGACGGTAGCCGTTTCTTTAATGAAGAACCCGATCATAGTTTTGGGGATGTAGTAAAATGGTTTTGGCAAATGGATACGGTTGAATGGTCTGATGAAATTATTGATGATCCTCAACCAATTCCGGTCGGTAAAGTTGGCGAAGGTGAATTGAAAGTTACATACATCAATCATGCGACAACATTGATTCAACTTGACGGGATAAATATTCTTACCGATCCTATCTGGTCGGATTACGCAGGTCCAATTTCATGGTTCAGCCCACACAGAATACGCAAGCCGGGAGTGGATTTCGAGAATTTACCGAATATTGATTTTGTTCTTATCAGCCACGACCATTACGATCATCTCGATTTACCAACTATGGAGAGACTGAAAAAGCATAATCCTCATATATTAGTAGGATTGGGAGTAAAAACAATTTTGGAAGATGAAGGGATTAGTAATGTTTATGAAATGGATTGGTGGGATGAGTACAAAATTGAAAATACCGGAGTAAAAATTATTTTTGTGCCGGCGCTGCATGGTTCAGGTAGAGCTTTGTTCGGCGGTAATAGAACTCTTTGGGGCGGCTTTGTGATTGAAAGTCAGCATGGAAGAGTATATTTTGCCGGAGATACCGGCTATGGCGAATTCATAGATTCTTTATCAAAACGATGTCCCGATTTCCGTTTGACGATTCTTCCAATCGGCAATTATGAAAAAAGATGGTTTATGAAAAATCAGCATATGAATCCCGATGATGCAGTAAAGGCTCATCAACTCTTAAATTCGAATCAAAGTGTCGGAATACATTATGCAACATTCCCTGAACACCCTGAACAAACTATTGATGCGCACGAAAAGGATCTCGCTGCTGCGCTCAAGAAATATAATATGCCCGATTCGTTATTCAGGGTTTTGAAATTTGGCGAAGGATTATATGTAAAATGAAAATACTCTATTTTTGAGAGTAGGAAACGAAGTCTATTGTTATTGAATTATTTGCTTAAGGAAAACGGGTTGAGAATTTTAGTTATAGAGGATGAAGTAAAAATTGCCGGCGCTATTTCGCAGAAATTGAAAGCAGAGGGCTTTGTTGTGGATATCGCGCCGGACGGCGGAACCGGGGAAGAATATGCAATGGTAAACGAGTACGATGCAATCATTCTAGACATTATGCTGCCGGTTCAGGACGGATGGAAGGTTTGCAGCAACTTACGAAATCAAAATGTTCTTGTGCCTATTCTAATGCTTACTGCGCTGGATGATGTCTCGGATAAAATTAAAGGATTAAACGGCGGCGCCGACGATTATCTTCCCAAGCCGTTTCATTTTGGAGAACTGATTGCGCGGATACGTTCTTTGATCAGGAGAAATTCTTCCGTTCGATCTACACAAATGGAAAGATTCGGTATTACTCTCGACTTCAACCTACGTAAAGCATACCGCGGACAAAAGGAAATAGTTCTTACGTCAAAAGAATATTCACTCTTGGAATTGTTCATGATGAATCCGGACAAGATCCTCTCCCGGCAGTTTATTTCCGAGCATTTATGGGATATGAACTTCGATCCTCAGAGTAATGTAATAGATTCATTCGTAAAATTTCTGCGTCAAAAAATTGACAAGGGATTTGATAAACCCCTAATTCAAACAGTACGTGGTTCGGGTTATTTGTTTTCGGATAAGGAGCGGTAATGTTCGCGAAAATGGAAATTCGAAAAAAAATTGTTTTAAGCTATACTTTAGTATTTGGATTCCTACTCGTTGCAATCGCTTTAGCTTCTATGTATGACATTGAACGCGAACAGATGCGTTTGGTAGAAATGCAATTGACGGCCTATTCGGATAAACTTAAAAGCGAAATTATGCGCCAGATTTATGAAGGTACATTCCCGGATCAACACAAGTTGTTCGAAATAAAGGGAGAAGGACTTATCGATCCCCAATTTAAGATCGTTGACGATAAATTGAACACGGCGGTTCAATACAAGAAATTATTAAGCAGCTTTTCTGCAGAGCAGATAAAAACTCTTCTCAAAGAAAAATGGATCGGGATCGGAAAAGAATCCAGCAGCTATTATTGCAATATTATTCCAGTTGAATTGGGAACCCCAAAAAAATATTACGTTATTACTTCGGCATCTTTAGCAGGATATAAACGCCAGGTACATTTTCACTTTTTCTTTTTTCTGATTGCTGTGCCTCTTGCATTATTCTTGGCTACTGCTGCGGCGTATTATATATCCAGGATATCCTTCAAGCCTATCACAAGAATGATTGATACGGCTAAACAGATTTCGGCTAAAGATCTGCATAAACGAATTGAGGTATCAGAGGCGAAAGATGAAATTCGAGAATTAGGTGAAACCCTAAACGGTATGATTGAACGCTTGGAAAGTTCATTCGAAAGTCAGAAACGTTTTATTGCCGATGCATCGCATGAAATTAAAACTCCGCTTACAATCATTCATGCTAATCTTGAGTTGATACAAGAAAAAATTAGTGATCAAGAAACTCTGCATGAAATAGATCAGATCATCAAGGAAGTAGATCGTTTGAATAATCTATCAAATTCATTACTAAAACTTGCAAAGCTTGAAGCGGGAAATGTTATCCTCAAAGTAAAAATGATACGACTGGACGAAATTATTCTTGAAGTGGTACAGTCCTTTCAAAAAATCTCATCTGAGAAACAACTTTCATGGAATCTTCAAGTTGACGAACCGATTGAAATTACTGCAGACGAAGAACTTCTTAAGAGTGTTTTTAGTAACGTGATTGATAATGCTGTTAAATATTCATTTCCAAATACTACCGTTCAGATTTCGATTAAGAAGCTTAAAACAGAAATAACTGTTAAAATTGTTGATAAAGGTATCATCATTGAACAAGAGGAAATTGATCATATCTTTAAAAGATTCTATCGTTCCAATGAGATTAGAGGTCAAATTCAAGGGAGTGGATTAGGATTATCCATTGCTGAAAACATCATAAAATTGCATAAGGGTATCATGATTTTGAGAAGTGAAAAAGATAAACAAACCGAAGTTGAAATTACATTGCCAATAAAATTACCCATATAATAAATATTGATTTTCTTTACAACGTAGTTTCATCATTTTCCCAATCAAACAGTTACTTTTGTTAATCAATTCGCTTAACGGATTTCAGATATTCAAACTTAATAATAACTCCAAAGTCACTGTATCCAAAACTACAGTGACTCAAATTAAAATATCACTTTTATTTGACTTTGGGATTAAAGATGATGTTGATAACAAGTTCTCAACTGCGCTCCACCTCCGCTCTACCAAGCCTCTAACAAGTATAAACTTGGTTACTAAATGGTTTACTAATTCAACTAGCAAAAGTTTTTTCTCTGTGTTTCTCTGTGACTGCTCAGTGTCGCTCTGTGAAATTTTTTTTTGAATTTCTCAAAGTGCCTCCAACAGTCACAGAGCTACGCTGAGAAAAACAACTACTGAATTGTGTGAAGTAAACACCTTTTAATTTCACTTCCCCAAATTAGTACGACAAGAAAATATTTTTGTAGAATAAATAATGTAATGCGTATTTTACCTATCGAAGTAAACAAACTGGCTTAACTTGAAAGAGCTTACTTGCAGAATACAAAATACACTTGCCCGGTTTGCGTTCATGCTTGTTTTGTTTATCTGCACATTTGCATTAATAGGATGCAGCACAGATAAATCAAATCAGCAAAATGAAATTCTGCGCTTAACACAATGGCAGTACCATCGTGGTGACTTGCCAAAAGACGGCACCGGAAATTATTGTTTCGCCGCAGCCGGACAAACAGATTCTGCTTGGCATAACTCATCGAAAAGTATTCTGCCAAATCAAAATAATGATGCCGCATGGTTTAGAACGCAGATGCCCGCATCAAAGTTACTTGGACCGGCTGTATTCGTGAACAGATCCGAGCAGATGATGTCGGTTTATCTTGACCGGAAAGAAATATTCACCAATCGCACTTACATCTTGGATACGGAAAATCTTGGGGCGTTGTCATTCCGATGGTATCTTATTCCTCTTCCCCAAAATTCTACGGGCAAGTATCTATACTTTAGATTCACTTCTCAAAGTAAAAGTATCGGACTTGCATCGTGGGTATCGTTTGGTTCTACGCATGAATTCCTTGGAACTATTGTTTCGGAAAACATAATAGATTTAATAATAGGCGCGCTGATACTTACATCTGCCCTTGTTATGCTTATTGTTTTTGTTTTTTTACGACGTGAAAAATTCTATCTCGGTTCGTCAATCTTTTTTTTATCGGTTGGTACCCTAATCACGCTTAACAATCCGATGATAAACATATTCTTTGATAATACCGCTCTAATATATTTTCTGGATGATTTCTCGCTCTTGTTCTCGCCGTTTTTTTTCATGGTAATTGAATCTGTAATTATTCCTAAATATCAAAAATACCTCGGATGGGCTTGGAAGATTCACCTTATTTTTCTTGGAGCGGCAGTGGTATGTCTTCTTGCAACAAACATAACCATGAATGAATTAATAACTCCTTTCTTTATACTATTGTTAATTACTAGCAATTCTTCTCTTATCCTCTTGATAAAATCCACTTCCCGTAAAAAGATGGATTCGGTTATTCTATTAATAGGAACCGCTGTTTTTTCCATCATGAGTACAATAGAAATTCTGTTGTATTATATTAATTTTTTTGAGAACACTTGGTACACGCGGACGTATATACTGCAATGGGGAACATTATTCTTTGTTGGATCACTAATTGCATTGGCAATGTATCGTTATCTTCAGGAAAATATAGAAGCACGCAGAGTTCAGGAACAGCTTGTAAAACAGCAGAAGATTGCACTGGAAGCCAACCAGCGGGAAATGCAAATCCGCGAAGAATACACACATCAGCTTTTACAATCGCAGGATGATGAAAGAAAAAGAATTGCCATGGAATTGCACGATGCCGTTGGTCAGGAATTGCTGATTATTAAAAACCTCTCATCCCTTTGTATTAAATCAATTGATAATCCAGAGAAGCTTGATACTGCATCGGAATACATTAAAGAAATATCTTCGACTTCATCATCAGTAATTGAGAGTGTCCGAACACTTTCAAAAAATTTGCATCCTTATCAATTAGATAATTTGGGAATTTCGGAATCGCTGGAAGCAGTTATTCAAAGGTTGGAAAGCACCTCTTCAATTCAATTCAAATATTCTATAGATCGAATAGATAAACTGTTTACCCGCGAACAGGAATTACATATCTATAGGATATTACAGGAACTTTTAACCAATATTATTAAGCATGCCGAAGCCTCTAACGCAGAAATTGTCCTAACTAAAAAAGATGGGGAAGTTGCTCTCAACGTTAAGGATGATGGTAAAGGATTTGCAGCAATAGGACAAGAAAATTACGTGCATGGCTCAGGTAAAGGATTTGGATTATCGGGTATTCATGAACGCGTAAATATTTTACATGGTTCTATTTCCATTGACTCCGTGATTAATAAAGGAACTTCAATTCAAATTCATATTCCGTTAAGAGGCAGCTAACGATGGAAAAAGTAAAAAAAATTTTAATTGTTGACGATCACCCGCTTTTTAGAAAAGGAATTAAATCGGTACTTGCAGAAGATCCTGACGTTAAGGTTATCGGCGAAGCAGGAAACAGTGAAGAAGCAATGAAGTTAATTGAAAAAGAAACCGTTGATATTGTTATTCTTGATCTGCAAATGCCGGGAATGAGCGGCATTGAATTATCTAAAATGATTAAGTCCCGTTATAAAAATATTTCCATTATACTTCTTACTATGCACAAAGATGAACGAATATTTAATAACTCACTTGAATATGGACTGGAGGCATACATCCTAAAAGAAAATGCAGTAGAAGAAGTTCTGAAAGCTGTACACGTTGTTGCCGACGGAAATTTTTATCTCAGTCCATCAATGTCGGAATACATGGTCCAGAGATCAATGAAGCAAAAGAAACTTGCGGATGAAAATCCCGGTATAAAAATCCTTACTGAAAAGGAAAAAGAAATTCTTAACATGATTTCGCAAAACAAAACGACCAAAGAAATCGCCGAAGTGTTGTTTGTAAGCTACAAGACAATAGAAAATCACCGGGCTAATATTTGTAAGAAATTGAATATTACCGGCTGCAACGCCCTACTTAAATTTATTATCGAGAATAAAACTCTCTTATCTTAGCACAGTATTACCTCAAAACCAATATAGCAATGAGCATAGATATTTTTCAGTATCGTCTCTTTAGGTGGATGTCGCATAATTAATTATTTAATAAGAAATAGCACGCGGATGACGCGGATTTAGCAGATTTACACTGATTTATTTTTGATTCATTAATTATGCGACAGCTTCTTTTGGGACGAGATAAAACTTTTATCCTTTTACTGTATATCCCGGTTTTGAGGGTATCGCGTATCACAGTAGTGGTAAACCACTATAATTCATAGGGTGAACTCCCATTTTACCAGCCAGTCTTCCACGCTAAATTTAATTCAAAGATACTAATTGATTTCGCTTAACCTTATGAAAATTCTAATTGTTGATGATTCGGCACGCATGAGAAATATGATTAAATCCATGATTCGGCTAAAACAAAAGCCGGAGGACACCTTAGAGTTTTTTGAATGCTCTGATGGAACAGATGCAATTACAGAATATGAAAAAATTCATCCCGATTGGCTGTTGATGGATATTGCGATGAAAAATATGAATGGGCTGGATGCAAGCGCAATAATTAAGAAGCGTTTCCCCGAAGCCAAAATTATCATAATCACAAATTATGATGATGCTCAATTTAGACGGAGAACTATGCAATATGGAATTGTTCATTATGTGCTAAAAGAAAATCTGAATCAAATTCAAGAAATAATAAATGAGCCGAATCTAAAAAGAACATTTTAATGAGGAATTAACTCGATTTCGAATCAAAATCTAAATCCCTTTTTAATAAATAGATCTTTTTATAGTTGGCTCATAAATATTGCTTGAGAACAAAAATTATATGCGAGTTAAATGAAACCCAGAGTAACCGTTAATAAATCGAATAATAAATTATTATACAAAAGATTTCCCAAGTGGCTGTTGGCAGCTATTTTATACGGAGTCTCCTGGTCTTACTTTGCAGAAATAAATTTATCCTTTATCGCATGGTTTGCATTCATTCCTCTTTTCATTGACCTTGAAAATAGAAATACATTCCGCGAATATTACTTTAGAGCGTTGTTTTTTACAATAGTCTCGTATGCAATAATTTGCCATGGCTTTCTGTTCACGGCTCAATTCCAACTGTTTATTTTTATTGGGGCTGCCAGCGAACTATTTATGGCTTCCATTTCATTTGCATTGATTTATCCCATCAAAAAAAAATATGGATTTAACTTAGCTTTAACAGCCTTACCGTTTATAATTTCATTGTGGGAATGGCTGTACCAGCAGTTTGAGCATACTTCCGGCTATGTAATGCTCTCCAATTCTCAATGCAGGAATACCTGGCTAATTCAATACATAGACATTTTTGGAGTGTGGTCAATAGCTTGCTGGGTTGCGCTATTCAACGTACTTCTGTTTTTCCATTACAGAAAATTTTTGGGAAAACTAAAATCAGCGGCAGTTAATAAAAATTTGACAATAATCTTTTTCATAATGGTTGCACCTCCGCTTTGCTATTATGCTTACAATTATTCTCGCTACTCTGAAACTTCCGGCACTCGGTTAAACCTTACTCTCATCAACACAAATTTTAGTATTGATGATAGCTCGCCGGATAGATGGACGAATAAAATTGAGCGACTTGTATTTTTAACAGACTCTATAGATTACGAGTTGAAGCAGAATCATTTACAGAACAACTTATACGTATGGCATGAAGGGGCGATAGACTATGGAAATAATAATTCGGCAATCCAATTTATTGATACCGTAGTAAATGATTTGGGAACTCCTTTGCTTACCGGCATGCAATTTATGCCGGAAAATGCCGGGAGAGATTATAGAAAAGTAAACCGCGCCGCACTGTTTAATATCAATTATCAATCGAATGATTCTGTTCAGTATTATGATAAAGTTAGACTATTTCCAGTTCGTGAAAAGATACCGTACCACAAATTATTAACTCAGATTCCTTTCATTAAGAACTATGTAACCAAGCCGGACTATTTGAAGGAAGGTGAGGGAATAAAACTAATTGAAGTTAAGACGCGAAATGAAAATGCAGTAAAGATAGGAACACCGATCTGCCAGGAACAGAACTACTCTTACATTTGGAATGAAATGGCTCTTAAAGGTGCGCAATGCTTCGTTCAATTATCTTATGAATCGTGGTGGACTCTGGACTACTTTAAGAAGCAGATGGCAGACATAACACGTTTACGCTGTATTGAAACTCATCGTTATGCAGCCCGTTGTTCAAACGGCGGAGTTACAGATTTTATAGATCGGTTAGGTCGCATATATTCTTCCGCCGGCAAATCTGAAGGCGCGTTAACTGCAAGCGTCTCTTTAATAAATGATGGCGCAACTTTTTTCTCAAAGCATCAAAATCTTTTTCCGTTGTTATGTCTGGCAATGGTTTTTTCAATCATAATCTATGCGGAAGTAAAAAAATCACGGGTAAATAGTTAATTGTTATTCATCAAATAAAAAAACTAAAGAAAGGAGTTGAATATGAAAGAGAAATCTGAAAAACACGCAATCCTTATTCTCATTTTTATTTTTGTGTTGACAGTCTTTAATTCCGGTTCCTATGCTTCTATATGCAGTGTGGGTGGAGATGGAAGTGGTTGTTTGAGAGGCGGAGATCCGGGGGCATCAAGAAAAGTTGTTTTTAAGAGAATGTTTAGCCCAAAAGATTGCCCATGCAATCATCTTTCAAAAAGTTCGATTAATTATTTGAACTCACCAATCACAATTACTTACCAGGATATGATGCAAGCATACGATGCCAAGAATGGTTTAGAATATTACTACTCTAATGAGGATTCGACTTACAGAATGAATATTGGCAAAGAAGATTTGGTAAATGAACAGCATTGGGTTATGCCGAACTGCTTTCTTGAAGATAATGATTACGGAGAAGGCATTTCACCTTCTAAAACTCCTTATCTAAATAGTTTCCCTACAGCGACACATTGCAAACTTTATAAGTATGACACAGAAGAGTATTATGAATATTATCAATTCAGCCAGCAGAATATTTCCCTTATTGGAACAGTTTATCATGACATCACTGCCGCAGAAACAGAAATTGATACTGCTGATTTTTTAATGACCGCTTTACCTCTTGATATTAATACACGGTTTGTTGCCGGTGATTCAGTTAGTGTTGATGATACTTGTTATGTGTACCATGAAGAAATAGCACCATACGGATTCGGGACTCTTACAACACCTTACGGAGATATTAAAGTTCTGGTTCTTAAAAATAGTTATCAGGAAAGAGTTTACGCGGGCAATCAACTTGTTTATAACTATAGCGAATCTTTGTTAACATTTATAAGTAAAGAGGGGCATCAATTAAACGTACTACTTTCCGAAAACTCGCCTCAATCCGGAGATGTTGTGGTGGATTGGATGGAATACGTAAGGATAGTTTATAACACAACCGAAGTTAAAACGGATGGCATGATGCCTACAAGTTTTAAATTATTCCAAAACTATCCAAACCCATTTAACCCGACAACGAATATCAGCTACCAGCTTCCAACGAACAGCCATGTTACATTAAAAGTGTACGATACCCTGGGGAGAATAGTGGCAGAATTAGTTAATGAAGAAAAATCGGCGGGAAGTTATACTGTAAAGTTTGATGGAACAAAATTATCCAGTGGAGTTTACTTTTATACAATCAAAGCAGGCAATTTTTCAGACACAAAAAAATTATTACTCGCGAAATGACAAAGAAAGTCATATATCAATAAAACGAAGGAAATTATAATATGACCCGCATTAATATTATTTGTACTCTGCTTCTCTTCTGTTTCAACGTGTCAAACGCCCAATGGACGAACAATCAGAATGCCTCTCAGGTGGTCGGGCAGCCCGATTTTACTACATATAACTCGGGCTCCGCTTTATCGCAGTTGAACTGGCCTACGGATATTGTCTTGGATGTTGTTAGGGGAAAAGCCTACGTTGCAGATTATACGAATAATAGAGTCCTTCGTTATGCATATCCTTTTTCCGGTTCGCCAATCACCGCTGAGATGCAGTTTGGTACAGGTGCTTCTGTAACAAGTCAAAATTCATTTAAAGAGCCTCTTAGTGTTGCAGTATATAATGATGTGCTCTATATCCTCGACAATGTCAATCGTATACTCCGTTTTGATAACGCGAGTACGAAAACGAATCAACCGAATGCTGATGGAGTAATAGGGCAAACAGATTTTACATCAGGTACAACGGGACTCAGCAGTACTAAATTTGATATGCCTCAATTTATTTACATTGATGAAAATGGAAACCTTTGGGTGCCTGATGCTGGGAATAATAGGGTCTTGAAGTTTTCGGATGTAAACAGCAAACTCACAGACGGTACTGCGGCAGCAGATTTTGTCCTCGGTCAGACGAATTATACTACCAAAGCAAGCGGTACATCTACATCTTCTATGAATGGACCGAACGGTGTTTGTGTGAAAGGGACAACAGTGTGGGTTTCAGATACATGGAACCATCGAGTCCTTCGCTTTGATAATCCATTAACAAATGGAGTTGCAGCAAATGGTATGCTTGGAATTACTTCACAATGGGGACCAACTCAAAATGCATTTGAGATGTCTTCTGATCTTGAAATTGACGGCAATGGAAATCTCTACGTTGCTGATTATAATCGCGTTCTGATCTTTCTTGATGCGGCTGCAAAAGCGGATGGATCTAATGCTGATAATATTCTTGGACAATCATCATGGACAACAGATGCAGCGGGTGGAGGTGCGAATGGTTTTAACGTTAATTGGAGTGAAGGGTTAGCTATTGATAATGCAAATAAAAAACTGTTTGTTGCTGATATTTGGAACAACAGAGTACTCGAATTTACCGCAAGTTCAGCTTTGCCGGTAGAGCTCATCAGCTTCACTGGTTCAGCAAACGGTTCTTCTGTAACGCTAAACTGGCAGACTGCAACGGAAGTGAATAACTATGGATTCAACGTAGAACGTGCCTTGATGGTTCGTCAAAACTCACCACAGGCTCAGCTCGGCATGACATGGGAAAAGATAGCGTTTGTTCAAGGACATGGAAATTCAAACTCTCCAAAAGAATATTCTTTTACTGAAAATCTTGCTCTTGCTCATAATCTTAATCTTAATCGTGTTCAATACCGCCTAAAGCAAATAGATTTCAACGGTGTGTTTGAATATTCACCCATTGTAGAAGTGAATGTTGAAGCCCCATCTCAATTGAAGTTAGCTCAGAATTATCCTAACCCGTTTAATCCGGAAACAACTATTAACTTTCAAATTCCGTTTGCAAGCCACGTTACCTTAAAAATCTATGATGTATTGGGAAGAGAAGTAGCATCGCTCGTAGATGAATTCAAACAAGCGGGAACATATGTAAAGACGTTGCATGCAACGTCTTTACCAAGCGGCGTATACTTTTACAAATTGCAAACAGCTAACGGCTTTTCCGAAACAAAAAAACTAATACTTTTGAAATAAACTTTCGAATCTATATTGATCGGCATATAATTAAAGTCGGAGGAATCTCTCTCAGTGTAACTGTGCTTTATTCTGGTCTAAAAACAACCCAGCCCAGCGTGATTTGATGTCCTAATCACAACGATAAAATAAAACTAATTCTTGCTTGTACATTAAGTATTTAATAATTTCAAGTAGCGATTGTTAAAAATTCTTAGCTAAATATTATTATACGTTGAAAGTGAACACCCCTTGTTGATTAACACATGAGGTTCTGCGGGGATAAAATAAAATAAAGTAAGCTGCAAAGAATGACCAATCTTGTTATTCGAAATGCTACTTTAAATGAAATGCCTCTTCTCTATCAATTAGCTTCTATTGAAAGAAGAAATCCACGTTTAAAAAATTCTGGTTTATTATATCAATTAAACTCCAATGTTTTTCTTATTCCTGTTAATGGAATTGAATTAACTGATCTTATACGGCAGTTAGTCTTTTTCCATATTCCCTATTTCTGGTCCCGGTTAAAAGTTAACCGGAGTACATTTTAGTAAATAACAAAACAATTTTTAATCAGAAGGGAGAAAAAAAATGAAGAAAGTTATTTTATCTATCGTACTCTTAATTGCATTAACGACAAGCAGTTTTGCTCAGGACCCGTACTTAGGAGAGATACGTATCTTTACGTACAACTTCGTGCCGGTAGGTTGGCTGCCATGTGAAGGGCAGACTTTAAATATTTCGCAGTATAATGCATTATACTCACTGTTAGGTACGCAGTTTGGCGGTGATGGAGTTAGAACTTTTATGCTGCCCGATTTAAGAGGAAAAGTTGCTGTAGGTGTCAATTATCAATTGCCGGATTATATACAAGGTAAAACCGGTGGTGTTGAAAAAGTTACTCTACAGCCTACAGAATGTGCAACCGGTTTACATTCCCATCAGGCAACATTTGCTAATCCCGAGTATGTTGCTGCTGTTACCGATCCGGTTTACGCGGCTACACTTACAGATGCGGTTTATGGAACTACAATTAGCGGCACTGTTACTCCTAAGGCAAAAACTGGTCCTGGTACGTTAACAAATAATCCATCTGGGGCTGTAAGTGCGCCCTCGGGAACTTCAACCATATATTCATCTACTCCAAACGCAAGTATGATAGCAGCAGATGTTGCATTAACTGCAACTGTTACAAAAACAACACCCGGTTCTGTAGCAATTTCCAAAACATCACCAGGTTCGGCAGTTATTACAAAATCTAAAGATGGTGTAGTTACAGTTCAGCAAAATAGTGGCGCAGCGGCATCTGTTGCTCATGAAAATAGACAGCCTTATTTAGCTCTACGCTATTGTATAGCAACTGAAGGCATTTATCCACAAAGACCATAGCATGGTTATGTCTAAACTTTTGAACGATTATAATTAGTTATTTTACAACACCTTCTTTCAATTATGAGAAGGTGTTGTAATCTGTAATTTAATGCAAATGAATTGAGGTTTGTATGAAAAAATCTTTCTATTTATTAATTGTTCTCATCTTTATGTGCAGGATTACAATTATTGCTCAGACAGGTACCTTTGATTTTGAAACTGCAACTTCATCCGGCACACCCTTTAGGGTGACCCAAACAGTTGACTCAAGAATAGTCACAATTACTTCTGCTGTTGATTATAAGGTGGTCGATCCAGCAGTTGAATGGTTAATGCCTGTTGGTGGCATCACTGGAAAAACAGCGATCAATGATGTGGATATGACGAGTAGTATTGTTATTTCTTTTAACGGTCCAGTAAATATCAGGACACTGAAAGTTTATGAGGGTAATGGAAGCAATTCCTCCGGTACAATGACTTTTGTTCCAACTGGAGGATCAAATTCAACTATAAATTATACTCCTTCTCCAAATCAATGGGATAATAATAGTAAACTAATAACTTTAAATTGGATTGGAATAACGGCAATCAACATTACGGCGCCCTATTCATATTACTGGGGTTTTGATGATATAGTTATGGACGCATCTCTTCCAGTTGAACTCACTTCATTTACCGGAACAGCATATGGAAGTATAGTAGCTTTAGATTGGGCTACTGCAACAGAAGTAAACAACTATGGATTCAACGTAGAACGTGCCTCGATGGTTCGTCAAAACTCACCACAGGCTCAGCTCGGCATGACGTGGGAAAAGATAGCGTTTGTTCAAGGACATGGTAACAGCAACTCACCTAAAATTTATTCTTTTCAGGATGGGAATCCGTCAGTTGGAAAAGTTCAGTACCGCTTAAAACAAATAGACTTCAACGGTGTGTTTGAATATTCACCAATTGTAGAAGTGAAAGTTGAAGCCCCATCTCAATTGAAGTTAGCTCAGAATTATCCTAACCCGTTTAATCCGGAAACAACTATTAGCTTTCAAATTCCGTTTGCAAGCCATGTAACGTTGAAAGTTTATGATGTACTCGGAAGAGAAGTTGCTACACTTGTTGATGAATTCAAACAAGCCGGAACATATGTAAAGACGTTGCATGCAACGTCTCTACCAAGCGGTGTTTATTTTTACAAACTCCAAACGGATAACGGTTTTTCTGAAACAAAGAAACTGATGCTGATGAAGTGATGGTGATTAACGAAGACATTACAAAATTTCGAGTGGAACGCTTTGATATTCCAATAAAAAAACTGCTTCGAATTTTCGAAGCAGTTTTTTTATAAACATTAAATCAATAAACCAGTGTTTGGATTGAGTGGGGAAGTATAACAACCTCGGCGGCTTGGGAGCCAACGTACAACTTATATGTAATTTTCATATCACTCTGGTTCATAACAACCGTAGCAATTTTTCCATCTGCATTAAGAAATGAAGTGCTCAATAATTGGCTTCTGCTTGCCGCTGTGCTAATTCTTTTTGCATCTGGACGAATAAATTTCGAGAAGTGACCGATGTAGTAATACGACGGCGTAAAAATTAATTCGCCGGTTCTTGTATCGGCATGAACTGGTGCAAAACAAAAGTTCTGAACATGATTCGGTCCGCCGGTTTCATCTAACAGAATATTCCAGTCCGTCCAGCCAACAGTTCCGTTGTTAAAATCGTTTATCATTGATTTGCCATAACGTTCAGCGTTTCCCCAGAATTGATATTTCGTCGAATCAAACTTTTCAACGCATCCTTCAGTAAATAATAAATTTGTCTTTGGAAAAGCTTCTTGAACTTTTGCTACATTTTCAAACATTGGTTGTCCGCCAGCCCATGTTTCGTACCAATGAAAGCCAACACCCCAAGCATATTTTGCCGCTTCAGGATCGCTAAGAATTGTATTAGCTCGTTGATTAATTAAATCCCTATTATGATCCCAGACAATAATTTTTTTGCTGCCGAGACCTTCTTTTGCCATAATTGGTCCTAAATAATTTTTAAGAAAGTCTCTCTCTTCCTCAGCAGTATAAATACACGATTCCCATCTTTGAACAGCCATCGGCTCATTTTGAACAGAAACTCCCCAAATTGGCATTCCTTCTTTTTCATAAGCTTTTACAAACTTAGTAAAATAAGTCGCCCATGATTCAAAATATTCGGGCAATAACTTTCCACCGTGAAGCATTTCTTTATTATCCTTCATAAACGCCGGCGGACTCCAAGGGCTCGCATATAAAACAAGTTCACCACCGGCATTTTTTATTGCTTGTTTGATTAAAGGGATTCTAAAAGTTTTATCGTGATCAATACTGAAAGTAGATAAATCTCTGTTTTCGTTAGAAACATAGGTATAGCTTCCGCTGCTAAAATCCGAGCTGTGAATTGTAGTACGGGCTAATGTGTAGCCAATTCCAGTTTGCTTATCAAAGTAAGCAGTTAAAAATTCCTTTTGTTTCTCTTGTGACAATTTCGCAAAAACCTCTGCCGATGCATCTGTTATTGCCGCGCCAATACCCAAAAAATCTTGGAATATCTTATCTGGATTAACAAAAATGCAAATTTCAGTTTCCATGGGTTGTTTCCCTTGCTTGAACTCAAGATTACCAGTCAATTTTAGTCGTAGTTCAGATGAATCTGCAGTTGTATAAACGCTAATTTTCTTACCGGAAGCAGAATAAGCTTGCTTCGTAAGTTCATTTTGCAGCGAACAACCGGCAAGCAGGAAAGCAAAAAACAGTGCTAAAATGTGATTATTTCTCATTTCCATCCTCGTAGTTAGTTATGTTCAGAATCAAACAGTTGATGAGATTATAATTCCCTCTACTAAATTTAAGATTTTATGCTTTATATTAAAACAGCCTTGGTTTCTTAACTGATCATTTTTTGTTTCTAATTATAGGTCACTTGAATAGTTGACGAACCAACATTACTTTAGTACAGATTTCGCATTTGGCTGATTGTTGATAAAGTTTTTAATCTATTTTTTAAGAGTAATTCTTGCTTTTTTAAATATCGCCATCTATATTTGTTGCTCGCTTTTTGACTTAGTGGGTGAAAAGTGTCTGGGCGGACGCCGGAGTTGGAGAGCCGGGGCGGACTGTAAATCCGTTGGCTAATGCCTTTGGGGGTTCGAATCCCTCGCCGCCCACTAGTTCATTTTATAATGTAAAAAGGTTGGCTTCGCAATAAATGCGGGAGTAACTCAGTTGGTAGAGTCACAGCCTTCCAAGCTGTTGGTCGCGGGTTCGAGTCCCGTCTCCCGCTCAACCATGCTGATGTAGCTCGGTTTTAGAGCATCCCGCTAAAGCGGGAGAAGAGCTTGAGCTAATTATTCAGTTGAAATGCTGATGTAGCTCAGTTGGTAGAGCACTTCCTTGGTAAGGAAGAGGTCACCGGTTCAATCCCGGTCATCAGCTCAAAAGAAATGGAAAAGGTATTAAAATGGCAAAATCAAAAAACGTAAGACAAATAATAATTTTGGAAAGCTCTGCTGGAACCGGATTCCGCTATTCAACCACAAAGAACAAGAGAAATCATCCGAATAGAGTAGAATACAAAAAATACGATCCCGTTGTTCGCAAACACGTTACTTTCAAAGAAACTAAATAATACGTCAGTAGCTCAATTGGCAGAGCAGCGGTCTCCAAAACCGCAGGCTGGGGGTTCGACTCCCTCCTGACGTGCAAGGATTAAAACTGCTGAGTTATGAAAGAAAAAATTATCAATTTCGTAAATGATGTAGTCAAGGAAATGAAAAAAGTTACTTGGCCATCTAAAGAAGAATTACAAGAGTCAACTTCAATTGTGATTGTTGTCTGCTTGATTCTTGCTGCGTTCACTTATGTTATAGATATGTCCTTGACATGGATATTAAAAGGAATATTCTAAAAATTGGAAAATGCTAACGCAAAATGGTACGTAGTAAGAACTTTCTCGGGTCACGAGAATAAAGTTAAAACGCTTATCGAATCTGAATTAAGAGACAGCGACGAATTACGTGCTCATATTTTCGAAATCCTTGTCCCTACGGAAAAGGTTTTTGAAGTTAAGGATGGCAAAAAGAAAACCAAGAAGAAAAATTTCTTCCCGGGTTATATTCTTATTTGTGCCGATTTAGATATTAAGGCGAAAGACTTTATATCTAACACTCCTTCAGTTATGGGTTTTCTTGGTACACAGAATAATCCTGTTCCGCTCCAGGCAGAAGAGGTAAAGCGCATCGTTGGCAGAATCTCTCAAAGTGAAGAAACAGAAAGAACGGATACTATTTATCGTACGGGTGATTTTGTAAAAATTATTGATGGACCATTCAACAACTTCTCCGGATTGGTTCAAGAAGTAAACGAAGAAAAAATGAAGATCAAAGTTATGGTTTCAATTTTTGGTAGAAAAACTCCAGTTGAAATTGACTTTGCTCAAGGCGAATTAGAGAAATAAAATTATTATAGGTTAAAAAATGGCAAAGAAAGTAGAAGGATTCATTAAGCTACAGATTTCCGCCGGTGCTGCTAACCCATCACCACCAGTTGGTCCAGCTTTGGGTCAAAAGGGTGTGAATATTATGGAGTTCTGTAAACAATTTAATGCTAGAACTTCAAGTCAGCAAGGATTGATTATCCCTGTGGTGATTACTGTTTATTCTGATAAATCATTCACATTTATTACTAAGACTCCTCCAGCGGCAGTATTGCTTAAGAAAGCTGCAAAACACGAAAAAGGTTCTGCTGAACCAAACAAAACTAAAGTTGCTAAGGTTACCAAAGCTCAGGTTAGAGAAATTGCTACATTAAAGATGCCTGATCTAAATGCACACGATATTGAACATGCTGCAAGCATGGTTGCCGGTACTGCTAGAAGTATGGGTTTTACAGTAGAAGATTAATCATAAATTTTGACTGGTAAGAAAACATGAAAGTATCAAAAAGAATTAAAGCTGTTAATAAAAGCGTAGATAAAAACAAAGAATACTCAGTAGCCGATGCTATTAAAGTTTTGAAAGAGAATTCTAAAGTTAAATTTAATGAAACATTAGATTGCGCTATTCGTCTTGGTGTAGATCCACGCCATGCTGACCAAATGATTCGTGGTACAGTTTCTTTGCCTCACGGAACCGGAAAGCAAGTTTCCGTACTTGTTGTTGCTAAAGGCGCTCAAGCTGAAGCAGCTTTACAAGCCGGTGCTGAATATGCTGGTTTCGAAGAGTACATTGAAAAAATTAAAGCTGGCTGGGCTGAAGTTGACGTAATTATAGCTACTCCGGATGTAATGGGCGAACTTGGAAAATTAGGACGTGTTCTTGGACCTAAAGGCTTGATGCCGAATCCAAAGAGCGGTACTGTTACAGTAGATGTTGCTAAGGCTGTAAAAGAAGTTAAAGCTGGTAAAATTGAATTCCGCGTTGAAAAGGCCGGCATCGTTCATACTTCTTTAGGTAAACTTAGCTTTACTGTTGATCAGTTAGCAGAAAATGCGAAAGCATTTCTACATACTATTATAAAGATGAAACCAGCCTCCGCAAAAGGTGTTTATGTAAGAAGCCTCTTCCTTTCCTCTACAATGGGACCTGGCTTAAAGATAACCAAAGAAGAAACAGTTTTTAGTACTAAACACGATTAAGAAATTACGCACTAATCCCGGTTGTGAACGGGATTACCAAATGCTTCTAATAAATAAGTAACGATGTTCTAACTAATTGTTTTAGGAGAACGATGAACAAAGCAGAAAAGGGAGAGGTAATTGAACAAATAAAAGAGCTTATACAAAACTCTTCCGCTATGTTTTTGGTTGACTACCGTGGTGTTAATGTTGCCGACATTAACAAACTTCGCTCTAGTTTCCGTAAAGATGGTGTAACGTATAAGGTCTTAAAAAATACTCTCTTCAGAAAAGCATTACAACAAGTCGGCGGATATGAAAAGTTCGACGATATGCTTGTTGGTATGATCGGCGTTGCTTTTGCCGGCGAAAATTTTGTAGCTCCGGCAAAGATCATTAAGAAGTATAACGACGATTCCCAAAAATTAACCTTTAGAGGTTGCTACTTAGAATCAACTTTCTATGGTGCTGAACAGTTGAATACAATAGCTTCTATGCCGACGAAAGAAGAAATCATTGCCGGTATTATTGGAAGCGTTGCTGCTCCCGCATCCGGAATTGTTGGTGCAATTAATGCAGTTATGCGCGATCTCGTTAGTGTTATTGACGAAGTTGCTAAGAAAAAAGCTGCATAATCAAAATTGAATTGTAAAATAAATTAAAGTAATAGGAGTAAATAAAATGTCAGAGAAAGTTCAAGAATTAGTAGAGAAGATTAAAGCTCTCACTTTGGTTGAAGCTTCTGAATTAAAGAAAGCTTTAGAAGATGAATTTGGTGTTACTGCTGCTGCCCCGATGATGATGGCTGCCGCTCCAGGTGCCGCTGCTGCTGCCCCAGTTGAAGAACAAACTGAATTTGATGTTATTCTTCAAGCTGCCGGCGCTACAAAAATCAACGTAATTAAAGTTGTTCGTGCTCATACCGGTTTAGGCTTAAAAGAAGCTAAAGATTTAGTTGATGGCGCTCCGAAACCAGTTAAAGAAGCTGTTTCTAAGGACGAAGCTGAAAAAATTAAGAAAGAATTAGAAGAAGCTGGCGCTACAGTAACTGTTAAATAATTTCTCTTATTCTCGTCTAGATTTGAATTAAAACTTAAGTGGCAGGACGGTAAAGTACGTCCTGCCACTTTCTTTCATTGTAAAATGAAAGAATAGACAAACCGAACTGGAGGTTAGGGTTGGAAAAATCAAAAATTAACAAGAGTACCGGGAGAATAACATTCTCTTCTATCTCATCTGCTATTAAGATGCCGGACTTATTAAATATTCAGGTAGACTCTTTCGAAGATTTTCTTCAATTGAGAATTCCGGCTGCGCAGAGAGAGAACAAAGGTCTGCAAACTGTATTTAACGCCAACTTCCCAATTCACGATAACAAAGAATTTTACAGACTAGATTTTGTTGAGTACTATGTTGAGAAACCACGCTTCTCTATTGCAGAATGCGAAGAAAGAGGTTTATCATATTCAGCACCGTTAAAAGCTAAATTACGTCTTTCAACTAAAGACGATGAAACCGGCGAGTATGTAAACTCTGTTGAACAAGAAGTATATCTCGGCAACTTGCCATTCATGACCGAGCGCGGTACGTTTATCATTAACGGTGCCGAACGTGTTGTTGTTACACAATTACACCGTTCACCGGGCGTTGCATTTGCACAAACATTTCATCCAAACGGAACTCCAATTTATTCCGCAAGAATTATTCCTTTCAGAGGTTCTTGGGTTGAATTTGCGACGGACATCAACAATGTTATGTATGTATATATAGATCGCAGAAAGAAATTCCCATCCACTACTTTATTACGTGCGTTAGGTTACGAAACAGATGATTCCATTTTAAGATTATTTGATTTGATTGAAGAAGTTTCGATGAAACAGCTTTCAATTGATAAGCATGTAGGAAGAATTGCAGCCGCAGATATTATAGATACTGAAACAGGTGAAATCTATGCTACTAAAGATGCTGAGTTAACAGAAGAAATTCTTGAGAGTATCAAAGGCTCACACATTCAGAAAGTACAGTTGATCAGCATTGAAACTTCCGTTGATCAAGATTTAGTATTGAACACTTTGAAGAAAGATACATCAACTACAAAAGATGAAGCTCTCTTTGCTATATACCGCCAGTTACGTTCCGGCGAAGCACCGGATATTGAAACTGCGGTTGGTTTGATTGATAAAATGTTCTTCAATGATAAACGTTACGATTTGGGCGAAGTTGGTCGTTTCAGAATGAATGATAAACTTAACCTTAGTGTTGATGAAAACATTCGCGTACTAACACCTGAAGATATTATTGCAATCATGAAAAATATCATCATGCTTAAGAACGGTAACATGGCAGTTGATGATATTGATCACTTGGGAAATAGAAGAGTTAGAACTGTTGGTGAACAGCTCCAATCACAATACAATGTTGGTTTAGCAAGAATGGCGCGCACTATTAAAGAAAGAATGAATATGCGCGACAACGAAAACATGCAGCCTCAAGATTTGGTTAACGCACGTACAATCAGCAGCGTTATCAATGCTTTCTTTGGCACAAACCAATTATCTCAATTCATGGATCAAACAAATCCACTTTCTGAATTGACACACAAGAGAAGAATTTCTGCGTTGGGACCTGGCGGTTTAACACGCGAGCGTGCCGGCTTCGAAGTTCGCGACGTTCACCATTCTCACTATGGTCGTCTTTGTCCAATCGAAACTCCCGAAGGTCCGAACATCGGTCTTATTTCCTCATTAACTATTTATACAAGAGTTAATAACTACGGATTTTTAGAAACACCTTATAGAAAAGTAAAAGATGGTCGCGTTACAAATAGTGTAGATTATTTAAGCGCTGATCAGGAAGATGAATTTATAATTGCACAATCAAACGTTCCTTATGATGATCAAGGAAGATTTATTGAAGACAGAGTAAAATGCCGCGAACGCGGTGAGTTCCCGGTTGCTCATCCTGGAGATGTTCATTATATGGATGTGGCTCCGGCACAAATTGTATCTGCCGCTGCTGCATTAATTCCATTCTTAGAACACGATGATGCTAACCGTGCGCTCATGGGCTCGAACATGCAACGTCAAGCTGTTCCATTGATGGTACCGGAAAATCCAATTGTTGGAACCGGCATGGAAGCAAAAATTGCCCGCGACTCACGCGCAATAGTTATTGCTGCTGAAAATGGTATTGTTGAATACTCCGACGCAAAGAAAATTATTGTTAAGTATGATGTGGATGTTAATGACCCGGAAACATTAGTTAGCTTTAACGACGAAAAGAGAGTTGAGTACACATTAACCAAATTCTCCGGAACTAACCAAGAAACTTGCTTTACTCAAAAACCAATTGTAGTAACCGGACAGCGATTAAAGAAAGGCGATGTACTTGCCGATGGTTCAGCTATTGAAAAGGGTGAACTTGGACTTGGTAGAAACGTATCAGTTGCGTTCATGCCTTGGAGAGGTTACAACTTTGAAGATGCTATTGTGCTCAGTGAAAAACTTGTAGCTGACGACGTATTTACATCTATACATATAGAAGAATTTGAATTACAAGTGCGCGAAACTCGGCGCGGTGAAGAAGAACTAACACGTGATATTCCGAATGTAAGCGAAGAAGCAACAAAAGACTTAGATGAAAATGGTATTGTGCGCGAAGGTGCTGAAGTTAAAGAAGGCGATATTCTAATTGGAAAGATTACACCAAAAGGTGAAACCGATCCTACACCGGAAGAAAAACTTCTTAAAGCAATCTTTGGTGATAAAGCCGGCGACGTGAAGGATGCTTCTTTGAAAGCGCCTCCAGGATTGAAAGGCGTTGTAATCAAAACAAGATTATTCAGCCGTAAGAAAAAAGATACTGAATCAAAGAAATTTGAAAAGAAATTGCTCGATAATCTTGATGCTTCTTTTAAATCAAGAAAAGAAAATCATTATGCTAAACTTGTTACAAAGTTAACTAAGATTACTGAAGGCAAAACTTCATCCGGCGTTCGCGATTTGGACGGCTCGGTTGTTCTTAGAAGCGGCACTTTAATCAAAGAAGAAACTTTTGCTAACATCGAAGACATTACAAAGCTTGATTACACACGCGACTGGTTTGAGAAAAAACCTATCAACGAAATGATCAAGAAACTTTATTCGAACTATTTTAATCTTCTTTCTGAAATTGAAGAAGATTACAAACGTGAGAAACTTAAAATTGCATCCGGCGATGAACTTCCTCCGGGAATTACACAACTTGCAAAAGTTTACGTGGCTAAGAAACGTAAAATTCAAGTTGGTGATAAAATGGCTGGTCGCCACGGTAACAAGGGTGTGGTTGCAAAAGTTGTTCCGGTTGAAGATATGCCTTATCACGAAGATGGAACTCCGGTTGATATCGTATTGAATCCTCTTGGTGTACCTTCTCGTATGAACCTTGGACAGTTGTATGAAACAGTTCTCGGCTGGGTTGGAAAGAAAATGGGTGTAAAATTTGAAACACCAATTTTCGATGGCGCTCATGTTGAAGATGTAGAAGGATATTTAAAACAAGCCGGATTACCTGATGGTGGAAAAGCTTGGTTAACCGACGGAAGAAGCGGTGAAAAATTCCATCAGAAAGTTACATGCGGTTATATTTATATGATGAAACTCGGTCACATGGTTGATGACAAGATTCACGCTCGCTCAATTGGACCATACTCTCTCATCACGCAACAGCCTCTTGGCGGTAAAGCTCAGTTCGGCGGTCAGAGATTTGGAGAAATGGAAGTTTGGGCTCTAGAAGGTTACGGAGCTGCTCACGTTCTGCAAGAGATTTTAACTGTAAAGAGTGATGACGTTACTGGTCGTGCTAAGACTTACGAAGCGATTGTAAAAGGTGAAAATATTCCGGAACCAAACATACCGGAAGCTTTCAACGTTATGATCAAGGAATTACAAGGTCTTGGTCTCGATATTAAAGTTAACTAAGTCAACCAAGTTTGATTAAAGGAGAATTACAATGCGAGTAAAACCGCAAGAAAATAAAACAAAGATGATTGAAAAGCTGACCATTGGTTTAGCTAGTCCCGATGATATATTAAGCAGATCGCATGGTGAAGTAACCAAACCGGAAACAATTAACTACCGTTCGTTCAGACCGGAAAAAGATGGTTTGTTCTGCGAGAAAATTTTTGGTCCGGTAAAAGATTGGGAATGTGCATGCGGAAAATATAAAGGTATCCGTTACAAAGGTATTGTGTGCGACCGTTGCGGTGTTGAAGTAACACTAAAAGCAGTCCGCCGCGAAAGAATGGGTCACCTTGCACTTGCAGTTCCTATCGTTCACATCTGGTTTTTCAAAGCGTTGCCATCTAAGATTGGTAACATTCTTGGAATGACAACAAAAGAATTAGAGAAAATTGTTTACTACGAATCTTATGTTGTTCTTAATCCTGGTCCAACCGGTTTGAAGAGATTAGATCTCATCAGCGAAGATCAGTATTACGAAATTTTAAATTCGCTTCCGCACGAAAACGATTCCTTAGAAGATAACGATCCTAAGAAATTTGTTGCTCGTATCGGCGGCGATGCTGTAAAAGAATTATTAAAAGAAACAGAGATCGAAAGATTATTTGGCGAATTGAAATCCCAATTGGGTCCGGATACATCTCAGCAGAAACGCACAGACATTCTTAAGAGATTAAGAGTGCTGGAAGCTTTCCGCGAAAAGGAAGGAAAGATTCCTAACAAACCGGAGTGGATGGTAATGAATGTTATTCCGGTTATTCCACCGGAACTTCGTCCTCTCGTTCCCCTTGAAGGTGGACGTTTTGCTACTTCCGACTTGAACGATTTATATAGAAGAGTAATCATTCGTAACAATCGTTTGAAAAGATTAATTGATATTAAAGCTCCGGAAGTGATTCTTCGTAATGAAAAGAGAATGCTTCAAGAGTCTGTTGATGCTTTGTTTGATAACTCACGCCGTTCAAGCGCAGTTCGCAGCGATGGTAACAGACCTTTGAAATCTTTAAGTGATATGCTCAAAGGCAAGCAAGGACGTTTCCGCCAAAACTTGTTAGGTAAGCGCGTTGATTATTCCGGTCGTTCGGTAATTGTTGTTGGTCCGGAATTAAAATTACATCAATGCGGTTTGCCTAAAGATATGGCTGTTGAATTATTCAAACCGTTTGTAATTAGAAAATTAATTGACCGCGGACATTTCAAAACTGTAAAGAGTGCACGCAAAGCTGTTGATAGAAAAGATGCGTTGATTTGGGAAATCTTGGAAAAGTTGATTGATGGGCATCCGATCATGTTGAACCGCGCTCCAACTCTTCACCGTTTAGGTATTCAAGCTTTCCAACCGCTTTTGGTTGATGGAAAGGCTATACAGTTGCATCCGCTTGTATGTACAGCGTTCAACGCGGATTTCGACGGTGATCAAATGGCTGTTCACGTTCCACTTTCTTACGAAGCTCAACTTGAAGCTGCTATCTTAATGTTGTCTTCACATAATATTCTTTCACCACAGAACGGCTTGCCAATTGTACTTCCAACTCAAGACATGGTTCTTGGATTGTACTATTTAACCAAAGCTCGCTCAGGTGCAAAGGGAGAAGGAAAATTATTTGGCGACATTCAAGAAGTATTGATCGGTTATGATAATAAAGTTGTAGAGTTACACTCAAAAATAAAAGTTAAGATTGAAGGTCAAGTAATTGAGACAACAGTTGGTCGTGTTATCTTCAATCAAATTGTTCCGAAAGAACTTGGATTCATCAACGAATTATTGATGAAGAAAAGCTTCTCGGGATTCATTTACAGAATGTTTATCAAACTTGGAAACGTTGTTACTGCTAAATTCTTAGATGACTTGAAAGACCTTGGTTTCCGTTATGCAACCGCTGCCGGTATTTCAATCAGCTTCATTGATATGATTATTCCGGATGAAAAAGATAAGTTGATTGATGACTCGAATAAGAAAGTAAGTGGAATTTTAAGCGAACACGAACAGGGTTTGATTACTGATGCTGAGCGTTACAATAAAATCATAGACGTTTGGACACACACAACCAACAACGTAGCTAAGCACTTGATGGACAGATTAAAAGTTGATCAGGGCGGATTTAATTCGCTTCACATGATGGTTGACTCCGGTGCGCGTGGTTCTCAAGATCAAGTAAAACAACTTGCAGGTATGCGTGGTCTTATGATGAAGCCGCAAAAATCATTAAGCGGTCAAGCCGGTGAAATTATTGAAAACCCAATCGTTGCTAACTTCAAGGAAGGTCTTTCGGTACTTGAGTATTTCATTTCAACTCACGGTGCTCGTAAAGGTCTTGCAGATACAGCTCTTAAAACTGCTGATGCTGGTTACTTAACAAGAAGATTATGCGACGTTGCTCAAGATGTAATTATTTCGGAAACAGACTGCGGTACTATTCGTGGTATTTATGTAACAGCTCTTAAAGATGTTGAACAAGAAAGAGAACCACTCGCAGAAAGAATTATTGGTCGTGTTGCTCAAGAAGATGTTTACGATCCGAAGACAGATGAAACTTTAGTTGAAGCTGGTGACCTTATTTCTGAAGAAATAGCTGAAAAAATAGATGAGGCTAACATTGATCAAGTTTACATTCGTACAGTTTTAACTTGCGAATCTAAACGTGGTGTTTGTGCTAAGTGTTACGGACGTAACTTAACAACCGGCGCACTTGTAGAAATTGGTGAAGCTGTAGGAATTATTGCGGCTCAGTCAATTGGTGAACCTGGCACACAGCTTACTCTCCGTACATTCCACTTGGGTGGTACATCGTCACGTATTGCTTCTCAATCTCAAGTAGAAACAAACGTAGCCGGTACTGTACTCTTCGATAAAATCAACTTGGTTGAAAAAACAGATTTCTTTGGTAAAGTAAAAGTTGTAATTGGTCGCCGTGGTGCAATGGGAATTTTTGATGATGATAATCGTCAAATTAAGAAGTTTGATATTCCTTATGGCGCAGAAATAATGGTTGATGATGAACAGCAAGTTAAAAAAGGACAACCTCTATATAACCACGATCCTTACAATGCTGTAATTATTGCTGATTTCGGCGGTTCTGTTTCTTTTGTTGATTTGATTGACAACGTTACTCTTCAACAGGTAGCTGATGAACAAACTGGTCACGTTCAGAAAGTTGTTATTGAATCGAAGGACAAGAACCTAACACCAAGTATCATGGTTAAGAGCCCAACCGGTCAGGAAAAAGTATTTAACATTCCTACAAGAGCCTATTTGTCTGTTGAAGAAGGTGAGTCAATCCAACAAGGGACAATCCTTGCTAAGATTTCTAAACAAGCTTCTAAGACAAGAGATATCACTGGTGGTCTTCCACGCGTAACCGAATTATTTGAAGCAAGAAGCCCGCACGATCCGGCAGTAGTTTCAGAAATTGAAGGACGCGTTAAGTTTGGTGCCCGTAAAAAAGGTTCCCGCGAAATTATCATCGAATCTTTGGATGGGACATTACAGAAAATTTACCCGGTTCCTTATGGTAAGCATATTCTTGTTCAAGAAGGTGATGAGATTCCGGCTGGCGAAAAAATTACTGACGGTCCAATTGATCCTCATGATATTTTGAAGATAAAGGGTACAAATGCCGTTCAGGAATATTTAGTAAATGAAATTCAAGATGTGTATAGATTGCAAGGTGTTAAGATCAACGATAAACATATTGAAGTTATCGTGCGCCAAATGTTACAGAAACTACAGATTATTTCAGCTGGCGATACTAACTTCATCGAAGAAGACCTTGTTGATCGTAATAAGCTAAATGATGAAAATGAGCGCGTTAAACAAATGGTATCAATCGAAGATCCTGGTCAGTCGAAGTATAAAGCTGGTCAATTAATTACAAAGACCAAATACCGTGAGGTTAATGCTGATTTGACTAGAAAAACAAAGAAAACTATTCACGCAAGAGATGCAGAACCTGGTACTTTTGATAACATCTTACTAGGAATAACACATGCGGCACTTTCAACAGAGAGCTTTATTTCCGCTGCTTCATTCCAGGAAACAACAAAAGTACTGACAAACGCAGCTACTGAAGCTAGAGTTGATAATCTTATTGGCTTAAAAGAGAATGTTGTAATGGGTCATTTAATTCCGGCTGGTACTGGATTAAAGAAATATCGTAATATTATTCTATCAAGTGAAGAAGTTGAAGTACCGGTGCCTACAGAAACCGAGGATTTACAAAAAGAAACAGCATAAAAACTAAAATTTTATTCTGTATTTCTTGACAAGATAGCAGATAATCAATAAATTTGAAGTCTGAATTTTTATAAATATGTAAAATTGGAGGTTAGTGCGTGCCAACGATTAACCAGTTGGTTAGAAAAGGGAGAAAAGTAGTAATAACTAAGAGCAAAGCTCCTGCTCTAGATAGTTGTCCTCAGAAAAGAGGAGTGTGTACAAGAGTATACACAACTACTCCTAAAAAACCTAACTCAGCCTTGAGAAAAGTAGCTCGTGTACGTTTAACAAACCACATAGAAGTTACAGCGTATATACCCGGAGAAGGTCACAATTTGCAAGAGCACTCCATTGTTATGATTCGTGGCGGTAGAGTGAAAGATTTGCCGGGAGTTCGTTATCACATTATAAGAGGCACTTTAGATACTGCCGGTGTTGAAGATCGCAAAAAAGCCAGATCTAAATATGGCGCTAAGAAACCAAAAGCGAAATAATTACTATGAGAAAGAAAAGAGCAGAAAAAAGGTATATTAAACCAGATCCAAAGTTCAATGATTTTTTAGTCGCAAAACTGATTAATTATTTGACTTGGCATGGCAAAAAGTCTACCGCAAGAAACATTGTTTATGATAGTTTTGAATTGATGGAATCTAAAGCTAAAAAACCAGCTTTAGAAGTTTATAAAAAGGCTCTTCAAAACGTTCAACCTTTAGTTGAAGTTAGAAGCCGCCGAGTTGGTGGTGCTACATACCAAGTTCCTATGGAAGTTAGACCGGAAAGAAGAATAGCACTAGCACTTAGATGGATTAGAACATATTCTAGAGATAGAAAGGACAAGTCTATGGCTGGAAAGTTAGCTGCCGAATTACTGGCTGCTGCTAACAACGAAGGTTCTGCAGTTAAGAAAAAAGAAGATACACATAGAATGGCAGAAGCAAACAAGGCGTTTGCTCACTTTAAGTGGTAACAGAAGGGATTTTGTTTTAGATGGCGACCAAAAGAGTAGAAATAAGCAAGGTTAGAAATATTGGTATCATGGCTCACATAGATGCCGGAAAGACTACGACCACAGAGCGTATTCTTTTCTATACAGGCAAATTGCATCGTATGGGAGAAGTTCACGATGGCGCTGCTACTATGGATTGGATGGAACAGGAAAAAGAACGCGGCATTACAATAACTAGTGCTGCGACTACTACCGAATGGAGAGATCATCAAATTAATATTATTGATACTCCTGGGCACGTAGATTTTACTGTTGAAGTTGAAAGATCTTTAAGAGTTTTAGATGGTGCTATAGCTCTTTTCTGTGCGGTTGGTGGTGTTGAGCCTCAATCCGAAACAGTTTGGAGACAGGCTGATAAATACGGTGTGCCGCGTATTGCTTTTGTTAATAAAATGGATAGAGTTGGTGCTGATTTCTTCCACGCAGTTGAAATGATGAAAGAAAAATTAGGTGCACACGCTATTCCGATTACAATTCCCGTTGGCGAAGGTGATTTGTTTAGAGGAATTATTGATTTGATGAGTATGCGCGCGGTTATGTTCAATGAAGAATCTCTTGGTTCTACCTTTGAAGAGGTAGAAATCCCTGCTGATTTAGCGCCGCTAGCTCAAAAGTATAGAACTCAAATGCTTGAAGCCGTTTCTGACGTTGATGATACTTTACTTGAAAAATATCTGGAAGGTAAAGAAATTTCTGAAGCTGAAGTTCGGAAAGTTTTACGTGAGGCAACTGTTAAATCTACAATTATTCCTGTGTTGTGCGGTTCTTCATTTAAGAACAAGGGTGTACAGCAACTTCTGGATGCTGTAGTTGATTTCTTGCCTTCTCCATTGGATGCAGGTAATTTAACTGCTCATCATATTGATAAAAATGATCACATCGAAAGAAAAGTGGATCCGAAAGAAAAATTTGCGGCTCTTGCTTTCAAGATAATGACGGACCCATTTGTTGGAAAATTAACGTTTATTCGTGTTTACACTGGCACATTAGAAGCTGGTTCTTATATATATAATTCTGTTAGCGATAAGAAAGAAAGAGTTGGTAGAGTATTACAGATGCATGCCAATCACCGCGAAGATTTAGATGGTATTCGTGCCGGTGATATTGCCGCTGTTGTGGGTTTGAAACATACCAGAACAGGCGATACTTTATGTACTGAAGATGATGCGATTATTTTGGAAAGAATGGTATTCCCGGAACCGGTTATTCAGATTGCAATTGAGCCTAAGACTAAAGCTGATCAAGATAAATTATCTGATGCTATGGTTAAGCTTAGTGATGAAGATCCGACATTCAAAGTTAAAGTTGATGATGAAACTGGTCAAACATTGATCAGCGGTATGGGTGAATTACACTTAGAAATTCTTGTTGATAGAATGAAACGTGAATTTAAGGTTGAAGCTAATGTTGGAAAACCGCAAGTTGCTTACAGAGAAACGATTACTAAAAAGGTTCAGGCTGAAGGTAAGTTTGTTAAACAGTCTGGCGGACGTGGTAAGTTTGGACATGTTTGGATTGAATTTGAACCTAATGAAGTTGGTAAAGGTTTTGAATTTGAGAACGCAATTGTTGGCGGCGCTGTTCCAAAAGAGTTTATTAATCCTGTAATAAATGGTTTAAAAGATGCATTGCGTAACGGTGTGTTGGCTGGATATCCGGTTGTGGATGTTAAAGCTAAGTTATACGATGGTTCTTACCATGATGTTGATTCAGATGAAATTTCATTTAAGGTTGCTGCTTCAATGGCCTTCAAACAAGGCGCATTAAAAGCTGGACCAATACTTCTTGAACCAATGATGAGTGTTGAAGTTACAACTCCTGAAGAGTATTTAGGTGATGTAATGGGTGACATTAACTCAAGAAGAGGAAAAATCGAAGGTTTTACTTCGAGAAAAGACGCGCAAGTAATCAGAGCAATGGTACCGCTTGCTCAAATGTTCGGGTATGCAACTACGTTGCGTTCCATGACACAAGGTCGTGCTATATATTCCATGCAATTCTCGCACTACTCAGAAGTACCTAAATCCGTCGCTGAAGAGATTACTGAAAAAGCGCAAGTTAAAAAGTCGGTTGAATCGGCTTAACTTAATTAGAATTACATATACAAAAAATAATAATAACAAGGAGAGTACTTAGATGGCAAAAGAAAAATTTGACCGCAGTAAACCGCACGTCAATATTGGTACTATCGGACACGTTGACCATGGTAAAACTACTCTTACAGCAGCCATCACCATGGCACTTGCAAAAAAAGGTTTATCCGCAGTAAGATCATTCGATAGTATTGACAATGCACCTGAAGAAAGAGAACGTGGTATCACAATAGCTACGGCTCACGTTGAGTATTCAACAGCAAATAGACATTATGCTCACGTTGACTGTCCTGGTCACGCTGACTACGTAAAAAACATGATCACCGGTGCTGCACAAATGGACGGCGCTATATTAGTAGTTGCTGCAACTGATGGTCCTATGCCTCAAACACGTGAACACATTCTTTTAGCTCGCCAGGTAGGTGTGCCGAAGATGGTTGTTTTCTTGAATAAAGTTGACGCAATGGACGATGCAGAATTAGTTGACTTAGTCGAAATGGAATTGAGAGAATTATTAACAAAATACGAATTCCCAGGCGATGAAATACCGATCATCCGTGGTTCAGCTCTTCATGCTTTAGAAGCCGGTTCTTCAAATGCTGATCCTTCAGACGAAAGATATACTTGTATTTGGAATCTTATGGAAGCTTGCGATACCTACATTCCGGTTCCAGAAAGAAGTGCTGAAAAGCCATTCTTGATGCCGGTGGAAGACGTTTTCTCAATCACCGGTCGTGGTACAGTTGCTACCGGTCGTGTTGAAAGAGGAACATTGAAATTGAACGAAGAAGTTGAATTAATCGGTTTAGGTATTCACAAGAAAACAGTTGTAACCGGTATCGAAATGTTCCGTAAAGAGCTCGATTCCGCTATGGCTGGTGATAACGCTGGTTTATTGTTACGTGGTGTTGATAAAACTGAAATTGAAAGAGGAATGGTTCTTGCTAAAACCGGTTCTATTACTCCTCATACAATTTTTGAAGGCAAAGTTTACATCCTTTCAAAAGAAGAAGGTGGCCGTCATACACCATTCTTCAACGGTTACAGACCTCAGTTCTATTTCAGAACAACAGATGTTACCGGTGTTGCTACTCTTCCTGAAGGAACCGAGATGGTTATGCCTGGTGATAACGTTCAATTGAAAATTGATTTGATTTCTGAAATCGCTATGGAAGAAGGATTGAAGTTCGCTATCCGCGAGGGTGGTAGAACAGTAGGTGCTGGTTTCGTAACTAAGATTATCAAATAATAATTGATGATAAAAAATGAAGGCGTTTGCAGTGCGAACGCCTTCAATGTGTATAACAAGGAGATTATTAAAAGTGCCCGGTCAGAAAATTAGAATCAAGCTAAAGTCATACGATCATATTTTGATTGACAAATCAACAGAGAAGATTATTAAAACTGTTAAAAGTACTGGAGCTGTTGTCAGTGGTCCAATTCCGCTTCCTACACGCAGAACAGTATTTACTGTGTTGAGATCTCCACACGTTGATAAAAAGTCCAGAGAACAATTTGAAATTAGGGCTCACAAAAGAATCATTGATATTCACAATTCAAACAACAAAACTGTTGATGCGCTTAGCAAGTTAGATATTCCTGCTGGCGTTGATATCGAGATTAAGTTATAGGAAGAATGAAATGCCTGGCTTGTTAGCTAAAAAATTAGGAATGACAAATATATTTACTGAAGACGGACAAATTATTCCGGTAACAGTTTTAGAAGCTGGTCCGTGTAAAGTTTATTCTGTCAAGACCAAAGAAAAAGACGGATATGAATCGCTTCAAATTGGTTTTGGTGTGAAGAAAGAGAAAAATATCAACAAACCGTTGAAAGGTTTTTACTCTAAAGTTGGTTTGAATGCTCCTCAGTTGCTTAAGGAGTTCAAGAACTTTGATACAGCTTCTTTCAAAGTTGGAGATGAAATTACAACCGCTATTTTCACCATTGGCGATAAAGTAAAAGTATCCGGCAGAAACAAAGGTAAAGGTTTCCAGGGTGTTGTTAGAAGACACGGTTTTGCCGGTGTTGGTTCTGCTACTCACGGTCAAAGCGATAGACAAAGAGCTCCTGGTTCCATCGGTGCTTCATCCTATCCTTCACGTGTATTCAAAGGTCAGAGAATGGCCGGAAGAATGGGCTTCGAAAACACTACAATTAGAAATTTGAAAGTTGTAAAGATTATTGCTGAAAAGAATATTATCATGGTGAAGGGTGCAGTTCCCGGATCTATTAATTCAATTGTTGCCATCAATAAATAAGTTTGATAAGATGAAATTAGAAGTTTATAAAAAAGACGGTACAAAATCTGGCGATAGTGTAGAACTATCGAAAGAGATTTTCGAAATCGAACCGAATGATCACGTACTTTACTTAGCAGTAAAAGCTTTCTTGGCTAACCAAAGACAAGGAACACACAAAAGTAAAGAGAGAAGTGAAGTTAGCGGTGGTGGAAAGAAACCTTGGAAGCAAAAAGGCCGTGGCGGCGCTCGTGCCGGTACATCTCGCTCTCCAATTTGGGTTGGCGGTGGTAGAATTTTCGGACCAAAGCCACATGGTTACAGACAAAAATTGAATAAGAAAGTTTTGTCTTTAGCTAGAAAATCTGCTCTTTCCTACAAAGCTAAAGCAACTCAAATTATGGTTGTTGAGGATTTCGATTTTGAAGGACCAAAAACAAAAGACTTTGTAACAATTCTCAATGCTCTAAATCTGAGTGGAAAGAAAACTTTATTCCTTACAGATGGTTACAAGAAAAATGTTTACATGAGCGGAAGAAATGTTGAAAGAGTAAAAGTTCTTGAAGCAAGTAAAGCATCTGCATACGAGTTGGTTAATAATCAAATCTTGTTATTGCAGAAGAGCGCAGTTAATCTTTTAGAAAGTACAATTAACTAATCTGGTTCGAAAATGAAAAGTGTTTTAATACGCCCTTTGATAACTGAGAAGATGACAAAAATTAGCGAGAAGCTTCCAAATAAATTTGGATTTATGGTTGCTATTGATGCTAATAAAATTGAAATCGCAAAGGCGGTAAAAGAAAAATTTAATGTTGATGTAGCATCTGTTAATACTGTCCGTCATCCTGGTAAATCGAGAAGTCAGTTTACAAAGAAGGGACGTTTTGCAGGCAGAACATCAAAGTATAAGAAAGCAGTCGTAACCTTGAAAGAGGGTCAAACGATAGACATATTCGGTCAAGCATAGGTTGGAGCTGATTAATGGCAATTAGAAAATTAAAACCAAATACCCCCGGAACAAGATTTATGTCTATCTCTTCATTCGATGAGATAACAAGAACAACGCCGGAAAAATCTTTGACAGCCCCGATTAAAAAATCTGGCGGAAGAAATAATCATGGTCGTGTTACTTCCAGACACAGAGGCGGCGGACACAAACAGAAATACAGAATCATTGATTTCAAGAGAGATAAAAAGAACATTGCAGCAAAAGTATTTTCGATTGAATATGATCCGAACCGTACATCAAGAATTGCTTTGTTACATTACATTGATGGAGAGAAGAGATACATTATAGCTCCTGACGGTTTAAAGGTTGGTGATTCAGTAATGAGCGGTAGTGGAATTGAAATCAAAGTAGGTAACGCCCTTCCGTTAAAGGAAATGCCACTTGCTTCTTTCATACACAATGTTGAATTGAAACCTGGTAAAGGCGGACAGTTAGGAAGAACAGCCGGTGCTTCTATTCAATTGCTTGCTAAAGAAGGAAACATGGCGTTATTGAAAATGCCAAGCAGTGAAGTTAGAAAAGTTCCGATTGAATGTATGGCTACATACGGTACAGTTGGTAATGCAGATCATGAAAACATTAGTTTAGGTAAAGCGGGCAGAAGCAGATGGTTAGGAATTAGACCTCACGTTCGTGGTGTTGCGATGAACCCAGTAGATCACCCAATGGGTGGTGGTGAAGGTAAAACTTCAGGCGGTGGCCATCCAGTTTCACCATGGGGCCAAAAAGCAAAAGGTCTCAAGACTCGTAAGAGAAAGAATCCAACTAATAAATTTATTGTTAAGAGAAGAACTAAGTAAGAGTAGAATATGCCAAGATCAGTCAAAAAAGGTCCATTCATTGATGTGAAACTTCTTAAGAAGATCACAGCGCTCAATGATAAAAATCAGAAGAAAATTATTAAGACTTGGTCAAGATCGAGCACAATTACACCTGATTTTGTTGGACACACAATTGCAGTGCATAACGGTAATAAAATGATACCGGTTTACATTTCTGAAAACATGGTTGGTCATAAGTTAGGCGAGTTTTCTCCGACCAGAATTTTTAGAGGTCATCCGGGTACTAAAGCAGAAAAAGCAACCAAAGTAAAGTGATATTGAGGTAATAGAGAATGGAAGCAAAAGCTACTCACAGATATATTGGATCCTCACCACGTAAGATGAGATTGGTTATTGATTTGATCAGAGGAAAATCAGTTGATCAAGCAATTGAGATTTTACACTTCTCGCCAAAGCATCCTTCTAAACCGGCTGAGAAAGTTTTAAGATCTGCTGTATCAAACTTGATGAACAAGGATGACAATACTAAGCATGAAGTTTCTGATTTGTTTGTTAAAGAAGCGTTCGTAAATCAAGGTCCAACTATCAAAAGAATTTCGCCGGCTCCTATGGGTCGTGCATACAGAATAAGAAAAAGATCTAATCACGTTACAATTGTTGTAGCAACGAAAAAGTAATCGGAGGAAGTTTTGGGTCAGAAGACTAATCCAACTGGTTTTAGAGTCGGAGTTATTAAGGGATGGGATTCAAATTGGTACGAAAACAAAAGTTACGCACCAAAATTGCTCGAGGATAAGAAGCTTAGAACTTATATCCGCAAAAGATTACAAAATGCCGGTATCTCTTCGATCAAGATTGATAGAACATCTAAGAACGTGATTTTAACAATTCATACTTCAAGACCGGGTGTTGTTATAGGAAAGAGCGGTAAAGAAATTGCTCAGATCGAAGAAGAATTAAAGAAAATCACAGACAAAGAAGTTAAGATTCAAATTACAGAAGTGAAGAGACCGGAATTAGATGCGTATTTGGTTGCTGAAAATATTGCTAAACAAATTGAAGGTAGAGTTTCTTTCCGCCGCGCAATGAAACAAGCAATAACATCCGCGATGAGAATGGGTGCTGAAGGAATTAGAATTATGTGTGCCGGCCGTCTTGGCGGAGCTGAAATGGCGAGAACTGAACAATACAAAGAAGGTAGAATTCCACTTCACACAATTAGAGCGGATATAGATTACGCAAACGGCAGAGCAGAAACAATTTATGGATCCATTGGAATTAAAGTTTGGGTCTGCCGCGGAGAAATTTTAGGTAAACGTTCAACCGACTAAAGAATAGAGTTTGAGGAGTTTTTTCAATGTTAATGCCGAAAAGAGTAAAATTTAGAAAAGCGCAAAGAGGAAGAAGAAAAGGTAAAGCTACGCGCGGTCACTTAGTAAATTTTGGTGATTATGGTTTGAAAGCTTTAGAGCCAGCTTGGGTTACAAGCCGTCAGATTGAAGCTTGCCGTGTTGCTCTATCACGTCAAATGAAGAGAGACGGAAAAGTATGGATCAGAATCTTCCCGGATAAACCGGTTTCTAAAAAGCCACTTGAAACAAGAATGGGTAAAGGTAAAGGCGCTCCGGAGTTTTGGGTAGCGGTTATTAAACCCGGAAGAATTATGTTTGAAATTGGTGGTGTAGATCGTACAACCGCTCACGAAGCTTTAGTTCTTGCTGCACATAAATTGCCAATTAAAACAAAAATTGTACAAAGACCGGATTTAGAATCATAACAAGGTTTGACTTAAAATGAAGATCTATCAAATAAGAGAAATGTCGACAGACGAAATCAAGAAGAGAATTCTTGAAGAACAAAAAAACATGATCGACTTAAGATTTCAACTTGAACTTAAGAATCTTACCAACACAGCAAAGATCACCAATACAAGGAAGGATATTGCTAAGATGAAGACGATTCTTAAGGAAAGAGAAACGCAGGAAGCAAAAACCTCGAAGGAAGTTAAATAAGGAGAATTTGGGTTTAAATGGAAACTAGAAGTTTAAGAAAAACTAAGATTGGAACGGTTGTAAGCAATAAAATGCAGAAGAGCATTGTAGTTGCTATCGAAAGACGCGTTGCACACCCGATCTATAAAAAGTATTTCAAGAAAACTACAAAGTTGATGGCACATGATGAGAACAATGAGTGCAAAATCGGCGATGTTGTAAAAATTATGGAAATACGTCCTTTGAGTAAAAGAAAAAAATGGCGTTTAGTAGAAATAGTTGAAAAAGCCAAGTAATAAAGTTTGATGAGGAGCAGCTTGTCATGATACAAGAAGAAACAAATTTAGTTGTAGCGGATAATTCCGGAGCGAAAAAAGTTCGCTGCATAAGAGTATTAGGTGGTTCTAACCGCCGGTACGCTTCAGTTGGTGATGTAATTGTAGTGAGTGTTAAAACCGCAATTCCCGGTGGCGGAGTTAAGAAAGGCGAAGTTTCTCGCGCGGTAATTGTAAGAACCAAAAAAGAAGTAAGAAGAAACGATGGTTCTTATATCCGATTCGATGAAAATGCTGCCGTACTTCTCAACGCACAAGGCGAACCAAGAGGTACACGTATCTTTGGACCTGTAGCAAGAGAATTGCGTGACAAAAAATTCATGAAGATAATTTCTCTGGCTCCAGAGGTATTATAAGGATAAGAGAAAATGAAAATAAGAAAGAATGATACTGTAGTAGTAATATCCGGAAACAATAATGGTAAAACCGGTAAAGTTTTGAAAGTTTTTGTTGACAAGAACAGAGTGATTGTTGAAGGTGTTAACATTCGCAAGCGTCATACAAAACCAACTCAGAAGAATCCACAAGGTGGAATTACTGAAAAAGAAGCTCCAATTAATGTTTCCAATGTTATGATTCTCGATCCAAAATCCGGAAAGGGAACAAGAATAGGTTCAAAGATCATCGTTGATGATAAAACCGGAAAAAAGAAAAGTGTTAGAGTAAGCAAATCAAGCGGCGAAATGCTTGGCTAATAAATAGGGATTTACGATGGCAAAAGATCAAAAAGTACAAAAAGAGCAGAAACCTAAAAAAGAAGCTGCTGCGGTAAAAGAAAAACAACCGGCTGTTAAGGTTGTTGAAGTTAAAATTCCGGCACGCTTAAAAGAAAAGTATGCTAAAGAGATCGTTCCTAAGTTGAAAGAGCAACTTGGCTACAAAACTTTGATGCAAGTTCCAAAGTTGCACAAGATTGTTGTTAACATGGGTGTTGGTCAAGCTACTCAAGATCAAAAAATTATGGATGAAGCTGTAAAAGATCTTGAAACAATTACCGGACAAAAAGTTTCTGTTCGTATAGCGAAACAAGCTATTTCCAACTTCAAGTTACGCGAAGGAATGAAGATTGGTGCTAAGGTTACATTGAGACGTGAAAGAATGTATGAATTCTTAGACAGATTTATTTCGATTGCTTTACCACGTATGCGCGACTTTAAGGGCATACCGGATAAATCATTTGATGGTCGCGGTAATTATACTCTTGGACTCAAAGAACAAATTATCTTTCCGGAAATCAACTCCGATAAAGTTACAAGAGTACTTGGAATGGATATTACATTTGTAACTACTGCTAAGACAGATAAAGAAGCATACGAGCTCCTTGCAGCTTTCGGTATGCCGTTCAGAAAGAAAGAATAAACCAAAGGGTAATCATGGCAAGAAAAAGTTTATTAGCACGCGAAGTCAAAAAACGTAAGTTGCACGCAAAGTACGCAGAGATTAGAAAAGAGTTGAAAGAAAAGGGTGATTATGATGCTCTTCAACTTCTTCCAAGAAATTCTTCTGTCACACGTTTGAAAAACAGATGCCAGATGACAGGAAGACCAAGAGCTTACTATAGAAAGTTTGGTGTGTCACGTTTAGTTTTGCGCGAGATGGCTTTGCGCGGTGAAATTCCTGGACTTAAAAAATCAAGTTGGTAATTAAGGAGAGAATGTAAATGCCAGCAACAGATCCGATTGCAGATTTCTTAACACGTGTTAGAAACGCAGTTAAAGCAAGAAAAAAATATGTCGAAATTCCATCTTCAAAAATGAAAATTGGTCTTGCTGAAATATTGAAAACACAGAAGTTCATCAAAGATTATAACGTAATTGAAGATAATAAACAGAATGTTTTGAGAGTTCATCTTCAGTATGTTAACGGAGTTCCATCAATAACCGGTTTGAAGAGAATAAGCACTCCCGGTTTAAGAACTTATGTTGGCAGCGATGAAATTCCGAGAGTTCTTGGTGGATTAGGAATATCAATCCTTTCAACACCAAGTGGTTTGAAGACAGACAAGCAAGCAAAGAAAGAATCGGTTGGCGGCGAGTTAGTCTGCCAAGTTTGGTAAAAATTTTATACGAGGAAAACTAAAGTGTCACGTATTGGTAAAAAACCGGTTAAAATAGTTAAAGACGTTACGGTAACACAGAAAGCCGACGTTCTTAATGTAAAAGGCAAGTTGGGTGAAATGACATTAAAAGTTCATCCCAATATGAAAATTGAATTTCAAGGTGATGAAGTAATTGTAACCAGACCAGATGATACAAAAGAAAATAAATCTCTGCATGGATTAACACGCGCGCTTCTTCAGAATATGGTTAAAGGTGTTAGCGAAGGTTACACAAAGCAGCTTGATATTGTTGGTGTAGGTTACAAAGCTGAAGCTAAAGGCGAAGCAGTTTTATTCAACTTAGGTTTTTCGCATCCAATATATTTCATTCCGCCTACTGGCATTAAGATGGAAGTTGTAACTCCAACACAAGTTAAAGTAAGCGGTTTTGATAAAGAATTAGTTGGAATGGTTGCCGCAAAAATTCGTTCCTTCAAGAAACCGGAACCATATAAAGGTAAAGGCGTTAAGTATTCCACTGAAAAGATTATTCGTAAAGCTGGAAAGACAGCTGGTAAGTAATAGGAGAGTTTGAAAATGTTTTCACGCGACAATAAATCAAGAAGCAGAAAGCACGTTAGAGTTCGTAAAAAAGTTTCCGGAACTGCTGAAAGACCAAGATTATGTGTTTACCGCAGCCTTAGCAATATTTATGCTCAGGTTATTGATGATACTTCCGGAGTAACTTTGGCAGAAGCTTCAACTCTTTCGAAAGAATTAGGCGAAGAAATCAAAGCTGCAAAAGGTAAAGTATCTAAAAGCAAAATAGTTGGTAAACTTGTAGCTAAAAAAGCTCAAGAAAAAGGAATTAAAACTGTAGTTTTTGACCGTGGTGGTTTACGCTATCATGGTAGAATTCAAGCAGTTGCTGAAGGCGCCCGTGAAGGAGGCCTTAAAGTTTAGTTCGCTTACCGGCGAGCTTAATTGCCGGGTCGTCTAATGGCAGGACAACGCCCTTTGGAGGCGTCTGTAGAGGTTCGACTCCTCTCCCGGCAGCAAAGATGATGATTAAGTTTGTTTATATAAGTAGCGAAAACAAAAAAGTTCGTAAACAGGAGAGACAAAATTGAATTTGAAGTACAAAAAAGTATCGGGTCTTGATAATCTTAAAGAGAAAATCGTTCATATCAACAGAGTTGCTAAAGTAGTAAAAGGCGGTCGCCGTTTTAGCTTTAACGCAATTGTAGTTGTTGGCGATGGCAACGGACACGTTGGCGTAGGTCTCGGAAAAGCAAATGAAGTAACTGATGCAATTTCGAAAGGAATTGACGATGCTAAGAAGAATGTTTATAAAGTTCCTCTCTTGAAAGGTACAGTTCCGCATCCGGTTCAAGGTAAATTTGGCGCCGGTAAAGTATTATTGAAACCAGCCACACCTGGTACTGGCTTGATTGCCGGTGGTGGAGTTCGTGCGGTTCTTGAAGCTGCCGGTGTTTCCGATATCCTTACTAAATCGTTGGGATCAAGCAATCCGCATAACCAAGTTAAAGCTACTTTAATTGCGTTACTTAGCTTGATGGATGCACGTACAATGGCTGCTAAACGTAAAATGTCTGTTTCAGAGTTATTTAATTCGTAATTGAGGAAATGATGGCAAAGATTAAAATTACACAAACCGGAAGCGTTATAGATAGACCGGTTCCACAGAAAAGAACAATTGAAGCTTTGGGTCTTGCAAGACCGAAACACTTTGTAGTCAAAAACGATACTCCTCAAATTAGAGGTATGATTAGAAAAGTATCGCATCTTGTTAAAGTAGAAGAAATTGAAGCGTAAAGAGGAATAAATGGATATTTTAAGTAATCTTAAACCTGCTAAAGGTTCGCACAAAAAAGTTAAAAGAATTGGCCGCGGTGAAGGAAGCGGACACGGCGGAACTGCAACACGTGGAGAAAACGGTCAACGCTCACGCGCTGGTGCAAAATTCCGCGCTTGGTTTGAAGGCGGTCAGATGCCTTTGCAAAGACGTGTTCCAAAACGTGGTTTTCATTCTCCGTTTAGAGTTGAATATCAAGTTATAAACTTAAGCACTTTACAAAAATTAGTTGATGATAAGAAAGTAACAGACGGTGTAATTAACGCAGTTAGTCTTTACAAAAGCGGCGCTATTTCTAAGGCTGCTGCGCCATTTAAGATTTTAGGCAATGGCGAACTTACAGCAAAGTTGAACGTAGAAGCCTTTAAATTTTCTGCTTCTGCAAAAGAAAAAATTGAATCTGTCGGCGGAACAACTAAAGAGATTAATGGTTAATGGCAAAGCTACAAGAAACCTTCCGTAATATTTTTAAGATTCATGAGTTAAGACAGCGTATTCTTTATACCGTTGCTTTACTCATTATTGTGAGAATTGGTTCTCACATTACCTTACCGGGAATTGATACCGCAGCACTAACTGCTGCAACAGCAAATTCATCATCAAACAGCTTGTTTGGTTTTTATGATTTTTTTGTTGGCGGTGCATTTAAGAATGCCGCAATTTTTGCATTGGGCATTATGCCTTACATTTCTGCTTCAATCGTTTTGCAAATAGCCGGGGCAGTAGTTCCTTATTTGCAGAAATTACAGAAAGAAGGAGAGGATGGACGCAAAAAGATTAATCAGCTAACACGTTACGGCACTGTTCTGATTAGTGTTTTCCAGGCTTGGGGAACAAGCTCTATTATCGTTCATCAGTTGAAAGCTGTTCCGGAATCTATCTACGGATTTGGATGGGTTCTTTCAACAATTGTAATCTTAACTTCCGGCACAATGTTCTTGATGTGGATGGGCGAACAGATTACCGAAAAGGGTTTGGGAAATGGTATTTCTCTTATCATATTTATCGGTATCATTGATCGTTTTCCATTTGCTATATTAGATGAATATCAGATGATTGTTGCCGGTCAGCGCAATTTAGTTATCGAAGTTGTAATTGTTGCGTTGATGGTTTTAATTATTGCCGGTGTTATTTTTGTTACTCAAGGAACACGAAGAATTCCTGTTCAATACGCTAAGAGAGTTGTTGGCAGAAAGGTTTATGGCGGTGTAACTCAATATATTCCTTTAAGAGTTAATACAGCCGGTGTAATGCCAATTATCTTTGCTCAATCTATTGTGTTTATACCGAGCACATTGCTTTCTTTCTTTCCTAACAACGAATTCCTTTCCGGTATAGCCGGCTATGTATCTTACGGATCGTTGTTCTATACTTTGACAGAGGCTTTACTAATTATATTCTTTACTTATTTTTATACTGCGATTGCTTTCAATCCGCAAGATGTTTCTGATAACATGAAGAAGCAAGGTGGCTTTGTCCCCGGCATTCGTCCCGGCAAGCAAACAGCAGATTTTATTGATAACATTTTGACAAAGATTACATTACCGGGATCAGTATTCCTTGCAATCGTTGCAATTCTTCCAAATTTTGTTAGATATTTAGGAGTGTCATCAAGCTTTGCATCATTCTTTGGCGGTACAAGCTTACTGATAGTAGTTGGTGTTGCTTTGGATACTCTGCAACAAATTGAATCTCACTTATTGATGAGACATTACGACGGATTTATGAAGTCCGGAAAAATTAAAGGTAGAAGAGCGTAGTTAGACTGTGATTTTATTAAAGAGCCGAAACGAAATAGAATTAATTCGTGAAAGCTGTAAAATAGTAGCTGAGACTTTACAATTATTGAAGCGTTACACCAAACCTGGCGTAACGACATTAGAGCTGGATAAAATTGCTGAAGATTATATCAGAAGCAATGATGCCCGTCCAGCCTTCAAAGGATATTCGCAAGCTGGCTCCTTTGATTTTCCGGGCACAATTTGTTCTTCAGTTGATGATGAGGTTGTTCACGGGATTCCCGGCAACAGAGTTCTTCAAGAAGGTGAAATTCTTTCGATTGATGTTGGTGTAGAGAAGAAAGGATATTTTGGCGATGCGGCTTTAACAGTTGCAGTCGGAAATATCTCGGAAGCAAAACAGAAATTGATGGATGCTACCGAAAAATCTCTTTACCTTGGTATAGAGCAAGCGGTAGAAAAAAATCGGCTTGGCGAAATCTCTTACGCAATTCAGAATTATGTAGAGTCATTTGGATTTGGTGTTGTAAGAGATTTATGCGGACACGGTTGCGGAAGATTTTTACATGAAGAACCGCAAATTCCTAATTATGGAAAAAGAAACAGCGGTCCGCTTTTGAAGAATGGTATGACTTTGGCGATTGAGCCGATGATTAACGGCGGAACTTATAAAGTTCATGTAGCTGAAGATGGATGGACGGTTTTTACAGCAGATGGTGAGCCTTCTGCACACTTTGAACATACAATTGCGATAATAGACGGTAAACCGGAGATATTAACAGTAAGCTAATGGCAAAACAAGGACCAATTAAAGTAGACGGAATAATAAGTGAAACGTTGCCCAACGCAACTTTCAAAGTCCGTTTAGATAACGGTCACGAAATATTAGCTCACATATCCGGCAAGATGCGGATGCATTTTATAAAAATTTTGGTTGGTGATAAAGTTGCAATAGAGCTTTCACCGTACGATTTGAACAAAGGTAGAATTACTTACAGATACAAATAACGGAGTTTTAGAATGAAGGTTAGAGCTTCAGTCAAAAAGATGTGCGAACATTGCAAGATTATCAGAAGGAAAGGCGTTGTGCGCGTAATCTGCAAGAATCCAAAACATAAACAAAGACAAGGTTAAACTTAGGAGGTTATAGATTTGGCTCGTTTAGCTGGTATCGATTTACCGAAGAATAAAAAAGCTTATATCGGATTGACCTACATATTCGGTATTGGTGAAAAATCATCAACGGATATTTTAGCAAAAGCTAATGTTAATCCTAATAAAAAAATATCCGAGCTTTCTGAAGAAGAATTAGCAAAGATTCGTTCTATAATGACTAACGAATATAAAGTTGAAGGCGCTTTAAGAAGCGAAGTTCAACAGAATATTAAGAGATTGATGGACATAGGAACGTATAGAGGAATTAGACACAGAAGAGGATTACCTGCGCGCGGACAGAGAACCAGAACAAACTCTAGAACGAGAAAAGGTAAACGTAAAACTGTAGCCGGCAAGAAGAAAACTCCGGCTAAGAAGTAATAATTAATTTTTTATTGTGAGGAGTTAAATTGGCTAAAGTTGTTAAAAAGACGAGAAAGAAAGTTCACGTTGATGCGGTTGGTGTAGCACACATAAAGGCTTCATTCAACAACGTGATTGTTACGATTACTGACATTTACGGCAACACAATCTCATGGTCTTCTGCCGGTAAAAATGGTTTTAAGGGTTCTCGCAAGAACACACCATTTGCTTCGCAAGTTACCGCCGAGGCAGCTGCTAAAGAAGCTCACGATCTTGGATTAAGAAAAGTAGATGTGCTTGTGAAAGGTCCGGGCGCCGGTCGTGAAGCAGCTATCAGAGCTTTAAATACTGCCGGATTGGAAATTTTATCTATCAAAGATCAGACTCCAATACCGCATAACGGATGCAGACCACCAAAACGTAGAAGAGTTTAATAGGAGAATTTTTAGATGGCAAGATACACTGGTTCAAGTTGCAAATTGTGCAGAAGAGAAAAGACTAAACTTTTTCTTAAAGGTACTAAGTGCCTTTCGGAAAAATGTCCTCTTGAAAAAAGAAATTATGCGCCGGGACAACATGGACTTTCCAGACGCACCAAGTTTTCTGAATATGGTGTTCAATTAAGAGAAAAACAGAAAGTAAAAAGAATTTACGGATTGCTCGAAACTCAGTTCCGCAATTACTTTGAAAAAGCTAACCGCCAAAAAGGCGTTACAGGTGCTAACCTTGTGAAATTATTGGAAAGAAGATTGGATAACGTTGTGTTCCGTCTCGGTTTCGCACCTTCAAGAAAATCTGCTCGTCAGTTAGTATTGCACGGACATTTCACGGTAAATAGTCAAGTAGTTGATATTCCATCTTTCTTGCTCGGTGCCGGTGATGTTGTTGCCGTTCGCGAGAAAAGCAAAAAATTGGATGCAATCCACAATTCATTAAGAAGAACCAAAGACAACGTTTATGTTTGGCTTTCTGTTGATAAGGCTTCTTTGAGCGGTACATTTATGAATGTTCCTGAAAGAGAAGATATTCCATTGAACGCTAACGAACAACTCATTGTTGAGTTGTATTCTAAGTAAAAATTATAAAGAGGATACTATAAATGAGCTATCCATTCATTAAAATGCCGGAAGGAATCGTTATGGACGATACTTCCAGCAATGAGAATTACGGAAGATTTTTTGTACAACCACTTGAAAGAGGTTTTGCGGTTACTTTAGGAAATGCTATGAGAAGAGTATTACTTTCTTCTCTAACCGGTGTTGCCTTTACTGCTGTTAAAATTGAAGGTGTTTTGCATGAATTTTCTACGATTCCCGGAGTGGTTGAAGATGTAACTGAGATCATTCTTAACTTGAAAAAAGTTAGAATGAGACTGAACAACAAAAAAATTACCGGTTGCGAAATTTCTCTAAGTGGTAATAAAGCTTTTACTGCTGCTGATATACAAAAAGCTTGTCCGGATTTGGAAATTCTTAACCCGGAGAAACACATTGCGCGCTTAAATGCCGATGCAAAATTAAATATTGAATTGCGTATTGGTATTGGCAAAGGTTATGTACCGGGTAACGAGCAAAAAATTGCAGAATCAACAATCGGTACTATCCCAATAGATTCTATCTTTACACCAATTGTAAACGTACGTTACGATGTTGAAAACGTTCGTATTGGCGAAAGAAATGATTTTGAGAAACTAACACTCGAAATTACAACCGACGGTTCCATTACACCTTCGGAAGCTTTATCTAACGCCGGCAAGATTTTGAAAGATCATGTTGCAATGTTCATCAATTTCGAATCTGAACCGGAAGAAGAGAAAGTTGAAAATGAGAAAGATGCTGAAGCAGAAAGACTCCGTAAGATTTTAACTACCAGCGTTGATGACTTAGAATTAAGTGTTCGCTCTCATAACTGCTTGAAAGCAGCTAACATTAAAAACTTAGCTGATCTTGTTCGTAAAGATGAAAGCGAAATGCTCAAGTTTAGAAACTTTGGACGCAAGTCTTTAGCCGAATTGCTTGAGATTGTTGATAACTACGGTCTTGAGTTTGGAATGGACGTAGAAAAATATTTAAAAGATAAACCAGAAAACAACTAGTATTTCCATAAGGTTGAAGAATGAGACACAGTGTTAAAGGAAAAAAACTTGGTAGAACTGCAAGTCATAGAGCTGCAACATTAAGACTATTAGCTACCGCACTATTCAAGCATAAAAAAATTAAAACAACTTTAGCTAAAGCCAAAGCATTAAGAACTTATGCCGAACCAATGATTACCAGAGCTAAGACAGATTCTGTACATGCTAGAAGAATTATTGCTGCTGACATTATTGATAGAGCTGTTGTAAAGGAATTGTTCTCTGATATCGTAACTAAAATTGGAGATCGTCCTGGTGGCTACACCCGCGTTGTTCGCTTAGGTCAAAGAAAAGGTGATGGTGCAGAAATGGCTATCATTGAGTTAGTTGATTACAGCGGTATCGTAAAAACTAAAGCCCCTAAGAAAGCAAAAGAAGAAGTAAAACCGGCTGAAGAAAAAGCTGAAGCTCCTAAAGAAGAGAAGAAAGAAAAGAAAGCAGCTAAACCAAAAGCAGAAAAAGCTGAAAAGAAACCTGCTAAGGTTAAAGCTAAGAAAGAAGCTGATTCTGAACCAAAAGTGAAGAAGACTAAGAGACTATCGAAGTAAGCTGAATAACTTCTCTTGATATGTTTATTAAAAAGAGTCCCGCACAAGCGGGACTATTTTGTTTAAATCCTAATCGGATCTTAATTCCACACTTTCTTAACTACTTTAACTAAGATAAATGTGCTGATAGCGAAAACAGTTAGCAGCATAAACGCTAATTCCAATCGTCCATAGAGAAAATTTCCAACTGTAAACAAAGCAGACCAAATCATTGTGCAGCCGGAAACCCAGCCAAGTAAACCAAGCGGGATATTATTCTTTGATTCTTCCAGCTCATTATCTGTAAAGCCGGCTTCAATTTTAATTGCTTTCCAGCCAGGACCAAACGGACGGACTTTCTTGTAGAATTCAATAAGTGTTTGTTTATCTGTTTGAGGGCTTATGTAAGAAGTGGTTACCCAGCAAATGGTTGTGAATGCAATTGTTATTATGAGCGAAATGTGAGTTGAAAACTCGATACCATTTTTGTTTAGAATGAGCAGAACAATGGAGATTGCAAAAGAACTAACCATCGCAGCAACTTCTGCCCAGGCATTTATTCTCCACCAAAACCATCGTAATAAATAAAGTAATCCAGTACCGGCTCCAATTTGAAGAATTATATGAAAAGCATCCAACGCCGAGTCAAGAAAGAAAACTAGAGCAGATGAAACAATGAAAAGAAATACAGTGGCAATTCTTCCCGCAAAAACATAATGTTTTTCAGTAGCGTCGGTTTTTATAAATCTTCTGTAGAAGTCGTGTACTAAATATGAAGCTCCCCAATTTAAGTGTGTGAGAATTGTAGATGAATTCGCGGCTATCAAACCGCCAACCATCAAGCCGATAAATCCAACCGGAAGAAATTTTAGCATCGCCGGATAAGCAATATCGTGCCCTAATAATTTTGGATCAAGATTTGGAAACGCAGTTTGAATATCCGACAGTTGTGGATAAACAATAATGGAAGCAAGTCCAACAAGAATCCAAGGCCAAGGACGTAGAACGTAGTGAGCAACGTTAAAGAATAAAACTGCACCTAGCGCATCCTTCTCAGATTTTGATGCTAACATGCGCTGTGCAATATAACTTCCGCCGCCCGGTTCAGCACCTGGATACCAAACTGCCCACCATTGAACTGCAATTGGCATTATAAATACCGCTACAGCAATATCCCAGTTGCTTGTAAAATCCGGCAAGATATTTAAATAGTTAATGTTGCCGGGACCTTTTACATTAGAAAGCTTATCAACCAAACCGCTTAACCCGCCAACTTGTGGTAATTGCAATGCAAAATAAGCCGCTGCAATAACAGCAGTCATCTTGATAAAGAACTGTATCATATCAATTACGAGTACACCCCACAAACCGGAGTGTGTTGCAAAGACAACGTTTAATGAACCAACAAGAAGCAGTGTTTGCCAACGCTCCATTCCAAATAAGATTCCGGCAATTTTACAAGCGGCTAGGTTTACGGTTGCCATAATCATTACGTTGAAGAATAAGCCTAAATAAACCGATCTGAAACCGCGCACAAATCCGGCGGCTTTGCCGGAGTAGCGATGTTCATAGAATTCCAGATCCGTCATAACACCTGAGCGGCGCCACAGCCTTGCGTAAAAGAAAACAGTAGCTACACCAGTGAGGACAAACGCCCACCAAACCCAGTTACCGGCTACACCATTAGTACGTACAATGTCTGTAACTAAATTTGGAGTATCGCTACTGAAGGTAGTGGCAACCATAGAAAGGCCGGCAAGCCACCAGGGTACCGATCTTCCGGAAGCAAAAAATTCGGATGTACTTTTTCCGGCACGCTTTCCGTAGAACAATGCCGGAACAAAACAGATAATTAAAGTGGATGCAATAATTATCCAGTCAATGAGTTCAAGTTTCATGAGTAGTTCCCAATAGAATTTCAAAAAGATTGAACTTTATGCCGGAGATATCTTTGTATCTCCCTTTTGAAAATTATAAAATTCTTGCTTAGAAACATACCTATAAAATGTAAGTCACGGTTTATTTGAATACTTTTGCAGCATTAATAAAAGCTTTGCTTAGTAAAGCATGAGAGAAAATGAAGAAAATCGAGTTTGTAAAAGCAGTATATAAATTGACTGAATTGCCTAAAGAGATTTTGCCGGAAGTTGTTCTTTGCGGAAGATCAAATGTTGGGAAGTCATCGTTTGTTAATTCATTACTTAACTCGAAAGTTGCAAAAACCAGTTCAACACCCGGTAAAACGAGGTCTATCAACTATTACAAAATTGAGAACAAGTTTTACTTTGTTGATCTGCCCGGTTTTGGTTACGCTAAAGTTTCGAAAGGGGAGCGGGAGGCTTGGCAGAAATTGCTTCATAGTTTTTTCTCACTCAAAAAAAATGATCAAATCGTATTTCACCTTATTGATAGCCGTCACGAGCCAATGCAGACGGATATTGAGTTAAATGAATTTATCAATTCACTCGGACTGCCATATTTTGTCATCTTAAACAAAGTAGATAAACTGAACCAGAAAGAACTGGCTAACATTAAAAGAGTTGTTCACGAGTATTTCCCGGAACTGATATTTGGCGAGAACATGTTTCACTTTTCTTCTATAAAAGGGACCGGAAGAAAAGAGATAATCAGCTTAATTAGCAGACTGTTCCTTTCATGAAAAATTCTCTGAACTTTATTATTATTGATTTGAGAAATAAATCTTTATCGCATCACTAATTAATTGGTATTAAATGGGTTTTGACGACAAAAGTAAACGGCGCTTATTAACTTTTTCAATAATTCCAATACTACTGGCAATTCCATTTTTTACCGAAGATGTAATGTACCGCGCTGTTGCCGCAGTTATATTAGTGATATATATCGGCTTCATAATTTTTCTCCGTGATTCAAATAAAGTAGAAGAAGCCCCTCCGCCAATGGATAATAGACTTGATGAGCCGGCAATCTATAGAGCCGGCGGTTACGAAACAGATCACGGCGAAGAATTCAAAATCATTTCCAAGAATAAAAATCTTGAAATAATCACAGCTGAAAATTTCAACACTAATATTCCCAAAAGCAGCAGCGGCGATGTTTTTAAACCGGCGGATTTCAAAAAGAATTTTGAAAGCATTGTCCTTGAAGAATTACCAACCGATGTAAGTCAGGATGAACAGTTCGGTTTTGTTCTCGAAAAAATTCTAAGTGTAATTAAAGACGCTTACATGGCTCACACAGCTGCGTTCTTTTGGTATAACGCCAAACGCAAAAGACTAACTCTCGAAAGACACGTCTCAGCTTCTACTCAGATTACTAAACAAAAATTTGAATTAGAGGATGATATTCTCGGCAAGATTGTTCAGAAAGAAGAGCCGGAAATCCTTACGGATATTACCTCGAACGCAGAGGCAGATAATCTGCGCTATTACAATCAGCCGCAGGGAATAAAGAGCTTCGTTGGCGTACCGTTGTTTTACGGCAAAGCGTTAACCGGAATTCTTGTGCTTGATTCTAAGATGAACGATGCATTTGGAATTGAACAAGTTTACTCGCTTGGCAGAATCGTTCGCGTGATTTCCGTAATCATTAATCTATTTGAGGAAAAGTTTGCTGAGTCGCAAGCAGAGCAACGTTTAAAAACTTTGGTTGATATTTTCTCTTACGATAGAAAATATGAATCCGAGAGCGAGTTATTCCAAGCTATTGAAACCGCAGTGCATGGCTTAATTGAATGGGACGTTTTTACATTAGTTACTTACGAACCGAACGAACATAAATTCAAAACTGCAAAGATTGTTAACAAGACCTCTCTAAAATATATTGGTCACGGATTGGAAATTGATTTAACCGGAACACTTGTAGGCAGAGCAATACTTAGCACAACCCCGGTTAAGATAGATGATACTTCCAACACTGAAATTCCGCCTCGCTTCTCTAAGAATGAAGATTTTCATTTTGATGGTTCTTTTCTAGCTGTGCCACTTGTTTACGATGATCAGAATTACGGTGTTCTCTGCTTTGAGAGCTTAAAGAAAAATGTTTACTCAAATAATGAAGTTGCCTTCATTAAAAATGCTACAAAGATTTTCGCGTTCATACTACATTCATATTCTTCTGTTACAATTTTGCGTTCTTTCCTATCTCATGATATTGAAACCAAAGCTTTGAATTACGATTCATTCTTAGAACGGTTTACGATTGATCTTGTTAAGAGTAAAGAACTTACAGTGCAAGGCGCGGTAGCTTTAATCAAAGTTGATGAACTGCTAGAGCAGCAGTCTCTGTTTGAAGGCGATCCATTCCCGAAAGTTTTTCGTGCAGTTGGTCAAATGATCAGAGAAGAAATGACCCCGATGAACTTGTTCGGACGTTTAAGCGAAAAAGTTTTTGCAGTTTACTTCTTCAATACTGCTCCAAAGGATGTTTTTCTGTGGGCGGAAAAATTGAGAATTAAAATTGCCCGTAAGCCGATACCGGTGGTCTCTAAACAATCTACATTTACTGTCTCGATTGGTGTTGCATCAACGATTGGAAAAATTGACGCGCAAGAAATTCTTTACAATGCCGAGTTAGCTTTGAAGAAAGCAATTGAGAAGGGCGGCAATTCGGTAAAAAGCACCAACTAAAGGAAATTCATTGAATAATTTTATTGTAGTTGTACTCGATAGTGTCGGGATTGGTGAAATGCCCGATGCTGAAAAATATGGAGATAAAGGAAGCGACACACTCGGCAACATGGCAAAAAAACTTGGCGGCTTGAATCTGCCGAATCTTCAAAAGTTTGGACTCGGCAACATCAATCCGATTTTAGGCGTTGAGCCGGCTGAAGCACCGCTTGCTTCGTACGGCAAACTTGCAGAACAATCTCTCGGCAAAGATTCTACAACCGGGCATTGGGAACTTGGCGGAGTAATTACAAAAAAAGAATTCCCCGTCTACCCAAATGGATTTCCTAAAGATGTGATTGATAGGTTTCTTGCTGAGACCGAATTGAAAGGAATTCTAGCTAATTGTACAGCTTCCGGCACACTGATTATTGATGAACTTGGTGAAGAACATTGCAAGACCGGATTCCCGATTATTTATACTTCTGCCGACAGCGTCTTTCAGATTGCTGCTCACGAAGAAATTATTCCGATTGAACGGCAGTATGAGATTTGCAAAATTGCCCGCGACAAAGTTATGATTGGAGAGCACGAAGTCGGGCGAATCATTGCGCGTCCCTTTATTACTAAAGATGGAAAATTTACACGCACAACAAACCGGAAAGATTTTTCCATTGATCCAACATCACCTACGATTTTGAATTATCTCTCCGAACTTGGAATTGAAACTTACGGTATCGGCAAGATTAACGATCTTTTTAATTATAGTGGAATTAAACATCAGCAAAAAACAAAATCCAACCAAGAGGGAATTGAAAAAATTATTGCGACTAACAAATCTGCGAAGAACAGTTTCTTGTTTGCCAACTTGGTTGATTTTGATGTTTACTACGGTCACCGCAACGATGCCGAAGGTTACCACAGAGCTTTGCAAGAGTTTGATGCTCGCTTACCGGAAATAGTTGATGCGCTGGATGAAAGCGACCATCTGATTCTTACTGCCGATCATGGAAATGACCCAACAGATATTTCGACCGACCACACAAGAGAGTATGTTCCGCTGCTCTATTTTAGAAAAAATATACCGGGCAAAAATCTTGGTGTGAGAAATACCTATGCAGACGTGGCTCAAACGGTTGCTCACTATTTTAAAGTAAACAATGCTTTGGAAGGAAAAAGCTTTCTGAATGAATGAGATGCAAAACAAATCCGGGCAGGAAGAACAGAACAAGAATCTTACTAAAGAAGAAATGTTTGTTCGTATAAAAGAATTGCAAAAGTTGCCGGATGAAGTGATAGAAAAATTCTTACAATCCAAAGGAAAGCTCTCCGCTTCCGGTTTCCAAATTCAACCATTCCAAGTATGAAAACACAAGCTGAGTTCTTAATCGAAACGGATATTTTAGTTGAGCACTTAACTCAACACGATTTATCCGGTCCTTCGGTTTTAGAACTTGCTATGACACAAGGAATTTGTTTCACTTCTGTTATTACTGCCTCAGAGCTCTATTTCAATTGTAAAGATGAGGAACAAAAAGAAGCGGTTAATTCGGTTCTCTACGCCATTAATGTTCTGGGAATTCATCAGCGCTACAGTTTGAACATTACTGAATTTTTTAATAAAGTTGCGTCCGTGCGAGACGCTCTTGTGTGTACTCTTGCAAAAAATAATAAACTGCCTATATTGACAAATGATATTGAGCGATTCCGCAATAGCGGGATAAAAGTTATCTCACCTAAAGAATTGAGAGGATGATTTGCTACTAGGAAAAGTTATTGGTACGGTTTGGTCAACCAGAAAAGATGAGGCGCTGGTTGGAGCTAAGTTTTTAATTGTCCGGCAGCTCGATCTCGATTACAATCCAAAAGATTCCACCGTAATTGCTGTTGACAGCGTTGGTGCCGGCGTTGGCGAAGTTGTAATTGTTGCACAAGGAAGTTCGGCTCGTCAAACAACATTCACAAAAAATAAACCGGTTGACGCGGTTATAATGGCAATTGTTGATAAACTTGATATATCAGTTAAAGACAACAAGAAAAAAACTGTGGACGTTTGATGTACTTAGGACAAGTGATTGGTACAATTTGGGCTACGAAAAAGTATGAAGCTGTAACCGGCTACAAAATGCAGTTTGTTCAGCCGATTAATTCATTGCTGGAAAAAACCGGCGAGCCGCTAATAGCGCTCGATACAGTTGGTGCCGGTGCCGGAGAGATAATTTTTTATGTTACGGCGAGCGAAGCTGTAATTCCGCTTGATGTTGATATGGCTCCGGTTGACGCAACTATTGTGGGGATTGTAGATTCTATAAATGTTGATCGCAAGCAGGAGGCTGTTTGAAAATCTCGAAACAATTTACGAACAGAGAAAGTCAATCGTTAGATAAATATCTTCAAGAAATCGGTAAAGTTGATCTCTTAACTCCGGATGAAGAAATTGAACTTGCAATCCGTATCCGTCAGAACGATCAACTTGCGCTCGAAAAATTAGTGAAAGCAAATCTGCGCTTCGTGGTTTCTGTTGCAAAACAATATCAGAACCAAGGGCTTTCGCTAGGCGATTTAATCAACGAAGGAAATCTTGGGTTGATTAAAGCCGCAAGAAGATTTGATGAAACACGCGGATTCAAATTTATTTCTTACGCTGTTTGGTGGATTCGCCAATCAATACTTCAAGCGCTTGCAGAACAATCTAGAATTGTACGTTTGCCTCTGAATAGAGTTGGCGCACTTAATAAGATTGGAAAAGCCTACAGCAGTCTTGAACAGGAATACGAGCGTGAACCAAGCGCGCAAGAATTAGCTTCAGAACTTCAAATGGATATTAGCGAAGTTTCCGACACGCTTAAAATAGCCGGACGCGCTGTTTCTATGGACGCGCCTTTTGCTCAAGGTGAAGAGAATCGCTTGCTGGATATTTTGGAAAGTGATGAACAACCTTCTCCGGATTATAAATTGATGACTGAATCTTTGAAGAGGGAAATTGAACGCGCTCTATCAACTTTATCTGAAAGAGAAGCCGAGGTAATCAATCTATATTTTGGGTTGAACAAAGAACACTCTCTTACGCTTGAAGAGATAGGTGAGAAATTTCATCTTACCCGTGAAAGAGTTCGCCAGATAAAAGAAAAAGCAATCCGCAGATTGCGCCATGCTTCGAGAAGCAAGAATCTCAGAGCTTATTTAGGATAACCAACACATGATTTTGTTTCTTAAGAAAGTGTTATTGGGGATTGCTGCCTTCATTATGATATCTGCATGCGCGCCAACTTCCAGCGCACAACGTTACGGATCAAAAAAAGAAGTTGCCGAGCAACAAAAGAAATCTGCACCTAAGAAAAATGCTAAAACCAATTCAAAGAGAGCAATTACACCAAAAGTTGAAGAAGCATTGCCTGATTCCACAGAAGAAGAATTTGATGAAGCCCCGCCGCAAGAAAGCATAATTGATAGAAAAGAGTTTATTGCTAATTACAAGAATTATATCAATCCCGATGTACCGCTTGGTTTCCGCGAAGAAATTCTTTTGCAAGTAATTAAGTACTTAGAAACTCCGTATAAATATGGCGGTAATACGGAAAACGGAATTGATTGCTCGGGCTTTACTTTACAAGTTTTTGAAAAATCAACCGGAATAAAACTTCCTCGTTCTGCAAGAGAGCAGTATGCGGTAGGAGAAAAAGTTGAGCGAGAAGATTTATCTTTTGGCGATTTGGTTTTCTTCAACACACGCAGACGCTCAAATCCCGGGCATGTTGGTATTTACATCGGCGACGATCAGTTCATTCACTCCAGCACTTCACTTGGTGTAACAATTTCATCACTTCAAGAAGCCTATTACAAGAAACGTTACGTTGGCGCGCGAAGAGTGGATGAAGATAACTGAGTTGATAGCGGTTAGCTCTTAGCTATAAGCTTTTAGCAAAAGAAAAGTCCCGCTTTTAATGGTGGGATTTTTCTGCACTAATTTTTCTCTTGCTTCTAAATTAGCCTTCTGTTAGGTTGGAAGTGAGAATATAACAATTAAAAAAGGGTGGGGCTCGCTGCAGAATTGGGGTCTCCAAAAAAACACACATGAATTTCTTTACACTGAATATTTCTTACATAAAATTAATTAAGAAGAGCGGTTTATAGATTAATCTTACTACCGTTTCTTTTTACCGTTGCGCTATAAAGAATTGCAGAAGCGGTCTGGCAATTTAAAATAATGGCTAACCACTTTTTAGTTGCACTAAACAAAATAGAATTACTGTAAAAAGAGATATAGATAGCGCTTTAGAAAATAGAAATAGCACAAAAACTAATTGTAATGGTTCCCCAGCAATTTAGAATAGCATTATTTGAAATGGGAATAGCGCTCTGGCAATTTGAAATAGTGCTATTTGAAAAAGAAATAGCGGAAAATGAGCGAAAAACACATAAACCACCCTCATTAGGAGGGGAAAACAAATAAAAACAGAGGTACTTTATGTTAGGTTACTTAAGTGAAGTAAGAGACCGCTTAAAACTACTTAAGGCGGGGATGGAAAAAAACACTGCTGTATGGACAAGCCAGAGTGTTAAGCCAGAAGATGTTGAAACCGCTATAGCCGGTATTGAAACTAAAGATGCGGAAGTAGAAGCTGTTAAACAAGAACAGACACTAAAATTAAGCCAGGCAAGAGAACTTAGTGCAACGAGCGCAAAACTGGCAGATAAGATAGAAAACTTAGCTCTTGGTTTGCATGGGGAAGCTACGGAGAAACTAATTGAGTATGGAATAAAACAAAGAAAAACAGCAGCACCAAAACCGGCACCAGTAAAAGTGCTTATACCGGTACTTGAAGATGACAGTGACGGAGAGGGATTTATTGTGAGCACACAAAAAGACCCGGACGCTGATTACTATGAATGGCAGAAGGGAATAGGCGCAAACGCAGCGGATCCGAAAGCAATACCGGAACTAAAAAACTTTAAGACAACAAAGAAGACAAGCTTTGTGGATGACGAAGTGCCGAAGGGAGTAAGAATATTTTACAGAGTTAGAGCAGCAAATACAAATGGCAACGGCGCATGGAGCGAAGCTGTTAGCAGAGTGCAGTAAGTCTCATAAGAAAACTTCAATTTTACTTAAATTAACTACTGTCAAGGAGAATATATAATGAAACTAATTAAAATCGTGTTGTGCCTGCTTGTCGTTATTATAGCGTGTGCTAATCCAACAGAAACGGAAGAAGACCCGCGTATTGTTTGGGGACAAAGCATAGCTGGGATAAAACTAGGGGACGATTCTTTGACAGTAATAAAGAAAATTGGAAAACCAACTCATAGCTGGGAAGCTGATATTGATGGTTCTTTACTTATTTATGGCGAAGGTTCAAAATATAACTATATGGAGATACTAGTAGTAAAGTCAGGTGCACCACATCTAGGTGTGAATGTTATTGGTGTATATGCACCCTATAGTGGGAAAACCAAAGAAGGAATTGGAATAGGTGTAACACGTAAAAAATCTTTAGAGATATTAGGGCAGCCCAACAGAAGTGAGACTGGTCCAGGAGGAAAAGATAATATTATTGACATATATCTTTTTGATAGAACCGGTTTTAGCTTGGAATACAGAAATGATGTCGTTTATCGGGTAGCGATGTTTGGTCCTGTAACTTATTAATTGTTTTCAATCAGGAGGAATTCTAAAATGAAACAGCATAAGAATCTAATAAAATTACTATTTCTTATAAGTGTATCTTTATCATTTTTTTGCAATAATATATTAGCTACAGATCATCTTGTACGTAGCCTAGGCTCGATAATTAAGCAGTCAACAGTTATAATCCACGGCAAAGTTATTGAAAAAAAACTCGAACTTAACTCATCCAATTCAGAGACTGAAATCGTAACAATACTAATAACTGAAGTTATAGCAGGTAAAATTGCAGAGGATAGGATTAGCATGACGCTCGTGCATTATGAAAATGAAGATACAAATTTTCCTATTTTCCCTAAATTTGTGTTAAATGAAGAAGTAATACTTCATTTAATAAGCTACAAAGATCAATGGCTCCCATTAGGCAGTAATTCGGGTAAATTTGTGATTAGTAGGGGTTACATTGAAAATAGTACTCTAAGCGTGAATTCTTTTATTAGTAACATTAAATCATTTCTGCATGGAAAAATAAGCACTATTGAAACTCCAAAAAATCAATCACAAAAATCAATAAATTCTACAAGCTCTTATAACGGAGAAGGGATTTCTAAACTAGGCGGTGAGTTTCATACTATGAATCCCATTGTTTATGGGCCTACATCTGGTGTAATAACATTTAACATCAATCCAACAAATGCAAAGGATATAAACGGGAACCAACTTTCATTTCAGGAAGTAAAGGCAACCATACAACGTGCCATTGATACTTGGAACAGTGTTCCAAACACTACTGTCACTTTTGCGATCTCGGATCAAGAATATAATGGTTCAAGATCTCAGAATACTGTTTCGACTATTACTTTTGAAGGGGCTGGTGCACTAAATGGATCAAATGGACTTACACAACCATACAATAGTAATTACGTTATCTATGAAGTTGATATGGTTTTTCATAGTGATAATCATTGGAATACAAGTACATCTTATCCCAGCAGTTATAGTACCTATAACCACCCAGTTAATGGGCAGATAGGACCTGTGGATTTAGAAGATGTAGCTGCACATGAATTTGGGCACGCCGTAGGATTGCATCATGTTGGAGATTCATTTTCTTCTTATACACTTTATCCAACTTTTTATGATAGCAGTTTATGGTGGGAAAAAACTTGGCGCAGAAGTTTAGAAATAGGTGATATTGCAGGCAAGATTTATACTGAACCTTCCTTTTCTTACACTACAACACAAAACAACCAAAAAATATTGCTCGCGGCTCCAAATTCTGTAACGTTAGGTGGTAATTTTACGGTCCCTAGCAATTATTCGTTTGAAATTGAATCTGGAAAAACACTTTACCTGAGTAACTATTCTTTGTTTTCTACAGGGGGTACATTAATAATTCCCAGTGGAGCTACAATCTCTGGTATAACAACTTATATTAAGAGCGGATCAAGTATCATTGGTTACTCTTCGTCAATTCAATCTGCGTTGAACAATGCGAATTCGGGCAATACTGTTGAAGTAGTTTCCTCATATACTCTAAATCAAAATATAACTGTCCCGGATGGCGTAACGTTAAAAATACCCTCTTATATATATGTCTTCTTGAACAATTACAATATCCTTGGGGGGACAATTATTGTAGAACCTGCTGCTACTGTTGACGGCTTAAATGCATATATAAAAAACGGAACTAGTATTATCGGTTGTTTCCCATCTATTCAATCAGCACTAAATAGTGCTAGCGCTGGTAATACTGTTGAATTATTAGTATCTAAAACACTAACTGATAATCTAATAGTGCCTGCTGGTGTAACTCTCAAGATCCCTTCATCCATTTCTGTCACACTCAATAATTTTTCCATTTATGGCGGAACAATTATAGTCGAAAGTAGTGGGTCAATTTCTGGAGTCAAAGCTTACCGCAAAGTTAGTGGGGCGATAAGAGGAATATATCCTTCGTTTCAAACAGCATGGTCAGCGCTTAATAATAGCGAATCATTAGAACTTGCATCGGGTACATTTAATGAATCGCCAAACTTTAGTAGCCGCTCAAATATCACACTTAGCGGTCAAGGTTCAAGCAGTACTATAATTAACGGAAGTGTCTCGCTAACAAATTCGTATAATATTCAAATAGAAGGTATGCGCATTGAGAATGGAGTGTATTCGAGCAACAGTCAACTGGTATATGTTTATGGTTGCACTTTCCCCGGTTCAACTTTGCTAAGCGATTACGGAAGTACTTATATGAATGTGTCTTCTTCAACTGCTACCGAAGGCTCGGCTTCTTTTGCTGTTAGCTTATACGGAGGAACAGGCAATGTTTTTTATAATACAATAAGAAATTTTGATTGTGGAGTTTTCTTATCAAATAGCGCTTCCTATAATGTTGGCGATCAAAATATCTTTTGCAATAACGGCGCAGATATTTATGCGCAAAACGGAGCTTATGCTTATGCAATAAGCAATACTTATAGTTTGCCGGTACCACAAAGTATTTATGGTAACGTTTTTGTTACGGGACAGAACAGTGTTTGCAACTTGCCAAAGGCAAGCCCTTATCAAATAAGTGCAACTAATTCTTTTGACTCGAAGCTGCTAAAAGATGCTGATGAAAAATATCTCGGTCTATTAAGAAAGATTGGAGAAGATGCTAAAAAAGAAAAATATGATAAGACTAAATATGAAACTGATTATTCAAAACTACTTGATGACTATAAAAACGTAGTTGCTACTGAAAAAGACAAGCAAATTGTAAAAGCAGCTTTGGCAAAACTGAGTCATCTTTATAAAGCCAAAGAAGATAAGAATTCATTTGCAACCTACTTGAATGTACTGGCTACTGATAAAGCTAATCAACAGTATTTGCCCTACATCAAACGCTATTCCATTTGGGATGCTGTTGATAATAATGATTACAATAATTCCATTTTGGTTGCTGATGATGTTATAAAAGCTGCAATCAGCGATCAAGATTTGACTTGTGAAATGCTTTATGAAAAAGGATTGGTTTACAAATACTATCTAAAAAATCAAGCTAAAGCAGAAGAAGTATTTGGTGATTTAATCGCAAATCATCCAAAACATTTGCTTGCCAAATATGCTTCTTCGCAGAGTGGAATTGCATTAAAGGAACAACAAAGCTTTAAGACATTTGAAAGTGATGAAGCAGTAAGTTACAGTCTTGATAATTATCCAAATCCGTTTAACCCAACAACAACAATAAGCTACAGTCTGCCGCAAGCCGGTCATGTAGTTCTTAAAGTATATGATGTTCTTGGAAGAGAAGTAGCTGAGTTAGTAAATGGAGTAAAAGAAAAAGGAAAGTATAGCGTAATGTTTAATGCTGGCAAATATGCGAGCGGTTTTTACATTTACACAATTAGAGTAAATGATTTTTATGCATCTAAGAAAATGCTGCTAACTAAATAGCTGCAAGGTTTAAGGTTCAAGGAACAAGCACAAAAAAGCCCCGGCAATCCGTCTGCTGACAGAGCCGGGGTTTTTTATGCCACAAGTTTGGTGCCGCGTCAACATCCAGTATCAAGTATCCAGCATCCAAAATCTTTCATTACCTCAATTTCCCGTTTGAAAATTTATCGCCTTTCCATAATTTGATCACGAAATAAAATTTACCTGGAGACACAATGGATTACCGTATCGAAACTGACAGCATGGGCGAAATCAAAGTCCCAACAAACAAATATTATGGTGCTCAGACAGCAAGATCGTTGATGAATTTTAAGATTGGCGGGGAGAGATTTCCGGCAGAGTTTATCCGCGCCATGGCAATTGTAAAAAAAGCCGCCGCTTTAATTAACAATGAACTCGGAACACTTCCCAAAGAAAAACTTGATTTGATTCTTCTTGCCGCCGATGAAGTAATTGAAGGAAAGTTGAATGATCATTTTCCGCTTGTTGTTTGGCAGACGGGAAGCGGCACACAGACAAACATGAATGTGAACGAAGTTATTTCCAACCGGGCTATTGAAATGGTTGGCGGAGTTCTTGGCAGCAAAAAACCAATTCACCCGAATGATGATGTGAACAAAGCTCAATCAACTAACGATGCTTTTCCAACGGCAATTCATGTTGCGTCGGTAGAAGAAATTCACCGCAGATTAATTCCAATGGTTGCAAAACTCCGCGATGCGCTTGATGCCAAAGCCAAAGAGTTTAAAGACATAATCAAGATTGGCAGAACTCACTTGATGGATGCAACTCCTCTTACACTTGGGCAAGAGTTCTCTGGATATGCACAGCAGTTAACAAATGGTTTAGATAGAGTAAACGATGCTCTGAAACGCTTAAGCGAAATTCCCTTAGGCGGAACAGCTGTAGGAACGGGATTAAACACTCATCCGGAATATGCAGTTAAAGTTGCCGCAAAGATTTCTGAACTTACAGGCAAGCAATTTAAAACAGCTCCAAACAAATTTGAAGCTATGGCAGCTAAAGACGCGCTTGTTGAAATGAGCGGCGTTCTGAAAACACTTGCAGCGTCGTTGATGAAAATTGCTAACGACGCACGCTGGCTTGGCAGCGGTCCACGTTGCGGTATTGGAGAAATCTCTTTGCCGGAAAACGAGCCGGGCAGTTCAATCATGCCGGGAAAAGTAAATCCAACACAATCCGAAGCGATGACAATGGTTTGCGCGCAAGTATTCGGCAACGATGTTACAATTAATTTTGCCGGCGCCAGCGGAAATTTTGAGCTCAACGTTTTCATGCCGATTATCGCGTTCAACATTCTGCAATCCATTAAACTAATTGCAGATGCTTGCGAAAGCTTTACAGACAATTGCGTTGTTGGAATTGTAGCTAATGATATGAACATCAAAAAACACCTTGAAAATTCTTTGATGCTCGTTACTTCACTCAACCCGGTTATCGGTTACGATAATGCAGCAAAGGTTGCTAAGAAGGCTCACAAAGAAAACAAAACTTTGAAAGAAGCAGCAATGGAACTTGGCTTGCTCACTTCCGAAAAGTTTGATGAAGTGGTACGACCGGAAAAAATGGTTGGACCGAAGGGTTAATACATATTGTGAACAGTCATTTCTCGACTTCGCTCGAAATGACTTCTTCTGTATTAGAAATAAACTTTTTATAATTAGAGTCACGCTGAAGTCCGTCGGCTGACGGATCGAAGTGTGGCTCTAATTTTATTTAAAGAATATGAAATTTTATAGAATACTTTTCTTTTTATTTGCATCAGTTTTATTAGTGTTGTTATCAAATTGCGTTGATAATAATTTTGATATGACAACCGGAACGGTTAAGCGGATTGAACTTGAAGGAGGCTTTTAGGGTATAGTTTCTGATGATAACCAGAATTTTGATCCAATAAATCTTCCGCAGACATATCAAGTTGATGGAAAACGTGTTAAGTTCTCCTTCAAAGAAAGAAAAGATATGGCAAGCATTCACATGTGGGGAACAATTATCGAAATTATAGAAATAAACGAGTTAAAATAATGAACTTAGATGGCGCTGTTTCTCTGCTAATTGCTTGCTTAGAATTAGGCTACATTATTAACCTTCTGATTTTTGCTAAGAAGAATCCGGTTAACAAACTTGTTATTGCTATGATAGGATTATTGTTTGGCTATCAGTTCTTAGAGTTTCTAATTTGCTTTGCCGGACTTCAGCAGCAGTTTATTATTTACTTAGCCTTTGCAGACATTTCATTATTGCCGCCACTTGGTCTTTACACAGTTTTAGTTTACGCAGAGAAACTCGGAAAGCATCACAAGTTGGTTTTCATACCGGCGTTATTCTTTATTGTTTACTATTTGTTTGCGGTTGATCAATTAGCGGTTACAAAATGCACTGTACTCTATGCATCATATCACTATCCGCTCGGTCAACTTTACGGTGTAGTTTATTATTTACCAATTATCGGTTCTATGATAATTCTAAATAAAAAATGGGGAGCGGAAGAAGACCCAAAGAAAAAAGCACTTACAAGAATGTTTTTCTTTGGTTACCTATTCACGTTTTTACCGGCAATGATTTTTGCGATATTCTTCCCAACGTTCTTAACTGCGGCTGAAAGTTTGATCTGCAAAATGGCTTTTGTCTTTGCTTCATTTTTAACTTTATTCGTTTTGAGAAATAAATAGTTTTATGGATAAAATGAAAATAGCACTGATTCAACAAAAAGCCGGCGAGGATGTAGCTCAAAATATTTCGCGCGGACTTGAAGCAGTTAGAAAAGCCGCAAGCGATGGATCGAGAATAATTTGTTTTGCAGAATTAGCTTTTACAGAATTTTTCCCTCAAAGACTTTCTCCTAAACCGTTTCATTTAGCTGAAACTGTTCCGGGAAAAACTACCCAATTGTTTTCCGGTCTCGCCAAACAACTAGGTGTTGTTATCATTTTGAATTTATATGAAGTATGTGGCGAGGCTACATACGATTCCTCCCCGGTGATTGATGCCGACGGCAAATTACTTGGAACGACGAGAATGATTCACATTACAAACTATGAGCACTTCTGTGAGACCAATTATTACACTCCCGGCGATACCGGCGCTCCGGTTTATGATACTAAGTTTGGCAAAATTGGTGTGGCTATTTGTTACGATAGACATTATCCGGAATACATGCGCGCGCTTGCGTTAAAAGGCGCGGAGATTGTTTTCATACCTCAAGCCGGTGCGGTGGGTGAATGGCCGGAAGGTTTATATGAAGCTGAAATGAGAACGGCTTCTTTTCAGAATGGCTATTTTACTGCTTTGTGCAACAGAGTTGGCGCGGAAGAATATTTAACATTTTCCGGCGAATCATTTATCTGCAATCCAAGTGGGGAAGTAATAGCAAGAGCCGCGGAAGGTTCAGAAGAAATATTGATTTACGATATAGACTTGCAAAGTGTGCAAGACTCTCACGCCAAGAGATTGTTTCTGCGTGACAGACGAGATAACTTATACAAAGATTGGCTTTAGAAAACAAAAAGGATTAAGGAATGCAAGAGACAATTTTGAATATCTATTTAGTGATTGATAAAGGAAGTGTAACGTCGTTTCGTGCTAAAGCTTACGAGATGGAAGGAGAAGATTCTGCAAAGATTGGTTTCTTAAAAGAGAGAGCTACCGAAGATTTTGCTTCCGCCTTTGTTTTTGATTCTCCGAAGAACAAGAAGGGAGAATACATGCCCTACAAAAAGTTTAGCAAGCTGGAAAAACAAGGACTGCAATACCAGCTCTTTGAAGAAATTTTTGAAAAATTTAGAGTGCCGCAAAATCCATTAATCTGTGTTACTCCGGTTGTTGATGGAGAAGTATTCGGGAAAAAATAACATTGTTGTAACATTTCTACACCTTCGGGGTCTATTTATTAAGCCAATAATTAGGAACTTTAAGTGAAAGAAGAAAAAACTGTTAAAGAATTGTTTTCTTCTTATTCAGACGACATACTGAATTATTCTATGAGTCTGCTCAAAGATTCCGATGACGCAAAGGATGCGGTTCAAGAGGTTTTCATTCGTTTTATAAACAGCCAAAGTTCATTTAGAGGTGATTGCAGCTACAAGACTTGGCTTCTTGTTATCACACGTAATTATTGCTATAAGAAACTAAATGGTAAGACAAACCAGCCGGTTCTTATTGATGAAAACTTCCCTCATACTTACGAACCTAAACTTGAAGAGAAGATAACGCTTAACGATGCGTTGAAAAAACTAAAACATGAAGAATTCGAGTTGATTTATTTGCGGGAATACGCTTGTCATTCATATCAAGAGATTGCGGAAATTTTGGGGATATCAGTTGATAATGTTAAAGTAAAATTGTTTCGCGTGCGTGAGCAATTAAGAAAGTATTTAAAGTGAGGTTAACCATGAAACATTATGAATATGAAATCAATTTATTTGTTGATGGGGAACTGGAAAAGGAAAAACAAAGTGAACTGTTTGAGCATCTTGCCAATTGCAATGATTGCCAATCTCTCTTTACAGATACACTAATACTGAAGGAAAAAACAAGATTGTTCTGTGTAGAAAACCTAAACCAGATAAAGAACAAACCAAAACCGGTAAACAAATTTTACAAAATTGCATTCTACGCAAGCTCGGCAGCGGCAGTTTTATTATTGTTTCTATTGATTACTGCCAAGCCAAAAGAAACCTTCATTACCAAAAACGAAGTCAGAGTCGACACTGTCTTTGTGGAAAAAGCTGTTAATAATGAAATAAAAAATGTTTCAACACTTGGTAAGAAACTGAAAACCATAAATTCTAATCAGTTTTCATTAGTTAACGAAATGAAGGAAATGAAATCAGCTAAAATCACTTTTAGTGATTTAATTAAGTACGATGTAGGGAGTTAGATATGAAAAAAATATTGGTTCTTTTAATAGTAGTCTGTTCAACCTTAGTTGCACAGCGGATAGAAAGTTCAAGTTTTTCTCTTAAGGTAAAGTATGGTAACAATAAGTGGGGCGGTTTTGCCACAACAACGCAAAATGAAAGTGGTTTCTTGACTGGAGTGATATATGGAAATGATAGTCTGTCGTTAGGGGTATCGTCGCAACTTCATGCCTCTTATCTAAATAGTTTTTCTGATAACTATTGGAAGCAAGTTAAAGGAGAAATTTCGAAGATGCCGCGTACAGGCTGGGAAGAGACAGTAACTAAGATGATTGTCTATTCTTTCTATCCAAAAAGAACATTAACGGATTCTCTCTTAGTTTATTGTAAGTATATCACGTACTCCCTAAAGTCTGTAAAAGCAGTAAATGATTATAATTATGATATTGTTTATAGTGAAGAGTTTTTAAAAGTACAGTTAAATGAGGAAGTAAAAGCGAGCTTTATTCAAAGTCAGTTCCCAAAAGCAGAAGTCAATTTAAAGATTGTTCAAGGTGATGACAATTTTGAACGAACAAATCATGTAGATAAATCGCCTTTCCCTTTCGAGGAAGTTAGGTTAAAGGATTATGCTGAAAAATCACAATTATCCGAAAACAATATATTGTTTGGCATTGATTTGGTAAGAACTGATAGAAACGGTAATAAAGTCATTCTTAAAAGAACTGACTTTCCACTAAAATCCTTTTTGTTAAATACCGGGACTGAAAGTATCCCGGAGTTTAAAACGCTTTATTATGGATTTATCGAAGTACCAGTACAAATATATAACCCGGCTAAGTTATCGCTCTTTAATAATTCTAATAAGAGTAAGAAAAATTCATTTTGTTCAGTTTATGTAATTCCTTTAGTAAAGGAAAAGAATAACTACAATCTCGAGCTTATTATTTCCCGTGGTGATAATAGCGGAAATTATTCTTATTCAAAGAAAGTTACTCTTGCCGCTGGTGAAAAAATAAACATTGAATTGCAGCCGGATAATTGGCGTTATGAAGAGGTCGTTGAAGGGGAAAGAATGCAATTAAATTCCGAAGAAGACTATAATAAGTATGTTAAAGACTACCTTATACTAACATTGGAAGAAGGCAAAGATAGTTTTAAGGACAAAAGTCAGACTAATAACCGGGATGATACTAAAGCAAAATATGTTGAGACAAGAACTCAAGCAGATTATGAAAGAATCTCGCTTGGAAACGAGTTACATTCTTTAGCTACAAATGCAGTAAATTATTGTTATTCAAAAAATAGAAGTCTAAAAAACTGGGAAATACCAGCGGCGTATAGACAAAATGGATTCAATATCTATCGTGTAACTGATATTAATAATGGAATTGAAATTGAAGCTACGGGTAGAGCAATAGGAAATGATAAAGTAACACCGGTAAGATCAACTATAAAAATTACTTCTAATAAACATAAAATAGTGAATCATAGAGTTAACTCAGGGGAATCAATTTATGACATTGCAAAAAAGTATAATGTTGCTGTAGGTCAACTAATGAGTTGGAATAATAATCTGCATTCAAAAAAAATTGCTGCTGGAAGAAGATTGATCGTATATGATCCTTCCGATGTAAATAAACTGACAATTTCTCAAGTCGAAATAAAAAACTAAAATTAACTTAATATGAACCGGAAACATTCGTTTCCGGTTTTTTTATATCCTTATTGCAACTAATGCACTCCCGCCTTATCTTGAAAACAAACTTCTGAGGAGAGTTGCATGGCGATTTACAAAGACTTCAAAACGATTTCCCAGTTGTATCAAATAATGACTAAGGAATTCGGGAAAGGAATAGAGCGTCCGGCGCTGAAGCACCGCGTTGGCGAGCAATGGGTGGGCATAACTTACGATGAACTTGCACGGCAAACCGATCTATTTGCTCTTGGTCTTGCATCTATGGGCGTTAAACGTAACGATAAGGTTGCCATCATTGCAGAAAACCGACCGGAATGGGTTTACTCCGATTTTGCAATTCTCGGTCTTGGCGCTATTGATGTTCCTTTGTATCCAATTTCAACTTCCGAAACAATAGAATTTTGCGTGAACAATTCCGAATCTGTTGGCATTATCGTGTCAAATAAATTCCAGCTCAACAAAGTTTTGAAGGTTCGTAACAGCTGCAAAACTCTCCGTTTTATCGTTGTAATGAACAACGATGAAAAGGGATTGGAAAAAGATGTTTTCACTTTTGCTGATATTCAATCGAAGGGTCTTGAGTTCCAAAGCAATAATCCTTCTTATTTCGATGACAGCTTAAAGCTCTGTCAAGAAAATGATTTATGTACAATTATTTATACATCGGGAACCACAGGCGAGCCGAAAGGGGTTATGCTTACTCATAAGAATATAACTTCCAATGTAAAAGGCGCGCACGAAGTTTTTGATATTGGTGAAACGGATATTTTCCTTTCGTTTCTGCCGCTTTGCCATATCTTTGAAAGAATGGGCGGCTACTACACTGCTTTCTCTTGCGGCGCAACTATAGCTTACGCGGAAAGTATAGAGAAGGTTTCGCAGAACCTAAAAGAAATTCAGCCGACAATTATGACGGCAGTTCCCCGTTTGTTTGAAAGAATCTATTCTAAGATCAAACGTAATGTTGATAGTCAGCCCGAGAAAAAGCAGAAGATATTTAACTGGGCAATCGAGCTTGGCAAAGAATTTCAAGTTGCTAAAAAATCGGGCCATCCAATACCGATTTTCCTTTCACTGAAAAGAAAACTTGCCGATAAATTAGTTTACCACAAACTGCGCGAAGCAACCGGTGGAAGATTACGCTTCTTCATTTCCGGCGGTGCCGCACTTTCTAGAGAACTCGGACTGTTCTTTGAAGCTGTTGGCATTCTTGTAATTGAAGGCTACGGATTGACGGAATCTTCGCCCGTGATTTGTTGTAACAGAGTAAACGATTACAAATTTGGAACAGTTGGTAAACCTTATCCGGGTGTAGAAATAAAAATTGCAAAGGATGGAGAAATTCTTGCCTACGGTCCTAACATTATGCAAGGTTACTACAAGAACAAAAAGGAAACCGACGAAACAATTAAAGAGGGCTGGCTTCACACCGGCGATATTGGTGTGTTCGATGCTGAGGGTTTCTTAATAATCACTGATAGAAAGAAACACTTGTTCAAAACGTCCGGTGGAAAATATATAGCTCCGGCGCCAATTGAGAACATGTTCCTTGCAAGCAAATATATTGATCAATTCATCCTTATTGGTGATAGAAGAATGTTCTTGAGCGCCTTGATTGTCCCCGATTATGAAGCGCTTAAAGAGTACGCTGACGCAAACAGAATTCAGTATAAAACCATTGAAGAGCTTGTAGAGATGAAGCAGATTTATGAATTGCTGGATAAAGAACTCGGGCAGTTCCAAAAGAAACTGGCTAATTTCGAGCGCGTACGTAAGTTTGCAGTTTTAGATAAACCGTTTACAATTGAAAGCGGAGAGCTGACGCCAAAACTTTCGGTTAAACGTAAAGTTATTGAAGAGCGTTACAAAGGATTAATAGAAGACATGTACAAGGGTCTGGAAGGATAATTCTCTTTCTTGATCTTACTCTTGATCATGATCTTGATCTGATTGTTGAAATGCGATCAAGATTAAGAATAGGGTCAAGATCAAGAGAAGAACCATGATCTAGAAGAATAAATGATGGATGACAAAAGTTTGAACGCTGACTATGAAATTGTTCTTAAACCAATTGGATATTTGAAATCTGATTTAATTTACCGATACGAAACTCCCCGGCAAGGAATTCTTGCTGGGGAAGATATATCGGTAATTGAATTGCTGCCTCATCAAAATTTTGAGCAAGCGGTTTCTCAGTTAGATGGTTTTGAAAGGATTTGGATTATTTACCAATTTCATTTGAACACTAACTGGAAACCGCTTGTCAATCCTCCGCGCCATACAAGAAAGAAAGTTGGAGTGTTTGCCAGCCGCGCGCCTTACCGTCCTAACCAAATTGGAATGAGCTGTGTTAAACTTGTGAAAGTTGATGGACTAAAAATCTATATCTCACAATCGGATATTTTGGATGGCTCGCCGGTGCTGGATATCAAACCATATTTGCCTTACTCGGATTCATTCCCGGAAGCCGAAACCGGCTGGGTAAAAAAGAACATTGATGAGAAATATGAAGTCGTTTTCTCAGGGGAAGCGGAAAAACAGACAACCTGGCTGAAAGAAAAAGCTAATATCAATCTTTCAAATTTTGCCCGACTTCAATTAGAATTCTATCCGAAAGACGATTCCAGAAAACGTATCTCAAGCAATGAAGAAGATTTTACTTTGGCTTACAGAACATGGAGAATTGTTTATCTAGTTGATGATGATATGCGAACCGTTACAGTAAAGAAAATTTATTCCGGGTATTCCAGCATAGAATTAATCGCCGAAGATGACAAGTACAGCGATAAAGAACTGCATAAGAAGTTTATTACTAAGTTCCTAAGTACCTGAGAAATCGAGTTTTTTTGCTCAAGCACTTTGGCACTCAGTTACTCAGTCACTCCTAAAGAAGAAATTTCCTATATTTGCCCACAATTATTAAACATTTCCGGGTTAATCTTGGCTAAAGAAAAAGTTTTGGTTACATCGGCGCTTCCATACGCAAATGGCAAGATTCATCTTGGTCATTTGAGCGGCGCTTACCTTCCGGCAGATATTTATGTGCGCTACAAACGCCTAAAAGGGGATGATGTGCTTTACATCTGCGGCTCCGATGAGCATGGGGTTCCAATTACCGTTACAGCCGATAAAGAAAAAATTACTCCTACCGAAGTGATTGATAGATTTCATGAAGCGAACAAAAAGGCGTTTGAAAAATTTGGAATGAGTTTCGATATTTATTCCAGAACAAGCATACCAATTCATCACTCAACAGCCCAAGAGTTTTTTAAATGTTTTTATGATCAGGGATTGCTGGTTGAAAAGAAAACGATGCAGTTCTACGATGAGAAAGTAAATAAGTTTTTACCGGATAGATATGTTGAAGGAACTTGCCCAAAGTGCGGCAACGAAGAAGCCAGGAGCGATGAATGTGAACGATGCGGCTCGCTATACGACCCGACTGAATTGAAGAATCCAAAAAGTAAGATGACGGGAGAAACCCCGGTTTGGAAAGAAACTTCTCACTGGTACTTTCCGCTTGGTAAGTTTCAAGAGCGTTTGGAAAAGTATGTTAATGAAATGGATGAAAAGTATAAGTGGAAAGAAAATGTGCTTCAGTATTGCCGCGGCTGGTTTAACGATGTTTTGAAAGACCGCGCAATTACACGTGATTTGGATTGGGGCGTCAAAGTTCCGCTTGATGATGTTCAGAATAAAGTTCTCTATGTTTGGTTTGAAGCTGTGCTTGGTTATATCTCCGCAACAAAAGAGCTATCGGAAAAACGCAGCGAACCTGAACTCTGGAAAAAGTATTGGCAAGACGAGCAGACAAAGTACATTGCTTTCATTGGGAAGGATAACGTTGTCTTTCATACAATCATTTTCCCCGCAATTTTAATGGCTTGGAACGATGTAAACGAAAATAAGTATTGCCTCCCGCAAAATGTTCCGGCAAATGAATTCTTGAATTTTGAAGGGAAGAAATTCTCCAAATCGCGCGGATGGGGAATAGATGTTGATGAATTTTTGGAATTGTTCCCTTCAGATACTCTACGTTATACGCTTGGGGCGAATCTGCCGGAAGGAAAGGACACTGATTTTTATTGGAAAGAATTTCAGTCGCGTACAAATGGTGAACTTGCGGACATCTTAGGAAACTTTGTTAACCGAACATTCACATTTGCTCATAAGCATTTTGAAGGAACTGTTCCGACAAGAGGAACGCTTGCGAAGATTGATGAAGAAATGCTTGAGCTATTGAAAGCCGCTCCGGTGAAAGTTTCGGAATTGCTTGAGCGCTATAAGATTAAAGACGCAATTTTTGAGATGATGAATCTTGCCCGTGCCGGAAACAAATATTTCAATGATTCCGAGCCGTGGAAAAGTTCTAAAGCAAATAAAGAGCAGTGCGCTACTACAATTAATATTTGCTTGAACATTATTTACACTTTGGCAGAGATTTTTGAACCGGTAATACCTTTTGCCAGCGTTAAGATTTTTGATATGCTGAACGCTAAGTCAACCGATTGGATGAAATCGGGCGAAACAAACTTGGTTGAAGGACATAAATTGAATGAACCACAAATTCTTTTTACAAAACTGGATGACAAAGTGATAGAAGAACAAGTGAATAAACTACCTCAGGCAGAGGAAGCGCCGAAAGAAGTTTCGGAAGAAATTACAATTGATGAATTCAAAAGAGTAAAGCTTAGAGTTGGTAAAATTACCTCTGCTGAAAATGTTAAGAAGAGCGATAAACTGTTGAAACTTCAGATTGATCTTGGAACTGAGCAGCGCCAGCTAGTTGCCGGAATAGCAAAAAGCTATTTACCGGAAGAGTTGATTGGTAAAAAAATATTAATGGTAGCAAATCTAAAACCGGCAAAACTATTCGGAGTTGAATCGCAAGGAATGGTCTTAGCTCTTGATACAACCGAAGAAGGAAAAGTTAAACTCATCGAGATTGATGAATCAATCGAACTTGGTAAGACAGCAAAATAAATTTAATACCGTGCTACAATGCCGGCTGAATCTTTGAATGCCAAAATCGCCACTGAATAAAACAATAAAATTAACCCGCACTGAGTTGAGTCAATATTCATCCGGACTCATCACACTTAACGCGCCGGTTTCTGCTAAGAAACTTGCCAACAGAACAATTCACCAGGATTTGTTTCAAACACTCGAATTCCTGCCGGATAAATTTGTTGATTTGCTTATCATTGATCCGCCATATAATTTGAATAAGCAGTTTAATTCACTGGCATTCCAGAAGAAATCAATAAACGATTATGCTTCTTATCTCGATGAGTTTATTTCAAAACTCAAGCGTACGCTAAAGCCGGATGCCTCAATTTATGTTTGCGGAGACTGGCATTCTTCTATCTCTATTCCATTGGTTTTAGAAAAGCATTTCATTATTCGCAACCGGATTACATGGGAACGTGAAAAGGGAAGAGGCTCAACATCAAATTGGAAGAATAGCTCAGAAGATATTTGGTTCTGCACCTTGTCCAACAAGTTTACTTTCAATACTGAAAAGGTGAAGCTCCTTCGCAAAGTGTTGGCGCCATACCGTGAGGAAAACGGAAACCCAAAAGATTGGAAAGAGGTTGGAAAGAATGGCTACCGTTTAACCTTTCCTTCAAATATATGGACAGATATCTCGGTTCCATTTTGGTCTATGCCCGAAAACACCGATCATCCAACTCAGAAGCCGGAAAAATTAATTGCTAAACTAATTTTGGCAAGCAGCAACAAGGGCGATTTTGTCCTCGATCCTTTTCTGGGAAGCGGAACAACTTCTGTTGTAGCTAAGAAGCTGGGCAGAAAATACTTAGGCATTGAAATAGACAAAACTTTTGCATGCCTGGCGGAAAAACGGCTTCACATTGCCCAGAGAAATCAGTCAATTCAAGGCTATGAGTTTGATACCTTCTGGGAGCGAAATACAAAGCCATTTTTATTGAAACAATCCTTAGATTAATGTAGTTAAAGCAAGCTCGAGGTCAATTACTTACCTTGATTTTAAGAGCCCCTTTGGATAAAATAGCACACTTAAAAAATACCAATTTGGAGGAATTTGAATGCGATTTGTAAAGCTGATAATGGTTCTCGCTGCAATTGTAGTTTTCATTTCTTGTTCTGCGCAAAACGGAAAAATTGTTGTTGCCGAATTTGGAAAAGACAACATTTACTTAGATGAATTTGAAAAAGCATACGTTAAAAATTCGGGTGGAATTGAAAAAGCCAAAACCGATTCGATAGCTGCCTACAAGAAATTTTTAGATCTTTTTGTTAACTATAAAATGAAACTCCGCGACGGCGAAGTTCGTGGCTACAATTCTGATTCCGATATGAAAAAAGAATTTAATGACTATAAGGCAAATATCGGCACTACGTTAATGCTTGAAAAAGAAATTTATGAACCGAACATGAAATTGCTTTACGAGAGAAGAAAAGTTGAATACCGTGCCAGCCACATATTTTTATCAGAAGATTCAACAAGAAACAAGCAGCAGACAGAAGCTTTTGCACAAGAACTAATAGGCAGAATAAACAAAGGGGAAGATTTTGTAAAGCTTGCTGCTGAGTACTCCAAAGATCAAAATACCTATAAACGAGGCGGAGATGTATTTTATTTTACCGCCGGCATGATTAATCTTCCTGTAATTGAAGATGCGATTTACAGTTTGGAAGTTGGACAGGTTTACCAAAAGCCAATCTTTTCCGGCTATGGCTATCACATCTTGAAAGCAACCGATAAACGTCCGAGAAGAAGTTCTGTTCGTGCTGATCATATTTTAATTGTATCTCAAGACTCAACAGGAATTATTGACACTCTTAAGGCGCTGAATAAGATTAAAGAAATTGAAAAAAGAATTAAAGCCGGCGAAGACTTTAACGAACTGGCGTTTCAATATTCTGAGGATCCGGGAAGTAAACCAAAAAAGGGTGATCTAGGATATATAGAGCATGGTAGAACAGTTCAAGAATTTGATGAAGCTGCATTCAAACTTAAAGTGGGCGAAATTTCTCCAATAGTAAAAACCCAGTTTGGTTATCATTTGATAAAACTAACCGGAGAAACTTTACAAAAGCCTTATGATGAAGATAAGAACGAGTTACGCGAGTTAATTCAACGCGGCAGATACAAAATTGAATATGATAAACTCGTAGAACGGTTTAAGAAAGAATACAATTTTGTGTTGAACAATGCCATAGCAGAAAAAATTGTAGCCAACGCCGATACTATGAAAATCATTCCGGCTTATCATGAAAGCAAGATTACTAAAAATGTTGGCAAAGAAATCTTGTTCTCTTTCGCAGATAAAAAGTTTACAGTTGATAGTTTGTTCAATTACCTTTTAACCAATGCAAATTTCCTTGGTAAAGGAATTGATCAAAAAACGATTGACGCTGCTATAGCGCAGTATTCCGGTGATCTTGTTGTTAAAGAAAAAGCAATGAACTACGATAAAGTTGACCCGGAATTTGCAAGCCTAATGGCTGAATACAAGAACGGAATGTATCTCTTCAAAATTTTGGAAGAAGAAGTTTGGCAGAAAACAGTTGTTGATTCAGCGAAGACAAAGAATTTTTGGGAGAAGAATAAAGACAAATTCCGTTGGGGCAACAGAGTTGAGTTTAAGGAAATTTATATTGATCAAGATTCTATGCAAACCAAAATCGCTTCTGCATTAAACAGCGGTGAAAATTTTGATACTTTGTACACTAAATACAACAAGCGTTCCGGATTTGAAAACAAACCTGGTTATTACGGATTGGTTGATATCACTACAAATGAGCTTGCCCGCCAAGCTAATAGCTTGCAACAAGCTGGCGATATATCTAAGCCATTCAAATTTGAATCCGGATGGTCGGTTGTTAAATTGATTAGAAGAGACGCTGCAAGAGTAAAAACTTTTGACGAAGCTAAACCGGAAGCTGCCAGTATGTTGCAAGAAGAAGAAAGCAAAAGACTTGAAGATGAATACCTGACAAAGTTGAAGAATCTTTATAAACCTACTATGAATTATGAGGAGCTTAAGAACGCATTCAAGAATTAGTCTCCAATTATTATCATTCACTCTAATTACTCTTATTGCTGCTTGCAGCGAAGAACAAAAGAGTGAGAAGATTGTTGTTAAAGTGAATGAGTCAGTTCTTACTAAGACTATGCTGGACTCGGCTTTATCAGCAAAAGTGAATAGTGCTAAGTTGAAAGATGAGTTCATCAATGACTGGATTGAAACTGAAGTTCTCTATCAAGAGGCTGTTAAAGATGGTGTCTTGGATGAGGATGATTTTGTAACACTGTTGAATAGAAGTAAAAAAGAACTTGCGGGCATCTTTTACATTAAAAAACTTCTTTCAGAGAATGAACAAACTCCAGATGATGATGAAATTGCAAAGTACTTTAATGATTATAAAGATGATTTTCGGCTGAAGGATGATTTATACAAATTAAATTTTTTGAGAACAGACGCTTTTGATAAAGCTGTACAAGTTAGAAGTAAAATAATTGAAAGCAGCTGGGATAAGACTAAGGATTTTTTTAGAACTGATTCCACCTTATCATTTAGTTCTGAAAATTTATACCGGCACGAATTGCAATCGGCAATTTTACTTAGAATTGTTAATTCTTTGATGGTGAATGAAACAAGTATTGTCTTGGAAATTGAGCCGGGAATGTTTTCTGTAGTTCAATTAGCTGCAAAGTATCCGGTTGATTCGATAGCTCCGTATGAAATCGAGAAAGAAAATGCTAAAAATCGTTTAATAGTATTGAAACAAAAAGAGTTTGTGAAAGAACACATCAAGAAATTGGTGGAAGAACATAATTTGGAAATTGAGAGGTACACTGAATGAAAAAAATACTTTTGCTCTTGCAGGTAGCTGTTTCGCTTAATGCTCAAGTCTTAGATAAAGTTATAGCGGTCATTGATAACGAAATTATTCTTAAGTCTGAATTGGAATTTCGTGTTAATATGGAAGCTACTCAGAGGAATATGAATCCGGCTGATTCTACACTTCGACGGGCGATTTTGAATTCTCTAATTGAAGAGAAGTTGATGTATGCTCAAGCCGAAATGGATACAATCAAAGTTACCGACGAGCAAGTTACCCAACAATTGGAATACCAGATTAATTATTTCATTCAGCAGTATGGCTCGCGAGAAAAGCTTGAGCAAGTTTACGGAATGCCGATTGAAAAAATTAAGCGCTCTCTTCAAGAAGACACTCGCAAGAACATTATGGCTCAAATGCTTCAGCAGAAAAAGTTTGGGCAGGTCGAGTCTTCCCGTAAAGAGGTTGAAGAATTTTTCAGCACAATAAAAGATTCGCTTCCTATTGTTCAGCAGAAGTTTCATATCTACCACATTTTCCAAAATCCAAAAACGGGTGAACGCATAAAACAAAAAGCAAGAGATTTTGCCAGATCGTTATTAGATTCAATCAAAGGTGGTAAAGATTTTGCTGAGCTAGCAAAAAAATATTCGGATGATCCGGGCAGTCAACCTAACGGTGGCGATCTTGGATTCCAGAAACGTGGCGTACTTGTTCCGGAGTTTGAGGCTACAGCATATGCACTCGCTCCCAATCAACTTTCTAATGTAGTGGAATCACCGTTCGGATTTCACATTATACAAATGATTGAACGAAGAGGCGATGCAATTCATGCGCGTCATATTTTAATCAAAATAAAAGCTGATGATGAAGCAGATCTTAGAAGTATTGAATTCCTAAATGACATTCGCGACAGTATAGTTCGCAAAGTAAATACATTCGATTACTACGCAAAGAAGTATAGCGATGATAAAGAGAACGCGCGCTTTGGAGGTGAGATTGGTACTTTTGAAAGCAGCCAGCTTGATAAAGGACTTACGGATGTTGTGTACAAACTTAAGGAAGGCGACATAAGCTATCCTAAGCGCATTGAAATTGACCGCACTACTTACGGCTATCATATTGTAAAATTAGCGGAACGCATACCTGAGCATAAAGCTAATCTGGATTTGGATTATCCTGAGATAAAAAGATTATCTGATTATGCTAAGAAACAAAAACTATACGCAAAGTGGATGAAAGAGATTAAAGAAAAAATTTATTGGGAAATACGTTCTTGATTTTATGGTAAATTAATTAGAAGAATTCCTTAGGTATAAAATTGACGCAAAAAAATTCTGTTGATGACGTAAAAGCTGTAGAGCAATTGTCTGATTCGATTGCAAGTGTTAAGAGAGAAATTGCTAAAGTAATTGTTGGGCAAGAGCAAATTGTAAATGATCTTCTCGTAAGTTTAATAGCGCGAGGACATTGTTTGCTCGTTGGTGTGCCCGGACTTGCTAAAACCCTTCTTATCAAAACACTCTCTGAGGTTCTTGATCTCAAGTTTAGCAGAATTCAGTTCACGCCGGATTTAATGCCGAGCGATATAACCGGGACAGAAATAATTGATGAAGATCCGGTTACAAAAAAACGGGGCTTTAGATTCATTCAAGGACCAATTTTTGCGAACATTATTCTTGCAGATGAAATAAACAGAACGCCGCCCAAAACGCAAGCTGCTTTGCTTGAAGCAATGCAAGAGCACAAGGTTACAGCTGCTGGAGTAACTCATTCGCTCGGCGAGCCTTTCTTTGTACTAGCAACACAAAATCCGATTGAGCAAGAGGGAACATATCCTTTGCCGGAAGCGCAATTAGACCGCTTCATGTTCAACTTGTGGCTTGATTATCCTAAGTTTGCAGAGGAAGTACAGATAGTTAAAACTACTACTAGCGATTATTCTGCTGATCTGAAAAAAGTTATCAATGCGGATGAAATAATTTCGTTTCAGAAACTTATCAAGCGAGTTCCGGTTGCAGATAATGTAATTGAATACACTGTCAAGTTAGTGGATTCAACAAGACCAAATAACAATCAGAATGAATTTGTAAAAGAGAGAGTTGCCTGGGGAGCCGGTCCGCGAGCTTCTCAATATTTAATCTTAGCTGCAAAAACAAAAGCTGTTATGGAAGGAAGATTTACTCCTTCGATAGATGATGTAAAGTCATTTCTAATTCCAGTTCTACGACATAGAATAATTCCGAACTTCACTGCAGAGGCTGAAGGGATTAGTTCTGTAGATATCATCAATAAACTATTATAACAAGACTTTCTACGAATGCAAATTAAAACCCGTTCGATTTTACTGCTAATATTTTTGGCTGTAATGTTATCCTCATGCAAGAAAAATGAACCGATAGTCACTAAAGTTGAACCAAGAGCAAATCCATTTAATCTTGTTGCCATTGATGATTTGATAGAAGTTTGCGATACAATCCAAGCTGATGAAACAGTAAGTGATATTCTTGCGCCTCATGGCGTTTCACCTCAAATGATTCATGACATTGAACTCAAAGCTCTCAAAGTTTTTCCACTTAGTAAATTTAGAGCAGGGAAGGAATTATTTATTTATGCTAAGTGGGATTCCGTAGAAACTTTGAAGTACATGGTGTATGTAGTTAATGAAATTGATCATGTTATATTTGATCTCCGCGACTCAATTAAAGTTACCGAAGAGAAAAAACCGTTTACTGTAAAAGAAGTTGTAGCTAGTGGTGAGATAAAAGAAAATCTCAGCCAAGACTTAATAGCTCTCGGCTTTGATGAAAATATCGGATACAACACCGCAGATGTTTTTGAAAGCCAAATTGATTTTGGCGCACTTCAGCCAAACGACAAATTTGATATACTTTACGAGCAGATTTATGTTGAGGGAAAGCCGACTATGATCGGGAAAATTCTCGCTGCAAAAATCAACCATAAAAAGAAAGATAATTTTGCTTTCCTATATGAGAAAGAAAAAGCTAACAGTTATTATGATGCGAATGGCGGTGGGATGCTGGGAATGTTTTTAACTGCGCCGATTAAATTTAGATACAGAATTTCATCTAAGTATTCGAAGAATAGATATCATCCGGTATTACATAGAACAAAAGCTCACTTAGGAACTGATTTCGCGGCAGCTTACGGCACACCAATTCAGTCAACAGCGCATGGTGTAGTAGTTGAAGCAGGCTACCGTGGTGGTAATGGTAACTATGTAAAGATAAAACATAGCGCAAATTATACAACTCAATATCTCCACATGTCTCGTATAGCAAAAGGAATGAGACGCGGTGCTAAAGTTTCTCAAGGACAAGTAATTGGATTTGTCGGCAGTACCGGATTGGCAAGCGGTCCTCATGTTTGTTATCGCTTCTGGAAAAACGGCAAACAAGTAGATCCTTTCCGCGAGAAGAATCAAGCAACAGCTTCTCTTAGCAAAAAGTATAAAGCTGATTTTACTGTTGTTAAAAATACTTACTTGCAGAAATTAGAAAGCCCAAAATCATAAAAAGACCACGTGCATGGTTTTGCATAGTTCTGAATAATTATGCACAACGATAATTCCATCTTTTAATCCCAAATAAAAATTGTCTTATAACTTTAACTTTTATTGCACAAAAAAATATTGTTTCATACTTTTGCAACACTTTTATTAACAAGGAAGTAAAAAATGAACGCAGATTTATCCGCCACGGCGGAATGTCCTGTATGCGGAGCGCAAATTCAACTTGCAGCAGATGCTGTTCAAGGTGAATTGATTGAGTGTTCCGATTGCGGAACTGAATTGGAAATTATTTCTGTTAATCCTCCGCAAGTAAAAGAAGCTCCACAAGAAGAAGAAGACTGGGGCGAATAAATTGGTCTGGGTATTAGACTCAACATTACGCGAAGGCGAACAGACTCCCGGTGTTTATTTCGATAAACACATAAAGCTTGCAATAGCAAACTTACTTGATGAAGTAGGAGTTGATATTATTGAAGCGGGTCATCCGATGGTTACTCCGGAAATCCATGCGGCAGTTAAATCAATTGCTCAGAAGGGATATAAGAGAATTGTCGGTGCGCACTCTCGTTCATTAAAAGCTGATGTTGATTTGGCTCTTGAATGCGGAGTTGGTTTTATTGGAATCTTCTACTGCGTCTCGGATGAAAGGTTAGAAACTGTTTTCAAAAAAGATTTGGATACTGCTTGCCAGTTAATTACAGATGTGATTAAATATGCAAAAGCGCAGAAGCCTGATCTTCTTATAAGATATACTCCGGAAGATACTGTTCGTTCTCAATTTGAAAATGTTGTTAAAGCTGCTGTTGCTGCAGTTGAAGCTGGTGCAGATATTATTAGCGTTGCCGATACAACCGGTTATATGGTTCCGGGAACTGAACGCAGTATGTACGATTATATCTCAAGATTAAAAGATGAATTTGCAAAACGTAATCTTTCTCCAAAAGTTGCTGTACATTGCCACAACGACCGCGGTTTAGCATTAGCAAATGCGCTTGATGCTTACCGCGCCGGTGTTGATATTATTGATGCCGCTGCGCTTGGTTTGGGTGAAAGAGCGGGAATTGTTGATCTCGCACAACTTCTATCTGTTCTTACAATTGATTACAAAGAGAATAGATGGAATTTAACAAAGTTAGTAGAGCTTTATGAACTTGTAAGCCTACATTCTGGAATTCCTATTCCGGCTAACTTCCCAATAACGGGAAAGAACGCATTTACACATTGCGCCGGAGTTCACACTCATGCTGCTTCGGTTAATCCGATGCACTATGAAAGCCTCAATCCCGAGTTGTTAGGACGAACAAGAACATTTTCTCTCGATCATATGTCGGGTATTGCATCGTTAAGGTATGCACTTGCACTTATTGAAGAGAGTTCTCTTGAAGAAGATTTACAACAAGATGTCTTAAGAGAAGTCAAATCTGTCGGTCAACGCGGAAGAACCGTTGAACTTGCCGAACTCAAGCATATCGTCGATGCAGTAAAGCATCATCAGACTTACACTAAGTGAGCCTCGCTCACTTTTTACAGTTGTAAATAAAATATTTAATAAACGGAGAACAACTACTATGAAGATAGGTTTGCTTCATTCATTAATTCGTAAAGACGAAAAATTCTTGATCGATGAGTTCAATGCAGTAAAGGGTTTAGAACTTGTTATGATCGATGACAGAGAAATCTCATTCAATCTTGGCAAAGACAAGTTTGATTATGATGTTGTTGTGGAACGCAGCATTAATCACTCGCGCGCTTTGCACGGCTTAAAACTTTTTGATACTGCCGGAATTAAAACAGTGAATACATTTGGCGTTGCAACAATCTGCGGCGATAAACTTTTAACATCATGCGCACTTGCTGAAAACAATGTTCCGCAGCCGGAAGTTAGAGTTGCTTTTACTGAAGAATCCGCACTAAAAACAATTGAAGAAATGGGTTATCCGGTAGTTTTGAAACCGGCTGTTGGTTCTTGGGGAAGATTACTTTCAAAGATTAATGACCGCGACGCAGCTGAAGCAATCTTAGAGCACAAAGCTGTTCTTGGTTCTTACCATCATTCAATATTCTATATCCAGAAGTATGTTGAAAAAACAAGAATTGAAAATGGTGAAAGACTTCCGGGTAGAGACATAAGAAGTTTTGTAGTTGGAGATAAATGTATTGCCGCGATTTATAGAACATCTCCTCACTGGATTACAAACACAGCTCGTGGTGGGAAAGCAACTAACTGCGTAGTTACTGATGAGTTGAACGATATTTCTGTCAGCGCGGCAAAAGCAGTTGGTGGTGGAATTGTGGCGATAGATGTTTTTGAAACCGAGCAAGGTTTGATGGTGAACGAAGTAAACTATACAATGGAATACAAAAACAGTATTGCTACAACCGGCGTTAACATTCCACAAAAAATGGTTGAGTATGTTTTGCAAGTTGCAGAAGGAAGAGTTTAATGGAGAAAATTAGAGTATCAGTTGTTGGCGCATCCGGCTATACCGGCGGAGAACTACTTCGCTTGTTGCTGTTTCATCCGAATGTCGAAGTGAAGCAAGTTACATCAGAAAGTTACACTGGAAAGTTTGTGCACAAGATTCATCCAAACTTGCGCAAATCAACACAGATGAAATTTGTTTCGGCCACTGAGCTTGAGCCGTGCGATCTTTTATTTTTGTGTTTGCCGCACAACAGTTCACAGAATAAAATTGATCAGTACAAAGCGTTAGCTCCAAAGATTATTGATTTGAGCGCGGACTTCAGAATTAAAGATGCCGCTGAGTATGAAAAATGGTACGGACACAAACATTCCCGTCCTGAATTGCTGAACGAATTCATTTACGGAATACCGGAACTTCACCGCGAGGAAATGAAAACAGCAAATTATATTTCCAGTGCCGGTTGTAACGCAACAGCGAGCATTCTCGGTTTATATCCATTGTACAAAGCCGGATTAGTTGAAGAAGATAGAACAGTAATTGAAGTTAAAGCTGGTTCCAGTGAAGGCGGCAATAAAGTGAATGAAGGTTCGCACCATCCTGAAAGAAGCGGTGTTGTGCGTTCTTATATGCCGACCAAACACAGACACACAGCTGAAATGCTGCAAGAGCTTTCCTTCGGGAAAAAGATTCAAGTTCATTTTTCCGCTACTGCGATTGATATGGTTCGCGGCTTACTTGCTACTTGCCACGTATTTCTTAAAAACGATTTGCAAGAAAAAGATATTTGGAAAGTTTACCGTGATGCTTACGGCAACGAGCCATTCATAAGAATCGTGAAAGAGAACGACGGCATTTACCGTTACCCGGAGCCAAAGCTTTTAAGCGGTACTAACTTCTGCGATATTGGTTTCAAGAAAGATGATTTTTCAAACCGCTTAGTTGTTGTGAGTGCGATAGATAACTTAATGAAGGGCGCTGCCGGACAAGCGCTGCAAGCGTTCAATATTATGTATGGTTTTGATGAAAGAACCGGACTTGAATTTCCGGGCTTGCATCCAATTTAAATTCTGAGGAGCGAAGCGAGAAGAATCTCTTATCTGATAACTTGAAATGGGATTCTTCGCTTCGCTCAGGATAAAATAAAATGTGCAGATTACTTTATGTGAATTCAAAAAATGATTTCGATGTGAATACCTACTTAACGAGATTCGCAGAGATATCCCAAAAGAGCAGAGAATACCAAGGACACGGTTGGGGCTTTGCATATTGGCAAAACGGCAAATGGAATTATTACAAGAATGTAAAGTCCATTTGGGAAGATGATCTTTCGCAATTCGGAAACTCGACTAGATTGATTGCTCACGCACGAAGCGCATTTAAGGATGAAGGAATTGTTGTAGAAAACAATATGCCTTTCTATGATGACAAAAACATTTTTGTTTTTAATGGTGAGCTTCGTGGAGTAAAGATTAAAGAAGAGGGAAGAATTGGTGCGGAGAAAATATTTAATTACATCAAACGATTCGATAAAGGCAGTTTTGGAGAAGCGTTGAGCAAGGGAACCGAAATCATTAAAAAGAAATCATCTTACATACGAGCGATGAATATAATTGCAACAGATGGTGAAAAAGCTTTTGTTTATTCTCACTTCAATGAAGATGAAGAATATTTTACAATGAGTATCAAAAAAGTAGAAAGCATGGTTGCCGTTTGTTCATCTCCTTTTATTGGAGAGGTCGATTGGCAGCCGATTAAAAATAACACGTTAACGGAGCTCCAATGTTTATAGTTAAAATTGGCGGCGGAAAGGAATTGAATCTAAAAGGAATTATTTCCGATCTGGCAACTCTGCAAGAAAAATTTATAATTGTACACGGTGCAAACGCTTTGCGCGATGAATTAGCTCAGAAACTAAACTACGAAAAGAAAGTTGTTACATCACTTTCCGGATACGATTCGGTATTGAGCAGCGAAGAAACAATTGATTTGATGATGATGGCTTACGCCGGGTTGAAGAATAAACGTATAGTAGAGCTTTGTCAGCAAAACGGAATTAACGCTGTTGGACTTTCCGGCTTAGATGGCAAAGTAATTCAGGGTAAGCGCAATAGTGGGATTAAGGTACGCGAAGGTGGTAAGACTCTTTTACTGCGTGATTTTTCCGGTAAACCAAAAGCTATAAACAAACAGCTTTTGGAATTGCTTTTAGATAACGGTTACATCCCGGTACTTAGCGTTCCTCTTATAGATGAAAACAACTTCGCAATCAATTCTGAAAATGACGACATAGTAGCATTACTTCAAACAGAATTGAAAACAGAAAAAGTTATTTCTCTAATTGAAGCTCCCGGATTTTTGTTAGATAAAAATGATCCGGCTTCACTTGTTTTCAAAATGTCCAAAGCCGAATTAGTGGCAATGGAGGAAAAAGTTGAAGGAAGGATGAAAAGAAAAATACTTGCCATTAGAAAATTGTTCGATGGTGGAGACACAACAGTAATAATTTCAGACGGACGTACAGAGCATCCGATATTAGATGCGCTCAACGGTAAAGGTACTACAATTTCTTAGATAAGGAGAAAAAGATGAAAGACTACAAAGCATTAATCCAACAATATGAATTAGATGTTTATCCGCGCAGAGACGTTGTACTGGTTAAGGGAAAAGACTCACGCGTTTGGGACGATCAGGGTAAGGAATACATTGATTTAGCTTCCGGTATTTCTGTTGCTAATGTTGGTCATTGTAACGAAAAAGTCGTTGAAGCAATTTCCAAACAAGCCGGAACATTGATTACTTGTGCTAATACTTTTTACAATGATGCAAAAGCAATATTTCTAGAAAAGTTGTTCAGCGTTGCACCAAAGAATTTAACGAGAGCTTTCCTCACAAATTCCGGCACCGAGGCAGTGGAAGCCGCAATCAAGTTTGCGAGATCAAATACAAAAAAGACAAAGTTCATCTCAGCCATGAAAGGTTTTCATGGAAGAACTTACGGCGCGTTAAGTGCTACCTATAAGAAAGAATACAGAGATATTTTCGAGCCGCTCGTTCCCGGTTTTTCTTTTGTTCCATACAACAATTTTGAAAAACTTGCCGAGGCTGCAGATGATCAAACAGCCGGAATTATTTTAGAATTAGTGCAAGGTGAAGGCGGAATCAACATTGGACAGAAAGAATATTTCCAACAAGTAAGAGAGCTATGTAATGAGAAGGGCATCATGCTCATCATTGATGAAATACAGACCGGCTTCTGCCGCACCGGAACAATGTTCGCGATTGAGCAATATGGAATTGAAGCTGATATGATGACAGTCGCTAAATCAATTGCCGGCGGTTTCCCGATGGGCGCACTGCTTTGTTCAGATAAAATTCAAATTGAAAAAGGAAAACACGGTTCAACATTCGGCGGAAATCCACTAGCCTGTGCTGCCGGAACTGCCTCAATTGATTATATGATAGATAACAAATTGTGGAAACAAGCCGAAGCAAAAGGAAAGTATTTCAAGGAAAAATTATCTGCTCATCAGCTTAGCAAAGTCCGCGAGATTCGTGTAATTGGTTTGATGATCGGAATTGAGCTCAAAGATAAATCTCAACCTGTTATAGTTGAACTGCTTGAAAAAGGAATTCTTTCACTTCCGGCTGGAACAACGGTTCTTAGACTTCTGCCGCCATTAACAATCAGCTATGAAGATTTGGATAAAGCTGTAGCAGTTTTAGCCGAAGTATTAGCTTAAGTAGTGTAGAACGTAGAGTATAGAGTGTAGAATTTTGAAGTTCTACACTCTTCGTTTTTCACTCTACACTCATTTTGCTTTGTAACCCCATTTGCCTTATTTTTCGCCAACCTAAAATCAAAAATTAAATATGATAGTTGATTACATACCGGTTTTTCTTGTCATTCTTGTAGCCGCAATTTTCGGCGGAGCAGTGGTATTTTCCTCTGTAATTTTCGGTCCACACCGTCCGAACAAAATCAAAACCATGCCTTACGAAAGCGGCAAAGATCCTATTGGAACCACCCACGAAAGAATTTCAATCAAGTATTATCTAGTAGCAATGCTTTTTATCATTTTCGATATTGAAGTAATTTATGTTTATCCATGGGCTATTCAATTCAAAACATTGTTTGCCGGATATGGAATTTTTGCGTTTCTACCGATGTTTATATTCTTAGTAGTACTTGAGCTGGGATTCGTTTATGTCTTGATGAAAGGAGGCTTAAAGTGGGATTAGAAGCAAAACTTACGCAAGACGGATTTCTTACTACAACGATAGATGCAGTTGTTTCCTGGGCTCGCAAGAGTTCTGTCTGGCCAATGCCAATGGGAATTTCATGTTGTGCGATTGAAATGATTGCTGCCGCTGATCCGAAATATGATATTGCACGTTTCGGTTCGGAAGTAATGCGTTTCACACCGCGTCAGTGCGATCTAATGATTGTAGCCGGAACTGTTACATATAAAATGGCCCAAGTTGTTAGAAGAATCTACGACCAAATGCCGGAACCAAAATGGGTGATTGCTATGGGTGCTTGTACATCCTCCGGCGGAATGTACCGTTCTTACAGCGTTGTTCAAGGTATTGATCAATTCTTACCGGTTGATGTTTATGCCGCCGGCTGTCCTCCCCGTCCGGAAAACTTGCTCAATGCTTTGATGACAATTCAAGATAAAATTGGTAAAACGCGCGCCCGCGATTTCCAAGATATCATTCAACCAAAATTAGAAATAACTAATAACTGATAAATGGAAGTAAAAGAATTTATTGTTCAGAAGGTGAAAGAGTGTGTTGGTGAAGCCAATGTTGAAGTTACAGATGCATTTGGCGATCTTTCAATCACTGTAAAAAAAGAAAAGCTTTTAGAATTAGCCAGGTTCTTGAAAGAAAATAATGAACTTGAATTTGTAATGTGTAAAGATGTAACCGCTGTTGATTGGGCTACCAGAAAGAAAAGATTTACAACTGTTTATCATATCTATTCTTTCAAGCTGAATTTTACGCTAAGAGTTAAAGTTAATCTTGATGAAGAACCTTACCAAGTTGAATCTGTAGCTCCAATTTGGGAAAGCGCTAATTGGTATGAGAGAGAAACATTTGATATGTATGGAATCGAGTTCTTGAATCATCCCGATTTAAGAAGAATGTATATGCCCGAAGGATTTCAGTATTATCCACTTAGAAAAGATTTTCCGGTAATGGGAATTCCGGGTTCACTTCCACTTCCACAGAAGCCAGAGTAGTATGGAAAAAGTTCATAACGTTTATTCAGATGAAAAAATCTACAAGAAACTTCTTGAAGACAAGAACATTACTGTAGAAGATGCTTTAGAAAACGAAATGGTTATCAACATGGGTCCGCAGCATCCGGCTACTCATGGTGTTCTTAGAATTGTTTTAAGACTTGATGGCGAAACAGTTGTTAAAGCTGTACCGGAATTAGGGTATCTTCACAGAGGCTATGAGAAAATGGCTGAGGATATGAGTTATATTGAATTCATTCCTCACACTGATAGATTGGATTATACCGCCACTCTTTGCAATAATGTTGCTTATGTTCTTGCAGTTGAAAAACTTGCCGGAATTGAAGCTCCAAAACGTGCTCAGTGGATTAGAATGATTGTTGCAGAACTTGCAAGAATTGCTGCTCATATGATTGCTATCGGAACATTTGCGATGGATGTTGGCGCTGTTACTATGGTAATGTGGACTTTCCGTGAACGAGAAAGGATTCAAGAAATTTTTGATCGTTTTGCCGGTGCGAGATTTACAACAAGTTATACGCGTCTCGGCGGTGTTGCTTCCGATCTTGATGATGTTGCAATCAAAATGATTCGCGACTTCCTAAATTCTTTTGAACCCGGTTTGAAGGACATGGACAATCTTGTTCTTCATAATAGAATATTTATTGATCGTCTTGAAGGTGTTGGAGTTCTTAGTAAAGAAGAAGCGATTTCCTTCGGTCTTACCGGACCAAATTTGCGTGCAAGCGGTGTTGAATATGATGTTCGCAGAGCTAAGCCGTATTTGTACTACAATGAAGTTGATTTCAAGATTCCGACTTATCCGGAAGGAGATTCGCTGGCTCGTTATTTCTTGAGAGGTGATGAGGTTCGCGAGAGTGTTAAAATTTTATATCAATGCCTGGATAAGATTCCTCATGGCGAAATAATGGCGAACGACCCTAAGAGAGTTTTGCCTCGCAAGACGGAAATCTATTCTCGTATGGAAGAATTGATACACGATTTTATGATCATTAATTATGGAATCAATCCGCCTGTTGGAGATTCTTTCTTCTCAGCTGAAAATCCAAAAGGGGAATTAGGATTTTATATTGTTAGCAATGGCGAGGGTCATCCTTGGAAGATGAAAATTCGTTCACCATCATTTTGTAACTTGCAAGTGCTTTCAAAGTTGTGCGAAGGTGCTATGATCTCCGACGTAATTGCAATAATTGGCTCGTTGGATCCTGTAATGGGAGAGGCAGATAAGTAAAGCAGATTATGATTATGAGCAAGAGCATGAATAGATTAAGATTATGAGCAGCGTGAAATGAGTGAGATAGTTTTTGATCATGAAAAATTAATTGTTTATCAGAAATCGGTTGAATTTGTTAAGTGGGTTCATCAAATCCTTTTAAAGATAAAGTTGAAGAATCCAACGATTGACCAATTTGAAAGAGCAGCAGATTCAATAGCTTTGAACATAGCTGAAGGAAATGGCAAATATTCCGGGAAAGACCGTTGCCGTTATTTTGATATTGCAAAGGGTTCAAGCTTAGAATGTTCATCATGTTTGGATTTATTGTTTGCGAAAGATTTAATTAGCAACGATGCATTAAGTGAAGGAAGAGAAAGACTAAAAGAGATTGTAATGATGATAATGGGATTGATTAAGAAAAATTCAGATCGTATTTATGAACCGGAGACAGAATATGAGAATTAAGTTTCTTGCTCATGCTCTTGCTCTTAGTCTGAGGAAATATGAGTTTTAAATTCACAGAAGAAAATCTTAAAAAAATAGAAGCAGTACGGGAAAAATATCCAACTGCGTTAGCTGCTGTTATGCCGGTAATTTATATCGCTCAAGAGCAGAATGGATATCTGAGCAATGAAGCAATGGAAGAAATTGCTTCTGTCCTTGGTGTGGACAAAGTAAATGTGTTGAGCGTTGTTACTTTTTACACAATGTATCACACCAAGCCAATGGGCAAGTACCACGTTCAAGTTTGTACAAACGTGTCATGTATGCTTCGCGGTGGTTATCAAATTTGGGATCAGGTAAAAGGAAAGCTCGGACTCGACCACATGCAAGTTTCTGAAGACAGTAAGTTTTCCCTTGAAGAAGTTGAATGCATGGGCGCTTGCGGTTACGCACCAATGCTTGCTGTTAACGAAGATTATTTTGAAAATCTAACTAAAGAAAAAGTCGAAGAAATTTTGGATTCGCTCAAGTGATGGAAAGAATTGTCCTACCTCAAATAGAAAATTTTAACACGATAGATGTCTATCTTGCTAACGGCGGATTTGAATCTGCTAAAAAAGCTTTAGCTAAAACTCCGGATGAAATTATTGATGAAGTTAAGAAATCCGGGTTACGCGGACGCGGTGGCGCGGCATTCTCTTGCGGTCTAAAATGGAGCTTCATGCCAAAGACCACTTCGAAGCCAAAGTATCTCTGTATCAATGGCGATGAAAGCGAACCGGGCTCTTTCAAAGACAGACAGATTTTTGAGGATAATCCTTTCCAGTTGATTGAGGGTGCAATAATTGCATGCTATGCAATAGGCGCTAAAGTGGCTTATTTGTATATCCGCGGTGAATACCACAAGTGGATAAAAATGATGCAAGCTGCTGTTGATATTGTATACGAAAAAGGTTTCCTCGGCGAAAAGATGAAAGAAACTTTCGGAAATGATTTTTCTTGCGACCTTTTTATTCACAAAGGAGCCGGCGCTTATATATGCGGTGAAGAATCTTCTTTGATGAATTCGATTGAGGGATTACGCGGTTATCCAAGAGTTAAACCGCCATTCCCGGCACAGAACGGTTTGTGGGGAAATCCAACAACAATTAACAATGTTGAAACAATTACTAACATTCCGGCAATTATTAAGAACGGTTGGGAGTGGTTTTCTAAGATTGGCGCACCTAAACATCCCGGAACAATATTGTTTGGTATTAGCGGACACGTTAATAAACCGGGTGTGTATGAACTTCCTTCCGGGACTCTTCTGACCGAATTGATTAATGATGTTGCCGGTGGAGTTATTGGCAACAAAAAGATTAAATGTGTAATACCGGGCGGCTCTTCTATGCCACCACTGCGCGGCGATAAGCTTGAAGGTGTTAAGATGGATGCCGACTCGCTTCGTGAAGTTGGTTCAGCAATTGGAACCGGCGGCGTTATGGTGATGGATGAAGACACTAATCTGCTCGATGTTCTTATTCGCATCGCTCATTTCTATCATCATGAAAGCTGCGGGCAATGCACACCTTGCCGCGAAGGTACCGGATGGATGGAAAAAACTTTGAAAAGAATTAAACAAGGTAACGGAACTTCTGAGGATTTGGACCTACTTTGCGATGTTGCTAATCAAATTGAAGGAAACACAATTTGCGCACTCGGTGATGCAGCTGCCTGGCCGGTTAAGTTTATGATTACAAGATTCCGTGATGAATTTGAGCAATATGTTAAACCGGAAGTCTCAATGCCTGTCCCGAATAAAGTACATTCGATGAGATCAACTGCCGCTCCGCTTAATAATCTTCAAAAATAGCCCTACATTTTTGACGGGGGAGAAATATTTAAATTTCTCTTTATAGAGTAAGCCAAATCCGAGACTGATTCGTCTAATTAAAAGTGAATTTAAATTACATGGTTGATATTTAAAATCATTTATTTTGTCCGATAATATCTTCGGAAAGGAGTTCTGTTTTTTTAGCTCACTAATATCGGAAACCATGATGGTACTCTTATGAAGTCAAAAGTATTAATTGTTTCAGACGACGAAAAGCTTCTCACAGATGTCCGTAATGTTGAGGCAACCTTAGCTAATAATTTCAAATTTGATTATGCTGTTTCGGAAGATCAGGCTAAAAGACTTTTAAGCTCGGATGAATACGCTATAGTTTGTGTTGAGTATTCTTCTAATAAAATAAACGGAATTGATTTTCTTTCGTTTACAAAAGAAAAATACCCCAAGACTTTCAGGATGTTATTTACGGAAGCAGCTAAGAGGGAAAGAGCTGTTTATTCCTCTGTTGATACACACCGGTTCATTAACAAGCCTCTAAAAAATCCGGAGTTGGCAAAAGCTGTTGAGCATTTTGAAGATCTGGCAAAGTATGAACTTGATCCAAAAGTTATTTCGGCAATTCTCGGCATCGGTACTATTCCATCTTTGCCGGAAGTTTACTTACGCTTAGAAAGAGAAATAAACCGTCAGGAAGTTTCTATTAGCCGCATTGCAGATATAATTTCCAACGACCCGCTTGTTGCTGCGAAGATAATGCACATCGTTTATTCTTCTTTCTATAATATTTCTAAAAGCATTGTTAATCTTGTTCACGCTATTAACTTTTTAGGATTAGACATTATCAAAAGCTTAGTCCTATATATAAAAGTTTTTACAGTTAAGAATCAGCCGCCGGAAGTACAACAATATTTGAAAAAAATTCGCGATCACTCAATTGATGTTGCTAAGGTTTCCAAGGCGCTTATGAACCTTGAATGTAAAGACAGAGACCTTATTGATTCAGCATATATAGCCGGTCTTCTCCATGATATTGGAAAGATTATGCTGCTTCAGTGCAATGATAAAGTTAAGAGGATAGCATTTGTAAATGATAATAGTCTGAACGATGAGCAAGTTGGTTTTGAACAAGAAAAATTTGGAGCCTCACATGTTAACGTCGGGGCTTACTTGTTAAGCACCTGGAATTTTCCATCGGAGTTAATTGACGCGGTCGCGAATCACCACAAGCTGGAAGTAATACAAAACGGCGAATTTGGTTTGAACCAGGTGGTTTTCGTTGCAAACGCTTTGGTAGCCCCAGACGAATTAGCAATTGAAGAAATCAAAAAGATTTATGGTGCAGAAAAAGTTAACCACTGGTACGAGTTTATTCCCGGGCAACTTGAAGAACTTTAGAAATTCCGACTAAGATGAAATTTAAGGCGAATCCGTTGATTCGCCTTTTTTGTTTTTGTGCCTATAGCTAAGTTTGCATAAACTTTTATGGGAAGAAATGAAATACCTTTTACTTTTACTGGTTACTTCTTTTACATTTATCGCCGCACAAGAAAACAAAGTTCAAAAAGATACGATGCTGCTCAAGTTTGATCAGATTACAGTTACTGCTACGAGATACGCGGAAAATTTGATTGAAATACCTTACGCGGTTACTATCCTAAATTCAGAACAACTGCAGATGAAACGTGCTTACGGTATAGATGAAGTTGTTTCTTCAATTCCGGGAGTGTTAGCTCAATCTCGCGCGGGAAACCAAGATGTGCGCTTAGTAATTCGCGGATTTGGCGCACGTGGTGCCGGCGACAGATCAAATTATGGTACATCCCGCGGAATTCGTGTAATGGTAGATGGAATTCCGGAAACTGAGCCGGATGGAAGAACATCGTTTGATCTGCTTGATCTCGGCAGCGCTGAGAATATTGAAGTAATTCGTTCCAATGCTTCTGCTACTTGGGGTAATGCAAGCGGAGGTGTAATTAACATTTCTACTATTCCGTCATCTGAAAATTCTTTTGCCAGATTAAAAATGTCTTCAGGCAGTTTTGGGTTTCTACAAACTCAAGTTCAAGTTATGAGTAAACTTTCGGAAGGCAAAATTTTTGCATCGGCTTCCAATACAAACTATGATGGCTGGCGCTCACATTCATCAAGTTATAGAACGCTGATAAACTTAGGCATCACTTCCAAGTTAGATGAAAAAACGGATTTGAAGGCGTTCCTCATTGGCGCTTCAAATGTTTTTCATGTTCCGGGACCGCTTACACAAAAACAGTTTGATAGTAATCCAGAGCAAGCTAACATCACATACACTCAACGTGATGAAAGAAGGCACAACCGCCTTGGCAGAATTGGATTGGTTTTAGATCATCAGCTAACAGCAACCAGTTCTGTGAGCGGAATGGCTTTTGCTTCGCCAAAATATTTACAAAGATCAGAAAGAGGAACGTTCCGGGATTTTACCCGTTACCATATTGGCGGAAACTTAGTGTTCAAGGACAGAATGATTTTGGGAAATGAAATTGTTAACCAAGTTGTTGCCGGCATTGATGAAGCTTACCAGGACGGCGCGATTTTGTTTTACAGTCTTTCGGCATCAAACGGGCGCGGCGATCAGCTAAAAGATAATAAACGGGAGGGTGCGAATACATTCGGTGCATTTCTTCAAGATGAATTGATGCTGAACGAGAAGTTAAGTTTTATACTCGGCGCGCGTTTCGATAAAGTAACTTATTACTCGGAGAGTTTTATTGATACTAAATATGGACTGCAAGAAAAATCTTTTGAACGGTTTACTCCGAAAGCCGGAATTACTTTTAGAGTGAGTCCAACTTTTAGTTTATACGGAAATCTTGGCGGCGGAATAGAAGTCCCGGCTGGCAATGAAACCGATCCTTCGGGAACGTATGGACAAGATTTGGTTTATCTGCTCAATCCATTATTAGAACCGATAATTTCAACCACTTACGAATTTGGAGCCAAGCATATTGTATCATTTTCAAATAATGATTTTCTAAAGTACATCAACTATGATGTAGCCCTTTATCATATTCTCATTAAGAATGATATTGTTCCATACAGAGGCGGGCGATTTTATTTTACAGCTGGAAAAACAAGCCGGAACGGTGTCGAGATTGGAACCGAGATTCAATTTACACATGGTTTAAATTTGCGCGGCGCTTTCACTTATACAAATAGCAAATACGATGATTACTTAGTTGATTCTGTTCATTACGGTAAGCCTAATAAATTTGCAAACTATGTCGGAAATCAATCTGCCGGAATACCGAAAGTGTTTTACAATCTGAATCTTTCTTATTCACCCGAAAACTTTTATGGTTTAACCGGATCGGTTGGTTTACAATCTGTAGGTAAATATTTTGTTGATGATTCCAACCAGACTGAAGTTCCATCATACTCGGTTTTGAACGCAACAATTGGCTTGAAAGAAGGACTTAAAATTTCGAATTCAATTTCACTTTCGGCTTTCGTTAGCGTAAACAATTTATTCGATGCGAAGTATGCTTCGTCGGCATTTATTAATCCGGATGTTGTAAATGGAGAAGCTTATTTCTTAGAACCCGGATTGCCGAGAAATTTTGTGCTTTCATTTTCTATTCACCTAAAATGAGGTGAAGATTTTAAACTGTGCGATGTAACATTTTGACTAGTTCTTTCGTCTCTTAGAAAAAATAGGGGAACACTACGTGAAAAAATGTTTTTGGCTGCTGCTGCTGTTTTCTTTCGAATTATTCTCACAACCTTATAAGCTAAATGGAATTGTCTTGAATGAGGATACGAAAGAACCAATTCCATTTGTTAACATCAGAATTATTGGAACAACTCAGGGAACTTCCTCAAATCCCGAAGGCAAATTTGTAATCATCAGCGAAAAAAGAAATCTAAAGCTTGCCTTTACATCCGTTGGTTTTAAAAAATTTAGCGTTGATGTTAACCTTGCGGCGAGTGAATATCTAAAGATTGGACTCAAGCCCGAACCAATAAACTTTGCAGAAATTGTAATTGGGCGTACCGAAGATCCCGCCTATGCAATTATTAGAGAAGCTATTAAGAGGAAGAAGCAGAATCATGCCGGATTAAACTCATTGGAGTATAATCTTTATTCTAAGAATGTACTAACATCTTCCGGCGAGGTAGCTATGGTTTCCGAAAATTATTCAACCGGCTATTTTAAAAATGAGAAGCGGGAAAAAGTTCTTATTAAGTCCATTCATATTTCCGAAAATGAAAAGAAAAGTAATTTGGCAATTGGGGTAAGTTTATTGGAAAGGCACTACTTTGATTTCACAGAGAATGAACTTGAACTTGCGGGTAACAAAGTTTATTTGCCGTTAATGGATGATGCTTTTAGCTACTATGATTATCACTTAATAAAGACAGCTCAAACTAATGACGCTCACGAGTTTCATATTGAAGTAATCCCTAAATCTAAAATTCAACCGTTGCTGGAAGGTGTAATTGTAATTGAGGATTCAACATTTTCTTTGAGGCGGGTAACGCTGAAAGCCGGCTTAGGTGTTCGCGTTCCTTTTGTTAATGATTTTACAGCCGAGTTTGACCAAAAGCTTGAGCAGTTTGAAAAGTATTGGCTGCCAGCTTATTTCAAATCGGATTTTAGTTTGAAAATGAATTTCAGCAACCTCATTACTACGGGTACTATTTCAACAAATACGATTGATGTCTTCACTGAATATAAAATCAATCCAGTAATCCCGGACTCGATTTTCAAACTGCAGAGTTCTCTTACAAAAGATGAGCATGATACTACCCGCAAGTTCTTAATTAAACCTGAGATACTCACACGGGTACAAATAGATTCTTTGCGTCCAATTCCTCTTACTTTGAATGAAGAAAAAGCCTATAGAGATTTAGACAGCTCGAAGAAGTTTATTACACAATTGAAGTTCGGCGGCGTGTTTGGCGGCTTGGCTGAAGATGCAGTTAAAAAAGAAGGTAATAAAAGCTCCGGTGGAGGAGTTTGGAGTTATTTAGGTGACGGTGCAAAATATCTTCGCTTTGTAAAGTTTGATGATAACCGTGTAAACGGAATATCGCTTGGCGGGTTGTACGATAATCTTGCTGTTGGCGCTGCTTCATTTAGCGGCTGGGCAAGCTACGCATTCGCTCGAAAGCAAGCGGAAGGAAGTATCTCGGCGTCTTACTCATTCCCAAAATTGTTTATAAATAAAATTGAAGTTGAATATTTCAACGGCGCAAGAAACACGCAGATGTTAAATCCTTACATACCTATTCTAAATGCTGCAAATATCTTATTAGGTTTTGAAGACCAACACAACTACTTACTTAGCAAGCAATTTAAAATTAGTTTGTATAACGGTTTCCGTCTGCCGTTCAATTTAAAAACAGACTTAATTTTTGAGAAGCAGTATTCTCTTGCTGAAATGAAATACCAGAGTATTCTAAGAAAGAATAGAGTAGTTAGGGCTAATCCTCAGATACAAGAAGGAAATGATAACCGGATTTCATTTGGTATTAAGTTTGGAAAGAACCCGCAAGAGTTTCAAGCGAAAGCGGAAAGTGGAATGGTTTTGCAATTGGATATTTCTAATCCGTTGCTGGGAAGCGATTTCAATTATAAACGGGTTCGTTTTATTTCTCAGATTGTTACTAAGACTTTTTTTAAGGAATTGTTTATTGCACCTTACTTACAATTTGGAATAGAGGGCGGGGCAGTCTTAAGCGAATTTGGCGCTCAACATTCAATTACACCTAACGTAGCTCTTAACATTTATTCACCTTTCCAATCTTTCAAAGGTCTGTCTCCGTATGAATTTAATGGAGATAAAATGCTGGCGCTTCATTGCGAACATAATTGGCGGACAGTCCCATTTCAATCTATTGGTCTAGATTTTCTAACCGATCTTAATATTGATGCAATAACCGGATTTAGTTTGTTGAAAAATTGGAATGAAAAGAATTTCTATTCTACCGGAAATGACAAAAAAGTTTACTGGGAGGCTTATTTAGGCTTTGGGAAAATACTTGGAGTCGGACGCCTTGATTTCTGCTATACATCCAACAAAGCATTTTTTACAAGGGTAGCATTATCAGTTATATTGTAGTTGTGCAACAAACCGGAAGAAAATAAACCAAAGGGCAAGTATTATTATGAAACAAAACATTGGAATGATGACCTACCTCGTAAATGATTACGACGAAGCGATAAAATATTTTACCGAAAAACTGAGATTTGTTTTGGTGGAAGATACTGATAGAGGAAACGGTAAGCGGTGGGTTCGTGTAACTCCAAACGACTCGGATAGATTTTGTCTGCTTCTTGCTAAAGCTACAACCGAAGAGCAAATAAAAGCTGTAGGCAACCAAACCGGCGGACGCGTTGCCTTTTTCATTTACACAGATGATTTTTGGCGCGACTATACTTTTATGAAGGCTAACGGAATTGAATTTACAGAAGAACCAAGAAATGAAGATTTCGGAACGGTTGTTGTCTTTAAAGATTTGTACGGCAACAAATGGGATTTTATAGAGGAGAAAATTTTTAATTCTTGAAAATATAGCCCCGCGCTTAAGCGCGGGGCTATAAATGAAAAAATAAAATTGGCTTTAGCCGAAATAGAAATGCTTAACAATAACAACATACATTAGAGGGGCAAATATGCCAATGATTAAAATCTGGATTCATTTAATCTGGGCTACAAAAAACAGAGATAAGCTCATCGCTAAGGAATTAAAACCAAAGCTAATTGAGCATATTAAATCCAACGCAAAACAAAAAGAAATATGGATTGATTCTGTGAATTGCGTTAGCGATCATATTCATCTGTTAATATCTCTTGGCTCGGAACAGACAATTAGCAAAGTTGTCATGTTGATTAAGGGAGAATCCTCCTTCTGGGTGAATAAAAACAAATTGATTCCAGGTAAGTTTGAGTGGCAAGATGATTATATGGCTTATTCTGTTAGTGATTCTATTGTAAAGAGAGTTAGAAATTATATCGCGAATCAAGAAGAGCATCATAAAGTGAAATCTTTTGGTGAAGAGTATGAGAATTTTATGAATGAGGCTAAGGAGAAATTATTGGGCTAATGCCCATTTATTTGTTTGTTAATCTATAGCCCCAGGCTTAAGCCTGGGGCTATATTAATTCCAGAATAAAACGGCTTTAACCGAAAAATGGGATGAATAATTAATATCTAAATGTTATTTTGTTTACAGAGTTGAACTAGGCTTATTAAGTGCACTCAAAAGAAGGTAAAACTACAAATTCTCTCTACCCCATCGACTAGCTGGCATTAGGATGAAGCAGTCGGTGTTGAACACAATGAATAGATTTGGGGAAAATATAATGAAAGCATTTTCTTGGCAATTCGAAAGATTCTAAACCAATAAGGATTACTTCGATGAATTATAAGTGGAAAAGGTTTTGGTGCCCGAGGGATGGACAAATAAGTTTCGATATAAATGGATTCCTATATGATCCAGAATCAGAGTATAGAGTGTATGCAAAGCAAGATGCTCAACCATTTGAAGAATTTCAAATGTATCCTTGCATCGTCTTGCTAGGAGAACCCGGAATGGGTAAGTCAACTGAGATCATGAATATATATGAAACTACAAAGAGATTTGTCGATAACCCCGATAAGCAAATAATCAACTTGGACTTGAACGTTTATAACGATTTAACTGATTTATCGAGCGACTTATTTGAATCTGAAAAGCTGAATGCTTGCCGTGAAGAGAATATTCCCTTCTACATTTTCCTTGATAGTCTAGATGAATGTAGATTTCGAATTGATACAATTTCACAAATTCTAAGTGAAAAAATTCGACTGAAGTACTATGATAATCTATTTTTAAGGGTTGCATGTAGAACAGCAGAATGTCCAAACAATTTTGAAAAGGGATTGGAAACGATATGGGGAAAGGAAAATCTTAGATTTATTGAATTGGTACCTCTTAGAGAAAAAGATATTCGACTAGCATGTGTTGAAAAACAAATAGATCAACAGAAGTTTCTAAACCAAATCATTGAAAAGGAGGTGCAACCACTAGCAATAAAACCGATCACTTTTAATTTTCTCGTAGACCTTTTTGAAAAGAAAAAACAACTACCAAGTTCACGATTAGAATTATATGATGAGGGGCTCCGGTTTCTCATTGAGGACCCAAATACAAGCCGAAAGGAATCGAAACTAATCGAAAAATTTCCATTAGCTCAAAAAATGAAAATTGCGGAGCGAATTGCAGCAATTACAGTACTATGTAGTATCAATAGCATTAACAATGATTACAGTTATACCAAAGATGTGGCTGGTTTGGCAAAAGAAGATTTGATAATAGATGATGATACTAGTTTAAAAGTAATTGAATCTGTAATTGATAGTGGGTTATTTTCCTCACGTGGTAAAGGGAAAATGGGGTGGGCACATCAAAGTTACGCTGAATTTTTAACAGCAAGATTTTTGTTGAATACAAATGTTAGTGATGAACAAATATTTAGTTTAGTTATAGATTCAACATTTCGAGAAAAAAAGATAACTCCACATCTAGATGAAACAGTTGCATGGCTAGTATCAATGAAACCAAGCATATACAAATATCTTGTAAAAGATAATCCCGAAGTTTTGCTGAAATGTGATCTTGTGTTGCATGATAAAAATGCAAAAAAACTCTTGATTAGAAATCTATTAGTAAGTTTTGAACAACAAAAACTATTTGATCTCAAGTACTCTTTTAAAAATCATTACAAAAAGTTAATCCACACAGACTTAGCAAAACAGTTACGCCCGTTTATACGTGGGAAAAACAAAAATTGGCTTGTAAGAGCAGAAGCAATATTGATCGCAAGAGAATGCAAGCAAGTTGACTTATTGGACGACTTAATACAAGTATTTTGTGATAGAAAAGATTCGCTAAACATTCGGGTAGACGCAGGTTGGTGCTTATACAAAATAGCTGACGAACCATGTTTACAAAAAATGAAAAATGTACTTGCTACTGACTTATTAGAAGATGGAGATGATGAATTAAAAACAATTTGTCTGACTGCACTTTGGCCTAAAATCATGTCAACTAAAGAATTATTCTCTTTTTTAAGTAGACCTAAAAACACAAACTATACGGGTAGGTTTTTCCATTTAATACATAAAATAGTTGTAGAAGGAATTAACTGGTGCGATTTGCCAGTTGCTCTTAATTGGGTCGGTACGCTTGGAACCAGACATGGCGCTGCCTTATATGATTACGAGGATCTCATAGATTATATAATGTATGAGGGATGGAAAAATATTGAAAAGTCGGAAGTACTAAATGCATACGTAGAGGCAATTAAGCGGCTAAAAAGAAATTATGATGAGATAGTTCAGAAAAAGTTCAAAGAAGAATTTCGAGCTGAATTGCAAAGGGAAGATTCCAAGAGGCGTCGATTAATTACTGCAATTGTTGATTCGCTCTCGGATGAAGTGAATGAAATAGAACTATTTATAGATCACAATATCAATTTGGTTTTAGCAAAAGACTTTTCCTGGCTCATAAAGAAAACAGTAGAAGAAAATAATGAAAAAAAATCAAGAGTATGGGGCACACTAGCTAGTTGGAGCTTTGATATAAATAACATTACCGATAGCGAATATCTCATGCTGATTGCAAGAAAGAATGTAATTGTTAGCACAATTTTCTCTTATTGGTTGATGCCAATAGAACTAAGCTCGGAGGAGGCTAAAAAACGCAGAAAGAGATATTTGAAATTTGATAAACCTCGTGTTCATAGTGATAAAAGTCCTTTAAGAAGATTGGGTTGGGAGGAGAGAGTTTTTCAAAGATTATTTGAATTGAACGCGGGTGAAATAAATGCTTATTGGCAAATACTTAATCTTTTACAGTACGACCCCGAGGATAATAAAAAGAATGTAGGCGAACATGCTTATGATGTGCAAACATTTCCCGGCTGGAAGTTTCTTGACTCAGAACAACAAAAATTAATAATCGATTCATCAAAAACATATTTGTTAGAAGCTGAACCATTCCCTAATAAATGGTTGGGGCAAAATTTTTATTATCATTCTTCGAGGGCTGGTTATCGAGCAATTTCTTTGTTATTCAAGACTGATATAGAGTTTATTACATCGCTTGATGAAAGTATTTGGAAAAAGTGGGCAGCATCAATTATTGAATATCCATCTTATGCTGAAACGGAGAATCAGATATTTCAGAAACAAATAATTGCAATTAGCTTTAATAAAGCATCTAATGATTCATTGAATGCATTCAAAATTATTCTGGATAAAGAAGTAAATAGTGGAGATATATCTATACTCAGCAAATTTGAAGATTGCTGGGATGATACCGTTTCTGTTGCCGTGTTAGATAGGATTAAAAATGGAGAAACTCGCCCAAGAGAATTTTCTGACTTGCTGGAATATCTATTTAGACATAGTTATAAACCTGCTGAATATTTCTTTTTTAGTCTAATTTCAGAACCTTTACCTACAGATGCCAATATATTACAGAAAATAGTTTTTGGTTGCAGCACGCTTATGGTTTATAGAACAAGAGAGTTCTGGAAAATTATCTGGCAATTAATTGAAAAATATCCAGATGAAATAGGTAAAAAAGTGATCCTTCGTTTACCTTATTCTAGAAAAGCAAACATTAATTACTTTGAAGAACTTAATGCTAAAGAGTTGTCCGAATTGGTTGTATGGATTACAAAAAACTTTTCTATGCCGTTCGATCAATTTAAGAGAGGAATTCATGTAGTTACTGCCGAGGACGAGGTTCTTAGGCTAAGGGATTCAATAATCAACCAGTTGAAATCTGCAGGTAAAAAAGATATTCACAAAGTAATAAAACTTCTTAAAAAACAACTACCTGAAATTGAATGGTTAAGTAGAGTGGAATACGAGTCAAATATTGTAACAAGAGCTAAATCATGGCAGCCACAGTCATTAGGTGAATTTAAACAACTAATAAGCAATTCTAAAAAACGATATATACAGAACGAAGATGATCTACAAAGAATTGTGGTTGATTCTTTGAAAAGATTTCAAAGAGAATTACATGGAGAGACTCCGGCTGTAAAATTTCTCTGGAACTCTAAACCGGAAAAAACCACGCCAAAGGAAGAAACAGAATTGTCAAATTTTATTAAACGATACCTTAAAAAAGATTTGGAAAATGTCCTTGTTAATAGAGAAGTTGAAATTAGAGGGAGGAGAGGTAAGGTAGCTGGTGAGAAACCAGACATAATTGTAGAGTCAGTTAAATATGACGTAAACCAAAAAGTGATCGACAGATTCAAGCTAATAATTGAGGTGAAATGCTGTTTTAACAAAGATTATTTGACGGCTATGAAGTCTCAATTGGCTGATAGATATCTTAAAAGAAATCAAACTAAGTATGGTATTTATATTGCCGGATGGTTTACGTGTGAGAGTTGGGATAAAAGGGATGGTAGAGTGAAAAGAAGTGTTGGAAGAAACAAAACACTGAAGGAAATTGAAAAATATTTTGCCAAACAAGCGGATGAGTTATCTCAAGAGGAAATATCAGTAGAGCCTTTTGTGCTAGATTGCAGGTTGGTATAATGGAAAGAGTAACATATTTTAATTGGAGAATAAAGGGTTTATAAAGTTGTTGGGCTAAAGCCCATTTATTTGTTTGTTAATTTATAGCCCCAGGCTTAAGCCTGGGGCTATATAAATTACAATTCAATCTCTGATGTACTTCCGCTCTTAATCGTTTTGGAGAATAATTTTTTCCCTTTAGTTATCTGCACTTCCAGCTTTTCATTTTTGCGGGTGACTGAAATATCAAAATCTTCTCCAAACAATCTTACATGTTTCAGCTTCATATTATTCCAATCTTTAGGCAAACGGGGGGTGAGGGTAAAAGTTTTCAATCCGGTCGGTCTAATTCCAAATATTCCTTCTGTAATTATTCGGCAATACAGGCCACTCTCGGCTGATAAATGGCGCTGGTTACCTTCCGGGTAAGCTTCAACCGGATAAGGAACATGATCACCAAGCAGTCTTCTATTGGAATAATATTTTAAGTAGTCAATCGCTTTTTCGGTTTCGCCGGCGGCAAAAACTCCGTGTAGTGCGTAAAGTGTAGAGCGGTCCCAAAATGTTTTGTCACCTTCTTCTGTTGCAAGTCCGTCGTTTGTCCAAAGCTGGGGAGAAAAAAGAGCGTCAATCGTTCCTTGTTTTCTATCGAAGATTCCAACAGTCAAAGGTATGCAGATCCATGCGCGTAGTTTGTCGTTACCTTCATAATATCTGTAGGTTTCAAAGCCTTTCAAAGTGTAGCCAAAATGCTTCTCAATATTTTTTCGCAATAGTTCAGCTTGTTTCAAATAATCTTTCTTTGGAAGATTTAATTCCTTCACTAAATAGGTTGAAGAAATTAACGCATCATAATAAAGTGATGATGTGCAGAGGTTTGCGTTGCCGGATGGAAATCTTCCTTCAAGTTCATCGGAATCGGAAGCGACTACGCCGTTCTTATCAATTTTTCTATTGCAGTATTCAAGACACCATTCTATAAGTTTCCAGAGTTCTTTAGCAATATTTTTATCTCCACTTGCCAATGCAAACCGAGCTGCGCCGTAAGCAATCATTGCCGCATCGCCTCTATCGCCGGCACCGTTCCAAATATCTAATCCCTCCGCGATTATCGAGCTTGGAATTGGTTTGTATTCGGGATTCATGAAACGTGCAAAATGTTTGTAGGCGTTTAAGGAGGCTTTGTTTCCAATATCATAACCGAGATAAGGGAAGAATGGTCCAATATATTCCGCTTGATCATTAGCCCAGATTGCGGCATAGTAAGATTCGCCGCCGGGTCCGTGCATGAATCCGCCTTTGGTTTCGTAGATGCTTTCGGAGCCTCTGATTTTTGCAAATTGAAAAACTTTATTCAAAACTTCGTCGGGCGATTCAAAGACTAACTGATTTTTTATGATATCTATGAATTTGATTCTCTCAGTCAGTTCTTTGTTAACATCAACAAAAATATCTTCGTCGGTTCTGTTACCTATGAATGCAACTGAAAATGAAATTTCTTTCTCCGGTTCTACTTTGAAAGTGCCGGAATTGTAAAGTTTGACAGTAGGGAAATAACTTCCTTCTACACCGGCTTCCGGTAAAGTTTTGTAAACATTCTTCAGCTCCGGAATCTCAATAGTTAAATTTTTCGAAGAAATGTTTTTAACAGAATAACTTTCGCAGAAAGCGGGCTGATTGTAAGAAGGAAATAGAATCCGTTTAATTTCAACGCCCGGATCGAACTTGCTTATAATTGTCATTAATCCGTTGTGAGAAATGGATTGCACCTTTTCATTCACCGGATTTTTGCCATTGATGATTAGGAGAGAGGGAATATCTATCGAAAATCTTCTGGTTAAACTGGCGTGAGTGTTATTCGGGATAGTACGCAAGAGAGGCCACACAACGCTTCTGCTTAGTTCTAAAGCTCCATCCTCAGCTACCTTATATCTTACAACGGTTGAAACCTTTTTTCCGCTCATTTCAATATGATCGGAATGGGTTTCTCCACTTTTGATGTTCCAGACTATTCCGTCGGATGTTAAATCCCATCTTTTTTGTTGTTGCGCGAGATTTAAAATTTGGAATAAAATAATTGTGGCTAAAATAAGTGTGAATTGTTTCATAAAAGTAACCTTTAGGACAAGTTGCATGAATTAACCATCTGCAACAGCAAAAGTAATTATTTAACAGAAAAATAGAACGCGGATTAAACTGATTTTTTTTGATTTACGCAGATGAATTCTGAATAATTACTTTTGAATCTTCGCCACTTTTTTGGAATGCAATCCTGAAACGTTAGTACTTATGGACACAAAAAATCCCGGGTTAGCGGGATTGGTAGAGGCGCCGGCTTGCCCGACAATGACGGGTCGGATTCCTCCGAAGGAGTCCCTTCGGGAGAAGCCACGAATAAAACTTAACGAAAGATTTAAAAACAAAAAATCCCGGGTTAGCGGGATTGGTAGAGGCGCCGGTCGGATTCGAACCGACGAATAAAGCTTTTGCAGAGCTTCCCCTTAAGCCACTTGGGTACAGCGCCATATAAAAGCAATTATGAATTTTGAATTCACAATTGTGAGTGAGAAACAAAGAAATTAAGAACAATTTGGAGCTTAAGCCACTTACCCCGCCTTTGGCGGGATAAAGTCGCAGAGCCATTAAAACAATTGCGAATGGAGAATTTACAATTGAGAATTAAAACCAAACAATAAAGAACAAAAACTTGAAAAACAGAAAAAAAATCCCGAAATGATCGGGATTAGGAGAGCGGGAAACGGGACTTGAACCCGCGACATCAACCTTGGCAAGGTTGCGCTCTACCAACTGAGCTATTCCCGCATATCAAAATTTCAAAAACACATTTTTAACGGGCGAAATATAATACTGTTGCCATTTCAACGCAAATTCGTTCTAAAAAAATTATACACGCGAGCCATGCATAAATCCACGGTACGGGCGCGAACTTTGCACTGTAATGAATGCGCGTTTATCAATTGTCTCAACAGTATTCATCAATTCTTTTAAAAATTTTCTTTTAATAATTGCGATAAGAATGGAAATTTCGCCGGATTTTCCTTCCCCCGGCAAAATGGTAACACCATATTGTTTTATTCTTAGCTGTTCTGCAATTTCGGCTGTCTTATGGCGGGAAACAATATTTATTTGAACATAACCGAGCGCAACTCTTTGTTCAAGAGTAATACCTAAAATGTTACCGAGTGAAAATCCGATTGCGTAGCCGAGCAAGTTGTACATATTATCCATGTGCTGAACTATGTAACGCATAGCAAAAATCCAGACTAGCACTTCAAAAAAGCCGGCTACCGCTGCTTGATATTTTCTTCCTTGCACAACCATTATTGTTCTAAACGTTCCGATTGTTACATCGGTAATGCGCATAAGCGCAATTAAAAACGCGCCGCCAAGTGTCTCAATCATTTTTTATCCTTATCGTAAAAAATTCTTTTACAATCGTTATTATTGCAGCGCTAATTTAAACAGAAAAAAGAATGTTTGAGAACGAAAGAGAAGAACTAATACAAATATTAAAAACACGCGGCATAAGAAACGAAAGTGTGCTTGCCGCATTTAGGAAAGTTGAACGCCATTTGTTTGTTCCGGAAATAATGCGCTTCAATGCTTATAAAGATGTTGCGCTGCCGATTGGACAGGGGCAGACTATTTCTCAGCCATACACAGTAGCTTATATGACGGAGGCATTAAACCCACAACCAGGACAGAAAGTCTTGGAAATTGGAACTGGCTCCGGATTTCAAGCTGTAATACTTAGTGAACTTGGCGCACGGGTTTTTACAATTGAAAGACAATTTGATCTTTACAACCAAACACTAAAACTGTTTGATAAACTTGGTTATAAAATTGCAGCACGTTGCAGCGATGGTACTATCGGCTGGACAGAGTTTGCACCTTATGATGGAATTATTGTAACAGCCGGCGGACCAACTATTCCGGAGAATTTGAAAAAGCAGCTTTCTATTGGCGGCAAAATGGTTATTCCGGTTGGCGGTAAAACAACGCAGACGATGAAGATTCTAACCAAGATTAGCGAAGATAAATTCGAAACTCGTGAAGCGCCATATTTTGCTTTCGTTCCTTTGATTGGTAAAGAAGGATGGAAAGAATAGTTATTGTAATTGCCGGACCAACTTGTTCCGGTAAGACTGATGTTGTAATTTCTCTCGCACAGAAAATTAATGGGGAAATAATTTCTGCCGACAGCCGCCAGGTTTACAAACATCTCACAATTGGAACCGCAAAACCTTCCAAAGAACAATTACAAAAGGTTAAACATCATTTTATTGGTGAACTGGAGCCGGATGTAGAATTCAACGCGAGCAAGTTTGAAGTTGAAGCGATTGAGTTAATTCAGAAAATTTTTGAGAAGGGAAAAACCCCGATAGTTGTCGGCGGTTCCGGTTTATACATACGAGCTTTAGTAGATGGGATAATGAACAGTGTAGAAACTGATCTTGACTACCGCAAACAATTATACGAACAGAGGGAAAAGTTCGGGAACGAATTTATTTATGAACAACTGAAGAAAGTTGATCCGAAAAGTGCTCATGAAATGCTTCCGCAAAATTGGAAACGTGTAGTTCGTGCCCTCGAAGTATTTCATCTGACCAGTGAGCCAATCTGGAAACACCAAAATGAGTTTGAAAGAAATTTGGATTTTGAGTTCGCCCAATTTGGGTTAAGCTGGGAAAGAGAAACTCTTTACAAAAACATTGATGCCCGTGTTGATAAAATGATTGAGCACGGATTAGTAAATGAAGTAGAAGGAATTCTTGGAAGGGGATTTTCCCAAGAACTTTATTCGCTTAATACCGTTGGCTACAAAGAAATAATTTCCTTTCTTAATGATGAAATATCTTTGGAGCTTGCTGTAGAATTGATTAAACGGAACACAAGACGCTACGCAAAGAAGCAAATGACTTGGTTTAGAAGAGATGAGAGGATTAACTGGCTGAAAATGAGCAAGAATTCCAAACCAGAAAATGTTGCAGAAGAAATTGCACGCCAAATATCAGTAGTTTGAAGTTATCCATCCTTTGAATATTTTCCATTTAACAAAACTGTACGGTAATGAAAGAAAAAATTAGAATAGCATCCGGACAAGGATTTTGGGGCGATTTGATTGACGCTCCGTTCACTCAAGTTTCGGAAGGGCAAATTGATTATCTGGTGATGGATTATCTCGCCGAAGTAACAATGTCCATTCTACAGAAACAGAAAAATAAAAATCCCAAGTTTGGGTACGCGCGCGATATTCCGGAATTAATGCAGAGAATTCTTCCAATCTGCAAAGCAAAAAATATTAAAGTGATTACAAACGGCGGCGGAGTGAATCCTGAAGCTTGCGCCGAAGCCGTGCTCGATGTTGCAAAAAATCTCGACATCAATGATTTGAAAGTAGCTATTGTAGTTGGCGATAACATAAAAGACCGGATTGATGAAATAATTGCGTCGGGTTGCGAACTTAATAACATGGAAACGGGGGAGTCTGTTATTTCTGTTAAAGATAATTTGTTGAGCGCTAATGTTTACTTTGGCGCTATGCCCATTGTTGAAGCGCTTCGAAAAGGTGCTGATATTGTAATAACCGGAAGAACTACCGACACGGGACTAACCTTAGCACCAATGATTTATGAATTTGGCTGGGACGAAAAGGATTATAATTTAATGTCTGCCGGAACAATTGCCGGGCATATTTTGGAATGTGGCGGGCAGGCAAGCGGGGGAAATTTCCTTGGTAATTGGCAGTCAGTTCCGGATTTGGCAAACATTGGATTTCCAATAGCGGAGGCATTCCCCAATGGTGAAGTGATAATTACAAAGCATGAAACTCTCGGCGGGAAAGTCAGCTTTGAAACTGTAGCAGAACAATTGGTCTATGAAATTGGCGATCCTAAAAAATATATTACGCCGGATTGTGTTGCGGATTTCACCTCTATTAAGCTAGAAGAAGTTGCCCCAAATCGAGTAAAAGTCTTTGGAATTACCGGGACTCATGCAACGGATACTTATAAGGTATCTTGCTCTTACGCCAGCGGTTTTTCTTCAGTAGGAACTTTAACTTATTCTTACCCGCAAGCATTAACTAAAGCAAAAGCTGCGGACAAAATTCTACGTGCGCGTTTAGAAAAGCTAAATCTAAAATTCGATGAAATAAGAACCGAGTTTGTTGGCTACAATGCTTGTCATGGACCTCTTGCAGAAGAAATTGATGAAGATAAAATCAACGAAATAGTTCTGCGGGTTGCGGTTAGAGGAAGTGAGTATGAATCAATAGAAAGATTTGGAAAGGAAATTGCGCCGCTGATTCTAACCGGTCCGCCAAGTGTTACCGGCTTTGCCGGCGGCAGACCAAAGCCAAGCGAAGTTGTAGCTTATTGGCCTGCGCTTATTCCTAAAAATCTTGTTCAACCAAAAGTGAAACTATTTTTCTGAGAATTGTGTCTTTGCGGCTTTGCGAGATAATAAACTTTTCTCGCTAAGACGCGAAGAACGCAAAGGAGAGTTATGAAAATAAAATTACTAGATATTGCGCATGGAAGAAGCGGCGATAAAGGCGATGCCGCAAATGTTGGAATCATTGCTTATGATGATAAAGGTTTTGAAATAATAAAAAAACATTTGACGGAAGATGCTGTAAGGAAACATTTCGAAGGAATTTGCTTCGGCAAAGTTGAAAGGTTTGAGCTGCCGAACATCCGCGCGCTGAATTTTTTGCTTCACAATACACTCGGTGGCGGCGGAACGGTATCCCTAAAACATGATGCACAAGGCAAAACTCTTGCTGCAGCACTTCTAAGAATGGAAATAGAAGTGTAAATTTGCGGCGCATATTTCAATAAAGGAGAAAAGATGTTCGAAGAGCAATTAAAACGTGTTAAAGATTTTGAGACAAAGATTACCAATCTACGAGGTTATCTTTAAGTTAGATGATAAAGAAAAAGAAATAGAAAACGTCCGCACACAATCGGAAGCCCCAAATTTCTGGAATGATCAAAGAGCCGCACAAGCATTACTTCAAAAATCAAAGTCGTTGCAAATTTGGGTTGAGGCTTGGAAAAAACTAAATGCCCAGCTGATCAATCTTCTGGAATTCATTGAGCTTGCTGAAGCTGATAAAGATGAAGCTCTTGGTGCTGAGATAGAAACAGAAATTAAAAATCTGGATAAATCCTACGGCGATTTTGAACTAAAGAGTATGTTAGCCGGCAAAGATGATGATAAGAATTGCATTCTTACAATTCACTCCGGAGCTGGCGGAACTGAATCTCAAGATTGGGCTCAGATGCTAATGAGAATGTATCTTCGCTGGGGTGAGCAGAACGGTTACAAAATGAATGTTGTTGATTGGCTTGATGGCGACGGTGCCGGAATAAAAAGTGCTACCATTGAAGTCGCCGGCGACTTTGCTTACGGTTATATGAAAGCAGAAAACGGCGTTCATCGGCTTGTGAGAATTTCTCCGTTCGATGCGAACAAACGCCGCCACACTTCATTCGCTTCAGTGTTTGTAATTCCGGAAGTTGACGATACAATCGAAATAGATATTAACCCGGCTGATTTAAGAATTGATACTTACCGTTCCGGCGGAAAAGGCGGGCAGAACGTAAACAAAGTTGAAACAGCAGTCCGCATAACACACATTCCTACCAATACAGTAGCAGCTTGCCAATCGGAACGCTCTCAGATTCAAAACAAAACCAATGCTTTCAAGATGCTTAAGTCGAAGCTATACCAAATAGAAGTGGAGAAGCAGCAAGCTGAGGCCAACGAAATTGAAAAAGGCAAAATGAAGATTGAGTGGGGAAGTCAAATCCGCTCCTATGTTTTTCATCCTTATAATATGGTTAAAGACCACAGAACGGACTGCGAAACTTCAGACGTTCATGGTGTAATGGATGGAGAGATAAATAACTTTATAAAAGAATACCTTTTGAAGTTTTCTCACAATTAGTGAGGCTGAAATGTCCACGATGAAGCATTATCTCTTCAATGAAGTTATAGCTCATGAAGGGGACAAAACAAAAAATTTCTTTGTTTTGGTTGAAGGCAAAATTGGAATTTTTAAGAACGGAAAAAAGATTGCTCAATTTGAAAAACCGGGCGAGATAGTTGGCGAGATGAGTTTAATTCTCAATAAACCTCGCTCGGCAGAAATCAGAGCTCTCGAAGCTTCGAGCATGTTGATAATTTCCGGCGAACTTGATGAGATAATCAGAATGTATCCGGACATTTCTAAGAAACTAATTAAAACGTTAGCGGAACGGCTGGCTAAATCAACAGAGGGTAATAAATGAAAACTTTGACCGAATATCTTTGGTTTAATACTTCGAAGAAGAGAGAATATATTAACATTACTCATGAGGTTGAAAAGGCGCTCACCAAAAGCGGCATTAAAGAGGGAATGATTTTGGTTTCCGCAATGCATATTACTGCCGGAGTTTATGTTAATGATGCAGAGAGCGGATTGATTCAAGATATTGATGAATGGTTGGAAAAACTTGCGCCATTCAAAGCTGATTACAGACACCACAGAACCGGCGAAGACAACGGCGATGCACATCTCAAAAGTATGCTTGTTCATCACGAAGTAATAATTCCGGTAACAAATGGTAAGCTCGATTTTGGTCCATGGCAGCAAGTCTATTATGCCGAGTTTGACGGACAGAGAAGGAAGAGACTTATCATAAAAGTTATGGGGGAATAAAGGAGCAATTGAGAATTGCGAATTTAGAATTGAGAATGCATTGAAGATGAAGCAAGATTTTTTTGATAGAGTTTATAAGATCGTTGCTAAAATTCCTAAAGGGAAAGTTACAACGTATGGTTTGATTGCCGAATCATGCGGTATTAAATCTGCTGCGCGTACAGTTGGCTGGGCATTAAATGGAGCGAGCAGCAGCAATCTTCCTTGTCATAGAGTTGTAAATAGATTTGGCGCGTTAACCGGCAAAGTTCACTTTGGCGATCCAAAATTAATGGAAGACTTGCTTCGGTCTGAAGGAATTATATTTGATAAAGATGATTGTGTTGAAATGAAAAAGCACCTTTGGATTCCTCCAAAAGTGCTTTCCAATAAAACTAAAAAGAAAAAGTAGTTTAGTAACGGTAGATATTAAACGAAGAAACACCACCCTCAACATTAATTTTTATTTTCTTTTTGCTCGTTTCGAAATTATCTGTAACGTAATATCCGTCACCTTTCTTACTGAAACCATCAAAGTGTTTTGCAATCAATGCCATGTCGGAATCAATCTCGCAGCCTACGCCTTTCGGAATTTCCAATGTTAAACTTGCCGCTCCCATCTGAATATCAACATTAGTATCATCACTCTTATCCCCAAATTTAATGTAAGTACTTGTTGCACCGGTTTCCAAACTTAGATTGCGGACATCGAATTTAGAGAGATCGAATTTAGACTTTGACGCGCCAAGGTTGATATCAAAATCCCAAGCTACCTTCGGATTTAATCTGATGTTCAATTGGTTACGCAGTTTGTTCTTAAAGAAATTAAAATTCTTAGTATGCATGTGGAAATAGATGTTAGCTATTGAATCCGTTTCATCGCAGCTGAAATCATATTCGCCAAGAATTCCGCGAGCTTTGGCATCAACTAAATTTGAAGTCGTATCGGAAATTGAAAACAAGCCGGCACCGGCATCAATCTGCAAGTTGGCAATCTTAATTGTCGGGTCGTAATCTTGGCTGTATGATTCGGCGTAAGTATCGGACTCATCAAATTCGAAATTGAATCCTCCGAAAAGGTTGTTTAGAAAACCGAATATGAGTACAGCGAGAAAAATTCCAAAGAATCCATTGATAATTGGTCTTGCAATAGATTGTTTGAAAATTACCATCGCGCCCCAGAATACAAAGATGAGTGGCCATAAATCCCAAACAAATTCGAATGAACTAACAATCACATCGTACTTAACTAATAAGAATAACGCGCCAAGAGTTAGAAGAAAAAATCCCCAAAACATTTGTCCGCTTTTCATTTCGTGCCTCACTTTTTAACCGAGTTCAATAACAATGCAGCGCCGGCAATAATGAAAATAAACGGGATGATATCGCCGAAATCAAACGAAGGAATAAATCTATCAAAGAAAAAGATTGCACCAATTAAAATTAAAATTGAACCGGCAATTATTCTTCCGGAACCGGTTTTCTTTGGCTCGAGCGGAACATTGTCCATGTTCAGGTTTTCGGATTTTTGTTCTTCGCCTTCAGGCGTAACTGTACCATCCGTATTGATTCCGTAAGCTTGTGCAAATGGTTCTTCCGGGACTGCAATCCAGAGTATGATATATATTACGGGACCCATACCATGCATAATCGTTAACACTACAAATAGAATCCTCACGATTACCGGATCAATATTAAAATACTGTGCTAAACCACCGGAAACACCGGCAATTACTCTTGTTCTTCTTGAACGATATAGTTTCTCTCTCATAACGTCACCTTTAAGCTGTTCTGTTATTAAGACGTAATAATGCTGAAAAGGTTTTGGAAAACAATTTTACTTTGCGTTTGAAAATACTATGCTTCTTACTAACTTTCGCTAAAATAATTAAACGTATTGTTGATGAAAATTGCCGTATGTCAGTCCAACCCAATTATAGGCGACTTAAAAGGGAATAAAGGAAAAATTCTTGCCGGATATAAACTTGCCGAAAAAGATAAAGCTGATTTAATAGTCTTCCCCGAGTTATTCCTATGCGGATATCCTCCGCTTGATTTAGTAGAGAAAAAAGAGTTTCGGGATGCTGTTCGAAAAGCCGCTGAAGAAATAGCTGCTGTTACCGGAGAAGTTGGCTTAATCTTCGGCTCAATCACAGAAACATTTGAAGACAATATCGGAACGAATGTTTACAATTCCGCTATACTTTGTTTTGATGGGAAGATTCAGTTTGTTCAGCACAAAACTTTGATACCCAATTATGATGTGTTTGATGAAGTAAGATATTTTGAATCTGCAAAAGAAATTTCCGTTTTCGAATTTAAAGGTGAGAAGCTTGGTATTTCCATTTGTGAAGATATTTGGAACGATGTGGATTACTGGAAGCATCTTCGTTATTCGGTTGATCCTATAAAGAAATTATTTGATGGCGGCGCAACTGTTTTGATAAACATTTCCGCCAGCCCGTATGCTTACGGCAAACGGTTAGAAAGGTTAGCTATGCTTTCTAAGCTAACAAGTGATGATAAACTTCCTCTTGTTTATGCTTGCTGCGTTGGCGCTCAGACGGAATTAATTTTTGACGGCGCGAGTATGTGTTTTGACAAAACCGGCAAGTTGTGCTTAATCGGTAAAAAGTTTGATGAAGATTATTTTGTTTTTGATACTGACAAAGAGTACGAGCCAGTAAAAGAAATTGAAGGAAGTTTAGCTGAAGAGGTCACAGAGGCTTTAGTTCTTGGATTGAAAGATTACGCCCGCAAAACCGGATTCAAAAAAGCGTTAATTGGTTTAAGCGGGGGAATTGATTCCGCTATTGTAGCTTATCTAGCGGTAAAAGCTTTTGGCAGTGAAAACGTTCACGTTGTTATGATGCCATCTCAATATTCAAGCGATGGTAGTATAAGCGATTCCGAGAAACTGATTGCAAATCTCGGCATCTCATCAGATACAATTTCAATTCAAGAAGTAGTTGATAAGACTCTCGAACTGTTGAAAGACGCTTTCCATGGAAAGGGAGAAGATGTAACGGAAGAAAATTTACAATCTCGAGTTCGTGGACTTTATTTGATGGCGATGAGTAACAAACATGGTTATTTGCTTTGCACAACCGGGAACAAATCTGAAATTGCTACCGGCTATGCAACACTTTACGGAGATATGTGCGGCGCGCTCGCAGTAATTGGCGATGTTTACAAAACACAGATTTACCAGTTAGCTAATCACATCAATAAGAATAAAGAAATTATTCCGCATGAAATCATTAAGAAAGCCCCTTCTGCAGAACTGCGACCAAATCAAACAGATCAAGATTCGCTTCCTCCGTACGACTTGCTTGATACAATTTTGAAAATGTATTTGGAAGAGCAGAAAGAGTTTGATGAGATTTCTAAGAAAATTGGGAACGAAAGCATCGTAAAAAAGGTTTTACGATTAGTGGATTTGAATGAGTTCAAACGTAAACAAACAGCCCCGGTTTTGCGCGTTTCAACAAAAGCTTTTGGCTACGGAAGAAGATTCCCAATAGTGCAAGGCTGGAGAAAGTAGTTAATACATTGGCAATTAATCAAAAAACATACAAAAACCTTTCGAATTCGATTCGGTTAATATGTCTCAATTCATTATTTTTATCGGCACTAATAGAAAATCTAAAGGTTAATAAAGAGAAATAATTATGGCAAAAAAAGTTCAAGTAGTTGATGATGTAACAATCCGTTTCGCCGGAGACTCCGGCGACGGAATGCAGTTGACCGGTTCTCAGTTTACCGATACAACTGCAAAAATGGGAAATGATTTAAGTACAGTTCCCGATTTCCCGGCAGAAATCCGTGCACCCGCCGGTTCACTTTCGGGTGTAAGCGGTTACCAACTTCACTTTAGCAGCAGCGATATTCAAACTCCGGGAGATTCTCCAGACGTTTTAGTTGCAATGAATCCAGCAGCGTTAAAAGTGAATGTAAAAGATTTAGCACAGAATGCTACGATCATTGTCAATACAAATGCTTTTGATATAAAAAACCTAAAGCTTGCAAAGTATGATTCCAATCCTTTGGAAGATGGTTCGCTATCTAAGTTCAACGTAATTCCTATAGAACTTACAAAGCTTACAATGTCTGCGCTGGAAGATCTTTCTCTTTCGATAAAAGAAAAAGAGAAGTGCAAAAACTTTTACGCGTTAGGGTTGCTATACTGGATGTATAACAGACCAATTGAGATTACTCAAAAATGGCTTGAATCAAAATTTAGTAAGAAGCCGGAAGTTCTTGAGGCGAATCAGCGAGTATTAAACGCGGGATATAACTACGGTGAAATCACTGAAATATTTACAACGCGTTATGATGTTAAACCGGCTAAACTTCCAAAAGGTATATATAGAAATGTATCCGGTAACGAAGCAGCTGCTCTTGGTTTTGTTACTGCATCATTGAGAAGTGGTTTAAAACTTTTCCTTGGTTCATATCCTATCACACCGGCATCCGAAATTTTACAAGAACTTAGCAAATACAAAGATTACGGTGTTGTTACATTTCAAGCTGAAGATGAAATTTCCGGTGTTGCATCTGCAATTGGTGCTGCGTTCGCCGGCAATCTTGCTTTAACAACCACATCTGGTCCAGGTCTATCTCTAAAAGCAGAAGCAATTGGATTAGGAGTTATGACCGAACTTCCGCTTGTTATTGTTGATGTTCAGCGTGGCGGTCCAAGTACCGGATTACCAACAAAAACCGAGCAATCAGATTTACTGCAAGCAATGTATGGAAGACATGGTGAAGCTCCGGTTGTAGTTCTTGCAGCTCAAAGTCCGGCTGACTGTTTCTTTATGGCGGTTGAAGCTGCTCGCATCGCATTAAAATTTATGGTTCCGGTAATTCTTTTATCTGATGGTTACTTAGCATTCGGTTCAGAGCCTTTGAGAATTCCAAAACTGGAAGAGCTTCCGGAAATAGATGTAAAATTCAGAACTGATCCGGAAGGATTTCATCCTTATATGCGTGATGAAAATCTTGTTCGCCCTTGGGCTATTCCCGGAACACCCGGATTGGAACATAGAATTGGTGGATTGGAAAAGAAAGATGTTTACGGCAACATTAGCTACGAAGCAGAGAATCATGAAATCATGACTCACCACAGACAAAACAAAGTTGAAAAAGTAGCCGGAACAATTCCGGAACTCGTTGTTGATGGTGATTCTGAAGGTGAATTACTTGTTGTAAGCTGGGGAAGCACATACGGTGTAATAAAAGAAGCTTTGAAGAATGTTCGTAAAGAAGGTCTTAATGTTTCTCACGTTCACTTACGTTATATCAATCCTTTCCCCAAAAACCTTGGCGAAATTTTAGGCAAGTTCAAAAAAGTACTTGTTCCGGAAATGAACTTAGGTCAGCTTTCATTATTGCTTCGTAACAAGTTTATGAAAGACGTGATTCAATTGAACAAGATGCAAGGACAAGCATTTAAGATTTCTGAAATCGAAAAGAAAATTACTGAGGTGTTTGGAGGCAACAATGGAAAATAAAATAGATCAAGTGCAAGAAGTAAAATATACTACTAAGGATTTTTCATCCGGCTTGGATGTAAAATGGTGTCCGGGCTGCGGAGATTATTCTATTCTCGCTCAAGTACAAAAAACTTCTCCGGATTTTGGCGAGAAGAAAGAAAACATAGTTTGGATTTCCGGCATTGGCTGCTCAAGCCGTTTCCCTTACTACATGAATACTTACGGCTTCCATACAATTCATGGAAGAGCTGCTGCAATTGCAACCGGAGTTAAACTTGCTAATCCAAAATTACAAGTTTGGGTTGCTACCGGCGACGGCGATATGATGAGCATCGGTGGAAATCATTTCATTCATGCTTGCCGGAAAAATATCAATCTCAAGATTGTAATGTTCAACAACAGAATTTACGGATTAACAAAAGGTCAGTATTCGCCAACATCTGAAAAAGGTAAAATGACCAAATCTTCTCCTTACGGAACAGTTGATTGGCCATTTAACCCAATTAAAGTTGCTACCGGTTCCGGTGCTTCTTTTGTTGCAAGATCTTTAGACCGCGATCCAAAACATTTGCAAGACATGATTAGTCGCGCTTCGAAACATAAAGGACTTGCATTTATCGAAGTTTATCAGAACTGTCCAATTTTCAATGATGGAGCTTTCTTTCCATTAACTGAAAAAGAAACGAAACCGGATAATGTGATTTTCTTAGAGCATGGCAAACCGCTTGTGTTTGGTGCAAATAAAGAAAAGGGAATTAAGCTTGATGGATTGAATCCGGTAATTATTGATTTGAACGATGGTGTTCATTCAATTAACGATTGCTGGATTCACGATGAGTTTGATGAAAATCCAACACGTGTATTCCTGCTCGCCCGGTTCACTGATTTACCTGGATTCCCAACTCCGATTGGAGTTTTCCGTCAGTTTAATAAAGAGACGTATGACATTGATTATGTAAAGCAAATTGAAGATGTAAAGGCGAAAAAGGGTGAAGGAACCTACGAGAAACTGATGTTCAAATCCGGCACCTGGGAAGTAAATTAATTCCGCATTTTGATTTTATGAATGTGGTTATCATTTTTGAGGCGAAGTTTTCTTCGCCTCATCTATTTATAAACAAACTGGTTAGTTAATGAATGCTTTTACCGAACTTAAAAAAATAATTGAAGCAAATAACTCTTTCCTTTTGATGACTCACGTTAATCCGGACCCGGATGCGCTTGGCTCTGAATTAGCATTCTACTCGATATTGAAAAAACTTGGCAAGCAAGTTAGAGTTGTAAATCATAGCGCTACGCCTTACAACTTAGAATTCATGGATGAAGAAAAAATTATTGAGAAGTTTGATGCTGAAAAACATTCGGAACTCTTTGCGCAAGTTGATGTTTGTGTAATTCTGGATTTGAATAATGCCGGACGCGTTGTAAAAATGGAATCAGGTCTTCGTTCATTCAAAGGATTAAAAGTTTGCATTGATCATCACCAGGACCCGGAAGATATTTTTGATTTGATTGTTGGAGGTACAGAATACTCTGCAACCGGGGAAATACTATTCCGTTTTATCAAAGAGACAAAAATTGCGGAGTTGGATAGCTTTATCGCTAATCAACTTTATGTTGCAATAATGACTGACACCGGATCCTTCCGGTTTGAAAGAACAACGCCGGAAGTACACCAGATGATTGCTGAATTAATTTCTTACGGGATTAATCCGCCGGAAGTTTATGATAAAGTTTATAACCAATTTAATTTTGGTAGAGTAAAACTTTTGGGCGAAGCATTGAGTACTATGCAGTTGGATTCAACAAAACAAATAGCCTATATGATTGTTACAAAAGAAATGTTGGAAAGAAATGAAACCAGCGAAGCAGATGTTGATGGTTTTGTGAATTATTGTTTGACAATTGCCGGAGTTGAAATTGGAATTTTGTTTTATGAGTTGAAGGATGGAATAAAAATTAGTTTCCGTTCAAAAGGTGAAATTGCGGTTAACAAACTGGCGGCTGAGTTTAACGGCGGCGGACACCGAAACGCTTCAGGCTCAAGACTCTTCAACGTTACAATTGATTCCATCAAAGAAAAAGTTATTACTACAACACAAAAATATTTGAATAATTAGGAGATAGAATGCATTTCAATCTTAGCATCAAAGCTGAAAGCGATAAACTGAAATTTGGTGATGAAGCCGGTCTGGTTAAGTTTTTTATTGAGGGGGAGAACTTAGAAAAATTAGTTGATGATTTTTTTGCATCGTTTAGCTTCCCGCAAAACTTTATTCAGAAAAAAAGTTTTCTTGATAAGAAGAATAACTCGTTAACTTACTACTCGTCTTTCGGAGAGCCTTCGGTAATATTTCTGAAGAAAGCCAAAGTGGATAAGGATTTCTCGTCCGACTTTTTCCGCGATTATTTTGCCGGATTGCTTCCAACACTTAAATCAAAACAAATCAAAACAGTTCATGTTGTTGTTCCGGCATTCAGCCACTTCCCGGGGCATTTCATTAGTGATGAATACTTAATCCAGACAATCGTAGAGGGGATTCATCTCGGCAATTACACTTTTGATAAGTACAAATCCGAGAAGAACCCAAAAAAGAATTTGCAGTTTGTATTGCACTATTCCAATAAATCACTTGTAAGTAAAGTGATTGAAAAGACAAACCAAATTATGTCGGCTGTTCACTTCACGCGCGATCTCGTAAATGAACCGGCAATCACATTAACTCCGCAAGAATTCGCTAAACGCACTAAATCCGAGCTAACCAAACTTGGTGTTAAAGTTACAGTGATGAACAAAAAAGAATTGCAAAAGAGAAAGATGAACGCAATCCTTGCTGTCGGCGGTGCGAGCAATCATGAACCGCTGATGATGGTGCTTGAGTACAAACCGAAAACATCGAGAAAGAAAATCGCATTGGTAGGAAAAGGTGTTACTTACGATAGCGGCGGATTATCTATCAAACCAACGCAAAGTATGCTGGAAATGAAAGCTGATATGGCTGGCGGCGGATGTGTTGTTGGTACGATTAGAGCAGCGGCTGCGTTAAAACTTCCGGTGGAAATTATTGGCGTTATACCTTGCGTTGAAAATATGATAAACGGTTCAGCATACAAACCTGGAGATGTAATTGTTTCGGCTTCCGGTAAATCCATTGAAGTGAAAGATACAGATGCCGAAGGAAGAATTGTCTTGGCAGATGCTCTTCATTATGCATCTAAACAAAAGCCGGATGAGATTATTGATTTTGCAACTCTCACCGGAGCGATAGCTGTGGCGCTTGGTGTAATCATCGCCGGAATGTTTACTAAGAATGATGATCTCGCTAAACGCTTGAATGATGCCGGCAATAAAACTTTTGAGCGTTTATGGAGAATGCCTTTCTGGGATGATTATAAAACAATGATTAAGAGTGAAATTGCCGATGTTTCCAATCTTGGTCCAAGATGGGGCGGAGCGATTACTGCCGGAAAGTTTTTAGAACATTTTGTTGATGAGAAAATTCCGTGGGCGCATCTTGATATTGCCGGTCCTGCTATTAAACACGAATACAACAACTACACAAAAAATTGGGATACAGGTTACGGAGTGAGGTTAATGGTAGATTATTTGGAAAATATTTAGGACATAACGTAGTGACGTTGCACCTGTCAAGACTCGGTCTTGTCGAGGCTGATGCAACGTCTCTACCAAAAATATTTGGCACCTCTAAAAACTACACTTTTCTTTGCGCTCTTTGCGTTTTCTTCGCGGTCTCTGCGTGAAATATTTTAAAATAAAGGTTTTTAGAAGTGCCCTTATTATCTACGAAATAATCTCAATAGGTTTTGTAGTCTTCCAAGCCCCGCGCGTAAAGTCCGGGACTTCAATTGATTTACTTTTATTCTTTACAGACAATTCGCTTAACTCAACAATACTTGACCAGGTAGCTCCATCATAAACATCTTGGTCTAGTGGCAAACCGTTTCTCAGACAGTGAATCAATCTGTAATCCATAATGAAATCCATTCCGCCATGTCCGCCAACTTCGCGCGCTTTCTCACCAATTTTCTTTGCGAGAGGATGTTCGTACAGTGTCATCAGTTTTTTGTATTCATCTTCTTTCAGCCATTCGTGCGGTTTAGGTTCGAGAGCAATTTTTTGCGCCGGCCATTTCTGAGCAATTCCTTTTGTTCCGCTAAGTAAATGAATCCTACTATAAGGCCTTGGACTTGTTGTGTCATGCTGAATCATTATTGTATGACCTTTAGCTGTACGAACCAAAGTTGTATTCATATCGCCAAGTTTGTAAGTCTGTTTTGCATCAGCAGAATCTTTCCCAAATTTATTGGCAGCGTATTGAGACATTCCAAATTGATTCGTTGACATTGAAGTGAGATACTCCATTCTATCGCCCCGGTTAATATCCATTACTTGTGCAACCGGACCAAGACCATGAGTTGGATAAGGATTGCCGGTATGTTTCTCGCTGTAGTTCAGCCGCCACATTCCTTGATAACCTTTTTCTTTATCAAATTTAAGCCAGCGTAAATCATGTAAGTAAGCACATTCCGCATGAATGATTTCGCCTAGAACGCCATTGCGTGCCATGTTTAAAGTTGCCATTTCAAAGAAATCGTAGCAGCAATTTTCCAGCATCATACAGTGTCTTCTAGTTTGCTCAGCAGTATCAACAAGCTCCCAACATTCTTTTAGCGATACTGCAATTGGTACTTCGATAGCAGCATGTTTACCATGCTTCATTGCGTAAACAGCGATTGGAGTGTGTAAGAGCCAAGGTGTACATGAATAAATTAAATCGATATCATCGCGTTCGCACATTTTCTTCCACGCATCTTCACTTCCGGAGAATTCAATAGCTTCGGGTCTTCCGGCTTTTTTTACCAGCTCATTAACTGCTTTTACTCTCTCGGGCATTAAATCGCCCAAAGCTTTTATTTCTACACCTTCAATTTTCATCATACGGTCAACAGCATCTGGTCCGCGCATACCTAAACCAATAAATCCAATTCTAACTTTTGGGATAGGTTCGCAAGCTAATCCAACAACATTTTTATTTTTTGTTGATGGAGCTTGAAGAGATGCTAAATCATTTCCAAGTGTTGGAATGTTGGATAGACCAATCGCTGCGCCGGTCATTAATGAAGTCTTAAGAAAATCTCTACGTGAAGTGCTCATTATTTCCCTCGCTGTTGTTTGAATATTTTGCCGTCTTTCATTTCGAAAACCACATCGCCAAGCTTAATTAACTCGGGATTGTGTGTAACAATTAAGAATGTTGCCGAAAACTTGTCGCGCAAATCAAAAATCAATTTATGAAGCATTTCGCTATTGACGGAATCCAAATTGCCGGTTGGTTCATCTGCAAAAATTATAGCGGGATTATTTGCCAAAGCACGCGCAACCGCAACGCGTTGAGCTTCGCCGCCGGAAAGTTCAGAAGGACGGTGTGTTAACCGCTCTTTCAGCCCAACTAATTCAAGCAACTCGGCAGCCTTATTCTTTGCTTTGGATAATGATTCCCCGGCAATCATCATCGGAATAGCAACGTTTTCTTGTGCATCGAACTCAGGTAGAAGGTGATTAAACTGAAAAACAAATCCAATGTGTTTATTTCTAAACTTTGAAAGTTTGTCATCGTTCAAAGAAGAAATATTTGTTGAGGCGATTTCAACCGAACCGGAATCCGCAGAATCCAAACCGCTGATAATGTGGAGAAGTGTACTTTTACCGGCACCCGAAGCGCCAACTATCATGCTGATTTTACTCTTCACAATATCTAATGAAACATCTTTCAATACATCCAGCTTTTCGTTGTTCGATTTGATAAAAGATTTGTGAATATTTTTTGCCGATAAAATTATTTCACTCATTGTTACTCATATTTTATTGAATCAATGATGATAGTTTTTGCAGCCCGCTTTGCCGGGAAATATGCCGCCACGAACGAAAGAAAAATCGCCATTAAACTGATGACCAATACGTCGGAAAACCTAACTTGAATCGGCAGCGCGTCAATTATGTATTTCATTGGATCGAGCGGATAAAACTTGTATTGCACCTGGAGATAACAAACGAGTAAACCAATTGCCAATCCGGCAACAGTTCCGGCAATCCCAATCATTAATCCGCTGAACATAAATATTTTATGAATTGATTCTTGCTTAACACCGAGCGAGCGCAAAATTCCTATATCCCGCTTCTTTTCGATCACAGTCATTGTTAGTGAAGCAAAAATATTAAAGGTAGCTACGGCAATTATAAGACAAAGAATTATGTATGCCGCCCAACGTTCGATTAGCATTACGTTGTACAACTGCTTGTGAAGATCGTACCAAGTTTGAATTGCAGTAACATCTTTGCCGATTTTGCTTTCTAAAATTGTCTTAATTTTTTCGGAAACTTGAAAATCTTGCAAGCGTATTTCAATACCGGAAATTTTCTGATTAATTCCGAATAATTGCTGAGCGGTTTCTAAAGAACTAAACGCGAAACCGGCATCGTAATCTCTGTTGTTGGATTCAAATAAACCGCTTACAATCAACTTTCTCGTTTGTGGAAGGGTGAGGGATGTAATTGTCTTCTCAATATTGTAGGCAGAAGTAACCGCAATCGTATCTCCGGCACGAATGCCAAGTTTAAGAGCTAATGCTAATCCAATTACAATTTTGTTTTGGGATAGATCAGATTTTCCACTTATGATTTTTGAACTAACGTTCCAACTTGTTGGTGAAGTAGAAATATCAATTCCTTTAAAATTTACGACATCATAAGTTTTGTTATTGATAAAAAGCGTTTTCCCTTCAAGAATTGGATTGTACGATTCTATTCCGGGAATAGTTTTAATTGCGTTTTGTATTTCAGCAATCTTTGCCGGCGTTGCTTTATCAACAAGAATAACTTTTACATGGGGATCGAAACTTACAAGAATCTTAGTTACAATCGAGCCGAATCCGTTGAAGACTGAAAGCACAATTACTAATGCTGCTACGCCAATTGTGATTCCCAAAGTAGAAATAATTGAAAGCAAACCAATGAAACTCAGTTTGTGCTTAGCCCGGGAATATTTTCTTGCGATAAATAATTCAATCATCTAATCGAACCTAATTGCTGTAATTGGTTTTATTTTGGATGCAACAAAAGCCGGTATTAGCGAAGACAGAAAAGCTACAATTATGGTTACCGCCGAAACCAAAACATAATTCTCAAGCCGAATAGAAATTGGAACACTTGTAACAAAATAAACTCCGCTTGGTAAAGAAATTATGTCGAATTGCATTTGGAGAAAACTTAGCACGAGAGAAAGGGAAATCCCAATGAATAATCCCCAAAGGATTAAATACATGGAGTTGCCGAGAAAAATCTTCAAGACAGAGTTCCGTTTCATTCCTATAGACTTTAAAACGCCAATCGTATTAGTCTTTTCGAGCACGATCATAAGCATTGTTCCTACAATATTGAATAATGCCACAATAATTATAAGCCCAAGCACAATTGGGATTGGCTTTTTCTGTAGTTCTATCCAAGTAAAAATATTTTGGTGAACTTGGTAAATTGATCTCACATAGAATGGATAACCAAGATAGTCTTGCAGCCGGGAGGAGATAACGGAGAGTTTTAATGGATAGTTGATTGAAATATTAAATCCGGAAACTTCGTCACTCATTCCAAAGAGTTCTTGAGCGCTTTTCAGATTTATAAATGCGTTCCAATCATCATATTCTGAGATTCCGGTTTCAAAGATTCCGGTTACAGAAAATTGTTCTATCGCCGGCGGATTTTCTAACGATGGTGGGGCATTTCCTCTTAGACAAAAGATTGTAATTCTATCGCCCTTTAGTATTCCCATTTTCTGGGCGAGATTTTTTCCGATTAAAACTTCTTTGTCTGTTGGCTCGCTTGAGAAAATAGTTCCATCAACCAAAAATTTGTTGAAGGAATTTGATGCAAATTGTGTACTTACTCCGGTAAGAGTAATTCCATCAGTAACTTTTGGGGATTTAATAATTGCTAATTTGCTTGCAAAAGGATCAACAGAAGAAATATCCTTCTTAAAATCTTCTGTTACTTTTTTAGCTATGTATTCAGATGCGGGGAGATTTCTGTTGCCAAAACCGGTTATTTTTATCTGAGCATTGAATTCGTTTATTTTATCAGAAATAACGCTTTCAAAACCATCCAAAATTGTGAGAGCAAGGATCACCACTGTAATACCGATTGCAATTCCGCCTATTGTAATCTTCGAAACAGAAGAAACTAATCCGGATTTTCTGTTGGAATTCAAAAACCGTTTTATAAGTAGTAAAAGAAACTGCATCATTCTGGGTATTTGTTGAGATTAAAATAGGAATAATCTAATTGAAGGTGAAACATGTCCTTTTGATTGACATTTCAAAACAGAAAATATATCTTTGAAACCCAATTTTGAAACGATGTTTTCTTCCCTTATCGGGGAGTAGCTCAGCCCGGCTAGAGCGCTTGGTTTGGGACCAAGAAGTCGCAGGTTCGAATCCTGTCTCCCCGACAATATCAGAGTGTTATTTGACGTTGTGTTATGCGCCCATAGCTCAATCGGATAGAGCATCAGCCTTCTAAGCTGAGGGTTAGTGGTTCGAGTCCACTTGGGCGTACAGAAAAGTTTTTAACTTTTTCATGGTGATCATAGCTCAGTTTGGTTAGAGCATCTGGTTGTGGCCCAGAAGGTCATGGGTTCAAGTCCCATTGGTCACCCAGAAGTTTTTGAAATGCTGGCCCCATCGTCTAACGGTTAGGACATCGCCCTTTCACGGCGGTAATATGGGTTCGAATCCCGTTGGGGTCACCAAATCATTTCCTTTTGAATCGCTTCTTCATTTTTAGTAATTTTCTTTAAAAATCTAGAACAACACTATGAAATCACAACTCGTGTACGACAAATCTTTTTCAGCTAATAACGAATACAAAACTGATAATTCGAAACATTCTCCTAAAATGTTTCCTTCATTGTATTTCTATTCTCATTTGATAAAAATAATTTTCAAAAGTAACAAGCTTGCCAAAAAAGGATTGTATAATGACGAGGAGTGGTCTAACAGTTCTGTTTATGTTGTGCGTAGTTTGGAAAAAACCGGAGTTAAATTTCACTTTCACGGCTTGGATAATTTCAAAAAAGTTGAAGGACCTGTAATCTTCATCGGTAACCACATGAGCACTCTTGAAGTGATGTCTCTTCCTTCCATTATTCAGCCGAATAAAAAAGTAGTTTATGTTATTAAACAAGAACTTGCAGATTATCCTTTGTTTGGACCGGTAGCTCTTGCGAGAGATCCAATTTGTGTCGGTAGAGAAAATCCTCGCGAAGATTTGAAAATTGTAATGGAAGAGGGCAGTAAGAGAATTCAAAACGGTAAATCAATTATCATTTTCCCTCAGAAAACAAGAACTCAGTTTTTCGATGCCGATTCGTTCAATTCTTTGGGAGTCAAACTTGCAAAAAGAAATAATGTGCCGGTAGTCCCGGTAGCGGTTTTAACTGATGCTTGGGGTAATGGAAAAATGATAAAGGATTTTGGTAAAATCGCTCCAAACAAAACAGTAAACATTTGTTTTGGAGAACCTTTTGAAGTAAAAGGAAACGGTGCGGAAGAGCACCAACGTGTTATTGATTTCATTTCCGGAAAGCTAATTGAATGGGGCAGACCGGAATTAATCGTTAAAAATTAGTTCGTGAGCTTTCCATTTGATATTAAGTTTTGACTAATAGCTCGAATTTTTTCCCTCAATGAGATAATCACCTTACTCAGCATACCTTTTCTTAACAATTTCTTAACATTCCCTTAACATTGAGTTAACAATTCCATAATAAGTTTGGTTACCAAAATAATGGAGATTAATGATGAAGAAATTTGTTTTACTTTTTGTGCTATCCTTAGTTCTTGTTGCCAGAATTTCAGCACAAGAAGATACTACCAAAACGACAGCAGAAGATTTGAAGGCAAAGATTGATGAGCTAAAAGGTCAAGTTGAGGGGTTGAACGAATCCTATTTAGAGACCAAGGCTACAGTCGATGCCTTAAAGAAAATTAAACTTTCCGGTTATATTCAAGCGCAATTCCAGTCCGCAGAACTAGATGGCATTTCATCTTTCTCAGGCGGAAATTTTGCTGCCGGCTTGCATAACCGCTTTACGATCAGACGCGGAAGATTAAAAGTTGCTTATGATAACGACATTACAAATTATGTTTTACAAATAGACGCAACTGAAAAAGGTCTTGGTTTGAAAGACGCATATGTTTCATTCAAAGAACCCTGGCTAAAATCTTTTGGATTGAAGGCGGGTGTGTTTGACAGACCGTTCGGTTTTGAAATTAGTTACAGCTCTTCAAGCAGAGAAGCGCCGGAAAGATCGAGAATGTATCAAACTCTTTTCCCCGGCGAGAGAGATTTAGGCGTCAGCTTCGAATATGCGCCATACGTTCCGTATGAAGACTTCTTAGGCTACTTCAATTTCAGGGGCGGATTCTTTGCAGGCAATGGAGTGAGTGTTGAAGTGGACAATCAAAAAGATTTCATAGGTCGTTTAGGTTTCTCACTTCCATTCTATGAAGAAAACTTAGCAATTGATGGCGGTGTTTCGATGTATGTCGGCGGTGTTAAACTTGCTGCCGGCAAATCAATTTTCACTGTTAACAATCCTACTTTAGCTTCAGCAGATACTAAAACAACCTATGCAGATAGAAATTATCTCGGTTTAGATATGCAAGTTTATTACGCTTTGCCTTTGCTCGGTAACTTCACACTCCGCGGCGAGTACATTAGTGGCAAACAACCTGGCGGAAGTGCATCAAGTTCTTCTTCACCAACTGCTTTGCAAACCGGCGATCTTTACTTAAGAAATTTTTCCGGTTACTATCTTAACTATGTTCAAAACTTAGGCGATAAGAACCAGCTTGTAGTTAAGTATGATGTTTATGATCCGAACACTGATGTTGAAGGAGACCAAATTGGTGCTTTGGCAGCGGCAAAACTTGGCGCAGGAGATATTAAATATTCAACATTAGGAATCGGCTTGGTTCACTACTGGGACGATAACATCAAGTTCGTTTTTTACTATGATAGTGTAAGCAACGAAACGTCTTCTAAGTTAGCGGCTCTAAATTCCGATCTTAGAGACAATGTTTTCACGTTTAGAATTCAGTACAAGTTTTAAGAAAACTTAACAGTTTCTTAACATTAGATTAACAATGAAATCACCAACTTTGTAATAGAAAAAGAGGAAAGAATGAAAAAAATAATTTTGTTGCTTGTAATTGCAACTATGGCTTTTGGGTTCACTTATGATAATAAAGTAATTACGGTTAAAGGCTCAGACACTATGGTTATTCTTGCTCAACGCTGGGCAGAAAAATACATGGAATCTCATCCCGGAATAACTATTCAAGTTACCGGCGGCGGTTCCGGAATTGGACTTGCGGCGCTTATTAATGGTTCTACAGATATTGCAAATGCTTCCCGTCCAATGAAGCCATCTGAAAGAGAAAAATTGAAACAGCGCTACAACTCTTTAGGCGTAGAAGTTAAAACCGCAAAAGATGGATTAAGCGTATATCTGAATGAAAAAAATTCTGTTAAGGAATTAAGCATTCAGCAGATAAAAGATATTTACACCGGCAAAATCACAAACTGGAAAGATGTTGGCGGTAAGGATGCAAAGATTATTGTTTACGGTCGCGAGAACAGCTCCGGTACATATGTTTATTTCAAAGATAATGTTTTAGGTGGACAGGACTTTACCTCTACAATGCAAAGTATGCCAGGAACATCGGCGGTAGTTAATGCAATTGTTAAGGACGCAAACTCAATCGGTTTTGGCGGCGCTGCTTATGCAAAAGGAATTAAGTTCGCGGCTGTTAAAAAAGATGCTACTTCGAAAGCATATATACCAACAGAAGAAAATATTAAAAGCGGCAACTATCCAATAACACGCTATCTTTATTTGTACTTAAAAACAAGACCTTCCGGCGAGATGAAAGATTACATTGATTGGATTCTTAGCGCAGAAGGACAATCCATTGTTACGAAAGTTGGTTATTTCCCGGTTAGATAAACTAAATGGCTGAAAAAGAAATTTCAAATAAGAACTCACTCCGCCGAAAATTCCGGCTGGGTGAGTTTCTTGCAGAGTACATAATCAAAGGTGTTGCGTTTTGTTCATTTGCAGTAATCATTTTGATTTTTGTTTTCGTATTCAAAGAAACACTTCCTATCTTTTCACCTAAAGAAGAAACCGCAACAAAACAAGAATTTCTACAATCAGAATCTTATGGCGATGAACCCGCTACTGAATCTTCTTCCCAAATGAGTGATTATTCTTCTTTCACCAGCGACAAGAAAGATGTTGCAGATATAAAAAATTTAACCGGCAAAGAATGGCAGCCGGTTGGCGAAGATCCAAAGTACGGATTGTTTCCGTTGATAATGGGAAGCCTGAAAGTAACGCTGATAGCAATTTTACTTGGCGCTCCATTAGCAATACTTGCCGCAATTTACTCCGCACTCTTTGCACCAAAAAGATTTAAAGAGTTAATAAAACCAGCTATTGAGTTGTTGGCGAGTTTTCCTTCTGTAGTTGTTGGCTTCTTTGCATTAATAACGCTTGCTACTTTTTTTCAAGAAGTTTTTGGATGGACATTTAGGCTGAATTCCTTTATCGGCGGTGTGGCGATGGCGCTCGCCGTTATTCCAATTGTTTATACAGTTACGGAAGATGCAATCACCGCGATTCCAAAATATATGACTGAAGCAAGTTTGGCGCTTGGCGCAAACAAATGGCAGACAGCTTTATTTGTAATTCTTCCGGCAGCTACGCCCGGTGTTTTTGCCGCATTACTTCTTGGTTTTGGCAGAGCATTCGGCGAAACAATGATTGTGCTGATGGCAACCGGTAACGCGCCTCTCTCAACATTAAATCCTTTTGAGCCGGTTAGAACTTTATCTGCTACAATCGGCGCTGAAATGGCTGAAGTTGTAGTTGGCGATACTCACTATACTGTTCTCTTTCTCATTGGTTCTTTGTTATTCATCGTTACTTTCTTGATTAACGCAATTGCTGAATTTTACGTTCGCGCAAAGTTGATGAAAAGGTTCAGAGGCGAATGATGAATAACAAGCTGCTTGGAAAATCTATAATTGCTTTCTCTTTTGTTTCAGTTGTTCTAATTATTTCGGCTCTTGTTTTTATGTTATTGGAAATTTATCTCGGCGGAAGATCATATTTATCCTGGGAGTTTCTAACTCAACCGCCAAAAGAGGGAATGACCGAAGGCGGAATCTTTCCGGCAATTGTTGGTACAGTACTTTTAGTAATCATCATGTCGCTTGCTTGTATTCCCATTGGAACCATAACAGCAATTTATTTGAATGAATACGCGAACAAGAAATCAATCTTCACAAAAATGATTCGCTTCGCTGTTAATACACTTTCCGGAGTTCCTTCAATTGTTTTTGGCTTATTTGGATTAGGATTCTTCATTCAGTTCGTTGGTGCCGGAATGGATAAAATTTTTACTCCCGAAGGAGAATTAAATTGGGGGCAGCCGAATATACTTTGGGCTAGTATGACGATGGCTTTTCTTACGATTCCAATTGTAATTGTGTCAGTTGAAGAATCTCTCAAAGCAATCCCGGATGATTTGCGAGCCGCAAGTTTAGCTCTCGGCGCTACTAAATGGCAGACCATTTGGAAGGTCGTTTTGCCAAATGCTGTGTCCGGTATTCTCACCGGTTCGATATTGGCTATCGGGCGAGGTGCCGGCGAAGTTGCCCCAATTTTATTTACCGGAGTTGCTTATTTTATTCCTCATCTCCCGAGTAAACTAACAGACCAGTTCATGAATTTGGGTTATCATATTTATGTTATGACAACACAATCAACTGACGTTGAAGCGACGAGAGGAATTCAGTACGCTACAGCTTTTGTTTTACTTGTGTGTACATTTTCACTTTCATTTATTGCTATTGTTGTTCGTTATAGATTTAGAAAAAAATTAATCTCTTAGGAATTTTGATGACTGAAACACCAAAAATTATTACGGAAAGTCTTGATCTCTTTTACGGAAAGAAAAAAGCACTGAATGGAATTTCTCTTTCTATTCCAGCAAACAGAGTTACAGCTTTGATCGGTCCGTCGGGCTGCGGTAAGTCAACTTTTCTTCGTTCCTTAAATAGAATGAATGATTTGATTGATGGAGTTAAGATTGATGGCAAAGTTATGATTGATGAAACAAATGTTTATTCGCCGGAGATTGATGTTGTTGAGCTTCGTAAGAAAGTTGGGATGATTTTCCAGAAATCAAACCCGTTTCCAAAATCTATTTATGAAAATGTTGCCTTCGGACCAAAGATTAATGGTGTGAGTAACAAATCAGCTTTAGATGAAATTGTAGAAAAAAGTTTAACTCGCGCCGCACTTTGGAATGAAGTAAAAGATGATTTAGGAAAGAGCGGTTTATCCTTAAGCGGCGGACAGCAGCAGCGGCTTTGCATTGCGCGCGCTTTAGCAGTTGATCCGGAAATCCTTTTAATGGATGAACCGGCAAGCGCTCTCGATCCTATTTCGACAACCAAAATTGAAGACTTAATTTTCGAATTGAAGGATAACTACACAATTATTATCGTAACACATAACATGCAGCAAGCAGCCCGCGTTAGCGATTATTGCGCTTTCTTTTACATGGGCGATTTAATTGAGTTTTCCAATACAAAGAAAATGTTTACCGCGCCGGATAGACAACAAACAGAAGATTACATCCGTGGAAGATTCGGATAAGAGAGGGAACAATGCAAGAACATTTTAATCAAGAAATTGAAAACCTAAAAACCAATCTCATCAGAATGGCTTCTGTTGTTGATGATATGGTTGAGCATGCTATTAAGGCTCTTGAAACCGGAGACGTTGAACTTTGCAAGGGCATTAAAGCTAAAGACCTTGAAGTTGATGCTTACGATAATTTAATCCAGACCCAGTGCGAAAACACTCTGGCTTTATTTACTCCGTTTGCCAGCGATCTGCGCTTTGTCATGTCTGTTTTAATGATTAACAATCAACTGGAACGCTGCGGAGATATTGCCGTGAACATAGCTCAGCGCGTTAAAAAAACAGCAAATTTCAATTCTCTGATTCATGAATCACAAATCTTAGAAGAGGCGCAGCGTGCCCGCGAAATGCTTAAAAAGGCGATAGATTCATTTATTCATAACAACAGCGAGCTTGCCAACGAAGTTTTAGCCAGTGACGAAGCCGTAGATAAACTCAATAAGCAGAATTTTAAGTTTCTTGTTACCAAAATGCAAAGTGATAGTTCGGTTGTAGAAGCCGGTGCTCATTTAATCATCTTAACACGTCAAATTGAGCGCCTTGCCGATCACGCAACAAATATCGCTGAGAATCTCGTGTTTTTCGTTGAGGCAAGAGTCGTTACTCACTACAAAAAACTGAATAAACCGGCAAAAGAATAGTTTCCGGCTGGAATAGTTTTGATCGTTCTTTTCAAAAGTTTATACGTTTGAATAGTCTAAACTTTTGCTTCCTTCAAGTTCATTTATTATTTTGTGAACAATAACGTTCTAAGAGTAATGAATGGCAATAGTAAAACCTAAAAGACTGAAACCGGGAGAAGTAATTGGCGTTATTTCTCCGGCATCCTCTCCTGAAGACCTATCCAAAATTAACCGCGGCGTAACTTATCTTGAAAAACTTGGCTACCGAGTTGAAATCGGTAAAAATGTTGGTATGAAAGAAGGCTATCTCGCCGGCTCCGATAAGCAGCGCCTTGATGATTTGCACGATATGTTTAAGAGTAAAGACATTCGTGCTATTTTCTGTGTCCGCGGCGGTTATGGCTCAGGTAGATTGTTAGATAAAATTGATTACAATCTAATCAAGAAGAACCCAAAAATCTTTGTTGGTTACAGCGATATTAACGCGCTGCAATCGGCATTCTTCACAAAAACCGGGCTGGTTTCATTTGCCGGACCAATGGTTGCTGTAGATTTTCATGATGAAGTTAGTCCGTTTACCGAAGAAATATTCTGGCGCACGATAACTTCAGATAAAAAAATTGGAAAACTCCATAATCCCCGTAATGAAAAGTTTTATACACTCACTAAAGGGAGAGCGGTTGGCAGAATAATTGGCGGCAATCTTACATTGCTGGCTTCACTTATGGGAACTGAATATTTCCCTAAACTGAAAGATACAATACTTCTTTTAGAAGATATTAACGAAGCTCCATATAGAATTGACCGGATGTTTAACCAGCTTCGTCTCGCAAAAGCTTTCAAACAAATTAAAGGTGTAGTCCTCGGTCATTTTGTTGATTGTGTCAATAATGATCCTTCAAGCAGCTCATTTACTCTTAACGAAGTAATTATTGATTATTTCCAGAATCAGCTTAAACTGCCGGTTATTTACAACGTTAAACATGGCCACATCAAAGATAACATCACCATTCCTTATGGTGTTAAATGTGTACTAAACGCTTCCCTTGGTTTTGTAGATATTACAGAAAATGCGGTTAGCTAAGGCTAATCGCATTTTTTATCCGGTTTGCCAGATTTAGAATAATCCTTCTTTGCCTTCTCTTTTTTAAGAAAATTGCCCCTTTGTACTTCGTTTTCATTCAAATTCATTGTCTATTCATGTGGTATGGTTATTGCCAAAAATAGTACAACCCAATTTTTGGTTACCATGGAATTTATAAACGAATCGCACATTTCATCATTAATTGAAGACTCGAAACTCAACAATATTGAGCTTCAAAGGGAAATTCTCCAGAAGTCCAGAGAAGCCAAAGGCTTAACGCTTCAAGAAAGCGCTGCTTTACTAAACATAACCGATGCGGAACTTTTAGCTGAAATGTACCACACAGCTAAGGAAGTGAAGGAGAAAATCTATGGTAACCGTTTAGTCCTTTTTGCGCCTCTCTACATTACAAACCTTTGCGTAAACAACTGCATGTACTGTGCTTTCAGAAGAGATAATAAAGAGTTAGTACGCAAAACACTTTCTTTGAATGAAGTAAGGCAAGAAACTGAATTTTTAGTAGGACAAGGACACAAGCGTGTACTTTTAGTTTGCGGTGAGCATCCTAAAAAAGCAAGTATGGATTTCATCGGCGAGTCTATCAAAACAATTTATGATGTAAGAGTAAAAGGCGGGAATATCCGCCGTGTAAATGTGAATACGGCTCCTCTTTCAATAGAAGATTTTAAGACACTTAAGAGTTTCGGAATTGGAACTTACCAATGCTTCCAAGAAACTTATCACTATGATACTTATATGCAGATGCATCCGGACGGACCAAAGCGTGATTACGCTTGGCGCTTGTACGCAATGGATAGAGCATTGCAAGCCGGAATTGATGATGTAGGTATTGGCGCATTATTTGGATTAACCGACTGGCGTTTCGAAACTCTTGCTTTGCTAAGTCACGCATTTAATTTGGATGAACGTTTTGGAGTTGGTCCTCATACAATGTCTGTTCCGCGTCTTGAACCGGCATTTAACGCGCCGGCAGCTATCAAACCGCCATTTGCTGTTGATGATGCTTCCTTCAAAAAACTAATTGCGGTTATTCGTCTCGCTGTTCCTTACACCGGAATAATTTTATCTACTCGTGAGCGGGCGGAATTGAGAAGAGATTTATTTACTGTCGGAGTTTCTCAAATTAGCGCGGGCAGCAGAACATCACCGGGTGCGTATAAAGAATCTCAAGAAAGTTTAGGCGAGCATGAAATGGAACAATTTCAGCTTGGAGATCACCGCACACTTGATGAAGTAGTAAAAGATGTTTGTGAGCTTGGCTACATGCCGAGCTTCTGTACAGCATGTTACAGAAGCGAAAGAACCGGCGATAGATTTATGGAATTTGCAAAGAGCGGCACAATTGGATTGATGTGTGTACCAAATGCAATTTCAACTTTTCAAGAATACGCTAACGATTTTGCATCGGGAGAGACTAAGCAAGCCGCAGAAAGTTTTATCAAGAATGAAATGGAAAAGTTAGAAGGCGCAACTAAACATAAAACAGAAAAGATGGTTGAACGTGTTAACAATGGCGAAAAGGATGTTTTCTTTTAAGCGATGAACTTGCAAGAACTATTACATAAAGACGAACTGACTCGCGACGAAATAATTTATCTTCTTCATCTTACGGATAAAGAAGATTTGCAACAATTGTATGCCCGGGCTGATGAAGTTCGCGCTCAATATTGCGGCGATGAAGTTCACCTTCGCGGAATTATAGAAATTTCAAATTTCTGCGAACAGAATTGTGTTTACTGCGGACTCCGCCAGGACAATAATTCTTTGCCACGATACAGAATGACGCCGGAAGAAGTTATTGAAACAGCACGCATCATTACTAATCTGGGAATATTTACAATCGTTTTGCAATCCGGCGAAGACAATCATTTCGATACTGATATAATTTCTTACATCATTTATCAGATAAGACAGCAATCCAACGCGGCAATAACACTTAGTTTAGGCGAGCGGACTTTTGATGAATACCGTGCATGGAAAATTGCCGGCGCCGATAGATACTTACTTAAGCATGAAACGGCAAATGCAAACTTGTACGAATCATATCATCTAAAACAAAAACTTTCCGAACGGGTTGATCATTTGAAGTTTCTAAAATCAATTGGCTACCAAATTGGCTCTGGAAATTTAATTGGTCTTCCAATGCAAACATCAGAAGATTTAGCGGATGATATTCTTCTCTGCAAAGAACTTGATTTAGACATGGCGGCGTTTGGTCCTTTCATACCTTCACCAAATACACCTTACCAACACAAACTTTCCGGCGAAGCAGAACTAACTTTGAAGGTTACCGCTATTGCCCGTCTTGTGCTTAAAAAGGTTCACATCCCGGCAACAACAGCTTTGGATACAATTGATCCAATCGGTCGTGAACGTGGATTAACAGCCGGCGCAAACATTGTTATGCCGGATTTAACACCGTTTCCTTACCGGGAACAATATCAAATCTATCCCGGCAAGCGGGGCAGTCAAGATGATCCGCTCGAAAGTACAGCGCGGCTTCAGAAAAGAATTGAAGCGCTCGGCAGAAAAATATCCTACAAACGTGGTGATTCATTAAAACTCGATCTTCAGCAGCCTCTTTAGCCTTTCTTTGCTTTCCCATTTGATTGTATATTTGCACCATAAAAAATTTAAAGGGTTTTACAATGAAACGGATACTCCCATTACTGTTTATCTCTCTTATTTTGATAACAGCTTGCAACTCAAACAAAGATAGAGACACTTTTGACTCCGCTGAAAAGAAATACAATGAGAAAAAATATGCTGAGGCTTTGACAGATTATAAATTGGTTATAGATGAATATCCTTCCGGCGATTTTGCGGCTAAAAGTTTAATGCGCGTCGGCTCTTTGTACCAAATGTTTTTAGTGCCTAACGTTCAAAGTGATGAATCAAACAAAAAAGCAGTTGAGTATTACCGCAACTTATATAAGAACTTTCCAAAATCAGTAGATGCGCCAAAAGCTTTGTTCATGTCGGGATTCATCCTTGCGAACAATCTAAACAAGCTTGATGAAGCTAAACTTACTTATCAAACCTTTCTTGATAAATTTCCGAAACATGAACTCGTTCCTCAAATTAAAATGGAATTAGAAAATCTCGGCAAAACTCCGGAAGAAATTTTAGAAAATAAATTATCGTCTAAATAGTGGCAGTTAAAGCGCAAGACTTTAGAAAATTTCTTGATCCGGCAATAGTCTCCAAACTCAAAACACTTGAGCTGCGGGCACGTATGGTTGTTGAAGGTTTTATGGTAGGGCTTCACAAAAGTCCTTACCATGGCTTCAGTGTTGAGTTCAGCCAGCACCGTCCTTACATGCAAGGAGATTCGCTTAAGAATGTTGATTGGAAAGTCTTCGCTAAGAGTGAAAAGTATTTCATTAAGCAGTTTGAAGAAGAGACTAATCTCATTAGCCACATTTTTTTAGATGTCAGCAAATCAATGGATTTTAAGTACGACAGCAAAGTGACTAAGCTTGATTACGCTACAAACCTTGCTGCTGCGCTAAGTTATACTATGATTAATCAGCAAGATTCAGTAGGATTAGTTACTTACTCTGAAAAAATCCAAAGTTATCTGCCTCCAAAATCCAACCGGATTTATCTTACTAATTTGTTAACAGCATTGGCGCAAACTAAACCGGAAGGGAAGACGAGCATTTCCAGATGTTTAGAAAGTGTTGCAGAGAAAATTAAGAAACGCGGACTTACAATCATCATCTCCGATTTTTTCGACGATATTGAAACTACAATTTCCGCGCTCAAACAAATCCATTTTAAGAAGAATGAAGTAATCGTATTTCAAATTTTAGATCCGATAGAAAAGAGTTTTGGCTTTGACCGCGATGCGATCTTTGTTGATATGGAAACTTCAGAAAAACTTACCTCGCAACCTCATCATATTCAGAAAGCTTACCAAGAAGCAATGAAGGAATTTCTGAACCGGATAAAATCCGAATGCTTGAATCTCGGCATTGAATACAATCTGATAGAAACGAACCAACCGTTTGATAAAGCGTTGATGAGCTACTTCTCAAAACGGGCGAAATTGAGCTGAGTAACTGAGTGCAAGAGTGCCTTAGTGCTAAGTAACTGAGAGACAAATAACCTTGATTAATATACCTTGGGATACTATGTTGCATTAGCATAAGAGGTTCAATACTATACAACTCTGGGGAACCCTCTATACACGACTTACATGGAAAAAACATAAATAGTAGCTTGAAATTACATTCAACATGAAATTGGAGTTATTAAGATGTCAGTTTTAGAAACTATATTAATTTCGTCATTAACATCAGCTTTTGCATTAGTATATTATGCATTTCGTCAACTTCTAAAGGAAAAATCAAAGACCAAGGCTGAACTAGAACAGAATAAACGTGATGCGTTCAAAAAAATGCTGGATGAACATTCAGAACTTGTTATGAATATTTTTCACGATAAACCGCTCAAAGATTGGCAAAAGGATTTTTCTGAGATGAGTAAAAGTATTTTGTCGTGGGGCTCTGATGATGTACTTAGCGAATACGGGAAATATGCTGAATTATATTATACAGATGGTGCTCCAATTAAAGAGAGGGAATTACATTTCGCAAGTGCTATTCTTGCCTTTAGAAAAGAACTAGGATATAAGAATAAAAAAGGAATCATTACCCCAGAGCAAATTATATATATATTCAGATGTGGGCATAATAAAAACATTTAATATGAAAAAGAGAATGGCTTAATTGCTATACATTCTAATTAGTTTGTTTATAGAAGGAAAATCGAATGAAGACTGAAAATTTTTGGGAGCGTGTTCTTGTTGAAGTAGCAAGTAATTCTATTAAATCAATAATTGTTATTTGTGTGTCAGCCTTTGCAGTAGTAATAGCGGCTATATACAATCCTTTAATAGACATTGTAAATAAATTTGTTCCTAAAACCATTTTAGTATTGCTTCCCTTAACGTTGCTCATATTATTGATAATCTCTGTTGCATATATATTTTATCTTCGCAAAAAATTAGGGGTAGAACTGAAGCAATCTTTGGGAGTTTATTGGGACAAGGATTTGAATACATATTGTCCAGCATGTAAAAAACTTCTCGGCAATTATGCTTATTATCCTACACACACAAATCAAATGCCTGGATTCAAATGTGTAAATTGTAAAGAGGTAATACGGATGTCCAATGGGAAAAATATTTTTATGGGTATAGACGAAGCCAAAGAATTTGTAAAGAATCTTTTCAAGTAACAAATTCATCGAAAATTACTTGATTTCATCTTATCACCCGTATTCGGTTGATCCTTCAAAAAGTTAATCAAACTTAATCTCCTCTATTTACCAACCTTTTTTCGTAAATTTGCCCCCTCAATAAGTGTAATTTTATAAGTAAAGGAGTTTTAGTGAAAGATATACGCAATATTGCAATAATTGCTCACGTTGATCATGGCAAGACCACGCTTGTAGATCAAATTTTGAAACAATGCTCGGTTTTTAGAAGCAACCAGGTTGTTCGTGACTGCTTTTTGGATTCAAACGATTTAGAGCGGGAACGAGGCATTACAATTTTAGCAAAAAACATCAGTATTCCTTATAAAGAATACAAAATCAATATAATTGATACTCCCGGTCACGCGGATTTTGGTGGTGAAGTTGAACGAGTTCTTAAAATGGCAGATGGAGTTCTTCTTCTTGTAGATTCATTTGAAGGACCGATGCCGCAGACCCGTTTTGTGCTGGAAAAAGCTCTCAGTCTGCATCTTAAACCTATCGTTGTAATAAATAAAATTGACCGTCCCGATAACCGTCCGCTGGAAGTTCTTGATGAAATCTATGATTTGTTTATTGAGTTAGGCGCTGATGAAAACCAGCTTGATTTTACTTTTGTTTATGCAAGCGGAAGAAATGGCTGGGCAATCAAGAACTTGGATGATCCAAGAAAAGATTTAACTCCGCTTCTCGAAAAGATTATTAAGAAAATTCCAGCGCCAAAGATTGAAGAAGGTACAGTGCAGATGCAGACTACTTCCTTGGATTACAGCGATTACGTTGGACGAATTGGCATTGGACGTGTTTTTAGAGGTACACTCAACAAAACTACAAAGCTCGCAATAATCAAACGGGATGGAACAATACGCAATACTGCTATTAAACAGTTATTTATTTTTGATGGAGTAGGCAGAGCGGAAGTAGATGAAGTTCAAGCCGGTGATATTTGCGCGGTTGTTGGAGTAGAAGATATTGATATTGGCGATACAATCGCAGACTTTGAAAATCCGGAACCATTGCCGATAATTTCTATTGATGAGCCCACAATCAGCATGACGTTTACTGTAAATAATTCTCCATTCTACGGACAAGAAGGAAAGTTGGTTACATCCCGCCAAATCCGGGATAGATTATACAAAGAATTAGAACATAACGTAGCTCTTAGAGTCCAAGATACAAGCTCGCCGGACTCATTAAAGGTTTCCGGTCGCGGGCTGCTTCATCTCTCAATTCTAATTGAAAATATGAGAAGAGAGGGATTCGAATTACAGATTAGAGAGCCAAAGGTTATCTATAAAGAAATTAATGGTAAAAAAGCTGAACCGATTGAAGTTTTAGTTGTTGATGTTCCGGCGGAATATGCCGGTAAGGTAATTGAACTTGTTGGACAGAGACGCGGTGTAATTGTGAAGATGGAAAACAAGGGCAATATGCAAAAGTTGGAGTTCCATATTCCTTCACGTGGAATTATGGGATTGAGAACAAAAGTTTTAACTGCTACTGCGGGCGAAGCTGTTATGCACCATAGATTTTTTCAATATGAATATTTTAAAGGTGCAATTGGTGAAAAGAAAAACGGCGCATTGATCTCTATGGATCAAGGACCAAGTACAGCATACGCAATTGATGGTTTACAAGACCGTGGTAAATTCTTTATTGAGCCGGGTGATATTGTTTACCGTGGACAAATAATTGGTGAGCATAGCAAAGACATTGATATTGAAGTAAATGTTCAGAGAGGTAAAAAGCTATCAAATATGCGCGCGAGCGGCAGTGATAAGGCGGTTAAGATTGTTCCGGCAATCAAATTTTCTTTGGAAGAGGCGCTCGAATATATCCAAGATGATGAAATGGTGGAGGTTACACCAAAATCAATTAGGCTCAGAAAACTTCATCTTGATCCAAACGAACGGAAGAGATACAATCTTGCAAAAGCAGAAGAAGATGGAGATTAGAATTTAACCAAGGCTGAGAAATCAGCCTTTTTTATTAACAAATTGTTGGGGGTAAAGAAAAGCAGTTTTGTTACGATAATACATGCACTAAACATTCAAAAGTATGATGGATAATTCAAGAACTACTCGAAATTTAACAGCAATCATTTTCTTTTTGATTTTGCAGCTAACAATTATTCTAGCTCAGAAACCGGGTGAAATAACCGTAAGATTAACAGATGTTCAAAAAGGCACAGAAGTTATTGATAAGAGCGAGTGGGAAAAAATTTCACTTGTGAAGGGAGAAACACTGTATTTAGGATTTACAGCAAGCCAAAGTTCTTTTTACAGAATTTTTCTAGACGGTGTTATGATTGAGCCGAAACATATTGAGAGTTACTACACATTAAGAAATCTCGATCCCGGCACTCACATCTTAAAGATTATTGCCTATACAGAAAACTTAGTTGAATCAGCTCCGTTGCTGCTGACTTTTTCTGTTACAGAACAATCTGCCGAATCTAATTCAGAAAAACCTATTCAAGTATCTAGATTTACCGACCCTCTTTTTATTTACGGACTAGCCGGATTATGCGTTGTTCTGTTTGTAGTTGTATTGGTTCTTTTAGTGAAAAGAAGTCCGCATGATAAAAATAGTAAGCGACTCGTCGAAGAATTATCCGATCTAAAATACTCCTACAAACGTGTTAAAGAAGAATTAGCCCACAAAAAAGAAGAGAATGAAAATCTTAAGAACCGAATTCAGGAGTTAGACAAGAATGTAAAGACTCTCGAGAAATCTAATGTTCATCTTGTTGAGCAAAAAGAAAAACTTGCAGAAGCAAAAGCGCGTCTTGAAATTTTACACACTCAGAAAGAAGAATTATTCGCTATGGCGATTCACGATATTAAGAATCCGGCTTCTGCAATCCGGGGATATATAGAGCTGCTGAACTCATATGAGCTTAATGCTAACGAGCATCAAGAAATTATGGCGTCGCTGGTAGCTTCATCCGAAGATATTGTTAAGCTGTCGCAAGATATGTGTACTATAATTGCAAAAGCATTGCCCGAACCAAAGTTGAAACTCGATAAATGTTCTCTCAAGAATCTTGTTGATGATGTATTTAATCAAAATGCTTCTTATGCTAAGGCGAAGAAAGTTAAGTTCTATAACAAGAACGCAATTGAATTGCCGGAAGTGAAAATGGATCCGGAAAAAATTGAAGAGGCGCTGGATAACCTTGTCAATAACGCTATTAAGTACGCGCCGCCGGAAACTATTGTTGAAGTGAGAACTTATGTGAAAGACTTGAACAAGAAAACGATTGTAGTAGAAGTGAAGGACAATGGAGTTGGACTTTCAGAAGATGACTTGAAACGTTCTTTCCAAAAAGGCTCTGTGCTTAGCGCAAAGCCTACGGGATTAGAACAAAGCTCCGGTTTAGGCTTGTGGATTGTAAAGAAAATTATTGAAGAGCATGGGGGAAAAGTTTGGGTGGAAAGTAAACAAGGTGTTGGTTCAACCTTTGCGTTTGAGTTACCATATGAATAATTATTTATTCTGAGTTCCCGCTTCGAATTACGAAGCGGGAAGCGTCCGAGGGACTCCTTTGGAGAAGAATCTCATCAGTTATAATTATTAGACCAGTTCTGTAAAAACACTTAGCCCAGTTGCAACATCTTTCCCTAAATCTACAGTTATTAATCTACGTTGGTTGTCTAACAATGCCTGTCGGTCGCCGAGAGCTTGCGATTTTATCAGCACACCAAAACTCATAGAAGATTTATCATCACCGGCTTCATCCGGAATTGCAGAATCTTCTGCAGCCGTAGAAATGAATTGAATGAACAATCCGTTCCCGGCGTCACCTTTATGAAGCTGCCCGGTTGAATGTAAGAAGCGTGGACCGAAACCAACAGTCGTTGCAACTTTATATTTCTCTTGAATTTTTGTGCGAAGAACTTGCAACAGCTCTTCATTCTCTTTGTTCATTGTTAAGTATGCTTGGATCGAAACGTAAGGCTTAGGCAGTGAAGCATCTTGCGAGTTCATAGAATCTAAAAATTTTGTAACAAGTTCTTTTAATGAGGTAGCTTCTGTTGTGGCGGAGACTTTAATGCCGCTTTCTTCGATTGCTGTATTCAATTCCGGTAGTTTGCCGGTCTCTTTATATTCTTGAACCATTTTACGGGCAACAATCTTTGCGGATTCCACGTTCGGCTGATCGAAAGGCTGAATGTTAATTAGCCTGCTTGCAACTATCGTAGCGAACTCCCATCTGAAAAACTCCGCGCCAAGTTCGTAAACATCGTGCAGAGCAATTTCTACAACCGGATGACCGGCGTTTTTAAAAGCATCTACTTTTTCTCTAAGACTATCATCGTTTTTCAAACGAATATAGACGAACAAACGGTCGGAAGAATATTTGTCCGGAGCTAAGATTTCTTCACCAACAACCGGAAGAATTCCTTTCCCGACTTTTCCTGTGCTCTCAGCAATCAATTGTTCAACCCAAGCGCCAAAATATGAAAGCTGCGCAGTGTTGATAAATGTTACTTTATCTTTACCATTCTTAGCAAGCAACCCCATTAAAACACCAATTTGAGCGGAAGGATTTTTTACAGCGCTACTTACTTTACTTGTGTTGGCAAATGCTTCGGCAATTCGTAAAACTTGTGCAACGTCAACTCCAATTAGGGCTGCCGGAACAATTCCAAACAAAGAAAGGGCAGAATATCTTCCGCCAATGTTCGGATCGTTCAAAAATATTTTTCTATAGTTTAGCTGCTTTGCCGTAGATTCAAGTCCGCTTCCCGGATCGGTAATGGCTACAAAATGTTTTCCGACATTTTCCTTGCCAACTTTAGCTGCAGTGAGATTGTAAAAATACTTCATGAATGAAAACGTCTCTACTGTCCCGCCGGATTTTGTTGATACGATGTAAAGCGTTTCTTTTGGGTCGAAAGTCTTGGCGTAATTTAGAACAGCATCCGGATCGGTGCTGTCCAAAACAGCTAAATCCAGGTAGCCTTCTTTAACGCCAAATGTTAAACGAAAAACTTCCGGGGCTAAACTTGAGCCGCCCATGCCAAGCAGTAAAGCTTTCTTAAATCCATCTTTGCGGACGCCTTCAACAAAAGCATTTATTTCCTTTAGATGAGACAAAGAATTTTGCGGACTAGTCAGCCAGCCCAGACGGTTAGTAATTTCATCCGGTTTATCGCTCCAAATTGTAAAGTCTTTTTCACAAATTCTCTTTGCTATGTTTTCCGATTCAAATTGCTGTGCTGATTTATCATACTCTGCTTGAAAATTTCCAATGCTGAATTTCATTTCCTTCACTACTCCTATTTATTTAGTTTGATATTTCTTGAAAATATTTATCTGCAAGACTTTTTGCGTCTTTTTTGTTTTTGGCTTCCACAATGCAGCGGATGATCGGCTCTGTATTCGATTTGCGGAAGTGTGCCCAGTGATCTGGAAAATCAATTCTCAATCCATCTTCCGTATTTATTTGTGCGCCGCCATATTTCTGGATCAGCCTTGCTATTACTTCATCCGGATTCTTGTTCCCGATTTCAATTTTCTTTTTAGCAATAAAATATTGTGGAAGAGCTTTTTTCATTTCGCTCATCATTCCGCCAAACTCAAGTAAATGCTGAAGCATAATTACAGTCCCGGTTAATGAATCTCTACCAAAAACAGCTTTCGGCAAAATCACTCCGCCGCTTCCTTCGCCGCCAATTACAGCTTTTACTTCTTTCATCTTCTTAACAACATTTGCCTCACCAACCGGTGAGCGGAAAACTTTGCAGCCAAACTCGTTTGCAACATCATCAACCGCACGTGTGGTAGAAAGATTAACAACAACGTTTCCTTTTTTCTTCGAGAGCCAAAACCGTGTTGCTTGTGTTATTGTATTTTCTTCGCTAAATGGCTCGCCTTTTTCGGTAATTAAAACAAGACGGTCAACATCCGGGTCAACAACAATTCCAATATCGGCTTTGTGTTTCTTCACAGCTAACATTGTAGCTTTTAGATTTTCGGGAATTGGTTCCGGCAAGCGGGGAAAGATTCCGCTCTTAGAGCAATTCATTTCGATTACTTGACACCCCAGCTTCTCTAACAGTTTCGGCATTGAATAAGCGCCGGCTCCGTTAACACAATCAAGTAACACTTTGAATTTCCTTTTGCGAATTTTAGGAACGTTTATGAATGGAATCTTCAAGACAGCTTCGATGTGATCATCCAAACCTTTTGAGTAGGAGGTAAGTTTGCCAAGTCTATTCCACGAAGTATAATTGTTGTTAGCGTTATCTATGTTGGAAAGCATTTGCCGGTTTTCTTCCGGTGTCATAAACTCGCCGTTGCGGTTCAACAATTTCAAAGCGTTCCATTCATTGGGATTATGACTTGCAGAGATTTGAATTCCGCCAACGGCTTTCAAATTCTTTACATTGAATAAAACTGTTGGAGTAGGGCAGATGCCGATATCAACCACATCGTTTCCCTTAGCAAGCAAAGTTCCAATGACCAGTTTGCTAACCATTTCGCCCGAAATTCTTCCGTCGCTGCCGATAACGATTTTACCTTTGCCGCAAAAATTAGCGTAAGCCGACGCGTATTTAACAATTGTCTGCGGATCAAGTCCATCGCCTACTATTCCGCGTATTCCGGAAACACTTACCATCAAAGTGGGCATCATTACTCCATTTGGTTAAAAAATGCAGAGCAAATTTAAGCAAATACAATTGAGAATGGAGAATTGATAATTGAGAATTTATGAAATTGAGAATTCTAATTACTAACTCAACTTACGCAAAAAGTTTTATCTCGGTGTAAAAAGAACAGAAATATCACAAAGAAACACAGAGCAAATACAGAGAATCACAGAGAAAAAATCTTCATTCTGATTCTTGTGTAAAATGAATTACTAATTCGTAATTCTAAAATCTTAAATCAAAAATTTCTTTATCTCTTCATTTAACTGATCGAATTCTATTAGGAACGCATCGTGACCGTAAACAGATTTTATTTCAAAATATTCTGCGTTAGGAACCATCTCGGCAATTTCTTTCTGTTCATTTACCGGATAGAGCAAATCAGTATCAATTCCTATTGATAAAGTCTTCGCTTTGATTTGTGATAAAGCATTTTGCAATGTTCCTCTTCCGCGAGATACATCGTGAGAATCCATTGCGCGTGTAATATAAATGTAAGTATTGGCATCGAAGCGGGAAACTAATTTCTGTCCTTGATAATGCAGATAACTTTCTACTTCGTAAAACGGAGTTCCGTTAACTTCTTCTCTAACATTGCGGGCAAATCTGTTTTCAAAATTTTCATTGCTTCTGTATGTCATCATTGCAAGCATTCTGGCTGATGTCAATCCGCGTGATGGCTGCGAAGTGTATTCACCACCATTCCATTTAGGATCTTCAATAATTGCTTTGCGCTGAATTTCATTCAATCCAATTGCCCACGCAGAATGACGTGCACCGCACGCAATTGGAATAATTGACTCAACAATATCCGGATACATTAATGCCCACTCAAGAGATTGCATCCCGCCTAACGAGCCGCCGGAAACAGTAACTAATTTTTTGATACCGAGATGAGTTATTAATTTGTGCTCGAGATTAACCATATCTCGTACTGTCATTTGAGGAAAGCTTAGATTGTATTTTTTATTTGTGGCTGGATTGATTGAGGGCGGACCGCTTGTTCCATAACAACTACCTATAAAGTTGGAACACACGATAAAATATTTTTCGGGATCGAACGCTTTATCTTTCCCAATTACGCCATCCCACCAGCCTTCACGTCCGTCGGTATTATTCCAACTTGATGCATGCGCATCACCGGTTAACGCATGACAAATAAGTATCGCGTTTGTTCCTTCCGCATTCAACTTGCCATATGTCTCGTAAGCGGTAGTAACACTTGGAATCTCAGCGCCGGATTCAAACTGAAACGGTTCATCAAGAAATAATTTTTGATAAGCTGTTTCTTCTTCGCGCAAGTTCTCAATAACTCTAATTTTATTTTTCATTCTAAGCCACGTTTGCAGTTAGCGAATCGCCGAAAAATGTTTCGTGCAATGCCTGGATTACATCTTTCGTATCAGTTTTATCCATCAAAAAAGAGTAATTCTTTCCTTCAGTTCCGTTGAGATAAGTTAATGAGCTTATTTCCAGCCGCTCAACAGTATCAGAAATCTTTTTGAAAGTCTCCGGCTGGTTATCAGTTTTATTGCCGATGATTGTTACCAAGCTAATGTTATTTACAATACTGAATTTCTTTACATCGTGATGTTCAAGTTCGGATTTTAACTCTTCACGCAGTTCTTCAATAAACTCGGAAATTCTCTTAGAGTAAGTTAAGATTGATATAGCTCTGTTTGCAAGAGAATGATTCAAAGAAATAATCGGCAAATAATGTTTGTTCAGTTTGTTTATAACTTTTGTAAGTACGCTGTAATTAATTTCTTCGGTTATGTCTCCAAGCGAAACCATCGAAAGATTGTTCAAACTTGTGATCGAAATAATCTCTGAAGTAAACTTTCCGAGTTTTTCGTTAATCACTGTCCCTTCAAAATCTGTGTTGAAGGTATTTAGAACAAGAATTGGAATTCTCTTTGCTTTCACCGGCTCCATTGCTTTTGGGAAAATCACTTTAGCGCCAAGGAACGCAAGTTCGGCTGCATCGTTGTAATTTATTTCTTTTATGATTTTAGCCTCGCCAACAATTCTCGGATCTGCACTGAGAATTCCGTCAACGTCTGTCCAGATTTCTACTGAGTCTGCGCTTAACGCTCCGGCAATTATCGTGGCGGTGTAATCAGAGCCGCTTCTGCCGAGTGTTGTTATATATCCGTAAGTATCAGAACCGGTAAATCCGTTAACAACCGGAATTGTATAGCGGTCAATTTTTCTAAACTTATCGCGGATTAGTTTGTTCGTTAAATCAAAATTCACTTCCGCAATGCTGTAGTGAGAATTTGTTTTTATAAACTCAGCCGCTTCTAAGCTGATTGATTTAACTCCACGTGCGTTAAGAACTGCAACGAGCAGCGTTTTTGAAAGCTGCTCGCCTATGGAAATAATTGCGTCTGACTGACGGTGTGTTGTTTCTTCGATTAAATAAATTCCTTTCAGTTTATCTTCAATTGATGAAAGCAGAGCTGTGATTTGTTCTTCGGTATGATTAGTCTTTCCGTTTAGAACAAGTTCTTTAAGAAATTTATAATGGATTTGTTCAATCTCCGCAATCACTTCCAGGTATTTTGGATTTTTTAAGGAAGCAAATTCCACTGCGGAGATTAGCTTATCGGTTATTCCGCCTATTGCAGAAATGACAACGCAGACTTGATCTTCCTTGAACTTGCCAAGAATTATTTCTACAACGTTGGAAAAGCTTTCAACAGTACCAACAGATGTTCCGCCAAACTTTAAGACTTTCATCTTTTCTCCACAATTAAATTTTTGCAAATGCTTGTTCAAAGTCTTCAATAATATCTTCAATGTGCTCAATGCCGGGGGATACACGGATTAATCCGGCAGAAACACCGGCTTGTTTTTGTTCATCGGCAGAAAGCTGGCTATGTGTTGTGGATGCCGGATGAATAATCAATGTTTTAGCATCGCCAACATTAGCAAGCAAACTGGCAAGTTTAACATTGTTGATTAAAGTTTTTCCGGCTTCAAATCCGCCTTTAACTACAAAGGTTAATATTCCGCCAAAAAGATTTTTACGGAATTGCTGCTTTGCAATTTGATGATCCGGATGTTCTTCCAATCCCGGATAGTTTACGCTTTCCACTTTAGGATGTTTCTGTAACCACTTAGCAAGCACTAATGTATTTTCGCAATGTCTTTCAATGCGGAGCGAAAGAGTTTCCAATCCTTGAATAAATAAAAATGAATTGAAAGGAGAGAGTGCCGGACCAATATCGCGGAGCTGCTCAACGCGCGCGCGAATTATGAATGCAATATTCCCGAATGGACCCCCTTCGCCAAATACTTTCCAGAAGTTTAAGCCATGATAAGATGGACTTGGAGTTGTGAACAAGGGAAACTTTCCGTTGCCCCA
>MHAZ01000006.1:1074-1216 GCA_001803165.1 Stygiobacter sp. RIFOXYC2_FULL_38_25 | reverse complement strand
GGTTTTGGGAATCAACGAAAGTTACGTTTCTTCCAAGCTTGGGGAAGGTGTAGTGGAATTGCTGGTAAGTTCCGCCGTAAAGGTTGTTGGCTGAAACAATTTCGTCGCCGACCCGTGTGATGGCTAAGAGCGCTAAGGTTTG
>MHAZ01000006.1:679-883 GCA_001803165.1 Stygiobacter sp. RIFOXYC2_FULL_38_25 | reverse complement strand
CTCTGGCGCCTGTTGTTGGATCAGATGTTTCCTGTCCAGCGTGCAACGCTACGGTGTCTAATTTTTTGCTTGTCATATTTCATTCCTCTATTCTGGTTTTAATTGTTAAAACGAGAGATGCATAACAGCGTTTTATAGGTTTTTGCATGTTTTATTCTAAAAAGAATATTAACCATCAGAAATATTACGTTAAGCATATCTTCT
>MHAZ01000006.1:455-622 GCA_001803165.1 Stygiobacter sp. RIFOXYC2_FULL_38_25 | reverse complement strand
TCATGTCTCCTGCAAATCTACTCGGCTGTTCTGGCATTAAAGGAAGAAATAGCCGTCAGCATAATCACAAAAAGATTTTTCTAAGAATGCCGCAGGAACGGGTTTTCAACATGAAACGTAGAACCTTAATGTTCATGTTCCGCCGTTTTCTTTTTCCGCGAGAGCAG
>MHAZ01000006.1:0-367 GCA_001803165.1 Stygiobacter sp. RIFOXYC2_FULL_38_25 | reverse complement strand
AGAGCGATTACGGCAATCATGGGGGCAATACAGCATAGCGCCATCAGCAATGCGTGGCGCCTGCTTGGTTTTCCTTGTGCTGATTCGTGATTTGGAGAATGCTCACTCATGAGTCTTCGCCTAAAGGCATTCTCGTTGTTGCCTTATAAGATACCACGGACAAGGAATGAAGAAGAATAGAACAAAAACTGGACAAGGTTTTAAATGCGATTTTGCAGTCTCTTCTTTGAGTTTAAGTTTTCGGCCTCTTTTAGCTTCGCAAAGCCTGGTCTAAATCTGCCTTTAGATCTTCAGCATCTTCAATGCCAACAGACAGTCTTAGCAAGTTGTCAGTTATCCCGATTTTTTCTCGTTCCTGTCTTGATAG
>MHAZ01000005.1 GCA_001803165.1 Stygiobacter sp. RIFOXYC2_FULL_38_25 | reverse complement strand
AAAGGTACGCCGGGGATAACAGGCTGATCTTGCCCAAGAGTTCATATCGACGGCAAGGTTTGGCACCTCGATGTCGGTTCATCGCATCCTGGGGCTGAAGAAGGTCCCAAGGGTTTGGCTGTTCGCCAATTAAAGCGGTACGTGAACTGGGTTCAGAACGTCGTGAGACAGTTCGGTCCCTATCCTATGCGGGCGCAGGATACTTGAGAAGAGTCGCTTCTAGTACGAGAGGACCGAAGTGAACGTATCTCTAGTGAATCAATTGTTACGCCAGTAGCATTGTTGAGTAGCTATATACGGATGTGATAAGCGCTGAAAGCATCTAAGTGCGAAGCACACTTCAAGATGAGGTATCCCGTCGCAAGACCTAAAGACTCCTAGGAGATTACTAGGTTGATAGGTTACAGATGTAAGCATAGTAATATGTTTAGTCGAGTAATACTAATAAGTCGTGCGACTTAGCCATTATTTTTTTTCAAGACAGATGTTATATGACTCACTCTTTCTTTCTTTCATTTTATTTTTGACAGAAACAAAAATTTTCTGGTGGCTATAGCTAAGGGGAAACACCTCTTCCCATTCCGAACAGAGAAGTTAAGCCCTTATACGCCGATGGTACTGCATGCGCAGGTGTGTGGGAGAGTAGGTAGTCGCCAGGATTTATTTTTTAGAACCCTTCAATGTTTTACGCTGAAGGGTTTTCTTATTTTAAACACATAAGGTGTATGGGAGTCCCGCTAAAATTAGAATCCGTTAGCAGCCGAATTTATTTTTAGAAAGACCTATTGATTTTCGGTAGAACTTTGTTGTTTTAAATACTTATGTGGTATAAAAAAAGCCTCATCAAAAGATGAAGCTTTACTTTTGTAAACTATACGCAATGTGTTCTATAATCTATTTATTTCTTTTCCGCCAAGATCATTAATTATACTTTGAGCAAGTGAGCTCTCATCTTTGCTAGAAATTGTTTCTGCGCCACTTGCTGCTTTTTTAGCAGATGATCTTTTCTTACTTACGTTGAATTTTAGCCGCTTACCGAAAACTTCTTTTGTCTTTGAGTCTAAATAAGTTTCGTTGCTTTTAATTATGTCTTCATCATCCGGGTGATCTACTTCCAAATGGATTTGATCATTTGCAAAATTTACAGGACTGGAATTAAACAACACAGAACCGAAAAATACTTTTTCACTCTTAACTTGATCAACAAAACTTTTCCATTGCTCAATAACATTTGGCAAATCGGAATCAGTTTTTGCCTGCGGAACAACAAACGATTCTACTTGCGGAATCTTAATTTCGCTTTGCAGAACCGGTTCAATATTCTTTATTGGACTTGCATTCTTAGCGCTAAACGGTTTAGCTATTTCTTGAACGGAAGAAGAACTGAAGGATGATTTAAATTCTGTTTTATCCAGCTTGGAAATTAAATCCGAAATAGTCGAAGAGCGCTCTAATCCTATTAAATGAACAAGAGCAACTTCCAATTTTAACTTTTGATTAGATGAGGTTTTTAGTTCATAAGAAGTTTTGTTTATGAAAGAGAGAATCCTCAAGAGATCACCTTCTGAAAACTTATCTGCGTAAATGATATACTTTTGTCTAAATATTTCAGCTCCTTCAATAAGGTTAATGTCTTTCCTGATCACAACAGTTAAAATATTTCTAAAGTGCTCTGTTAAACCATTTAGAAAATCAATGAAATTCCATCCGTTAGCGTAAATCTTTTGTGTTACTTCAAATGCGCTGGCAAAGTTCTTCTCTAACAATGAATAAGAAATATCAAAATAGACTTCTTCATCAATGAGATTAAACATTGCAGAAAGTTCGTTTGAATCAACCTTGTTACCGCTAAACGAAATTACTTGATCGAACAAACTCTGTGCATCACGCAAAGCTCCATCTGCTTTTTTGGCGATAAGACTTAAAGCCAGATCATCTATTTCAATACTTTCTGCAAGTGCAATCTTTTGAAGATGTGATTTGATTGCGGCAATTTCTATTCTGCGGAAATCGAAACGCTGGCAGCGGGAAATGATCGTTAAAGGAACTTTATGAATATCTGTTGTAGCGAAAATAAAAATTGTATGCTCGGGCGGCTCTTCCAGAGTTTTGAGAAGTGCGTTAAACGACTCAGTCGTAAGCATGTGCACTTCATCTATAATATAGACTTTGTAATTGCCTTTAGTAGGTGCATACTTAACAGACTCGCGCAACGTTCTAATCTCTTCAATCCTACGGTTTGAAGCGCCGTCAATTTCAATTATATCAAGAGTTTGTGAATTCAAAAATGATTCACACATTTCACATTTGTTGCAAGGCTCGCCATTAACCGGATTAAGACAGTTTAAAGTCTTAGCAAGAATTCTGGCGGTGGTGGTTTTGCCGCAGCCGCGTGGACCGGTAAATAAGTAAGCATGAGCAACACGCTTATTTATAATTGCGTTCTTTATTGTAGTGGTAATGTGTTCTTGTCCAACCACTTCACTAAAAGTCTGCGGGCGCCATTTTCTGGCGGTTACAACAAAATTATTTTCGCTCATATTTATTTTAGTATGTCTTTTAACGAATTAAAATTTAGTTTATCTGTAATTGCTCGGCAAATCATTTCCAAATACATCTTATCGTGCAAATTAAATGAAGCCGGTAGATGGCTATCAATATCGAGTACACCATGAATAGAACTATCATGAATTAACGGAACAACAATTTCAGATTTTGAGTTCGAGTCGCAAGCAATGTGTCCGGGAAAACTATCTACATCATCAACAATAATAGTTTCTCCAAGCTGAACTGAAGCGCCGCACACTCCGCTGCCAACAGCAATTGTAGTACACGCAACTTTCCCTTGAAATGGCCCAAGGTGTAGTTTGTTATTCTTCAATAAATAAAAACCAACCCAGCTAATTTTGGTAAATGCTTCTTTCAAAACAGCACTTACATTTGAGAGATTAGAAACAATCGGTTCTTCCGGATTCAACAGATATTCAATTTGCGGAATAGCCGCTTTGTAAATTTCAACATCAGAAAGGTTCTTATCTATTAAAACTGCTTCTGCCATTACTTCGATTTCTTCTTGTTTATCTTTTTAGAATTTTTCACAGTTGTAAAAACGTGAGGAACCGCTTCTTTAATAGTCTGAATTGGAATAATCTTCAGTCCTTGTTTCACTTCATCTTTTATTTCCGTTAAATCCTTCTCGTTGTCTTTAGGAATAAGAACAGTTTTAATTCCGCTGCGTCTTGCTGCCAAAAGTTTTTCATTCAATCCGCCTATTGCAAGAACTTTACCGCGCAAAGTAATTTCACCGGTCATTGCAACATCGCTGCGGGCTGGTTTTGCACTGAAAGCTGAGTACATTGCAAGCGCCATTGTAATTCCGGCAGAAGGACCATCTTTAGGAATAGCGCCTTCCGGAAGGTGAATGTGAACTTCTTTGCCTTTTGTAAAATTCGCATCAAGTCCAAATTCTTTTGCGTTAGAACGTAAATAACTAAGTGCGGCTTGAGCCGATTCCTTCATTACATTTCCTAACTGTCCCGTCAATGTAAGCTTTTCTGTGCCGGTCATAATTGTAGCATCTACTTGAAGAATTTCGCCGCCTACGCTTGTCCATGCTAATCCCGTAATACTACCAACGCGAACTTCTTTTTCAGCTTTTTGGGTTCTGTAGCGGGGAACTCTCAAATACTTTTCTATCGTCGCCTCATCAATCACAAATTTCTTGTTAGATCTAATTTTTTTACCATTTGTTGCTTGAGCAAGAACTATATCTCTGGCGGTTTTTCTGTAAACAGAAGCGATTTCCCGTTCGAGATTTCTTACACCGGCTTCACGTGTGTACTCAAGAATAATTTTTTTGATTGCTTCATCCTTGAAGTCAACATCAAATTTATCTAAACCGTGAGCAACAATTTGTTTTGGATTGATGTGCCGCTTTGCAATTTGAATTTTTTCATGTTCCAGATAACCGGGCAGCTCAATAATTTCCATTCTGTCTTGAAGAGGCAATGGAATATTGTAACGAACATTTGCCGTAGTAATGAACATCACCTGAGAGAGATCATAATCAATATCAAGGTAGTGATCGTTGAAAGTATGGTTTTGTTCCGGATCGAGAACTTCCAGCATTGCAGCCGATGGGTCGCCGCGGAAATCCATGCTCATCTTATCAATTTCATCAAGCAACATCACCGGATTAATACTCTTAGCTTTTTTCATGGATTGAACAATCTTGCCGGGCATTGAGCCAATGTAAGTTCTTCTGTGCCCGCGTATTTCGGCTTCATCACGAACACCGCCGAGCGAAATACGAACAAAATTTCTACCAAGCGCGCGCGCAATTGATTTGCCCAGCGAAGTTTTGCCCACGCCGGGAGGTCCTACAAAACATAGAATTTGTCCACGCATATTCTTTACAAGATTTAGTACCGCAATGTGTTCAACAATTCTTTCTTTTGGCTTATCTAATCCGTAATGATCTTCATCCAAAATTTTTCTTACGTTCTTAATATCAAGATGATCTTTGGTTTTTTTATACCAAGGAACATCTATCAACCAATCAAGATAATTGCGGAGAACGGTTGCTTCCGGTGAACTAGGCGGAGTTTTTCTCAACTTGTTAAACTCTTCAATCGCTTTCTCGTAAACTTGTTCCGGCATCTTCGCTTGATCAATGCGTTCTTTCAGCTTTATAAACTCCGGAGATGATTCTTCTTCATCACCAAGCTCATCTTGAAGAATTCTAATCTGTTCTTGTATGATAAACTTGCGCTGAGTTTTCTGAATGTTCTCTTGCACTTTTCCTTCAATCTCTTTTTCAATTTTCAGAATTTCAATTTCAGAATTGAGTATTCTGATAACTTCATAAAGCTGTTCAGAAAGCGTAAACTTTTGAAGAATTTTCTGCTTCACATCCATAGCCTGGTTGATATTGGCGGAAACGTAAAAAAGTTTGCGGTCATACTCATCAATGTTTTCGTAAGCGTTTACAGCTTCCGGCGGAATAGCTTTGTTCGATTTAACATACTCTTTAAATAAATTGGTTAGCTGTCTCATCAGGGCGTTCATCTCGCGCTTATCCTCATCAACCGGAGCTACTACTTCTATCTCAGCTTCAAAAAAGTTTGTTCTCTCAGTGTACGCTACAATTCTTCCTTGAATTATTCCATCAACTAAAATTTTAAGAAGTCCGTTTGGAAGTTTCAGAATCTGAATAATCTTGGCAATTGTTCCTTCAACATAAATATCTTCTTTGGCAGGTTCTTCAACATTGGCGCGCTTTTGAGCTGCAAGAAAAATGTATTTGGAGCCATCGAGCGCAAAATTTGCTGCCCGGATTGAAGTTTCCCTCCCGACGAGAACTGGAAAAATCATATAAGGGAAAATCACATTATCCCTCAACGGTAAAACCGGTAAAACTGCCGGTATGCTTTCGATTGTCGTTATATCAGAGCTTGACTTAATTACTTGATCGTTCATCTAATTTACTATCTCCGTAAATGCTTTTGTTTCAAATATACCAATAATGAATAGGGCTTACAAGGAAGCGATTTGTCCATTATTTTGTACTTGATCTTACTCTTAATCGTGATCTTGATCTGGAAATAAAAGGAAGAGTAAGATCATGTTCAAGAAGAAGCTCCGGGCATAATAGTCTATAATAGCATATTTTTGAACAAACAAATTTTGGAAATTAAATGCTTGATAAAGTGATTTACATTGCCCGTGAAGCCGGCGAAGTTTTACGCGGTGGTTTTGGAAAGAATTTTTCGATTGAATACAAAACTAACGTTGCTAATCTTGTTACCGAGTATGATAAAAAATCAGAAAAGATAATTATTGATTTTATAAAGAAAGAATTTCCAACCCACTCTGTTTTGGCAGAAGAAAGTGGAAGTCACGAATCTACCGGTGAATATTTGTGGGTGATTGATCCGCTTGACGGCACTACAAACTTTGCACACGGATTGCCGATATTTTCCGTTTCCATTGGCGTACAAAAAAACGGCGAAATGATCTGCGGAGTTATTTATGATGTTATGCGTGACGCGATGTATTCTGCTGAAAAGGGAAGCGGAGCGTTTTGCAACGGAAGAAAACTTAACGTAAGCACAAACGATGATTTACATAAAAGTGTTTTGGTAACCGGCTTTCCTTATAACGTGCACGAAAACCCGGATAATGCTTACGAGAGATTTGCGTCGTTTTTGCGGGTAGCGCGCGCGGTAAGAAGACTTGGTTCCGCTGCTATTGATATGTGTTACGTAGCTGAAGGTGTCTTTGATGGCTTTTGGGAAGTTTCGCTTAACGCATGGGACATGGCAGCGGGCAAATTATTAATTGAAGAAGCAGGAGGTATTGTAACGGATTTTCAAGGCAAACCTATGAACATTTTTGATAAGCAGATTTTAGCAAGCAACGGCAAAGTGCATAAGGCAATGATTGATGTAATGAATAATATGTAGTCTCTATTTCTAACTACAAAGTAATTACCGTTCTTCTTGAGTTGTGTAATCATTTGTTTAAAAAATAACCTATTAACTCCCTTCGTTATCACTAAATGAAATTCAGCAAAAAAACGTTGGATGAAATTCTTTTAATTTATAAATTGATAGCAAGTTATACTTTGAATAAGAAACCTTTCCACAAAAAATTTTAAGATACTTCTTACATTCTTAGAGGTTCTAATGAAAGATCAGACCTTTGCTGAAGAAGTAGAATTAGAGGTACCTCACGAAGCTTATCCAATCGAATGGTGGTTTTTCCAAGGAACAATTTCCTCTCAAGATGAACAGTATGAGTTCATGGTTTCCTTTTTTAGAATAAATGTGTCGCCAAAAAATGAACCCGTTAAAAGCGGCTATTCCGTATTACTTACTTTTCTAGATGTTAAAACCGGTGAAAATTATGTTCTGAGTCAGATTGATAATTCGATTCTTGATGGAATTTTTAAACGGATTGAACTTCTGGATGACTCTGAAGTGGATAGAGAACTTGCAAAAGTCCTATATCAGGAATTAAAAAAGCATGGACCGCCACGACCGATCAAACTTAGCGAAAGCTTTGCGGAAATAACGCAAACGCCATTAAAAATTAGCTGGAATGATTTATTAATACAGCAAATGGGAAATGAATTTCTACTTGATTTTTTTATCCCCAAAAACGAAAAGCATGTTTCAATCATTTTAAAACCGAAGTACTCGAGAATTCTTCTGGAAAGTGAAGAAAGAAATAAATCACTTAAAGGAGAAATGACTTACGCAACTTATCCGAGAATGAAACTGAACGGAATAATAAATGATAAAAAAGTAAACGGAGAGGCTTGGTTTGATCACCAGTGGGGAGACTACTGTTGGTTTGTGACAGATGACGCTAGCAAGAAAGTGCTTGGCTGGGATTGGTTTGGAATGAATCTTAGCGATGGAACCGATGTAATTATTTTAATTCATAAACACATGCGCACTAACGAAATAATTTTTGCAAGTGCAGTTGTTCATTCCAAAGAATCTCACTCTACTATTTACAAAGATGTTTCGGTTAAACATTTAAAATTTTGGGAAAGTCCAAAAACACATATTAAGTATCCGGTAATTTGCCAAATACATATTCCGGAATTTAATTTTGAGGCAATTTACGAACCGCTGATAGATGATCAGGAAATTATGATTATTGGAAACAGCAGAGCAATTTGGGAAGGCGCCGGTAAAGTAAATGGAAAGCTAAATGGAAGGGAAGTTTACGGCAGAGCAAGAGCTGAGTTTTACGGCTACGGTTACATTTTCGATTTCCAAAATTATTTACAAACCCTTGCTGATAGGGTTGACAAAAGGATTGAAGAATTTTTTCCAAAGAAATTTGAAAATGCCGACATTGAAAAATTTGTTGGCAAACCGTTCTGGCAGCATGAGCCGGAAGCATATTCTAAATTACTTGCCACACCGGTTTGGGATTTAATTTCCCGGCGGGGAAAAAGATGGCGCCCAATTTTTGGTATTCTGATGGTGGAAGCTCTCGGTGTTGCTTCCTTAAATTATGAAGCATCGGCTTGCCTGGCGGAGCTGGTTCACTCAGGCGCGCTAATTATTGATGACATAGAGGACAATTCACTTTTGAGAAGAGGGGAACAATGCCTTCATCTTAAATACGGACTCGATGTGGCAATCAATGCCGGTAACACACTTTACTTTTTGCCATCTGTGGAACTATTCAATCACAAATATCTGAGCGATCCGAAGAAATTGCGCATTCATGAAATAATGATGAAGACATATCTTCAAGCGCATTTTGGTCAAACTGTTGATATCTACTGGTCAAAATATTTGTCCGAAGAAAACCTAAAATTATGGATGAATGATTCGTTAGAAGAAAAGATTTTACAATTGTATGATTATAAAACTGCTGCGGGTGCAAAAGGTTTAGCGGAAGTTGCTGCCGTTATTGCCGAAGTTGATGATAAGATGAAACAAATATGCATTGATTACGCCCGCGCGTTTGCTGTTGCGTTTCAGATTGTTGACGATATTCACAACTTTAGTGATTCTCCGCGGTGGACAAAAGTCTGCGGCGAGGATATATCTTGCGGCAAATTAACTTATGTGATTGTTAGAGCCATTAAAAATTTGGAAAGTAAAAAAAGCAGCAGATTGATTAACATTTTATGCTCGCCGGAACAAAGAAAAAACGCTGATGCTCTTCAAGAAGGAATAGAACTTGTAAAAAATTCCGGTGCAATTGAAGAATGCAAAGAGAAAGCCAAGAAAATGAGTCTCGATGAAAATAGCCGCTTTGGTGAAAACATACCAAGCTGTGAACCTAAAATTATGCTCAGTATGCTATGCCTAAAAATGCTCGATCTCGCTTACGACACTTAATTGAACATGATTGTTTTTGAAGCAATAACAGATAGATGCAAAATTGCTATTGTTTCTAAACTTGGACAAACTAAAAGAATTGCGAGCAGTTTTTTCCGAAACTAACACAACAACAAATCATATTGATTAGGAGGTGGTTTATGAAAAAATCGTTTGTACTATTAACTGCATTGTTCTTATTCCTAACTGCAACATGTAGCCTATATGCACAATTTGGTTCAAAGGGTGTTACAGAAATGGGCGGTGCCATTTCATACTCAAGTTCTACCGCTGTTGCAAATGGTGAAACGGCAGACGAATCAACTTCACTGCTGAATTTTATGCCTTATGTTAATTATTTTGTAACGAATAACTTTTCGCTGGGTATTAGTCCGGGAATTAATATTGTTAAACTAGCCGGCTCGGATGATTCCATAACAAATCTTATGTTATTTGTTGTTCCGGGATATACATTTTCCAGCAACGGAAATGTTTTTCCTTTTGTGGAAGCATGGATTGGTTACACAGCGGTTACTTCCGACGCTGACCCGTTGGGAAGTGGAGAAAAACTTGACCTTAGCGGTATCAGTTACGGAGGAAAAGGAGGAATTAAATTGCTTGTTGGTAAAAGCGGATTATTAAATATTGGTATTTCTTATACAATGTACACTATGAATCCAAAAGGTGCCGACAAAAGAAACGGCTACAACAGTTTAGCGTTAGCAATGGGGTTCTCGGTTTTTATTAATTAAGTTGATTGAAGCCATCTCTGAAAAATGAGATGGCTTTTTTATGGATGAGCAAGAATAGAGAATTTTTGTTGTCTTGCGTGTCTTTGTTGAATTAGTTTTATTTGGTACAACCTCTTTGGGGATTTATGAAAAAACTTGTGATTGTATTATTCTTTTTCTTTTCTGCGCTTTCATTCGCTCAAACACGAGAAGAACTAAATTATTATCCGCTTCATGTTGGAGACTTTTGGCAATACCAAGGCACTGAAGTTTGGCCGGGTTCTCCGGGTAATCCAAGATCAAAATGGATTGCATACAAAAAAGTAATTAGTGATACAGTTCTTGCTGACGGGTTTAAATATTTCGTGATAAAAGAATACATTTTACCATATAAGTACTTTCCATTAGGGTACAAATATGTTCGTGTAGACAGTACAAATGGTATTGTCTACGGAATGAATTTTGAGCCGAATGTTGGAAAAATCGATAGTCTATTTGGAAAGTTTGGAGATTATATTTCTCGTTGTACAAAAGTTACAGCTTTAACTGAAAAGCCCTTTTTTGATGTTTTAAGGAAAGCAAGAAAAATTGAGCAAGTATGTATTAGTTCAACTTCTTACAGTGGGGCTGAATTTGGATTAGGTCTTGGGGAAGTGATGCGCTACTATACAGATATTTTTGTAACTCCGATTCATTATCAATGTGATCTTATTTACGCAAAAATTAATGGTAAAGAATATGGTACTTATGTTTCTGTGGAAGATGAAAAAACAATTCCAGCACAGTTTAGTCTTTCCCAAAACTACCCTAATCCGTTTAATCCGGAAACAACAATAAACTTTACAATACCAAATGTAGAGACGACCCGGCAGGTCGTCTCTACGACATTAAAAGTTTACGATGTACTTGGAAGAGAAGTTGCCACATTAGTTGACGAGTACAAGCAACCGGGAAATTACACTGTATCGTTTAATGCACGTCATCTCGAGCGAAGTCGAGAGATACCAAGCGGGGTTTATTTTTACCGCTTGCAAAGCGGCAGTTACAGCGAAACCAAAAAAATGCTCCTGATAAAATAGTATCAAATGATACCAAAGGAAGGGTGA
>MHAZ01000004.1 GCA_001803165.1 Stygiobacter sp. RIFOXYC2_FULL_38_25 | reverse complement strand
ATAACTCCGCCGATTGATGTGCCGTGACCGCCAATCCATTTAGTTGCGGATTCAACAACAATATCGGCACCATGTTCAATTGGACGAACAATAAATCCGCCGGCGCCGAAAGTATTATCTACGATTAGAGGAATATTGTGTTTGTGAGCGAGGTCTGCAAATTTTTTGATGTTGGGAATGTTTAAGCCGGGGTTGCCGATTGTTTCTATGTAAAGCGCTTTGGTTTTTTCATCAATTGCCGCTTCATAATCTTCCGGATTATTGGTGGCTACGAACTTTACATTTATGCCAAGACGTGGAAAAGTAACTTTGAACTGATTGTATGTGCCGCCGTAAAGAAAACTTGTTGAAACAATATTATCTCCGGCTTCGGCAATTGTAGAGATTGTTAAGAATTGTGCAGCGTGTCCCGATGCAACAGCAAGCGCCGCGACACCGCCTTCTAATTTTGCTACTCTCTCTTCAAACACTGCTGTAGTTGGATTCATAATTCTTGTATAAATGTTTCCAAACTCTTTTAACCCGAACAGATTAGCGGCGTGGTCTGCATCGTTAAATGTGTAAGAGGATGTTTGGTAAATCGGTACCGCGCGTGAGTTTGTTGTGCTATCCGGTGTGTGTCCGGCATGTAACTGCAAAGTTTCAAAACGGTAGTTATTTGTGCTGCTCATATATTCTCCTTGTGATTAATCAATATTAAAAAGCCCTTCCGGTATTTCCGTAAAGGGCTTGATGTTTAAATTTCTTTGTGAACGATCAAGACTCTTCACGGAAAGGGTAAAGCATTTCCATCATGAGCATCATCATTCGCATCATGTTAGTACAGCTTAGTATTTTGATTTTTCCGTTCATAATTGCCTATAACAAAAAAGCCCTTCAAGATTTCTCAAGAAGGGCTTAGTTTAATTATCTTAGTGAAGTTATATCGCTTCGCCCTTCGTATTTAACGAAATCATCATACACATCATAGCCATCATGATGTTGTTCTTCGGGGCGATATTTTTAACTGTGTTTTTCATTGTCTTAATTTCTGTTGCGAAGATAGCTTCAGAAAAATGAGTTGTCAAGAAGTTTGAAAAATATTTTTTAAATCCGTGCATAATTATGCGTGGAGTAAGTTGTTAGTGGATAGTTGTTGCTTGATTGTGTGATGTACGAATGGGAAATTCCCGTTAATTTTTTCCGATTTTACAAATTGACCTCAAAATATCGGCGTAATAAAGAATGAATTAAAAGAAGTGTTTTTTTGCTCGCACCTAAAAATAATTGTGTTAATAATCTGAGTGGAGCTGAGGAAGAGAAGAAAAATATGTTTGATCCCGCATTCAAATTATCTATTTCGATAGCGGGAGAGTTTATTTTTCTTCCCGAAGCGGAACGAAGATTTAGCAATTATTTTTAAGTGCAGTTTCTTTTGGTACTTTTCTTACACTAAGAAAAGTACAGAAAAAGGTTAGGCACTTGGTATTATAGCTCTTCTCTTACCGCGATAAAGTTCAGTATAATCGAAAAACTAATAAATATTCCCTACGTCAAAACATGTGTAGATTAAAATTAAATAGAAGATTATTTACCTCACTATTAGCTTATAAGGAATTGATCAAATGAGTAGGGCAAACACAGATATTTGTTCGGTTGAACTTGCCGGAGGTTTAGATAACCGTTTCCGCCGTTTATTTCAGAATCCTCAAAAAATTCTTTCTCTATATCTAAAAGAAGGACAAACTGCACTTGATGTTGGCTGCGGTCCCGGTTTCTTTACTCTGGATATGGCTAAACTTGTTGGAGAAACGGGACGTGTAATTGGCGCCGATCTTCAAGAGGGAATGCTTAGCATTGTTAGAGGAAAAGTAAAAGGAACCGAACTGGAGAACCGCATTGTTCTTCATAAATGCGGGCAAGATAAAATCGGGTTAACAGATAGAGTTGATTTCGTTTTAATGTTTTACATGGTTCACGAAGTTCCAAATAAGAATAGTCTCTTTAGCGAGATTGCTAAACTTCTCAATCCAAATGGCAAAGTGCTTCTTGTTGAACCGCCTATACATGTTTCCAGAGCAGCGTTTGAAGAAACTTTGCAGATTGCCCGGAGCTGCGGCTTAAAAGTAATCTCGCGTCCAAAAATGTTTCCGGATAAGGTTGCTGTTTTAAGTGCTGAATAGCAGAATTAGTTTGCAAGCTATTCACATCAAAGACCCATTTGACGTATAGTAAATTTCTGTAAATTATTTGCCTATATTATTTGCGCCATTTATTCCATTCATAAATCAAAAAAGAAAGGTTAAATAGCTATGGCAGAAAGATCAATTAAACTACATAGAGTATTAAGCGCGCCGCCGGAAAAAATTTACCGCGCTTTCTTAGATGCGGAAGCATTATGCAAGTGGCTTCCGCCAAATGGTTTTACCGCAAAAGTTCATCACCTGGACGCTAAAATAGGGGGGACATACAAGATGTCCTTTACCAATTTCACTTCCGGCAAGAGCAATTCTTTTGGCGGCAAGTATCTTGAGCTGATTCCGAATGAAAAAATTGTTCACACGGATGAATTTGAAGAACCGGCTTTGCCCGGCGTTATGCGGGTAACTGTTACATTGAAACAAGTTTCTTGCGGTACCGAGCTTAATATTGTTCAAGAGGGAATACCGGAAATGATTCCGCTTGAAGCTTGCTATCTTGGCTGGCAAGAATCACTAATTCTTTTGGCAAAAGTAGTAGAACCGGTAATCCCGGATTAACATATAATTATTGAGAGGGCACACAATGCCCTCTTTAATTCTCACTCACTCAGCATTATCCCTTATTCTAAGTATTTGTGTCGGGACGAAAGTTCCGGCTTGGCATAAAGTTTTTTACTTCTACTCAGTTACTCAGGCACTTAGTCACGTAGGAATTCCAGCCACGCCTCTCTCAGTTTTTCTCTTGATATTAAAAACTTCAATGGGTAAGTTGAAAGCCAAAAGGGGAGCCAATTCTTAAAAGACGGGGCACCAAACAAGTACTAATTACGATGTGAGAAATAAGCAGTACGATTTTGGAAATACGAAGTAACACCATATAAATTTTCTTTAGAAAGAATAAAGAATATAGAAGAGCATGATATCACGCGAAAAAATGTGATTTCGTGTAATAAACTAAACAAAAGCCGGTAGGCAACATTCCATTATGCAAAGTCCACTGGCGGGTGAAGTAATAGTTAGGTGTAAGTTAAAATACGGAGGTTAAATGACTGATTTACCTGTGTTAATAAAAAATATAACTGAAAGAAGGGATGAAAAATCTATAGATGCATTTTTTGAAATAGTACGTGAGCACTTGTTCAAATTTTATTGCGAGAAAGGGATAAAAAAGTTATTAGCTGAAAAGGTAACTTTTTTCGCAATTGAATGGATTTTATCAGAGTGGCAAGAAAGCGATAAGAAAAATGAAACGGCAGACTTCGATTTCTTATTCCATAGCGTAAGGGAGCAATCATATAATTTGGTTCAATTCAAAACTTTTATAAGTTTCATCGAACGTAGACAACCAAATTATTTTTTCATTTCTCCAAAGCAATTATGGGAACCTTCTCGACAAATAAAATTCACACCTGACGAATTTTGGACGCTCATTGAGAAAGCAACTGATATCAACATATTTTCCGACCTGATTAACAAAATAGAAATCAACCTTAATAAGACATTATCAATATTGGAATTAATGGATAAAAAACTGGAGGCTATATAATGGGAATATCTAAGGACTTTCTCGAAACATTATCAAAATTAGCCTCACTTGAACAAAGAACAGCCGATGTTTCAAAATTTGTTGAAAGAGTTGATTCAAAAATAGATAACCTTGTTCAAAGATTAACAAAAATCGAAACGAGAGTTGAATACTTAGAAAAAAATGTAAAGAATGAAATTATGGCTGAAATAAAATCAGAAATAGTATCAGTAAAATATGAAATGATGTCTAACAAGACTAAACTTCTCGATGAAAATAATTGAGAATTACGCCCAACCCGCCGCTTCCCGATAAAATGCACTGGGGTAAACTTTTTTTCAGTGCGGCGTTTGTGTAGTTAAATAATTGTGTTCACAAAACAAAGTTGCTTTTTTAGGTAGGTTGTTCTTAGAAACATTTTTATAAATAAAAGTTGTTGCAGTTAATTGGCATTCTTGTTCTGGGCTGCCGGTTAGCGGCAGCACCGTTAGGTGTAAATATGAAGATGGGTAAATCATGATTGAAGGTTATTTAGTCGAAAAATCATTGGATTTGTTGCTGTCAGAGACTTGGCGATTATTGAAGAAGTATAATTTGACAATGCCCACAAATAAAAACGATTTAGAAGAAGCAATTAATTATCATCTACGTGATGTTAAAAATTGGTCCAGCGAAGTATCAATCAAAGATCAACAACAATCAAAATTAACAAAGGATGTTTATATAAACCTTGATTTGTATATATACCCTAAGCGAATTAGAATTTCACAAGATGAGCGAATTGATATCATACCCTTTAAAAACATTTTTGAGAATGCAAATAATAATATAATTCTATTGGGACAACCTGGTGCTGGAAAGACGACCTCAATGAAACACTTATGCCATTTATTATTGTATGATGAAAAATTTCATCCAAATATAAAATTTCCCATTGTTATAAGACTAAGAGAATTCAATACACTTTCTTCAAAAAAATATTTTACTAATGAGAATAGTGGCCCAATTTTCGAACGTTTGTTTGAAGTATTTGGTTTTAAAATCTTTCAGAATAAGAAATCTACTCAAGAGATAAGTAATATTAGTCTTCGGATTGTAAAAGAAAAAATCGTAATTGATACGTTAAATAAATTAGGCATTCTGATCATACTTGATGGTTATGATGAAATTATTTATAAAAATATGAAGAGCATATTTATTGATGAGATAAGGTTGCTGTGTGAACAATTAGAAAATTCATATTTTGTTTTAACTTCTAGAAGTGGAGATTTCCATTATAGTATTGATCGTTCAGTAGTATATGAGATTGCACCACTCCATGAAACACAAATGTATAATTTTGCTTTGAAGTGGTTAGGAAATAAGTCTAAAGCCGAAAACCTAATCAAAGAAATTCAAAATTCCCCATTTGCCGACACAGCTATCCGTCCCTTAAACTTAGCTCATCTTTGTGCTATTTATGAAAGAATAGGAAAAATTCCAGATAAACCTAAAACGGTATATAAAAAGATTATCAATTTATTGTTAGAAGAATGGGATGAACAAAGGTCTGTAAAAAGAAATTCAAGCTACGCTAATTTTGAAACTGATCGCAAATTTGAATTCTTAAGTAACCTTTCATTTATGTTAACAACTTCACTAAATAGGTCTGTATTCTCTTCAGCAGATTTGATAAAAGTTTACAAAAAAATTCATAAGGATTTTGGCCTTGAAGCTGATGAAATGAAGCAAGTCGTAAATGAATTGGAGACTCATACATGATTATTTATACAAGCTGGTTTTGAGTTTTATGAATTTTCGCATAAATCTTTACAAGAATATTTGACTGCTGAATACATTGTTAAATTACCAACATTACTTTCAAATTCCACCATGCTATCAAGATTACCAAATGAACTAGCAATCGCAATCACGATTTCTTCAAATCCAAGCATGTATTTCACAGAATTAATATTCGGGAGATTCTGCAATATCAAATTCCACGATGATTTTATTAAAATATTTGTCAACAGATTAATACTAGAAAAGCCAGATTTTAATATGAACCGTGATGTAGTTATTGCCACATTGACACTCTATTCAATTTATTTAGGAATGCAAATAAATGATCCCGATAAATCAATGCAACTAAGTTTTTTTATATTTGATCCATTAACTAAAGAATTCGAAAAATTTCTTGAAATGATATTTAGAACAAATACAAAAGAAATAATTTTTGAACTATATGATGTTATTGATTCATTAAAAACATCTGAGAATAGAATAATCAATATTCTGGAACTTAAAAAGAATGTAAGTGCCTCAACATTCCCAGTAAGACTTTACTCAAGAGATATATTTATGAATTAGATTTATTACACTTATCACGCCGCTCAACATGGGCAGTGTTTTTCAATGCGGCATTGTTCTAATCTTCAGCTGCCTTCATTTCTACCATAACAAAAAAATGCTTCCCCGGATTGGGGAAGCATAGTTCTGTTTTACAAACTATTATCTATCACTCATACTACCGGTTAGATCTTAACAAATATTTTGTTCTTATACATATATCTGAGAATCAAAAAGAGTACGGCAACTCCACTTGTCGCTAAGATAAACCAATACCAGGCACCAACATATTTTTCTAAACCGCCGACAAATATTACCGACACTAAAGTGAAATTAAAGAGACTCGCAGAGACATATGCCGCAATTGCGTTTGAACCAATTATTATAAAAAAGAGAGACCATTTTTTGAAATTGAGAACATCTATTAATAAGTAAAAGAATGCAAGCAATAAAACACAAACACCACCGGAGAAAAGTACGAACGAACTTGTCCAGATGTGTTTGATTGAGGGAAGAACCAAACCCCAAACTTGACCGGAAACTACTAAAGCAACTCCGGCAATTATTAAGTAATAAAGTTTTGTTAGTGGTTTATTATCGGACTGAAGTAAGTAGCCGGTAAAAACACCGAGCATTGTTGTTGCACCAAAGTTTAGACTTGAGACTATCCACGTATAGGTTGTTCCATCTTGAAATTTGCCAAGCAAAAGTTTGTCTATGTAAAGTGCAAAATTAACTTCCGGGGCAAAGTGCCCGGAACCGAGTCCCGGTATTGGCGCAAATACCATTACAGCCCAATAAACTAGCATTAATCCTACTGTTGCAATAATCTGTTTGATGATAGATAAATTGAGAATGAAGAGTGCCGAGATGATATAACCGGCTGCAATTGCCTGCAATGTGTTGCTATAGAGTTTTATCTCGTTGATGTCGTATGTTAAAAGTTTTCCTTGTAACATCATTCCTAAAACCCACAACCAGAAAATACGTATTAGAATGTGTTTCCATAAATTCGCTTTGGATGGATCAACGCTCAGTCTTTTTCTAAATGAATAAACCATCGAAACACCAACTAAATACATGAATAGCGGCATGATGATATCGTAGAAAGTAAACCCCAGCCATTCCGCATGATCCAATTGTGCTGAAATTTCATTAGTGATGGAATTATTAACCGCCCGGTCCAGACCTTTGAATATGTACTCTCCTCCGATAATCCAAAACATGTCGAATCCCCGAAGTGCATCAACGGAAATGACCCGATCTTTTGAAACCGCATTCTGCTTGTTGATTTCAAAATAATTGAGTGAATTGAAAAATGCTTTCATTAAGACCTCATCTTATGCTGATGTTATTTAACCATATATGTTTAATTTTCCCAACAATTAGTAAGGGAACCTTATCATTTGATGTCAAAAGGTCTGAATACTCCCCGGGTTCAGCTTTACATTCTCTTCTTAAGTACAAACATACCAATTTTATTTTTCCAGTGTAAATGCTTTACCGCTGTTAATTGAAATTTACATGTGCGCCTACAAACGTTCTACGGGAATAGGTGAAACGTGAAAGGGCAAAGGTGAAAAGGGAAAGGTGAAATGGTAAATTCAAATAGGAAAATCTGCCGGAATTTTAAGTTAGTCTATTTTCATAACAACTAAATTGTAAATTAGCAGCCAAAGTTTTTTCTCTTAACAAAAATTTTGTGAATGAGTTTATGGAATCAATTTTACAGATTAACAAACTACTGATAAAACATTTCGGCATTCCCAAGCGGCAAAATCCTTTACCCGATCCGCTTGATACTTTGATTGCGACAATACTTTCTCAGAATACGAATGATAATAATTCATATAAAGCATTTAACAATCTCAAGAACGCTTTTGCGGATTGGGGAGAAGCAGCGGATGCAAGAAGAAGCACAATAGAAAAACTGATTAAAGTAGCCGGTTTGGCTCCGGCGAAATCGAAAGCAATCAAAAATCTTCTTGTTGATCTAAAAGCAAAATATGGAAAGCTTTCCCTCGATTTTTTGAATGGGCTAAGTAACGAAGAAACCCTTACGAAACTAATTACTTACGACGGCGTTGGTGTTAAAACTGCCTCTTGTGTTCTGCTCTTTGCGATGAATAAAAATGTATGTCCGGTTGATACGCATGTTCACCGTACAACAAACCGTATTGGAATTGTAAATGAGAAAACGCCCGATAAAACTTTCTGGGCTCTCAATAGCAATTTCCCGGATGGAATCGCGCATTCATTTCACACAAATTTAATTTTGCTCGGAAGGGAAATTTGCAAGCCGACAAATCCGGGATGCGGCGTTTGTCCTCTTAAAAAAGTTTGTAAGTTTGAACCCAAGAATTTTGAAATGAAGAACGCAAAACCGAATAAGAGAATTTTGCTTTTGGATAACATTGGAATCTAATATTGTCATTCTGATACCGCCCAAGGCGGGAGAAGAATCCGTTAATTACAATTTGGCATTGAGATATTTCGTCCCGGAAAGACGCATAGGCGTCAACCTAATTTTATGATTTTTAGATTACTGTTATATAATCCCTAAAGGGATTTTAATTGTAGGTGATATAGTGCTATAAATATTTCATCCCTAACGGGAATAGCAATGTAAAATCCCTGAGGGATTATATATTTATAGAAAAAAGAACGAAAAGAAGAATGAAATCCCTTTAGGGATGAGATATAAAACCTATATTTTGTTATATGAACGAAGCAATTGTTCAAATTTCTGCTGGAGAATTTTTTATTAAGTTGACGCCTATGCGGAAAACCGGACTCAATATGACAGAAGAGAACTAAAAACATGTGGCTAATTTTTGCAATACTAAATCCAATTTCCGAAAGCTTGCGCAGCTTGTTTATTAAACGGGCTTCCGGCAATGTTGATCCGATTCTGATCTCATGGTCGAATAATGTAATTCCCTTTATAATTTTTCCGCCAATGCTTCTTCTGATAGACTTGAAATTTAACTCGCAATTTTGGATTGGCTTTCTCGGCTCTGGAATCATACAAGTAGTCAACACAGTAATTTATATGCGCGCAATTTCGAAGGGAGATATTTCCACAGTAATGCCGATGCTTAGTTTTACTCCGCTAATTTTACTTGTTGCCTCACCATTTACAATCGGTGAATTTCCTTCGTCAATCGGACTCCTCGGAATCTTGCTCGTTGTTCTTGGCTCCTATCTGCTGAATCTTGATCTCAAAAAAATGAATCCGCTCGAACCGTTTAAGGCAATTCTAAAAAATAAAGGAACGCGCTACATGCTTGTCGTAGCTGTACTGTGGGGAATTTCCGGTGTGTTCGATAAAATCTCTATCAACAACTCATCCGTTCTGCAGCATGTTACTTTTCTGAATGTTTTAGTTTTCATCTCAATGACTGTAATCGTAATCTCTCAAAAGAAATTCAACTTGCCGAAAATGAAAGAAGCTAAAGCCGATTTGTTCCTTGTGAGTTTATTTACGACCGGCTCGTATCTTTTCCATTATATCGCGCTTTCACTCACACTTGTTGCTTATGTTGTTTCGATGAAACGCATTAGCGGGGTATTTTCTGTACTTCTCGGCGCTTACTTCTTAAATGAACCAAACCTAAGGCAAAGATTGTTAGGAAGTATAGTTATGTTCATCGGCGTGCTTTTAATTGTTTTTTCTTAAAAAGACACAATGTTTGTTATAACTAAGCACTTCCATATATTTGGACAAAATTTCAACTCAGATTAGGTGTAATCACGGATGAAGAAATCTTTTGATTTGGCTGTACTGGGAGGTGGACCGGGCGGTTATGTTGCTGCAATCCGCGCGGCACAGCTTGGGTTTAACACTGTCGTAATTGATAAAGAAAATCTTGGCGGAATCTGCTTGAACTGGGGCTGCATTCCTACTAAAGCGCTTCTTAAAAGTGCGGAAGTTTATGATATGATGAAGAATCATTCCGAAGATTACGGAATTAAAGTTGATGGACTGAGCTTCGACTTCAATAAAATCATTTCGAGAAGCCGTGGCATTTCCGACCGCATTACCAAAAATGTTGAGATGCTGATTAAGAAAAATAAGATTGAACGGATTCGTGGATTCGGAAAGTTTGTTTCCAAAAACGAAATAGAAATTTTTGATACTGATGGAAAGAAATTCGATTCAGTGATTGCGGATAAAATCATTATCGCTACCGGCGCGCGACCAAGAATTTTTCCAACAATTCCGGTTGATAGAAAAAATATTATCACATCAACTGAAGCGATGAACTTGCCTAAGCAGCCGAAAGATTTAATTGTAATCGGCGCCGGTGCAATCGGAGTTGAGTTCGCTTACTTTTATTCTGTTCTAGGAACGAAAGTTACAATCGTTGAGATGCTGGATAACCTTCTTCCAATTGAAGATAAGGAAGTAAGTGAGACTCTTGAAAAGAGTTTTAAGAAAAGAGGAATTGAGATTTACACTAAGACCAAAGTTGAAAACGCTGTAGTGAAAGATGATTATGTTATTGTGAATGTTGAAAAAGATGGAAAGAAGATTGAGCTGAAAGCTGAAAAAGTTTTAAGCGCAATAGGCGTTACCGGAAATGTTGAGGGTTTTGGTCTACAAGAATTTGGAATCGAAATTGAGCGTGGACATATAAAAGTTGATAAGCAAAACTATCAGACAAACGTTCCAAATATTTTTGCTATTGGAGATGTTATTGGTGCGCCCTGGCTTGCACATGTTGCCTCTGCTGAAGGCATTCATTGTGTTGAAAAGATGAAAGGACTGCACGCTAATCCGATAGATTACAACACGATTCCCGGATGCACATACTGCCATCCGCAAGTAGCAAGCGTTGGTATGACAGAGAAGAAAGCAAAAGAAGAGGGACGCGAAATAAAGATCGGAAAGTTTCCATTCATGGCTAGCGGGAAAGCATTTGCTGCGGGCGAGCGGGATGGTTTTGTTAAATTAATTTTTGACGCCAAGTATGGAGAACTTCTCGGCGCGCATATTATTGGTCCGGAAGCAACCGAATTAATTTCGGAAATTACTCTTGCTAAATCTATGGAAGCTACTTACGAAACAATTGTTAAAACGGTTCACGCTCATCCAACTTTGGCAGAATCAATAATGGAAGCGGCGGCTAACGCTTATGGCAAATCAATCCACATATAGAACTTTTGATTACTGCGATCTCGGCTTTATTGATTATCAGCAAGCGTGGGATTTGCAGAAAGAAATTTTCTCTAAGCGTACAAAGGATGAAATCTGCGATACGTTTTTCATGCTTGAACATCCCCATACTTATACGCTTGGAAAAGTTGCTGAGAAAGAAAATCTGATTAGCTCGGAAGATCAGCTTAAAGAACTCGGCGTTAGTGTTTATGAAATTGACCGGGGCGGTGATATTACTTATCATGGTCCGGGACAAATTGTTGGTTATCCAATTATCAAACTAAGTGATTGGAAAGAAGATACGCATGAATACTTGCGTGGACTTGAAGAAGTAATAATGAAAGTTTGCGCGGATTACGGCTTGGAAACACACCGCAATCCAAAATATACCGGTGTTTGGATAAGTGAAAGAAAAATTGCGGCAATAGGAATTAAAGTAAGTCGGTGGACAACAATGCACGGCTTTGCTTTCAATGTGAACACTGACTTGAATTATTTTAGCGGAATTATTCCTTGTGGAATAAAAGATAAAGAAGTTACTTCTCTTAAGCATGAACTTGGAAACGAAATATCCATCGAAGCAGTAAAAGAAAAACTTGTTGAAAAATTCAAAGAAGTTTTTGCTTATCATACTTATAGTGTAAAAGAAAAAGTAAATTATTTAACGACTGTTGTGGATGTTCCTTAGTGTCTTAGTGACTTAGTGGCAAAAAAGATTTCGCCACCAAGACACCAAGGCACAAAAAAAATAAAGGGAAAAACATGGCAAAAGAAACAATAGAAGAAACGGTAATAGATAAATCAAACGGAAACGGTCCAACCGGGAAGATTGATTCATTCGGCGGAATGTCAAAAGATGAACTGATGAATGCGTTGCGCATCATGAGTATCAGCCGCACTATTGACAATAAGGTTATGACCTTGATAAAACAAGGCAAAGCTACATTTCACATTTCCGGTGCGGGACACGAGGCAATTCAGGTGGCTTGCGGACTTGCAATGCAAAAAGGAGTTGACTGGGGATTTCCATATTACCGCGATATGTGCTTTACAATTTCTCTCGATGTTAAACCTGAAGAAATATTTTTAGGATTTCTTGGTAAAGCAGATGACCCGATGACAGGCGGAAGACAAATGGCTTGTCATTGGGCAACAAAGGAAGGTAACGTTCCAACGCAATCAAGTCCAACCGGTACTCAATTTTTGCAAGCTGTCGGCGTGGCTCTTTCAATGAAGAAGAGGGGAATCGACGGCGTTGTATATGTTAGTAGCGGCGAGGGAACAACATCTCAAGGCGAATTCCACGAAGCGGTTAACTGGGCGAGCAGAGAAAAACTTCCGGTTGTTTTTGTTATCGAAAATAATAAGTGGGCTATCTCTGTTCCGGTTCAAGATCAAAGCGGGGGCAAGAATGCTTCGATTATTGAAATGATGAAAGGCTACGAAAATCTATTGCGCCTTGAAGTTGACGGAACTGACTTCTTGCAGTCACACGCAATTGCGCAAAGCGCGTTTAAATATGCGAGACAAGGAAAAGGTCCGGCGTTAATTGAAGCGCACGTAGTTAGATTATTCTCACACTCATCAAGCGATGATCAGAAAAAGTATAGACCAAATGATTCTTTGCATGCTGATTTACAGAAAGATCCGATCACACTGTTTTCAAATTATTTGATTAAGAAAGAAGTACTCACAAAACTTTCTTACGAAGAATTCAAAAAAGAAATTACTCAACATATTAATGAAGCTGCTGATTGGGCGTTGAAGCAGCCCGATCCGACACCTGAAAGCGCTACTAAATTTGTGCTGGATGAATCTGGTAAACGTGATCGTCTTGAATATGAAAAACTTACTCACGAAGGTAAGCCTATTGTTTTAGTTGATGCAGTCAATCATGCGCTCCGTGAGGAAATGGATAGAAGTGATAAGATTTATGTCTTTGGAGAAGATGTGGCTGATGGTAAAGGCGGAGTATTCACAGCAACAAAAGGTTTATCAACCGCGTTCGGAAAAGAAAGAGTTTTTAACTCTCCACTTGCAGAAGCAAGTATTGTGGGCGCGGCAATCGGCATGGCGTTAACCGGATTAAAACCTTGCGTTGAAATTCAGTTTGGAGATTACATCTGGCCCGCATTCATGCAGTTCAGAGATGAAATGTCAATGTTCAGATACCGTTCAAATAATTTGTTTGAAGTTCCGGTCGTTACACGTGTTGCGGTTGGCGGCTACATTCACGGCGGATTGTATCACAGTCAAAACATTGAAAGCTTTTTCGCACATATACCGGGATTACTGATTGCATATCCTTCAAACGCGGCAGATGCAAAAGGTTTATTGAAGACGGCGTTGCGAATCAACGATCCGGTGATGTTTTTAGAGCACAAAGGTTTGTACCGTCAGAGTTATGCAACATCTCCGGAGCCGGATGCAGATTATCTTGTTCCATTTGGGAAAGCAAAAGTTGTTAAAGAGGGAAATGATCTTACAATAATTTCTTGGGGAGCGCTGGTTCATGAATCGAACTTCGCGATTAAAAAATTGGAAGATGAAGGTTACTCAGTAGAACTAATTGATATTAGAACAATTGCGCCTCTCGATGTTGAGACGATTTATAAATCAGTTAAGAAAACCGGCAAAGCAATTGTAGTTCACGAGGATACTCTTACAGGCGGATTTGGTGCTGAGATAGCTGCTTTAATCACAGAAAATTGTTTTGAATCTCTTGATGGACCGGTGAGAAGGATTGGCGCACTTGATACTCCGATTCCATTTCATCCGGTATTGGAAAATACTGTTTTACCAACACGCGAAAGAGTTTATAAAGAAGTTAAAAAATTATTAGAGTATTAATGCTGAGTCCGTCAGCCGACGGATGAAGCATCTCTATCCAATAAGAGTTAGAGATGTTTCTTCTGCTAAAGCGGAATAAGAATGACATAGGAGAAAGTATGAGAGTAAACATAGTAATGCCGCAAATGGGTGAAAGCATTACGGAAGGAACTCTGATTAAGTGGCATAAGAGAAAAGGTGAGTCAGTAAAGAAAGATGAAATCATTTATGAAATAGCTACTGATAAAGTTGATACAGAAATTCCAAGTCCGGAAGATGGTGTTCTTGCCGATATTAATGTGTTTGAACAAGAGACTGTTGTTGTAGGAACTGTTGTAGCAGTTATAGAAACAAATGGGAATGGTTCGGCTGATACGGCTAGTGAAACTAAAGTTGAAGAACCGGCGGCAATTAAAACAGAACCGGCTTCGACGACACAAGTCGGTGGCGAATTGATAGATGTTCCAATGCCTAAAATGGGTGAATCGGTTATGGATGGAACAATTATTAAATGGCACAAAAATGTTGGTGATAAAGTTAACCGTGATGAAATTGTTTTTGAAATAAGCACAGACAAAGTTGATACGGAAGTTCCCTCTCCGGTAGATGGAATACTTGCAGAAATTCTCTTCAAAGAAAACGAAACGGTAAACGTTGGTGTTGCTGTAGCTAAGATTAGAACTACAACCGGTTTGGTTAAGGAAAAGACTGCTTTAAAAGAAGATCAAGAGCACGATCAAGATCAAGAGAAAAAAATCTCCAAACCAATCACTAATCACCAATCACCAATAACCAAATCGCCGACCGCCAACAAGTTTTATTCACCGTTAGTTTTGAGTATCGCTCGCACGGAAGGAATTTCGCTTAACGAACTTGAGATGATTGAAGGAAGCGGAATTGATGGACGTGTAACAAAGAATGATATTCTCGGTTATCTGCAGAATAAGCAGTCGGGAAAATTATTCGCTCCGGTTTTGCCAACTAACATCTCAGAAAAAACTGAAGCAGTAAAGGAAGTCAAAACTGTTTCCCGTCAGCAAATAGAATTTGTCGCGATGGATAACACGCGTCAGCGGATTATGCAGCATATGGTCAACAGCCGCGATACTTCTGTTCACGTCACAGCAGTTATGGAAGTTGACATGAGCCGGATTCATAACTTTGTTGAGAAGAATAGAGAGGGTTTTGCAAGCGAAGGAATTAAGCTTACTTATTTGCCATTTATTTCTTCCGCTGTAATCAAAGCATTAAAAGAATTTCCGTTGATGAATTCATCTATCGAAGGAAAAAATATTCTCACAAAGAAGTTCATCAATTTAGGAATTGCTGTTGCGGTTGAGCCGAATGGATTAATTGTTCCAAATATTAAAAACGCGGAAGAAAAAAGCATACGCGGATTGGCAAAAGCAATTGCTGGTATTGGACTTCGCGCGCGTACTAAAAAATTAGTGCCGGAAGATGTTGTTAACGGCACTTTCTCAATTACAAATTACGGAGTGTTCGGTTCGTTATTCGGTACGCCGATAATTAATCAGCCGGAAGTTGGAATACTTGGCGTTGGCGCAGTTACAAAGAAACCGGTTGTTATTGATGTAAATGGTAATGATGCAATAGTTATAAAACCAATGATGTATTTATCGCTCAGTCACGATCACAGATTAATTGATGGAATGCTTGGCGGTAAATTCTTGAAATCAATAAAAGAAACTTTAGAAAATTTTGACACGAGTAATGTCTAACAAAAGAACAAGATTAAGATTAAGAGCAAGATCAAGAAAATAAGTAGAGAATATGAAAATTAATCAGCACCAAAAAGCATTTAAGGAAGCTACTGAACAGAGTAGAGAAGAATTAGGCAAACGTCCCGATTGGTTAAAAGTCAGATTGCCTACCGGACATAATTATAAAGAAGTTTACGAGTTGATGCGCAAAAGCAAATTGAACACTGTTTGCGAAGAAGCTAAATGTCCAAATCTTGCAGAATGCTGGAACAGAAAAACCGCCACGTTTATGATACTTGGCGATACTTGCACCCGTTCTTGCGGATTTTGTAATGTAAAACTTGGCTTACCAAGCGAACTTGATTTGGATGAGCCACGCCGTGTTGCAGAATCGGTTGAGGCGTTAGGATTAAAACATGTTGTTATTACCTCCGTAAACCGTGATGAATTGAAAGATGGCGGCGCAACAATTTTTAGCGAAAGTGTTCGCTTGATAAGAGAAAGAATGCCGGAAACTACGATAGAAATTTTGATTCCGGATTTCAAAGGTGAGGAAGATTCGTTTAAAATTATCATGCAAAACCCGCCCGATATTCTAAATCATAATCTTGAAACCATAAAGAGATTATACCATGCTGTTCGTCCGCAAGCTAAGTATGAGCGAAGTCTGGAAGTCATTCGCTGGTTCAAAGAAAATGGCTTGCGAACAAAAAGTGGAATCATGGTTGGTATTGGAGAAACACAAGAAGAAGTTTTTGAACTGATCCAAGATTTGTACAAAAGCGGTTGTGATATTATGACGATTGGACAATATCTCCAGCCAACAAAAAACCATCTTCCGGTTCAGCGTTATGTTACTCTCGAAGAGTTTAAATCGTATAAGGATTTTGGTTTGCAAATAGGCTTAAAAGCCGTTGAGTCTTCTCCTCTTGTTAGAAGTTCTTACCACGCTGATAAACACGCCGAATTAGTTTAGGTTTAGTTCTGTTCGGCGTTTTCTCACTTAAAATTTTCCTTTCTCATTTATGAAAATCAGATTCATTGTCTTTATACGAATAAATTGAATGCTGAAAACCCGCTTTGTTTTTAGTAAATAATCACTATTTTTTCATCACTGATTTATGAATTGGGTCGAGAAGGTTGGCACGTTGTTTTTAATGGGTTAATCACTAATAAGGAATACCGATGCTTAAAATCATCGCTCAAATTCTGCTAAATACAAATTTCAACCTAAAAAAGGTTATGGCATTTGCTGTAACCTTTTTGGTTTTAAACCAGCGAGGTCTTAATGGCTAAAGTTAAAGGCGATATCATAATTGATATTGACAAATGCAAAGGCTGCGAACTTTGCGCTGCGGCTTGCCCGCAAGAATCACTCGAACTGTCTCGCAAGCTTAACTCTAAAGGTTATCATTATATCGTTAAGATAGAAGATAACTGCACAGGCTGCACAAATTGTGCAATGGTTTGTCCGGATGGAATTATCAAAGTTTACCGGAAAACTGAAAAGAAGAAAGAGCAGATCGCAACTCTTACAAACGTAACCGGTGACATAACAGTAACGGTGAACTCATGAAAAAAGAATTAAAATTAATGAAGGGAAATGAAGCATTGGCAGAAGCTGCTATTCTTGCCGGCTGCGATGCTTACTTTGGTTATCCAATCACTCCTCAATCGGAAGTATTAGAATATCTGAGCAACGAAGCAACCAAGAGAACAGGAATGGTTGTGCTACAAGCAGAAAGCGAAGTCGCTTCAATCAATATGGTTTACGGAGCTGCGGGAACCGGAAAGAGAGTAATGACTTCTTCTTCAAGTCCGGGAATGAGTTTGATGCAAGAAGGAATTTCTTACATCGCTTGTGGTGAAGTTCCTTGTTTACTCGTAAATGTTCAAAGAGGAGGTCCGGGTTTAGGAACTATTCAGCCTGGACAAGCAGATTATTTTCAAGCAGTAAAAGGTGGCGGTCATGGTGATTATAAAGTACTAACTCTCGCACCATCAACTGTACAAGAAATGGTAGATTTTGTAGGTCTAGGATTTGATCTCGCTTTCAAATACCGTAATCCGGTTATGATATTAACAGATGGCGCTCTTGGTCAAATGATGGAAAAAGTTCTTTTACCGGAACAGAAACCAAGAAAGACCGAATACGAACCGTGGGGAAGCACAGGCAAAACACCGGATCGGGAAAGAAATATTATTTATACTCTTTCATTACAAGCAGATGTAATGGAAAAATGGAATCAGCGTCTTCAAGCTAAGTATAGAGAAATTGAAGCTAACGAAGTACGTTCCGAAATGATTGACTGCGAAGGTGCAGATTATGTTTTGGTTGCTTATGGTTTGGTTGCGCGTATCTGCCAAAAAGCTGCTCACTTAGCAGCGGAAAAGGGAATTAAAGTCGGTGTATTTAGACCAGTTACACTTTATCCATTCCCTTATGCAGATTTAAATAAACTCGCTGATAATGTTAAGGGATTTATGAGCGTCGAAATGAACGCCGGACAAATGGTTGAAGATGTTCGTCTTGGTGTTAACGGAAAGAAACCGGTAGAATTTCACGGAAGACAAGGAGGAATAATTCCTTCTCCGGAAGAAATTCTTGCTAAACTTGAAGAAAAATTGGTAGGAGAATTGGTATGAACGAAAAAACTATGACTGTAGAAGATGACTTACACTTTGAGCAAATGATTGCAGAAGAAAGTGTTTGTACCAAAGAAAATTTAGTTTATGAAAGACCGGAAACCCTTACAGACGCAACAATGCATTACTGTCCGGGTTGCGGACATGGAGTTGCTCATAGAATTATTGCTGAAGTAATTAGTGAATTGGATATTCAGAAAGATACAGTTGGTGTTGCGCCGGTAGGTTGTTCTGTTCTCGCATACAATTATTTGAACATTGATATGAACGGCGCTGCGCATGGCAGAGCTGCTGCAGTTGCTACCGGTATCAAACGTGTGTTGCCGGATAAATATGTTTTCTCATATCAAGGTGATGGAGATTTAGCCGCGATTGGAACCGGAGAAACTATTCATGCATGCAATCGTGGAGAAAATTTCCTAATCATTTTTATTAACAATGGTATTTATGGAATGACCGGCGGGCAGATGGCGCCAACAACTTTGGTAGGAATGAAATCAACAACTTCTCCTCTTGGTAGAGACGTTGCGACGATGGGAAATCCGCTGAAGATTACTGAACTTGTAGCGCAGCTTCCCGGAACTTATTATGTAACAAGAACTGCGGTTAATTCGCCGGTAAATGTTCGCAAAGCGAAGGCGGCAATCAAAAAGAGTTTCGAATACCAGAAGTTAAACAAGGGACTTTGTTTTGTGGAGATAGTAACAAATTGTCCATCAAACTGGAAGATGACTCCGGTGCAATCGAATAAATGGTTGGAAGAAAATATGCTTCCGTTTTATCCACTTGGCGATATTAAAAAACCATCTAACTGATTAGGAGATTACAATGACTGAAGAAATTATTATTGCCGGATTCGGCGGACAAGGTGTTCTCTCCATGGGACAAATTCTTTGCTACAGCGGAGTAATGGAAGATAAAGAAGTCAGCTGGATGCCATCTTACGGACCAGAAATGAGAGGCGGCACTGCAAACTGCATCGCGATAATAAGCGATGAAAAAATCAGTTCGCCAATACTCACGAAATTTGATACAGTGATTGCTTTGAACCAGCCATCGCTAGATAAATTTGAAAGCGCGGTAAAACCGGGCGGACTTCTAATTTATGAAGCTAGTACGATTATTAATCCTCCCACAAGAACTGATATCGAAGTATTACCGATTGAAGCTTCCAACGAAGCAGCTAAAATGAAAAATATCAAAATCATGAATATGATTGTGCTTGGTTCTTTATTAAAGAGGAAACCTATCATTAAACTTGAAAGCGCTATCAAGGGATTGGAAAAAGTTCTACCGGAAAGATATCATCATCTTATACCACTGAACAAAGAAGCAATTGAAAAAGGAATGGAACTAGCTGAGAAAGCCACTGTAACGGCTTAAGATAACCTATTAAATGAACTTCAAGCCGCAGTTTTCTGCGGCTTTTTTGTTTACCGATAATTCAAACTTTTTTGGAAATCACTTCCATCTTTCCTAATTTTCCGCACTAAATTTTGAAATAAAAGGAATAAAAATGGCTTCAAACGAAGGTCTGATTGTACAAGTAATTGGTCCCGTTGTTGATATTGATTTCCCGGACGGAAACCTCCCAAGCATTAACAATTCGATTCAAATTCCAAGAAAAAATGTGGAAGGCGTTGACGAAATTCTTATCGTTGAAGCACAGCAGCACTTAGGAGAGAATCGCGTTCGTACAATTGCAATGGATTCTACAGATGGTCTTGTACGTGGAATGAAAGCGATTGATACCGGACAGCCTATTTCGGTTCCGGTTGGACCAGAAACTCTTGGCAGATTGATTAATGTTATTGGTGATGGAATTGACGGACTTGGAAAAGATATCAAAACTGCAAAACGTTACCCAATTCACCGTCATGCGCCTAAGTTTGATAACTTAAAGACTACACAAGAAATGTTTGAAACTGGTATAAAGGTAATAGATTTACTTGAACCATATACAAAAGGCGGCAAGACCGGTTTGTTTGGTGGTGCCGGAGTTGGTAAGACTGTTATTATCCAAGAATTGATTCACAACATCGCTAAACAGCATGGTGGTTATTCTGTGTTTGCCGGCGTAGGCGAAAGAACTCGTGAAGGCAACGATCTTTGGCTTGAAATGAAAGAGAGCGGTGTGTTACCAAAAACTGCTTTAGTGTTTGGTCAAATGAATGAACCGCCGGGAGCTCGTTTACGTGTTGGTCTTACCGGATTAACAATAGCCGAATATTTCCGTGAAGAAGAAGGACGCGATGTTCTCTTGTTCATTGATAACATTTTCCGTTTTACGCAAGCTGGTTCCGAAGTTTCAGCGTTGTTGGGACGTATGCCTTCTGCTGTGGGTTATCAACCAAACTTAGCTACAGAAATGGGTGAACTTCAAGAACGAATTACTTCTACAGATAAAGGTTCTATCACATCTGTTCAAGCTATTTACGTTCCGGCAGATGATTTAACAGATCCTGCACCTGCTACAGCATTCTCTCACTTAGATGCTACTACGGTATTGAGCCGTCAGATTTCTGAACTTGGTATTTATCCGGCAGTTGATCCTCTCGATTCAACTTCAAGAATTCTTCAACCGGATATAGTTGGTGAAGAACATTATGCGGTTGCTAAACGTGTTAAAGAAATTCTTCAATCATATAAAGATTTACAAGACATCATTAACATTCTTGGTATGGATGAACTTTCCGAAGATGATAAAATTATAGTTCGCCGTGCAAGGAGAATTCAGAGATTCTTAAGCCAGCCGTTCCACGTTGCTGAGCAGTTTACAGGCTTCCAAGGTAAGTATGTTAAGTTGGAAGATACAATCAGAAGCTTCAAAGAAATTCTTGATGGTAAACATGATGATCTTCCTGAACAAGCATTTATGTATGTTGGAACTATTGAAGAAGCTGTTGAGAAAGCTAAAAAGATGAACGCAGAAGCCTAATTATGAAAGAACTAAATCTTGAAATAATTACTCCATCTAAACAAGCGTTTAGCGGAAAAGTAAAATCAATTACAATTCCCGGAACTGCCGGAAGCTTTCAAGTACTTTTCAATCACGCTCCGCTTCTTAGTACTTTTGAAATTGGAAAGGTTAAGATAGAAGATTTAGATGGCAAAGAAATCGAGTTTGCTACAAGCGGCGGTACAGTAGAAGTAAACGAGAATAAGATTTTACTTCTTGCCGATAGCTTGGAAACAAAGGAAGAAATTAACATTGAACGTGCTAAGCAAGCGTACGATAGGGCGAAGGATAGATTGTCTAACAGAGGAAAAGATATTGATGCAATTAGAGCTGAAGGAGCTTTAGCGCGAGCAATTAATAGATTGAAATTTACTGGAACATCGTTCTAGAATAGTATTTAGTAATTTGTCTTTAGTATTTAGATAAATAAAAAACCCTGAGCAAGCTCAGGGTTTTTTATTTTAAACGATCTTTATAGCCGTTGCCTTTGGGAAGAATGGACAGTTACTTCGCTTCAGCAAATCTCTTTGCTACAGCATCCCAATCAACTACATTCCACCAATTAGTAATGTATTCCGGTCTGCGGTTCTGATATTTAAGATAGTAAGCATGTTCCCAAACATCTAAACCGAGAATTGGAAAACCTTTTACTTCTGCAAGGTCCATCAAAGGATTATCTTGATTTGGAGTTGAGGAAACAACCAATTTACCGCCGCTAACGCTTAACCAAGCCCAGCCTGATCCAAAACGTGTTGTTGCTGTGGCATTAAAAGTTTCTTGAAATTTTTCGAATGAACCGAACGCTGCGTTAATCGCTTCAGCTAAAGCGCCGGATGGCTTGCCGCCTTTGTTTGGTCCCATTACATTCCAGAACATTGTGTGGTTATAATGCCCGCCGCCATTGTTTCTTACAGCAACCGGCAGTTTGGAAATATTCTTGAATAATTCTTCTAAAGATTTTCCTTCAAGTTCAGCGTTGCCTTCTACAGCTTTGTTCAAGTTTGCAACATAAGCTGCGTGATGTTTACCATGATGAATTTCCATTGTTTGCGCGTCGACATAAGGCTCTAAAGCATTATGCGCATAGGGCAAAGGTGCTAATTCAAATTTGCTCATTACTAAGTTACTCCCGTTTATTTTATTATTTATTTGTTTTGTTATCGCTTCAATTTTTGTAGCACTTCCGGCAGCAGCTAAAATACCAAGTGATGTTAAAAAGTTTCTTCTTTTCATTTATACCCCGAATGACTCGCCGCAGCCGCATGTTTTTGTAGCATTAGGATTGTTGAAAACAAATCCTTTACCATTTAGTCCATCGCTAAAATCCAGAACTGTTCCAGCTAAATAGAATAAGCTCTTTCCATCAACAATAATTTTGAGTCCATCTTTTTCCATTACAGTATCACTGTCTTTAACTTCTCCGTCAAAGCCCATTTGGTACGTTAAGCCGGAACATCCGCCACCTTTTACACCAACTCGCAAACCATGCGCTTCAGGAATGTTATTCTCTTCTTTGATTCTCTTTACTTGCTTAATAGCTTTTTCAGTGATATCAATTTCTGACTGAATACCAACTTGATTGCTCATTGAAATCCTTTATTTCTGTTACACAATTCACAACACAAGTTCTTAAAAAAAAATTCATTTTTAGAAATAATTCTTTCGATTTTTGTTGGATTTACTCGATGTTTAGTTCAAAAGAAAATTTTTTTAACGGAAAAATCTTATTGCTAAAACCGTTTGTAGGTGTTAGATTGAAATTGAAACAGCAAAGAAGTGTTGAATTTTGTTGTACTTTTGAATTTAGGTACCAGAAATTATACATTTGTATCCGAAATATGATTCATTCTCATTTGTGACCATTATTAGGTCATTTCAATTGGAAAATCATCAAAAGTTTCAACTACGGTTTAGCGCTTTTTACTCCGATTAGTAAATGGTTTTACTGTTTTTAGTTGGTCGCTGAATCAAAAATCTGTTTAATCCAATAACATAATTCATCAAATAAATGGGTTAACTATGAAAAAACTGAAACAAATCTTCCGCTCCAAAGCGGTAAGGATGGGGAATCTTGTCTTAATGATGTTTCTATTTGCTGCCGGCTTTTTGTGGCTTCCTTCTCAAGGCGGCGAAGCTGTAGAAGGCGGGCATTCGTTCGTTCCTTTCTCCTTATTCTCAGATCCAAAGTACACTCCTCTTGAAATTGGAGCTCTCTTAACAGTCCTTGGTATTGCAGTAGCCGGATTGTTATATGCACTATTACTTGTAAAACAAGTTACCGCGGCAGATAGCGGTACAAAGAAAATGCAAGAAATTGCAGCGGCTGTACGTGAAGGCGCAAATGCTTATCTCGCCGCTCAGTTCAAAAAAATTGGTCCACTCATTATCATTATCACAGTACTACTTTTCTTAACCTATACAGGCTCAGAATCCGCATTTAGATGGGGACGCTCCGGAGCTTTCTTAATTGGCTCTATATTTAGCTGGTTAGTAGGTTTTGTTGGAATGCGCTTGGCAACAATTGGTAACTTGAAAGTTGCTACAGCAGCAAAAAGAAGCTACGGAGAAGCAATGCAGCTTGGTTACAGAACCGGAACTATTACCGGTATGTTAACCGATGGTCTTGGTCTTCTTGGTGGTACTTTGATATTCTTATTGTTTGGTGATTTAGCTTACGAAGCTCTATTAGGATTTGGTTTTGGCGGTACATTATTAGCTTTATTCATGAGAGTTGGCGGTGGTATTTATACTAAAGCTGCCGACGTAGGTGCAGACTTAGTTGGTAAAATTGAAAAAGATATTCCGGAAGATGATCCACGCAACGCTGCAACAATCGCTGATAACGTTGGCGATAACGTTGGCGATTGCGCCGGTATGGCTGCAGATATTTTCGAAAGCTATGAAGTAACAATCGTAGCCGCTATGATTCTTGGTATGTCAACATTCGGACACAAGGGAGTAATCTTCCCATTGTTAGTTCGCGGTATCGGCGTACTTGGTTCAATCATTTCTACATACACTGTAAAAGCTGGCGATAAAGATACATCTGATACAGCTCTTAAGAGTGTTCACAGAGGTTTCTGGATTGGTTCAGTTATTTCCGTTATAGGATTCTTCGTACTCGGATTTGGCTACTTACACTTTACACCGGAATATTTTGGTGTTGAAAAATTAGCTGAACTAAAAAATCTTGGTTACTGGGCTGTTGATCCTATGAACTTACCATGGTTTGCTAACTTTGGTGTTGAGGGATTAGATCTTCGTCCGGCTATTACTTGCTTAATTGGTGTGTTCCTGGCTGTCGGCTTGAACAAAGTTACAAGCTACTATACTCATACAAGTCACGCTCCGGTAAAAAGCTTAACAAAAGCTTGTACAACCGGTCACGCAACAAACATCATTCAAGGTTTTGCTGTTGGTTACGAAAGCACAGTTGCAATGATTTTAGTTATCGCTGTTGCAATCTTTTTATCAGTTCTTACTTATGCCGGAACTCCACCATTGTTCATCGCTTACGGTGTTGCTATGACTGGCATCGGTATGTTGACCTTAACCGGAAATACTATTTCAATGGACGTATTTGGACCAGTAGCTGATAACGCTAATGGTATTGGCGAAATGGGTTACGATAAAGATGAAATGGAAAAAGAAGCTCCAGGTTCATACAAACGCGCTCGTCAAATCTTAGCTGACTTAGATGCGGTTGGTAACACAACAAAAGCTGAAACAAAAGGAATCGCAATCGGTTCAGCAGTTATTGCGGCTGTTTCATTGTTCTCTAGCTTTATAGCAATTATTGCGGTTGGCAGCGAAGATAAAATTAATCTTTTAACTGTATCTCAATATTTAGAAGAAGCCGGCAAACTTACAGTTGCTAATCCGGTTGTATTTATTGGATTCTTAATCGGCGGCGCTGTTCCATTCTTATTTAGCTCTATGTTAATTAGAGCGGTAGGACGCGCAGCTTATTATATTGTTCAAGAATGCCGCGTTCAGTTCCGCGATAAAGAAATTTGGGCTGGTACAAAGAAACCGGATTACGGTCGGGTAGTTGATATTTGTACTAAGACAGCTCAAAAAGAATTAGTTGGTCCCGGACTTTTGGCAATCATGACTCCAATGCTAGTTGGATTCTTGTTAGGACCTTACGCACTTGGTGGGTTCTTAGCCGGAATGATCTTAGTCGGACAATTGCTTGCAGTATTTATGGCAAATGCCGGCGGTGCTTGGGATAATGCAAAGAAGATGATTGAAGATGGTATCTATGGCGGTAAAGGCTCAGAAGCTCATAAAGCTGCAGTTACCGGCGATACTGTTGGCGATCCTTTGAAAGATACAGCTGGTCCGGCAATCAATCCTTTAATCAAAGTTATGAATATGGTTAGCTTATTAACCTTAGGAATGATTTTGAACTTTGGTCTCGTAGCTCCAAAATCCGGTTCAATGGTTGTTGGTATTATTGCTTCAGTAATTTGCGTTGCCGCAATTGCTTGGGCTGTATGGCAATCCAAACGTGAAACCGGTGATTTTGAAGTAGCCGAATAAGTAAATAGATACGATTAATAATTAATGGGGCTGTCTTTAAATTGACATATGCGGTAGGCGCAAGCTTCAGCTTGCGAAAATGAATTTAGCGCAATTTAATAGTTGCACCTACCAAATAAGATTGTTTAGAGACAGCCTCATTTTTTTTGTCCACTAGAATACTAAAACAATTAGAGCAACAAAGAGCGGGTTGAAACCGGAAGAATTTTTGGGAAGATAGTATTTAGTATTGAGTAGTTAGTAATGAGACTAAGAAAAAAAACTTTGATTTAGTAACGATCATATCTAAAATATTTGAAAAGGATGGAAGACTTGTGACTAACAAATCTGAAATAGAGAAGCTTGCGAAAATACTTTCGGAAGTTCATGGACATTGTTACAGACCATTTTATGAATTAAATGGTGAAACTTCCCCAGAATATATTTACAGTTGGGAAACCCTCCCAGTAAAAAGTAAAAGCAAAGATGAAGTAGATAGAACTTTTTTTATAGAAATGGCAGAGCGGGTCTTAGAAGAACTAAATAAAAACCAAATGTGAATTGTAAAATTATTTAAGTTAGCGAGAAAGTTCTCCCGATTGAATAAAATCTAGTAGAGACGGATCGAATCCGTCTCAGCGTGTAAAGAGACACACGCAGCACTTCTTTACTTTTTCTAGTAGAAGTTTTAAAACAAAAAACCCCGCTTAGCGGGGTTTTATTAGCAAACCATAAAAGGAATGGTTGATAACCATTCCCTACAAAAGTTACATCAATCCTAAAACCTCTAAACTGCTCTTTGCCCAATCAACCAAAGGCTGGAAGTAAACGCCTAGCAGAAGAACCGGAGCAACCAGAACCGTTAGCAAAATTTTGTCTGATAAGTTTGGTATAACTGCCGGAGCTTCTTTTTCCGGTTTAACTAAATACATGTGTTTTACAACTCTTACATAATAGTAAAGAGAAACTACCGAGTTTAATAAAGCAATAATTGCGACAGTAATCATTTTGGCATCCACCAAAGCGATAAACAAATAAAGCTTACCAATGAAACCAGCAGTTGGAGGTAAGCCGGTTAATGAAATTAAGAAGATAACCATTGCAATACCGATGTATGGAGAACTGTGTCCTAAGCCGTTGTAATCATCAATATCTTCCGAGCCGGTTTTGTTAGCAATAAGCATTACGATTAAGAATGCGCCAAGATTCATCAACAAATAAATGGCAAAGTAAATTAAGATTGCGAGCATACCGCCGTTAGAAAAAACAACCAAACCAAGCAGTAAATAACCGGCGTGAGCGATAGAAGAGAATGCTAACATTCTTTTCAGATTATTCTGCCAGAGAGCAGAGAAGTTACCGAGTGTCATTGTTAAAATTGAGATTACGATTAAAACAGATTTCCAATCGAATACCGGAAGAAGCTGCCAGTTGCCAACCGGGTCAACAAAAGAAACATAAGTAGTTTTGATGAAGCGGATTAGTAGAGCAAATCCGGCTGCTTTACTTGCAACGGAAAGATAAGCTGTAATTGTAATAGGTGCGCCTTCGTAAACATCCGGTGTCCAAAAGTGAAATGGGGCTGAAGAAATTTTATAGCCAATACCGGCAAAGATTAAAATGTTAGCGAACGCGAGAGTAAATAAGTTAGCGTTCGGTGATTGAAGCATCATATTGATTACGTACAAGTTTGTGCTTCCGGTTAAGCCGTAAACAAGTGAAATTCCAAACAGCATTAATCCGGAAGATATGGCGCCGAAGATTAAATATTTAAGAGCGGCTTCGCTGTTGCGGTCGCGTAATTTTGTGAACCCTGCCAGTACATAAGAGGAGAGAGACATCAGTTCGAGCGAGAGATAAATTAAAATCAAATCTACAGAGGAAACAATAAAGAACATTCCTAAAATCATTCCGAAGATAAGGGCGTAATATTCACCGATTCTATCAGTAATCTTTTGAATCTCTTCGGATGAAAAAGAGAAGAAGACGATCAAAATAGAAGTGATAATGATTAACGCTTTGAAGTAAGTACCGAAGTTATCAATCGCCAGCAGACCAATCTTTCCCATCAATTCGGATTGGATGAATGCGAAACCGGAAGCGCCGGAGTTGGCAATTACGAATATTCCGGTAAGCAGTAAACCGCCAAGAGCAATGTAGGGGATGTACTTTTTGTTTTTATGGAAAATCAGATCGCACGTAACAAGTACCAGCAACGCGATTGAAAGAATAATTTCCGGACGAATTAGTTCTAATGACTGATATAAATTTGCCATCGTAAAATTTTATCCACTAAAGATTAATAAGTAATTCAAAGTCATTTCGAGCGAAGTCGAGAAATGACACTTGCTATAAAGTCACACTTCGACTTCGCTCAGTGTGACACAAAAACTATATTCCGTTTACTACAAAACTTACCAAGGTGTTAACCGATGTATTCATAATATTCAACATTGCAGATGGATTAATTCCTAAGTAGAAGATGATAACAGTTAAAGGAATAAACATCGCCAATTCTCTCTTGTCAAGGTCAGTCATTGTTGCCCATTTTTCATTAAGCGGACCAAAGAAAACTCTTTGAAGTGTCCACAACATATAGCCGGCGCCTAATAAAATACCGAGAGTAGAGATCATTGCTATTGTCCTTGTTGTTTCGACACCAAAAGCGCCAACAAAAACCAATGCTTCGGAAACGAAACCGCTCATGCTTGGTAAACCTATCGCCGCAAAGAATGCAACAGTTACAAATCCGGTGTAAATCGGTAACTGTGTTGCAAGTCCGCCAAAATCATATAAGCCTCTTGTGTGAGCGCGGTCGTAAACAACGCCTACAATCAAGAAGAGCATTGCAGTAATTGTACCGTGATTAAACATTTGGAAGATAGCGCCATTCACACCCGTGGTTGTTAACGAAGCCATTCCTAAAAGAACGTAACCCATGTGCGAAACGGATGAATAAGCGATAAGTTTCTTGAAATCTTTTTGAGCTAAAGCTACGAGAGCGCCGTAAATGATGTTTATCATTCCGAACAAACCAATCCACCACATTAATTGAATTGTAACTTCCGGGAAGATTGGATAGTTAATTCTAAGAATTCCGTAAGTACCCATCTTCAAGAGAACGCCGGCAAGTATAACTGAAATTGGAGTTGGCGCTTCAACGTGTGCATCCGGCAACCAAGTGTGGAAAGGGAACATCGGAATTTTAATAGCGAAGCCGACAAACAATGCTATGTATGCGATAAATCTGTAATTGTTTGGATTAAGCAACGAAAGAATTCCATCCGGAGTTGCGTTGGATTTGTTCATCATTGCAAGAAGATTGAAAGTAAGAACTTTCGATCCGTCTGCTAAAGTTTCTGTAGTAGAGAAGTATAAGCCAATCATTACTAAAAGGATGAACACGCTGCCGAACAAAGTATAAATGAAGAACTTGATAGCCGCATATTCTTTTCTTGGACCGCCCCAAATACCAATTAAGAAGTACATAGGCAGCAACATTAATTCCCAGAATACGTAAAACAAGAAGAAATCGAGGGCTACAAACACGCCCATCATTCCGGTATCGAGCAGTAAGAACAAAGCAAAGAATCCTTTAACGGATTTTGTTATTGTCCATGAAGAGATACAAGCGATGAAGGAAATGATTGCGGTTAGGAGAACCATTGGCATGCTTAAACCATCGAGTCCTAAAAAGTAATCTATCTTTACAGTTCCTAACCAAGAGATGCCGGTAATGTTAATCCAGCGGAATTTCTCAATGAACTGAAATGATTTTTCTTCATAAATTCCCGCCATACCGTAATTGTAATTAGCAAGAAGAATGATTGCCAGAACAACTTGAATTCCAGTAATTGCCAAACTCAAATACTTTACTGTTTTCGGTTGTTCCTTAGGAATAAAGAGAATTAAAATCATTCCCAGTACCGGGAGGAAAGTAATTAACGAAAGAATCGGAAATCCAATCATGTTTACGAACCTATATTTATTTTAGCTATCAGCTGTTGGCGGTCTGCTTTCAGCTTATTATTTACAATTTTGTTAGCGTCTCTGCGGCTTAGCGAGCAAAAAAGAATTTCTCGCAAAGGCGCAGAGGTGCAAAGATTAAAAAGGCTTAAAGAGCAATAAGAGAATGATTACGCCGAACACAACAAATACAATGTATGTCTGAACTTTACCAGTCTGTAATTTTCTAAATGATAAACCAACAAAGCCGCTAAAGAGGGCAGTGAAGTTTACCATTCCATCAACAACGTAAGTATCAAACAAACCGCTTAGCTTAGAAGTAAACCTGGTTAACCAAGCAGAACCATTTACAGCGCCATCAACAATTTTTTGATCAAACCAAGAAAGTCCATTTCCGGTTTGAAGTGTTCCGTTTACCGCTGTCGCATCGTAAAGTTCATCAATTTTCCACTTCTTTAACGAACCTCTATAAAGAGTATTCATGATCTTGCCTTCAATCATCTTATCTACATCAACTTTTTTCCATAGATAAAACAGCATTGCAATAAGAATTCCAAGTCCGGCAACTGCCAACGAGGCAAACATTGCTTTGTAATGAGCCCAATGCATCGTTTCTGTGTATTCAACGGAATGAGTAATCTCACCATGAACTTCAGCTTTTTGCTCTTCGGTACTTGGTCTCATAAATTCGTAACGAGTATTGTATGGAACAACTTGAGCGGGAGTTTTAATCCAGCTGCTAAGAACCCATCCGGCATCTGCACCAATTGGATTTGGTGTGTACCAAATAAAAATTGAAAGTCCGGCAAGAATAACAAGCGGTGCAACCATTAACTTTGGTGATTCATGAGCGTGATCGTACTTATGATGATCTCTTGGTTCACCGTGAAAAGTTAAGAGAACTAAACGGAACATGTAGAAAGCTGTCATTCCGGCAACAGTAAATGCCATAATTGGAATTAACCAATGTCCTGTAAGTTTACCGAAAGCTAAAGTGCCGGCAAGAATTCCATCTTTACTTAAGAAACCGGATGTAAGCGGAATACCGGAAATTGCCAATGTAGAAATTAAAAATGTGTAGTAGGTGATTGGCATTTTCTTTTTCAAGCCGCCCATGTTGCGGATATCTTGCTCGTGGTGCATTGCGTGTATAACGGAACCGGAACCAAGGAACATACATGCTTTGAAGAAAGCGTGTGTTACCAAATGGAAGAACGCAAACGCATAAGCGCCAACGCCGAGTGACATAACCATGTATCCCAACTGGCTAACAGTTGAGTAGGCTAAAACTTTTTTAATATCGTTTTGAGTGAGTGCGATTGTAGCGGCTACAAGTGAAGTGAAAGCGCCTACAACAGCAATTACCAGCATTGCGTCTGCTGTGAGCATTACAAAAATTCTTGTAACAAGATAAACGCCGGCGGCAACCATTGTAGCAGCATGGATTAATGCAGAAACCGGAGTTGGACCTTCCATTGCATCGGGCAGCCACACATGAAGAGGGAACTGAGCCGATTTACCAACTGCGCCCATAAAAATTAAAATTCCAGCAGCGGTTAGCCAAGCAGAACTTCCAAATGGCATTACTCCGGCAGCCATTTGAGAATAGATAGCATCGAAAGTAAATGTTTTGTAGTTAGTCCAAAGAATTAGAATTCCGAGGAACATTCCAATATCGCCAATTCTATTTACGATGAATGCTTTTTTACCGGCATCGGAAGCGGATTTCTTTTCGTACCAGAAACCAATTAATAAGTAAGAAGAAACACCAACTAATTCCCAGAAGATGTACATCATTAAAATATTATGCGTAAGTACAATTCCTAACATAGAAAAAGTGAACAAGCCCAAATATGAGAAGTAACGGGTGTATCTCTTATCGCCGTGCATGTATTCGATTGAAAACAAATGAACTAACATGCTTATGAGATTAACAACAAAGAGCATCATCACAGTGATGTTGTCTATCTTAATGCCAAGATCAATGTTAAACGAACCGGCAAATGGCGCGCTTCCCATAGTAATCCATGTGAATTCGGCAATTATATCTTTGGGGAAGTAAGCAAGTTTAGCAAACATCACAACAAGAGATAGAATGAATGCGATGGAAACTATTCCTACTTCAAGTAAATATAGTTTGGGGAATCTCTTTCCGAGAATAACAACAGTTATGAATCCCAGTAAGGGAAGAAAGAGAATGGCAACGGATAAATTAATAAGTAAACTTTCGCTCATGACTTAGTCTTTTAAGTGATCTATTTCGTCAACGTTAACGTTTGCAAATGTTTTGTAGATATTTAATACTATTGCGAGTGCAATTGCGGCTTCAGCGGCGGCAAGTATAATTACAAATAGTGCGGCAATTTGCCCGCTATAGCCAAAGTTACCGAATCTGGCAAAGGCAATGAAGTTAATGTTAGCCGAGTTAAGAATTAGCTCGATTCCCATTAAAACCATTACTGCATTTTTCCGTGTAACAACTCCGTAAACACCAAGCGAGAACAATATTGCGCTGAGTGTTAAAAAATGAGTTAAACCAACTTGTAACAATTTTGAATCTCCTTTTAAATTCTGAGTCCCGCTTTGCGGGAAGAAGAATCTCCAGTGATTATTCTTTGAGACCCTTCACTTCCCGCCTCGCTTAGTTCGGCGAAGCGGGCGTTCAGGGTTTAAAACCTATTCTTTTTCTCTTCTTGCTATTGAAGCTGCGCCGATAAGCGCAACAAGAAGAAGTAATCCTAACAATTCAAAAACTAAAACGTAATCCGTTAGAAGAAGTCTCCCTAATTCTTTAATAGTGGTATTAGGCGCTGCTGTGGGCTGAATTTTCCACTCGGTGTACCACATCACAGAGACAACTGCGCCCATCAAAATGCCGGTTGCTATAGAAGCGGGCAGAAGATTGCTCGCACCGGTTCTGATATCAACATTTGTAATTGTATTTGTGAGCATAACGCCAAACAAAAGGAGAATTAAAATACCGCCAACGTAAACCATAATTTGAACAACAGCTATAAAATCTGCGGCGAGTAAAACATAAATTCCGGCTACACCAAAAAAAGTGAACAACAAGAAGAAAGCTGAGTAAATCACGTTTCTTGTGGTTACAACAAACCAGGCAGAAACTAATGTGATGGCTGCAAAAATGTAAAACATTATGTCGTAGTAATTCATTTTATTATTCGGTTACTTTTCAGTTATCAGATGGCTGAGCCGGAGTTTCCGGTTTTGGTTTAGCGGCAGCTGCTGCGGCAGCGGCGGCTTTCTGTGCTTCTTTCTCAGCTTGGAATTTTTCGTAATTAACTTTTTTCTGTGCTGCTTCATCTTGGTTCAAAGCGGAAAACTTATAAAGCAAGTTTGCTCTTTCATATTCAGAAAATTCGTAAACGTCCGTCATGTAAATACATTCGGTTGGGCAAGGAAATACACAAAGCTGGCAGTAGCAGCATTTAGCAATGTCAATATCAAATTTGGTTACCCAAAGAGCTTTTTTCTTTCCGTTAGAAGTCGTGCCTAAATCTTCACCGGGAATACTTTTAACAGTGTCAATTTCGATACAGCTTACCGGGCAAGCACGCGAACATTGATCGCAGCCGATACAGTCATCAATATTTACATACAATCTGTTACGTACGCGATCCGGCAATTTTACTTTTACTTCCGGATACTGAATAGTAACAGCCGGTGTAAACAAATGTTTGAAGGTGATTCGCATTCCAACCAGAACGGTGTAAATGCCATCCCAAGTATTTTTAAGGTATTCTCTCATAAACTCAATTCCGTCTTTTTGCATTCTGCAAAGAGACTTCCGATTTATTACAATAAAGAAATTATTCCAATGATAACTAAATTAATAACAGCGTAAGGAATCAAATACTTCCAGCAGAGTGTCATAAGCTGATCAACACGTAAGCGGGGAAGCGTCCAGCGTAGCCACATTTGTACGAAAATGAAAAACCATCCTTTAGCAAAGAACCAGCCGAATTGTTCAAGCGAAACAAGCCACTCAATACCAAAAGTTTTTCCTAAATAACCAACCGGTGATTGATAACCGCCGAAGAATAGAACAGAAACAAGTAATGAAACAGCGAACATATTTCCATATTCAGCAAGCATAAACATTCCGTACTTCATGCCGCAATACTCAGTAAAGTATCCGGCAACAAGTTCGGATTCAGCTTCGGGAATATCGAAAGGTGTTCTGTTTACTTCTGCAAGTGTGCTGATAAAAATGATTATAAAACCAACTACCATGAAAGGAATTAATAAAAATTTGGAGAGTTCCCAGCCCGGTCCGCCAAAAATATTCCAGTGCCAGAAACTTGATGTCTGCAACTCACTTATTTGAGTTAAGCTTAGTGTTCCGGTCAACATTACCATAGAAAGCACAACAAGAGCAGTTGGAATTTCGTAGCTGACTATTTGAGCAGCAGAACGCATCGAACCAAGTAAAGAATATTTATTATTTGATGACCAGCCGCCCATTAAAATACCGGCAACTACAAAGCTTGAAACAGCCAACATATAAAACAATCCGACTTCAATTTCACTACCGATTATTGTAGCGGCAAAAGGTATTACTGCAAATGCAGCAAAACTACCGGCAAAAACTAAAACTGGAGCAATGTTGTAAAGCACACCATCAATTTCTGAAGAAACAGCGTCTTCTTTTTGAAGCATCTTAATAAAGTCAGCCACAGTTTGAAAAATTCCATAGGGACCAATTCGGTTAGGTCCAACACGGTCCTGCATCCATGCTGAAACTTTTCTTTCGAGCCAAACGCCAAATAGTGTTACAAGCAGAATGCAAATAAGAGGGACAAGAGCTACTGCTAATGTCGAGATTATGACATTTCCGGTTAAGTCAAAAAAGAATTGATACATTATCTATCCACTTCTCCTAGAACAATATCTATACTTCCGAGAATTGCAATAACATCCGCAACTAAATGACCTTTACACAATTCTCCAAAAACTTCTAAGTTAACAAAAGAAGGCGCACGAACCTTTACACGGAAAGGATTAGTATTGCCGTCGCTAATTAAAAAGTAACCAAGTTCACCGCGAGGATTTTCTACTCTTGCGTAAGATGTTCCTTTTGGCGGTTTAATTCTTTTTGGTATAGCAGATTGAACATCGCCTTCCGGAATTTGATCAATAGCATGTTCAATAATTCTTAAACTTTGTTCCATCTCTCTCATTCTAACATAATATCTATCCCAGCAATCGCCAACTGTACCTTGCAAACCTTTACCAACCGGAATATCAAAATCGAATCTATTATAGATGGAATATGGATCTTCTTTCCTTAAATCGAACTTAACACCGCTACCGCGAAGAACCGGTCCAGTCGCACCATAATTGATTGCAGTATCAGCCGGAAGTACGCCAACGTTAGCAGTTCTTTCAATAAAAATTTTATTGTAGCTGAGGAGATTATCAACTTCTACAATTGTATTCTTGAAGTAGTTAGTAAACTCTTTTGTTTTCCTAACAAAATCCGGGTGAATATCATGTGAAAGTCCACCGATCCACATATAATTGTAGAGCATTCTTGCGCCGCAAGTCTCTTCAAAAATTGTAAGGATATGTTCACGGTCGCGGAATAGATAGAGAAAAGGAGTTAAAGCGCCAATATCAGCTCCGTTAGTTGCAATCGCCACAGTATGAGAAGCGATCCTCTGAAGTTCTGCCATTATCACGCGAATGTATTCAACTCTTTCAGGAACTTGTATTCCGAGAAGTTTTTCGGCAGCAAGTACATAGCCAAAATTATTTCCCATTGCAGCAAGGTAATCTAAGCGGTCTGTATAAGGAACAACTTGATTATACTGCATAGCTTCAGCGTGTTTTTCAAAGCAGCGGTGTAAATAACCAAGATGAGGAATAACTTTTTTAATTACTTCGCCTTCAATTTCAAGCTCGAGTCTAAGCACGCCGTGTGTAGAAGGGTGCTGAGGACCCATGTTTAATACCATTGTTTCCGTTTTGAGGGACATCTTTACTCAGTATTTTTCTTTAGTATTTAGTCTTGAGTAGTGTGTATTTAGACTAAAATCAATTATTTAATGAATTCATTAGACCGGATAACATCTTTTGAATTTCTGAAATTCTATTCGATGCATCCGCCAATTTCACTTCGTCAATAAATCCTATATCGCATGCTAATATTACTTGTGTTTCCAATTCGCTTGCCGATGAATAAGAAATTTCTAAAAATCTATTGAAATGCTTATTCGTTCCATAACCTGATCCTTCGGCAATGTTTGATGAGAATGAAATAACCGCTCTTCTCATTTGAGAAGTAAGTCCATAAATCTTTTCTTTAGGAAATTCCGAAGTCAAAATGTATATGAACTTAACCAGCTCTCTTGCTTTATGCCAAACTTTCAATTCTTTGTAATTGTGCATCTATAATCTTTAATCTTTGTCTAACTACTAAGTACTCATTACTAAATACTAATAAGGTACCTTCATTCCTTGGTAAAATTCCGGGTTTTTATAATCTTTTCTCAGTGGGTAGCCGGCTTCCCAGTCATAAGGCATAAGAATTCTTCTTAAATCAGAGTGATTCAAGAAAACTATACCATACATATCAAACGCTTCACGCTCGTGCCAATCAGCGCATCTCCAAACATTTTCAACAGATTCAACTTGCGGATTTTCTCTATCAGTGGATACTTTTAGCGTAATCTTATGGCGTAGTTCAACTGAATCAAGATGATAATAGACGCTTAACGTTCCACCTTGAATAGTATCGTATCCATCCGCATCTTTAACTTTTGTTCCGTTAGCGTCATCAACACCGGAAAGGCACATTAAGCTATCAAACTTTAATCCTTCGGTTTCGCGTAAAAAAGCGGCAATTTTATGAATCTGAAGAGGAGCAATATTGATAATTGGCTCAGTTGGGGAATCTTTATCCATGACTAAAATTGAATCGCCAAACTGTTGTTTAAGTATTTCGAAAATTTCTTCTGCGTTCTTCATACTGATTTTTTTCTCAAAGTTTCGTGACGAATTTTATCGCGTAATTTTAGTAAGCCTTCCAATAAAGCTTCCGGACGAGGTGGGCAGCCCGGTACATAAACATCAACCGGGATTACTCTATCAATTCCTTTTAAAACATGGTAGCCATGTTCCCAGTAAGGACCGCCGCAATTAGAACAACTACCCATTGAAATGATGTATTTAGGATCTGGTATTTGTTCGTATAATCTTTTAATACGTGTAGCCATTTTAAGTGTAACTGTCCCAGAAATGATAATTGCATCAGCTTGGCGAGGAGTGTTGCGTGGAATAACTCCAAACCGGTCAAAATCGTAATGGGAAGCAGAGGTTGCCATCATTTCGATAGCACAGCAAGCAAGACCAAAGCCAAGCTGCCAAATGGAGGAGAGACGAGCCCAATTTAAAACGTCTTCAACCGGAGCGATGACAATATTGCCATCGGAAAATTCTTTATCTAGTAAACCCATATTTCAATCATCAATTTTGTTAGCAAAAATGCCGAAAATTACTTGATTTCAGCTTTTTTCTTCAGTAAATCACTCAATTTAGGAGCTTGTGGTGTAGGACGAGCCCACTCCAAATCTCCTTTTCTCCATTCGTATGCCATTCCAAGGAAAAGCACAAGTAAGAAGATTATTCCGGCAATAAAACCATAAAGACCGAATTCTTTGTAAGTAACAGCCCACGGGAAAAGTAGCACAACTTCAACATCGAAAATGAGGAATATTAACGCTACAACATAAAAACGGATGTTAAATTTAACCCAGGGCGAGCCTTCCGGATTTTCGCCACACTCATAAACCTTTTGTTTTTCGCGAGAGGGTCTGTTAGGTCTGAGCAGCTTATTAATGGTTAGAGTAATAATTACGAAGATTATTGCGAGGATGATGAATATGAAAATCTTTCCGAATTCAGTAAGCATATATCTTCTAAAAAGTTGCAGAAAAAATAGCACATCCAAGTATTTTTGTCAAGAAATCTTCTCGTGTTTGGAACAACTTCTTAATAAAGTTTATCTAAAAGTAAATTTTCTTAAATTTTAGGCAACAAATTGTATCTGAAATGAAAAAAATAACTTTGTTAATAATAGTTTTTGTTATCTCATCTCTTTTTGCCCAGACACCAGGTCCAAAGTGGGTAACCATTCTCGATATAGAAGATCAGAAAGTCTTTGTAGATACCTCGACGATAAAACATTTTCAGAATCAGATTTCGGTGCTTAGTATTACGATTTTCAAGTCTCCTCAAAAGATTGAGTCAATTAGTGGAAAAGCATCGAGCGTAAAATCTCAAATTCTTTTCAATCTAGGGTTGCAAAAGTATTCTACCGTGGGCACACTTTATTATGATGACAAATTGAAAATTATAGGGGAATCATCTTTGCCCGGGCTTACCGGCGGTGAGGCATTTTCCGTACCGATAGACAGCAATCAAGTAGTCGCGAACATTTATTCATATTGCTTGAAATTTATCAATAGAGGTGAAAGAGGAATTGCAGAGAAAGAATTTAGCGGTCAAAGTGAGCGCACTCGTGAGACTTTAGAAAAATTGGCACCAAAGGAAAATCTAAAAACTGAGACAATCACATCTAAGCCGGAAGTAAATAAAGAAGTAAAAGCTCCGGCAAAAACGGAAGTGACTAAAAAAGATTCTTCAAAGAAAGAAATCATTGCAAAGCCGGTTGAAAAAGATACAACTGTAAAAGTGGTTGATAATCTAGCCAAGAAGAAAGAAGAAGCGCTTAAGACACTCTCATCAAAAAGAAATGCAGCAGATGTCAGTGCGGCAGAAGCAAATCCGAAAAACAATATATATAGTGAAGGTGGCAAATATTCATTCCAAGTTTCTTCGTGGAAGAATAAAGCCAAAGCCGAAAGCGAAGCCACAAAACTTAAAGCACAAGGACACAATGCCTTTATTGTAGAAGCGTTTGTAAATGAAAGGCGCGGAACTTGGTACCGGGTGCGGATCGGCTACTTCGATTCTATAGAAGAAACAGAGGCATATCAAAAGAAACTAAAATGATACTTCCCCTGTATCAGTTTAGAAATTAACAAAAAAGAAAGGTTATTATGACCGGCAAATTCCCCAAACTAGTTTTTGCATTGGGATTCCTATCCCTTTTCGCTTTCGTTTTAATTTTTGCTCAAGATAAAAAAGGCAGTTCTGCCTCAGAGAAAGGAAAGTCCATGAATAAAAAAATAGAGAAGTCAGATAAAGAATGGAAAGAATCTCTAACTGACGAACAATACAAAGTACTTCGTGAAAAAGGAACTGAGCGTCCATTCACCGGAAAGTACTGGAATACTTTTGAAGAAGGCGTTTACAAATGTGTTGCCTGCGGACAAGTTCTTTTTGAGTCTGATACAAAATTTGATGCCGGCTGCGGCTGGCCTAGTTTCAGTGATGTAATTAGCAACAAGAACGTAATTACAAAAGATGATTTTAGTTTAGGGATGCACCGCGTAGAGGTAATGTGTGCTAATTGCGGCGGACATCTTGGACATGTTTTTGATGATGGACCAAAACCAACCGGACAGCGCTATTGCATAAACTCTGTTTCAATAAAGTTTGAGAAAAAAGCTAAGTAAAGATTTTTGCCTTTGGCTGTTGCTGTTTGTTGTTTAATTTCACTCCAAACTTCGGTAGGCATATGAAAAAAATATTTTTTGTTTTGGTTATGGTGACGACTTTTGTCTCAGCTCAGTCAATAGACCTATTTAATATGGTGAATCATGAGTATGCGTTTGCAGAAAAAGCTGCTCACGATGCTACTAGAGAAGCATTCTTAGCTTTTATTGCCGATGATGGAATAATATTCCGTCCACATCCGGTAAATGGGCAAGAGTTTTTAGGGAAATCGAAACCGAATAATGGCTGGCTGATTTGGTATCCGGAGCGCGCCGGAATATCTGCGAGCGGAGATATAGGTTACACAACAGGTCCTGCAAGTTTTAGAAAAGCTAAAGGTGATTCTGCCGATATTTGGTTTGGAAATTTTTGTACTGTCTGGAGAAAACAAAAAGATAACGCATGGAAATTTTTAATTGACTTTGGAATCTCAAGCCCAAAACCATCTGTAATAGTGCCGCCTTTCAAAACAGAAAAATTGGATTTGCCAGTAAGTTCTAAGTTGACAGAACTTGGCAGCAAATCAAAAATGAAATTGGTTGAAGAAGGTTTTGATAGTTCTAACCCGCAAGCTAGAATAAATAAATATTCCTCCGGTTCAAGACTTTTAGTTGAAGGACAGCAGCCGATGGATGGTGAAGCAAATATTGGTGATTATTTTTCTAAGAATTTATCCGGCGCTGCAAAGTATAAGGTGATTGATGGGGGAGTTTCTTCAGCCGATGATTTTCTATATGCTTATGGAACAGTCACTCTTCAAGATGCTGCGACTGAAGCAGAGAAAGAAAATTATTACCTGAGAGTTTGGCAGAAGCAAAAGGACGATTGGAAAATTACAATTGAAGTTTGGAACGAAAAGCCGAAAGATTAATTGCTTCTGGCTTGCTCGTTGGAAAATGTTATTCCGCTTACTTTGATGATACTGAAGATTAATATCGCAACGCCGAGCCATTGAATAAATGTTAGAACAGTTCCTCTCACTATGTAATCAAGTACAACGGCAGTGAGCGGGAAAGCAAGTTCGCAGATAGTTGCAACTGAAGCAGAAATTTTCTTCAATCCAAAATAGTATAGAAAGATTGCCGCGCCGCCGGTTGTAAATGCAATCAATAAAAAAACTCCCCACTGTGTTGCTGAAACTTCACCAATCTTTGTTACATCACCAAATGTAGAGGCAATTATTAACATTATTGCTGCCGAAATTAGAAACCGTAAATATGTTCCAAGTTCAAATCCGGCATTTTTTAGTGCAAGTTTACTTAAAACAGTTGAAGAGCCAAAACTTATTGCGGCAACAAGTGATAAAGCCGCGGCAATAATTGTTTTGTCTCCGGTTGAAAAATTTGGAAGCGTTAAACCAAAAGTCATAAAGTACGCACCGGTGATTGCGAGCCCAGCCCACAAGAAAAAAATCTTTGGCAGGCGTTCTTTAAGAAGTAATGCAGCGAGTCCAAGAGCAAAAACCGGCTGAAGTTTTTGTATTAGTATCACAACAGAAAGATTTACAAAGTTCACATAGAAAAGAGCTTTGGTAATTGCCATAGTTCCAATTGCACCGCCAAGTAAACCAACACCGATGAAAGAGAGCCAATCTTTTCTAGTGAGAGTTTTAATCTCTGCAAATTTTCTAAAGAAGATTGGAGAAAGAATAATTGCTACAATACCGCTTTCGATTAATACCACGAGTGGTACAGGCAAACTATAAAGTGCCGGACGAAGTATAATGCCATCTATTCCCCAGAGCGATGCGGCGGTTATTACAAGAAGCGGGGCAATCCTTTTCATCAAACCTTTCTTTCTAAATTTTGGCGCTCAAAGATATAAATAATTTTAGATGATGAAGTCTATCAGTGGTGTTTAGTTTTATATCGAAAGCGGAATAATAATGTTATACCTATAAGCGCAAGCCCGATTAGCAAACCAATCCAAACTCCAACTGCGCCGAGTTTGAAATAAAAACCAAGCAAAGCGCCGACCGGAATTCCGATAATCCAATACGCAAAAAGTGAAATAACTAATGGAACTTTGACATCAGATAAACCGCGTAGAATGCCAACGCCGGTTGCCTGCATTCCATCGAAGATTTGGAACAATGCGGCTACAATTAAAAGTTGTGAGGCAATACTAATAACTTCGCTGTCGTTAACATAAAATTTTGTGAGAGTTGTTTTGAAAATGATAAATGAAATTCCAAAACAAAACATAATTGCTACAGAAATTCCGAGCGACGTAAAACCGGCATAACGAACTTTTATCCAGTTGTTTTCGCCAAGAAATCCACCAACGCGGATTGTGCCGGCGGCGGAAATTCCGAGGATAATCATGTAAGTAATTGAAGCGAGGTTTATTGCAATTTGATGAGCCGCGAGCTGGTGGCTGCCAATCCAGCCAATCATAATTGCGGCAAAACCAAACGCTCCAACTTCAAGAAAATATTGAAAGCCGCTCGGTAAACCAATGCTGATTAATTTACGAATCAAACTAATATCAAGAGAAGAAATGCTTATGCGGGGATTGTATTGTTTAACTTTTTTGTAGTTGATTACAAAAAGGATAAGAGCAAATGCCATAATCCATCGTGTTACTGTTGTCGAAATTCCGGAGCCGAATAATCCCAGTGAAGGAGCTCCAAAATTTCCGTAAATAAAAATCCAATTGAGAAAAGCATTTAGGAGATTTGCCAGCAAAACAATCACCATTGGAGGATTAGGAATTGATAGTCCCTCCAAAAATTGCCGGTAAGATTGGAACAGCATAAATGGGATTACCGAAAATGAAAGCACTTGCATAAACGGTATTGCTTCTGCAACAACCTCTTTCGGCTGATTGAGATGTGGAATAACATATGTCATCCCAAATGTTAAAACTGTTAGGATAATTGAGAAAGAAAAATTAACAACCAGAGAATGACTTAAAGTTTTACCGCAGTCATCAAATTTTTGCGCGCCCTTTGCCATAGAAATTAGAGGAGTAGCTGCCATCGAAACGCCAATTCCAATCACAAGAACCAAAAAGAATAAACCGTTTACAAGCGCAGAAGCTGCAAGTTGTGCGGTTCCAATTCGTCCTACCATCATACTATCCACAACTCCCATCATAACGTGACCGAGTTGACCAAACGAAATTGGGATAGCAAGCTTTACTGTTTCTTTTATGTGTTCTTTTATCTGCAATGTTTTTTTCAAAAATGTTAGGGGCAAAGTTAAGATTTTACTAAACAAAAAAGCCCCGCTGTTTGCGAGGCTAAAAAATATCATTCAGAGCAAAAAGTTAATTCTTTTTTATCACCGGCATGTTAGATGCTTTTGAAGAGTCCGGTTTAAGCACTTGCATATTTGATTTTAACAAGGAATCGGGTTTCACCACTGGCATATTGGAAGTACTCGCTCTTGGTTTAGGGGCGTTAGCTTTTAAATAATCCACTATTGCCGTAAACTGCTCATCGCTCAAATTCTTGGCTGATGATTTAAGTAGTTTACCGAACGTCTCAATCTCTTCTTCGCTGCCGGGATAACCAATGTTTGATTCTTTATCCATTACATTGGAATTCGAAATCATCTTGCCATCGGAATCTAAGAAAGCGTAAAAAGGTAAACCGGATTTCTCTCCGCCAAGCTTTGCCATAAATTTTTTACCACCCGGATTTTCAAGCAAGTCAATTTTTTCGTTTCGTTCAAGTACATCAAGATGTGTGATAACATAATTGTCTTCAAAAATTTTCTTCAGTTCATCGGAGTTCATCGCTTTGTCTAAACGTTTGCACCAACTGCACCAAGAAGCGTGAAAGATTAATAAGACATTTTTGCTCTCATCATTAGCTTGTTTGTAAGCGCTCTTCATTATATCGTCAGCTTGGAGCGGTTTAGTATCTTGAGCGGAAATTATTCCAAACGAAAAAGTGAATAAAAATAAAATTGAAGTCAGCTTCCGGTTCATAAACATTCCTTTTGTTGTTTGCCTTGGTTAAATTATTAAAAGAATTTGTGAAAAGTTGAATGAGTTTTAATAATTAGAAACTTCTAAAAAATAAAAGATGAGCGCTGATTATAATCAGTGAGAATCTGCCAAATCCGTGTCATCAGTGTTCTATTTAGTTTAGTTGGAGTCCTTTTGTTTTAATTTTTTCTGAAGTCTCAATTTGTAATTCGCATTTATCTGTCTAAGTTTATTGTTAGTAAATCAAATGTTTTCCGCAAAAACAAAATTTCGTTTGAATTATGTTGAGGAATTATGAAGAGAATCATTCTGATTGTAACACTTTTAACTACTTTTTATTTACAAGGATGTTCGGCTATGAACATTACAGAATCAAAATTTATAAGAGTGAGGGGAACCCAATTCGAACTTGATGGAAAGCCCTATTACTTTGTTGGTACTAATCTTTGGTATGGATGCTATCTTGGCGCATCAGATGAGTTTGGAGACCGTGAAAGATTAATCAGAGAGCTGGATAATCTTCAAGCGATTGGTGTTACTAATCTGAGAATTCTTGCCGGCTCGGAAACATCTTACATCAAGAAATCGCTTCAGCCAACAATTCAAATTGAACCGGGTGTTTACAACGATCAGCTTTTAGAGGGACTCGATTTTCTTCTTGCAGAAATGCGTAAGCGTAATATGCATGCAGTAGTGCTGCTTAATAATTACTGGGAATGGTCCGGCGGTTTTGCAGCATACAATAACTGGACAAATTTTGGCGAGGCTATTGATCCTTATGTTCAAACTAATCGGTGGGGCGATTTCATGAATTATACTGCGAGTTTTTATTCCAACGAAAAGGGGAACGAACTATTCAGAAATTTCATTTTAAAAATTATTACAAGGCAAAATAAATTTACCGGAGATTATTATTCCGAAGACCCTACAATAATGGCTTGGCAGTTGGCAAATGAACCGCGTCCCGGGCAGGCGAGTAGTTTAGCGAATAACATAAATGCTTTTTGCAATTGGATTGATCAAACTGCGCAGTACATAAAATCAATTGACCCGAATCATTTAGTAACAACCGGAAGCGAAGGCGTTATCGGTTCTTTGCAAAGAGACAGCGTTTACATCAAAGCTCACGAAAGTAAATTTATAGATTATGCAACATTTCATGTTTGGGCTAAGAACTGGGAATGGTACGATGCCAAACATCCGGAAGCGACTTTCCCGACTGCGGAAGCAAACGCGCTGGATTATTTTAACAAACACATGAAGTTTGCCCGGCTTCTAAATAAGCCGGTTACAATGGAAGAATTTGGCTTGGGACGCAATTTAGAAAGTTGCGATCCAAACTCATCAACAGAGTATCGGGATAAGTATTATAAAATTATGTTAAACGTGGTTCGTGATAGCGCATCTGCCGGAGCGCCGATTGCCGGTGCAAACTTTTGGGCTTGGGGCGGTGAAGGTAGAGGGAAAAATCAAGACAATGTTTGGCAAAAAGGTGATCCCTTTGTTGGCGATCCTCCGCATGAGCCGCAAGGATTGAATACCGTTTTTAATTCAGATCAATCAACAATAGATATACTTAAAACGAACAGTGAGCAAATGAATACATTACGTGATAAAGCATTTCCAATTGCAAAACCGGAATCTTCAAATACGAAATAATTTTTTTGGTACAGAAAATAAAAAGGTCTAACGATGAAAAAACTATTTATTCTTATTATGATTTCAATTACAACAGTATTTGGTCAAAGAGAAATATCAAAACTAAAACTTCCGGTTATCTTTTCAGACAACATGGTTCTGCAACAGAAAACTGATGCCGCCGTTTGGGGTACTGCGGAAGCAAATCAGAAAGTTGTTCTTAAAGCGAGTTGGGGAAAAAGTGTTTCCGTAAAATCCAAAGAAGATGGTACCTGGTTAGCGAAAATTAAAACGCCAAAAGCCGGTGGACCATTTGACTTATCAGTTTCTTGCCGAGACGAATCGATAACTTATAAAAACGTATTGATAGGTGAAGTGTGGCTTTGTTCCGGTCAATCAAATATGGAAATGCCTTTAGCCGGCTGGCCTCCGGCAGATACAATTCATGGTGCTGCAAAAGAAATTCCGGCTGCAAATTACCCAAACTTGAGACTTTTTACTGTAACGCGTGCAGCATCAAGCAAGCCGGAAAAAGATTGTGAAGGAACATGGAATGAATGTACTCCGGAGAATGCGGCATCATTTAGTGCTACTGCTTTTTTCTTTGGAAAGAAATTAATGCAAGAACTAAATATTCCAATCGGATTAATACATTCAAGTTGGGGCGGAACTCCGGCTGAGGCTTGGACAAGCAGCACTGATTTATCTGCAATTCCTAAGTACAAAGAAATGTTAGAAAAATATGCCAACAGTAAAGAAGAATATGAAAGATTGAATGTATGGTTAAATCAACTTCCGCAGATAGATATTAGCCAAAATTATTCTGAAGTAATTTGGAGTAAAATTGATCTGAAAGACAATGAATGTTCAATAGTTAATTATGATGATTCAAAATGGCCTGCTATTGATATGCCTGCCAACTGGGATAAAATTGGTCTTGAAAATTTTGATGGTGCGCTTTGGTTTAGAAAGCAAATTGAAGTTCCGGAAACCTGGCTGAACAAAGATTTGATTCTTTCCTTGGGACCTATTGATGATATGGATGCTGCTTATGTTGATGGAGTAAAAGTTGGCGGATTTGAAGAACCGGGATATTGGCAAGTTGAACGAAACCATATAATTCCGGCAGAATTAGTTAAGCAAAAAAATCTTTCAATTGCAGTAAGAGTTATTGATAACCAGGGCGGAGGCGGAATGTATGGAAGCGCCGATAAGTTCCGTTTACATTTGAGAGGCACTGCCGAATCAATCTCTATTGGAGGAAGCTGGAAATATCTTCCGGTTGCAGAATATAGAAACGGTATGTTTTATTTGTTTAGCGCCAACAATCTTGAATATTTGAACCGACCAAAACTTTCGATAGAAATTTCGGCGTACATGCCTACAACTCTTTACAATGCTATGATATCGCCGCTGATTCCGTATAATCTGCGTGGCGCAATTTGGTATCAAGGTGAATCTAATACCGGCGATGCCGAACTCTACAAAAAAGTTTTTCCAATGATGATAAATAACTGGAGAAGAGACTGGAACAATCAATTATCATTTTACTATACTCAAATAGCGCCTTTCAATTATGGCGAAGAAACAAGCTCGCAGCTGCTTCGCGAAGCACAATTGCAAACTTTGTCTGTTCCTAAAACCGGAATGGCTGTAACAATGGATATTGGTACAATTGAAAATGTTCATCCGGGAAATAAAAAAGATGTTGGAGAAAGATTAGCACGTTGGGCGCTGGCTAAAGATTACGCAAAGAAAGTTGTTGTGTCTGGACCAATTTACAAATCAGCAAAAGTTGAAAACGGTAAAATGATTTTATCTTTTGATTATGCCGATAAACTTGAAATAAAATTAAGAGATGGGAAAAATAATTTTCTAATTACCGGAGATGATAAACTTTTTACAGACGCAATCGTTGAGATAAAGGGTAAAAATTTGGTCGTGTCTTCACCGAATGTTAAAGAACCGAAGTCAGTAAGATATTGCTGGAGTAATATTGAGGAGGGAACATTATTTAATGGTTCCGGATTGCCGGCTTCTTCATTCAGGACTGATGATTGGAAGTAATTAAAATTAACCTGGAATAGCACAATGCAAAAAAAAAAACTTGGCAAAGATGGTCCGGAACTTACAGTAATTGGTTTTGGCGCCTGGGCAATTGGCGGACCCTGGCAATTTGGCTGGGGGAAAGTTGATGATGCCGAATCTATGGAAGCTATAAAAGCAGCTTACGAAAATGGAATTAATTGGATAGACACAGCGGCGGTTTATGGTTTCGGTCATTCCGAAGAAGTTGTTGGAAAAGCAGTTGAGGAATTCCGGGATAAAATTTTTATTGCTACCAAATGCGGCTTAGTAAATGATGGAAAAGGAACTGCTCTTAATAATCTTCAGCAGCAGAGTATTAGAAGTGAAATTGAAGCGAGTCTGCGAAGATTGAAAACAGATTACGTTGATCTTTACCAGATTCATAAACCGGATCCAAATGTTCCAGCGGAAGAATCTTGGGAAACAATGATGAGAATTAAAGAAGAGGGAAAAGCAAGATACATTGGCGTTAGCACTTATGATGTTTCTATGATGGAACGATGCGGCAAAGTTTATCCGGTTCAGTCACTTCAGCCAAGTTACAGTATGGTAAAACGGGATGCTGAAATTGAAAACCTACCTTATTGTTTGCAGAATGAAATTGGCGTTGTTGCTTACAGTCCAATGCAAGCCGGATTGTTAACCGGCAAATTTGATATTGCAAAAATTGCGGAAGATGATTGGCGAAGAAAAAATCCTTTCTTTGCCGAGCCGCAACTTTCCAACATTCTAAAGTTTGTTGAACGGCTAAAACCAATTGCTGCTAGACAAAACAAAACCGTTGGACATTTGGCTATAGCTTGGGTTCTGAAAAATCCGGCAATAACTTCGGCAATAGTTGGCGCTAGAAGGAAAGAGCAAGTTTTAGAAAATATAAATGCCGCAGAATATGTATTGAGTGATGATGAAATGAAAGAAATCCAAAATCTTATTACGGAGTTTGCTTTATAGATTTGATATTATTGTTGTACAGACTTAATTTAACTCTGCAAAAATTATGGCGCGTTCGTCTAGTGGTCCAGGACGCCGCCCTCTCAAGGCGGAGATCACGGGTTCGACCCCCGTACGCGCTACTAGTTCTGCAAACAGCTTTTGCAAAAGGGAAATTCGATTTCCCTTTTTTTATGTTCTACAAAAATTGGCTTGACTCTCTGAGCAAAAGAAGTTTATTTAAGCTTAGGAAAAATAGTTATTCTAACTTGGGGCAGATATGAAAGCCGCACTTACATTTCTAATGATACTGTTATTTGTAATAACTGCAAATGGTCAGAAACTTGAAAAACTGATTTATTACAATAAATTAAACTCACCTTTACCTTCTTACAAAATACAATGTATTGCAATAGATTCTACCAATTGTATATGGATAGGAACAGATACGGGTTTGTCAAAATTTGATGGCAAGACATGGAATATCTATAACAAAGCGAATGGTCTTATTTCAAATTCTATTACCTCAATTTCTATAGATGTAAATAATAATGTTTGGATAATTGACAGTTGTATTTCTAAATATGATGGTAATCGTTGGCATCATTATAATGACAAAATATACGGGAACATTCCTGCGGTATCGAAGCATCTTGTAATTGATAGTAACGGCAACAAATGGTTAATAAATAATTTCTACTCTTTAGTAAAATTCGATGGGAACGGTTTTACTGAGAAAGCAAAACTAAACAGTGAAATATTATCGCTCTATTCGGTAGATAATCAAATATGGTTTAATACTCAATCACAAGTTTATTCGTATGAGAATAACATACTAAAAAACTGGGGCTGGGATAGAGATAATAATTGGGGTATTGATAAACTTTACATTGACAAGAAGAATAATAAATTAATAGCGTCAAGTATTTATCGTGTGATTGGAGATTCATGGAATTTTTATTATAACCTACACCGCTTAGTGGATTCATCTAATTATGAAATAATTGGACAAAGAGAAAATTATGGCCTTTTAACTGCATTGGCGTTTGAAGATACAACAAACTGGTACGGAATTTATTACTACGGTCTAGTGAAAGCAATGGCACCAAGTGGTAGCCAAGTAATTGGGAATTTTAGTTTTGTTAATGATATATTAATAGACAAATATTCAAATAAATGGATTAATTACGGGGGCGGAATAGCTGTATACAATGAAAATGGAGTAATCTTAACAGATGTAAAAAATAGTCTTTCAAGTTTCCCAAATGATTTTGTCTTATCCCAAAACTTCCCCAACCCGTTTAATCCGGAAACTACTATTAGCTACACAATTCCCGTAGAGACGAGGCATGCCTCGACTTTACAACACGTAATACTAAAAGTTTATGATCTGCTCGGAAGGGAAGTTGCGACACTTGTAGATGAATACAAACAAGCTGGGGCTTACAAAGTTACATTTAACGTAAAGACGCCATATATGGCGTCTCTACCTAGCGGTGTTTACTTCTACCAGCTCCGCAGCGGTAATTTTTTTGAAACGAAGAAAATGTTGCTGCTAAAGTAGCTTCAAGGTGTAAGGTTCAAGAAACTAGTTAATAAACCCCGGCAAAAAACGCCGGGGTTTATTATGTTTGGAGCAGTTGCAATAAATACTTTTTGATGTTCTTGGTTGAGGCGAGAAGAAAATGGCACGTTATACAAAACATATATTCATTTGCGAAAACGAACGGCGCGAAGATGACCCGCGCGGATGCTGCGCTTCTAAAGGTTCAAAAGAAGTTCGAGATCAGTTTAAGAAAAGAATAAAAGAACTTGGGCTCAACACAACGGTAAGGGCTAACGGGACAGGCTGCCTTGATGCTTGCGCCTTCGGATGTTCAGCTGTTGTTTATCCTGAACAAGTTTGGTACGGTGGCATTAAGCCCGAAGATGTGGAAGAAATTATTCAAGAGCATATTATTAATGGCAAACCGGTTGAAAGACTAATTCTAAAAGACAAAAAGTTTCTGTGATGGCAGAGAAACAAGAAAAAGCATTCGCTAAAAAAGTGTTTGATAAACTCGCAACTGTTTATCCAGAAGTTCATCCGGCGCTGGAATACACCACAGCGTTTCAACTTTTGATTGCTACAATCTTATCAGCTCAGTGTACAGACGCACGCGTGAATATTGTTACAGAAACTCTCTTCAAGAAATACAAGAAACCGCAAGATTACATTTCTGTTGCTCAAGAAGAATTGGAGAAAGATATTTTCTCTACCGGCTTTTACCGGATGAAAGCTAAAAATATACAAGGCTGCTGTAAATCATTGATCGAAAACTACAATGGCAAAGTTCCAAAAGATTTTGATGAACTCGTTAAACTGCCGGGTGTAGGAAGAAAAACTGCTTCCGTAGTAGCCGGCAACGCATTCGGCATTCCCGCAATTGCAGTTGATACTCATGTAATTCGTTTATCAAACTTACTTGGCTTTATAGATTCTAAAGATCAAACAAAAATTGAATTCCGGCTTAAAGAACTTTTGCCGGAAAGCTATTGGGTAAATTCATCTCACTGGCTTGCAACTCACGGAAGGGAAGTTTGCTTCGCCCGTCATCCGCAGTGCCATGAGTGTGTAATTGCTAAACTTTGTCCATCGTTTAATCCGCAATCAAATATGAAAGGGAAAAAATGAGCAGCGACTTTATGCGAAACCGGGAATTTTGTTTATCAATATTAAAAGAGTACACAAAAAGTGATAGCTTGCTAAAGCATGCTTATGCAGTTGAAACTTGCGTGCGCGCTTACGCTGAAAAATTTGGCGAGGATGTTGAGTATTGGGGCAACGTTGCGTTGCTTCACGATTTTGATTACGAGATGTATCCAACTGCTGAAGAGCATCCTAACAAGGGAAATGAAATTCTTGCAGAGAAAGGTTTTGATGATGAGTTCCGAAAATCAATTATGTCTCACGCGGATTACTCTAACATTCCGCGAGAAACTAAATTGATGAAAACTTTATTTGCTTGCGATGAACTTGCCGGATTTATAACTGCTGTGGCTTACGTTCGACCAAGCAGAAGTGTAGAAGAAGTTGAAGTGAAATCTGTGTTGAAGAAAATGAAAGACAAAGCTTTTGCCAGAGCTGTAAACCGTGAAGATATTACCAAAGGCGCAGAAGAACTTGGCGTTCCTCTTAACGAACACATTGAGTTTTGTATCAATGCTATGAAGAAAAACAAAGAATTACTTGGATTGTAATATTTATTTTCTTGTTAATGAAATTCAAAGTGAGTGGCTGTCGGTCACTCTTTTTTTTGTAGTAATTGTTGCTCTCCCTTTGCTTATTTTGCTTCCGAAAATTTTGTAATAATATTTAATAAAGGAATTATAAATGAAAATACGATTCTTAGTTTTACTCTTTTTAACTTTTGTTGTTACCAATGCGCAAAGCTGGAAATTAATTTGGTCGGATGAGTTTAATGGACCAAGCATAAACACCTCCAACTGGACATTTGAAACCGGCAATAACAATGGCTGGGGTAATAATGAACTTGAATACTATACAAGCAGACCGGAGAACGCCAAGATTGTAAACGGAGAACTTGTAATAACTGCGCTGCAAGAATCATACGGCGGAAAAAGCTATACATCTGCAAGAATGAAAACTCAGGGCAAGAAAAGTTTTAAGTATGGAAGAATTGAAGCATACATTAAAATTCCTATGGGACAAGGTTCCTGGCCTGCATTCTGGACGTTGGGAGAAAACATTACTTCTGTTGGCTGGCCTAAGTGCGGCGAGATTGATATTATGGAACACGTTAACAATCTAACCGTAGTAAACGGAACAGTTCACTATGCCAAGACTGATGGTACATACGATTCCAAAGGTACTACAACAACTTTTGATCCTTCTCAATATCATCTTTATGCAATTGAATGGGATGCTGCTCAGATAAAATGGTTTATAGATTCAAAACCATTTTTTACTTTTTATATTGTAAACAGCATTAACGGAACAGAAGAATTTCATCTTCCTCATTTTATTCTTTTAAATCTTGCAATTGGAGGTAAATGGCCAGGTAATCCGGATGGTACTATGCAATTCCCAATTACAATGAATGTTGATTATGTGCGTGTTTACGAATTAGCAACGGATGTTGAAAAGACCGGAATAATTCCTAACGAGTTCAATCTTATTCAGAATTATCCAAATCCATTTAATCCTGAAACAACAATCGGCTATGAACTCGCAAAAGAGAGTCACGTAACTCTAAAAATTTACGATACACTCGGTAATGAATTCAAAACATTGGTAGATGAATACAAACCGGCTGGAACATATAATTCTCAATTTTCAATCCTCAGCTCTGAATTAACTTCCGGTGTTTATTTAGCTGTTCTGAATGCCGGCGGAGTAATAAGATCAAAAAAGTTAATGTTGATGAAATAATTATATCGAATTTAAATAAGGTTAGATCATGAAGATTGGAATAATATTAGAAACAAAAGAATATGAAAAAGCCTGGAATGCTTTTAGATTTGCAACTACCGCGAAGAAGGAGGGACACGAAGTAAAAGTATTTTTAATGGGCGAAGCAGTAGAATGTGAAGGTTTAACCCATGAGAAATACAATGTTGATGCTCAAATGAAATTATATGTCGCTGAAGGTGGTGAAATTCTCGCTTGCGGTACTTGCCTAAAATCCCGCAATCTGTCGGAAACGGAAGCCTGCCCAATTTCAACAATGGTTGATTGTGTAAATGTTGTGGTTTGGGCTGACCGTGTAGTAACGTTCTAACAAACAGGCGAACTGAAATACAAGGGCAAAACCAAGTTTAGCTGACGTAAACGAATATTATTTTTTTATTCCGGCTTGATGGGGCAAATATAGTATTGCATTAAAGACATTAGGTCGCTATTTTCTTCACATGTTTACCAACTAAAAATGAAGGTGAAAAAAATATATGGACCGAAAGGAATTTTTAACGACAGTAGGTAAAGGAAGTATTGTTGTCTGTACAGCATGCTTTTTAGCAAGCTGCGGGTATGATTCCGGCGGTAACCCAGCCGCGCCGCAAGCTCCTCAGGGCGTTGATTTTACCCTAGACCTAACGCAATCCGCTAATCAATCTCTTAAAAATGTAGGTGGCTTTTTAGTGAAAAGCGGAGTAATAGTTGCACGCATTAGCTCAACAGATTTTAGTGCTGTCTCCGCGGCATGTACACACGAAGGTTTCACTCTGGTTTATGAACAAGCTTCAGCAAGATTTCATTGTAATAATCACGGTTCCAACTTTTCTAGTGACGGAAAAGTAATTAATGGTCCGGCGGCACAAGCTTTAACCAAGTACAAAACAACACTCGAAGGAAATAATTTAAGAGTGTTCAGCTAGAAAAGACTAAAGCAATCTCCCTTTCCCCAGGTTATGCTTAGGGGCAGGGAGATGTATTTAGCTCTTTTCATTTGCCGATAATGCAATTAATAACCCCCAGAACGAAAACTCTTTTATTGTCTTGACATTATCAGCCTATCTTGTATAAATTTTGCTCAGAAATTTGGAGAGATAGTATAGAGAATTTGTTTACCGCTTTTGAAATTCACTTTTTTGGAAAATTTTTTAAATAACTCTAAAGCGTTATGAAAACCAAATTCTCAATAATGTTTCTCTTTTTTGTTTTAAATCTTGCATTACAAGCCCAAGATTTAAAAGTACTTTCCTCAGATGCCGGATCAATCATTCTTGAGTACCGACCGATTATTAAAGACACTGTCAGTATCAGTCAGAATGGTTTATCATTTGTTAGACTTGATATTTCCGGCACGAGCAACGAAAATGGGTGGAAAGCCGGTGTGCCCCAACTGCTTGTAAAGCAGCTAAATATTGGAGTGCAGGCGGAAACCGGAAACACAATCCAAATTATATCAACAAGCTTTACTAAACTTAACGGTCGTTACATTCCAAATCCAACCTTGATTAGAGATAGTTCCGGTAATCAGTTTGTTTACAACGTTAGCCCCGATTACTACAAAGCAGCTGAAACAGATTTGGTAGCTTTTGGCGATTTCGGTTTGGTAAGGAATCTTCCGGTACAGACCATCAAAGTTTACCCGGTTCAATTTGATGCAGCCTCCAATCAGATAAAAATTTACAACAAAATAGTTTTTAGAGTTAACCTCGCTTCTTCCTCTACAGGCAAAACACTTGTGAATGATGTAACTCTTAGTTCATTAATTGTTAATTGGCCGGTTGCTAAGAATTGGGGAGTGCAGCAGCAAAGCAGATTGCAGAAAGTTTCAAACTCAGTTTTAGCTGATGGCACCTGGTTCCGCTTCGAAACCAACGAAGAAGGCATTTACAAAATTGATAGAACTTTTCTACAAAATTTGGGCGTAGATGTTAACGCTCTTGATCCCAGGACAATAAAAATTTACGGTTATGGCGGTGCGCCTCTTCCGGAAGATTTAAGCAAAACAAACAATAAGGGATTGATTGAAAACGCAATCAAAATTATTGGCGAAGAAGATGGCAAATTTGACGCTGCTGATTATGTCTTGTTCTACGCAAGACCGACTGATTTCTGGGAATACAATAAAGATTATAGAGCATTGATGCGCACTAAGAATTTTTATTCCAAGAAAAATTATTACTGGCTGACTTTTGGGAATACAACCGGAAAGCGTATTGCGGACAAAGCTTCGTTAAATGTGAGCAATTCTTTCCCCCAAACATTTACACGCGCATTTAAGTCTTATGAAAAAGACAGCTTAAACATTGGGGAATCCGGCAGAGAATATTTTGGCGAGCAATTAGATGCTAACCTAAAGAGCCGCACATTCATTAACTCCTTAAATGGTTGGGTATTAAATACTCCTGTGGAATATATTGTGCGGGTAGCTCATACATCAATTACATCTACAAAGTACAAAATAGAGGAAACCGGTAACCAAATATATTCTAATACAATTTGGCAAATTGATACTCACTATGATTATGGTATTGCAGATTTAGCTCAAGCGGTTTACCGTGGCGGCTTGGCTGATGAAAGAAGCGTTCTCAAAATATCGTTAGTAGATCCGACAGCAAGCACAAAACTCTACTTAGATTATATAGTAATTAGCTACAACAAATCTTTACGTGCTTTTAGCGACAACTTAACAATCTTTTCCAAAGATACTACCGCTGTTATTGATTATACATTAACAAACTTTTCGAACAGTGCAATTCAAATATTTGATGTTACAGATTTTTCTAATGTTAAGTTAATTTCAAACTCGGTAATTAGCGGCGGACAAGCACGCTTTCAAGCTTCGGAAACCAAAGGCAATGTAAGTAAATATTATGCCTTTACTTCCAGTGTATATAAAACTCCAACGAATGCGGCAAAGGTTGAAAATTCTAATATCCGCGGCACAATTGGGGGCAGTGAATTAATAGTTATAGCTCCAAAAGAATTGAAAACGCAAGCCGAGAGATACATCAAATATCGCACTACTGATTCGCCGAACAAGATGAGCGCACAAGTGTTCTATGTTGATGAAATCTTTAACGAATTCTCCGGCGGAGTTTTTGATCCTATGGCAGTCCGTGACTTTATTAAATTTGCCTATGATAACTGGCAGCAAAAGCCTGCTTATGTTTTGCTTTTTGGTGACGGCACTTATGATTATCTGAACACGATGAAGAACAACATTAATTTTGTACCTACTTATCAAACTCAAGAATCATTGAGCCAAATAAGCGCTTACACTTCGGACGATTATTTCGTCCGTGTTTCAGGCATAGATTTGAAATCCGATTTGGCAGTTGGCAGAATTTGTGCCCAATCTGCTAAAGATGCAGACATCGTGATAGACAAGATCATTAGTTATGAAACAGTACAGAGTAAAGGGGATTGGAGAAACTCAGTTACACTAATTGCGGATGATGGTCCCGCAGGCATTGGCTCTGATGACGGAAGCCTGCATACATCACAATCAGAAAATCTATCAAATCAAATATTGCCCAAATATTTATTCCAGGATAAAATTTATTTGGTAGCTTATCCCACAATGTATGTAGGAAACGGCAGAAGAAAACCTGATGTAAACAAAGCCATTTTGAATTCTATTAACGGCGGCACTTTGATACTTAATTACATTGGTCATGGCAGTCCGGAACTCTGGGCTCACGAAAATGTATTTGAAAAGGCTACTTCGATTCCGCAATTAAAAAATCCAAATTATTTTTTCTTAACTGCTGCTACTTGCGATTTCGGTAAGTATGATGACCCTGTTGAACAAAGTTCTACAGAAACAATGATGAATATGAAAGATGCCGGATCAATTTTAACCTTTACAGCATCGAGAATAGTTTTTTCGCAGTACAATGCGACGCTGAACGATTCTCTTTACACAAATTTATTCCGGTTAAAAGACGCAAATAATTTGCCGCTTAGAGTTGGTAAAGCTTATTTTTTAACCAAGCAGTTTATGGTTGAACGGGAAAATGATGAAAAATTTCATCTATTTGGTGATCCAACTATAAGACTCAATCTGCCAATTTTGCCGGTATCAATTGATTCTGTAAATAGTAAAGCAGCAGGATCACAAGTTCAAGTAAGTGCCTTGAGCAATGTAAAAATAAAAGGAAGTGTACGTAACGAAGAAGGGAAGATTAATCCGCTTAACGGCGAAGTTGTTCTCACTGTTTACGATTCCGAAAGAAGTATTTATTTCCAAGAAATGGGATACTCCGTTAAACAACAAGGCGGATTGATTTTCAAAGGTAGAGCTTCGGTAAGTGATGGTCGGTTTGAAACTGAGTTTGTTGTTCCCAAAGATATTTCTTATGAAAACAGGAATGGAAAGATTGTTGCTTATGTTTCAAATTCAACAACGGATGGGGTTGGTTACTCGGGCAATATTGTTGTTGGCGGAACAAACCAGAACCAGCCGAATGATAATAAGGGTCCGGAAATTGAAATCTTTTTTGACGATACAAACTTTGAGAGTTCCTATTTAGTAAATCCTAACTTTACTTTGATTGCAAAGCTGAAAGACCAAACCGGCTTAAATACAACCGGAACCGGAATTGGACATAAGCTGGAAGCCGTCCTTAATGACGATGCGGCAAATACTTATGATCTTACGAATAACTTTGTCGGCGATTTAAACTCGGGCGGTAAATCCGGGTTGGCAAAGTATACTTTTAACTCAATGGCACAAGGCGATTACAAAATAAAAGTGAAAGCTTGGGATGTTTTTAATAATTTTTCATTTCAAGAAGCAGCGTTTACTGTTGTATCGGCAGATAAAGGAATTGTTATTAGAGATGTCGTTAATTATCCGAACCCGATGACCTCGAATACAACATTTACATTTCAGCATAATTATAGCTCTGCATTCAACACTAAAATAAAAATTTATACAGTTGCCGGAAGATTGATCAAAACAATTGAAGAGAGTGATTTGCTGGAAAAATTTGTGAAGATTGATTGGGACGGACGCGATGAAGATGGAAACCAGATCGCCAACGGAACATATCTTTACAAGCTGATTGTAGAATCCGCTGACGGAAGTTTCAAAGACAATATTCTTGGCAAACTAGCAGTAATTAAATAAATCTTGGACTAAAGTCCAATTAACTTAGTGAATTAATAACCCCACGCTTAAGCGTGGGGTTAAAACAAACCTGATCAATAAGGGCTTTAGCCCAAGTTATCATGTTTGAAAAATAAATATCAAAATGACATTAATCTTAGGAGAACAATAAATGAAAAGAATCTCGATGCTGATGATTGTGTGTGCAATGTTTTTCTCAGCAAATATTATTAAGGCTCAGGGCGAAGCCGCTGTACCGTTTTTAATTCTTGCGCCGGATTCACGTGCCGGCGGACTTGGAGAATCCGGAGTAGGTTTAGCAGATAATTCTTCTGCTATATTCTGGAATCCGGCCGGAATTGCTTTTTTAACCGGTTCAGAAGTCAGCTTAACACATAGTAACTGGCTGCCGCAATTTAATCTGGATATTTTTTACGACTATGCAACTTACCGCCAGTATATAGAAGATATAAGCGGAAGTGTAACAGCAAGCGTAACTTATATGAATTATGGAGAGTTTGTACGCACGCTTTCAAACTCGCCGGACCCGGTTGGAAAATTCCGCTCGTTCGATGCTGCTCTAACCCTCGGTTATGCTACTAAGCTAAGTAACGATTGGGGACTGGGCTTCAACTTCCGACTGATACACAGCCGTTTGGCGGATAAGCCAACAGAACAAGAACAAGGTTCCGGTGTTGCAACTTCTGTTAGCTTCGACGTTGCCGCAATGTGGAGACCGCAGAATTTTGAACTACCTCTTATTGGCGACTTAGGAAACAAGTTTAGCTTTGGTGTAAACCTCAGCAATCTTGGTCCAAAAATTTATTACATAGATCAAGCTCAAGCAGATCCAATTCCAACAAACTTCCGTTTTGGTTTTGCAGTAAGACCATTCGAAGATGAATACAATTCGCTTACATGGACTTTGGACTTCAGCAAACTTTTAGTTGATAAAGGTAAGACAAACATTAAAGATGGAATTACCGGCGAAGATACATCAACTGTAGTTACTACAACAAAAAGAAAAGATTGGTATCAGGCAATCTTTACAGCTTGGGGAGATCAATCCTTCGGCGAAGAAATTAGAGACATTGTAACATCAACCGGGTTGGAATACTGGTACGGCAACATGAAAGAAGGTTTTATGTTTGCGCTAAGAGCCGGATTATTTTATGAAGACCCGGCATTTGGTAATAGAAAATTTATGACACTCGGCGCCGGTATCCGTTATGATTTATACGGCTTCGATTTCAGTTACATTACTACAGATGTATTTAAGGGAAGTGAGAACCACCCGCTTTCCAACACACTTCGCTTTACACTTTCGATGAACTGGGGAACAAAGAGCGAAACTACTTTAGGATTTCCAAGAGGCATTTAAGTATAAATGAAAAACTTAGTTGGTTTTCTAATATTGATCTTAGGATTGGGCAGCATTACTGCCCAATCTTATAATAAGCGTTTCGCTGTTCCGCAAAATCAAGTGCAAAACATTTCATCTTCGGATACGCTCAGGATTTTAGCTGTTATGGTTGATTTCCAGGAAGATAAATATGATGCGACAATTGGAACGGGAAAGTTTGGTTCTCACTATACACAAGTTTACGGAGATACAATTCTCGATCCGCTGCCGCATAACGATGAATATTTTGCCGATCATCTTTTGTTCGCGAAGAATTACTTTAAAAAAGTTTCCGGCGGAAAGTTGAACTTGACCTACAAAGTATTGCCGGAAGTAATTACGGTTTCGCAAACAATGCGCGAGTATGTACCGGGATATAAATCCACAGACCTTTCTCCTCTCGGCAAATTTTCCGAAGAAGTATGGAAACTTGCTGATCAGAAATTTTCCAACGTGAAGTTTTCTGATTATGACTTGTTTGTAATCTTCCACGCGGGTGTCAGCAGCGGCTTGGACTTAGGTAATTTCTCCATAGACAGAAATATGCCTTCGCTATACTTAAGCACTTCTTCACTTAAAAATATTTTTGGAACGCAGTTCGCCGGCTTTGCAACTAAAAGCGGCTCAATTAAAAACACATTAATAATGCCGGAAACCGAATCTCGCGAGCAGACCTACATAGATAATTCGGTTGGTTTGTTGCAGATTACAATCAACGGTGCTCTGGTTGCAAACATTGGAAGTCATTTAGGCTTACCTGATTTGTTCGACACCGAAACCGGTAAAAGCGCGATTGGCAGATTTGGTTTAATGGATGGACAAGCTATTGTTGCTAATAATGGAATGTTCCCGCCGGAACCATCACCATGGGAAAAAATGTATTTAGGATGGGAACAGCCAAAAGAAATTTCATTAGCCGGCGGCAAAGTAAATGTTGCTAATAGAGCAGCGGCTACGGCAACCGATACAACACTTGTTAAAATTCCAATCGGCTCAAAGGAATACTATCTTGTTGAAAATCGTCAGCAAGACGCTAAAAAAGATAATCTGATACTTACGATTAGAAAAGTTACGATTGATAAGCAAACGATGAAGAAAGATACCCTTGTTTATCAAAAGACAATTCAGAAGGACACAAGCGGGCTTTTCAATTTTCAGCCAACAGACATTAAAGGTGGAGTAGTAATAGATGTTGATGAATATGATGCCGCAGTCCCGGGTAATGGAATTGTAATTTGGCATATTGATGAGATGGTAATTAACTCAAAGATTGGAGAGAATAAAATCAATACCGATTTGATGTACAAAGGTGTTGATGTAGAAGAAGCCGATGGCATACAGGATATTGGCGAAACTTTTTCTTCAATTTTTGGTTCGTTTATTGGAGAGGGAACAAAGGAAGATTTTTGGTATAAAGGGAATAAAGCCAAGTTTTACAAGAACAGTTTCTCGCCAACCAGCAAGCCGAACACAAATTCCAACTTAGGCAGCAACAGTTTAATTACAATTGATTCTTTTTCTGAACTCAACAACATGATGAGTTTTAATGTTTCGTTTGGGAATGATCAGCAAAAGTTAGTTGCAAATGTTGATTTACCAATCTTAGCTCAGGGTCCGAATCACTATTTGCTGATGCTTCAAGGTAATAGAGGAGTTGAATTTTTTGTTTTGGACTATAATAACTTCAGTAAATTTTCTTCCGAAGGAAAACTTCTTTTTTATTTCCCGAATTTTAGTAATACCTTAAATCTAATTGGGGTATCAATAAATAAAAGGCAGTTGGTTGCATCGCAGCTTGATAACAAAATTAATATTTATTCAAACGATTACTCTTCAGGAACGATAATTGAAAAAGTTACGACAATTACTTCTCCGGCAGAAGTTAGCTCTAATTTATTGTTCAGCAAGAAGGGTGGGGCAATTTATTTAAGTTTTGGATTGAAAGATGGTAGCTTAGTTGAAACAGATGTAGATAAACTGATTCAATCTGGAAAAATTCCACCGGAATCAATTAAGAAAATTTCTTCCGGTGCTATTTCTAAAATAAATAGACCTTTCGAAAGTACAGACAACTATTACTCAGTTATTGTTGGCAAGTCAATTATAGACAGTAAAGGGAATGAAACTAGTGGCAACATTAGTGGACAGTACCAACATTTAATAGTTAAAGATGCAAATGGCGATTACTTGAATATTGCGTTTAGTGTTTTTGAGGATGGAACAAGAACGGTAACTGTAATTAGAAACGGAAAAATTGAAAACTATTTTGAATTGACAAAAAAGAATACAATTCCAAAGTATGCTGTTGCAGATATTTTGAATAATGGCAAGCCATATTTGCTTACCATTGAAGATTTTGAGTTAAAAGCTTATGGTCTCAATGGTGTACTGTTAGAAAATTTTCCTATTAATATTAAAGACCAAAAATTTGCTAAAACACCTATTGTACTTGACCTAAATAATGATGGAGTTTCTGAAATACTAGCATTAACTTATGGTAAACTTTACGCTATTAACCCATCAACTGGTAAAGTGTTGGGCGGTTATCCTTTACAATATGGAAACTATCCTGCTGTTAGTCCGGTTTTATTTAGCGAAGAACTCCCTACAATGGGACCATTGCCATCTTATAAACCTGTTCTTGGTGTAATAGATTACAATGGACACTTAAGCGCATGGCAACTTTCTCCGGTTCAAGGTAAAGTAAGTTGGGCGGCAGAGAATGGAAACTCATCTGGAAATGCTTATTTGGAATTAACCAATACTTATACGCCGAGCTCAGATTTCTTCCCAACGACAAAAGCATACAACTGGCCTAATCCGGTTTACGGAAGTTCTACAAAGATTCGTTACTACGTTTCGGAAAACTCTACAGCAACAGTAAAGATTTTCGATCTTTCAGGCGCGCTTGTAACATCTCTTAGTGGAAATGCAGTTGGCGGAATGGATAATGAAATTGATTGGGAAATAGGAAAAGTCCAGAGCGGAGTTTTTTATGCTAACCTCGAAGTTGTTAGTTCAAGTGGTAAATCAGCAAACAAAATTATCAAGATTGCGGTGATCAAATAATCCATGCGAAAAATAATTTTAATATTCCTTCTTACGTTGTCTCCGCTCTTTGCGCAGTACAATGAATACAATCCGGATTATAATTGGCTTACAATAAAAGGGAAGCACGTCCGCGTTCATTACCACGAAGAAGCAGAGCGCACTGCAAGAGTTGTAGCAAAAATTGCCGATGAAGTTTGGGAGCCGATTACTTCGCTTTATCAATACGAACCGGAAACGGTTGACTACATTATAAAAGACATTGATGATTACTCTAACGGCGCTACTTATTTCTTTGATAACAAGATTGAGATTTGGGCGTCGTCGCTGGATTTTGATTTGCGCGGCACACACAATTGGTTACGCAATGTAATCTCTCACGAGTTTACGCACATGGTGCAGATTCAATCCGGCTTGAAACTTTCCCGCACACTTCCGGTTTTCTATTTGCAATTTCTAAATTATGAAGACAAACGCCGTCCCGATATTCTTTACGGCTTTCCAAATTTTATTGCGTCGTATCCAATTCCGGGAATAAACGTTCCGGCTTGGTTTGCTGAAGGAACAGCTCAGTACATGCGTAAAGAATTTGGTTACGATGACTGGGACACTCACCGCGATATGATTCTGCGCAGTTACGCTCTCGAAAATAAACTGCTTACTTGGAATCAAATGGGAGTGTTTGAGAAAACAAGTTTGGGTAACGAATCGGTTTACAATTCCGGCTTCGCGCTCACGCGTTACATTTCTCAAAAGTATGGCGAAGATAAATTGCGCGAAGTAACACACAAACTTGGCAAGCTAACCAACTTTACAATTGACGCTGCTTTTGAAGATGTTCTTGGCAAAGATGGCGATGAAATTTATAACGAGTGGAGCAGTTATCTTAAGAGTGATTACATAAAGAGAAGCGCCGATGTACTTTCCAATAAAGTAACGGGAGAAATAATTGCTTCGGAAGGATTTGGAAATTTTCATCCGATTTATTCTTCCGATGGCTCTAAGCTTCTTTACATTTCCAACAAGTCGAACAATTACATGAGTCTCTCTTCATTGTATCTCTATGATTTTGCGACAAAGAAGGAAAAGTTAATCAAGTCCAAAGTTCGCTCAACTTCATCATTCATTCCGGGAACGAACAAAATAGTTTACGCTGAACTGAGCGATGACAATCCGAAATGGGTGAACATACACGACTTATATGTTTATGATTTGGATACCGAAAAAGAAACAAGATTAACTCACGGTTTGCGTGCTAACAATCCAAACGTATCTCACGATGGCAAAAAAATCGTGTTCATCTATCAGAATGATGGAACTGTTAATCTTGGAACAGTTGATATAGACGGAAAGAACTTTAAGCGGCTAACTTTTTTTGAACAAGGCGAGCAGGTTTTCAATCCGAAATTTTCTGCGGATGATTCTCAGATATTTTTTGACTTCTCTCTAAAAGAGAACAGAGATGTTGCTCGAATCAATGTTGATGGCTCCGGCTACGAGTTAGTTACTACTTCTGCTGCTGATGAAAGAAATCCATTTCAGACTAAAGATGGCAAACTTTATTACTCTAGCGACGAAAGCGGCATCTTCAATATCTATTCTGTTGATCCGACTACAAAAGAAAAGAAGCAGCTAACAAATGTAACCGGAGGCGCGTTTATGCCTTCGGTAAATGATAAAAATGAAATTGCTTACGCCGGCTACACTGCTACAGGTTATAAAATTTTTGTAATCGGAAAAGATGAACAAGAAAAAGTTGATCCTTCAAAAAAATATTCGTGGATAAATAATCCGCCTCTCGAAGGAGATAAACCAAATGGCGATATAAACAAGTTTGATATTGTTAAGCTCAGAAATTATGACGATACAAAAACTCCCGATTACACTCCGGAAAAGTATTCCGGCTTCTTTTCTAAGCTAAGCATTCTTCCATTTATCCGTTACGATAATTACAGCACATTCAGTTCCGGTTTGGATAGAATTAAGCCGGGCATTTACATTGCATCGAGTGATATTCTTAACCGCTACTCAATTTTTGGAAGCGCATCAATCAATAGAAAACTTGAGCGCGATATGTTTTTGCAATTCGATTACCGTGATAAACTGCCGCTTCTTTACAATTTGGGTTTACGTCCGGAAATCGGCTTCGAACTTTACAGCGTTAGCCGCGGAACCAATATTGATTTGGACTTCGGGATTGATTCTACATTTATTCCACCGAGAGTTGATTACAGAATTCCGGCGGAAGTTACTTACAGCTTATTCGAATTTGATATTGTGGCTAAGCATAAAATATTTTCCGAAGGAACAATGCTGGAAGGAAGATTTATTTTCAGCCAGTATTCGTCTGAGTTAGGAAGTTTTATCCTTCCCGAAAGCGGCAACTTACTTTATCCGGCTTCGAGCGATAAATATTATATCGGTAGAGGATTCCAACTAAAGATTACGCACGAGGAAATTGTGCCTACTATTGATTCCGACATAAATCCGGTTGGAAGAAAAGTTGAATTGAAATTTGATTACGAGTTCAACCGCTTTAACAACGAAAATAATTATACTGTTGTTGATGGAATTCTAAAGCCGCTTTACAATGATTTCAGATTTCCAAAATTAGAATTGAACTGGAAAGAGTATTTTCATCTTGGCGGTGATCAAACAATCACAGCCCAATTCCGCGGCGGAACAATCTTTGGTCCGGAAGTCCCGGATTTCTTCGATTTCTATCTTGGCGGTTTAATTGGAATGAAAAGTTATCCATTCTATTCAGTTAGCGGAAACGAACTCGGCTGGCTTAATCTTACTTACAGATTTCCACTCTTCAAAAACATTGATACACGTTTCGGGCACTTATACTTGGATAAAGTTTACTTCTCTGTTTATGCCGATTATGGAAACGCGTGGACGGGTTCATTCCCGGGGATGAAGGATTTTAAGAAGGGAATTGGCGGAGAGCTTAGAATAAAACTTAATTCATTTTATCTCTTCCCAACAAGTTTATTCTTTAACGCGGCTTATGCGTTTGATGAGTTTAGTAAAACCGTCCGCGGCGAAGTTATAAAGTATGGCAAGGAATGGAATTTCTACGGCGGAATTCTGTTCGATTTTAGCTTTTAAGACTTTTAAAAATTTGCCACCAAGACACTAGGGCACAAAGTAAATTGTGAAACTTTCTTAGTGCAAACTTGGTGTCTTCGTGCCTTTGTGGTTTGCCTTTGTTTTTATCTATAGAATTCAAAACAAATTGAGAATAAAATGAAAAGGTTGTTGAGTTTATTTCTTCTTCCAGTAATTTTCGTCAGTGCTCAAGAATTGAAACAGAACCAAACTCAGCTTAGCGGAGTTTTAGCTTTGGATTCAAAAATGGTAGATGTTTCTGTGCAAACAAAGCATATCAAATCTCCGCTGGATGAAACTGTAGCTAAGAAAAAACCGCTTGTTGCAGCCGGTCTTTCTTTACTTCTTCCCGGTGCTGGTGAATTTTACAGCGAAAGCTATATCAAGTCCGCAGTCTTCTTAGCCGCAGAAGCTGCTGCAATTGCGGTTGGATTAGCTTATGATAAGAAGGGTAACGATCAAACAACTTTTTTCCAGAATTATGCAGACCAGCATTGGAGTGCAGCGCGTTACGCAAAGTGGGTTTCCAATCCGGCAAACACAAAAAATATTAACGCTGCTGTTGATCCAGCCAAGTACAATGTTTTTTACACAAGCGGAAAAGTTAATTGGACGGAACTAAACAGATTGGAAAGCGATCTCGGTTCTTACTTCTCTCACCGTCTTCCATATTACGGCGAGCAGCAATATTTTGAACTGATCGGTAAGTATCCTCAGTTTAATGTTGGCTGGGATGATTTTGGCGATGAGAATACTCCTTTTGAATACAAAGCCGATAGAAGCAATCTAACAAACAATTTTAAGTACTATTCAGTAGAGCGGGGAAAGGCGAACGATTTCTACAATATCGCTTCAAAAGCAGTTATTGTGGTGGTTGTTAATCACTTAATAAGCGCAATTGATGCCGCTTGGTCGGCTCATTCATACAATAAGAGCATAGAACTCCACACAAGCATAGAAAAGTTTCAAAATGGGTTTACTTCGTATTACTATCCGGAGTTACATTTGCAGTATAGATTTTAAGGAAAAGGAATAAATGGCTTCACCATTAGTATTAATTGTCGGGAGACCGAATGTTGGAAAATCCACTCTGTTTAATAGACTAACACACAGTGAGATAGCAATTGTTGATGATACAAGCGGAGTTACACGCGACCGTAATTATGGCGATGTAGAATGGAATGGAAAAATTTTTCGTGTGATTGATACCGGAGGCTACGTTCCAAATACAGAAGATTTGTTTGAACTTGCCATCAGAGAGCAAATAGAAATTGGTCTGGTGGAATGCGATATGATTTTGTTTGTTGTTGACGGCAGAACCGGGATGACGCCAATTGATAAAGAAGTTGCCGGAATTTTGAGAAAAGCTACTAAGCCTTCTTACTTGCTTGTAAACAAAAGCGATACTCCCGGTTTTGAAATGTACAAGGCTGAGTTTTATTCTCTCGGTTTCAAAAATGTTTATGATGTCTCCGCGCTCAACGGAAGAAATCTTGGGAACTTGCTTGATGATATGCTTGCTAATTTAAATTTCCCGGATGATTCCGAGATTGGTGATAAGAGGCTTCATTTGGCAATTGTTGGCAAACCAAATGTTGGTAAATCATCTTTAGTTAACGCGCTGCTTGGTTATGATAGAAGCATCGTTACAAACATTCCCGGTACAACAAGAGATAGCATTGATTCCGTTCTAAAGTATTACGGCGAGGAAATTGTTCTTGTTGATACTGCCGGACTGCGCAAGAAATCCAAAGTGAAAGAGAATATTGAGTTTTTCTCAAATGTGCGCACTTACCGCGCAATCTGGAATTGCGACGTGGCAATACTTCTGCTTGATGCCGAGCTTGGCATCAACAATCAAGATCAAAAAGTTATTGAAGAAGTAATCCGAAGAAGAAAAGGTTTGATAATTGCTGTTAACAAATGGGATTTAATTGAGAAGGATACCAACACCGCCAAGGAGTTTGAAAAGACTATCAAAGAAGATATGGCAACGGCAGATTACGCTGCGGTTGTTTTTATTTCTGCGCTTACCAAACAAAGAATTTTTAAGTTGATTGAACTTGCCAAAAAGATAAATGAAGAGCGGCACAAAAAAATTCCAACTCACGAACTTAACGATGTGATGCTTCCAATTATTGAGCAGACTCCTCCTCCTTCTACACCAACCGGAAGAGAAGTGAAGATTAAATACATCACTCAAGTTGGCGATCATTACCCAATCTTTTTATTCTTTGCCAACGAGCATAAATACATTCCGGAATCTTATAAGCGTTTTCTCGAACGCCAGATACGCAAGCAGTTTGGTTTTGAAGGCGTACCGATGACGATTGGATTTAGGGATAAATCGGCAAGCTAGAAGTAAGGAATAGGCATTAGGCAAAAGGCAATAGGTAATAAGAAATCAGAAATTAAGAGCCCGCGGTATTTAAGCGGGTTTTTTATTGTTTTCTAAGAAGGGAAACGCTTCTGCGCAACAGTTCTGAGTGTTAGAATATGAAATCTGAAAGCGAATGCTGATTGCGGACTAAGTAAAATCTTGAAAGATAACTCAGTAGGAGATTTTTCATGTTCGTTTCGAAGTGAAACAGCAAGCTTTTGTAAAGACGGATCGCATCCGTCTCTTGGTTTCAATGAGACGCACTCGGTGCGTCTTTACGTGAAGCGGCTAGGTTTTGTAGAGACGGATCGCATCCGTCTCTTGTTTTTAATGAGACGCACTCGGTGCGTCTTTACGTGAGACGGCAAAGTTTTGTAAAGACGGATCGCATCTGTCTCTTGTTTTTAATGAGACGCGCACGGCGCGTCTTTACGTTTTAAACATATTTTAATTTGTACAAGACACCTCATCCGCCCCGCCATAGGCGGACAAGCCTTCGGGCACCTTCTCCTTAGTAAGGAGAAGGGTTCAAAAGTCCCTCTCCGTCATCCCGAGCGGAGTCGAGGGAAGGAGAGGGATTTAGGCAATGCTGTCAGGTAAATAAAATTGCAACGAGCTTCAGCTCGTTGTATAATAAATATAAAATAACCAGTTGTGTGAATTAGATTTAATAGATGATTTGTTGGCGCTTTACCTAAAAAACGGGCTTCATGAATGAAGCCCCTACAAAAAAATTGTAGGGGTTTGATTCATCAAACCCGAAAAACTTATTCTTGTGAACCCTTTTGTACTTTTGAATTTTAATTCACACAACGAATTAAAATATTGATTTTCGACTTTAGTCGCATCCAATGTGGCTAAAGCCGTCAAAGATTTCCTTTTGTTCACCGACCTAAAGGTCGGTGCAATTATATTTTTACCTACTAACCTAGCTGCATTGGGGATTTAGGCTTGCCCCACGTTTTATGTGGGGGTGAGGTTGAAAGGGGGGAACCGCAAGTTTTTCTTTCTTGATTCTCAAAACTTGTATGGCTATGTTGCAAATAGTTAAACGTTCCATTCAATTCAACTTCGGGGGAACAGGAAAAGCAGTTTTGAGTTTTGAAGCATGAGTTATGAAATAAACTGTTCTGCAAATAGATTTTCTTAAGAATAAATAAAAAATAGATGTGAATACTTGTCCGCCGCTTGCTGGCGGAATAGCACGCAAGAATTTGCGTTTTCACTAAATAAACTAAATAAAGGCTGGTAGATATGCACCCACGACAGCTTATCTGTTCGCTCATATTAATAGTTAGCTGCAAAAAATTTATTGTAAAAGTATCTTTAGGGAATTATTATGAAAGTAATTAATGACTTATTATCGAAAATGCTTCGTAGAAAAACTATCTATTGGTTTGCACCAACTTTATTCCTTTTTAGTCTTTTATTGAGAATCATCACTTTAGATAATATTAATGCGAAAATTATTGAAGAATTACTTCTCTCGTTAATCAAAAATTTTTTGCCAATATCTTTTCTAGCTCTTGGCGCTGGTTTAGTACTCTCAACAGCTGGTGTTGACCTTTCTTCTGCAGGGGTTATGACTATCACTGGTGTTATTTTTGCCTCTATTTCTCAATATTGTTCGTCAATTATTTTCATAGTATTACTTCCACTTTCCATTTCTATTTTAATTGGATGTTTACTCAGCAAACTTGTATACCAAAAAGTCAATCCATTAATTGCAAGCTGGAGTTTAGGGGTAATTCTAATAGCAACCTCACTATTTATTGCAAGTTTTGAGAAAATTAAAGGTACAGATCAAGATGTCGAACTTGGATCAATAATTCATTCAGTTGAATGGAGTTTTGATTCTCCTATAATTCTTTTTTCTTTTACAACGCTATTCTTTTTAGTTTTTATGTTAAACATGCTGAATTTACCATCAAAATCAAAAGCTGTTGGAGCTAATATTGATACAGCTAGATATCTTGGAATTAATGTCAAAAAAATCATTTTATTAGTTTATTCTTTTGCTGCACTTTGTTCCGGAATTGCCGGCATATTATTCACAATTACGAATAATGGAGCGACAACTGTTGAGCATCAAGGTGATGAATTAATTGGTATTGCAATCGCAGTTTTGGGTGGAACAATGATGAGCGGAGGTTATTTTAATCAATGGTCAATTCTTTCAGCCGCTGGTTTTTGGGTAATAACAAATAATATTCTAATAACCGTTAATCTTCCTGGAATTGCACAAGAATATCAAAATCGAAGTGCTAGTATTGTGTTTTCTTTATTCCTTTTAATAATGCTTTTCCTATTTAGAAAAAAATTATCACAACAAACTCAATCAATATTAACAGAGAGGAAGACAGATGATGACTAAACAATATTTTCTAATTGCTTTATTAGCTCTTTTCTTTTTGTCAAGTTGTTATAAAAAAGAAACTGATGTTAATAATAAGTACCAGAATAAAAAGGTACTTTGTATAGTCAAAACAATGGATAATCCATACTTCAACGAAATGGTAAACGGGTTCAAATTCGCTTCTACAAAATCTCCTTATAAATATTCATTAATCATTCGTTCTGGAAGTGCAGAGGGTGATGTTAATGGCCAAAGACAGATACTGGAGAGTTTCTTTTTAGAGGAAGTTGAAGGGAAACAAGACCCTAATATTATCGCTATCGTTATGACGCCAGCATCTTCTGGCGATGCTTTAACTCCAGTTATTAAAAAATATCGTGACAAAAACATTCCTGTTATAATTGTTGATACACCAATTTCTGTAGAAGCCTTGAAAAAAGCCTCTACAAATATTACTTCATTTATTGCATCTGATAATAAGGGTGGTGCAATTAAAGCTGCGAAAGAATTATATCCATTCCTTAAAGAGGATTGTAGCATATTATTATTGAACGGTCTGGACGGTCACGAAACAGCTGGACTACGTCGTCAGGGATTTATAGAGGGTCTAAAAAATTCTGGATTAAAAAATTATAGATTGACTGAACGAACATGTGACTGGGAAAGAAATAAAGCTCGGGAGACTGTTGATGCGCTTCTTTCAGTGGGTAATAAATATGATGCAATTTTTGCTGCGAATGATCAAATGGCAATTGGTGCGATTGAGGCTTTTAAACAACATAAAATAAAACCGTCTTCATTACCAATAATTGGATTTGATGCAATTCAAGACGCCAAAAAATATGTTGACGATGGTGAATTGTTTGCTACAATGCAGCAAAATCCAGAAGGTATGGGTAAAATCGCAATAAAGATAGTTGATGATTTAATTGAGGCGAATTCTGTACAACATGATATTTTTATTGATGTGCTTCCTTATAAAAAAACTAGGTGAAGTATGGTGCTTAAAAGAGAAATAAATTTATATAAAACCCCTAATGATGTAAATGTAGAAAGGGAAGCTATATTTGAAGAACAAACGTTTCTTATTGAGGAACCGGGTATATATTCTATTGAAGGTCCCAACCAAGTTGGTAAAAGCGTTTTGATAAAATTGCTTGTCGGTGCACTTCCTCCAAATTTCGATAAAGAATTATCTGTCTCACTCACCTATATAAATGGAAAACCTCAGAAGATCAATTCTGTAATTGATGCAATAAATAATGGAATGGTTGCCGTTTTTCAAGAAGAGACATTAGTTCCAACCATGACTGTAAGAGAACAAATATTAATGCGCCATTCAAATCCAAAGATTAGAGTTGTATCTGATCAATTAATTGGTCGGCTGTGGAATGAAATGTTTTTAACTATGATTCGAAATAAAATCAGTTTTATTTCCACTCCTGACCTTGAAAAATATGAATATAGATATAGAGAATTACCTTCTAAAGAAGTTGAAACTAGTTTATTAGAACTTCTCAATTCTTATGGACATCCAGACATTACAGAAAAATTGCCAATGGAGCTTTCTAGTGGTCAAAAGGCGATTGTAAGATTGATCTCAGCACAACTATATAGAAATATTAATATTCTGTTTCTGGATGAAGTACTAGCCAATATCGACAACGATACAAGAAAAAAAATTATATTTAATTTGAAAGGATGGTGTGAAGAAAATCATAATAAATCAATTGTTGTTGTTACTCATAATAAGGAGGAAAAACTACTTTGGAAACCTAAAAAAGAATTTAAAATAAAAAACAGAAAAATTACTTCTTCAAAAATCAAAAATCATTTTAGTGTACATTTAGCATTACCTAAAAAACATGATACTATACCTATATATAAATATCCTTATCCAACTCCACTTATTTTAAATAACAAGTATAGCGGGCAATCTTTTATGATCACTACGGAAAATATTATTAGTTCATATGAAGATGAAATCAATCATGTAAAGAATATTCTTATTGATATCTCTGGTACTAATCCAGAAGTAATTATTGTTCCTAGTGGCGAAGAAGGAAAGAATCACGAAAATTTATTCCCGGCTGTAGAAAATATCCTTAACTTCATTGATAGCAAAAATAAATTGGGTGTCATTGCTTCTGTTGGTGGAGGAGCATTACTAAATTTTGGCGGATTTGTAACCTCCATTTTGTTTCGTGGGAGTGCCGCCTATATTGTAGTACCAACAAATCTTACGGCATTGTCAGATGTAGTAATTGGAAGTAAAACTTCCATAAATTATAAAACTCTTGATGGCGATTATTTTAAAAATGCACTTGGTGTTTATTCTGATCCAACAGCAATTTTAATTGATCATAATTTCATGGATTCGCTTAATCCAGAAAATAAACGCTTGGGTCTTGTTGAATGCTTAAAACATGGTTTGTTACAAGATTCTGATCTTTTTTCAAAGACTTATGAATTAATTCTAAGTAAGAATCCAAATATTAACGAATGTATTAGCGTTGCTGAAAGAGTTTTGGAATTCAAAGGAGATGTTTTATCACGTCATCCATGGGAAACTGAAGGTGGACGAATTTTACGTTATGGACATGTTTTTGCTCATGCTATGGAACGTGTTTCTAAATTCACAATACCACACCCCTTAAGTGTTTTGTGGGGAATATTGGTTGAACTAAAGCTCGCTGGTCATCCAGATATCTTTGAAAGGCTTGTAAACTTGTTACTAAAAACAGCTGAATTAAATCATAATAAATGCACAAAAATAAATTGTACTGATTTTTTAAAAGAATTAAATAAAGAAACATATTACCCTGTAAGACCCTACCCTGCTATCGAATTGCCAAAAATTGGATATTATTCTTTCCCAAACAAAGAATTTGTATTAGAGAAAAATGTTTCTTTAGAAGAAATTGAATCAGCCGTTAACTATATAAATAAAATTCTCTTATAAGTATTTAATTAATTGCAGATAACATGTCGAGCAACGCAGACGGTCCGCGATACTACTGTGGTGTAAACTATTTTCAGTTGGTATTTGTGTAATTATAAAGTTGAGTTTGCAAAAAGATGTTGCTCTTTGGGTATAGTTAACAAAATGAATTAATAAATAAATTATGGCGTTAGTTTTTTTGCGCTGTATCTAGTAAGTTGTACAGCGCTTGAAACGTTACTCAGTTGTTTTTCTAAACTAAGCATGAGGTAAAAAATGGCATCATCAAAATGTCCTTCTTGTGGTAATTATACTTTTGAATTAAAAGAAAACGAACCACGAAATTCAAATTACAAAATGTTTTTTATTCAATGTACTTCATGTGGTTCTGTTATAAGTGCCACAGATTATTATAGTGCTGGTGTTTTACTTAAAGAACAAGAAGAAAAAATAAATCGCATAGAGAACGCTCTTAATGTTTTGATTTCCCTAAATGAAAGCCTATTGAGGAAATAGTAGGCGCGTCTACTTTCTCCTTAATATTCTCCCTAACAGTTAGGAGCGACAAGTTAAAGCTCAATATTTTGTTGTAACATTTTTGTAAATCAATACGTCACATATAAGCACAAAAAGGAGTATCAATGAGTAAAGTATTCAAATTTGGGGAAGATGTTGAAGGCTATAGCATTCCGGTCCTGAACGAACGGGAAATAAGAGCCGCGGCGGGCATTCTATTTATCATGATGTTCATTGCAATTAATGCTGCCGCATCCAGAGGGGATTTCACATTGCTGAAATATGCTGTTGTAATCTTCCTTACGGATATTCTAATACGCGTATTTATTAATCCTAAGTTTTCTCCTTCATTAATAATTGGGCGTTTAATTGTCCGGAATCAAACACCGGAATATGTTGGCGCTCAGCAAAAGAAGTTCGCTTGGATAATCGGCGTGCTTTTGGCGGGTACAATGTTGGTTCATCTTGTGATATTAAATCTATCCGGACCAATAACCGGGCTAATCTGTTTTATCTGCCTCATATTTTTGTTCTTTGAGTCGGCGTTTGGTATTTGCATCGGGTGTAAAGTTTATTCACTTATATATAGAAAAAAAGCTCAACACTGTCCCGGCGAAGTTTGCGAAGTAAAAGACAGGCAAGCAATTCAAAAAACATCCTTGGTTCAACTGCTAATTGTTTTGGGATTCATCGCATACATTTTTCTTACAGTTTCATTTTTCAATGATAATTTTAAGGTACAACCCTTCAACTTGTTCCCCGTAGAAAGTACAACACAAGCGAAATAAAAAATACATTGCAGAGACGCCATAATTGGCGTCTCTACAAATAATAACAAATGAGACGCGTGCGGTGCGTCCCTATGTTTCTAACAACATTTTCTCCAATCTAGCAAAGCAAACTTGAAAATATTTGAGACCGGCTTATTAGAAACTATTCAAAAGATAAATCCTTTAATCGCCGGAATTTTGTTAGACTATTATTTTGTTTTTGACTTTCCTCTTTGTATAAATAATAGAAATCGCAATTAGAGTTACACCCAATGCCAGAAATGAAATTATTTTGTAAGTGTTATCATGGCTGGTCAATCCGATAACGGCAACATATACTAGCGTTAATAGAAAAGTATAGATTGACATCCATCTGTATTTTCTATTATTAAGAACTAAACTAAGAGTATAATAAACCACTGCGAGAGCTATCCATGAAATGCTTATAAAATACTCCGGTACGGTAAAGTAGAATGTATAAGGGAGAGCAAAAAAAGCCGAGATGAGATAGACATTCCTCATCTGCTCGGTTTTTAATTCCAGCCTATCTTTATTCCAATTCAGAATTCGTGCGCTGGTAAGTGCTACAATGCCAAAGCTAAGATCAACAAGTGTAACGCCCGCAGTTGTGATATAATATGCTAAAAGTACAATTGCGTAGATGAAAAAGTTTGCTACAACAATAAATTTTGATCTGAACCAAACCGCGGTTGCCGTTACCAATAAACTTTGCCAGCATAGCCAGATTAGATAATTTGGAATTTTAAGAGATATAATTGCCAGACTTAGTGCAAAGTAGCCAGCCATCGCATTAAAAAATGTTGAGTATTCGCTTTTCTCTTTTACCCACAGAATTACAGCAAAAGCGATAAATAGTATTGAGGTTAAAAAATAATTCGCGGCATAATTTTCAGCCTTCATTGTGTTTATAATAATAAACGTAACCAGCAAAACTAATCCGGAGTTAAAAAAGAAGTATGAGGCTATACTTATAGTTTCCGGTTGCGCTTCTTTTCTATTAATAATGCCGGCAAAGAATATGGCGCTGTAAATTGAAATGAAAAACGAATGAACAAAAACAGATGTTACTTCGGTATTAGTTTCCGGGCTGATATGATGCAAGATAAACCAAAGTAGATGGGATAAATATGTTAACGGCATAAAAAAGAATGTTACTTTTTCCCATGAAAACTTTAATTGAATGAAAACGCTAAGTGAAACCATAACCGTAAGGCTTGCAAACATGAAAACCGGATCGGGATTTATTAATATTGTTACAAAACCAAAGGAGAGGGAAAGACAAAAAAGGTAAATTGATTTTTTACTCAATGATATAAGGATATTTATTACAGTAACGGCAGTTAACAAAAATATTTCTAAACTAAGAGATTGAGTAACCGGCTCTATAACAAAAAAATGAAGTCTTAAAGTGCTGAAGTAAAAAAGCAGCATTGCGCCGCCAACGAGATATTTGGAAATATTTGCATAACTATCCCTTGTGTAAAATGACAATCCTAACATTCCCAGTGTCAATACAAATCCAATTAGCGGCGGAATTATAGCCGGTAATGATTCGTAAGAGAGAGAAAGAGAAAAACATAAACCGGTTGTAATTACTATAGTGCCAATCAAAGCCATCCATGATTGACCGATAGTAGATTCATATCTCTCATCTCTTTCTTCGTCTGTTTCAAAAACCTTTGCGGGTTTGTTATCTTCAAGAGTCTCAGAAACATTTTTCAGTTCCAATCTATTTTCGATGCTTAGAATCCTCTTTTCTAATTGTTCCATCCGATCACTCAGAAGATCAAGGCTGGTGTTATCTTTGGATGATTCCATTTTTACCTCGTTGATACATTTAGTTAAAAGTAGTTGTTATTTTTTCCTTTCAATATTTTTAATGTATAGGAAGAGAGCAAAAGCCAGCATGCTCATAATTATTACAGATACAAGTAAACCGTATCTTCTAAAGAAGTAATTATCAATTGCGCTCCTTGCTTCTTCCTTAACTCTGGTAGTTGCTTGTAATCCCTTACGGCTTACAATTTCTTCAAATTTTTGATAGTCAATAGAATGCACCATTGTTCTTGATTCAAGCCTTGCCTGGTTAGCGTCCCGGAGTTTGAATTTAGCATCGCTTACTTCCATACCTTTTTGTTCAGCCTCTTCAACCATGCTTTTGGCTGCCGTTATTTCACTTTCCAGATTGTCAATAAGGTTTCTCATTTTCTTAGCTATCTCAAATCCTTTTTTATTTTCAGCAGCATTGTGGCATTTGCCGCAAACAGCTTCTTTGGAAACACCCAGCAATTCATTTGATGCTGTTACAATATCGTGGTACTTATGGCAAGTTTCGCATTCCGGATATTTTCTTTTATCGAATGCTTTTTTATGCGGACTTGCAGAAAAGAGTTCGGCATTAAGTACATGGCAGTTGCCGCAGACTTTTGAAATTGATTCAACACCCGGAGGTGTAGCAGCATGATTTCCATGACAACTATTACATGTAGGAGCGTTCAGATCGTTTTTCTCGAATAAGGCTTTACCATGAACACTGGATTTATATTTAGAAAATTGATCGGTTGCAATTTTATATGTCTGCATGTATTCAACATTGCTATGGCATGTTGAACAAGTCTGGGGAATATTTATTGGATATACTTTTGACTTAACATCAGTAGCTTTGCGTATTTCATGCGTGCCGTGGCAATCAGCACAATCTGCAGCCTTTGCATCGCCATTAATATTGCGCATCCCGTGTACGCTGGATTTATATTTTTGAAATTGATCAATGGGCAGCGAAGGATTATATGACCGCATATAAACAGCATTGCTATGGCACTTTGAGCAGAGAGCCGGCAAGTTCAGAGAATAAACCGGTGAAGAAGAATTCTTAACTGAAACAATGCCGTGCGCATTGTGGCAGGTTATACATTGCACAATATGCTCTGTACCTTTTGTTGATTTTTGCCAGTGAACACTATTTTGCAGAGATTCATATTGATTGGTTGGTAAATTAGAGCCATAACGTTTCATTGTTTCTGCTTTACCATGGCACTGAATGCAGCGGTTTGATATTTGATCTCCCTTTGGAACTCCCAAAAAACCTTCTTTGTAATTCATGGCAGCGTCCATGTCGTCGGTTTTAAAATTCCCGCCATGGCATCCCGAACATGGTATATTCTTTTGAAAATGAATATCTGTTTTATAGAGTGCAGCAATTTTGTCGCCATTTGAATCATGACAAACAAAGCATTGATCTTGTGTAGATTGTGCTCTGGAAATTGAACCGGCAGAAAAAATGAAAAGTGTGATGCAAAAATTCTTAAGTAGATTTTTCATAATAGCCATCCAAGAATCGTTAATACAATTATAAAAATGACTGCAAACAAGCCTAAATAGTTTACGAAACGATTCCTTTGTCCACGCGGACTTTTCCTATCCCAAAATGGAACTAAGAGCCATAGAATTCCGGCAGCTAAAAAAAGTAATATCCCTAAGACTTCACCTTCAATGAACAACACATGAGCAGGGAAGTATTTTAATGTTTGAAACATGAAAAGGAAATACCATTCGGGTTTAATTCCCGCCGGCGCCGATGCAAACGGATCTGCCTTATGCCCAAGTTCCGATGGAAAAAAAACAGCAAGAACAGCCAGCACATTCAATAGTATGAGCCACAGTAATAAATCTCTTAAAAAAAAGTTGGGGAAGAAGGGCATCTTTTTCTCTTCATCAATTTCTTTCCCTTCCATTTCCATCGGTTGGCTAATTCCCTGGCGTTGGACTAGAAGAAGATGAATAAATAATAGTACTGAAAATATTGCCGGAAAAAGAGCGACGTGAAAACCAAACATTCTGGAAAGTGTAGCCCCGCTTACATCAGCTCCTCCTCTCATAAAAATTTTTAATTCATCACCGATTAATGGTATAGCACTTAGTATATCTGACCCAACCTTTGTGGCGAAGAAGGCAAGCTCGTTCCATGGAAGCAGATATCCGCTAAATCCAAAACCGAGTCCCATAAAAAACATTAACATTCCCGTTAGCCATGTAATTTCTCTAGGCTTCCGGTAAGATTTTTCGAAATAGACGCTGAACATATGGATGAATGCTGCCAGTATAAATAAATTAGCAGACCATGTATGAAGTGATCGAACCAACCATCCGAATTCTACTTTAGACATTATGAATTGAATGCTTTCAAAAGCCAAATCCGAACTGGCTTTGTAGTAAAACAATAACAAAATTCCGGTTAGCACTTGAATGATGAAGAAGAAGAGTGTAACGCCGCCAAAATAGTACCAAATAGAATGGCGATGCACCGGTACATATTTCTTACCCATGAATTTTACTAGGTCTTCTAAGTTGACTCTTTCGTCAACCCAACTATAAAACTTCATTATATATTTTTTCATAATCGGTTCATGATAGTTTGGAAATAATTATTTCATCCCCCTTAAGGGAGACATTATAAGGCTGTAACGGTTTTGGCGGAGGACCGGAAATATTTTTACCGCTTAGGTCATATTTGCCGTTGTGGCAAGCGCACCAAATTACACCCATCTCACTTTTATACTGCACTGTGCAATCCAGATGTGTACAAACGGCATCGTATGCTAATAATTTATCAGTTTGTGTTCTAATCAAAATTACCGGCTTGCTGCCAAACTGAATTATTTTGCCTGAGTCTTTTTCAAATTCATCAAGTTTACCGGCAGATACTGAGGCTACTTCAACTTCTTCTTGCTTTGGGGGTTTTAGATAGGAAACTAGTGGATAGAAAATAGAAAATACAAAACCTATTAATCCACCATTAATAATGTATTTAAGGAAGTTTCTCCTTCCATCTTCATTATTAGCAGACGATTTCATACTCCTCCGATAGTTATGGATTTGTTAAACGAAACTTTTTAAATCTTACTATTGCAAATAAACTCAAGTCTAAAAAGCGTTAATTGCCCTTAATCTCAGTACAATAAAATTTCTTAGAAGATTTAAAGTCTTTGTAAGCATATCGGTAGATGAGGAGGATGTGAAGAGTGAGGGGATGATTTTTGAAATATCAGCAATTTTATATAACAAATTATTTTTCATATGCGATGTTTAGTTCCGGAGAATAATAACACTGTTGCAAGATCAAAAAAATCACTTGTTATAAACTATTGAACATGTCTATTACAGTTTTAAGCTAAGAATATTTACTTAGTATTCCAATAAAAAAATGTCTCAAAACCAGTATAGAAAATAGAAGGATAGAAGAATATTAACATGATAATGGATTTACTGAGCAATAAAATTCATCCAATTGGTGAATTGTTCTATACCGTCCCCAAAGGTAGATGTCGCATAATTAATGAATCAAAAATATATCAGTGTAAATCCGTTAAATCTGCGTCATCAGTGTGCTATTTCTGTTTAAATAATTAATTATGCGACAACAGCAGTAGGGATAAAATATCGTAAGCAAAGAATATCAAATAAACCAAAGTCACTTTGGGGACAATACAGAGAACATCTATGATCATTGCTATATCGGTTTTGAGGAAAATCAGTTTGTCAAAGTGAAATTGTTTATCCGTAATAATGTCTCTCAATACGAAGGTAAGTATAGTGCGGCTAGCTTAAGAACGATAATGATTGGCAAGTTGGAGATATGAGGGAAGTAGAAAAGTAGAATTCGTTGCCGGGAAGATTCATTGAATAGGCGAATATAACCGGAAACCATTAAGAAATTTCTCATCACTAAATTATTTATATTTGGCGTTAAATAAAGGGAAGCACGCGAGTGATTTACCAGACCCCGCAGAAAAATATTATAGTTATTGGCGGAAATGCTGCCGGTCCGGCTGCTGCAGCCAAGGCAAAGCGTGTTGATTCCAAAGCCAATGTTGTGATGTTTGAAGCCGGAGATTTTATATCTACCGGCACTTGCGAGCTGCCTTATGTGCTTTCCAATGTAATTAACGATTACGAAAAGATTGTTTTTTATACACCCGAAAAGTTTGAGCAAGAAAAAGGAGTTAAGGCTTTTACCAAACACCGGGTAGAAAAAATAAACCGTACTAGTAAAACAATTTCCGTTAGAAACTTAGTTAGCAATCACCTCATAGATTTTCCTTATGATAAACTTGTACTCGCAACCGGTTCGCGGGCAAAGCGGCTGGATTCACTTCAGCGAAGCATAACCAACACCTTTACATTCAAAACTGTTTCGGATTTGATTTCTCTGCAAAAGTTTATAGGTCTAAAGAAAGCTAAAAAAGTATTAGTGGTTGGAAGCGGCTATATCGGTTTGGAGTTAGCGGAAGCGCTTCGCACTCTTAACTGCGAAGTAATTTTAATTGATAAAGAAATCCTTCCGATGCCTAATGCCGAAACGGAGATGAGAAGAAAGATTCTTGATACTCTGTTAGAAAAGGGAATAGAGTTTTATGGCGGAATTGCCCAACCGAAATTTCATTTTGCAGATGATACAGTTAAAAGTATTGAAGTTGACGGCTGGCGCAAGGAGATTGATGTTGTAATCCAAGCAATAGGATTTGAGCCAAATGTTGATTTAGCGTTAGCGGCAAAACTTGATATTGGTTCCCGCGGCGGAATAAAAGTGGATTCGAAACTGCGCACAAGCGATTCAAATATTATTGCTGCCGGAGATTGCATTGAAGTTGCAAACAGAATTACAAACCGGAATGAGTTTATTCCCCTTGCAACTTTTGCCAGAGATTATGGATACATTGCCGGAGAGAATGCCGCGGGCGGAAACAATTTCGCTCAGCCGGTAATTAAAAATATCTCGGTAAAGATTTTTGATAATATTTTTGTTAGTGTCGGCTTAAGTTCCAATGAAGCCAAGCTGAACAATTTACGGGTTAGTTCCGTTAATGCAGAAGCAAATAACCTTGTAAAAGTAATGCCGGATTCCCGAATAACTTCTGGAATCGTTGTCTATGAACTTGGTAGCGAGAGAATTCTGGGCGCAAATTTCTACGGTGGCAACGAAGTAGTTGGCTATGCAGATTTAATCAGTGTTCTGATTCAAAATAAAATGAAGATAAGTGAACTCGCAAAGATAAATTACAATTACACACCGCCGGCATCTCCGTTCGTAAATATTCTCTCTTTGCTTGGCAAAAAACTTGAAAAAGGGAAAAGATGAAAAACTTTAATTTGATTGATAATCCACTTGTAAAAAGAGATGTAACAATACTGCGAAGCAAGGAAACGGATACAGCCGCATTCCGCGCTGCACTTAACAGAGTTTCTTACTCGCTTGCTATTGAGCTTGCTAAGCAGTTTGAGCTGACCGAGATTCAAGTTGCAACTCCGCTGGAAGTTACGAAGGGACATAAACTAAAAAAGCAGATTGTGCTTGTACCGGTTTTACGTGCCGGCTTAAGTATGGTAGATGCTTTTCTCAAGATGATTCCTGACGCAAAGGTTGGACATATTGGTTTGCAGCGCGATGAGAAAACTTTGCAGCCGATAGATTACTACTACAAAACTCCGTCGCATCTCGATCAATCTGTAACAATTGTCCTCGACCCAATGCTTGCAACAGGCGGAAGCGCTGTCGCATCATTCAATTCCTTAAAGAAGAAAGGCGCGAACAATTGTATTCTTGCATGTTTAATAGCGGCACCGGAAGGAATTAAAAAAATGGAAGAAGGACATCCCGATATTCCAATTTACTCAGCTTCGCTAGATAGAGAATTAAGCAACGTTGGTTACATCTTGCCGGGCTTAGGCGATGCCGGCGATAGAACTTTTGGTACTTTTTAAGAGATAATAAACTCAATGGAAATTACATTCAGCATAAAACATCAAAGAATGCTAGACGATCTTCTAGTTAACTGCCGGAATAGTCTTCCGATGGTAAACGAGGAAATGATTAAGAAAGCATTCCAGCTGAGTTATGAATCGCATAAGAATGATTTCCGCGCGTCCGGCGAGCCTTACTTTAATCATCCATATGAAGTTGCGATGATTGTAGCTAAAGAAATTTCGCTGGATGATATTTCTGTAATCAGCGCGCTTCTGCACGATGTTGTTGAAGACAGCGACATCAGCATTGAGTTTATCACCAAAGAATTTGGTTCTGAAGTTGCCGAGATTGTTGACGGCGTAACAAAAATCGGCGGAGTGTTTAAGGGACAAGAAATTACACAAGCGGAAAATTACCGCAAGCTTCTCCTTTCGATGATTAAAGATGTGCGTGTAATTCTTGTAAAGTTTGCGGATAGACTTCACAACATGCGCACGCTTGAGTTTGTTTCTCCACAGAAGCAGAGAAGAATTGCCAAAGAAACTCTGGAAATTTACGCACCGTTTGCTCACCGCTTTGGTCTTGGAATTTTGAAATGGGAAATGGAAGACTTAGCTTTTAAGTATCTAAACAAAGACGCTTACGATGACATCGCTAAAAAAATTAAAGACACACGCCGTGACCGTGAAGGATTCATTCAAAGGTTTTCAAAACCTATACGCGAGCAGCTTAATGAGCATGGTTTAAAATATGAAATAAGCGGGCGCCCAAAACATCTTTACAGTATTTACAGAAAGATGGTTATGCAGAACCGTCCGTTTGAAGATATTTATGATTTGTTGGCTATACGCGTTATAATTGAGAGCAATGACGCGAACGATTGTTATTATGTTCTTGGTATGGTCAATCAAATGTACAAGCCAATCGCAGACCGCTTCAAAGACTTTATTTCTATTCCCAAAAAGAATAACTATCAATCAATTCATACAACAGTAATTGGACCGGAAGGGAAGTTGGTCGAAGTACAAATCCGCACAAGAAAGATGCATGAGATTGCTGAGAAAGGTGTTGCCGCACATTGGAAGTATAAAGAACACGTTGCCACACAAGATCAAGATTTGGAAGAATGGGTAAACTGGGTACGCGATATTTTTGAGAATGCATCAAAGGATGAAGCTTCAAAAGAAATTATTGCTAGCTTTAAACTAAACCTGTTCCAGGATGAAATTTACGTCTTCACACCTAAAGGCGATTTGCGCCGTCTGCCTATGAATTCAACTCCGGTTGATTTTGCATTTGAAGTACACAGCAATGTTGGTCAGCACTGCATTGGTGCTAAAGTAAATGGAAAAATTGTTCCTCTTGATACTGTTCTTCATAGCGGCGATCAAGTTGAGATTATCACTTCCAAGAATCAAAGACCAAATAAAAGCTGGCTTCAGTTTCTTCAGACTCACAAAGCAAAAAATACTGTACGCAAGTTTCTTAACAAGGAAGAAGAAAAGCTTTACGATTCCGGCAAGGAAATGTGGGAAAAGAAAATCAAGAAGCTCAAACTCACATTTACTTCTGATGATGTTACAAAGCTCGCTCGTAAACTGAAGTATGACAATCATCGCCAGTTTTACCGTGCGGTAGCAATGGATAAACTCGATCTCGATCAGATATTGAATCCGGAACCTGAGCCGGAAGAAAAACAAATTCCGGAAGTGGCGTTCGAAAAGTTTGTTGATATCGCTCGAACTTCTGCCGGAACTGTAGTTGTTGAAGGTGACCACAAAGGAATGGCTTACACTTACGCCAAATGCTGCAGCCCAATTCCGGGTGATCCGGTTATCGGTTATGTAACTATTGGCGAAGGGATTAAGATTCATAGAAAGGATTGCAAGAATTTGATTAACATGCTCAAAGCCGGAGAGGAGCGTTTAGTTCCCGTTAGCTGGCCAAGAGCAACTAATTCTTTCTTCGTTGCAGGTATTACTTTACGCGGCGATGATATGCCGGGAATTTTGAAAGATATTTCCAACAGCATAACAACGTATCAGAATACAAATATTAAATCTGTAAACATTGCTACGCAAGATTCTATGTTTAAGGGAACAATAACTGTTTACGTAAAGGATATTGAACATTTGAACAAGCTTATCGAGCGGTTGAAGAAGAACAAAGGGATTTACACGGTTGAACGTTTCGATGCGGAAAATCAGTAAGAAGTAATAATTTAATGAAGGAAAAATCTACAGATTGAAAGAAGAAAGAACGCTTGCAATAGATTTTGGATCAAAGAGAATCGGAATTGCTATTACCGATCCCTTAAATATGTTCGCTTATCCGCTAACTACTCTTTCTAACGATTCCACTTTTATCGAAAAATTTAAGAAAATACTTACCGAGTATAGCGTTGTTCGGATTATTGTTGGAATGCCATATAAAGAAAGCGGGGAAGAATCCGTTACCGGAAAGGTTGTGTTGGAGTTTGTCGAAAATCTAAAAAAGCAAGTTACATTGGAAATCATATTAGCCGATGAGCGCTATTCATCGGAGATAGCGAAGCAGAGAATAATTGAATCTGTGCCATCTAAAAAGAAGAGAAGGGACAAAAGTTTACTCGATAAAAATGCCGCGGCAGTAATTTTGGAAGATTATCTGCGCAGCAATTGTAGTTAAACTTAATCGCTAAACGCGTTTATTATTTTGACATTTTTGTCTATATAAACTATTTTGACATCAAATAAAAAACCAAATTGGGAGCAACAAACATGACACTTGATGCACTTGGAATGATTGAAACTAAAGGTTTAGTTGGCGCAATTGAAGCTGCCGATGCAATGGTTAAAGCAGCTAAAGTTGAGTTGCTTGGAAAAGAAACCATCGGTGGTGGTTATGTAACAGTAATGGTTCGCGGAGATGTAGGTGCAGTTAAAGCCGCTACTGATGCCGGCGCTGCAGCAGCTCAAAGAGTTGGCGAATTAGTTTCTGTTCATGTCATTCCACGTCCGCATACAGACGTAGAACTCATTCTCCCAAAACGTTCTAAGTAATTTTAGAATATGCTTCTAGCTCTTGGACTTATAGAAACCAAAGGGTTAATTGGTGCTATTGAAGCTGCCGATGCTATGGTGAAAGCAGCCAATGTTAAGTTGGTCAGCAAAGAAAAAATCACCGCTGCTTTGGTAACAATTAAAATTGTTGGTGAAGTTGCTGCTGTTAAATCAGCTGTAGATGCGGGAGCAGCCGCAGCGCAAAGAGTTGGTCAATTAGTTTCTGCACACGTAATTCCTCGTCCGGATGATGAAATAGAAAGCCTTATTTATGATTTGCCGGTTAAGCTAGAAAGAGAAGTTCCGGTTCAGCCCAAAACTCCAAAAGAAAAAGTAAGCGTGAAGGAGGTTATTGAAAAACCTCACGTTGATACACTCTTTGCAGAAGTTGAGAAAAAAGAAAAATCTGTACCGAAAAAATCTGTTGAAACAACTCCGGTAAAATCACGAATTGAGGAATTGAAATCGGAAGCATTGGCTGAAGTGGAAACTGTTTCTGATGAAGAGCCTCAAGTAGAAGAAGCTGAAGAAATTGTTTCTGATGGAAAGACGGTCCCGACTGTTGAGGAACTCCTTGAATTAAATGTGCATAAGCTCCGCCATCTTGCCCGTTCGTTTGAGAATTTCCCGATTAAAGGAAGACAAATCTCCCGTGCTAATAGGGATGAGCTAATAGAACATTTTAATTCAATCCGCTAAAAAAAGCTTTAATTACTAATTCGGAAAACTCCACGTCAGTGGAGTTTTTTTTATATTTCAACATGAAGAAAAAGATAATAACTATATCATTCATCGCAGTCTTATCCATAATCTTTTGGGGAGCGGTGGCACTTTCTCAAGATTACATTGCTACCATTAAAGTGCGTATTGTTTATACCGATTTACCGAAAAACTATTCTGTTGGTTATTCTTCTATTACGGAATCTTACCTTCAGGTAAAAGGCAAAGGGTGGGAATTAGCTAAACTTTCAGTCGGCTCGGTGGAAGATTTTTACGTTTCTGTTCATAGAAGACCGGGAAGACACAAAAAAGATCTCAGCGATTTCATCGAGTCAAATCAATGGCTTTTTCCTTCGATGCAAGTATTGCAGATTTCACCTTCGCAAATTGAATTTGATGTTGATAGAATAAATTCGAAAATAGTAAAGCTTGCAAAAAACTTTACACTTAATTTTAAGCAGGGATTTGATGCTACTTCAGAGATTTCGCTTGATCCGGCTTACGTGGAAGTTTTCGGCTCTTATTCTCTTTTGCGTAAAGTAGATTCAATTAGAACTGTTGCTCAAGAGTTTAATAATGTTTCTGAGGCGATAACAACCCACATAACTCTTGAAGAAACCCCCGGTTTGAGATATTCTGTAAATAGAACCAAGCTTGATGTAGATGTTCAGAAGATTGTTGATAAAAGTTTCGTCGGAGTTCCGGTTGAAGTAAAAAACGTTCCGGATGCTAAAGAACTTATTCTTTATCCGGCTAAGATTGATGTCGTACTAAGAGGCGGAATAAATAAACTTGGCAAACTTACTAACGACAGCTTAAAGGTTGTTATTGATTTCTGGGATGCACTTAAAGAAGAGGGGGGGAAAGTTGAGCCGGAAATTATCATTCCAAAGTTCACAAACATTATTTCGGTTGAACCTAAAAAACTAGAATACATAATAAAACAATACTGATATGTTTATAACATTTGAAGGTCTAGACTTTTGTGGAAAATCTACACAAGTACAATTACTTGAAAAACTATTAACTGGAGAGGGGAAAAAGGTAAAAGTAATTCGTGAGCCGGGCGGCACAATCATTTCGGAAAAGATTAGAAATGTTTTGCTTGACAAAAAAAATTCTGAAATGTTGATTGAAACAGAACTGATTCTTTTTGCGGCAAGCCGGGCGCAATTAGTTGGAGAAGTAATTCTTCCTTTACTTGATGAAAATTCATTCGTAATATCAGATCGGTTTCATGATTCCTCCATTGCTTATCAAGCATTTGGCAGAGGAATTGACTTAGAATTTGTTGATGAGCTGCAAAAATTTGTAATCGGCAGAGCTATCCCGGATTTAACTTTTCTGATTGACATTCCAATTGAAGAAGTTGTGCGAAGGAAAACAATGGTTAAGCATGTTGAACTGGATAGAATTGAAAGATCGGAGATGGACTTTTACGAAAAGGTGAGAGAAGGATATTTGTTTTTAGCTTCCCGGGAATCAAGATTTAGAAGAATTGACGGTATGCTTGCGATTGAAGAAATTCACAAGGTTATTGTTGATGAAATTACAAAGTATTCGAAAGGATAATTTGATGAAGAAAAGGATTTTAGTTGCGTTGGTTTCTGTGTTTCTTTTCTCCGGATTCTTAACTCGCGACAACGACATATACTTCGAAATAAATAAGAGTATAGATATCTTCGGCAGAGTTTATAGAGAAGTTGCTCTCAACTATGTGGATGATCTCAATCCGCAAAATTTTATGATTGCCGGAATTGAAGGAATGCTTTCATCGTTAGATCCATATTCAAATTTTATTGATGTCAGTGAGCAGAAAGATATCGAGATCATAACAAAAGGTAAGTATGGCGGAATTGGTGCAACCATTGGCGTTAGAAATAGTGAAGTTACTGTTGTTGATCTTATCGAAGGATTTTCTGCGCAGCGGCAGGGGATGCGAATAGGTGATGTGATCACTAAAATAAATGAACAAACGATCAGTAAAGAAAATTATGACCGTTTAGGCGATTTTCTAAAGGGTGATGTTGGGACAAATCTATCAGTAACTGTAAAAAGAGAAAACAACTCTGACCCGATTGTGTTTAATCTTATCCGTGAAGAGATAGAAATTAAAAATGTTCCTTTCTACGGATTCGTTCCGGAGAACAGTAACAATTCATATCTAAAACTTAGCGGCTTTTCGCAAAGTGCAGGAGAAGAAGTAAAAAAAGCTCTTCTCAATATGAAGGCTCAGAAGGAAATCAAATCTTTAGTTATTGATTTGCGCGGCAATCCCGGCGGGCTGCTCGATGCGGCGATTGATGTCTGCGAAAAATTTCTTCAGAAAGGACAGTTGATTGTTTCGGTGAAAGGGCGGGATTCTGTAAGCGTAAAAAATCATTACTCGTTGGAAGAGCCAATATTGCCCGATGCAAAAATAGTTTTACTTATTGATGAAGGAACGGCATCTGCTGCGGAAATTGTTGCCGGTGCGTTGCAAGATCATGATAGGGCAATTGTAGTCGGGACAAATTCTTTTGGTAAGGGATTAGTACAAACAATAATTCCGCTTCCATACAATAATTCGCTGAAATTAACCACAGCCAGATATTACACACCAAGCGGACGTTCGATTCAGAAAATAAACTACTCTACCACAGGGAAAATATTTGAAGGAAGCCACGCATTAATCAAAAAAGAATTTAAGACTGATAAACAACGTTTAGTTTATTCTGCCGGTGGAATTATGCCGGATACATTGGTTAAGAAGGTCAGCGGTTCCCAGATTGTTCAACGGTTGCTGGCTGAAGGAATGTTTTTCCGGTTCGCCACTCATTTTAGCAATCAAAATATTTCGCTTGATTATTCAACTGTTTCTCAGCAAAAAATGATAAGTGAATTTTCCGCCTACATTCAAAAAGCCGGATTCGATTTTGTTTCTAAATCTGAAAAGTTGATTGATCAGTTAAAGGAATCTGCCAAAGAAGAGAAACTCGATACCAAATTCGTTACACAGCTTGACAACATGAAAAAAGAATTCGATGCAAGCCATTCTTCCGAGATTCAGAAGTATAAGGATGAAATTTATAATCTAATCCGCGAAGAACTTATTGCCCGAAGCGGCGGAAAAGAAAAAAGATTGAAAGAGGCACTGTTGTTTGACAAACAGTTTGAAACAAGCTTAAGCATTTTCAATAATCCGAAAGCTTACGGTAGTATTTTAAGCAATACTGCAAGACAAAATTAAGTTGCCGTAATTGTTGTTATCTTTAATCAGAAATTTGCGGGTAATATGAAAATATCGAAAGTTTTTATCTACAGAAATCCTCAGTTATCAAGGTGCCCAAGCTGTAACGGTCTGGCAACACTGCACAGATCTAGAGCTAAGAATATGATTGAGCAAATTATAAGGAAGACAACTTTCTTTAAAACTTATAGATGTAAAGAATGCGGCTGGAGGGGATACCGTTCTACTTTGACCTTTACTAAAAAATCTTTGAGGGCAGTTCTAATTTATGCCTCATTAATACTGCTAACAGCCTGGCTTGCCCGCTACTTCATACTCAACTATGCTTTACGCTAAATTAATTACTAGTAAAGAGAAAAGAAGCGCCTAGTTCTTCTTTGCTCGAATAATTTTTTAGATAATGAATTTTAATTTGTCCCCGGTTTTTAATAAGCCAACTCAAACCAATTTTTAGTCTCTCTAAATCCTTTTGAGAAAGCTCTTTGTTTGAATTTCTTGTGTTCATGAAATAATCTTCGATAGCTTCCTCAATTGGCGGCGCTTGCGGCTCAACAAAGAAATAATTGAAAAACATTTTACCTTCCAATAACATCACATATTCATTCTTAGGAGAGCTCGCAATTTCGATAAGCACATTGGCTTTATTCAGCGGCTCGGAAAGGATTGAAGAGCGTTGCAGCTGATTCAGAATCCGCTGAACGACATCTCTAATTTGTGCGGCTTCTTCAAATTTTTGCTTCTCGCTCAACTCTTTCATCTTATTCAATAATCTATCCACTGCCGATTGATTTTGTCCGCTTAGAAACTCATGAACACGTTTCAACTCTTCGGAATAACTTTCTTTGACGTTATCTTCAATACAAGGACCAATACACCGCTCAATATCCATCAGATAGCATTTCCTGCCTTTCTTAAATTCCTTAGTGTCGCACTCGCGGAGCTGGAAAGCTTTATCAATAATTTCTTTTGTTTCGGTAACTGAATTCCGGTTTGGATATGGACCGTAATAATCATCACCGTCAAATTCAAATGTGCTGGCTATTTCGGCAGTAGAAAAATCTTCCGAGCCAAGTTTAACAAAATAACTTCGCGGGAAATTTTTGAGCATTGTGTTGAAACGGGGCTGGTGAAGTTTTATTAATTCCGCTTCCGCAAGCAAAGCAGTTAGTTCCGAATTTGTTGTTTTAAATTCCAGCGAGCTTGCCGCTTGCACAATCTTTTTGGATTTGCGTAGCGCGTTGCTCATAAAATGATTTCTTACGCGATCTTTAAGCGATTTGGCTTTGCCGATATAAATTATTTCTCCTTTAACATTCTTGAAGAAATATACTCCGGGAAGTGGCGGAACTTTCACCAAATCTTCGGCAAGTTTTCTCTTCTTAATATTAAAAGTAGGAGGCAGAGAAGGCGAACTCTGAAAAGAAATAAGCTCCTCAATCGTATCTATGTTATGGTCTTCCCGCAAAGTTGTGAACATTTTTAGTAAAACTTTTCCCGTAGCTGTTGCATCTCCTAGTCCGCGGTGAACGCCTCGGTGCCGGATTTTTAGATGCTTAACGATGTTGCCTAAAGATTTGCTTGGCAACGCCGGGAAAACTTTTCTTGCTAGCTTTAGAGTACATATTGCTGCGTTTGGAACCATTTCAAGTTCTGCTGCAAAGCATTCGTTTCTGAGGAAGGAAATATCGAATCCTAAGTTGTGAGCAACAAGAACCGAATCCCCAATAAACTCTTTGATTTTGGAATAGACTTCATCAAAATAGGGCGCGTCTTGAACATCTTCGGTTTTAATTCCGGTAATGTTTGTTATGTAGTAGGGAACCGGTCTGCCCGGATTAATGAAGGTAGAAAAAGTATCAGCAATTTTTCCCTTTCTAATTCGAGCCATTCCAATTTCGATTACTTTATCTGTTCGGGCGGATGTTCCGGTCGTTTCAAAATCGAAAACGCAAAACTCGGCTTCCTCAAAAGGAATTGACGCTATTTTTTTACTTGTTTTCATCCAAAGCAAAATTAAGTAAAAACAAAACGATGAGAAATTTTCTTATCCACTTCATTTTAGATATATTTTGACCAAAGATGAGAGCAAATGACAACAAATATTCTATTTATAGGTGATATTGTAGGTGATCCGGGCTTAGACATTGTTAGAATGTGGCTGCCGAGCTTACAAAAAAAATACAGAACAGATTTAATCATTGCCAACGGCGAAAACGCCGCAGATGGAAAAGGCTGCACGGAGCGTGAAGCCAAAATTCTTTTTGAACTTGGCGTTAATGTAATTACCGGCGGCAATCACACTTGGGATAAACACCAATCGCAAGACTATTTGAAAAAGGATTCTAGAGCACTCCGCCCGTTGAACTATCCCAAAGGAACTTTTGGAAACGGTTATTACATTGCGGAGACTACAAAAGGGAAAGTTGCTGTAATTAATCTACAAGGACGTTCTTACATGTCTCCGATTGATTGTCCTTTCCGAGCAGCAGAGTGGGTAATTGCTAAGATTAAGAATGAAACAAAGATGATCTTCATAGATTTTCACGCGGAAGCTACTGCTGAAAAGTTGGCACTTGGTCAATTTCTTGATGGAAAAGTTTCTGCGATTGTCGGAACTCATACGCACGTTCAGACAGCTGATGAAAGAATTTTGAAGGGAGGAACAGCTTACATTACAGACGTTGGAATGACGGGACCGTACGATTCTGTAATTGGAATGAAAACCGATGCTGCAATAAACCGCTTCTTGTATCAAACTCCGCAGAAGTACCAGACTGCAACTGATAATGTTCACTTGACCGGAGTTTTCTTAAAGGTTGATTCTGATACCGGAAAGACAATTTCGATTGAGAGATTATTCATTCCGGATTTTGATAGACAAACTGAAGCAACAGAAAAACAAGCTTAGAGATTTACGATGACAACATTAATTGATGGAAAGAAAGTAGCTGCTGATATTCGCGGAGAACTGAAAAAGAAATGCGAAATGCTTAAATCAGTCGCGTTTGATGTTCCCGGCTTGGTTACAATTCTCGTAGGAAATAATCCGGCATCGGAAGCTTATGTAAATTCCAAAGCTAAGGCTTGTGATGAAATAGGAATGAGATCGAAAGTTGAAAAACTATCGGCAGAAACTTCCGAGCAAGAACTTCTAGACTTAGTAAAAAAATATAACGAAGATTATAGTTATCATGGAATCCTAGTTCAGCTCCCTCTTCCAAAACATATAAGTGAAGACAAAGTGATCGAAGCGATTGATCCGCGAAAAGATGTGGATGGATTTCATCCGGTGAGTGTTGGCAATCTGGTAATTGGAAAAGATGCACTGCTACCTTGCACACCGCACGGAGTTGTTGAATTGCTGAAGCGCTACAAAATTCCGACTGATGGCAAACATGTTGTTGTAGTTGGAAGAAGCAACATAGTTGGTAAGCCGGTAGCAAATATGCTTCTTCAAAAGAAAGAGGGTGCAAACGCGATTGTTACCATTTGCCACTCGGCAGCAAAAGATATTTCTTTATTCACTAAGCAAGCAGATATTTTAATAGCGGCAATCGGCAAACCGAATTTCATTACCGCAGAAATGGTAAAAGATGGTGCTGTTGTAATTGATGTTGGAATAAATAGAGTGGAAGACGCTTCGCAGAAGAAAGGATATAAACTTGTTGGCGATGTTGATTTTGAGAACGTCTCGCCAAAAACTTCTTTCATTACTCCGGTCCCCGGCGGTGTAGGACCAATGACGATTGCAATGCTTCTACAAAATACTTTTCTTGCATATATAAAAATGACCAATCAAAAACTGAACTAATATATGAGCTCACCAATAATTGACAAAGTCGTATCCGAAGTGTTCATCGAAAAAGCGCTGCAGAATTTTTATTGCACCGGCGGCACCTGCGCCGGCTGGGAACGAAATGTAGTTGATCAACCTACGGCGGTAAATAACATCATTACAAACGGCGCTGAAAGAATTGCTGCCGGTATTGGTGTTGAAGTGCAGAAGATTGATCAAAAAGTAGCGAGAATGATTGACCACACACTCTTAAAACCGGATGCGACCCCGGATGAAATACGCACACTTTGTTCCGAAGCAAGAACTTATAGCTTTGCGAGCGTTTGTATCAATCCTTGTTATGTGAAAATGTGCCGCGATCTCTTGCGTGGCTCAGTTGTAAAAGTTTGCACTGTCATTGGATTCCCGTTAGGCTCTACAACAACAGAAGTAAAACGTGCAGAAGCAGAGCAAGCTATTCAAAATGGTGCTGAAGAAATTGATATGGTTATTAATGTCGGAATGTTGAAGCAAGGCGAATACGATTATGTTTTTAACGACATTAATCAAGTTGTACTTGCCGGAAAAAGATCGAGAGTTTTGAGTAAAGTAATTATTGAAACGGCGTTGCTGACCGATGAAGAAAAAATTAAAGCGTGCGTGCTTAGTAAAAAAGCTAAAGCTGATTTTGTTAAAACATCTACCGGATTTAGCAAAGGCGGCGCTACTGCCGGCGATATCGCGTTAATGAGATTAGTCGTTGGTTCTGATATGGGCGTTAAGGCTTCCGGCGGTGTTAGAACAGCCGAGGATGCAAGAGTAATGATTGCAAGCGGAGCAGATAGAATTGGCGCGAGCGCGAGCGTTAAAATTGTTAGTGGCGGTGTTGGCGAAGGGAGTTACTAAAAATCTTTTGTCATTCTGAATGAGCGACCAGCTCGACGGCTAAGTTGGAGCGAATGAAGAATCTCACAGTTTTGCAACGCAACTTCCCGCGTCGTCATGGTCCTACCATGACGAAAGAGAAGTTGGCAGAAAGCAAGTTGTTTTCATAGTAACAAAGGGAATGTAAACACAATGGGTTTACGGGGTAGAAATAATTTAACCGACGAGACATTTTTCTTTATCACTACAACAGTTGTTAGATTCCTACCGGTCTTCACCAATAATAATGTTTGTGAACTGCTCGTCAAAAACATAAGATATTATCAAAAGAAATATTGCTTTAAAATTCTTGGCTATGTAATAATGCCATCTCATTTCCACTGGATAATTCAAAACGACCCTACAATGGGAACAGTGTCTTCAATAATGAGAGATATTAAAAAGTACACGGCTTGGGATGTATTAGATTACTTAAGTAAAAGTGAGGAATACAAAAGGATATTTGAAAGTGAAGCGGAAAACTATTCAGATCAAAAAAGAAAGTTATGGATGCCAAGATTTGATGATAATGTAATTAGAACAAAGAAGGAATTCTACGGGAACTTAAAGTATATACACGAGAACCCGGTGAAAGGCGGGTTAGTGAAGAAACAAGAAGACTATAAATACTCTAGTGCGAGGAATTACTTGGTAAATGATCATTCGGTTTTGTTTGTAGATACAAATGTAGTTGGTTATTAATGTAAGTATCCGTCATGGAATGGTCAGTGACAGCATGAGAAGTCTGCCAAAGGTGGGTGAAGAATCTCTAGGTTTTACACCGCTATTTCCCGCGTCGTCATGGTCCTACCATGACGAAAGAAGGGTAGTTCTATCGCGGAGTGGTTCGCGACAGCTAAGGAAAATGATCATTCGGTTTTGTTTGTAGATACAAGCGTAGTTGGTTATTAATGTAATTATCTGTCACGGAAAGGTCCGTGACAGCATGAGAAAACTTCTCCCCGCCGTCATGGTTCTACCATGACGAAAGAAGGGTAGTTCTGTCGCGGAGTGGTCCGCGACAGCTAAGGAAACATTAACTCTTTTGGAATCCAGAAGGTGGAACAGAGTTTGGATTTTCTTTTGTTAATGCTTCTAAAGGATAATAACCCGTGTGTTCTTTGCCTTGATCGTGCCAAGCAACGTGACAATGATCCTCACTTAACGAAGTAACAGTCATTGCTGGACTGCCACTTTTTAAGTAAACGACATCACCAATTTTGAAATTATTCATTTTGTTATCCTTACAAATAGTTCAAAGTATCTATTTATGAAAATATTTATTAAAATGAAGTGGGAGAGCCGTAACTCTCCACACCTCAATTAACGTAGTATGATTGCCAAAAGATAAATTAAAGCCCAAAGACATAGAGCAATATTTATTTTGACATCTACCTTAATCTCTACCTTTTTCATTTTGATTTCTCATTACGAAAAGGATCGAGGCGCCTCAATCCGTTAATGGAATGAGCTTATTTATCGTGGCGTTGCTACCACTTCAAGATTGTTAGACGTCATAACATTCTTGAATTCGACATCATAAAAACGATTGATCCAGTGACATTCCCTGATCATCTCAGTGTGTGGATTTCTTCTTTAAGATGCCTTTCAGCCAGTTGAACAAGAACTGACCGGGGGAATTTGTTCTATTCCCTCTCCCCAGGAGCGACATCCATCACTCATCTGGGTAAACTTATGATGATACTGCTACAAACAATATTACAAAGAGCAGGTAAAACAAAAGGTATTAATATGTTTAACAAATTAGTACCACGTTACAAAATAGAACATGATTTTTTACATAACTATTCTGCATTTGAAGTAACACCAAACCAGCCAGATAAACTATTCCCAAGAATCTTTTCGGCAAAAGGCTATGGACATCTAATTACAAATTTTCCGCTTAGTCTTGGTTATATAACCTCAATCAAGAAAATAGAATTGCCAATAACCATTATTGAACACGCTGAACTTGCCGAATATTTGCGAATCAAAGAAAATCTCAATAAATGAAAAGTCCATCGTATATCGCTTGGTACAGCTTAAGAATGCTATCAACTTCATTGACGGGATATTCAACATTTTTGAAGATGAAAGCAACTTTCTTATCGTTGTACGTCCCATTTATTGTGCGCCGCAATGTTTCTTCAACTTGCTCGTTTTTCGGGACTTCAACGAACACCGACACTACCAAATTAAAAGAGAAAGAATTCCCATCAAAAAAGATATTGTTAATGTTGACCATTGCGTCATTGCAACCAAGAAACTTTGCGAACTTTTTGCGGAATAATTCAATTTGTTCACCAACAAAATATTTTGCTTCATTTTTAATTCTAAAGAACACTTCTAACTCAGAATATCTTTCCATAACTACTCCAATTAATGATTTACAAACCATACACAAGGTTACTTTATGAACCAAGCATATAACTATTACTTTACTGCCCGATTGGTTACTTAAGAACACATATCCGCCTTTCGGAGGACAAGTATGCACGCTGTTGTTTTAGTTATTTCGTAATTCATAAATCGCAATTCGTAATTTTTGCAGTTTCTCAGTTCCCCCGGAAGAAGCCTAGAATGGAACCCCGTTGTCGTTTGCAACTTACTTATTGAAGTTTTGATAATCAAGGAATTTCACAAGTCTATAAGCCTCAAAACCGAGATAGCAATGAGCATAGATGTTCTCTGTATCGTCCCTAAAGGGACTTTGGTTTATTTGGTATTCATTTACTTATAGATATTTTATCCCTACGGGACTTTTAGCTCCGTTAGTCCGAAGGACTCCTTCGAAGGAGCGAAATATCTATAGAATAATGAATACACAATATTTGTTAAGTCCCTTTAGGGACGGTATAAAACAATTCACTAATGAGTGAATAATATTGCTCATTAAATCCATTATCATGTTAATATTTTTCTGTCCAAGTATTTCCTATTCGGGATTATGTAACAGAACAGCTTCCCTCCATCGTAATGATCATGCCATGACTAAAGAAAGGTGTTTCTGTCGCGGAGTGGTCCGCGACAGCAGTAAAAAGTTTGCTGAAAAATTGCGCAATGGCTAGATAGTGAATAAATTAGCCACCCATTAATGGAGATTCTTCTTGGTATTGGATTTAATCGTAACAAAAACCGATGATGGTTTTTCAACCAACGTTCCTTCTATTCATGGTTGTGAGTCGTGGGCACATGAAGAGGAAGAAGCGATTACGAAAACTGTTGAGTTGCTAAAGTATTATTTGCAGCGTCCGAATCTGAAAATTAAAATTGATTTGGCGAGAAGAGAATCTCCGGACTTAATCTATAAATTGATTTTTGATAAGGGATGAGAGAATTTAAGACAGAAAGAAGGCTTCAGAGATTAACGCAAGCTGCCGAGGCGAGGCAAGCTTCGCTGCGGTTAATTCTGGAAAATATTCACGATTCACATAATGTTAGCGCAATTCTTCGTTCTTGCGATGCTACCGGCGTACAGAATGTTGGCTTACTTTATACTATTGAAGAATTCCCAAAACTGAATAAAGTTACTGCTTCTTCCGCAAACAAATGGATTGATATTCAGAGGTATAAATCAGAAAAAGATTGCTGCGACGAGCTGCATAAACTTGGTTACAAAATTTACGCGAGTATGTTAGACGAAAACGCGGTTGATCTATACGAATTGGATTTGACCGGACCAGTTGCAATCGTAATGGGCAATGAGAAACGTGGCGTATCGCCGGAATTGCAAAAGCTGGTTGATAAATCGTTTTATATACCAATGCGTGGAATGGTGCAGAGTTTAAATGTATCTGTTGCCTCAGCAGTAATCTTGTATGAAGCACAGAGGCAGAGATTTCTAAAAGGTATGTACTCGGTTCCTAGTTTTACAAAAGAGGAGCTCGATAATTTAATTGATAAGTGGTGTGACAAATGATTCAAAAATTTGAGAAAATAAAAAGTTTGAGAGGGGAATTGTTTCTTGCCGGTGATAAATCAATTTCTCACCGCGCTGTAATGTTTGCTTCGATGGCAGAAGGAAAATCGGTAATACGCAATTGTTCCGAATCTGAGGATGTTTCTTCAACGATGAACTGCTTTGCCAAAATGGGCTGCGAATTTAAGAGAGATGGAAACACAATTGAAGTAATTGGAAAGGGAATTGGGAAGCTTACTCTGGCGCAATCCCAACTCGATGCCGGGAATTCCGGAACGACGACAAGATTAATTAGTGGAATTTTAGCAGCGCAAAATTTTGAAACGGAAATCATTGGCGATGCTTCTTTATCAAAAAGACCAATGAAACGGATTGTTGAGCCGCTTAAATTAATGGGCGCAAAACTTTCTGCAAATGAAAATGGAACTCTGCCGCTGAAAATATTTCCGTCAGATGAAATACATAGTATCTATTACACATTTCAAGTTGCCAGCGCTCAAGTAAAAAGCGCTATGATTTTGCTTGCTATCCATTTAGATGAAGAATCAGAATTTATCGAGCCGGTTCCAACAAGAAATCATACGGAGTTGATGCTTGGTCTAAAAACAGTTCCAACCGAAAATGGAATGAAGATTTTTGCTTCAAAGAAGAATTATCCCAAGCCGACTGATATTACCGTCCCGGCAGATATTTCCAGCGCGGCATTTTTTATTGTGGCAGCATTGTTAGTAAAGGATTCGGAAATAACCATCCGCAATGTTTCTCTTAATCCAACCCGTACAGGTTTAGTTTCTGTTTTGCAGCAAATGGGTGGAGACATACAAATACTTAACCAGAGAAAAGAGGGTGGAGAAGAAACCGGCGATATTCGTGTAGCTTCAAGCCAATTGAAAAATGTTGTTATTTCAAAAGAAATCATTCCTAATATAATTGATGAGATTCCAATCTTGTCGGTCGCCGGTTTATTTGCCGAGGGAAATTTCAGAATTGAAAACGCAAAGGAATTGCGTGTAAAAGAATCCGATAGAATAAAATCCCTTTGCGATAACTATAAGAAGGTCGGCTTAGAAGTGATCGAGTTTGAAGATGGCTTTGAATTGCGCGGAAAACCCTCCTCAATTCCGGCACAATTTGAAAGCTACGATGACCACCGAATTGCAATGACTTTTGGAGTTCTTTCTTCTTTGTTAGAAAATGGCGGAACTGTTTCCGGCTTTGAGTGCGTTGGAATCTCAAACCCAAAATTTTACGAGCAGCTAACTAATCTGGTTTTATAACTCCAATATTTGATGCTCGAACTTGTTTATCTCCAATTCGTTGTGCATCCATTTCATAAAGTCCATGCCATACTTATTCACAAAGTAGATGAAGTTAATTTCCCTTTCTTGAAGACTGCCGTTAGGGAATAGAATGTTTCTAACTTTTGTTATCTGCCTAATTGAAGTCTCATATTTCCGTTTTTCAGCATCAGAAGATTTGCTCTTTAGATAATCTAAAGTCTGCTCAATTTTTTGTTTCGACTTTTCAGAAAGATCGCCAAGCGTTTTATCTACTAAAGTGAGTTTTTCAGAAATCTCAACAAAGATTTTCGTCACTTCTTCATTCGATTTAGCAAAGAGAGCATCCAAATTCAATTCGGAAGATGCTTTCACGATTCTACGTATCAGTTCTTCTTCTTCGCTAAAAATATCTGTGTAAGTAAATGAATGCTTGCTGAGAACTTGATTAACGCCTTGCTCAACTATTGTTGCGCTGGAGCGCGGATAGATAAATGGTTCTTCTATATCGAAAATTTCGTACAACGGATTTACCTGAGCGAAATAGCTAATTTCTCCCGGTCCGCCAATATAAAAACCGGTTGAAAATAAATAGTCCTGGCAGATAGGGCGCAGCAAAACATTTGGACTAAACTTCTCCGGAGTAAACTCAATCTGGTTAAGTAAATCTTCAAAAGAGAATTTCTTTCTTTTACCTTTCAAACGAAGATCGCCTGTATCTGTCGGCTCTATCAGAGCGCGCTCATTTTCATCAACATAAAACATATTGATGGGTTTAACTTTTACTTGCGCGTGGTAAGTTTCTTCTAACTCAGCGCTTCTTTCAACCAATGCTGTTGATTGTTCGGCGTATTCTGCTATAGCTTTCTTGAATACCGGGATGAGCAATCTTTTTGCTTTGCTGTCAAGCGGATTAAATAAAACCAATCCGTATTCATCGAAGAAGTTCATCATCAATTCACGGAAGGTTTCTAAAAATGTTTTCCCAGGCTGATAGATTGATTTAAGCAGATCAACTAAGGAAGCTTTGAATTCTGTTTCGCGGAGTGAGCTGTTTAAGTTTTCAAAAACAGCATTTAGGTTTTCATTAAATTTCAATCCGCCGATTGAACCACGGTTAATCTCTTCTTCAAGACCATCTTCATACCTGATATTCAGCAGCGAGTTGTCGTTGCTAAGTATGGAAAAATTGCGCACTTCGTCAAAATCGTGGTCGTCGCCTTCAAGCCAAAAAACCGGAACAAAATTAAAATCCGGAAACTGCTCTTTTAGAAATAGGCAAAGTTTAACTGCGGTAATTGTTTTAAAGAAAGTATAAAGTGGTCCGCCAAAAAGTCCTAATTGCTGCCCGGTAACTACAGCAATAGTTTTTGGGTAAGCAAGAAGTTCAATGTTGTGCTGAGTTGCTTTAGAAATCTTTTGGTTAAGATATTGAGTCTGTATAATTTCCGAAAGCACAGCGCGGTGCGGTCTATCTTGCCCCGCCAGCTTTTGGAAATGAGGTAGATACTGCTCTATATCTCTAAAATTTTTGCCGTAAAATCTGGCAACATTGTCAAATTCCTCAATATAATCCAAGAACAAGTTCTGGTGTGCCGGAATGTTCGAAAAATTTATATGCATTAGCTCTCCCGCATAATTCAAAAAACTATTATCTTAAGTGAGTAGAAATCACAATTCATTTATCATTTACCAAGAGAAATTTAGTAAAAATTAAATAACTATTCTTGCAGTATATATAGACACAACCGGAGACAAAATGGCGGCTTCGTATATCATCAGTGTGGATTTAGGCGGAACAAAAATTCTTTCTGCTCTAATTAATAACCAAAATGAAATTGTAGCGAGAGTAAAGGTTGCCACAGATACCGGAAAGGGGGGCGATGAAATTGTCCGCGCTATTTCAGAATCCGTTAAGCAAATTTTAGCTGAAAACAATCTAACTGAAAATGATATTAAAGCTGTCTGTATGGGAGTTCCGGGCACTGTTAATCCGGCAACCGGAGTTATTGCCGTTGCACCAAATTTAGGATTAGTTGAGTTTAATATTAAGGAAGCGCTTTCCAGCCAAATTTCCATTCCGGTTTTAATAGAGAATGATGTTAACCTTGCCGGACTTGGAATCAAGAATTACGAGCTGAATGGTGAAGTAAAAAACATGATTGTTGTTTTTGTTGGGACCGGAATTGGCGGCGCTCTTTTCTTTGATGGAAAAATTTACCGCGGCTCATCTTTCTACGCCGGAGAAATTGGGCACATGCTTGTTGACGGAAAAGGTGCATTCTCTATTTCGCCGGTTCATTCAACATTTGAATTGATGGCAAGCCGTACTGCAATTGTTCGTGAAATAAAAAAGAATTTGGGGAAAGGGAAGAAGAGTGTTCTAAAGGATTATGCCAAGTCAAAGAAGCAGATAAAAAGCAAAGCACTTCTGGAAGCTCTTAAGAAGGAAGACCCGGTTGTTATTAAGCAATTAACGAAAGCCGGCAAGACTATAGGAACTGTCCTGGGTAGCATTACAACTCTGCTGAACATTGATACTATTGTGCTGGGCGGTGGTGTGATTGAGGCTATGCACGAATTTATGGTGCCAATTATTTCCAAAGCTTTTAATGAATCAGTTTTGGAAGCTCCGGGCAAATGTGTTAAAATCTTTGAAACGAAACTTGGCGATGATGCAGCTTTATATGGCGGAATTGCTTTAGCAGAAGAGTTTCTGGGCAACTAATTAGCGTCAAAACTTTTTTCGATTCCTTTGAGCTTGTCACTTAATTCTGTCCAAAGGTGATAAGTTGTATCAAGCTCAACTTTAGTTTTTTCGTATTCCAAGTTCTTCTCTTTAGCAAGTTGTGGGTTGGTAAAAATCTTAGCATCGGAAAGTTCGCTTTCCAATTTACTTTTCAATTCTTCTAAGTTCGCAACTTCCTTTTCACACTTTTCAAGTTTCGCTCTCAACTCTTTTGTAGCCGCAAACTTTTTCTGGCGCAGTTCAGCTTCAATTCTTTTTTGATCTTTTCTGTTTGTTTTATCGGCAGAAGAAGTTTCGACTGCTTCTGTTTTTTGCTCAAGAATCTCCTGGCGTTTCAACATATAGTAATCAATATCACCCGGGAAGACTTTTACAAAGCAATCTCTAATTTCAATTACTTTATTTACGATAGGGCGAAGGAAATCAATATCGTGCGAGACGATAATTAATGTGCCGCTAAAATTCATTAACGCTTCTTGCAAAATTGCTTTAGAGGAAAAATCCAAATGGTTTGTCGGTTCATCCAAAATAATTAGGTTGGCTTTGGTTAGCAGAAGACGAGAAAGCGCGACCCTGCTTCTTTCTCCGCCCGAAAGCACTTTGATTTTTTTGAATACATCATCGCCGGAAAAGAGAAACGAGCCAAGAATCCCCCGCAACTGTCCGGCAGATAAGTCATTGTTCACCTCTTCAAGCGCATCAATTAAATCGTATTCCGGATCAATTGAATCGGCGACTTCTTGTTCATAGTAAGATAAAATAGTGTTGTGCCCAAGCGTAATAGTACCATTTGTTGCAGTTAACTTTGATGCAATAATCTTAGCAAGTGTTGTTTTACCGGCTCCGTTTGGTCCAACAATAGCAATCTTATCCTCGCGTTCGATCTGAAGATTTACATTCTTCAAAACATCTAAAGAGCCATAGGAATGGTTTAGATTTTTAATCTCAACCGGTACAACACCGCTTTTAGGAGGGTCGGGGAAGCGAAGCTCAATTTTCTTTTCATCGGAAGCTAAATCAATCGTTTCAATTTTCTCAAGCTGTTTAACACGGCTTTGTACCTGCCTTGCTTTCGAGGCTTTGTAGCGGAACCGTTCTACAAATCCTTCAATTTCTTTTTTACGCTTCTCGCGGTTTTTCTGTAAAGCAAGTAATTGTTTTTCGCGCTCTTCTTTGTAAACTAAATATTGGCTGTAGTTGCCGGAATAAAAATTTATTTGTCTATCAAAGACTTCGATAGTTCTGTTCGTAACGCAATTAATGAAATGCCTATCGTGGGAAATTATTAGCAGCGCGGCATCTGATGATTGAAGATAATCTATCAGCCAGCCAAGCGTGTCAATATCAAGGTGGTTCGTAGGCTCATCCATCAACAGTAAATCGTTTTGAGAGAGAAGAATCTTAGCCATCTGAATGCGCATTTGCCAGCCGCCGGAAAATTCTTCAGTACGGCGGAAAAAATCTTTTTCACGGAAGCCCAAGCCCATCAACACTTTTTCAATTCTTGAATCTGCAGAGTAAAAATCTATTTGATCTTTTCTAAGATGGATTTCTCCCAACTCTTCAAGAACTTCCGCACGGTCTTCTTCGGAAATGGTTTGGTCATTCAAATTTTCCAAAACTAACCTTTCCCGCTCATCTAAAGAGCGAATATCCGGAAGGGAAGTTTTTACTTCGTTGAAAAGTGTTTGCCCGCGGAATGCAATTATATCTTGCGGAAGGTAGCCGATGCGGATTCCTTTTTGCTTCTTGATGCTTCCGGTTTCCGGCTGCTCTATCCCATAAAGAAGTTTAAGAAAAGTTGATTTGCCGGTTCCGTTTGAACCAACAAGCGCAACTTTATCGTGGCGGGAAATTCTAAGATTTACTCCTTCGAATAAATTTTCGCCTGTAAACTGAATCGAGAGATTAGAAATATCTATCATAAAATTGAAGCCAAACCCTATTTTCTAATTACAGCAACTTTAGATGTTTTGATGTTGTTGCCTTCTTCATCGAAAGCTACAATGAAATAAACTCCGCTCGATACCAAATTTCCGTTAGAGTCTTTGCCATTCCAGAAAGCAATTTTCCCGCCGGGAGTTTCAAAGTTTGCAACCAAATCTCCGGTTACACTTAGAATTTTAATGCTGCTGTTACGTATCAAGCCGTCTATTGTTACGCTGCTTTCTTCTTTGCCAATAACAAATGGATTTGGATAGATGTAAAGGCTCTCAAAACTTTCTTTTGGTTCGATGAAAGATGTTGAAAGCTCAGCCAAACCATAATCGGTGCCTATATAAACTTTCCCGCTCTTGGAATCAATTGTAATACTCATCACATTATCATTCGGTAATGGACTGTTCTTAGCGTTAAAATAATTGATCAGTTGATATCCATCAGAGGATAAAACGAAAACACCATTATTTGTTCCAACCCATTTTTGGTCTATGGGATCAACAGCAATACAGTTTACCGATTGATTGCGAACTGAAAGCCCGACTAAAGTGGAAAGGGTAGTTTTTGGTCTTGTAGGATCGCTAATCATATTTACGCCCACATCAGTTCCAATCCATAGTTGTCCCCGTCTATCTAAGGTGAGGTAAGAAATCAAATCGCTTGATAAACCATCCGACTTTGAAATGTAACCCTGAGTATCATCCAAAGTGTTTTCTAAAGTTCCCTTATCGTTGAAATAATAAATTCCCCGGTTACCTTGAGTAGCGAAAAACCATTTAACGTTATTTTCGTCAATAACCATTTTATCGAGGAATTCGTTTGTTGAGATGGTCGGGTTGGTGAATGAATAGTGAATCCACTTTTTATCCTTTGTGTAAACACTTAAAGGTTTGCCGGCAGAAGAAAGAGGATTAACAAACCAAACATTTCCTTTTGAATCTGGTTTTAAATCTGAAATTACAAGAAATTTATCATCAGCCGGAATACCAGACATACCGGAATTTGTTGTGTTGAAAACATCGAATTTCCCGTTTTTATAAAAGATTGCACCTTTTCCCCAGGTTCCTAAGTAAATAGTCGTGTCGCTTCCAATAGAAAGATTGTAGATAGCATCTGAAACTAGCTGAGGATAATTTTTCATATTGAAAATTTTCCATTTTTCACCATCGAATTGAAAAAAGCCCTTGCCGGTAAGGTCTTTTCCTGTTGCAATCCAGACTGATCCGTTTGGTGCTATAGCCATATTCAAAAACGAATTGCTCGCCGGCGAACTTGGTAAAAGCATTCTAGTTTTGTTGTTTTTCAATTCAATTAAACCGTTGGCTGTAGATATATAAATAGCAGATGGGGATAGATTCAGCATTCTGAATGTAACTGACGAATTATTATATAGTGTTGTTATTTGAGAATTTGAATACTGGTATAGAGAATCTTCGGAAATAAGTAGAAGGGAATTATTGCTCACAGCAAGATCAACAATTTTTCTTTCGCTTAGAAGGAATGGGTTCCAGGTATTATTCTGAAACTTGTAAACGCCATTTGAAGTAGCTAATAGAACATCCGAGTTGAACTGGAGAATTTTGTAAGGCGTAATAGTCTTTCCGTTGCTGTTCAAAGTATAATTATTCCATGATTCCGGTGCTGAAAGGTTTTGAGCGCCGGCTTTCTGTATTGCCACTCCGGATTCCGTACAGACATAAAACAGATTACTCTTAAATGTGCTTAGTACTTTAGTCTCTGCAGAAAAATTGCCGAGTTTTAAGAAGCTATCAAGCAGCGAAAGTTTTTGTGCGCTGATAACGGTAATCCCAAAATCAGTTGAGACAATAATTGAATCGCCTTTAACAAAAATATTATTGATAGCTTTTTTAATTTTGCTCGAGTTAAAAATGTCCAAAATCTTTTCAATGGTATTTGTTTCGGGATTGAGAATGTTTATGTGCCCTTCACCGGAACCAAACCAAATGTTATTACCGGCATCAACGCCAATAGCCGTTAAATTTTGGCTGCTTAAACCATCTGCTTTTGTAAAAATTTGGAAGGAAGAATCAACAGTTCCGGTTTTGAACGCTCCGCCGGAAGTAGCTGCCCAAATATTGTTACCCATTGCTACAGTGCCGCTTATTGTTTTCATATCGGCATGAATTTTCCATTTGCCGAAGTTTTGACCCAGCAGACTAATAGCAGAAACAAAAAGAATCAAAACAATTTTTGATGCTTTCATCTAATCCTCGTTTTGTGGTTACAGATGGTAGAAAAAGTAATGGGCAAATTTACCTATAAATGTTTGATCAAAAAGTAGAAAGTTTCATGCGCGATATGTTTTGTGGTAAGTTTTATGCACTGTTCTTCTGAAGCATTTTTCTCATTGCGTCCAATTGACTACCCGAAATATAATATTTGCCGAGATTATCGTTATCCATTTTTTTCCCTCCATGGAAATCGGAGCCGCCCGATTCCAACAGGCAATATTGGTTTACAATCCCGCGGTAAAACTGGATTTGGTTCTCGTTATGGCAAGGGTGAATCACTTCAATTCCATCTACGCCCGCTTTAATCAAACTCATCAGCAAATGTTCTTTCATATAACCGGGATGAGCTATAAAGGAAAGTCCGCCGGAATCATTAATTAGTTTTAAAGCGCTTTGGGGTGAGACGTGAATTTTCCGCTCGAAAGCCGGTCCGTAATCGCCAATATATCTCTCAAAAGCTTCTTGATAATTCTTAACAATGCCAAGATCGGTCATAGCATAAGCAATGTGGGGTCTGCCAACAGCGGAGTTTTTAGCGTAATCGAGTACATCATCAAGCGTAATTTTTAGCCCGAGATTTTGCAGCTTTTTTACCATTCTTTTTGCGCGGTGCAATCGTTCATCGCGGAAGAAGCTTAAGTACTTCTGAAGTTCTTCATTGCCCTCATCAATAAAGTAGGCGAGAAGGTGTATTTCTTTGTCATCAAGGTCGGTACTAATTTCAACACCTGTAATGATATCCATACCGAGATCGCGTGCGCATTCGGTTGCTTCTTTCAGCGCATTCATTGAATCATGATCGGTGATGCTTATAGTTTGCAGACCATTAAGGTGAGCAAGTTCAACCAACTCACAAGGTGCTAAAGCCCCATCAGAGTAAAGTGTATGAGTGTGTAAATCAATTTTGTTTGGCATTATTAAAAGAATTTTTCCTTAAACTTTTCATAATCAAGAATTCTGAGTTTTGAACCTTCCATTTCCACCAGACCTTTTTTTGCAAATGAATGAAGCGTTCTTGAAATGGTTTCTCTTGAGGTTCCAGCCATGTTTGCCAGATCTTGCTGTAACGGCAGCTTCTCAATTTCAACTTTGCCTTGTTTAATTTTGCCTATATCATCTGCAAGTTGAAGAATAACAGTTGCTACTTTTCCTTCAGCGTCTTTAAGAGATAATGCTTTGATCTTCATATCAGCATTTCTTAATCTTCTGGTAAGTTCTTGGAGAAGAGCTACAGAAACTTCAGGATGCTCGTATAAAAGATTCAGAAAGTCGTTTCTTTGAATTATGAAAAGTTCGCTCTCATCCACAGCAGTTACTGTTGCGGAGCGAGTCAGTCCATCTAGGATAGCCATCTCGCCGAAGAAATCGCTTTCTCCTAAAATTGTAAGTATAACTTCTCTTCCGTCGCCGCTGTTTCTGCTTACTTTTACTTTTCCCTTAACAATTACGAATAAGGCAGTACCCGCATCCTCTTCCATTAAAACAACATCGTTTTTTGCGTACCCCTTTCTCGAACCTATTTTTTCAATTTTTTCTAAAGCATCGTTCCCTAATTCTGAAAAAATTGGAACGAATGTAAGAAACTCGGAAGCCGCCATTAAAGCCCTCTACTTTTTATTTAAGAATCTCGGATGTTTCAAAAGCAAGATAATTTTTTCGGGATTAAGGAACAACGGTGATTTTGAAATTATGAGACAATTTGGGCTCGTTGAAACTTCTAACACGAATTTCTATATTTGCCATTGAAAAACATAACCACATGTAATAGGAGAAAGTACTAATGGCAGTAAAAGTAGGTATCAATGGATTCGGTAGAATAGGTAGACAAATAATTGGAGTTCTGGCCGAAAGAAACCTTCTTGGAAAAGAAGTAGACGTCGTGGCAGTTGTTGATGTTAGCACCGACGCAAAATATTTTGCTTATCAACAAAAATATGATTCAATTCATGGAAGATTTAAAGGAACGCTTTCCAGCAAAAAAAGTGATCCATCATTAGAAGCTGATGATATTCTTGTTATCAATGGTGCTGAAACGAAATGTATTATGGCTCAGAAAGAACCTTCACAATTGCCCTGGAAAGAATTGGGTGTTGATATAGTTATCGAATCAACAGGTTTATTTACCGATTCTGAAAAAGCTAAAGGACATTTAGCAGCAGGCGCAAAGAAAGTTCTTATTTCTGCTCCTGGCAAAGGCGAAGTTAAGACAATAGTTATGGGAGTTAATGATAACGAATACGATGCCGCAAAACACCCAATCGTTTCCAATGCTTCTTGCACAACTAACTGTTTAGCTCCTGTAGTTCACGTTCTTCTCAAAGAAGGAATTGGAATTGAAACCGGTTTGATGACAACAATTCACTCTTACACAGCTACACAAAAAACTGTTGATGGTCCATCTAAGAAAGATTGGAGAGGCGGTCGCGCTGCTGCAATTAATATTATTCCTTCAACAACCGGTGCTGCTAAAGCTGTTGGCGAAGTACTTCCGGCTACAAAAGGTAAATTAACCGGTATGTCTTTCCGCGTTCCAACTGCGGATGTATCAGTAGTTGATTTAACTTTCCGTTCTGAAAAAGAAACTTCAATTGAAGAAATTGACGCTTTGTTAAAGAAGGCAAGTGAAACTTACCTAAACGGAATTTTAGGTTATGCTAACGAAGAAGTTGTTTCTACAGATTTCATTCACGATGAACGTTCTTCGATTTACGATTCACTTGCTACAAAACAAAATAATTTGAAGGGCGAAAAGAGATTCTTCAAGATTGTTACATGGTATGATAACGAATGGGGTTATTCAAACCGTGTAGTTGATTTACTTCTTAAGATGGCTTAACAAGTAAATTATATTTTTTGCCATGACGTCCGCCAACCGGCGGACGTCTTTTTATCACGAAGATTTTGGAGGAAACATGAAAAAACTTAGTATTGATAACGTTGAACTGAAAGGTAAGAGAGTTCTTGTACGTGTTGATTTCAACGTTCCGTTAGATGAAAATTTGAAGATTACGGATGACATTAGAATTACATCTGCGCTCCCAACAGTAAAGAAAATTATTGCTGAGGGTGGAAAATGTATTTTGATGAGTCATCTTGGAAGACCGAAAGGCGGTCCAAATCCAAAGTACAGTTTGAAGCCGGTTGCGGTTCGCTTAGGCGAATTGTTGGAAACAGAAGTGAAGTTTGCGCCGGATTGCGTTGGAGAGCAAGTAAAATTAATTGTAGATTCTTTGAAAGATGGCGAAGTTTTATTGCTTGAAAATTTGCGCTTCCATTCTGAAGAAGAAAAGAATGTTCCGGAATTTGCTCAGCAGTTAGCAGAACTTGGCGATGTTTACATTAACGATGCATTTGGCTCGGCTCACCGCGCTCATGCTTCAACAGAAGGCGTAACAAAGTTTATTAAAGTTTGCGCTTCCGGTTACTTAATGCAGAAAGAACTAGATTATCTCGGAACAGCAGTTGCTAATCCGGTTCGTCCTTTTACGGCAATTCTTGGCGGTTCAAAAATCTCCGGCAAAATTGATGTGATTGAAAATCTTCTTCCTAAAGTAGATTACTTGCTTATAGGCGGCGGAATGGCTTACACATTCTATAAAGCAATGGGTTACGAGATTGGAACATCATTGCTTGAAGCTGAGAAAATTGACTTAGCTAAGGAGATGCTTGAGAAATTCAAAACATGCAAAGCAAAGGTTCTTTTACCAAAAGACAATGTTGTAGCTCCGGAATTTAAGAACGAATCTCCGGCAAATGTGGTTGATTCAAATAAAATCCCAGCTGATAAAATGGGATTAGATATTGGACCAAATACAGTTGACGAGTTTGCCAAAATAGTTTTGGAAAGCAAAACAATTGTTTGGAACGGACCTATGGGTGTATTTGAATTTGATAACTTTGCAACCGGATCAAATGCAATTGCACAAGCATTGGCTGAAGCAACCGGCAACGGCGCTGTTACAATAATTGGCGGAGGCGATTCCGCAGCTGCAATTAGTAAAGCTGGCTTGGATGACAAAGTTTCTCACGTTTCTACCGGCGGCGGCGCTTCGCTAGAATTTCTTGAAGGAAAAGTTTTACCCGGCGTTGCAGCATTGAACGATGCACAGTAACTTGTTGTTATAAAAAAGAGAGAGTAAGCTTGGGAACAAGTCTTACTCTTCCTTTTTAAGACATATTATTTAAGGAAAAAAAATGGGTTTAGATTCACGCGATTACTACCGTCCATCTGGAGGCTTTTCATTCTTCCCACCAATGATAAAGAACCTTCTGATTATAAACATAGCTGTTTATTTCATTCAGATGATATTTGGAAGTTTAACATTTGGAGGAGTTCCGGGTGAATTAATACTGAGTCACTACTTTGCCTTAAATCCACTAGAAGGAATAAACTCCAATTTCCAGATTTGGCAATTATTAACATACCAATTCATGCACGGCGATTTTATGCACATTTTCTTTAACATGCTGATGATGTGGATGTTTGGAATGGAAATAGAAAATATAATGGGCTCTCAGAAATTCTTGCTTTTCTATCTTCTAAGCGGATTAGGTGCGGGCATGTTGCAGTTGCTTGGCGCTCCGTTATTGTCCGATTCATTAGGATATACAATAGGCGCGAGCGGTGCTGTTTACGGCATTATGATTGCTTTTGCAATGTACTTCCCTGATCGATACGTAATGTTTTCTTTTCTTATACCGGTAAAAGCAAAATATCTTATAACATTTTTAATAGTCATAGAATTTATTTCGGTGCGCGAACCTTCATTTGTAGCTCATCTGGCTCATATCGGGGGAGCTTTAACAGCCTTAATTTTCATTCTGATTGACCGTAGGAAGCAGATAAATGTTAACCGGATGTTTAGTAATTTCAAAAAGCCGGGCAGTAATCCATTTAGACCAAGATATCAGAAAAAACCGGCGAATGATTACGATGTTGAAGAAGCAAAGTTTTACGATATAAATAACAAACCGTCTGATGAAGAGGTTAACCAAGATGAAATTGATAAGATTCTTGATAAGATTTCTCAGAGCGGATACCAAGGATTAAGTGATCGCGAAAAACGGATTCTCTTTGAAGCAAGTAAGAAGAAATAGTTTTGTAATTCTAATTGTGTTGCTACTCTTTGTGTTGTCTGCTTGCGAGAACAGCAAGATAGATGATGATAAGCTTGTGAAAATTTATGTCGAAAATCTCATCATTGAAGAAACTCATCAGAATAATCCCGGAATGCTGAAGCAGAAAAAGGATTCACTGTTTAATAAATTTAACACATCTAAAACTGCATTCGAGAATGAACTTAATTTGATAGGCAATGATAGGGAAAGGTGGGAAAAGTTTTTCACAAAGTCGAAAGAACTGTTGGAAGATTTAAGAAAGAGCGGGGCTGTTAACTAAAATTCCTTTTTGCAAGAGCTAACCTAATTTTCGCGTAGCTTATTTTTCCGCCAAGCAAAGTTTTCAATTCTTTTATTTCAGTTATGCCCTCATCAATTTTCTCATTAATCATTCTGAGTTCATCGGCATTAATTAAACTGCTTAAATCCAATTCCGGCATCATGCTAATTAATCCTTCCAACTGAATTGCCAAAAGAGATTCAGATACTTTTGAGAGTTCAGCAATTTCTTCTAGCGAGTATTTCTTCTCTACCAATTCCAAAATGAGTTTTGACTTACGCGGCAAATCTGCTTTGGATGAGTTAGTGGTTGCCGTGTGTTCTTGCTTACTGATTTTAACAGCGCTGAGAACTTCTTCACCAATCTTGTTAAACATTCTTTGATTGAACCCGGAAATGCTAAGAAGAGCCGAATGATTTTGCGGCTTTGTTTTTGCAATGGTTCTAAGGATTTCATCAGTACAGATAAGATGAGGTTGTTGAGCAAATTTTTCAGATGCCTCTTTTCTGATTTGTCTCAATTTGTTGAAAAGTTTTAACTCTTCTTCGTAATCAACCAATTCACTTTTAGCTTCTTCAAGCTTGTCATCAGCGAAGAAATCAAGTCCAAGCTCAGAGAGCTTAACCATATCAGCGTTGATGAGAACTTTCTTGGCGATTAGCAACTGCTGAAGCGCGTCTTCAATTTGCTCTTTGCTGAAATGAACACAAGTACCAAAAGAGCTGAACTTGTTGAGTGAACCAAGATTTGTACTCCCATGAAGAATTTGAACGAGCGTTTTCATTCTGAGCGGTCTTTTTGCTTCGTGTAAAGTTCGTAGAATTATTTCATCGAGGTAATCAAGAGTAATGTTAGAGCCGCTATCAAGACAATTATCGCATTTGCCGCATTTATAATTGTCTGTATTCTGTCCAAAGTATTCGAGCACAAAACTCATACGGCATTTATCCGTAGAAACAAATTCTTCCATTTGCTGGAGTTTGTGCTGTAAATTCTTTTTAACCTTTGTCAGCATTGCTAAATTGAGTTGAAGTGCCTTTGATTGTACCCTTGGCTGGAGTAATCCAAACGTCGGATTTTTCTGTGGCTTTTGATGCTCAATTATTCCGCCGCGGAAAAGTTCAACCAAATCTTGAACAATTTCTTCTTCGTCGGTTTCTAATCGTTCAGCAAGATTTTTAATATCAACTCGGCAGTAATCATTAAAAATCTTGCTGCCGAAGTTTTTGGTGAGCAACAAAAGCAAGTCTTTGTGATTTGCCGTCGCAAAGTTTATGATGAATGAGTGTAACTGATCCGGCTTAAGAGGGAAGCGAACTAAGTGTTGACTCATTATATCAGATTTCAAACTCAAGTAGCCCGATTCGTTTAGTACTTTGGAAGCAGCTTGGATTATTCCGTTTGAAAGTTTTTTAATCTCCAAAAGATTTGTAAGCCCGGTATCATATACAATCGGCTGCGTGTTGGTCATGCCAAGAGCAATTTTGCCATAATCGCAAACACAATCATATAGCATTTCGATTTGGTCCCGAGAAGGAGTAGAGCTATTTATAAAATATTCTTGTACTTGTTTGTCGCGGTCTTCGTAAAGCAAAAAAACCTTCGATGGATTCCCATCTCTGCCGGCTCGTCCAATTTCTTGGTAGTAATTTTCGATTGAGCCGGGCATATTGTAATGGATAACTAAGCGAATATCATTCTTGTCTATTCCCATTCCAAACGCATTTGTAGCGCATATAACTTTAACTCTGCCGGACATGAAATCATCTTGAATTATTCTTTTCATTTCAGATGGTAAACCGGCATGATAATAAACCGAATTAACCATTTCTTTTCTTAAATACTCTGCGAGTTCTTCGGCAGCTTTTCTGGTAGCTGTGTAAACAATTGCCGGCAGTTTATTATTTCTGATGATCTCTGCCGTCTTTTCTTTCTTCTTCAGTGTTGGCAGTACATTTAGGTGAAGGTTCTCTCTTTCAAATCCGCGCACAAATATTTTAGGACTGACCAAGGATAATTGTTTAAGAATATCTTCGCGCACTTCTTCTGTAGCCGTTGCGGTAAAAGCCGAAACTTTCTTAATACCCAGGTGATCAATGAACTCGTAAATTTTTCTGTAACTTGGACGGAAGTTATGTCCCCATTCACTGATGCAATGAGCTTCATCCACGAAAACGAATTCCGGCGCGAGCTGTTTAATTTTTTCAACAAATGTTTTATTGCCAAGTTTTTCCGGCGAGAGGTATAGAATTTTTATTTCCCCGCAAGCCACCGAATTCAACACTTTTTCACCGGCTTGATAGTCTAATGAGCTGTTAATAAATGAAGCTAAAATTTCATTCTTGTTTAGCGAATCCACTTGATCTTTCATCAAAGCGATAAGGGGGGAAATTACGATAGAAAAAGATTTAGACAGCAATGCTGGAATTTGGTAGCAGAGCGATTTTCCGGCACCGGTAGGAAGTACAGCAAGAACATTTTCGCCGGAAATTATTGAGATTATAATTTCCTCTTGTCCCGGACGGAATGAATCATAGCCAAAGTATTTGATCAGAGCATCAATTGGTTTCATTAAACGATTTGTTCGTTAACGGATAACAGTTATTCCACAAATCAAAAATAGAGATAGTAAAGAAGATATGCTGAAAGTAAATTACACAGTTAAACATTTTGGCAATTTAACTGCTCTCGATAATATCAACCTTACGATTGAAAAAGGAGAACGGGGTACTTAGCTCAGATGGTGCAGGTAAAACAATTCTGATGAATACAATCGTTGGTTAACTGGCTCCGGATTACGTAAATATTTCGATTGATAGGGAAGTGAGGAATGGTCAGAATCTAAAGCTTAGAAAAAAGCTTGGCTACGTCGGCGAAACAGCAATCACAATTGGTCGGTACAGGTTTTTCCGCAAGTTCTGTGGAGCCAACGGATTTTATGGCGTGTTGTTGTTTTGCCCTTAGTTACGCTTTTCATTAATTCGTTTGCAATTTTATGGTTGCAAAGAGATGGATATAGCGCCATCCCATATTTTTATTCTCACTTCTGATTGGATAATTCCATTTCTTGAAAAAAATAGCTTATGCGTCTTCGTTTACACTGTGGGAAAGCCTATTTTTGATGGTATAATTATTGCACAATAACCCGTTAAATAAACTGAAAACCAGAGAATTTTATGGCAGATGAAAAATTAAAATTAGAAGATTTACTGGGCGATGTTCAGCGCACAGAAGAAAAAGAACGTATTGATTATGTAGCTATCATAGGCGGCGGAATCATGGGACAAGGTATTGCCCAAACAATATCAGCAGCCGGACTTGATGTACTTATTGTCGAAAGGGATGAGGAGCAAGTTGAAAAGTCTAAAGACAGCTTAAAGGCATCTATGGAACGTGAGATCACGCGATGGGCAATGACACAGAGCGAAATGAAATCCGTTCTCAGCCGAATTAAGTGGACTACCGACAAAAGCGAAATCCCGGAGTGCGACTTAATAATTGAAGCCGTTGACGAGAACTATGATCTTAAGAAACGAATTTTTAAGGAGTTAGACTCAATAGCTAAACCCGAGACAATCTTTATTTCGAATACTTCAACACTCAGTCTAACAAAAATAGCAGATGTTACTAAACGAAAAGACAAGATAATTGGAATGCACTTTTTAAATCCGGTTCCAAAAGTCCCTCTTGTAGAGTTGATTCGTGCGATGGATACTTCAAGCAAAACTGTAGAAGTAATTAAAAAATTTGCTGCAAAGATTGGCAAAACTGCCGTTGAGGTTTATGAATATCCCGGTTTTGTTACGACTCGTGCTATCGTGCCACTCTTAAACGAAGCAATGTATATCCTCTTGGAAGATGTAGCTACAGCCAAGGATATTGATACTGCGATGCGCCTGGGCTATAATTTTAATATGGGTCCGCTGGAAATGGCAGACACAATGGGTCTGGATGAGGTCTTAGCTTGGATGGAAACTCTTTGGTCAACCTTGGGTGAGCCGAGATACCGCCCGTGTCCAATTCTTAGGAAACTTGTGAGAGAGAGAAAGCTTGGAAAAAAATCCGGTGAAGGATTCTTTAAATATGATTCTGATGGTAGAATAATTTCTTAAAATTTCGAGGATAGAATGAAAGTTTTAGTGCTTAATTGTGGAAGCTCATCAATAAAATATCAGTTTATGGATACAACTCTTTCCATTGCTTTGGCTAAAGGAATGGTAGAGAGAATCGGCATGTCTAGTGCAGTTTTGACACACCAGCCTCACGATAGAGAAAAAATTAAGATTGTAGGAGAAATTTTAGACCATACTATTGCGATAGAGTATGTGATTGCGGTGCTACTTTCTCCTAATCATGGCGTAATAAAGGACAAAAAAGAGATAGACGCTGTAGGTCATCGTGTTGTTCATGGAGGCGAAACATTTAGCGGTTCTGTTTTGATTACTGAACAAGTTATGAAAGCACTCAAAGATAATATTGAACTGGCGCCGCTTCATAATCCGCCGAACATTAAAGGTATTCAGGCTACAAAAGAACATTTGAAGACAACTCCTCAGGTTGGTGTTTTCGATACTTCCTTCCATGTAAAAATGCCTCCACGGGCATACTTGTATGGAATACCATACGAGCTTTATAAGAAATATAAAATCCGCCGTTACGGGTTTCATGGTACGTCCCACCGTTATGTTGCTCACAGAGCAGCTATTATGCTGGGAAAACCATACGAAGAACTCAAAATTATTACCGCTCATCTTGGCAATGGCTGCTCAATGGCTGCTATTGATCGTGGTCATTCTGTTGATACAACTATGGGATTTACTCCTCTTGAAGGTTTATTAATGGGAACGAGAAGCGGCGATATGGACCCCTCTGTAATTCTCTACATTATGGCTAAGGAAGGTTTGTCGTTATCTGAAGCGAATACACTTCTTAACAAACATAGCGGGTTGATTGGCATTAGCGGTGAAAGTAGCGATATGAGAGAAATTGAAGATGCTGTTGCCGAAGGTAACAAGAAAGCTAAGTTGGCTTTTGATGTATTCACATATAGAATAAAGAAATATGTTGGGGCATATGCTGCTGCAATGGGCGGAGTTGATGCTGTAGTTTTCACCGGAGGAATTGGAGAAAATTCTAAATTGGTGAGAAAAGAAGTTTGTAGCGATATGGAATTTCTGGGAATTGATTTTGATGAAGAAGCCAACAACAATGTTAAGGGGGAAAGTATTATCACTAAACCTAATTCCAAAGTGAAAGCGTTGCGCATTCCTACGAACGAAGAATTGGTTATTGCTTTAGATACGGAAGAAATAGTTAACGAACAATTGAATGCCGCGAAGTAAAAACCGCTAAATAATTTGTCTGAAATGCCGGAATGTATCCGGCATTTCTTTTTTAAAGTAGCTTTCCCGAAAAGTTTTTAATTTCCCGCAAAGAAATTTGGTGAAATATGGAACTGCATATAAAAGGCAAAACCGTTTTGGTTACAGCATCAAGTGCCGGAATTGGAAAGGCAACATCTGAGTTATTTATTAGCGAAGGCTGCCGCGTAGCAATTTCGTCCAGCAAAAGAGAAAATTTGGTGAAAGCGGTTGATGAAATTAAAGCGATTTACGGAATTGAACCGCTGTGGGAACAATGCGATATAAACAATCCAAATGAAATTGAGGATTTGGTTAAGCATGTTGAACACAATTTGGGAACCGTTGATATTTTGGTGAACAATTGCGGCGGACCAACACCGGGATTTTTTGAAGATCTTGCCGATGAGAATTGGGAAGATGCTTTTGAGCAAGTGCTGATGAGCGCTGTCCGTTTTACGCGTTTAGTTTTGCCCGGAATGAAAGAGAAAAATTGGGGTAGGATAATCAACATTACTTCGCTTTCTGTAAAACAACCAGTAGATAATTTGATACTTTCTAACTCTTTGAGAAGCGGCGTAACGGCTTTCGCAAAAACTTTAAGCGCTCAAGTTGGCAAACATAATATTACAGTTAACAATGTTGCGCCAGGCTATACTTTGACGGGAAGACTTTATGAATTGGCGGTTGTTCGCGCGAAGCAACGCGGAGTTTCGCACGAAGAAGTACTGGCTTCTATGGCAGCAGAAGTCCCAATGAAACGCTTAGCCCGCCCTGATGAAATTGCCTCAATGATTGTCTATCTCTCTTCTGAACAAGCCGGATACATTACCGGACAAACTATTGTTGTGGATGGCGGAGCGATCAGATCAACTTACTAATTGAGAATTGCGAATGGAGAATTGAGAATTCAATGAAAATATTTGAAAAACACTCAGAGTATGGCAATCCGATTCTTGAAAAGAGTTTTCATTTTGGAATCAGAATTGTAAAATTCTATCTCTTACACGTTAAAGAAGAATACCAAATCAAAGATCTTTTAAAACAATTGTTGAGAAGTGGAACTTCAATTGGGGCAAATGTAGCTGAATCTCAAGAAGCTGCATCCAAAAAGGATTTTCTAAATAAGCTTACGATAGCATTAAAAGAAGCCCGTGAAACGGAATATTGGTTGAAATTATTGAAAGAAGCATCTGTTATTACTGAAAAAGAATTTATTAGTTTATTTAACGACTGTGATGAAATAATCCGGCTTTTAGTTTCTATTGTAAAGAAATTGAAAGATGTTTAATTCTAAATTCTCAACTCTCAATTCGCAATTATTATGACTCATGAAATCGAAATTGTAATCCCGCCGGAAAAGATAAATGATTATGAGTTTCTGAGAATTCAATCTGCGCAGAAACTAAAAATCAGTCCAGCAGAAATTAAGGGCGTTCAAGCTATCCGTCGTTCGGTAGATGCGCGAAGCAGAAATCCCGTTTATAGAATTAAAGCCATTGTTTATATTAACGAAGAACCGGCTGAACTAAGAACGTCTATCCAATACAAACCGGTTCAAACAAAAAAGAATGTTGTTATTGTCGGTATGGGTCCGGCTGGTATGTTTGCCGCATTACGTTTAATTGAACTCGGCATCAAACCAATTATTGTTGAGCGGGGAAAGGATGTTCAGTTACGAAGAAAAGATCTGAAAGCAATCCAGCAAGAGGGTAATGTAAATCCGGATTCTAATTATTGTTTTGGTGAAGGTGGCGCCGGAACATACAGCGACGGTAAACTATACACACGTTCAACAAAGCGAGGAGACGTTGGACGAATTTTAAATATTTTTGTTCAGCATGGAGCGCATGAAGAAATTTTAATTGATGCGCATCCTCATATCGGCTCAAACAAACTGCCTAAAGTTGTTCAGTCTATCCGGGAAACAATTATTAACTGCGGCGGAGAAATTCATTTCGATTCCAGAGTTACGGATTTTGTTAAACGGGAGAACAAAGTTTGCGGTGTGGTGGTTAATCAAACTAAAGAGATTCTTGCGGGTGCTGTAATTCTCGCTACCGGACACTCAGCTCGCGATATTTATTATTTACTAGATCAGCACAAAATTAAAATTGAAGCCAAACCTTTTGCTATGGGAGTTCGGATTGAACATCCGCAAGCGCTGATTGATGAAATGCAATATCACTCCAAAGAACGCAATCCGAATCTTCCGGCATCAAGTTATAGCTTAACTTGCCAGATAGATCAGCGGGGAGTTTATTCGTTTTGCATGTGTCCCGGTGGAATAATTATTCCGGCATCTACTGACAAAAACGAATTAGTTCTAAATGGAATGAGCGTTTCGCGAAGAGATTCGCCATTTGCTAATTCCGGTTTTGTAGTTTCGATAAATGAAAATGACTGGAAAGATTATACTTCTCACGGAGTTTTTGCCGGCTTAGAATTTCAGAAGAGTGTTGAGAGAATAGCGTTTGAAGCTGGTGGAAAGACCCAACGCGCTCCGGCTCAACGCATAACAGATTTTGTGAAAGGGAAAACATCCAGCTCGTTGCCGGAATCTTCTTACATACCGGGAACGATTTCATTTCCGCTGCACGAATTATTACCTGAACAAATTGCGAATAGTTTGAAGCAAAGCTTGTTTGTATTCGATAAGAAAATGAAAGGCTATTTAACGGAAGAAGCGCAAATACTTGCAGCAGAAACAAGAACGAGTTCGCCAATAAAAATTCCGCGTGATGGTGAATCACTAATGCATGTGGAAGTTGAGGGATTGTTTCCTTGCGGAGAAGGTGCAGGCTATGCCGGTGGAATTGTTTCCGCCGCAATTGATGGCGAGCGAAGCGCAGAGGCAGCTACCAAATTTATTAACTTCAACAATTGATTATTATTCAATAATGTTTGCGTAACGCTATTAATTTTTGTCTTCTAATGTTATATTTACTATGAATTGAAAAGGTGGTTAAATGACAAGTTTAGATATTGCGCTGGAAAGCGCTAGACAGTTATCCCTATCCGAAAAGGAAATGCTTATTGAAATACTGATGAAGCAGACTATCGAAGAAAGAAGAAAAGAGATTGCAGGACAAGTTAAAGAAGCGGAAACGCTTTATGCATCCGGTAAAATTACTGCCTCGAACTCCGAACATATTATAGGTGAACTACATGATTCACTTACTGAGCCGGATGAAGATTGAACAAGTTAGTTTTAACCCCTCATTTTAGGAAAGCCTACAAAAGAATTGTCCGAAGATTCCCTTTTCTGCTTGAGCAAATTGACCAATCCATTCTCTTACTGGAAAAAGATATTCACAACCCAAAGCTTAAAACGCACAAACTTTCCGGCGATTTGATAGGCTGCATGGCTTGTACTTGCGGCTATGATTGCCGTATAATTTTTGTTATAAAAGGTGAAGTGGTTTTATTGATTACAATCGGCACACATGATGAAGTTTATTAACATTCTATACCTTCGTTGAAAAGCCAACCGCTTCAATAGTTTTTTTCGCTTTAACAGCTTCTTCTTTTGTGCTGAACGCAAGACGAAAAGTGCCGCCCATTCCTTCCCGGATTTTCAAAAGCTCCATGTCCTTGATATTAACGTTGTTTTCGTATAACGCTGTAGAAATTTTGGAAATTTCCCCCGGCTGATCTTTTACATATACGAAAACATCATAGAGCTGCGAGATCATTCCTTTTGTGTTCTTAGGAATTTCATCTCTCTTTATTCGGGCAGATTCAAAACGCTCGGCAAGAAAGGAAAATTTTCCATTTGTAATCAGTTCTCTTACTTCATGCAATTCTTCTTCAAAAGAACTGAGCGCGGAAAGAATCTTGTCTTTGTTCTGTCTAACAATCGGTTCCCAAATATCAAATGCGCTGGAAGCAATTCTCGTCATATCGCGGAAACCGCCGGCGGCGTAATCATAAAAATTAACATCACTGTCCTTAAGATTTGCAGAATTAATGAGAGCAACTGCAACAAGCTGAGGCAAGTGGCTCACCGAAGCCACTACCATATCATGAATCTTTGGAGTAAGAAAAGTTACTCTTGCGCCAAGAGAATGAAGAATTTCGATGAAGTCATTCCAGCCGGAAAAATCTTTTGCTTCGTTTGTAAGAATATAGATTGAGTTTTCAAAAAGGAGAGAATCAGAATTTTCAAATCCTCCTTTTTCTTTTCCGGTCATTGGATGTCCGCCGGCAAAGAATCCTTTTGAACTGCACTCTTTCCATTCTTTGTGGAAAATACTTTTCACTCCGCAGACATCTGTCAGTAAATTCTTCTCGGTTAGTTTTGGCGCAAGTTCTTTGAATGCCGCAATCGAAGCATCGAGAGGCAAGCAGAGAAAAATTAATTCCGATTCAAGCGCTTCATCAATTGAATTTAATTTGCTGTCAACTACTTTCTCGGCAATTGCGGCATCAAGTACTTGATCATGATCGAAAGCGGAAATGCTCAAAGGCAGATTGCTGACCTTCAACGACTTTGCAATCGAGCCGCCGATTAATCCTAAACCAATTATGGAAACACTTTTGATTTCCAATTACAAAGTCCTGCCGATTGCTTTAGCTATTAACCTCAGCTCTTCCATCAATTTGAGATAGGTATTAGGAAGCAAAGCTTGAGGTCCATCGCTTAAAGCTGTTTCCGGATCGTGATGGAATTCTATCATCAAACCATCTGCACCGGCAGCTACTGCTGCGCGTGCCATTGGCGGAACTTGATCTCTTAATCCGGTTGCGTGGGACGGATCTGCAATGATAGGCAAGTGGCTTTTTTTATGAACAACCGGAATTGCGGAAAGATCAAATGTGTTGCGTGTATAGTTCTCAAAAGTTCTGATTCCGCGTTCGCAAAGAACAACATCTTTGTTTCCGCCGGATAAAATATATTCAGCAGACATTAACCATTCTTCAATTGTTGCAGCGATACCACGTTTTAACATAACCGGTTTATCAACTTTGCCAAGTTCTTTCAGCAGAGAAAAGTTTTGCATGTTGCGCGCGCCGACTTGAAAAATGTCTGCGTATTTGTAGATCAAATCAATTTGCTCAATCTGCATTACTTCTGTGATAACTAAAAGATTGTACTGATCAGCAGCAGCACGCATTAATTTTAATCCTTCTTCTCCCATACCTTGGAAAGCGTATGGTGAAGTTCTTGGTTTGAAAGCTCCTCCGCGTAAAATTGTTGCGCCGGAATCTGCAACTACTTTTGCTAAACGGAAGATCTGATCTTCACTTTCAACTGAACAAGGACCGGACATCATTACAACATGATTGCCGCCAATTTCAACATCTTTTATTTTGATTACAGTATTGCTTTCTTGAAAGCTTCTTCCGGCAAGTTTGAATGGAGTTGTTACGCGGTAAACTTCATCAACGCCGTCAAGTATGCTGATGTTTCTCGTATCGAAATTTGGTTTAACACCAATCGCGCCAATTATTGTTCTTTCCGTTCCGGTTGATTTATGAATTTGGAAGCCATAGTCTTCTAAATGCTTAACTACATTTTGTACCTGAGCTTCTGTTGCGTTTTTTTGTAAAATAACTACCAATTTATTCTCCTTGTCCCGTCATGGAAATCTTTCCTAAGAAATCCTTTGGGGCATTATTAATCATGAAATTTTTTCTCGCCGGCTTTAATTTCAACCGGAATAAAATCTTCCTTAGTTGGAATAGCACACGAATAGTTTGGGCTGTAAGCGCAGTAAGGATTATAAGCTAAGTTAAAATCAACTTCGTAAAGATAATTTGGATCGTTGACTAATTCAAAATCAATGTAACGTCCAACTCCGTACGATTCTTTGTTTGTTGTTAAATCAGTAAACCAAATTGAGTGATAAGTCTGTCCGGTTTTAGTTGTGCCTTCGTAAACACTTATCTTATAATTTTTCCCTTTGTAGTTGATTTGAACAAAACCATGCCTTACAACTTTTCTCGGTTCACCTTTAGTCCCGAAAATTGTTACAGTATCTTTCTGTTCATACTCGGTTAACTTACTTTTGAAAACAAACTCCGGGTCAACATCAAAATAATTAAGGTTGTGGAATTCAACTTTCCCCTTGAAATGGAATGGGGAAGAGTGATCGTTTTTCATCTCATCATTTTTCTTAGCGCGGAAGTCTTCAATCTTTTTGATGTAGATTTCTTGTTCCGGTGTGTAGCTTTTACCGCAAGATGTTAAAATGATTATAAGAACAAAAAGCAAAAAATATTTGCGCATTGTAACTATCAATCCTTGCTCTTGCTCTTGATCGTAATCTTGATCTGTTTTTAGAAAACTATTCTTTGTTATCATCTATTTGCTTCTTTAGTTCGCTGAGTTTATTTAATGCTTCCAATGGAGTTAAACTATCTATCGCAATGTCGGAAATTTCTTTTCTAAGTGAATCATCTTTCATTTCGAACAAGCTAATCTGCATCTCATCTTGCTTGAATTTCGAGAGTTTTGCTTTTTTAATTTCATAAGGAGTTAATTCTTTTCCCTCAAGATTAACAAGAATTTCCTTCGCGCGGTTCGTTACAAACTGGGGCAAGCCTGCCATCTGCGCAACTTGAATTCCGTAGCTATGATCTGCGCCGCCGGGAGTTACCTTGTGAAGGAAAATAACCTTATCGCCATACTCGCGTACTTCCACTTTGAAATTTCTGATGCGTGGGAAAATATCTGCCATTTCATTTAACTCGTGATAGTGAGTAGCGAACAAAGTCTTAGCGTTGAGGCTAACATTCTCATGCAGATATTCAGTAATCGCCCACGCGATAGAAATTCCATCAAATGTACTTGTTCCGCGCCCAATTTCATCCAACAAGATTAAACTTTTGCTCGTTGCATTGTTCAAAATATTTGCCGCTTCTTGCATCTCTACAAGAAATGTTGATTCTCCGGCAGCGATGTTATCGCTCGCGCCAACGCGAGTGTAAATTCTATCAACCAAACCAATTGTTGCTTGCTTTGCCGGAACAAAAGAACCAATCTGCGCCATTAAAACCAATAAGCCAATTTGACGGAGATAAACAGATTTGCCGGCCATGTTTGGTCCGGTAAGAATTATAATTTGTTCTTCCGACGAAGAAAGTTTGCAACTATTTGGTGTGAATTTTTCTCCCGGCGGTAAAATTCTTTCAACTACCGGATGGCGTCCATCAATAATTTCCAGCACATCGGAATTATTTAATTCCGGTTTGTGGTAATTGTATTCAACCGCGCATTCTGCTAACGATTGGTAGCAATCCAGCATAGCAATTAGTTGGGCATTTTCTTGTATTGCTTCTGTTTCTTGTGCAACGGCAATTCTAATCTCATCAAAGAGTTTGTACTCTAAGTTCTGAATGTTCTCTTGCGCGTTGAGAATTTTGTCTTCGTATTCTTTTAACTCCGGTGTTATAAACCGTTCGCCGTTTACAAGCGTTTGTTTGCGTATATAATTCTCCGGCGCTTTCTCTCTATTAGCATTGCTTATTTCAATGTAATAACCAAACACTTTGTTGTAGCTAACTTTGAGTGAAGAAATCTTTGTCCGCTCGCGTTCTGTTTTTTGCAGATTAGCAATCCAATCTTTTGCGTTAGTTGATAAAGAACGAAGCTCGTCGAGCTCAACGTTAAATCCCTTTCTAATAACCCCGCCATCAGAAATTGCTAGCGGCGGATCATCCGCAACCGCGCTTTCAATTTTTTCGATTAAGCTTTCGAGTGAATTTAGCTTGTGATTGATTGCCGTAATCGTTTCAACAGAAGACTGATCGAGTAACTGTTTAATCAAAGGAATTTTTTTGAGTGATGATTTTAGGCTAACTATTTCACGCGGATTTACTCTTCCGGTACAAACTTTAGAAATCAACCTTTCCAGATCACCGATTTCACTAAATTCATTTTGAAGATTTTTGCGGAGAGTTTTATTGCTCACGAATTCTTCAATACATTCCTGCCGTTTTAGAATTGGTTCAAGCTTTCTGAGCGGGGAAGTAATCCACTTTTTCAACATTCTTCCGCCCATTGAAGTCGCGGTCTTATCCAGAATAGAAATTAGAGAGCCTTCGCGTTCACCATCTTGCATCGTAAAAGTTATTTCAAGATTACGCTTAGTGGAATAATCGAGCAGCATATAATCTGAAGGATTAAAGCGTGCAATCTTATTTATGTGAGTGAGATTAGCTTTCTGTGTCTCGCGGAGATAATTCAAAGCGGCACCGGCAGCACAAATTCCGGTGTAAAAATTTTCAATTCCAAAGCCTTTTAGAGTTTTGGTGTTGAAGTGATTCATCAAAAGTTCGGAGCCATAACCAAAATCGAAAATCCAATCATCAATTTTAGTAATTCTTGCGGAGGGAACAGCTTTATTAATTATCGGTTCAAGTATTTGTTTTAGCTTCTTCGGAATTAAAATCTCTGAAGGATTAATAGCACCAAACTGTTGAGCAATTTCGCTTTGCTTCACTTCAAACGTTTGGAACTCGCCGGTTGAAATATCTGCAAAAGCTAATCCGGCAATTTCATTTTCTATAAAAATTGAGAGAACGTAGTTATTCTTTTTGTGATCGAGCAGCTTATCTGAGATTGCAACCCCTGGAGTAACAACTTCAACAACTTCGCGTTTAACAATTCCTTTGGCAAATTTTGGGTTTTCCATTTGCTCGCAAACAGCAACGCGGTAGCCCGCTCTTACAAGCTTTGGTAAATAAGTATCAATCGCATGATGAGGAAATCCGGCAAGGGGAACATCTCCGGCAGCACCGTTTGCTCTTCTGGTCAAAGTTATGCCAAGCACTTTTGAGGCGGTTTTTGCGTCTTCGTCAAAAGTCTCAAAGAAATCCCCAACGCGGAAGAGCAAAACCGTATCCGGGTAGCTTTCTTTTACTTTTGCATATTGCGCCATCAAAGGAGTTGCCGACATAGACCTATCACTTAATTGCGGCGTAAAAATAGGCTAATGAGCTTTTAGAATCAAAGAAATGAAAAGTTTGGGCTTAATATCTTAAGCTCTGACGCTTACAAGGTTTCTGCCCACACGCTCGTTACCGCTAGTATGTTTTACTTTGTAGCATGTAAATAAATCCCCCTCATTGCTTAAGGCTTTAACAGGCAATGTAAAAGTAAATGTAGAACCTTTATCCGGCTCGCTTTCAACCCAAATTTTACCTGAGTGTAAATCAATGTATTCTTTACAAAAGAGGAGACCTAAGCCGCTTCCTTTTTCGTTGCTGGTTCCTAAGGTTGATTGATTAAAAGTAGAACTGAATAGTGTCTTAGTGATTTCCGGTGTCATTCCAACTCCGGTATCAATTACACTAATTAGTATGTTATTGTTCTCCATCTTACCGGTTACTCTAATTTTACCACCTTTGTGAGTAAACTTTATGGCATTAGATATCAAGTTCTGGAGTAATAACAATAAAATTCTGTGATCGGAAATTATCCATAAATTTTCGCTGACTTCATTGTAGTCGAAAATCCCTTTTTTCTCCGACTCCATTTTCAAATTAGCAAACGCCTCATTTATTGTTTCTCTCAAAGAAAACAGTTCTGATTTAAAATGCAGTGTACCGGACCTAGCTCTTGACCATGCGAGGAGATTATCCAATAGACTTAATACATTATCACCGGTCGTTTTTAATTTTCGTCCTAATTCAACTATTTCTTCTTTTTCTACATCTTCGCCGCCAGCCATTAATATTTCTGCAATCATCAATATCGGGTGGAAAGGGCTTCTCAAATCGTGGGCTATAACGGAAAAGAGTTTTTTGTTATTCTTATTAATCAGTTCCAATTCTTCTAACTTGCTAACCAATTCTGCTTCTTTCTTATTCCTAACTTTAACATCGTACCTGATCTTAAGGTAAAATGCGGTAAGTATTAAAAGTGAAGTAAGTATTAAAACGGCTGCAACTACAAGCCCATCCTTCATTTGAATAGAATCAAATGCCTGATCGGATAGAGATGTTAAATTGCTTATGTATCTGTATGCATAAAAAGCAGAGACAATTATGAAAAGAATACTAAAGCCATAAAGGAAATCTATTTTACTCTCCAATGGAAATTTATTTTTGCGCATCTGTTACCGTCCGTTATTTTTGTTGCATTATTATTTACTAGTAGAATATTTCTTCATCCTCTGAAGGCGTATTTCCCATAAATGTAATTATAAATTTTGTTCCAACATTCTTCTTACTGTCAACATCAACTCTAATGTTATTCTGCGAACAGTGCTTCTTAATGATAGCTAACCCAACTCCAATTCCTTCAAAAGTTCTTGAGTAACTGTTTTCCTCTTGCGAAAAAAGACTGAAAAGATGGGGGATGTACTCTTCACGAATGCCTTTTCCTGTATCTGAAATCTCTACACATATTTGACCGATTATGTTTTGATAGATACTAACATCAATTCTGCCGGCAGAAGTGAATTTTACGGCGTTATCAAGCAGCTGAGTAAAAATTTGAATTACACTTTGTTTATCTACTGTGATTTTAGCATTCGTTAGCAACCTGTTAACATTAAAACGCAGATTCTTCTTTGTCGCTCTGGGTTCATAAATCTTGAAAACCGGAATTAAAACATCGTCGAACAAATCCATTTCCGTGTATATGTATTCGTAGGTATCGCTTTGGAGTTGAGACAATTCCAATATCAAATCAATTGTTCGTTTAATACGTTCTCCCTCGGTTACGATGATATCAATAGCTTCATTTTTCTCGTTAACAACTGTCGCCGCATCTTCACCCTTTAGCATTTGCGTGAAATTTAATATCGCATTAAGAGGTGTTCGTATTTCATGAGAAATTGTAGCGAGGAATTCCGTCTTTAAGAGTTCGGTTTTAATCCGGTTGCTGTGCGCTTCACTGTTAGCTAATTCAATTAATTTTCTTTCGGTAATATCTTCTACCATTCCTTGATAATATGGCTTATCCCAGCTCATACTCTCAATTATGCTCGCGGTTTCTTTTAGATATACAATTGTCCAATCTTTTCTAATCCATTTAAATTCATACTCCTTAACAAATCCGTGTTTCAAAAGCTCGTTCTTAAAATCGTTTCTGCTATCCGGACTGAGTAAACAATGTTCTTCTATGTTGAATCCGCTTAAATCATCAATGGAATTGTAACCCAGCATTCTTAAAAAAGTTTGATTTGCACTTTTCAATGTGCCGTCAAAGTAAATTTGATAGTAACCATTCGAATCGTTATCGGGAATTCGCTGAACAATGCTTTGATTGAACAAAAACAATTCCTTTAACTTTTTCATCTCAGTGATATCCGTATTAGCTGCGTAAATTCCTAGGTATTTTCCTTCGCGGTCGTAAACTGTCTGGCAATAATGATGTATCCACTTTATTTGCCCGGTTTTAGTGATAATAGAAAAATCCGCGTGAGAAATGTTTAATCCGCTCTCAACAAACTCATTATATTTTTTCAAATTTTTAAAATATAGCGGGTGAATAAGTTTCTCTAGGAAGTGAATATCTGAAAAAAGCTCGTCGGTTAAATCGTAACCGGTAATGTATTTGCAAGCCGGTGAGTTATAACCAAGTGTAGAGTCAGCATTAATCCAATAAACCCAAACGTCGGAAAAATCAGCAATCAGCTTAAAGAAATGTTCTGTACATTCAGCACGTTTTTCATCTAGTTGATTCCCGAATGGTGCCAATCCATAAATATTTGGAGAGTTGTTAGTAGTTTTATTTTGAGTAGCTAAATGGAGCTTACCATTTCCCATTGTAACTGTCCCTTCCAGATTTGTGAAGCATTACTACAAATCACAGTTGCTAAATTTAATCCTCGAATTCCCATTTTAACCGCCTTTCCATGGGACGATTTTAATAATGAGTGGAGTTGGATAAAAATAGCTCCCAGCCAAAGAGTTAACCCAACTCCACTCTGAGGGTGTGAGCGAACTTAATGAAGTGACTTTGAATGTATAAAATGAATTCGACGAGCGATTGTTTTAGTCTGACAACCGATAACCAATTTCTCATTGAAATAGCTTTTTCAATTTCCGGCTGTATCTCTGGCTAACTTCTAATTTCTTGGGGTAGTGAATGAGAGTAATTAAAAAGCGATTACTGGTAGTTTGTTCTATGTTTTCTATATAATCTCTGTTAATTAGTGTCTGCTTATGTATTCTCAAAAATTTTTCAGCCGGCAATTTCTTTTCCCATTCTACTAATGTTCTATGAAGCATAATTGACTTATCATCTTTAAGATAAATATTTGTGTAGTCCTTCAGACTTTTGATCACAATGATTTTATTTATCAGATGAAACCCGGTTTCTTTCTTGCTCTTTAAAAAAATATATTCGTTGTATCCGGCAATTTCTTTTTCAGAAGATGATTTATTTGAGAGGATTGCGTTTGCCTTTCCATTTGCCGTACGCTTCATCTCAGAAAAAGCGTTAAGCTTCTTCATAGTATTTGTTCTTTTTTCAAACTGTACTTTTATAGCAAGTATTAATTCTTCGTGAGTGAATGGCTTTGTGATATAGTCATCGGCACCTAAGACCATACCTTGCCTTAGTTCATCCCGTTGATTTTTAGCAGTGATAAAGATGAAAATTGGAAGAAGTATTCCTTCCATTTTTTTTAGCCGCTTCAAAACCGAATATCCATTGATGCCGGGCAATAGAATATCACAAAGGATTAAATCCGGTTTGAAATCAATAAAAGTACTAAGACCATCTTCACCGGTGAACGCGGTTTGAATAATATATCCATCTTTCTCTAATAAGCTTGAAATATTTTCAGCAAGGTCAACATTGTCTTCTATGAGCAAAATTTTCTTCACGGTGAAACCTTCTGGGGTACTTTAACTGTAAATGTTGAACCTTCATTTAGTTTACTTATGCAGTTGATTTTTGCCCTTAGCAATCGGGCAAGGTTGCGAACAATTGCCAGTCCCAATCCGGCACCCGGAATTGATGTTACGTTTTTTCCACGTGTGAATGGAGTAAATATTTTCTTTAAATCGTTTTTGCCGATTCCAATTCCTTCATCTTTAACAACAAACTCAATATATCTTCCGGTTCGAAGAATCTCGAGCTTAATTTGTCCACCGTTAGGTGAAAACTTGATAGCATTATGAACAAGATTTAATAGGATTTGTTTTAGAACAAACTCATCACTGAGAATTTCTGTTACTTCCGGTTCAATATTGATTTGGAGAAAATGAGTTTTGCTGATACTGAACACTAACTCATCAAGAAGTTCGTTAGAGAGTTGTTGAAGGTTGATTGGTTTGAGAGACAACTTTTGTTTTGAAGCAGAATACTTATAGAGCGTTGTTATGTTTTCTATTGTTGTGTTTAAGGAGCGAAGTGTTCTTTTGATTTTTTGAATCGTTTCTATCTGCCGGTCAGTGTTGCTCTCATTGATATAGTACTCCAACAGCTCAATGGAACTCTGGAAGGTTGCTAAAGGGGTTCGGAATTGATGCGACGTTGAAGTAATAAAATCCGATTGAAATTTACGCATCGCCCTGGTAGGCAAGTTGCCTTTTGGTGAGCGGCTTGATTTGTTGGCATGAACAGTTTTTTTGCTTGTCTTAGTTCTCTTCGGCTTGTTCATATGGATTTATATTCTCTTAATCGTTTTGCATATTGTAAAAAATTATTAAACCAATAAAGCAACGAAAATATTTTAGTGACTTTAAGGGACGACGAGAACTTTGCTCAAAGTCGTTTCATAAAATATAAAAAACACTTACTACAAGTGATACAAAATATTTAAGCCATAAACTATGTCACACAAGATTTAGCCTTTGTGCCTTCAGTATCCTTTTAGCAAATAGCCATTGTTGAAAGTAGATTTTGAGGTGATATCCGCGCTATTGCCAACTAAGATGTGAAGTATTATATTAAAATTAAAATCAAGAAAGGATATTTGAGTATTAATGCTTCTGAAGATATTCGAATCCTGTATGGGGGAAATGTATTGTGTCTTTTAAAATAAGTCTAAGCAAAAAAATTGCCTTTGCCTTAGTAATTAATCTTCTGTTTATGATGGTAATTATTGGGCTTACTTTAAAAAGTTATAACGAAATAGTTAGTAGTTATGAGCAAGTAAACAAAGACGCGCTGAAACTCATAGAAACGGGCAATGAAAGATTTGGTGCTTCGCAACTTATTGATTTTGTTAACGATTATATTATTACGGGGAAAAGAGATTATATATCAAGGTTCTACTTGAAGTACAGACTTATCATATCTCAAGAACAAAAACTCCGTAAACTATTTACTTTAAAGCAGGACTTAGCAGCTTTAGATTCAATTGCTAATAACGCAGACTCAATATACACCTACGGGCGTAGAATTTTTAACATTCCTAATCCTAAAGCATCTTCAAAAATTCCGGTGCTGATGGAAAGAATGGATAATAAGTTTGAGGAAGTTATTAACAGAAATACCACGCAGATATTTGAACTCATTTCGCATAGAATTGAAAGTCTCCGAGTTCAAACTATGAATAGAAAGAATTTAATACTGGAAGTTAACTCCGCTATGTTTCTTCTCTCTTTGTTTGCGAGTTTAATTTTTGTTTTGCTTACAGTTTACCGCATATCTAAACCGATTAAAGCTCTGGTAAAATCTGCCAATAAAATTGCTGAAGGTGACTATACAGAAAGGGTTCAGGTAACTACTCATGATGAAGTCGCTTTGTTAGCAAAGTCCTTTTCTAAAATGGCTGAAGAGGTTGAAAAATCCTACCAAGGTCTTGAGACACGCAGGAAATTCTACAATAATATTTATGCCTCATTACCCTATGCCTTGCTTGTTATGGATAACCTAAATAAAGTTTTATCTGTTAATAAGAGTTTTTGCAATTTGTTCAATTTACAGTGCAACCAAATAATTGGGAGTCCGGTTGATAATGTTCTTAAAAAAATTGAGCTCTCCGACGAATTGAGAAAAAAAATTAATGAAAGAAAACTATTCCAAAAATTAGAATGTATATGTACACCGTCAGAAAATAAAAATCATAAAATTCATCTTATCCTTTCTTCTATGTTTAGCACAGATACTGAAGAAGATGTCCTGCTTGTAATAGAGGATATTACTGAACAAAAGAATGCTCTATCGCTCAAGGAAGAATTTAGTGCGCAGAATACAGCTTTGTTCGAAACAATTATGGATGGATTTTGGTTGCTCGACTCTAAAGGGCAGTTTCTGGATGTGAACAACAATTATTGTAATATGAGCGGGTTTACAAAAGAAGAGATGTTGAAGCTATCTGTCCCTGATGTAGAAGCATATGAAACCCCTGAGATTACAGAACAACATATTAGGAAAGTGATTGCGAATGGGGCAGACAGGTTTGAAACTAAACATAAAAGAAAAGACGGAACAATTTGGGATGTGGAAATAAGCACAGTCTTTTTAAGTTCCCAACAGCAGTTTATAGTTTTTGCCAGAGATATTTCTGAACGAAAAAGAATGTTAACAGAGCTTAAACTAAAAGAAAGCGCTATTAATTCAGCAATAAACGCTGTTGTAATGACTGATAGTTACGGAGTATTGAATTATGTCAATAGATCATTCCTAAAAATGTGGGGTTATAACAGTGATGCTGAAACTTTAGGAAGAAGTGCCGTTGAATTTGTAGAGGATACCGGTAAAGCCAGGAATATAATTGCCCACTTAACCAAACACGGTTCCTGGATAGGCGAACTGACCGCATTGAAAAAGAATGGGATAAAATTCCCGGTACGAATAACAGCTTCTGTTATAAAAGATGAAGAGGGCAATATTATAAGAATGTATGCTTCATTTATGGATATGACTGAACATAAGCATTACGAAAAAGAAATTCTAAAATTGTCCCAAGCTGTTGAACAAAATCCGGTTTCAATTTTGATAACTGATGCTGACGGTAATATCGAATATGTTAACAAAAAATTTGTTCAAATGACCGGGTTCACGCTAAAAGAAGTGATTAATAAAAATCCGAGAATACTACAGTCAGGATTTACATCAAGAAAATTGTACGATGATTTATGGGAGGCAATTTCGCAAGGAAGAATCTGGCAAGGTGAATTTCAAAATAAAAAGAAGGATGGAAGTTATTATTGGCACTTAATGATTCTCTCGCCGTTACGGGATGGAGAAGGAAGAATTGTTAATTATTTAGCCGTACAACAAGATATTACCGAGAGAAAAGTATTAGAAGGAGAACTAAAAAAATACAGAGAACACCTTGAAGAATTGGTCGAAAAAAGAACCAACGAGCTGCGGGTATCGGAAGAAAAATTTAGAACATTAGCAGAAAGCTCCGATGATACAATTATGAGGTTTGATAAGGAATCAAAGCACTTGTACGTAAATCCCGTTGTGGTAAAACAAACAGGAATTCCTTCAAATGATTTTATAGGTAAGACACACAGAGAATTAGGTTTCCCGGAAAACTTGGTACAACTCTGGGAGACAACAATACAAAATGTGTTTGCAAGCAAAGAAAAGAACCGAATTGAATTTCAATTGCCAAATAATATTTGGATTGACTGGATTTTACTACCGGTATTTAATGAAAAGAATGAGGTTGATTCTGTTATCACTTCCGGTAGAGATATAACATCTCTAAAAGAATACGAAAAGAGAATTGAAGAAGCATTTAAAAAAGAAAAAGAATTAAGTGAACTCAAGAGCAAATTTATCTCCGCTGCATCACATGAATTTAGAACACCTCTTGCGGCAATACTATCATCTGCACAGCTAATAAAAAGATATTCCACAAAATGGAAAGATGATGAGATTAATGAACATCATAAGGTAATTAACGACTCGGTTAAGAATATTACTGCTTTGATGGATGACGTACTACTGATAAGCAAATCGGAAGAAGGCAAAATTAAACTTCAGATTGAAGACGTAAATATTGAAGAGTTTTTAAACAGTTTAATTATAGGTGTAAAACCTTTGCTTAAGTCTGAACAAAAAATCAACTATAAAATAGCTACCGGCTTAAAATCAATTAAGATGGATAGAAAAATTGTTAGTCAAATAATTGGCAACTTGTTATCAAACGCGATAAAGTATAGCAGTGCGGGAAGTAAAGTTGAATTATTGTCCGATATCCAGGATAATAAACTACTTGTTAGAGTTAAGGATACAGGTATCGGTATTGCAAAAGAAGAACTACAGCTAATTTTCGACCCATTTTATCGAACACAAAACGCTATTCATATAGAAGGGACCGGACTTGGGCTAAATATTGTTAAACGTATGTTAGATGTGTTAAACGGAACCATTGAGGTTGATAGTGAAATTGGCAAAGGAACTACGTTTGATGTTTCTATACCATTATTTGATAACATTACTGTTCTGTGAGTTGCATCGGAATAGCAAAAAACAATTGTTTAGGATTACTACATTTAATTATTCTAAGAAAGGGAGGAAATATATGACGATAGAAAACCAAATCTCCGGTAAAAATAATTTTAGTATCAACTAAAAAGTTAATTTTATTATATAAGAGACCCGGAAAGTCTAAGGAGAAAAATGCAAAAAAAGATTTTAGTGATTGAAGATGACAGAAAACTACTTGGTAACATTATTAGATTTTTAGAAGAGGAAAATTTTGAAGTAAAAGCAGTAGCTGATGGAATTAATGGAATTGAAACTGCTAAAAATTGGATTCCCGATTTAATAATCTGCGATATTAATCTGCCGCTAAAGGATGGATACCAGGTATTGCATGAACTATCTAAGGAAATAAACACGAGAACAATCCCATTTATTTTTCTTACAGCCAGAGTGGAAAAAGAAGATTTGAGAAAAGGGATGAATCTTGGCGCCGATGATTATATGTTTAAGCCGTTTGAACTGGAAGACCTTCTTAATTCGGTTAACACAAGGCTAATGAAATCGGATTATCTCAAGGCAAATAAAGAGATAGAAAACGAATCAATCAAAAAAATCTATGACCTTGATGATAAAATTTTAGTTAGTGTTAGTAGTAAAATGCAATTATTCCCGATAAAAGATTTAAAGTATCTTAAGGCTGAAAATCCCTACGTTCATTTAAGATTTGCGAATGGGAAATATTCACTCAACAGGCAAACCCTTTCGGAATGGGAAACAAAACTTCCTCCAAAATATTTTATTAGAATTCACAGAACTACAATAATCAATACAGAGTTTATAACTAAAATAGACAGAGTGGGAAACATGACTTACCTTCTAAGCTTAAAGGATGAGGAACAGCCTTTCACTGTTAGTCGCCGTTACAGAAGCAAATTAAAAGATAAATTTTCATTGGCAACTTCATATTCTACTAAACACTAATAACGATTGTATTTTTCTTTTGCCGGTAAGCTAACATAAGTGTATCCGTTCATAAGAAATCTTTTTCATTTAAACTTACCGCTTAAATACAAAAAACAACCTTTTAAAACAGAAAATGGAAAAAGTAACAAGCTGTTAACGATACTTGTATTGCAAGTAGCTAATTGGGAAAGGAAATGACAACAATACTAATAATTGAAGATGACTATAGATTGAGGAAAAATTTAACCGAGTTATTAAGGGAAGAGGGTTATGAAACCGAAGCTGCAGAAAACGGTGCAATAGGGCTCGGCAAAGCAAAGAATATTATTCCGGATCTAATTATTAGTGATGTATTGATGCCTGAGATGGACGGCTTTGAAGTGCTCGAAGAGTTGCTTAAAGATCAGGAAACCGCAGACATTCCATTTATCTTTTTAACTGCTAAGGTCGAAAAAGAAAACCTTAGAAGGGGCATGAATTTAGGAGCTGATGATTATTTGTTCAAACCATTTGGTATAGATGAGCTTCTTGATGCTGTGAAAATGCGTCTCAAAAAGAAAGAATTAAACGATTACAAAACGCTTGCACTGAGAGAACAACTGACTGCAAAAATACCGCACGAATTAAGAACACCTTTGGTTCCAATTTTAGGCTATGCAGAAATGATAGAAACCGAAGAAGATCCGGTTGTTATCAAAGATATGGTAAAAATTATTGGCTACTCCAGTAAAATCCTTCACAAGAGAATAGAAAAATTTCTCATATATAAAGATTTGTGTGTTAAAGAAAAGGGCAAGAATTTTCTTTTTAACAAGCAAAACCAAACAAGAATCTCATCTAATCTGGTTTGTAATTATTTGCTCTCAATTCAAGAAGATTTAAACGCCAGAGAGAGGACAAAAATTAATCTACAGCCTCAAACACTTTGTATAAGCGACTGGCATTTGCAAACTGTTGTAACAGAACTTATCGAAAATGGATTGAAATTCTCCGGCGGGAATTCCAATATTTCTCTGGAAGGATGTACAAAGGATGATTCTTATTTTATAACTGTAAGAGATAACGGCAGGGGAATGAGTAAGCATGAAATTAAAGCTATTACTGCTTTTAATAAATTTGGAGAGGATAAATTATCTGAACATGGATTAGGACTTGGATTGGCAATTGTAAAAAAAATTGCCGAGTTGCATGGCGGCAGTTTTAACATAAATAGTGAAAAAGGAAATAGCACTACGTGTGAAGTATCGTTGCCTGTAGAATCTAAAGATTACAAAATTTTTGAAGCTAATTGATAATTATTTGTTTCGCATGCAATTTTAATTAGTGGTTGTCCCACCTGCTGTTAACATCACTTTGTCTGCCGGGGTTAAGATTTCAAACAAATAATCTAGTAATTCAATTCAATCACCAATGGTTAAAATAAAGGCTATCAGCTGTTGTGTAGCCGTAAGCCGGAGAATCATTAGTGACGAACTGCCATTAACCCACAATTATTGACCGCTAAATACATTATTGCTGGAACATGATAAATTAGCACCGATAATGACTTGCAAAATGTTTAAGATTTTTAATTAGTCTATGAAACTCAAATAAATTTTTTTAACAATGGGTAAGGGAAAAGAACATGGCAAAAATAAATTTTAACAACTTATCGCTTAAGAAAAAAATATTATTGCCTCTAATTACAGTAGGAATAGTAACAGGTGTATTAACGTACTTTTATTTCATAAATCTTTATGAAGATACACTGATATCCGAACGAATAGGTCAAGCCCGGGCGCTTATCTTATCGGCAGAGTCTGTTAGAGAATATGTAGCAGACCAGCAGAAAAGTGAACTTTTTGTTAAAAACCTCAACAAACTTGAGGACTTACTCAAAACGGTTCCAATTTTTGCTGCAATAAAAACGGCAAGTGCTAAAGCGAAAGAACTGAACTTTGGATTTAAGGTGCCGAAGTTTAGCCCAAGAAATCCGGATAATGAACCTGATGAATATGAGGCAAAAATTCTTAAACTGCTTGAAGCCGGGAATAAAGAAGAACACTATGAGATTGATAAGACAACAAATAAGATTAGGTATTTTAAGCCGGTTAAGTTAACGGAAGAGTGTTTGAGGTGTCATGGCGATCCTAACAAGTCTCAAGAATATTGGGGCAGAGCAGATGGAAAAGATTTTACCGGAACAAAAATGGAAGGATGGAAAACCGGTCAGGTCCACGGTTCGTTTGAGGTTATGGTTGATATGAAGCCGATACAAGCCGCCGTTTCTGAAAAATCATTAATAATAGCTTTGATAAGTGCAGCAAGCGTTGCAATCATTTCATTTTTAGGACTCTTCTTATCAAAGAAAATAACTGTACCTATTTCTTTAATTAAAGAACGTATGGCATTTCTTGAAAATAATTGCATCAACAATTTAAATAATGGTCTTAGGTCTCTTGCCACGGGAGATTTGTCTAAAAACATAGTTAAGAAAACAGAGTTAATTAAGATGAATCAAAATGACGAAGTAGGAAAAATTGCAGAGTCGTTTGATTCTATGGTAACCAAGACTCAAGGTGCGGTGGATTCTTACAATATTGTAAGAGATAAAATTTCTGAGGTGACAAGGGAATTACAGGTTGTAATCAACGAAGCGAGAGAAGGGAACTTAAATTACCGGGGAAACAGAGAAAATTTTGAAGGTACTTATGCTGAATTGATAGAGTCAACAAATAATTTACTTGATACAATAACAATTCCGATAAAAGATGGAATCGAAGTTCTGGAAATAATGTCTAACGGTGATTTCACTTCGAGAGTAAAAACCGACTTGAAAGGAGAATACAAAGCGTTAAAAGATAGTATCAATAAATTAGGCGAGTCTGTTTGTACTGCTCTTACAGAAGTAATGAGAGCTACGGAGGCAACCGCTACAGCAAGTGCTCAGATTTCATCAAGCGCGGAAGAGATGGCTGCCGGCGCTCAAGAACAAAGTGCGCAAAGCTCGGAAATAGCCGGCGCAATTGAGCAAATGACTAAAACTATTATGGAGACTACCGGCAATACGGTTCTAGCAGCCGACACTTCTAGACAAGCAGGAGACAAAGCCAGGTTTGGAAGTGATGTAATTAGTGATACTGTTGACGGTATGAAGAAAATTGCAGAGGTTGTTAAAAATGCAGCTATCACAGTTAAAGAATTAGGTGCAAGCAGTGAGCAAATTGGAACTATAGTGCAAGTTATTGATGATATAGCAGACCAAACAAATTTGCTAGCGCTAAACGCTGCAATTGAAGCGGCAAGAGCAGGTGAACAAGGACGTGGCTTTGCAGTTGTTGCCGATGAAGTTCGCAAATTAGCAGAGAGAACAACAAAAGCCACAAAAGAAATAAGTGACATGATTAAGAAAATTCAAAAGGACACTGTTGAAGCAGTAAAATCAATGGAATTGGGGACAAATGAAGTTGAAAATGGTTTGGTACTTACGGAAAAATCCGGTACATCATTAAATGATATAGTTGCGAGTGTTTCAAAAGTTGATGAAATAATTGGACAGGTTGCCGCTGCGAGCGAAGAGCAATCCTCTGCGGCTGAACAAATTGGTAGATCAATTGAAGGAATTAATAATGTGACTCAGCAATCGGCAGTTGGAATTCAACAGATAGCACGCGCTGCGGAAGACTTGAACAATCTAACGGTAAACTTGCAAACTCTGATTGAGCATTTTAAAATTGATGCTGAAGAAGTAAATAAAATTTCAATTCATGAAAGAAAAGGTCCCGGTAAGCTTGCAGTGAGATTTGGACGAAATTAGTTTATTCCCAAGCGTTAGAGAAAATCTGTTATGAATGACTACTAATTTTGTATGGTATATTGATTTAGCATTTAGATTCAAGCGGTTTATTTGATTCTGTCTGAAGACAAGTTTTTATTCTCAATCGCATAATCAGTAGCAATTAATTATATTGTAGCCCGAAACAAAACCTACTGAAAATGAAGAAACAAATTATTGTTCAGGCTAAATGTCGTAAAGAAATGGGAATTGCCGGATATAATTTCCCGAAATTTGAATTTCATATTGCCGGCGAAGTCCGCAGTAAATATGATTTTAATGATGAGCTGTTTTCGCTTAGCGGAAATGTTGTTTTTGCAAACTTTGCCGCCGTTCGAAACTTTGTTCAGAAACTCAATTTTAAAAGAACCGCGGCAGACCAAGTTGGTGCCGGACAGGTTAACGCTGCCGGACTTCTTGATGAGATTTACCACTATATCTTCCGTTTGTATGAAGTGCAGATAAATCCCGGTGTGTTTAATAAAGCATTGTCTTTTCTAAAGAAAACAATCGGTTCTAAAGGCACAGACAAAATTCTGATCGAGTTTGTAAATCTTTTCCCGCCAGCGGAAGTTTACAAAGGAAGTAAAAGCGCGGAAGATTATCTAAGTTCAGTTTCCGCCGATCGTTCTAACAAAGAAGTAACTCTCGAAGAAATGATTCTGTTGTACTTCGCAAATTTTAATCCCGCAAACAAAAAGCTAATCGAATTATTCGATCAAAACTACTTTGGTAATAAAGAATTATTCAGCCGTTCAATTTCTATCCTCGATCAGTTCTTTCAGAAAGAAAAGAAATTTGGTCCGGATAACGAAGACATTTTCACATTGCTCAAAGCTCCGATACTTGAAAATCCGGACAACATAGAAGCTCAGTTAGAGTTTATAAATGAAAAGTGGGGAATACTTCTTGATGAAACAATCTTGAGAAGAATCCTCAGCAGCAAAGATTTAATAAAAGAAGATTACAAGTTTGAGAGTTTTGGTTTTGGTGGTGGCGCTCCAACAGCAGCGCCGGTTTATAAAGCTGGGCAGGCAACAGAGCAATTCACACTTGGCAAATCCGGTTATAAGTACGCGGTTGATTCGTGGAAAGATTTTATTGAGCCGGAAAATTTTACCAAGGATATTGACTGGATGCCTCGTGTTGTTCTAATGGCGAAGAATTCTTATGTCTGGCTTGATCAGTTATCAAAAAAATATCACCGCCATATTAAAACTTTAGATCAGGTTCCGGATGAAGAGTTAGACCAATTATCTCGTTGGGGATTTAATGGTTTGTGGCTTATCGGGATTTGGGAACGCAGCAGCGCATCTAAAAAAATTAAACACATTATGGGAAACATAGATGCGGTTGCTTCAGCTTATTCTCTTTACGATTATCAGATTGCAAACGATCTCGGCGGTGAGTACGCGTATAATAATTTAAACGAACGCGCCCGCGCCCGAGGAATTCGTCTTGCCAGCGATATGGTTCCAAACCATACCGGGATATTTTCCAAGTGGATTACAGAAAATCCAAACTATTTTATTCAATCAGCATTCCCTCCATTTCCTAATTACACTTTTCACGGTCCTGATCTATCTGATGATTCATCTTTTCAAATTAGAATTGAAGACGGCTACTGGCGGAAGAGTGATGCCGCTGTTGTATTCCAAAGAATTGATAATAGAACCGGTGAAGTAAAATATCTCTATCATGGTAACGATGGTACTAACATGCCTTGGAATGACACGGCACAATTAGATATGCTTCAAAAAGATGTACGCGAGGGTGTAATCCAAAAAATATTTGATGTTGCGAGAAAATTTTCAATCATTCGTTTTGATGCTGCGATGACGCTAACAAAGCGTCACTTCTCACGTCTTTGGTATCCTGAGCCGGGAAGAGGCGGAGATATTCCATCCCGTGCGGATTATGCTTTAACAAAAGCTGAGTTTGACCAGCAGTTTCCCGAAGAGTTTTGGCGCGAAGTAGTTGATAGAATAAATGCCGATATGCCGGAGACACTTTTGCTTGCGGAAGCTTTCTGGCTGCTGGAAGGTTACTTCGTTCGCTCACTTGGAATGCACCGCGTTTACAATTCGGCTTTCATGCACATGATGATGAAAGAAGAAAATGAAAAGTACCGGGACGCAATTTCAAACACGCTTGAGTTTGAACCGGAAATCTTGAAACGTTACGTAAACTTTATGAGCAATCCGGATGAAGAAACTGCGATAAAACAATTTGGCAGCGATGATAAATATTTCGGTGTCTGTACAATTCTTGTTACGCTTCCGGGCTTGCCAATGTTTGGTCACGGACAAATTGAAGGCTTTACAGAGAAGTATGGAATGGAGTACCAGCGTGCTTACTATCATGAAACTCCGCATCAATGGATGATTGAGCGGCACGAAAGAGAAATCTTTCCTTTGATGAAGAAGCGTTATTTATTCAGTCAAGTTTCAAATTTCTGGCTCTTCGATTATATCAACAATTATGGCGTCGTTGATGAGAATGTATTTGCATACACAAATATGGAATACGGCGAGCGGGCAATAGTTTTTTACAACAATAAGTTTCAAGATACAAACGGAACTGTTTTTCATTCTTCTCCTAAACTCGTGACTTATTCGAATGGCAGCAAACGAACAATTACAAAGACTCTTGCCGAAGCGCTTAATCTTAATGGAGCAGAAAAGTACTTTTATGTTTTCAGAGTACACACGAGCAATCTGGAATTTATCAGCTCGGGAAAAGATTTGGTAAGCAGAGGATTCAACGTTGCCCTGGGCGCGTTTAAGTGTAAGGTGTTTTTAGATTTCCGGGAATTGGTGGATATTAATGGTGATTACGAAAGTTTGGCTTCCCGGCTAAACGGCGGCGGTGTTCCAAGTATCAGCGAAGCTTTGATCGAAATGAAGCTCGAACCAATCCACAATTCGTTCGAAACGATTTTCAACGAAGTTACTATGGATAATTTTGTTGAAGCAATAATGATTGATGACAAAGACAGGGACCAAGAGAAAGTCGTAGTTCAGTTTTTGGAAGATGAATTTCAAGCTTTTCTAGATGTTGTGAAGAAGCATTACAATTTAAAATTCGATCATAAACTTGCACTCAAGGATTTTGATGATGAGATTATTTCGCTGCGGAATATGAATAATCTATTAGATTCCGAATTTGTCCTTACCAAATCTCCAAAATATTCAACGATTCATAAATCGTTTGTTGTTAGCGGCGAAATGAACTACCGGGAAAATTCCTTGCTATTTATGATTTGGCTAGCTTTGACTAATCTTAAAAAACTTCTCGGAGGTGCGGGAGAAATTACCAGCAGCGACTTCCTGGATAAGATGCGTCTTGATATTCCGGTTAGAAAAACACTTTTGCGTCTTGGCAGGGGAGAAGCCGAACTTCATGATGAAATTATTTTGCTCGGAATTCTGATGGAGTTCACCGGTTCTCTATTTGAGGATGATGATAAAGTTGCTGAGATTGTTAAGCCAAAAACAAACAAGCTTGAAAAAATTTTGGATGATGAACGTGTGCAGATGTATTTAGGTGTTAACGAGTACGAAGGAATTGTTTACTACAGCAAAGAAAAGTTTGAAGAAATGCTCAACTGGATGTTTTCAATTGCTCTGCTTGAAAAAATAAAAGTGGAAGTAAGCCAGCCAATACTTATTCAAACAATTATTGAACTATCCGGCAAATGCGACAAACTAAAACTTGCAGCGGTTGAATCCGGATACAAGCTTGAAATCTTGAGTAAGTTATGCGCAGAAAAAAACGGTAACTGTTGATTCAGCTCTAATAATATTAACAAGCTAAATTCATGCACACATCGAAATAGTTTTTAGGAGAAACATTTAATTTGAAAAATCATGGGGATTGATTTTTATAAAATATGGGTATTATTGATGGCTGTTTCCAAAGACTTAATTAGCCACACTCAACTGACTGAACTTGTCAAAACTTCTCGCCTTATCATTCAATCATATTTGTTTAACTACCGTTCGGATGTTCTAAATCTTGTCTCAAGAAATGGAATAACAGTTACGGATTTGTCGTACGATTGTCTTGCAGAGGTATTTTCAAGAAATGGTGAAAACAGATACTATATCATTACAAAATTTTTATTCTCTCTCAATCTGACTATCCAAGAGACAAAACCAATAAATCTCTATCTAGCGTACAAAAGTTTTTTAATAAAAGTTGCTAATGCTCAATTATCTAAACTTTATTCTGAAACTGACCCAATTGGAGCAAAGATACTCAGAAATATTAAAGATGTAGTCCGGCAATCTGATAAATTTTGCATAACCAAGGAACTGAGGGGACAGTTCTTAACTGTGAAAGAATGTTATGGGATAACATCTAGTGTAGAATTTCCCTTTGATAGATTGTTGTTAGAATTTAGTTCGCCAGATATTGAAACTAACACTAATTCTCTACTAAATAGGCTGCATGAAATACTTTTCAACCAAAACGAATACAGAAGAGTTATTTCACTTACACAAACAGTTCAATTATTTAAAAAGTATTTCAATGCTGAAGAAATTAGTAGCACTGAAATAAATGAGAATTATTTTGCTACACACATAAATAGTAATGGGTTTGAAGATTACGAGATAGACCAGATAAGGCAGAAGGTTGAAAACTATATTAAGAAAAAAATATTACTGGATTATTTCGTGAAGGAAAAGGTTACAAAGAAAGAAGCAGAATCTATTTATTTAGCAATTAGAGATATTATTAGTGATTGGTTTTATGGAGTTGCAACTAAAGATTCGATATACGATTATTTCATTACACACCATCATGCAGAGAAAGTCGAGTATGTAAAGACTTACAAAACTAAGGTAGAGTATTTAGTTAAACTTGCTCGCGAGGAATTTGCGAAATATCTGCTTGAAGAAATATAATTTTCGGCAACTAAGCTAAAACGAAACAATATCTATTGTGGTATTAGAAAGTAAAAATGAAAACTCATATAAATGATAATGAATTAGAATTATTATTCCTTGATGATAGTAATTTAACTAAAGATCAAACGAATAATATCCGCGCGCATTTGACGGAATGCGAACTATGTACAGAGAAGTATACAAGAATAAAATCCTTCTATTCTTATATAGAAAATAATATTGCCGAGACTGAAGAAAATGATTCTGATATTGCTCTAAAACTAAAAAAACAAAATACGCTAGCTGAAAATGAAAAATTGCTGAATGAAGGTAAGAGAGCTATTACTATTTACAACGGTAGTTATGAAATTATTGAGCAATCAAGAAAATCCCTGTTGAAGTGGATGGGAGAATTTGTCCTATATAATCCTATAAAAGTAACCGGTTCTTTAGTCTTTATCGGCATCCTGATTATTGTACTATTTAACGTTAAAAAGACAGAAAAAGAATTTGTAAATCCATCTCTTGCCATTATTGAAAATAATGTACTCTCAGTTTACAACGAAATGGGAGATGTATTGTGGAAGAGGGGAGTCCCAGGTATGTCTGATTATAGGACTGACATTTCTTTCGATAATCAAAAGGATAAATCCAATACAAGGGAGTTGCTTCTGGATGATTTAAATCATGATGGAATTAATGAATTGCTTTTAACAGGTAATTATTCAATGAAAGGAGTTTTTGCTAGAGATACCATTTATTGTTTTAATAATGTCGGTGAATTGAATTGGAAATATGGCTGTGGAAAACTCGCAAAGTTCTCTGCACCTAGATGGAAATTTAATTACTTATTCATTTCAGACTTTTTTACATTCCATGACAATTTAAAGCACAAAGAACGTTTATTTGTTATCGCAGGCTCAAATTATTCGCCAACGAAATTCTTTGAATTGGAGATATCAACCGGAAAAGTGGTTCAAGAGTTTTATAATACTGGCGGGATAACTGCGACTTCTATTTTTGACATTAATGGCGATAAGAAAGAAGAGATAATTGTTGGCGGAATAAATGATGCATTTGATTGTGCTTTCATAGCAGTATTTAATCCCAATAGTGTTAGTGGATTTAGTGCTTCTAACGAACTTTATATCCCAAAGGCAGAGCAAAAAAACACAGCTTCAAAATATGTTCTCATTCCTCATACAAATTACGGCAAACTTGTTAGTAACAGCGATTATAACATTGTCAGCAAATTTCTTACTTCCAGAGAAGACGAAACAATTACTGCATATGTTCAGGAGGTCCCTGCACCTGGACATCAACTAAACGTTACTGCTTCTATACTTTATAACTTTGGGAAAGATCTTAAGCTCAACAGTATTGTGCCTGGAGATGATTTCATGGCGCATTACAGTCGTTTATATAAAGCAGGAAAATTAAAAATACCTTTAAACGCAGATTACATTGAAAAACTTGCAAAAAAAGTAACATATCTTAAGTAAGCACGTTTCATCTTTTCTCTTTCTTCATTTTGGTAAATCCAAAACTCTAACACAATAACCGAAAAAATTTTGAGATATTTTCTGCAAAAGTGATCAGGCGTGGGAATGATATTATTAACAAAGTAAAAGTAATTGGAGGATTTATGAAAAAAGTAGTATTTGGATTATCTATCATTTTCTCACTGATTCTTTTTCAATATTGCTCTAGTTCATATAGTGTAAATAGTCAATATTGTGCATTTGCGAATTATCTGCAAAAAAATTGTGCGAATTAACTGCAAAAAATTTTGCAGTACAAATTTAGCAATTTTGGCGGCTTTTTATTCGTCTGAGAATACATATTCGTTCGTATAAGTCTTCGTAACTGTCTTCCTTTCGTGCTCTATTAATACCATTCTTACCTTGTAATCTGTGCCTAGTAGGTAACGTTCTTCATAGACAGGCAAATATATTTTAGCTCCAAGTCCTTCGTAATTGGCAGAAACGCGATTATAAAACATCGGCTTACTACCAGGCATTGTATTGAATACAACATCAAAGCCGGTCAAATTGTTTGCATCACTTTCAAGAATATTTTGTGAGAGTAACTGCATTAAAGGCAATGTTCCGGGTGTCCAAAAAACTGTTTTAACGTAAGTCGTTCCTCCGGATGCTCCTTCCCAATACGAATCGTTCATGTCATAAAACGATAAAGGAATATATGGATCGGTATCGTTAAACTTTACATTAATCTCACTCAAATTCTTTGGAACTGATATTGAACATATATGGCGTTCTTCTGTGGGGAATGGATTATTATTATCAGCAACAGTTTCTTTATATCTAACTATTGCGTAGTTATGTTGCGCTGTAATGTTCTTAGGTTTAGAGTTTGGTGAGGCTGTGCCTCCAAGTAGTACTATCCAAATTGATCCTTTACCGTTAGTAAAATTTGGCATCGTCGTAGAAATATTTTTGACAAGCGTCTTCATGTAATAATTCGGAATGCCTAAACTCTTTACTAATGCCCCCGGATATTTTGGCGTCTCAACTTCCAAATCAACCTTTGCATCATTACCTAAGAAGGAATTATCCCACGTATCAGTCTGAAAATTATAATATTTCACTTCATCAGCATCGCTTCCCGTTTCTAATGCAATTAAGCGCACTAACGGAATATCATACATGTTTTCAGATATGCTATTTATCCACTGTACTACGGTTGACGAGAATAATATTTCAATTTCTTCGCCGCATGTTATATAACTTGAAAGTTGCTCCAAACTGTTAGTGGGATATACATGGACACAATTATCAAATATACCAGCCGCTCCGTATTGCGTCCATCCGTTCACACCATCTTTGAAAAATGGATTTACCCATGTTAAATATTTTTTGCGCTGCATGAACTTAACAGCATCATCTTTTTTTACCGATTGAATGAAAGAAATTTTATCAATGCTTTTCATACTAAATTTCTTTGGAGCTTCCGCAAGATGCGAAGTTAAGCTGCTAAAGGTTACGCTTGATGTGCTGTAATCTGAAGCACCGGTCGAATAATTTACTTTCTGAAAATAAAGTGTCCCGCTCACAAAAGTAGGTATCTGCCTAATCCAAAAATCTCCGCTATCAGAAGTAAGTTGGCATGTTAACGACTTCAATAAATCAACTAACAAATCGTAGTAAGTAGCATCGTCATTTAATAAAGAGTAATCAGCAACATCGAAGCCGATAAAATCAGCCGGTTTTATGGGTGTTGTAGTTGTTGTTGGATATGTTTGTATTGAGAGCCAAAGGTTTCTATTCAGATTTAGTTTATTAAGAATAGCCATTAACATATTCGAAATCGGTTGTTTGCCTTGCGGCAGTAGAGTAAAATCTGTAAATGTTTTAAGATAATTAAAGCCATCGTAAGCGCGGATAGATATTGTTTCCAGCTCTTGCAAGAATTTTCTTTTCAATCTATTAGCTGTAATAAATCCCGCAAACACTTCCGTTGTTCCGTCTTCAATAATTCTACACTTCAATAAGTGATCCGGTTTCGATTCTATTATTCCTTGCAAAAATCCAGCCTCATCAATAAACTGAATATCTGCGAAGGTGTTGGCTATTGGTTCATACTTATGTGCCGGACTTGCATTGCCGCGCGTAATTTTATAATCGCCGGTTGTTTGCATTGTTCTTAATGCTGGAGGAGCCGCGTCATCAATGTATAATTCAACTTTGTAATTATGCTCGGTGTTGTAGTAAAGCGGTGTCTCAACAAATTTAGTGAATGCCATTATTTCAACTCATCAATTGATTTTTTATAGTTGCTGTATTTTTCATCAAATTCAGAAAGTGATAGAGTAATTTTTCTTTCTACTTCAATAAGTTTATCAAATTTACTTTCCAATCTTTCAGACATTCTATTCATGCCCGCTTCAAAATTTGCGGATACATTGGAAAAATTATTTACAGTATTATTTGGCAATGGCATTGTTAAAATGCTGTTTATTTTTGCGGCACGATTTTGTTCCGAAACTGATAAAGTTGCACCGTTGTTTATTAACTCAAGCACATCTCTATTTTTTTGAGTAGCGTTTCTGTTAATAATTGATTCTCCGCCCTCAATGTTCACCATCCTTCCGCCATTCGCGTGAGAGCTTCCAACTATGTCAACTTCGCCGGTTGCAAATTTTGGAATAGCTTGTTCTAACAAATATTGAATTGCTAAACCGGCTGCCGGTGCGGCAATTATATTAAACGGCCACGGAACAATCTTAACTACCCAAGCCATTTCTTCAGCAACAGATGCCATAATTGCGTTCGAAATCGCGTTGCGTGTGGCTTCATTTGCAAGCCTATTGAATTGTTTTCCTAAATTTTCCTTTGCATCATATTGCTGCGTTCCATATTGCATTTCTTGAATTACATAGTTCTTTAATGCCTGAGCTTCATTTTGTAAGACATTTTTCTTTTGTTCCGCGCGTTGAATATCTTTTTCTAAAGCTTGTTGTTTTTCTAAATCTTCCGACGCTAGTAACTGGCTTTTTAATGATGAAATATTCTGGTGCTCTGCAAGCAGCATGTTATCTATTTCGGTTTGTGTTGCAACGTTCAGCCATTGATTAAATTTTTCTTCTTCATACCGCTCCAAATCTTTTCTAAAAAATTCTTCCTTCGCGGCATTAAGAATATTCATCGAATCAATTTCTTTTTGATAGCTGCTCGATTGCGTATCGGCTCCTTTTGCTTGCAAGTTTGGAATTGTAATATCGCGCTTAACAGTTTCAACAGTTGTAGTAACTTTGTTAGAGCTTGAGCCGCCGCGAGAAACTTTTTCTTTCTCAATTACACTAATCAATTTTTCTTTAGCTTCAATCTGTTTATTTACCGCTTCAATTTCAGCTAACTGAGTCGGCTTGTAATTATCAAGACTAGCTTTAAGTGTATTAACTTCCTTTTTTAATTCACCTATTTTTTTCTCTTCATCTTTTGCAACAATTCCTACTACCGGAACTTTAGAAGCATTCGCATTTAGAGAATCCATGCTTTGAAGAGTTTGAATATATGTTAATAATATTTTCTTTTGCTCAAGTGTAGCGCCGTTCATACGAACGTTAGCAGCTTGAATTCTCTTTTCAATACTTCCGGTAAATAATTGAGTCTTTGCAAACTCCTCACGACTCAAAGCATTTTGAACATCAAGAACAGTTTCACCAACACTTTTACCGGAAAGCAAATTTCCAATTACACCACCGGCAAGGTTTTCTAAACTGTCAATATATTCGGTTGCTGCTTCTGTTGCTTTAATCCAACTTTCAGTATTTGCTAACTGTATTCTTCGTTGATTTGTTTCTTCAAGTTTCTTATTTAAGTTATCAATAGTTTCGGCAGTAGCGTTTGTTCTTTTTGCTTCTTCAATCAGTCTCTTAATATTATCTTCTTGCAATCCTAAACTAATCCGCGTTGATTCAATTTCTTCTTTCTTTGCTTTTATCTCATCTTTAACAGCCATAGTAGTGAAATTAAATCCATCTGTTACTTGAGCAAGTATTGCGACTAAACTAATAAGCGCGGCAACAGTTGCGGCGATTGGATTCATTGCCATCGTAAAGTTGAAAAGCTTAACCGCATATGTCGCCAATGCTGTTGCAATTGCTTTAGCTTTTGCAGCCGCTTCCGCTCCATACATTGCTAAAGTCCATGCGGCTGTTACGATTGCAATTGTTTTCATAGTTGGAATAATTACATCAAGGTTCCCGCGCAAGTCGCCAATTGCCGGAATCAACACATCATAAATATCTTTTGCAATTGGCAGTACTTCATTACCCGCGTCGCGTAACAACAAAGTAATTTGATCTCTCATATTACTTGCCATTCCGTTTAAGGTTTGGCTTTGTTGTTCCATCATTCCCTTGTATCTGCCTAGCGAGTTTGTAACAATATCCCAAGTTGCGGCGGCATCTTTGTTGGAAGAAATAGCTTTCTCAATTTCCTCACGGCTCTTTCCGGTAAGCGCTCCAATTTCTTGCAAACGCATTAATGCTTCGCCCGCCGGTCTGCCGCTTTGTATTGAATCGTACAATCTTCCAAAATGTAACGCGAGTTCTTCAATCGGTTGCCCGGTTCCACTGCTTACATCACCAATCATTGTTAAATTTTTTCCGACTGCTAGTATATCTCCGCCAAATGTTTGTAAAACTTTTGAGGCTTGCACTATCTGAGGAAATTCAAAAGGTGTACTCGCACTAAATTGAGCGAGTTCATCTATTCTTTTTTGTGCCGCATCAACTCCGCCAAGTAAAACACTTAGTTGAACTTTCGCATCTTCAAACTGTCCGGCAATGTTAAGAGGCTTGCTAAAAAAATCTAATCCTTTTCTTGCAAGTTCTAATCCTTGATTAAAACCGGTAACAGCATTTCCCCACATGCTTAATTTATCAGCAACGCTTTCAGTTCTATGAGAAAATATTGCTGCCTGTGCTTCTGCTTCTCTAATTTTATCTTTTGTTTTTCCAACTTCCGCCGCAATAGAATTAAAACGATCGCTGCCAACTTTTGTTCTGTCAAAAATTGAATTCAATCTTTCGAGACGTTCACGCATTGCACCAAGTGAACCTTCAACTGGTTTACTTCCGCTTTGCATTTTGTTGTATGTATCAAGCGCGGTTCTTCTTAATTGCTGCCAAATTTTATCACTGTTAAGAAGTGTGGCGTCGTGTTGTTTTCCATCGAGTAATAATTTTAATTCTATGTCGCTCATTCTGCGCCTAACTGTTTTTTAATAATGAATTTTGAAACTTCGTGAACGGGCTTGTTGAAAAGGTAATCGAACTCTTGCGGTGTGGAAGTAAATCTAAGAAGTATGCTTTTGTATTCCCAGTGCATCTTGTAATATTGTTCCCGGACAAATTTTACATCGTTATCGTAATCCTCATATTCCGGTGGTCGTTTAATTTTTGGCGGAGAAGGAAGTTCTTTAAGAATTTCAAGATCATTAACAAACTGAGAGAACTGTTTTACAAACTCAAAAAAAAATCTTTGTATGCTTTGTTTACTGCCGCTATATCTATTTCGTCGAACGGTTTTTTTTCACCAAATAAAATTTCAAAGAGGCTTTCGTAATATTCAACAACAGAAATCTTTTCAGCATCTTTATTAGCAAGTTCACTGTTAATCTCATTCAGTTGTGTTTCAATTGCGGCAAGCTCTGTTTCCAGTTCTTTTACTTTGCCGGTAAATTTGCACTGAGTATTAAGATCAATTTCCGTTTTAAGTTTTACAATAAAATTTTCTATAACATCCCTTTGAATTCGCAGCTCATTAATTGCTTTGTACTCTTCATTCAATTTGAATTCGTTAATAATTTCAAATTGTTCTTGTGCGCTTGTACCGGAATACTTTAACCGCAACATGCGAAGAGATTTATATTTTGCACCGGTTATCATTAATATAAAATCTCTAATATTGTTGATGCTAAACCTAAGTATGGAGAATAAATCTGGATAATGTTCCCGCTGACCATTGAATAATTAGCGTTGATAAGATACAACTCGAATGTATATACGTTTGCCGGTGAAGTTGCTGAAAGAACATTTGACCTGGGACCGTGAACATTGGTTAGAGGTGAACCACCAAAATCTTTAATATATGTATATTGATCTTGTATAATGTTGTTATCCACCCCAAATCTCTGGAATAAATTTAACGTAATTCCTGATATTGGATAAACAAGGGTTGCGGCGAAAGTTAAATTTCCATCTGTTACACAACTTATTTTTTGCATGCCGTTCTGGAATAAAAATGTAAAACTACCGCCACTGGTGTTAATTATATAATTATCCGCCTTGTTGCTTGTGTCTACATCTTTCCATCCTTTTGCTTTGTACAGTAAATTTGCTCCTTTATAAATCTCATGCACTCCGCCCGCTTTTTCAAAATATATTTTGAAGCCGCTTCTTTTATAAGGTGAGAAAACAGTTTTCAAATCAACTGTTATTAAGGTGTCTTCATACCAAAGTATGTGTTCATCAAGTCCGTAAGTAACAAAGCGAACGGGAGTTCTTTCTTTCATCCATGTAACAAGTTGATCGTAGCCAGTCCAATCGAGCGAAAGGAATTCCGCTTTGCTTTCATCGCCGGAATACATTCTGCTGCCCGCGCTTGTTTTAATAAATGCGCCTTTCTTTTCGAACTCACCTTCCTCGGAAATATTATTTAGTTGAACAACCGTTCCCGTTGCCGGATCGTAAATAGATATTTTCTTTTGTCCCGTTACTGTCATTTCAAAAATCCTTATTCAATTAATCTTTTCTCCCTCTCCTTATTTTAAGGAGAGGATCGGAGCTTGCGCTGAGCGAAGTCGAAGCGTTATACTACTGCAATCTCACATTCTAGCGTAAAATAATTTCTCTTAAGCGCAGCTGCATTTGCCGGTTTCGAAACAATTGGAATTGCACCAACAACAACTGTATTGAGATTTGATTCCATATCCGTAACACGAATATCAATTCCGCTATCCGCTTTCATCAATGTTTCAAGCGCGGCAAATTTTGAAAGGTCTAAACATTTTACCGTGAACTTGTTATTTGTTCCGGCGTAAACTTTTCTTCCGTCACTCAATCCTTCTTTCTGACTTTCGGGTGTATGCCCGTCGCTGTCTTCAAGGATTGGTGTAATTTCAACCGGACTTGCAAAAGCAGTTCCCGTTGCTGCGTATTCAATTTTTTTAATACCGGAATATTTACTGTTTGCCATTGGCTACCTCTAATTTTTTATTATAATTTTTCTTCTGTAATTACATCTTCAATTAATTCAAATTGTTCAATGTTTTTTTCAATGAACTCAGTTCTCAATAACGGCGGAGTTTGGTTAAGCGAACATATTGGCGGATCATTATTATAGTCGCAGCTTCCGCTTGCTTTAAATTCTTTTCCAAATTCTAATTCAATTACTCTTTCACCAAACTGCATTTTCATTGCAGTAGGCGGCTCACCTTGTCCAAATGTTTTAGCCCAAAGCGGTTCTTTCAATTTCCAAATTTGTCCGGCAACAACTTCACTCATTTTTCACCACTCTTTTTCTTTTTCAATGTTCGATAAATATTTATACAGTTATAAACCAAACTGGAAATCAAAACAAGTACAGTTAGTAAGCCGGTGTATTGTGTAAACCATGCAAGTATTACAGACACAACAGAGAAACCATTCACACTGAGAATTTCAAAATTGTTATGCAATGTTTTCATTTCCTTTTTCTTTCGTTAATGTTTTTTATTTCACTACAAATAATAAAAGAACAGCCGCTATCGTACTCCAGAAAGTCCATTGTTGATATACCGGCTTTTCTACAGTAACAGTTATTGTTTCCGTAATTGTTTTTAACGTTTCAATTATTTTTTCTTTTATGTCAAACTTTGCTTCAAAATAATTTAACGGCGGAAAGAAATAACTAATATCTATTTTGCTTGAATCTTTCTGTAAAGTTGTATCGGCTTTAGCAACTTGAACCGGATTATTATTAACGAATATTGTATCAAGTTTTGCTTGCAACTTTGTAACGTAAATAGTTTTAGGAACGCGGATAGTATCAACTCTTGTAACAGTATCTTTTACAATAACTGTTTCAACAACACTTTTCCTTCCCGAACAATTTGAGATCATTTCAATAGCAACTCCGATCATTATCAGAATAGCAAACACAAGTACAATATCAACAGCTTTAGCTTTTTCCATTTCTCACATCATTGCAAGCTTCAAAGAGCTTGATAATTTATTTTGATAGAGCGCTGCTTCCGCTTTTCTTCGTTTCATCAATCCGTTTAGAACAATATAACTGCCGTTTACTTTTGCTTTGTTGTAACGCAACATTTTTACTAAAACCAACTTCGTGTTACTTCTGTTAATTGCTTCTTTCATAACAGCGTCAATTCTATAACCGAGATTAAAACTAAAACATACAAGCGCGTCGAACTCATGCCATTTAATATTTCTAACAGCTACTTTATCAACATAATTTTCAAATCTTCTTAAATCATTTTTCAGTAATAAAACCGCTTCCGCTTTTGTAATTATTTGGTTTACAAATACATCGCTTCCGGTATGTCCAATTCCAATTGTAAGAACTCCGGCACTGCATCTATATGTTTTAGTCCGCAATCCCTCAAAATATTTTATTAAAGAGACGCCAACTTCTGTTGTTTCTGCCTGTGCTGTAATGCTTGCAGTAAAAAGAATAAGCAGTAATATTTTTGTTAAAATATTTTTCATGCAATTAGGAAGTAGGTTTTAATGTACCATAGAGCAAAAACAACAATTACAATTAAGGTGGAGCAATAGAGCGTTGCGCTTAATATCCGCATACCGGCTAATAAGTTTTTTGTAAACTGAATTTTTGTATAAATTGCTTGCATTAACATTGCCAAGAATACCACCGCTATACCAAGAATTGGAATGAAAGCTACAAAGTGAAAAAATAAATTCTGCTTCTTAACAGCTTTTACTTCCGCTAACTTTTTATCTTGCTTCAAACCAAGCTTCGCGTCAACATATTCCATCGTATGCAAATCCGTATTCTTTGCAATCTCGGAGTTAACAGAATATTCGGTTTCATCAACTTGTTTTTCGTTTGGCAATATCCAAACTGTTAAGGCAACAACAGCGCTAAGAATTATTACAAGAGCAATAATATTCGCTTTGATATAATGGAGAGTATCACTCTCAAACTTTTTTAGGTAGCTTGTAATAAATTCTTTCATTGCGCACCCGCGTTTGTACTTTTCATTTGATTAATTAAATCGCCTTTGTCTTTACTGCCTTGAGATGAACCGAAGAAATATTGAATGATGTTTGCAAACTGAGCAAGCAATGCACCGAGCACAATATTCAAAATGTCTTTATTCATAGACGGTATAGGTACAAATATCAGCGCCGCAACAATTGTAAGCACCGCAAGCACTACTATAATTCCTAAAACGTACATGTAAATATCTTTTGTTTTCATCATCATTCTTTTTTGGTTTATAAAATCACCGGTTGCATTAGCTTACCGGGTGTTAATGCAACCGGCTTTCGTCAAGGAGTAAAAAACTTATTCTAATTTTATTTTCTTCGTTCTCGCGTTAAGAACGTTTACGCTGTAAGTTGTTCCTAAACCATTTTTCTTTGCGGTGCTGTTGGAGCCGTCAAGTACATATCTTACTTTCAAAAAATTATGCGCTAAGGTGTCGCTCCAAACCTTCGCACCTCCGAGCGAATCAATACCTACCAAAGTTGTATTTGTCCACTTTCCGTCAATCGCTTGAATCTCTCTATATATCTTTATGTAGACAGAATCATTAGCTTGATCTGTGTAGGAATAAAGTGAAAAAATATTTTCAACCGCTCCTTTTGTGTATGGAGCAAATCCCGCCGTTGTATCATTTGCAGTACCGGAAAGTGCATCGGAAAAACTGTATTGATTGTACACGTCGTGATTGTAAGTTGTTGTTACACTTACTTGCGCCTCTATCGAGAACGCAAAAAGAATAAGCAGTAACGGAATCAAAAATTTTAGTTTCATTAACACCTCAAATATGTTTGAACAAAAAAATAATTTTGAATAAAAATTACGACGGCCTAGCACGGGAGGAATATGGTTCCCGCACCAGACCATCAATCGGGATTATAATCTAATTCTGTAAATAATTTTTACTGCGTTTTGTTTCTCAACCGTTGTTGATAAAAACAAATTGGCCTCTGCCTTATGGCTGCTTCCGGCAATCTCTCCAAAATCTTGATACAAGAAACCCGAGTTTGTCGAGTAACACATTCCTTGTCTTTCTGCAAACCTTACAATTGCAATAGCAGTGCAGTCCGCGTTTACTCCGTCGCTCATCGTCTGAGATATTGCAGTGGTTGGGACTTTTACAATTGGAACTTCGTTGAATGTTTGCAAAGGGAACCCAAATTGATCCATCGTCATTCCTAGCGCGGAAACTTTTCGAGCAATGGTTGATAATCTTGCACCAACATTCGCATTTACTAAAATTGCATTAGCACCCGGAACATTCGCCAATTCCTTTTCAATTAATTCAACAAAAGCATATTGGTTTTCGGTCGTATCCAGCTTTAGTTCAGCTCTACTTTTCATTGCTGCTAATTCAGTTTGAGTAAAACCACCACGCGCCGTTTGTCCGGCTACATCAGCATCTTTAATTAATTCAAGAAGCCCAAGCATTTGATTGTTTGTCAATGTGCCAGTGAACATGTGATTCTGGACTTCCTCAGCTAGAGCAATAACATTTGAATCCATTCTTTGATCTGCAAACAACTTTTGGAATTCAGTGCCAATCCCTAAAAGTTTATCCTGAGTTCTAACTTTATCAATTGTTGCATCTCGTGTATATAGATTCAAACTCTTTGCTTCGGTTGATGGAGCTTGTTTATCTGTCTGAACTGTATCGGCTCCCTCAGCTCTTGCAGCAGTACCGGTTGCACTATGTTTATCAACTGCATGTAAATGTGTTGATGCGTCCAATCTGAATTCAGCAACGCGGAAAATTTGTAATTGCGCTAAGATTAAACTTAACAATGCCTGAGCGCGCGGGCCGAGATTTCCAATTTGTGCAATGTTCATTTCTATATCCTAATATTTATTGAAAAATTATTTTGTTTCCGTTGATTCAACAGAAGCCGAATTTGCTTGAAACTCTTGAATTGCTTTTAATGCTTTTGAATTGCCGCTTGTTGATTTAACTGCAACATTTTTATTTCCTTCCTCGCCCGGTTTCTCCGGTGTAAATTCTTTTCCCGCTTTCGCGTCTTTATAAATAATGTTGAATGAATCAAGATCGGCAGTTGCAACTTTTGTAAGATGCTCTCTCATTGCTTCCGGGAAAGCTTTCTTAGTTATGATTAAACCATCAACAGCTTTTTTAACATCGGTTTCGTGTTGCGTTTTCTTGCTAGCCTCTATTGCATCTTTTTCAGCTTTAACCGAATCGGCGCTTTGCTTTACCATTGTTGCGATACTGGTAACAGCATTTTCCAACTTCGTTTGATTAGCTAACACGGCTTGTAAAACTTTTTCCGTACCGGAATTTCCAAACTTGGATAAATCTAATTTCGATAGATCAAATTCGCTCGTAGAATTATCCTTCATCAATCTTTCAACTTCTGCTTCCAATGCGGCATCATTTTCTCCGAGCTGAATATTTTTAGTTGCGAAGAATGCTTTTATTGCTGCTACAAGTTTCTTTACGTCCACGATCTTATTCCTCCGAAATGATTTTCTTAAAGTTACCGGTGAATACTACTTCAAACTTTCCGGCGCTATATTCATCAGCTTTACTTCTCGCTTCCTTTATTGCATCGGCTTCATTGCCGGAACCGAACAAAATTTTCTTTTCAATTTCTTTGCCGCTTTCAACAAACTTAAATTCAAATTCGTATCCGTTCATATCTTTCTCTTTTTCGTGATCTTGATCGTGCTCATGCTCTTGATCGTCTTTTAATTTTTCGTTCACATCAGCTTTCTGATTTTCATTCTTTTCTTTTTCTTGATCTTGATCCTTGCCTCGCTCGACGTTAGTCGAAGCGGGTTGATCGTCTTTCTGTTTTTCATCAGTACCAGTTTTCAACTCATTACCTTTTATGATTTTCATTTCTTCCTTCCTTTTCTTTTTTCGTTTCAAATTTCACCAGCGAATCTAAAGCATTGATTTGTATGTAGTTGGCTACTGGTACTAATAGACACTTTTTTATAAATCCATCATTTACCTTTGGAACAAATATTTTAGGTACGTTATGAGTTATATAGACACGGGTGTTCTAAAAAGTTTTTATCAAGAAAATTCCTTCATGGTTAAGCAAGAGGATTTTGTAAACATTGAATCCATCGTTAAACAAATTGATGGAATTATAAAAAGTAAACTTGGCGTTGATACTCCCGCAACTCCCGAAACAGCAAACGTTTATCTACAAAATATTGCTTGCAGAATCTGTCTTTGGTATATCGCCGGTAAAGAAGGTGTAACTAAAGAATCATGGGATTATCAGAAAAGGAAAAATATGTACCAAGATGCAATGAGTGATCTTGATAAAATAAAAAGCGGCGAAGATACTCTTTACGATTCAACCGGAGCCGCAATTGTTTTAACATCAGCACTAACACCAATGTTTGAATCAACAAAAAGAATTACGGGAATTTTATAAATGGTAACGCCGGATAAAGTAATCGAGAAAATAAATCTCATTCAAACTACAAATCTTGTACAGATTGGAATAACAACCGCTCAAGAAATGAATGAGGAATCAAACGGAAAAGAATTTAATCCGCCTTACACATATTGTTTTGAAATGCCTGAAGAAAGCGACGAACAAAACAGCGCCGGTTCTCCCGTTGATATTGCAATTGATACACCAATTATAATTTGTTCTTCCCAACAAGGTACGCCGGGCAAAAATCTTGCGGAGTGTTTCACAATAGCAAAAAAAATATTAAGTCTTGTTCCGGGTAATTATCAGTTAAGCAATACTAGCGGAGTAAATGAATTAGTGATTATCAGTGTAAAGAAAAGACCGTTCGATGTTATAGCTAAAAGAGCCGATCAAGCAATTCTAAAATTAAATTTATTCTACATGATGGACTTTGCACAATGAAAAATCTCAAAAGAAAAAAATCTCCTAAACTTTCTCCCGGTACACGCAAAGAAATTAAAGAGATGTTCAATAGCGGCAATCATAAACCAAAAGAAATTGCAGATTATATCGGTTGTTCAATTCACCAGGTTAATGCTGTTATATACGGCAAAGTAAAAATGAAAAGTGCCGTTCGTTCCGACAAAGGAACGAAAAGGCATCCTGAGCAAAGCGAAGGAACTCAACCTAACGATCGCGAAAACATTTCTCTTATAGAAATGCTGCAAACAAGTTTGCATGAAGCTGTTAAAGATTTGAAAACCAGAACGTATGCACCGGATGTTAAACTTACATTAATTCAAAAAGCATCGGCACTGCTAAAAAATTTGGAAGCGCTCGAATTACAATCTCACATGAAGGGAATGAATGCTGAATTAATGATGAGAATTATGCTTCGCTTACAACCGGAATTGGAATTGGATGAAATCAAGAAAATATACTTGGAAGAGTATGAAAAGCTAAAAAGTAATGTGGAACTGTAAAAATGACCACAACCGCTAAAATGACCATAATTTGGAATTCGCCAACCCGCTCAAAAACCGATTTTGTCTTCAAAGATGAGTTATACCCCATCTTTTTGGCAAAACCGCCTTATAAACGATTTTAGGAAGTTTCTGCTATGGAAGGATTCATACAAGATTTAAGCTCTGAATTTGACAAAATAATTGCGGAGCGGAGTGCTGATGAGAGAAAACTTTTTCTTGCTTCCGAATATGCGGCTTCCTCAAAGTTTGCAGCTAAAGAGAGAACGCCGGAAGCTAAAGCCGAAAGAGTTGAACGAAGCGAAAATGATTTTTTCTTTTTCGATAAGAATTATTTTCCTCCTGAAGTGCATGAAGATTTTTGTCCTCCCGGAATTTTTCATAAAGAAATTACTGCTTTAACAGAACTGGAAGATAAAAAAGCGCACATACTAATTAAGCCGCGCGATGTTGCAAGCACTTCCAACTTCATAAAAAAAATAATTCAAATAATTCTTTATGGTAAGAGAAGGCAAATTGCTGTTGGCAGTGAAACATTAATTCCGGCAAAGAAAAGAATTGTTGATATTATTTTCTTTCTGCAAAACTCGCCACGCATACAACATGATTTTGAAATTACATTCGTTCAAAAAAGTAAAGAGCAAATTTTTGTCCGTACAAATAAAAATCCGCGCGGAACTTATTTAGATGCTCTCTCAATGGAAAGAAGCTCACGCGGACTTGCAAATTCTTTTTCACGTTACGGTTTAATTTTCTTAACTGATTGGGAATCAACAAACTCCTCAAGCAAAAAAGAAATGCGTGATGATAGAATAAAAATGTTGAATGAAATGCGCGGCTCACTTGGTAAGCGCGGCACTTTGATTGCGGAAGGAAACAACTTTGATATTGACACCGCTCAAAATGATATGCTTGAAGAGTTCGAGAAAGGAATTCTTAATCCCGATTTTATTGTTCATCATTACGCCGCATGGGATAAAAACAGAGCCGGTAGATATAAATCAATTTGGTTTGCGCGCTATCCCGCTAAATCAGAAGCGGAAATGCAAAAGTTAATGGGAATGAATGATTCTTACGATTGGGCGGGCAACGGTCAAGGAAGACCGGTTCTAAAATCAGCTCACGTATTTCCAAAAGAGTTCTATGCTGAATTCGATTGGGAATCTTTCCCGGATGATTTAACCGGCGCTGTGTATGTTGACCAAAATTTATCTAAGAAAGGAAAGGGAGATACAACAGCTTTAGCCGGAATGTTTTTTTCTCCAACGCGCAAAAAAATATTTATTCTATTCCCGCGCTGTAAAAGTTACGCTAAAGCAAACGATCTTCTTAAAGATTATTTGGAGTGTGTTAATCAGTGCAACAATTTAGGTTCCATACAAATATTTGGAATGGACGGGAACGTAGCTCAAGAAAGTTCGTGGACTAACCACATTGATAACTTTGAAGCGCTTGAGAATGTAATGTTCCCGTTCATTACTTTTTACAGATTAGTTGTTGATAACATTTCTACACCATGCAGCAACGAATGGAAAAATGGTGTTTTTCTTTTTCCTCCGGGCTTTTCCGAAAGCGAAGAGGGAAAAACTTTTCTTAAACAAGTATTCAAATTTGTTTCGAAAAAAGAAGGAAGCAAAGATGATGCGGCGGATTTGATTATCTGTCTCTATCATATTCTGCTTACTGAAAACATTGCGGATTATTTATACAACAAGCGGGAGCGCTTCAATTACATTTCCGTATCTAAAAGAAATTTAACAAAAGTTTTTTAGGAGTTTACTATGCCTTACTACAATCCCGATCTTAAAAGTTCATTGCTTCCAACTTTCGACCAAGTGAAAAATTATGTTAAGCTTGCAACCAATGAAGATGCCCGCTATAAAGACACAAGAAAATTGCTCTCATTCTTAAAACGTTTGCCTCAAGCCGATAGACACTTCTTTGGTTTGATGCAAACACGCAAGCTTGCTGTGCTCGGTTTTCCTTATCGGATAAAATTCCCGGATGATGTTCCGGTTCCCGATGCTGAAAAGAAAAAACTTGATGAAATAAAACAGCGTTTTCGTTTTGGTAAATTGAACAAAGCGAAAAGTGTTTTAATGAATGGCGCTGTATATGGATTGAGTGCAACAAATTTACTTTGGGATAATCATCCCATCTATAAATCTTGTGTTAAGAAAATAAGTTTTTTGGATCTCACTGATTTGGATTACTCTCTTACAACATCAGACGGACTCGATAAAATTACTTCCGATAAAACCGGAAACTTTTCCCGCGCTCCGCTTGATATTGATACTCATTTGTTTATGCGTTACAATCCGCTTGAAGGAATTGACAATGATTTTCCCGGAGCTATTGCGCGCACAAACATGATTTATATTCTGTTGAAATATTGGGATACATTTTATTGGGCTCAAGCAAATGAAAAATTTTCCGATGCTTTGATTGTTGCTATGTATGATATAAAAGCAAAACCGGAAGAGGTTGCAAAAGTAACTGAAGGTTTACGCAACTTAGGCAACGACGGCAAAGCGGCATTCAGTAAAGATGTTGAAATAAAATTTCTTGAAGCTGTACGCGAAGGTATTGGCACTATGCACGAAAAATTTATTAATGGTGTCAATACTGAAATGTCTATCTCCATGCTCGGACAAAATCTAACAACACAATCGGGCAATGTTGGAAGCTTCGCGCTTGGCAAAATTCAAAATTATGTGCGCGAAGATTATTTGTACGCGGATATATTGAACCTTGATGATGTTATGTCCGAGCAATACATCAAGAAAGATTACTTGATGAATTACGGCGAGCCGCGCGATGCTTTTCCGGTTTACGAAACTAATGTTGATGAGGCCCAAGATTTTGAAACAAACGCGCGTACAATTTCGGAATTGAGAGCTGCAAAAATTCCTCTTAAGAAAAATGAAGTGTATGAGAAAACCGGCTTTACACAACCGGTAGAGGGAGATGAAGTAATTTGATAATTGTATTCGATACCGATTTTGAAAAAGGCGATAAGGTTCAACACCGCGCTTATGAAGATATTAAATTTATTGTAACCGGTTATTTAATAACTTCCGTTAAGAATGAAAAAGTAACTGAATACTTAGTTCAATGCAGCGACGGCGAATTAAAATATTTTATGCAGCCGGAAGAAATTGAAAAGGAACCGGTTAATAAATAATGGAACCGGTACTTAATAAAATACAAGATGCTGTTACCGATAGAATAATTATGCAGCGCGTTGCCGGTCAAGGAATTTTTATAATTAGGCAGCGCACAAAGAAAGGGCAATACCTAGAAGGCAGCTCTCCCGGTTCCGAAAATTATTCTACCAATCCTTTTGCAATGCCTGTTGGCGCTGTTAATAAAATGACCGGCAATAAAATCAATTCACTTGCAAAAAGTGATCCCGATAAGTTTCATCTTTTCAGAAGCAAAAAAACAAATTCGCTTTGGGTATTGGTAACGGAAGGTTATAAACGCATACGCCAGTTAGCCGGAAAGAATAGCGATGTTGTTACTATGAGTTGGAGCGGCAAAGTAATGAGAAACCTTGCAGCCGTTTCTGTTGAACCGCGCGAAGCAAAATTAGGTTTTGAAGATGAACGCGCAAAACAAATTTCTATCTGGCAAAACATTATGGGAGCCGGTAAGAGTAAGAAGAAAAAAATATACATGGGCTTTAGCAAAAAAGAAATTGAAGAGTTAAGCTTACTTGCATCAAAAGAAATGGCAGCAAACATCATTCGTAAATTACAGTAGAGACGGGATATATCCCGTCTAAAAAAAATATCCCGTCTCAAAAAAAATCCCGCCGTAGCGGGATTAAGTTGTAATTGAGTTTGATAAACCTCTTGTTAAATCTTCTAAACTTTATAGTAACTGAAACATCCCTTCACATACCTATGCAAAAACGAACCAATTGATTCAGCCTTGATTAATTCATTCCACAGTTCCAATGGAAATTCGGTATATCGGTATTTGTTTCCATTTTTATATTCTACTTGCATAGTTTTTTCAGTTTTAGAATAATAAGTCCTTTCAACATTTGGACTATCTTTCCAAAATTTTTCATGTATTAACGGGAATACTTTTGTTTCTAGTTCGCACATTTTCCTTACCAGCACTTGGGAGTCAAGTATCCCCAATAATTCCGATAGGGCAAATTTGTCTGTTATTCTGCTATCCGGCAAAATCCATTCAGCTAATATTTGCTGTGCGGCTTTAATTGTATTGTAAAAAAACATTTCATTTGTCTGTGCCATTTTGTTTCTCTCTATTGTCTGTGCCATTTTGTTTCTCTCTATTTTAATTCACAATCTTAAATGCTTTACCGTTGTAACCGCATGTAACTTTTATTCCAATCTTGTTAGCCCATGCTTCCATAAATCTTTTTTCGTAAGGAATCCAAATTGTAACATGCTGCAATAAAATTGCTATAAGATAAACCGGTCCCAAAATTTTACTTTGTGTTGCGTATCCTAGTTCATGCCCCATTATGTTAGTAACAGTTTCCCAAGAAACAATATTTGTTTTTATTCCGCTCGATGTATATTTAACTTTTTCAACTCCCGCAATCGTACCGAACGATATTCCCCATATCCATGAAGGGAATTTGTCGAAAAGAAATATTGCGGTTCCGTTCAACGTAACGTAATAATATTCACTTGTTACAATGCACCAGAACGCAACGCAAATAAAACCGATAATACTTTGCGGCAATTGCCACAACAACAACAAAACTTTTTTCATTTCTACTCCTCTAAGTTTTCGTAAATAATTTTGTGAATTTGTTCTGTTAGCTCTTCTGCACGTTCCAGTTGAGTTACTGATATTTGTTTTGTTACATATTTTTTATTTTCATTCATTCTAGAAACAATTTTTTTCAACTCTTCAAATTTTTCGTAGAACTTTTTCGTTTCACTATCGCTTAATAGCATGTTAGCTCGCTCGTTTTTATTGTTACAAATGCGGCATAGCGCTTTATAGTTTTTCAAATATGATTCCTGGTCTAGCAAATGAAGTTGTCTAACAACAGCGTGGTTGCACTCAAGTAAAAGCTGATAATGTCTGCTGCTAATCCGCTCAATCATAATTATTTTTTTTAAGCTTGCCATTCCACCTCCTTAAATTATTTCCGCCTTGCCTCGCTCCGCCAGTTGGAGCGGGTCGCGGATAACTGAGCATGAGACCGGCACAAAGAACGTGCGGTCTATGCTTTTGTTATCCGTTTCGCTTACTCATTTTTTTCAAACGTATGTATAGGCATAGCCCGTAAAACAATTCGATTATCAACAGTCCAGCCAAAGAAATATTATTGAGTAAATACAATTCATTGTTAATCCCTAAAATTATTGTTGAACAAATCCGCCGGTGCTTCTCTAAAAATATTTATCTGAGACAAATAAAAAATTGCATCGGCTTTTGTGTTTTTGTTTCTTTCCTTCAATTTCTTTCTTGCGGCTTCCCGGTCATCATTAAGATAATCGTGAACATGTTCGGTTTCGTATTCAGCATTTCTAAAAACTAACCCGGTGAATTTTACTCTGTATTCCTTTCCGAAACACTGATGACTTCTATCAATCACTTCGCACCAGTAAAACCGGTTAAGTTTTAGTTCGCTATCAGCCAACATTGCTTTCACTCTCATATACTTTCAATGCTTCGCCAAGTGTATCATAGCTATTCAGTTTATAGATGTATTCAACTTTCCATTTCGATTGATGATCTTTCTTTTCGGAGAGCTCAATAATTCCGGTTTTGTTGTTGTTAGCATCAACTATGTAAGAGCCTCGCATCTTAAAACCGTTTCTTCCGTCAACAAACTCATAAGCTTTTCTGGAATAATTTCTTGTTACTACTTCTTTTATTTGCATGTTTTACTCCTAAGCAATAGTGTTAAATCTTCGATTGAATACTCCGCTACATGCTTTCCGGATTCTACTTCAATTAGATCATGTTTTATTTTTAGCGCCGGATATTCTTTTTCCAAATCCCAAATGCGTGCGCCTAACCGGAGACAATTAAATTTTTGCAGCGCTTCAAGCGGAGTGATTTTATTTCCTTCCAACATATAGTTTAATATTTGTTGGTTCTGATTCATTGCTTATCAACTTGCTTTAGTTGATTCGCTATTTCTGTGCATTTCATTTCTTTCACTAACTCGCGACGCAATTTTTCGGGAACGGCTTTCCAAAACTTTTTAATTAATCTCGGCGTGTGTTTTACCATTTCTTTTCCGCCGGGCATTTCACATGCAATTGAATTCATTGCTGCTAATTCAGTAGATACCTGAACAAGTGTATTCAGATTCATAGAAAACACAACTCGTATATCCTTAACCTTTATTACTGAGCTATGCGGCTCTTCTAAAGTGATTCGCATTGAATATTTCTCCATACTCTTTTCTTACATAGTTAATTAATGCAGTCAAATAATGTGTGCAATTGTAACCACCTAGCGAAGTAACAACAGCCAAACCTTGTCCGTTACTCATTGCTGCTAATTCTGTATAGGTGTAAACGCGGTCCAAATGTTCTTTGCAAAAAACTCTTGTGTTCGGGTGTTCCGCGCCGTCATACAAGTAGTACATTACTCCCGCTTGCTTTGCGTTTTCAACATGTGCCGCATTATCAAACATTGCAATTGCTGTATTGCTCAATGTTTCAATTTCTCCAAAACCTAAATTTCTTTTCTGCAATGCGGCTCTTAAAGTATTGTAGCCCGTTCCGGTATTAACAGCGCGCTTTGCTTCCTCTTGTATTGTTGTTCCAATATCTATCGAAGAAAAATCTATTTGATATGAAGCTAAAAGGTTTGTTATCGCGCGGTCGCTAATTTTTGTATTGGTTTCCGTTTCAAACATTTCTTTCCAGAGAGTATTTATTTTTCTCTGCATATCTTCAAGATCATTGCTCAATTGTGTTTGAATTGTTGCCGGAACTCTTAAGCGCCTTAGCATATTATCTGCAAACTTTTTGAAATCAATTACTCTGTTTTTCTCCGCATATTTTCTGAATTCATAATCAATTTCACGGATAACGGCATGAACGTATTGTTCCTTTCCAGCTTCAATATCCGCCGCAAATTCTTTCTTCATTGTTTCAACTATTTTTCTATACCGGTTCATTCTACCAACTTTTTTATTTGAGTGATTAATTTTATTTCACCAGGGTAGCGGGCAATCCATAAATCTGTGCTGTTGAATAGAACTTTATTCAAGGTGAAAACTTCTTTTATTTCAACTGTCGGATAACCTTTTTCCCCGGTGTGCTTTTCAACAGTCAAGCTTAAATCATTGCAATGCGGACAAGCTCTAACGCGGTGAATGAACGGAAGTCCGTAACTGTCGTAAGTTTTCATCACGATCTTAAAATCGTTTTGATAATCTTCTTTGTAATCAAGACCGCAGTTTCTACACGTCATTACATTTTCTCAAAGTTTACTGGTAGAACGAATATTTTTTTTATCCCGGCAAATTCTTTTTTCTTTGTTTCATCAAAGGGAACAAACTGATCGGCATTAACAAGTGTTGCGTTTAAGAGTGCTGTTATTTTTTTCATTCTGTCTCTGCCGATCTTGTTTGTTGAACCTTTTTTCAAATGCGAAATCTCATACGGCTTAACTCCGTAATTTTGCAGCGCTTCAATAAGTTCATCAGTCAAGCCACTTGGTTCAATCATTCTACAAATCAAAATGTTTTTTGAAATCAGATACATCTGATAACACTGATTCTTTTACACTTCTCGGAATTGATGCGTCAAAACTTTCAGTTGATGAAGTCTTTACTTTTCCAGCTTCCTCTTCATCTTCACGAAGTTTTTTTATTTGTGTTGTTAATTCTTCAGAATATTTTTTTGTTGTTTTATTTGTTACATGAAACTCAATTCCATCAACATCTGCTTTCCCTTCTGGTTGTTTTTTTAATTCACGTAAAGCATTCGGTTTTATGTCCGAAAGAATTTCTTCATAAGCTGCTTTCTTCTTGAAAAATTTCGCGTATGTTTTTAGTGCTTTCAATTCTCACCTTCCTTTTCTTGGTTAAATAGCGGTCCGGTTTCAATAATGTATCCGGCGTTCCTTTCTGTGAAATCAATAACTTGTTTTATTGATTTGTAATCATGTTCAATATCTTTCTTGAACGATTTGTTGCTTTCTTCCAGCGCAACAAATTCATCGTGCGCTGCTTTAAGACTCTGTTGCTTACTCTCATTCTTTGCGATCTGCTCTTTCTTTTTGTTGATAATAGAAAGCGTGTAGTGAATTTGAGTTTCAACAGAAAGCACTTCAACCGGAACTTGTCCGTTCATCTGTTTCTCCTTTAATTAATTGAAATTACTTTAGGAACCGGCCACGCTATTATTTGCCAGTCCTTTATATTTTTATAGTGAATGTCTTTTCTGTCTGTGTGGATTAAAAACAGTTCGTAAGCGGCAACAATTTTCAAGAATGTTGCCGATGAATATGAATAGTGATAACCAACTTGAAGACGTTGGATGTAGTGCTTTAACGCGAATGGTTTATTGTAGCCTTTGTAATCTTCATCAATAATTTTTGCAACGGAAGAATATTTACCTTTTATTATTTTCTCGTTCATTTCTTTTATCCCGGATTTTCTTTACTTCAAAATTCTCCAACCTCTTTATTACTGTGTCCGCTTCCGTCATAGACATTTTGAATTTCCAAACTTCTCTATGCAAAGAAGTGTTGATGTATTCAAACATTTTTTCCTTTCCCATTTTCAAACTGCCAAGCGCAACAGCGTAAATTTTATTAACCTGTCCTTGAGTGCATCTAACTAATTGCTTATCGCTTGTGTAGAAATGATATTTTCTCGTGATACCTTTTAGCGCTTCCTCAAGTGTTACTGTTTTCAATTGCTTCTTTGCAGCTTCTAACCCTTCAATGCTAAGAGCGCGGCTTGTTTCAACATTGAAATAATCGAACAAATACCAGCGCTTGAAGCGTTCTATAATTTCTTCGCTCTCTGTCAAACCGATAACATTCATGTGCGTTACAATTGCCCGGTGTAAATCGGTTCTCATTTTCTTCATAATGCCAACCGCTTTTACCTCATCAACTTCATTCATGTTCAATCTCCACTTTTAAGTTTTGCGGAATGCGTTTCAGTGTTTCTTTATCCTCTACCGATGCACCTAGCTCTTTCAATATCTTTGCCTGTGCGGAGCGTTCACCTAATTGGAATATTACTTTGTCCCGCAACTGCTTTTGATTTTGCTTTATTTCTTTGATCTCTTCATTAACCTTTGCCGTTAATGCTTTCTTTTTTTCATTGAGTTCTTTCAATGTTTTTTCGTGAATGTTTTGTTCCTCAACATATTCAGCAATTTTATTGTTGGCTTTCATAAACGAGCGGGTAAGTTTTTTAATCTCATCATTTTGAGAAGTTAGCTTTCCGCTTTCCGATACCACCATTGAACCTTTTGCCATTGTACTACTCCTTTATATGTGTGTGTTAATCTTCATCTAAATCAATATCCCAAATGCTTTTTACACATTCGGAATCAGCTTCTTTTTCAATTACTGCTAACTCTTCTTCAAAATTTTGTTGCTCGGTTATTTTTACACTCGGGTTAAAATCGCTTTCGGTAAACTTGTTTGTAATTGTTTCGTGGCGTACTAAGTGCTCGTATTCATCAACAAGTTTCATCTGCTTACGTGTTGCGGCAATAACTTTGTTTTGAATTTTCTGAATGTAGTTTGCTCTATCCATTCCAACACCTAACTTTTCGTTGTAATGAATATCAAGCGCGTGCGCTATTCTATTGTTGCCGTCAAATAACCAGCATTCATAAATGTTAGATGGATTGAGTAGGAGAGTGAGAGCTTTTTTCTTTTCAGTGTATTCGATAATATTTTCAATATCATCATCAACCGGAATGTATCTCATCACAAAAGTTTTGTAGGTTAATCTTATGCAGCCTTCGCGGAATGTTACTTTGAATTTTTCTGCATAGTAGAACGCAAGTACATAATCGGAAACAATTTGTTTTTGATATTCTTCTCTTGCATATGCTCTGTCGAAAGCTTCTTTAATTGTTTTCGGTCTGTCAATGTTGCAATCAGCCGCTTTCGTCCGAGCCGGATTCAAAAACATTTCCGGTCTCTCTTCGTTCACATAATCATTGTAAACAAAGTTCATCAACGATAAAGCAAGCTCATTAAAATTCAATGTTGGTTGTACGGCGGAAAGTCTTAAGGTTGGTTTTCTACTTTCAAATCTGTTTGGTGAATAAGCAATTTGATATGATGCCCATCTGTCTTTATTCTCGCGGAAGAATCTTTCAACTAAACCTTTTCCGTACGGCGAGTATGCTTTAGCGGTTCCAATTTGTTCAGCTTGTTTTAACTCAATAACTTTTTGGTTATGTCCGCCTTCCGTCCATGTAGAATCGCTGTAATGAATGCCATGTATAAAATCAATTATTGTTTCGTTAAAGAATTCACTTCCGTTGTCAATGTAAAGTTGTTTGAACATTCCCCATTCGCGTATCAATAACATCAAACCTTTTTTTACATCAACGGCGCTAACTGAATGAGGACAAATTAATATTTGCAAAGGGTAGCGTGTTTTGCGGTCAATGAATGCCAACATTTCCGCGCGGTATGCTTTTGTTCTTTGCTCTTCCCACTGTCCGTAATTTTTATTTTTTAATTCTTGCAGCTCTGCATCAATTTGTTTTCTTGTTTCATCATCAACAAAAGGAACATCCACCGGCCATACGTCGCATTCTACAACATCTAAAAAGTTTCTTGTTTCTCCCCATAAATCGCGCCGGATATGCGGAACATATTTTTTTATAAATGTTCGGTAGTAATGTTTCATCGTATGCGTGCCTAACAGAGAATGCTTCCACTCAGTTGCAAGCCGCACCGGTATTCTTTCTCCAAGTTCATTGTAAACCGCGCGGATAGCTTGTTGTACATTTATTTGCGCGGAACTCTGAAAATGTTTTTCAAAACATGCTCTTATAATTTTTTGAGATTGCGGTTTGTATTGTTTGTACTTTCTGCTTATTCCTTTATCGGCGCGGGCTTCATCTTTTGCTTTGTAATTTCCCTCAAGGTATCTCTTTACAGTCCAGTAGTGTTGGTTTACATGCTCTGCAATTTTTGCAACGTTTGCTTTGCCGCTCGGTTTTATAAAGAGTGCATCGTTCAAACAATTTGTAATATTTAGTATTGCATCAGCCGGTAGTTCGGAAGGGTGAATGTATTTCGGTTCCTCTTTCTTCAGCGCTTCCTTTTCTACAATAATTCTTTTCCTATCGGAAATCTTTATCAACTCATATTGTTCGGGTAGCTTATTATTCTCGATCATCCAACGAACTGCTCTATCTGTAACATTAAGCTTTACTGCTAGTTGAGAAATTTTATATTGTTTGCTGGTTGTAGCAACTTCGGGGGATGGAAGAAGACTTGTATAATCGTTAGATTTGAGTTGCATAAAGTGATCCTTTATGTAGTGTTAAAGTCCCGCCTGACGCTGGCCGGCAGAGAGGCGGGACTCTTTATTTATTCAACTAATCGAGAATTCGTATGAACGAAGAATTTGAAAAAAATTTTAACATTGCTAAAAACGATCTCTTAACTATGGGCATTGTTATCATCGCTCAACAATTAATGTTGCTTGAAGAACCTGCCAAAAGAGGCAGTATGAATTATTATATTAAACACGCTAAATTGATTTTGCAGCAGTATCAAAATGAAATCCTCAATCCTCGGAATCCGCTGGTTCGGTAGAAATAAACGAGCCTTCAACTTTTCCAGCTCCGGGTTTTTGTTCTTCTCGATAGAGAGAGAGTGATAGTTCAATGTTTACTATTTTTTCAGTCAACACCGATCTTTCTATCACTACAGAATTAACCGAGATTTTATTATTCTGAGAAATTTCTTTAACAAGTTTTTTTGCTTGTTCTAAGCCGGTTAATAATTTGTTTTTCATTTTTTTCTCCTTAGTCTTGTTCGAATGCGTCCAGTTGACCGCTGAATTCTTTGTCAATATATTTTTGCGTTCCTACACTTTCTTCCATTACAGCGCGTAAACTCTCTGTTACTTTTTGATAATTTTCTTTCGATCTATTCTTAAAAAATTCTATCATATCATTGAAGGCTTTACAGCTCGTCGCCTGGTAGCTGGAAATAATTTCGTTGCTGTCGCCTTTGCTGGCTTTGAAGCGCGGAACTTTTACTACTATATATTCGCACATTGCGGCAATGTGTTTCAACAAAGAATAATCGCCGGTTGCTTTCATTAAAGGTATAAGTCTCTTAAGCGGCATGTTGCTGCCGCTTGGTTCCGGCAATGGATATTTATATAAAGTCATTACATCAATACCCATTTCATCGGCTATTTGCTCAATGGATTTTTTGCTTTTGTTTTTATGAATAGTTTTATAGATAACGGTTTTAATGTCTTCAAGTTCCCGCATGGAAATCTTCCCGGTTTATTTTAATACAATTTTTACAGTTCAATCATTATATTGCATAGGAACAAATTCAATCGGAATACCCATAGCTTTATGATATTCTACAATTGCATTTCGCAATATTGTTCTTGTTCCTTTTTTAGAACGCTTTGATTTTGGATTTGAACGTTTTCTATTGAGTAATTGAGATATAAAACCTTGACTTTTGAACCCGGTTAGCTTTCTCAATTCTTCTTGTCTGATAAGTCCTTTGTGGAATCGAATATCTTCAAACTGTATTTTTTTAGGAATTTTCATTCGTTGGCTCTATCAGATTAAAATTTTATGTAATAATTTTATTACAAACTTAGTGAATTAGGTAATTACTGTCAATAGTTTTTTACCCTATAAGGTAAATAAAATGAGGTGAGCTTGGTTTTTGAAGATAAACTTGTTTTTTGGGCTAAATTAAAGTTTGGTAAATTGAAAGATTTTGCAGAAGAAATGAGTATAACTCAACCCGTTTTATCACGCTATTTGTCTGGTAAACAAAAACCCGGTTTTGATTTTTTTCAAAAGCTTCAGAAATTAGATTGTAATTTGAATTGGCTTTTAGATGATAAACAATTAGTTAGTGATTACAAGATAGCAGAACCAACTAATGATTATAAAAAAAATCTTATACAAGAAAAGTTAAATAGAGAGGTTGTTGAAATCAAAGATAAACTAGAAAACATCCTTAATGTTATTAATGATTATAAACCATTATGAGGTAAAGATGAGATTACTTTCAAAAAAAGAAATTGAGAATTATCTTGGAAAATATGGTCTCTTTAGTGGCAAAGCCGGAAACGCATGTATTGATAAAGTGAAATACATTGGCGGTATATCGCAAATTGATAACATGCTGGCAGAGAAAAAAATAACAGCAGCAACTCCGTTTATAAATTTAACAATGAGACCTAAAGGCCTTGAAATTACTTTCATGCTCGCTTTCGAAAATTTCAGAATCGGTTTGCTTTACAACCAGATGAATTTTTGGTCGATCAAAAGGCAAGCTGATATGAAAATTAAAAAAAACAGATCGATTATTGGACGCGCCTTAATTGGGAGTTTACTTTTCGGCCCGGTTGGGACTATACTTGGCGGTATGTCTGGGATTAAAGATAAAGAAGTGAATATAAACGATGTTGATAATTTATTGCTTTATTCAATAACGCTAAACGATACAGAACATATTTTAATATTTTCTTGTAAAGACAAGCACTTACAATCTGTTTATAGTTTTTTCAAAGAGAATTTCAACAACTTATTCAAAGATATATCTGAGCTGGAGAAGGCCAATAATTCCACTAATGATAATACTTCCATCGATCAATTAATGAAACTAAAAGAGTTACTAGATGCTAATTTAATTGACATGGTAGAATTTGAGTTGGAAAAAAGAAAATTGATTGGGTAATATTCTGTTATCGGAAATACTAAGTAAAATTATCGGAAATGGTTACGTTTTTATCTCATTTTCGCACTTCCGTTATTTCCGATAAGCAAAAATCAGCAAGTTTCATTTTTGCCGGTAGCGGCGTATCTATTTCCAAATTGTTTGTAATACGTGGCGTAAACGGGTTTTTTATGCAGTTTCAAAATGGTAAGTAATTACAGTATAAATTGTTCCGGCAATGCGCTTTTTAAAATTTTTTGCAGTTAATCCGCAAACATCCCTTGCAAAACAATTCAAAAACGCGCCTTTTTTTTGCAGTTAATTCATCCGTGTGCAATATGATAAATTTGAAGACATTAGATTATATAGTATGGAAGGAAATAAATTGGGAGTAAAGGGTCTAGCTGCCTCTTTAGCAAAAGCTGCTAAAAATACTTTAGGTGGAAGAACGTTGGATATATATTTAAATGCCCAAAAATTTATTAAGAAAGACGATGAATCTTTTAGATTACAAGTTATTTATAAAGGGGAGATTGAATTAGGTGTATGGTTAAATACTAATGGTGAATCACTTGTATTGATAGTTGATGGGAATAGAATGGGATTTAAGTTATTAGGAGAACCCAAAAGTCCTGACATTGAAAGCGATATAAAGAATTTACGTTACATATACAGTGAAACATTATTTTATCCAATTACACTAGAACAATTAAAAATAATTTCTAATGCAAAAACAGTAGAAGTCAAACTTTCAGGTCAAAGTCAGTATTATCAGACTGTATTTGACGGTGATAATTTTGATAATCTCAAAAAGTTTATCAATGAATATGCGAAATAAAATAAGTTTTGGATTGCTGCCTTAGGATTATGCAACCGCTCTTCCAAACAGAATTGTTTTTAAGGATGGCGATAAAGTTGTAAAGGTTGTAAAAGAATGATGGAGAGAGCAATGAAAAAAATTTTATTCCCTTTATTCTTTTTTGTTCAATTAATGTTTGCACAATTTCATAAAACGAATGGACCAGCGAATGTCTATTCTTTTGTAGAAATTAATAATATTTTATTTACTTGTACCTATGGTGGTGGAATATTTAAATCAAATAATTACGGAATATCATGGGAAGAATCTAATAGTGGTCTAGGTGATAAATCTGTATTTAGTTTAACTAAGAATGAAAATAAAGTTTATGCATCTACTTATGGTGGGATTTATTTTTCCTCAGACTATGGAAAATCATGGAAGAATTATAGTTATACTTTTCCTCCGGTTAATGTATTTACAACATTATTAACTAATTATTCTTTAGTTGCCGGAACTAATGGTAGAGGTATACTGGTTTCATTTGATGAAGGGAAAAAATGGTATGGTGCAAACGAAGGTTTGCCACAATCAAGTGGTGCATACTTTGTTCATTCATTAGCCTATGACTTTGTGAATTTTTATGCAATTTGTAATAATGGTGTTCTTTACTTCACTAACAGTATTGGTTATCAGAATTGGGAAGTTGTTAACGGTGTACCTAAAGGTATTTGTAGTTTAATTACAATCTTTGATAATATAAATTATGCTATTGTTGATGGTAAATTATATTATTCTGAAGACAATGGATCAATTTGGTTAACCTCAATAGGGAAATTGCCATCTATTTTAAGTCTTGCATATAATAACTCAACAATTTACGCTGGGACTACAGATGGTATATATTTTTCAAATGATAAAGGTGAAAATTGGAAGCCAATAAATACGATAGGATTGAATAATAAAAATGTCAAAAAGATTCAGGCTAATGAGCGTAATATTATAATTGGGAATGATGATGGTATCTATTATATGCCAATTTCTGACATCTCTACTTTTGGCTCAAAGGATATTTCTCAAAAGTTTAATGAACCCATGAAAAATGAATGGATTAAATTATCGCTAGGCAGTAAACGAAAATATTTCTCTTATAGTAAAGATTATATTTTATCGTATAAAGAAAAAAAATGTAATGATAAAATAGTAAATACAATATATGAAGATGGAAAACCTAAGTATTCAACTCCTCAAGTTGTATATATTTCCCCTTCGAGCCCAAATGGGAAATTTGTTTTTCTTACTGGTTGTGCCATTGGTTCTATTGATCTTGACAAAGGCGGTTGTGAAGAGAGTTTTTTCAAATTATTAGATCTAGAAAAAATGTCACTCACAGATGCAAATGACACTCATTATGGTCCAGCGAAATGGGTTCGTTGGTCAAGGACTAACAAATATGCGATTCTTCATGATCCTGAAGCTGGACTTTTACAATGTGTTAATTTAGAAACAAAAAAAGTGAAAACTTTACCCTTAGCTGAACGAGATGGTGTTGGTACCATATTTAATATTAGTAATGAAAACCACCAGCATATTTTACGTGCAAAAGATCAATGGGCAGAAGTTGATGAAAAAGCTTTCAAGTGGAATAAGGACGAAACAAAGTTCTATGTCAAGATGAATATTATGTCTTATGATGAAGGTATTGTCAGAAGTTATAAAGTTGAGGCAGACTTACAGACTGGAAGAGTTCTCGAAGTAAAATAATTTCAGGAGAATATCATGAATAAAAATAACTTTAGGAATTTGCTGATTTTCATTGTAACGATTATGAGTTCTTTAATAAACATTTCATGCAGTAAAAGTATTCCATCAGATATTAAAGAAATTGTTTTTGAAAAATCTCAGTTTGCCACTCCTATCGCTATTTCAATCCCTTGTGATGATTCCAAAGATGAAAAGTGGGTCGCAAATTATTGTAATAAAAAAGTTTATTATGGTTTAGATGCTGCACCAATAGCATTTAATAGTCACAGTCGGATGATAGATGACAATTTCCTCAAATATTTACTTGATTTACGTTTAGTTACCATTAAAAATTATTCCACAACTAATAATTATGGAAGGTTTGAATATCCGGTAATGATATATTCGAGTGAAATTGAAAAATACTTAGTAGACGCTAATATAGACTGTAATCGTTGGTTGTTTAAATTTGGTGATAGAAAATTAAAATCAATTGAATACACGAATGAATATGAAGCTGAACCTATGGGCATGGGTATTGAAATGAAAATTTTTGCATTAACATTTAAATATGAAATTCTATCAGAATTACCAAATATTATTATTAACAAAGCAGAATTTGAGGGGAGTGCAAAAGCTTACTTAGATCCAGATAATGGAAAATGGAAATTAGATGAATTAAAATTTGATAGAGAAGAAAATAGAGCATTTGAGCTTAATAAAAAATAAATGTAATGCATTGATAAAATAAAATTTTTATAGAAGATGATATGGAATACAATCCTGATGTTAACTCCCGCTTCAAATCTTTGCTGTCTCTCGGTAAAACAATTTCAATTATCGGCTGGGTAATTGTTGGTTTTGCGGGATTAACAATTTTTTCCAGTCTAACAAGTTGTGTTAGTAATGATAGTATGGCAAAAGCTTTTGCGATGATTACATTCCCTATAGGTCTATTAACCGGCGCATTTGGTTATCTGTTTGTTGCAATGTGGCAAATGATTTCTTGCTTTGTGTGTAAGGAATAAAATATACACAAAACATTATAATTAACCGGTTGTGTGCATTAAAATTCGAGTACACAAAAAGGTTCAAAAAAATTATTTTTCAGGTTTGATTAATCAAACCCACTTTTTAGATATATCAGAATAAATCATTCGATGGAATTTATTTCACGCGGCTGTTTATAATTATTGTCTCCCTGATTCCCCGACGCTTGCGTCGTAGAGCTTCATTTGCAGATATTAGTTCTTGAAGTAATAAATTTATTTTTTTACACTTTCGAGTGAGATCATCGTTTGTTGCAATTAAAAAAATTCGGATTAATTGGAGTAGGCGGATATGTAGCTCCCCGTCATTTAAAAGCAATTAAAGATACCGGCAATGAGCTGGAAATATGTTTTGATCCAAATGATTCGGTAGGGATAATTGATCAATACTTTCCGGGGGCAGAGTATTTTTCAAATCTGGAAAGATTTGAAAGAGAAATAGCAAAAAGATCTTCAGTTGAAAAAGATAAATTGGATTATCTTACTATTTGTTCGCCGAACTATCTTCACGATACACATATCCGTCTTGCTCTTTCAAATAACATAAATGTAATTTGCGAAAAACCCCTAGTCCTTTTCCCATCAAATCTTGATCTGCTTGCCGAGCTAGAAGCGAAACACAACAACTCAATTAAAACAGTTATGCAGCTAAGGTACCATCCCGAACTTCTGAAACTTAAAGCGCAACTATCAAATTCTACTTCTACTCATAGAGTAAAGCTCGCATATATAACACCGCGGGGCAAATGGTATCATTATTCATGGAAAGGTGATGAGAGCAAATCCGGCGGGTTAGCTACAAACATTGGTATTCATTTATTTGATTTGTTGATATGGTTGTTTGGCTCAGTCCTAGATTGTAAAGTAGAACTGAAAAGTAGAGATAAAATGAAAGGGAGATTAATTCTTGAACATGCTGAGGTTGATTGGTTTTTATCTGTTGATTACAACGATCTACCGAAAGATTCTGTTCAAAAAACACTTCGCACTTTAGAAGTAAGCGGCGAAAGGATTGAATTCTCAGAAGGGTTTACTGATTTACATACAAAAGTATATGAAGAAATACTGAATGGTAATGGACTAGGTATTGAAGATGCAAGACCTTCAATTGAGTTGGTCCATAAGATTAGAAATTCATAGTTAGTAGCTTTATAAATTAGAAGAAAAGAGAGACAAACGTGAAAAGACTATTAGTAACTTTTGCAATATTTATTGCTGTTACAAATGTATTCTCGCAAAAGAAACCATTTACAATCGAAGAACTTTATAAAATCAAAAGTGTAAGCTCGGCTGTGCTATCTCCTTCGGGAGAAAAAATTGCTTTCGTTGTCTCTGTTCCGGATCTAAAAAAAACAAAGAGTAGCACAAGCATTTATGTAATGAATTCAGACGGATCGAACCAAAGACAAATGACTACCCCAACATCTGCAAGCTACAGCCCGATTTGGAGTAAAGATGGTAAGGGAATTTATTTTAATTCAACTCGAAGCGGATCTGAGCAAGTATATTACATGTCATTAGAAGGGGGCGATCCAATTCAAATTACGAATTATGCCTTGGGTGTTTCATCGCCAAAATTATCAAGTGATGGAAATAAATTCCTTTTCACAGCCATGGTTTATCCGGAATGCGGCGCCGATGCAGACTGCAATCAAAAAATTTCCAATTCATCAGAAGGCGGACCGATACAAGCTCATTTGGCAGACAGTTTGTTTGTAAGACACTGGACAGAATATGAAGATGGACAGTATTCTCATGTATTGTTGTACGATGTACTCACAAAAAAAGTAATTGACCTAACACCCGGTTATATAAATTCTCCTTCGTTCGCTCCGGGCGGAAGCAGCAATTATTCATTTTCTCCAGATGATAAAGAAATTGCATTTGACTCAAAGAGAGTTAAGCATCCCGAGAAATCTACCAATAATGATGTTTGGACAGTAAACATTGACGGAACCGGTTTGAAGAATGTTACTTCGAAGAATCAAGGCTCAGATACCGATCCAAGATATTCTCCCGATGGGAAGTTTATAGCTTACTTAACACAGACAATTCCCACATATGAATCGGACAAAGTTAGATTAGCAATCTATGATAGAGAAAAAGGAGAGAATAAAATTCTTACCGAATCAATTGACAATTGGGTAAATGAATTCAACTGGTCGAAAGATTCGAAAGCAATTTACTTTACGGTACAGGAGAAAGGTTATCAGCCATTATATAAAATTAGCATTGCTGATTTCAAAATCGAAAAGCTTATAGAGAATGTACCGGTATCAAGTTTTGATGTGTCCCCGAAAAACGATTACGCAGTTTTTTCTTACACTTTTACTCACAAGCCGGTTGAATTAGCCCGATACGATTTTTCCAAAAAAGAAATGAAAGACATTACTTCCTTCAATAAAGAATTTACCGATAGTATTGATGTTCGTCCTTCAGAGAAAGTTTGGGTAAAAGGTGCTGGGGGAGCTCCGGTTCATGTATTTATTGTTAAACCACATGGTTTTGATCCGGCAAAAAAATATCCTGTTGTTATCAATGTTCATGGCGGACCGCAGATGCAATGGATGGATTCATTCCGCGGCGATTGGCAAGTTTATCCTGGTGCCGGTTACATAGTTGTTTATCCGAATCCGCATGGCTCCACCGGATACGGACAAAAATACACTGCAGCAATCTCGAATGATTGGGATGGAAAAGTCTATGAAGATATTATGAAGGTAACGGACTATTTAGAAACTTTGCCGTACGTTGATAAAGATAGAATTGGCGCAATGGGCTGGTCTTACGGTGGCTACTTCATGAATTTACTGCAAGCCAAAACCAAACGGTACAAATGTTTGGCTTCAATGATGGGAATTTATGATTTGAATCAGTTTAAGGAAGATACGGAAGAGCAATGGTTTTCAAATTGGGATTTAGGTAGAAAAAATTTTCAAACAATGTCTCCAAGTGAATATTCTTCCAACTTCACAACACCAACACTAATAATAACCGGCGAAAGAGATTACCGTGTAACCTACTTGAATAGCTTAAGATATTTTACTGTGTTGCAAACTAAAGGAATAGACAGCAGGTTAATCATTTTCAAAAATGATGGACACTGGCCTAGTGGTTTAAAATCTATGCCTCTTTACTATAATGCACATCTGGAATGGTTCCATAAATATCTCGGCGGTGATGCGGCACCGTGGGATAGCAAAAAGATGGTAAGGAATGCTCAGTAAAAATTTTGAAGATAGATTGTTAAAAGCCGCTTTAGATTTCTGAGCGGCTTTTTTATTGCCAGTTTCAGTTACTAACCTAGAATTCGTGAATTAAAATATATTGCATCAGATTCGAGAAGTTTCGCTTTGCATAAAATTTTATTACTATAAATATGAAAAATGTATGAGTCGAGAATAACTTCAAAAATGAAGAACCCTCTCAAAATATTAATTATAACACTTCTATTAATTATCAGCGCAAAAACACAAGCACAGTTTGAATATTATTCTCTTGGCGAAGGTTTATCCCAAGCTAATGTGAGATGCTTACTACAAGAGAGAAATGGTTTTATGTGGATGGGAACGCAAGACGGATTGAACCGGTTCGATGGATATCAATTCGCTAAATTTAGAAGAGAACCAAAGAATAACAATTCTGTAGCCGGTAACTACATTTCATGTATTACAGAAGATAAGGATGGTAAAATATTTATTGGTACAATTAACGGTGTGTCTATTTATGACCCAAGGTTAAATCACTTTAGTAAGCTAACCATTAAAGACACAATCAATAATGTAAATACTGTTGGTTCGGTATCATCTATTCTAATTGCCATGGATGGTACTCTTTGGATTGGTGATTACTATTCCGGTTTACTAAAAATAAGTAGAGGCAAGTCTGTCAGATATATGAAAAATTCCCAAGCACATAATTCAATCAACGATAATTATATTACTTCGTTATGTGAAGATGAATCTGGTAATATTTGGATAGGCACCTTTAGTTCGGGAATTAACAAGTACAACATCGCGACGGGGAAATTTGAATACATATCAAAAAAGCAAGTGAATAGAGGCGGACTTAGCTCAAATTACATCTCAGCTTTGTGCTCAGATAACAACGGGAATATAATCATCGGCACTACAAATGGACTCAATGTTCTCAACACATCTACTAACGAGATTTCTATTTATAAAAACAATTCGTCGCATATTAATTCAATAAGTGGAAATAATATTTTATCACTTTACCGTGATAGAGATAGCAGAATCTGGATTGTCACTGAAGGGAATGGAGTAAATGTTTTTAATGCTTCCCAAAAGTCCTTCTCGAAAATTTTTATTGCTTCCAAATCAAATCCGGTGGCTGAAGAGAAAAACATCATGTGTGTTTATGAAGATGTTAATGGTAATTATTGGTTTGGTACTTCAACAAGCGGCGTAATTAAGTGGATTAAAAACAGACCTAACTTCAACAGCTATACAAAAAGAGAAAATCGTCAGTACCTAAGCGATTATTCCATACGATCTATTTATAAAGATAGAGAAAACAACTTATGGATAGGGACTGATAACGGCTTGAATAGAATTTCTGCCAAATCCAAAGTTGTTACTAAATATTTTAATCGTCCCGGCGATGAAACTTCTATTAACGATAATAAAGTTTGGACTATCACAGAAGACAAAAAAGGGAATATCTGGTTTGGCACCCAAAGGGGTTTAGCTAAGTATAATAAAGAAAAGGATTCATTCGAGAGATTTATTAATAAATTAGGAACAAAAGAAACTCTACCGGTTTTCTCTATAAGATGTATTTATCCGGGCAACAGCGACACGCTCTGGTTTGGCACTTACGGACTTGGATTATTTAGTTTTGATATTAAGAACGGCAATTTTCACAACCACACTTTTACGAATAAAAATCCGGATGCAAAAAAGGATGTTGTCATTTTTCAAATTGAAGAAGAACGACATGGAAAATTGTGGATGGCAGCAGCTTCAGGTTTGGTTGTATACGATAAAATTACCGGAGATTATCAACGTTTCTTTTCTGATACTAAAGACAACTTCTCAACTCAAAGTGTTTTGTATTCGTTTAATATAGAAAATGATTCAACCTTTTGGCTAGGCACGTTAGGAGACGGATTGATAAAATTTAATCCTATGAAAAAACGATTTGCCTCCTTCACCCAGAACGATGGGCTGCCGAATAATGTCATCTATGGAATATTAAGAGACCGTAAAAATAATCTATGGCTCTCAACTAATTACGGAATTGCACGCTTTAATACTAAGAGTAAGAATATTAAGAACTATGAGTTAAACGATGGTATTCCAACGTACGAATTTAATACCGGAGCCTTTACCTCGGACAAACATGGAAATTTATATTTTGGAGGCATAGAGGGCTTATTGTTTTTCAATCCCGACAGTATTTACAGCAATACTAATACCCCGAAATTAGCTGTAACAAATTTCAAAGTGTACGATGAAGTAAAGTATCCTAACAAGGTACATTATGATGGAGAGGAGATAATTCTGAAATATCACGATAATTATTTCTCTTTTGAATTTTCTGTTTTGGATTTATCAAACTCGGCTAATGAATATGCTTATATGCTGGATGGCTACGATAAAGAATGGATTCATTCCGGTAAACGAAGATATGCGGCATATACTAATGTTGACCCCGGTGAGTACTTATTAAAAGTAAAGACTACAAATGGTGATGGAGTTTGGAGTGAAAAGGGAATTATTATTGCCATTACAATTCTTCCTCCATTCTGGGCAACAACATGGTTTCGTTTAATATTTATTTCTTCTTTTACCGGGATAATTTTATGGATTTATTCCCGAAGAGTGAAACGATTTAAAAAGGAAACCGAGAGGCAGATTTTGTTTTCTAGAAAATTAATTGCCGCACAAGAAGGTGAAAGAAAACGTCTTGCTGCTGAATTACATGACGGAGTTGGGCAAAATCTTTTAATAGTGAGTAACTTGACACAGATGGGGTTAAAGAAACCCGCCGATGCTCAAAGACATTTGAATAATATTTCCGAAACTATTAAGGAGTCTATCAAAGATATAAGGCAAATTTCCAGAGATTTACACCCTTATCAGATTGAAGAATTAGGTGTAACAATTGCTATTCAAAGTTTGGTTAGCAGAATAAAAGAATCCGGTGAAATTGTTTTTCACGATTTTATTGAAAACATTGACCGGTATCTGAATCTTGATGAAAGCATTAATCTCTTTAGAATAGTGCAAGAGGCTATAACTAATACTATTAAACACTCACAAGCAAAAAATGTAGTTATTTCACTCAGCTATGTCGGGAATAAAATTCAACTTGTAATAAGTGATGATGGAATTGGTATCAGCGGTATGGAAAAATCGAGTGAACATGTGGGACTCGGTTTGCGTACTATGCAAGAGCGGTCAATAGCATTAAATGGTAACTTTGAAATAGAGAGTAACAATAAAACCGGAACTACAATTAAAGTGTTAATCCCCAAATGAAATCAAAAATAAAAGTGATTATTGCAGATGACCACCCGATTTTCCGGAAAGGGCTTGTAGATATTATTGAATTGGAAAAGGATATCGAAATTTTTGGTCAAGCTGCCAATGGAGAGGAAGCAGTTAATCTAATAAAAAGAGTTTCTCCGGATATAGCTGTTCTTGATATAAACATGCCGATTACAACAGGCTTTGATACTGTAAGAGAGTTAAGAAAAAGTAATTCTCTAGTGAAAGTTATTTTTCTAACTATGCATAATGAGCACGAGATCTTTAAGCGTGCAATGGAGTTAAATGTCTCCGGTTATTTGTTGAAGGATAGCGCTGCAGAAGATATTATTGATTGTATTCATGCAGTAGCTAAAGAGGATTTCTATTTTAGTCCGGCACTCTCTAATTACTTTGTTACCAATCAGAGAGGCATCTTTGGAACGCTTGAAAATACCGGCATCGAAAAACTTACTTCTACAGAGAAGACTATACTCAGGCTAATCGCCAATGGTAAAACCAGCCAGGAAATAGCAGATCAATTATTTGTCAGCAGAAAAACAATTGATAACCACCGGGTTAATATCTGTGCTAAACTCGATCTACACGGTGTTAATGTTTTAATGAAGTACGCCATTCAAAACAAAGCAAATCTCTAGTTAGGCACCCAATTATTCTGTATTAATATGTATAAGTAGTCCTACTTTTAAAATGAGTACCCCTACCTATTTGTTCTAAAGCATCAGCTCTTGATCTTAAATCAGCAAATGAAAGCACAATATGAATATTCTAATTGTTGATGACAATGTAAATGTCCGGCACATGATAAAAGAAATGCTTGCCGATTTTGTAAACGAAATTTATGAGTGCAGCGATGGTTTATCGGCTGTTGAGTTTTACCAAAAGTATCAGCCGGATGTGGTGCTTATGGATATTAAAATGAAAAAACTAAATGGATTGTTAGCCACAGAAAGGATTATGCGGATTGACGCGAAAGCAAAAGTAATAATTGTCTCTAACTATGATGATGATTTTATGCGTACTGAAACAAAAAGAATAGGTGCAATACAATACTTCAAGAAAGAGGATATCCATAAACTTCCTGAATACATAAAAGTAATAAGCAAAAATTAACTTAAGAGGGTAAGATGAAAAACATCATCTTAACAATAGCAGCAGCCGTGTTATTTAGCCAATCAGTGTTAGCTCAGTGGTCGGCTCAAAATAGCGGCACTACAAATAATCTGACTTCGGTAAATTTCATAAATGCTAATTCAGGCTGGGCAGTAGGCGCTACAGGCAAAATAATTTACACAGCAAACGGCGGCGCGAATTGGGGAACTCAAACAAGCGGTGTTACGAATCAACTTAACTCAGTTTCTTTTTCCGGTTCGCTAAATGGACTGATAGCTGGCAGCGGCGGCAAAATTTTGATGACTAGCGACGGCGGTTTAATATGGCAAACTATGAACAGCGGAACAACGGTTGATTTATTTGGAGTGTATAGTGTAAGCGCGACCACTGCTATTGCTGTTGGAGATAACGGAAAGATTATCAAAACAATAGATGGCGGATTTACATGGACTAGCAAGGTAAGCGGAACAACAGATGTTTTATGGAGCGTTTTCTTTACAGATGCAAATACCGGCTGGGCTGTAGGAGGTAATTATGCTTTTGGAAGATCAACAATATTAAAAACAATAAATGGCGGAGAAAGTTGGACAGCTCAGACGAGTCCTACAACTCTCTGGCTTTACTCTGTTAGCTTTTCCGATAACCAGAATGGCTGGGCTGTTGGTCCAAATGGAACAATCATAGCTACAACTAACGGAGGTACAAATTGGGGGTTGCAGCCAAGCGGAGAAATTAACGAATGGTTTTATGGCTGCGGTGCTGCAAGCGGAAGCAACATTTGGGTTGGCGGTTCCGGCGGACTAATTAAAGCAACTACAAATGGAGGAACAAATTGGTCAGCACAAACAAGTGGAATTACAGACGCGCTTAGATCATTTAGTTTTGTTAATGCAACCACCGGATGGGCAGTTGGTGATGCGGGCAAAGTTTTAAAATACACTCCAGTACCAAGCGGAACAATTACCGTGACCTCTCCAAACGGCGGGGAAAGTTGGAAGGTTGGCTCTTCCCAAAATATAACGTGGACGAGCAGCAGCGTTACGAATGTTAAAATTGAATACTCTGTGAATAATGGAACAAGCTGGACGCAAATAATTGCAAGTACACCAGCCGCTGCCGGTGCATATGCGTGGACAGTTCCGAATTCAAACACAACACAAGCATTGGTAAAGGTTTCGGATGCTGCGGATAATACGATAAAAGATCAGAGCAACGCTGTCTTCACAATTTATACACCAACTATTATAGTTACTTCCCCCAACGGTGGAGAAGAGTGGAAAGTTGGAACAAATAGAAATATAACATGGACGAGCAATAACGTTTCCAATGTAAAGCTTGAGTACTCAGTCGATAGTGGTTCGAGTTGGGCTACAATTATTGCAAGTACTGCTGCAAATACGGGGAGTTATATTTGGACTATTCCAAACTCAACAACTTCGACTGCCTTGGTAAGAGTAACCGATACATCAGATAATACGGTTATGGATCAGAGCAATTCTGTTTTTAGAATTTATAACCAAACTGTAAGTGTACTATTTCCCAACGGTGGAGAAAACTGGAAAGCGGGTTCGTCTCAAACTATATCTTGGATTGGACCAAATGTTCCTAATGTTAAATTGGAATACTCAATAGATAACGGCACTAACTGGATTCAAATTGCTGCAAGTGTACCAACAAATATTTCCGGCTCTCCAAATTATTATTCGTGGACTGTCCCTAATGTAAATTCAACTCAAGCATTGGTTAGAATCTCCGATACTTTGGATAATACTCTAGCAGATCAAAGTAATGCGGTGTTCACAACATACATTCCAACATTAGGTCTAACATCGCCCAACGGCGGAGAAGAATGGAAAGTAGGTACTTCGCAAAATATTACATGGACAAGCAATAACGTTTCCAATGTAAAGCTTGAGTACTCAGTTGATAGTGGTTCGAGCTGGGCTACAATTATTGCAAGTACTGCTGCAAATACCGGAAGTTATAGCTGGACGATTACTAACTCAACAACTTCGACTGCTTTGGTAAGAGTAACCGATACAACAGATAATACGGTTAAGGATCAGAGCAATTCTGTTTTTAGAATTTATAATCAAACTATAAGTGTTCTATTTCCCAACGGTGGAGAAAACTGGAAAGCGGGTTCTTCACAAACAATTACATGGATCGCAACAAACGTTCCGAACGTTAAAATTGAATATTCAATAAATAACGGTTCCAGCTGGATTCAAATTGCTGCCAGTGTTACTTCTAATATTGCTGGCTTGCCAAACTATTATTTATGGACTGTACCAAGTGTAAACACAACACAAGCATTGGTTAGAATTTCGGATATAACAGATAATACAATTGTTGATCAAAGCAATGCGGTATTCTCTATTTATATTCCAACTATAACTTTAACATCACCAAATGGAGGAGAGAATTGGAAAGGTGAAACTACACAAAGCATAACATGGACTAGCAGTAATGTCACAAATGTAAAACTTGAATACTCCACAAATAATGGCAGCAGCTGGATACAAATAAATGCAAGCACGGCTGCAAGTACGGGTAGTTATAGCTGGGTGGTCGCAAATTCGAATACATCACAAGCATTAGTTCGCATCTCGGATACTTCCGATAACACATTAACAGACCAGAGTAACGCGGTCTTTACAATTTACACACCTACAATCACGCTTACTTCACCAAATGGTGGAGAAAACTGGCGCTTGGGAAAGGTTCAAAATATAACTTGGACGAGTACAAGTGTTACAAATGTTAAGATTGAATACACTCAGAATAATGGGACAAGTTGGACACAAATTATTGAAAACACACCGGCTAATTCCGGGAGTTACAGTTGGACAGTTCCCAACTTTATTATTAATAACTGCAAAGTTAGAATCAGTGATGTTAGCGATTCGAATGTAAAAGATGAAAGCGATTTATTCTTTTCAATTGTTCGGGCACTCGTTTATGTAGCTTATCCAAATGGAGGGGAGAAATTGCTTCCCAACTCCGTAGTTGATATCAGATGGAGTACAGATAATGTAACGAACATTAATATTGAATTATCAACAGATGGTGGAAATATCTGGACTCCGCTTGCTAGTAACATCACTTCATCTTCACAAAGATTTTCATGGACAGTACCTAATTCACTTTCAACAAATTGTAAAGTGAGAATAAGTGATGTTGAAGACCCAACTATCAATGACGTTAGTGACAATGTGTTTACGATATATCTACCAGCAGTGACTTTGACAAGTCCGAATGGTGGTGAAAAGATAGCGAAGAATACTAGGACAACCATCAAATGGATCTCTAACTACTCAACATTATTATCCATAGATTATACGATTGATGGTGGACTACGATGGATTAGAATTGGTGAAAACTTAAACGCAAGTCTAGGAAAATATGATTGGGTTGTACCCGACAGAATTTCGAACAACTGTTTGATAAGATTAACAGATCAGAACCAACCACTTATTACTGATAAAAGTGAGAGTCCATTTTCAATTCAAAAGGGAATAGTGACTTTAATCAGCCCCAAAGGAGGAGAATATTTACTTGCTGGGAATAATTATTCTATTAGTTGGACAGGTATAAATGTTTCTCTTGTTAAAGTTTTCTATTCGATTGACAATGGTGGTAACTGGCAGTTAATAGACAATGCTTCCGGTTCTTTAGTTTGGAATGTCCCAATGGTTCTTACTAGGTTAGCTAAAATAAAAATCGAAGATGCTGCCGATGAATTAATCTCTGCTGAATCAGATTCTGTATTTTCAATCTGTCATCTTAATCTATTGTCTCCTAGCGGAGGAGAGTCATGGCCGCTCAACACAAATCACAAAATAAAATGGGAATCTGCATACTTATCCGGTCCGGTGAAATTAGAATATTCTCCCGATGATGCCAACAACTGGTATACAATTGCGAACAATATAAATGTTGCAGATTCTTCATATCTGTGGAATATGAATATTCAGCCTGGATTTAACAACAAAGTAAGAATATCCAGCATGTTATCTACAGATGTTAAAGCTCAATCAGCTGCAAATTTTACGGCTTACCTATTAAAACTCGTTAGTCCACAGGGTGGCGAGAAATTTAGAGAAGGAGATATAGTAAACGTAAATTGGGTTAGCGATACAAATATAGACCATCTAAAACTAGATTTTAGTACTGATAATGGTAATAATTGGAATACGATTTCATATTTGATTCGTTCATCGGAAAAATCTTATAGCTGGACAGTCCCTAATCGGTTTAGTAATAAATGTTTGATTCGCATTAGTGATAATCTTAATCAAAATGTTAGTGCAATTAGCGATTCAACTTTCTCGATTATACGTCCTGAGATAACAATTATTAATCCACAGGCTGATACATTTTATACTATAGGAAGTGCCGCTCTAATAAAGTGGCGTTCAACAGACGTTCAATTTGTTAGGTTGGAATACCTATTTAATAATTCATGGAATTGGAAAATAATAGATGATTCAGTAGATGCAGACTTAGGTGAATATAATTGGCATTTCCCGGATACGGTTGCATCTTTTCGGATTAGAGTATCAGATATTAATAGCAGTGCAAGTTACATTAGCAACGGAACTATAAATAGTATTAGGGGCAGCTTACAGCTTAAAAATCCTAACGGAGGAGATTATCTTAAGACTGGATCAACGGTAAAAATTGAATGGAATTCTGTCTTGGTAGATAGGATTAATATTTTAATAGGTTTTTTTGAGAACGGCAATTACAGATGGACATCTATAGCCAATCTTGTTGAAGCCGGATTGAAGGAATTCAACTGGCTGATTCCCAACACAATCCAAGGTAATGTAAAAATAAAGATTGAAGATGCCGCTAATCCCAATCATTATGATGAAAGCGATTCTTCTTTTAGTCTATCAAGGATAAGAATTTTGGCGCCTATTGAAAATCAAATTTGCAAGAGTGGCACTAATTTAAACATAACCTGGGACAACTCGATTGGAAAAGTTAAAATTGATTATTCAACTGATTCAGGAATCAGTTGGATAAATATTGTATCAAATTATACTTTATCTAGAAATACATATTCATTTTATTTCCAGAATATCCAGTCGAGAAATTGTTTAGTACGAATTTCAGATTCGACTGATACAGTGATCAGTAAAAAATTTACTATTTACAATAAAAACTATGAAGTTGTATTCCCTTCACGAACTCGGGTGCGCCCAGGCAGTGAGATAGTGATTCAATGGTATTGTTACGAGGATGTTCCATTAAAGATAGAATCAGTTGGTCTCTTTAATTCCAGTTCGCCTACTACTGCATTAGAAAGAAATTATACAGCAAGAGTTGCTCCTTATAGTTATTCCTTCTATATCCCAACAAATACAACTGTGCCTTCATTTTCTATTAATGTTAAGAAAAATTGTTTATTCTGTGATCAAGCAACTGCGACCATAAGTATTATAAAATTAGATTTAGATCCAAATCTTTCCGGACAAATTCTGAAAAGTAATTCAACCTTCCGCATCAACTGGGCAAGCCAAAATATTGACAAAGTGAAATTAGAATATTCAACCAATGGAGGAAGTGATTGGACAACTTTTGCTGATAGTATCCAGTCAAATCTTCTCAAGTATGATTGGACTGTCCCAAATATTTTTTCACAAGATTGCTTAATTAGAATTATAGATAAAAGTGATAGTGAAATTTACAGCTTGTGTAGAACTCCTTTCGCAATTGTGAATGCTCCTTTTGCTCGATTTGAAAAACCTATTGACAGAGTCGGTGTAAGACTTGAGCAAAACAAAATCTATTCATTAAAATGGAAGACTTCATCTATTGATACATTCAATATTGAACAAAGTAATGATAGTGGTAATAGCTGGAGTTTGCTCTTACCGAACGTAGCATCTACAAATGACAGCATTTCTTGGCAAATTGCCAACATGCCAACAAATGAAGCAAAGCTGAGAATTGTTGATACCGGATCAAATAATAAATTCGAAAGCAAATCATTTTCAATTATCTCAGGTCCGATTCTCCGGCTAACTAATCTGAGTGATAAAATATATTTATTTGCAAAGCAAGAACATAAAATAACATGGGTCAGTAAAAATTTAACAACACTTAAATTAGAATACAGGCTGAAGCCCAGCCTACCCTGGGAAATGATTAATCATTCATTCCGCGCTGCGGACTCAGGTTATTGTTATTGGACTCCTCCTGATTTGGCTACAGATAGCCTTGAAGTTAAATTAACCTCATTAGATTTTAGTTATATAAACCATTCAATACAAAATATTAAAATTGTCAAGAGACCTCTCAGGATTGTTTCTCCAAATGGCTTTGAAAGTTATCAGGCTAATTCAAGAATAGAAGTTTCGTGGATAAATACAAATGCCGGATTGATCAAAATCTATATATCTCAAGATAATGGGGAAACATGGAGTCTGGTTGCTAACCGAGTAGATGGTAGAAAAAATAAAGCTGTTGTATGGTTACCTCAATTAAGTTCATCGAGATGTCTATTTAAAATTTCTTCATACGATAACTCGAATGTTCTTGATGTTAGCGATACAACTTTTACTATATGGCAGAGTAGTGCGTATAGATGGAAAAAAGTTTCTAATAATTTGAGACCGAATTCAGAAACTACCGTTGGAAATCTTACCTTTTTGAATAATTCAACCGGTCTAGTTAATAAATACTTTTCTCATGTTACGGTTTCAATTACTTACACAGACGTTCCCAATATTGGGCGTGTCCCCTCATACACATATTCAGGAACAAGTGAAGCCCAAATCCTTCAAACAAGGGATGGTGGTTTTTCATGGCAGCCGGTATTATCATTTCAAGATTTTACGAGATTTTCTCTATTAACAAAGATAGATGATAACTCTGCGATTGTAATCGCCAAGAAGGATAGCACTAAAACTATTTATGCGACAAATAATGAGGGTGATAGCTGGCAAGCTTATCCATTACCAATAGATGCAGATATTAAAAAAATAGTATTTAATGGAACGCAAGATGGTTGGATTTTTGCGGAAAAAAACGGATTGGTTTCACTTTATAAAAGCACGGATTCGGGAAAACACTGGACACAAATTTCGGCTAACATTGATATTGCAAGTGCAGATATAAATGATATTAAATTTCTTTCTTCAAGCGTTGGATGGATAGTTGGAAAAAGTGGACTTATTTACAAGACACAAAATGGAGGTATAAACTGGGTGAGAATAAATTTATCAACAAATTCCAATTTATCCTCAATTGCATTTAATGGTTCCCTTGGTCTAATTGTTGGCAGCAATGGAACCAGATATAAAACTATTGATTCCGGTAATACTTGGACGCAACTCAGTTCTGGCATAACTGTTAATCTCAGCGATCTTCAGCTAATCTCTTCTTTAGATGTTTGGGCATTTGGCAATAACAGTTCATGGCAATCTACCGACGGAGGATCAAACTGGACCAACATACAGATACCTTATGAAGGGAATTTTTACAATTTAACTAATGCAGGCTCTGGAGCGTTATATATTTTAGGTGCTGCTCGGGTAGGGGCAGAGGATAAGGTTTATTTATACAGATATGGAGATAATTTCCTCAAACTTGTTGATCCTAAAGACAATGATCAAATTCAACAAGGAATTTCACGAAGTATCAAATGGGATTGCGGCTCGTTAACTGGTAAAGTAAAAATTCAACTCACTAATAATAACGGTTTAGTCTATGAGTCCGGTGAAATAAACAGTAGTCAAAAATCATTTGACTACATTCCCAATCAAATTGGGAAGCAATTAGAAATGAAAATCTTGGATGTGGCTGATCCTTTAACATGTGATTCGGCTCTTGTTACAGTTCAACGATTTGATCCAAATTTATCGTGGGTTGAAATTGACTCTTCCGGCATAATTGATTTAGCGACGTTCGATCAAAGCACTGCTTATATGAGAAATAAAAATGGTGTTTATATAACAAATAATTCGGGTGCAAATTGGTCACCGGCCTCTAACAACAGAAATATTGTTGGACACTTTTTTTTGAACAAGCATACCTTTTTTATTTTAGATGCATATAGAGAGTATATCCCGCCTAATCCATTTTATGAACCTGGGTTCTTTGAAAATAGATTTCTATATAGGTATGGAAATCAAGGTCAAATTCTCAGCACCCTCTATAGTTATAGAAATGAAGTAAATACATTAATAAATCCGGTGAATAGCTCTATCTACTTTTTAAATGAACAAATAGGTTGGTTGCGTATGAATGCGGAATATTCGACAACCTTGCTGTCAACTCGAGATGGTGGCGCAACATGGCAAAATTCGAATATTTTTCCCGATAAATTTGTCTTTATCAACACCCAGACTGGTTTTAATTATAACAACAGTGCAGTTTATAGAACAACTAATGGAGGTGTGGATTGGACAGATTTAGGTTTTAGTCTGAGCGGAATTAATTTCAAAGATATTTTTTTCGCAAATGTAAACACGGGTTGGGTAGTTGGTTCATTTTATAACAGTGAATCGAGTAGAAAAGAATTATTAATCATCAGCACCACAAACGGTGGGGGGAGATGGCAACAGGTACAAACTGAAATACCTGGCGAGGTTGAATCAATTCATTTTATTAATAACGTTGGTTACATCTCTGTGCGAATTAATGGTTCATATTCTCTTTACAAATCGGCGGATGGTGGTCAAACTTGGTCATTAAAATTAACTAATATAAAAAGTTCAGGTATGAAGGTGAGATGTTTTTCTGAAAGCTTGGTATATCTGTACGGTGATGATATATTCGCTTATAGCACTAACGGAGGAGAATTTAATGGTGTTAGAAAGATAGCAGAAGAAAACCCCGAAATGCCTGCTAAGTTTGAATTATTCCAGAATTACCCGAATCCATTTAATCCAACAACTACAATTAAGTATGAATTGCCAACGGATAGCAAGGTAAAGATAAATATCTATAACATACTTGGAGAAGAAGTTGAGCAATTTGTAGATGAAGTACAGTACGCTGGTCATTACAGTAAAGTTTGGAATGGTAAAGGGCTAGCATCCGGTGTTTATTTATTAAGAATTGAGGCTGAATCGGTGGAAAATAGAGAACGGTTTGTTAAAACAATGAAACTATTAATGATAAAATGAAAATATTCTTTGACGATTACACTAAATCTAATATGATCAAAAAAGTTTATTAGAGGTTAATTATGAAAAAGGGAAAATATTCTATTGTATCATTTATAGTTTTTGCTGGATTATTAATTAAACTATCGCTAGTCAGTCCATCAGTAGCACAAACAAAGATTGTACAGAATCACGGTGGAAAAACCATCAACTTAAAATCATTATCTATTTCCGATGAAGCATTAATTAGAGCTAAGGGTGCGGCAGATACTTTGAACAATGATAAGGTTGTGAGAGGCTACAACACTATTTTCAGCGCAGCCGGAGAAGACATAATAGCTGCATGGTTTGTTTGTCCGCAAGATCTCAAAATTAAAGCTTGCGGCATTGATGCCGGTGATAACGCACTAAGTGTCAGAGCAGAATTAAAAATTGTAATGATCAATAAAGAATGGACTGAAAAGAAACTTAATAATGCCGGTTCGGAAAATTTGGGCTATTGGATTTCTAACGGCAACACAAATAAGATATTTCCTTTCTCAGGTGATGTCACAACTTCAAAAACATGGATAAATAATTCAGCGGAAAGTAATAATCCGTTTGGTAGCGATTTATGGAGCGATAACGGAATTGGAGCGTCACTATTTCCTGTTGATGATAAAAATTCTAAATCGTATCAATGGATTGAAATGAATATTCTTAATAATGAACCTGAATTAAAGAAAGGAGATGTTTTTGCAGTTTGTATCAAGAATTCCGAATTGAGGGAATCAAACAATACGTTTGGAATAATGGCTACAAGTGAAACCGGTTATGGTGTTTTTAAGTTTTACGCAAACGGAAGAACACCGGGCGATCTTACGACAGCCGGCTGGTGGAAAAGAGATTTCTTGGTAAATGTAGTCGTTGTAGTTGAGATAACCGGAGACGCTTCGCCGATGATTAGCGATATTGATATTCTTGAAACAACTCTATCTAAAGAAGCACGATCCGTAACAGCAAAGATTGTTGATCAAAATCCGAGCGGAGGAACTGCCGGAGTAGGCAATGCTTATTTGCAGTACTTCTTAAACAAAGATACCACATGGAAAGACATCTCTATGACAAAATCCAGCGGGGATATTTTCACCGGTAATATTCCCGGACAGCATGCGGGTACTAAAGTAACCTACCGTATTAAGGCAGATGATACTAACGGAAATATATCCATCTCAGGCGAGTCATATTCATATTATGTCTTCGGACCAACTCCAGGAGTCAAATCTCTTTTGGTATTTAATGGAATGGAGCCTGAAGAAATAAATCAGTTCCCGATGAATTCATATTTCGTGTTGGATGAATCTGCTAAAGTAAATAACTGGACGCATGATGTTTGGTCTTATGGCGCGTTAACTTCAGAGTTGGTGAATCATTATACCAATATATTCGAAATATGCAGTTCGGATAATTCAGGTGAAAACATAAAATATAACCAAGGTGTAATACGTACTTGGCTTGCACAAAACGGAAACCACAATTACGCTCTATCCGGTCAGGAATGGCTGGGCGCTAAAGACGGATTTATAGATAAAGACTATTCTGCCGGGTCGTTTGAGTATGATATACTCGGTATTAATCACTCCTATAATGATGTAACTGATTTAAATGCATCAATAAAGCCTTCAAGAATGTTTGCCGTGCAAAACAGTCTCTTGGGCGATGAATTGTATAGGAAATTCTTGCTGTGGGGAAGCGATTCTCTCCAGTATGATCCTTATTATGAATTGAACAAAACAGAAAACTGGATAGATGGATTTGATGTTGTTAGTGATCAACAAGTAGATATACAAGTTGAAACAAGAGTAGTAAATGGAACAACTCAAAAAACAAATCTTGCTTGTTTAACGCACCGTACTTTAAGTAACGGAAATAAAATAACATTCTTTAGTTTTGATCCAATTGCGGTGAACACTAAATCGCCCAAAACAAATGCAAAATATTTCCGTTTCGGAACCAGCATCCAGGCACCCCAAGTAAAAATTTTGCAATGGTTTAACCTAATAACGGAAATTGAGGAAGTGAATACAAAGATTCCGGTAGATTTCAAGTTACATCAAAACTATCCAAATCCATTTAACCCAAGCACAACAATCCGGTATGAACTTCCGTACAAATCATATGTAAATATCAAGGTGTATGATGTTCTAGGTAATGAAATTAAAACACTTGTTGATAAGGAACAAAACATTGGCAGATACGAGCTACAATTTAACGCGCAAAATCTCCCTAGTGGAATTTATTATTATAAAATGACTACGGAACATAACTCGATTACAAAAAAACTTATGCTGATCAAATAGAGAAACATCTTCTGTAACACGATTTCATAGAGCCGCTTTAGATTTCTGAGCGGCTTTTTTATTAGAATAATGAAATTTAATTCACCGGTTCTCAATTTTTTTTGGTCGTTATTAATATTTCTCTTTGAATTAGCGACTCTTTTTAGTTAAGTTAATTTTAAGTTGAGCTGGATTCTTCCAGAATCTCTCTAAACTGAGTAAATAAGAATGCTAGAAAGGGAAACACAAAAAGAAGTCGAATCAAATCTAAACGAAGAATTGATTGAATTATACTCTCGAATTAAGAGTAAAGATGAGTCTGCTCTTCAAGAGTTTTTCTTTTCTATTCAGCCCCAATTGTTTTATTATTTATTCCGCTATACCAACAGCAGAGAAATTGCCGAAGACTTAACGCAAGAATCATTTGTTAAATTCTGGCTGGCAATTGATAATCTCGATCCTCGCCAGTCATTCAAAGCATATCTTTTTAAGATTGCGCGCAATCTGGCAATAAATCAAGTTCAACGAAGTATGCCTCTTGTTTCTTTTGACGAAGAGAATATTTTGCTTCAATTAAGCAAAAGCATAGATAGTGAAATTGATAACTCATTTTTCATGAATGATTTTCAGCAAGCCATCAATACTTTGCCGGAAAGATGTAAATCAACATTTCTACTAAGCCGTTTTTCCGGGTTTAGCTATTCCGAAATTTCGGAGGTGATGGGCGTTTCGCTGCAAACAGTAAAAAACCAGATGAACAAAGCGCTCGCTGTACTTAGAAAAAGATTGATTAAGTACATTGATTAAGCATCATTACTCCCAATTACTTGGGAGCCTCATCTTTAAAATCCCAACTAATAGCGATTGAGCTAAAGAAATTTAACAAATATGTTTTGCCCTAAAATTCTTGTCGAGATCAAAAAATAATTTTTCAAACGGATAGTACTTTTTTTCATCCCGCGTGTATTATAGTTAATAAAAAGCCGAAACTATGTTCAAATTTTCTAAAACCGTTGATTACCAATTTATTGCCCGGGCACATAACAACGATTTAAGTCCCGAGGAAAAAGAGTTCTTTGAGCAGTGGCTCTCCGAATCGGAAAAAAACAGAGAGACTTACAGCGAAATAGCTCTTTTGTTAGATAAGTTCGATTTATCACAAAATCCTTCGTTGCCGGATAAAAATATTCAGTGGCAAAATATTCGGCAGAGAGTTTTAGCCGAACGTAATACACAAGCTCTGTTGAATTTAGAGAGAGAACCCAAAGCTTCTTCCTCTTCGGTTTTCAAAATTTTGCATCCCTTGGAAATTCAAACCGATTATTGGAGAACAGTTTATACAAGCAAAATGCTTCATTTTGCCTTAACGCTTATTGTTGTAGCATCTGTCGGGTTGTCTTTTTTAATTGAACAGCATTCAACAAAAAAGAACAGGCTGGTTAGCTTTGTTGAACCGGCTACAAAATACTTAGAAGTAAAAACAAACCGGGGAGAAAAGCTTTCGGTTACACTTCCGGATGGTTCTAAAGTACATTTAAATACCCTGAGCAAACTGACTTATCCCGAAACTTTTGGAGAGAGAACAAGAGATGTTGTGCTCGAAGGAGAAGCTTACTTTTCTGTGGCTTCGAATAAAGAAAAGCCTTTCTCTGTTAAATCCGGTAATGTGCTAACGGTTGTTACTGGCACAGAGTTCGATATTAAAAACCGAGGTGAACGAATAAGTGTTGTTGTTGTCAAGGGCTCGGTTAATACTTTTAGCCCAACCAAGGAAGAAGTGTTTAAGTTGAAAAAGGGTGACTTACTCTCGTTCGATAATAGAATTAGAATGCCTAAAGTACAGAAAGCAAACTTGCGCCATTACTTGGCATGGCGTAACGATAAATTCAGTTTCGAACACACGCGGCTATCTGATGTTATGGATGAAATAGAGCGTTACTATAATATCAAAACTTCGTTTCAATCCGATTCGCTTAAGAACATAACGATGACCGGCTTTTTTGGTTCAGACTCGCTTAACAAAATTCTGTCGGTTATTAGCCTTACACTCGATATTAAACTAAAGTATGAAAACCGTACAATCTTTATAAACAAGAATTGAAAGGATAAGATTAAGGAAGAAAAATGCACTCACATTTAAGAGTATTAGTCATCATAATTTGTTTGAGTAATATCCAGTTTGCTGCATTCCAAAATATTCCCGACCCGGAAGAAATCAACAGCAAAGAATTTTTGCTATCGGATTTAAAAGAAGATGAAGTCTTTGATTACCAGTCAATAGGAAATCTTAAGAAGAATGCCGGTAATTCATTAAGTACTCTTATTACAATACAGATGTCGAGCGCTAATCTGACTGATATTATTAAGTCAATTGCCAGAGAGAACAAAATCAACTTTGTATATGACGACCGTTTACTTAACATCCGGGGTGTAACAATCAATTATGAAGACAAGCCTCTTTATGAACTGCTTGATGAAATCCTCTCCATCCATAATATAAGTTATTACGAGTTTGCGCCGGGCGAAATTGCTTTAGCTAAACAAATAAGAATAGATGAAACAACCGGCGGAATTAAAGGAAATATTAAAAACGAAAAAAATGAAAAACTTTTCGGTACAAATATTTTGATAAGGGAGCTTGGTGTTGGAACAACAAGCGATGTTAACGGAAATTTTTCTCTAAGAAATATTAAACCCGGCGAATATACCCTTGAAATATCCTACATGGGCTATGAAAAAATAATTCGTCGCGTAAAAATTACTGCCGGGATTCTTCTTGAACAGAACTTTATCCTAAAGGAAACTGCCTTTCTAATTGGTGGAATAGAAGTTACCGGAACAAGGGATCTAATCCCAACAGACTCAAGAACTAAAACAACAATTACAAGCGGAGAGATTGAACACTATCAGGCTTCCAGCATTAAGGATGTTTTGGATCTAGTTCCCGGCGTTCAAAAAACATCTAATCCCGGTTTAGGTAAAACATCGCAAGTTGCGTTGCGTGGAAATGAACAGGATAACTCCAGCACTTTTGGAACACTTGTAGTTATTGACGGCGCTCCGGTATCGAACAATGCAAACATGCAGTTCGAGAGAGCCTCCACAGCAAATTTCGGTTCGAATAACATGGGAGCCGGAGTTGATCTTAGAACAATTCCCGCAGATAATATTCAAAACATAGAAATTACTACAGGACTTCCTTCTGTTAAATATGGAGACGCTACTTCCGGCGTTATTAACATTAAATCAAAAACCGGTGTTTCGCCAAATAGACTTAAGTTGAAAAATAACCCGGATACACAGGAAGGAAATTTTGAAGGAGGGTTTAGAGTTGGTGAAGGGTCGCTCAGTTATAATCTTAATGCTGCTCAAAGCGAAAGAGATGTAAGGGTTTCCGGCGATGAGTACTTAAGATTAACCGGTCAACTAGTCTATTCGAAAAAGTTCTTTGATAATGCTCTTACTACAAATAATAAAATATCATATCAAAGAATTTTTGATGAAGAAGAGCCAAAAGAAGATTTGCGCCACACAAGAAATTATAACCGGAGTTACTCTGTTTCACTTTCGTCGTGGGGAAGTTATAAGGATGATGATGGTGTCTCATCTATAGATTATAATCTTTACACCACGATGCGTAAAGAAAATTCAATGAGATCTAAACTTGTTACCGATTATGTTATAATTCCAAGCGGGGACACTCTAACAAGTTACATTGGGCAAGTTGAGACAAAAGGGATTGAATGGACACTTGGAGGTCGGCTCGAATATAATGATGCATTTTATACCGGCGATATTGTACACAAAATTCTTGTCGGCATAGAACCTCAGTATAATGCTAATACCGGGGAGGGTGTTGTCTTCGATACACTATTAAGTTTTTATGGACAGGGTACTGGAAGACGACCTTATAGCTTTGATGACATACCCGGACAGTTCTTATTGGGCGCTTACTTTGAAGATAAGATTACTGGGCACATGCTTTTCGATTTTAGTTTAATGGTTGGATTTAGATATGAGATGTACCGTCCAACCAAGTTTAACCTCTCGGGCTTATGGGGAGATGGCGATCTTGTTGAGTCTCATCAAGGAACATTTTTTAACCCGAGAATAAATTTAATGGTCTATTTCTCGAAGGTGAACCAACTTCGATTAAGCGCTGGTTCTTCTTCAAAATCTCCACCAATGAGCAGAATTTACCCTCAAGTAGATGTTATGCCCTGGAGAAATCCATATACCGGCAATAATCTATACATCAGAAATAATCTGCATCAGCCGGATTTAAAAGGCTATCGTGAGGCAATGTGCGAAGTAGCTTACGACCATAAGCTGTTTAACACAGTTGGCATGACAGCATCAGCATACTTTAAGCAAAGGAAAGGAAGTCTCATCGGTTACGATATACCTATTTTCATTTTAACCAATGTCAGCAATACAATCAAAGCTTTTTTTGTTGATGACTATTCTCTCTATTCGAATATAGGGATAACCGAAACGAAAGGAATCGAGTTCTCAGTCAGAACTTCTAAGATAGATGCGTTGAACATGGACTTTAATGTAACCGGTTCATATTCATTCGTAAAATATCCGGGAGTCGGAAATTATTATTCCAGCACACCGGATGCATCGAAGGGGCAATACCCAAATTTTAGACTTTTGACTTCAGAAGTAGATACGATGATCGGATGGACGTATCCGAGGGGAGAGAAATGGAACGACAGACTACAGCTAAATTACTCGGTCAAATATACACTTCCATCCTTAGGGTTATGGATTACATTACGGGCAGAGCAGTTGCTTTTTGAAAGAACACGGGATCTTGATGATGCGCCGATTGATTTTAATATTGCCGGCTCAACTGTAACTGCTTCTTACCTTTTCGAGCAAGAGATTAAACGAAAACCGAACAAATGGCTCTTCAGTTTTAATATGAGCAAATCGTTATTCAAAGGGGCGGAAGTTTCATTCTATGTTAATAATTTTTTTGATGACCCGGCAATTAGAAGATATAATAGTTCGCTAACTCAAATGTCGGACGAGAAACGGAATCCGGATTTATTCTATGGTATTGAGTTCAGTATGATGTTTGACAGTTTAACAAAGTGAAAAGGCTTATTATGAAATTTCATAAGATATTAATAACAGCTGTTATAGTTACAGCGCTAATAAGCTGCCAGCAGCAAATGCCGGTTACATCCGAAGGCAATGCAAGAGCAAAAATAGTAGTTATTGGAGACACCACAGTTGTAGGAAATACACCGGTTTATATCCCTTTAAAGAATGCCAAAGTAATCCTTTCTTCTGAATATGGAATTTCGATAAGGTACACAGACTCTGAAGGCATATTGATATTAGAAGGCATTCCATCTTCTACATATAGTATTAGTGCCCGGCTTACTCATCCAAAGTACTCTAATATTTTGCTCGTCGGTTCTCTGAATAATAAAGAAATTATTTCCGGCAAAGTTCTTGAGGATACAATTAAAGCTGTTCAGGTAGCTAACACAGGTATTGCAATTAACGAAATTTATGCGTGTGGTCCGCTTAATAATATTTATTTCATGTATGACTTATACTTTGAGTTATATAATTACAGCGAAGAAGTAAAATATTTAGACGGCATGACATTTATGCGCTTCTCAGGCAATAGTCCGTCGGACGGAAAGAAAGGTCCCGGCGCAGATGAAGGAGACGATGGCGATATTGATGGTGTAACGTACATGTTTAAATTCCCGGGAAAACCCGGTGAGAAGAATCATCCTTTTTATCCCAAGACATTTCAAGTTTTGGCAACAACTGCAATTAATCATAAGAAATCAGTTGCTACAAGTATTGATTTATCCAAAGCTGACTGGGAATTCTACAACCAATTTTCTGTAGCTGATTTCGATAATCCTCAAGTTCCTAATTTGATAAACACCAGGTCGGATAGGACTGCCGACTTTCTGGTCGGTTTAACAAGTGATGTGCTGGTTTTAGCTTCAGGAACTGATTTAGTATGGGAAGATGGTATTGACATTTCTTCAGTTATTGATGGTGTACAATATGTAAGCTCCACGACCAGTAGAAAGTATCTGGATACAAGAGTTGATAAAAGTGTTTTGCTGGGTGCACCAAAGTATAGCGGCAAGTCTATGCAAAGAAGAGAACCCGGCGGCGATTCCAATGACGCTATGTCTGATTGGGAAATACTTAATGCACCTACTCCCGGTAAGCAAAAATGATATTGAAAAGTTATGAAACAAAAAATTTTCTTGATTTACTCAATCTGTTGAGGTAAACAATGTTAAGAAGCCTGGCAAAATTATTATTACTCATTTTTCTTCTTTCCAATATTTCTTTGGCTCAGATTAGCCGCGTTGCCGGAATGGGAGATTTAAAATTCTCGATTGTTGATAGAGATTTGTCTTTATCCCCATACGATTTTGGAGGAAACCCAGCCTGGCTTTTCATGGATGAACAAGAATCTTATCTTAAAATTACTCCAGCGTATGGAAACAGTTGGGGAAACTACCGCCAAAAATATGATTCGGAAGGTAATACGAATTTAGGTTCTGCATTTCACGGAATAAAAACGTTAGGTGATCTTGGTACATTTTCCGGTTTTACATCTTACAATTATGAAAACAGAAGAAACAATTATAGAACTCTTAAAAAAGATACATACAATGGGGAAGCATTCCATTTTACAGATACAACCGCAAGTGATTTTAGATATATGGGCCCTAAAGTTGTTCTGATTTATAGCTGGGAACCAATAGAGGGCTTATACGCCGGAGGTTCAGTCGCTTATGAATTGATGGACGGATTGAAAGAAAAATATTCTTATGCTAAAACAATTTATCGTAATGCAGAATTACAAGCTGGGTTAGCAGTTAATTTTATGCATAATGCAGTATTTGGAGTGGATGTTAAATACTCGGATTCTCAAGAAGCTATTGAGGCACAGGATGTTAATCTCCTTGATGTTGAAGTGCGTCATTACCGTGGTGATAATTATTATGTTGGGAAAAGGGGCTCACCTATAACCAGCAAAATTAAAAAACAAGGATTTACTTTTGGTTCGCAATTATTCTGGGATGATGGAGAAAAATTATCGATAGGCTTGCAGTCTAATTATACTCCTTCCGATTCAAGAGTACTCAAACCGTTTACAACCACTGTATCATCAATGACTACTTCATTCGATGAAGTTGAAGATAGCTATGCTGCTTTTGAATTCTTCGACGTACAACTGAAAACACAATACAAGCTTGATGATGATCTTACCGTAGGTGCCTACGCCGGATATTTTTCCGATTACAGCTGGTCTAAAATCTCGCTGAAAGAATTGCTGATATGGGAATGGGATATTAAAAAAACTGTTCTTGGTCTCGGAGCGAGCTATCAAGCGTCCCCGTCTTTACTTCTCGGTCTCGAGTATGAATTTTCTCATAGTTCAGTTGATTCTTCAAAGTACATTGATAATCTACTTCTAAATATTGTCTCTAATGATCATGTACTACGCACAGGTGCTGAATACAAATTAACTGATGAAGTTTTTCTGAGATGTGGATTCAATTACGGAGCTAAAGAACACGACTTGATATACGGTGGTAAGGATTGCAATAGTTATAAATATTCTGCCGGAATTGGTTTCCCTCTCTTCGACCTTTTAACTATTGATGCAAGTCTGCAATACATAAATGTCTCTCCAAAGAAACCCGATAACTTTTCCAGATCATACCTATCCGGAAACATCTCACTTACAGTGCAGGCATTTTAATGATTGGAATAAATAGATATACCAAAATAAGGAGGTTCTAATGAAACAGAGGTACACTTTAATTATTGCTGTAGCTGTGATGCTTTTTGCCTATCATACAGAGGCTCAGACCTGGAAACAATTAACGTCGCAAAGCCTTCCAACTTTTGCAACCGCATTCTTCCTTAATACTACTACAGGTTGGTTCGTTGGGTCAAAAGGACTTATGGAAACAACGCAAGATGGCGGAAAGACATGGACTGATGTTACGACAAATATTGCCGAAGACTTAAAGTCTGTCTTCTTTTTGAATGCAACAACTGGTTTTATAGGGAGTACAACAAAAATTTATAAAACAATAGACGGCGGTAAAACCTGGACTGCGATAAGTGTTACAGGCGCGATAAGTTCCAGTGCGTACATCTATGATATTTACTTTGCCGATGCGCAAAAAGGATGGGTAATTTCATCATCATCAAGTGCAGCCAAAATAATTCAAACAGTTGATGGCGGGACAACATGGACTGTTGGGGCAGATAATCCTGCCGGTGATCTTGAAGCAATGGATTTCTTTAGTGCAACTTCTGGTGTTGTTGTTGGCGGTGGTGTAGGTAAGTGCGATCTATGGTTTACAAAAGATGGCGTAACCTGGACGAAAGGCACAGCTCCAACTTTTCCTGCAGGCTATACTAAGACCGATATTAAGGGAGTCTTCATGTTCGATCAGAATACAGTATATGCAGACGGGTGGGGATCTTTAGTTGGTCCGCAACCCAGCATTCAGCTTAAGTCAACTGATGGTGGTGCTACATGGACTTACTTAACACAAGATGATGCAAATAAAACCTATGACAACATGTACGAACTCTATTTTAAGGATGCTAATAACGGAATAGCCGTTGGTGGAAACGTTGTTAGAACTGCAAACGGCGGTACAACCTGGACTCCAATTGATATTCCTTGTGGCTCTACCTTAAAAAATATTTTTGGTTCGGGCGATAAGCTAATTGTTTCAACAATAGATGGCGCTTTTTTATCTTCAACTGATTTTGGAACTACCTGGAAACTGCTTACAAATGTTCCGAGCTTCACAGTTAATTCCATTTTTGCAGTAAACAATAATTTAATTTTTGCCGGCGGTTCTAACGGTGCAATACTTAAAACAGTAGATGGCGGTAAGAACTGGACAGGTTCATATCAGAGAGTTAACAAAGCATCTCAAAACATTCAGGGCATCTACTTTGTAAATGATAAAGTTGGCTATACAGCTAGCAGTTACCGTATGATTGCAAAAACAGTAGATGGCGGCGCTTCGTGGACATCTTCTTTGGATGCAACTGGCAGCGCTACTCAAGTTCTCTATGGCGTACACTTCATAAATGAAAATTTAGGATTTGTCGTCGGTAAGGATGCTTCTAATGTTGATATTATTTACAAGACAATTGACGGCGGTACAACGTGGACTTCTAAGACAAATCTTGTTGCTGCAAATTTAAGAGGCGTAGCTTTTTATGATGCGCAAAACGGAATTACCGTTGGTGAAAAACTAAAAGCACTCTATACAAAAGATGGAGGCAACACTTGGACAGCATCTACATTTACCGGAGTTCCAACAGCTTCTGCTTCGGCAACTTTAAGAGAAGTATCATATATAAATGCAACGACGGCTATTGCAGTTGGTGATAAAGTAATTCTTAAAACGACAGATGGCGGCGCAACCTGGAATTACATTACAGTTGCAGATTTAACTCATTCAATGACAGGAGTTGCAGCTCAAGGAAATACGGTTTGGGCAGTGGGATATAAAAGTGCTGCACCTAAAAGTGTGGCTGTTTATCAATCTGCCGATGCTGGCTTAACCTGGACTAACCAGGGTACCTCTGCGGTTTTTGATGTAGAGACTGCTGTATATGATATTACTATAATTCCATCCGGATCTATTTTTGTAGGCGGCACTAAGAGTGTAATCTATTCTAATTCTACCTCTGTTGGTGTTAAAGAAGAAGAAACTCTACCAACAACTTTTGAGTTGATGCAAAACTATCCGAATCCGTTTAACCCTGAGACAAATATTAGTTACTCGCTTAACAGACCTGGCATTGTTAAGTTAAATGTTTATGATGTGCTTGGCAGATTAGTAAAATCACTTGTAAATGAAAATCAAATGCCGGGAAGATATTCAGTAAAGTTTGATGGAAATAACCTTTCAAGCGGAATCTATTTCTATTCAGTCTCCACAGGCAATTCAATTTTAACCAAGAAAATGCTTTTGATAAAATAGTATCAAATGATACCAAAGGAAGGGTGAAATAAAATTAAGAGTCGTAAGGTAATAAGTCAATATACTGGTTAACGACGGATTTA
>MHAZ01000003.1 GCA_001803165.1 Stygiobacter sp. RIFOXYC2_FULL_38_25 | reverse complement strand
GAATAGAAAAAGAATACACTGTTTTACACAAAGAAACACAATTGACACTATTCCATTAATTTGATACCCCGCTGCTTGCGGCGGGGAGCTTCATTGCTTCGAAAATATCTTCAGGTATATATTACTATCGCCTTGCCTCAAATTATGAAATGTATTGCAAAAAAATGTTAATTACAAAGTAGGTGAGCAATGAAAAAGACAATTTTTCTCTTAACTATTTTGCTTGTACCGGTTTTGTTTTCTCAAAGCAAAGTCAATTTTCAGATACTTAACGCAAATAATATTCGTCTTGGTTTACAAAACATAGGAAATCTAAATAATAGATTTGGCGATGGTAGTGGAGGCGGTTATTGGAAAATGCTTAATCAAGATTCTACAATTGTTTTTGATCAAGGACCATGGCTAATAGGGAAAATAAATAATAAGGTACACCTTGCTATCTCTCAATGGGGAACAAACTATTCGCCCGGTCCAATAATAAATAACAAAGCGGCAATGCAATACAAGCCGGAAGACTCGCTTAAATACCGCATTTATAAAATTTCGAAAGGAGACAACAATACAAACAAAGATTATGCTGAATGGCCTTTTGAATTTGGAGCTCCGAGAACTAAAGATGGAAAACCTAAATTATATCAAGATCAAACATTATGGACAGTATTTAATTCATATGATCCTACAACTAAATACAAAAAATACTGGACAGATTCATTGTTTGTTATTCCAGTAGAAATACAACAATTAGCATACTCAAAAAATGGAAATAGTAAAGACGATATTGATTTATTCTCGAATACAGTATTCTTTGAATGGACTGTGATAAATAAGGGAACTATGCAAATTGATTCAGCATATTTTTCGTTTTGGACAGACATTGATTTTTCAAATGCACTTCAAAACACGCCAGCGGTTGATTCCATTAATAGTACTGGTTATTTGTGGACTAATGCAACAAGCCTGCAGCCAGTCGTTGGATATACTTTATTGTTTGGTCCCACAGCTCCTTCAAATGGCAACAAAGCTACAGTAAAAGGAAAGATTAAAAATAACTTTATAAATCTTGACGCATTATCTTTTCATGCAATTTTGGATGATAGCTTTATACCTGGAAGTATTAATACACCTGCTACGTCAAGAAATGAGGCTTGGAATATAGTACGTGGTTTATATTCTAACGGGAAAACAAAAATAAATCCAACAAACAATAAACCAACAAAGTTAACATTCAGCGGCGATCCGGTTACAAATAGCGGGTGGATTTTTAATAATACGATAGGAAGCACTGGCGGCGGAGCCGGGTTTAATCTTTCTTCTGGTCCATTTAATTTAGCTCCAAACGATACACAATGGGTAATGATGGCTCTTGTTCCTGCCTATAGTAAAGATTACAAAGAAAGCATAACTATAATGCGAAATAAAGTTAAGCTCTTAAAATCTTTGCCTTATGATAGTCTTGCTTTTGGCAGAAAGTCAGTAATGGTTGGAGTTAAGGAAGCAAAATTAATTCCAACAGAAATAAGATTAGAACAGAATTATCCTAATCCGTTTAATCCAGAAACGGCAATCAGCTATCAGCTTTCGGCTTTCAGTTTTGTAACACTAAAAGTTTATGATGTATTGGGAAGAGAAGTCGCAACACTTGTAAACGAACATAAAGTTTCTGGTGTTTATGAAGTAAAATTTAACAGAAGTAACTTAGCGAGCGGGATTTATTTTTACCGTTTAACAACAACAACTGCGGCTATCACGAAGAAGATGATCTTTTCGAAATAAACAGCAGTATTTAGTATATAGTAATGAGTATTTAGAAAAGCCTCGGCGAAAAAAGAGCCGTGGCTTTTTATTTTGCTGTAGAATAAAAACAATATCGCATACAGAGTAATTTCTGCATAGATCAGCGGGCAAGTAAGACTATTCCCTACATTGTAATTAAATTCCCTTCGTGGGTCAATTCGATTGCATCAACGCCAAGTTCATCTTTCAATTGTTTAGCGACGTTTTCTTTTTCTCCGCAGATAACAACAAACATTTCATCCGGGAAAATATTTTCCAACGCCGATTGTCTAACTTCTTCGTAAGTAACCGAGTAAAGTTTTTCTTCATATACTTTTAATTCGTCAAGCGGAAGTGAATGAATTACGAGTGATTCGACATTCTTGGCAATCTGAGAGAAAGTTTCGAAGCGGGAAGGGTATTGTTTAATGAGATATGATTTTGCAAACTCAATTTCTTTTTCAGTTATGCCGGAACGTATTCCGTTCAACTCTTTGAAAATTTCTTTTACTGCCGCGGCAGTGCTTTGCAAATTTACTGCCGTTTGCACTTCAAACAGTCCGGCATTTGCGTAATAGTTGAAATTAGAACCTGCGCCGTAAGTAAATCCCTTATCCTCACGCAAGTTTAAGTTAATTCGGCTAGAGAACTGACCGCCCAGAATTGAATTCATAATTCTTGTTGCGTAGAAGTCGGGAACGTTTCTTTTTTTAGAAATATGCCCGATACGAATTTCGCTCTGCGCAGATTCTTTTTTATCAACAATGTAATATTGAGTTTGTGACCGCTGCGGATAATTGAATGCAAGTTCCGAAGCAGAACTGCTAACCCAAGAACCAATTTGTGCATTTAGTGTTTTGCGAAGTTCTTCCGGATCCAAATTGCCGGCAATGAAAAATTTTGTAGCATTTCCGCTAAATCCATTCCGGTAGAAATTTTTAACATCCTCGTTGGAAATCTGGTTCACAGTTTCAGCTAAACCAATTTCCGGAAACTCATAATAAGTATTCCTGAAAACTAATTTTTCGAAAACTGAAGAGGCAATGTAACCGGATTCATCTTTTAGCTGCAGTAACTTGTCCTGTACTTTTTTCTTCTCTCTGTCAAAATCCGGTTGCTCAAATCTTGGCTTTGTTAAAACGCTTCCTAAAAGATAAAGCGAGCGCTCAAAGTTTTCTGCCAGTGTAAGTAATGAGAAACCTATGTTATCTTGATTTGCCGAAACATGAAACATAGAACCGAGCTTTTCAAATTCGTTGCTTAACTGAAGCGAATTAAATTCTCCGGCGCCTTCATCAATTAAAAGCGAAGTTAAGTAAGCTGTACCAACTTTATCGGGCGAATCAAATTTACTTCCTGCTGATGTTACAGCTGATAAATAAACTATAGGAAGATTATTCTTATGTGTAAAGTAAACCTCAATTCCGTTTTCGAGCGAGAACTTTTCTGTTTGCGGAATTTGGAACAAAGCCTTTTTAGCCGCTAAGGGCGCTGATGATCTGTCAATCATTCTCTTTTGTATTTGGGATTATGTGTAATTCTACAAATGGATTTAATAAATATTTTTTGGCAGTGCTTATCACTTCTTCGCCGGTAACACTTTCGTAGCGAGCAAGATCGGATGAAAAAGAATTAGGTTCGCCAAGATAAAAATTGTAATGATTCATTTGGTCGGTTATAGTATCAAGCTTTTGCAGTGAATAAACGAAAGAAGAGATAACACTGTTTTTCGATCTGAGCAATTCTTCTTCTTTAATTCCGTTTTGAATTAAATCATGGATACGTTCGAAGATTACTTCCTTAATTGTATCAAGCTCTACTCCCGGTTTAGCGGTTGAAGCTACAATAAAAGAACCGGCTAATCTAGCTGAGTATTGAAAAGAAGAAACGTCTTGCGCAATTTGTTTTTCAATCACTAATGATTTATAAAATCTGGAGCTCTTGCCTGACGATAACACTTCGGATAGAATATCAAGAACTGCGTCATCCGCACTAAAAGCTTTATCTGTGTGCCATGCTAAATAAATACGCGGAAGCTGAACGTTATCTTTATGTACAACTTTTTTAGATTCATTAAGTGTTTGTTTCTCAACAACTATTTCCGGAATTGAATTACCGGCTTGAATTCCGCCGAAATATTTTTCAACTAAGTCTTTTGTTGATGCGGTCTCAAAATTACCGCCAACTACTAAAGTGGCGTTGTTCGGTACATAATAAGTTTTGAAGAAGTTGCGCACGTCATCAAGCTCAAATTTTGCAATGTCTTCCATCCAGCCAATTGTTGGCCAAGAGTATGGATGTCCTTCCGGGAACAAATTTGAAAATAAAATTTCCCAAGAAAGTCCATAGGGTTGGTTTTCATAACGCTGGCGGCGTTCGTTCATTACAACATCTTTTTGGTTATCAAGCTTTTCTTGAGTTAAACCGGGCAGCATAAATCCCATGCGGTCGGATTCCAGCCACAGAGCAAGTTCCAAATAATTTGATGGAAGAGTTTCGTAATAGTTTGTTCTATCAATACTCGTCGAGCCGTTCAAGTTGCCGCCGGCTTCTTGAATGTAACGGAAGTGCCCTTCTTTAGGAATATTTTCCGAACCTTGAAACATCATATGTTCAAAGAGATGAGCAAAACCGGTTTTGCTTTTTACTTCGTTGGCAGAACCAACGCGGTACCAAATATTTACAGCTATAGATGGCAGCGAATTATCCTGATATAGAATAACTTCTAATCCGTTGCCGAGTTTATATTTTTCATATTGGAGATTGAGAATAGATTTTTCAGTCATATCGTCACTTTAAAATGAATTCAATTCGTTCAAGTTTACCGTCAATGTTAGCGCGCGGCATAATATCAAAAATTTTACATAGCAAAGGATACACATCAATATTCCAAAGCGTTCCGGTTTTGTATCCATTCTTGAAGCTAGGTCCGGCAGCTAAAAATATTCCGTGCATATCCATTTGCTGATTATCGTAACCATGATTTCCTTTAAAGTAATCATCCTTTAATCGTCCTGCCCCTTTATTGGAAAGGACGTTCCAGCCTAAATCGGGGATAACAACTAAAGTAGGAATTAACGGATTATCGTTAAAATGAAAATACTGCGGCACTTCCTCTCTTAGATAAACCTTATAGTGGTTCTCATTCTTTTTCAAAATTTCATAAATAGTCTTCACTTTGTCTTTCGGCGGCTCAATTGTCATCAGAACAGATTCATCAAGAAATTTGCAATTATATCCTTCCAACATTTTTTCAATATTAATAACTCTCTCTTTGGATATTTCCGTCATTCCATGATCTGAAACGAAAATTACATTAACGCTGTCTCTCATTTTTATTTCATCTAACTGTTGCAATAACCTGCCGGCTATTCCATCAAGAAGTTCTATTGCTTTATTGCATTCAGGAGAGTTAGGACCAAACTTATGACCAATATCATCTGTTTCGTGAAAGTAAACTGTAATAAAATGAGGGCGTTTTTCTTGAGGAAGTTTTAACCAATTGATTACACCTTCAATTCTATTTTCATAAGGTAACTTATGATCATACTTTTGGAAGTAAGTTGGTCTGCGGTAAGAAAGTTTAACTTCACTTCCGGGCCAAAAATAACTAGCGGTGGTTATTCCTTGCCGCTCGGCGGTTTCCCAAAAGGCTTCACCTAAATACCATTTTGCATTTGTAACAGACACAGAATCGCCAAGCCGGTATGTTTCGTTATTAAATTGATCTAAGAAACTGTTGGCATAAATTCCATGATGAGCCGGATACATTCCAGTTATAATAGACTGATGATTAGGGAAAGTTTTGGAAGGGAAGGAAGGTCTAAACGACATTGCAGACGCGCCTTCTGATCTGACCTTTTCCAGATTTGGCGTAATTCCGCGGTTCAGATAATCCCAGCGGAAACCATCAAATGAAACCAGCAAAACATAGGGTTTTGTTTGAGCGGAAAAATTAAGTGCACTAACGATAAAAATTAATAAAAAAAGCTTTGTTTTTTTCATATAAATACTTGTTTTCGAAAATTTTGAAATGAAATTGGGGAGAAAAGATATGCCATATTCATGGAATAGACAATAAGAAATTGAGAATCGAATAAAGTTTTTTCTAATTAAATTTTTGTTAACCACTTTCCATATTAGCGCCGATTTCCTATGTTATGGTGTAAAAAATTTTACCCTGCCAATTGAAATAATTGAGAAATGATTCTTCGAGAGTTAAGAATTTTTCATAATTATTATTTGATTTTAAAACTGAATTGAAGTGAGTTACTATTTTCATTAACCATAGGAGTGATGTATGATTAAAACTAAACAATTATTTTCAATAATTGCACTATTTGTGATATTAAGCGGCTCTACTGCTTTTGCACAAGGTGTTACAACATCGGGCATGACCGGAACAGTAAGCGACCAAAATGGCGAAGTATTACCCGGAGCTACTGTAATTGCAATCCACGTCCCGTCCGGTACAAAGTATGGCGGTATTTCCAGAGCCGATGGAAGATTTTATATTCCAGGTATGAGAGTAGGCGGTCCTTATAAAGTTACCACTACTTTTGTTGGATTTGATTCACAAGTGAAAGAAAATATTTTTCTCACTTTGGGTGTGGCAACCGATCTAAACTTCAAGATGCAAGAAGGAAAAATTGAAGTTAGTGAAGTTACCGTAACTGCTCAAAGAGATGCAGTATTCAGCTCCGAGAGAACCGGCGCTGCTACATCTATAAACATCGAAGCACTTCAAGCACTTCCTTCCATCACAAGAAGACTTGAAGATTTCACCCGTTTAACACCTCAGGCAAAAGGTTCTTCCTTTGCCGGATTGGATAACCGCTTCAACAATATTACTGTTGATGGTTCTTACTTTAACAACTCATTCGGTTTGCAAGGTCAGCCTGGTGATAGAACCGGTGTTTCTCCAATCTCATTAGATGCTGTTGAACAAGTTCAAGTTAACATTGCCCCTTACGATGTTCGCCAAGGAAATTTTGTTGGCGCGGGTGTTAACACAGTTACAAAAAGCGGTACAAACGAATTTTCCGGCTCCGCTTATTACCAATTCAGAAATCAAGATCTTGTTGGTACAAAAGCTAAAGATCTAGAATTTAAACCAGGCAATTTTAACTATAGCCAAATTGGATTACGCTTAGGCGGTCCAATCATGAAAGACAAATTATTTTTCTTCTTTAGTTTTGAAAATGATAAGTATGCAGAACCCGGAACAACTTTCCTAGCTAATACCGGCGGACAGCCGGCAACCGGTGTTACAACGCGCGTTCTTGCATCAGAATTAGATGCTCTTAGTTCTTTTCTGCAAAGTAAATTTGGTTATGGAACCGGTGCTTATCAAGGTTACGACCATGAAACACCGGCAACAAGATTCCTTGCCAAGTTTGATTACAACTTAGACGATAACAATAAAATTAGTTTGCGTTATACTCACCTTGATTCCAAAACAGATGTGCTCGCTTCCAATTCTTCTTCTTTAGGATTTGGAAATAGAAGAACCAGCAACTCAGCTCTTAACTTCCAAAATTCAAACTACCAGATTAAAGAAAATATTCGTTCAACAGTTTTGGAATGGAACTCAAATATCAGCGCAAACATGTCCAACAGTTTAATCATTGGTTATTCCTACAGCGATGAAAGCCGCGATTCCAGAGGCAATATGTTCCCGTTTGTAGATATTCTTAAAGATGGTGCTACTTATACATCATTTGGTTTTGAGCCATTCACACCAAATAACGAATTACGTTACAGCACTTATCAATTACAAAATAATTTTACAATCTATAATGCTGACCATACCTTAACATTTGGTCTTAGTGCAGAAAAGTATAGATCGGAAAATATTTTCTATCCGGGCTCTCAGAGCGTATATGTTTATAGCTCATTAGATGATTTCTATAAAGATGCTAATGCATATTTAGCTGGAACACAGTCTAACGTAACACTTCGCCGTTTCCAAGTACGCTACATGAACATTCCTGGTCTAGATAAGCCGCTGCAACCTCTTGATGTTTACTACTTAGGTGTTTACGCTCAGGATGAATGGCAAGTAAACAAAGATTTGAAAGTTACAATGGGCTTACGTTTAGACCGTCCTGTTTTTGATGATGACAATGCATTTGCTAATCCCGAAGCGGATAATATGTCATTCATGGATGAGAACGGAAATCCAAGAAGATATTCCACAAAAAGATTGCCTGGCGGAGATGTAATGTTTTCTCCACGTGTTGGTTTTAACTGGGATGTATTTGGTGACCGTACAACTCAAGTACGTGGTGGTACCGGTGTCTTTACAGGTAAACCGGCATACGTTTGGATTTCAAATCAAATTGGTAATAACGGTGTGTTAACCGGATTTGAACAGTTGGATAATACTAAGTTGAGACCATTCAATCCGGATCCAAATAAATATAAACCAACTACCGTAACCGGAAAACCAGCCAGCAGTTACGAACTAAACTTTACAGATGCTAACTTCAAATTCCCTCAGCTTTGGAGAACTAATTTAGCTATTGATCAAAAATTACCATTTGGTTTAGTTGGTACTTTGGAAGGATTGTACGGTGAAGATATTAATGGTATGTATTACATTAATGCAAATCTCTCTAAACCATCAACTAACTTTAAAGGTGTAGATAACCGTCCACGTTGGACAGCTGGTAATAGAATAAATTCTAAAGTTGCCGGTGCATACGTTCTAAAGAATCAAGATGTTGGTTATAACTATAGTATATCTGGATCATTAGAAAAACAGTTTAGCGATGGTTGGTATGCAAAAGCTGCTTACAACTATGGCGTTGCAAAAAATACTATTGACCCGGGTTCAATTGCTTCAGGTTCTTGGACTGGAAATGCAATGTCTGGAAATCCAAATAATCCAGGTGTAGGATATGCAGCAACTTATCCAGGTCACAGAGTATTTGCAGTAGTAACATATAGAAAAGAATATTTTGATTTTGGTGCGACTGCGGTCTCCATCTTTTTTGATGGATTTAACACAGGAGCTACCAGCTATACATTCAGCGGTGATTTGAATGGCGATGGTTCAACAAATAATGATTTGGTTTACATTCCAAAAGATGCTTCGGAAATGAATTTTGAAGCTTATACAACTACTATTTCCGGTAAAGCTTATAGCTTCACAGTTCAAGATCAAATTAACGCCTGGGAAGCTTTCATAAATAGTGATGACTACTTAAGTTCGAACAGAGGTAAATATGCCGAACGTAATGCTGTTCTTTTACCTATGGTATTTAGAGCTGACTTAAGTATAACTCAAGATGTATTTACAAATCTTTTGGAAAAACGTAACACTCTCCAATTTAGATTGGACATTTTGAACTTCACGAATTTGCTGAATAAGAACTGGGGCGTTTCTGATAGAATTTCTACCAGTCAACCTTTAGTAAGCCGTGGTGCTGATTCACAAGGCAGAGCTCTCTACCGTATGCAGAATACAAGCGGCAAACTGATTAACAATTCTATTGCACAGTCACTTTTACTTTCAGACGTTTATAGAATTCAATTATCAGTAAGATATATGTTCAACTAAAAATAAGTAGTAGTTAAGTTATGGAAGAGCTAAGTTCTAACACTTAGCTCTTTTTTTATGGGGATTAATAACTCGGTAGAAAATGGAATTTACTTTTTGTCCGGAAAAATTTAAGACTAATCAAGCCTTAAGTTTTGTTTATTAAAAAATGGTTAAATCCTTTTGACATTTGGGCTATTTTCATATCTTCCAAGTGCAAAAAATAATCTCCTTTCTAACGAGCAAGAGATACAGTGAGTTTATTAAGCGGCAAAACATTTCGAAAAGAAGCTTATTTCATATTTACCGGTATATTTTCTACCGCCCACTTAGGTAAAAATTTATCACTAACCAATGATTCATTAACCCATAATAGGAGTAATGTATGAGTAAAGTTAAACAACTATTCTCCTTCTTCGCTTTAGTTATAATGTTTAGCTTCCAGTCAATGTTCGCTCAAACAACAACGGCATCCATTAACGGAACAGTTGTTGACCAAAACGGCGGCGCATTGCCAGGTGCTAACGTTATTGTAGTGCATGTACCATCTGGAACACAATACGGTACTAACACTCGTGACGACGGACGTTATAACGTTCTCGGTTTGAGAGTTGGCGGACCTTATAAAGTAACCGTTTCCATTGTTGGCTACACACCTCAGGTAGAAGAAGGTTTTGATCTGGCTTTAGGACAAAACTTAAAAATTAACTTCACATTACCTGAGCAAGCAGTAATGATGTCTGGTGTTACAGTTACAGCAGAAAAAAATGCTGTTATGTCGCAATCACGCACCGGATCAGCTCAAAACGTAGGTATAAAACAAATTGAAGAACTTCCGACTGTAAGCAGAAGTTTTCAATCTTTTGCAAAACTATCTCCATTGTTCTCAGGTACAGATGTTCAAGCTGCCGGACGCAGCAATCGTTATAACAACGTTCAGATTGACGGAACACAGTATAATGATTTGTTTGGTTTAGGAAGCAGTGGAACACCTGGCGGACAAACCGGTACAAATCCAATTTCGTTGGACGCTATCCGCGAATTTCAAGTTGTTGTAGCTCCTTATGATGTTAGACAAGGCAGCTTTACCGGTGGTGGTATTAATGCTGTAACACGCGCCGGAACCAACAAGTATGGTGGCTCAATTTACGGTTTTGGTAGAAATGAAAAGTTTATGGGAAAACTTGACGGCAGACCGGACATTGCTGAATTCTCCGATTACCAATATGGATTCCGCGCCGGCGGTCCTATCATGCAGGATAAATTGTTTTTCTTTGTTAACGGAGAAATTACAACTAATGATAGACCTGTAAGAAACCTTTCTCTCCTTGATGGTTTTGGTGGAAAGACAGGTGCACAATTAATTAGTGATAAAGTTCTTCCTTATGCAAATGCATTAAAGGCAAAGGGAATGGATGCCGGTTCTTATGAAGAATTTATTCGTGAGCAGCCAAGTACAAAATTGTTCTTAAGATTCGATTACAACTTATCTCAAGAACATCAACTAACATTGCGTCACAACTTTGTTGATGCCTATGTAGATAATATGAATGCTCGTAGCGGATCAAACCAAATGAGCTTTGATACTTATAATTATAGAATTAGAAATAAAACCAACTCTACCGTACTTCAATTAAACAGCCGTTTAGGCAATAGTTTTTCTAACGAACTTATTGTTGGCTTTACAACTATTCGTGATAGAAGATCCGGCACAGCCGCTGCAAGTCCTGAAGTTGAAGTTCGTGACGGCGGTTTCAATATGTTTGCCGGTCCGGATCGTTTTTCTTCTGCTAACGAACTTGACCAAGATGTTTTGGAAATTACAGATAACTTCTCCTACTACGTTGGCAACCATATTTTTACAGTCGGTACACATAACGAATTTTTCTCATTCAGAAATATGTTCGTACGTTCATTCTTTGGATACTATCAGTATAATAGTTTAGCAGATTTTACAGCTAACAAAGTTGCTTTCTATCAAAGAGTTTACGGAAAGAAAGATCCTTCAGTTGCTCCAGCGGCAGAGTTTAGTGTTGCTCAACTTGGATTTTATGTTCAGGACGAATGGACAATTATTCCAACTTTCAAACTTACTTATGGTATTCGTGTAGATATCCCAACATTCCCTGAAGCACCGGAAGCTAATCCGTTACTTCCGCAATACTTCCCTGGATATCAAACTGATGCAGCTCCAAGCGGAAACATACTTTTATCTCCTCGTGTTGGTTTTAACTGGGATGTTAACGGCGATAGATCAACTCAATTTAGAGGTGGTTTAGGCTTATTTACCGGTCGCGTTCCTTACGTTTGGATTTCTAATAATTATGGAAATTCCGGTACACTTCTCGCAGAAGTTCGTAACAAAACTACCGGCGGAGTATTACCATTTATTGCTAATCCGTATAATCAATATTTTGCCGGTGATCCACGCGCTGCCGGTGCATTGGGCGATCCAAGAGTTCAATCAGAAATTAACATTGCTGATCCGGACTTGAAGATGCCGCAAGTATTAAGATTTAACTTGGGCGTTGATCAAGAATTACCATTAGGCTTTGTAGGCACTGTTGAATTATTGTATTCAAGTACTGTGAACGATATGTTGTACCGCAAGGTAAACATAGCTTCTCAAATTGGAACCATTGCTAGTTTAGGTTCCGGTGTTGACGGCAGACCTGTTTACGGTGGAACAAACAGTGGCGGTGGTAATTTCTTTGATATTTTGGAAATCTATAATACAAGCAGCGGTTATCAATCTAACTTGTCTTTCCAATTGCAAAGAAGTGTTTCAAGAGGATTATCAATTAATACTGCTTATACTTACGGAGTTGCAAAAGATAAAAATAGTGTAACTTCATCTCAGGCTGTTTCTCAAATGAGATTTAATCCAATTTCGATGGATGCTAATGCACCGGCATTAACAACTTCGAATTTTGAAATTAGACACAGAGCGTTCATTTCTCTTTCTTATTCTCACGAATTCTTTAGAAACGCTCCTACTACAATCTCATTATTCTATAACGGTCAAAGCGGAAGACCATATTCATTCATTGTTCTAGGCGATTTGAATAATGATGGTTTTGATCAAAATGATTTATTCTACGTTCCTAGAAATGAAACTGAAATTCTTATCGGTACAATTTCTAGCGGGAAATATGTTCCGGCTACAAAAGCCAATACAACATACGCGGATTTAGATGCGTTCATTAAAAACAATGAATTTCTAAATGAAAGCCGTGGCAAGATTTTCGAAAGAAATAGTGCTCGCAATCCATGGTCAGAGTATATAGATCTTAAAGTTACTCAAGACATACCGGATTTTATGGGTATGGGTGCTTTCCAAATTTCTTTGGATATTTTGAACGTTGCCAACTTACTCAACAAGGATTGGGGTAAGGTTGAACTTACTACTTTCGATTACGCTGCTGTTAGATTGCAGGGAAGAATTACTCATAACGGTAGAGCAAATACTCCGGTTTATAGCTTTACAAAACCAAACAATAACTCTCCATATTCTATTAGTGATATTTCTTCACGTTGGGCTATGCAGTTTGGTGTTAGATACACTTTATAATTCTTAGTTGTAGTGAAAACAAAAAACCCGCTTCGGCGGGTTTTTTGTTTTAAATATGGAATTAAAAATTTTACTTGAAATTTGTGAACTGAACCGGAAATTCAAGATCAGCTTCTTTTAACATTTTCATTATTGCTTGTAAGTCATCAATCTTTGGCGCAGTAACTCTAACTTGTTCATCTTGTATTTGCGCGTTTACTTTTAGCTTGCTGTCTTTAATCATTTTTGTAACAAGCTTGGCGTTCTCTTTCGAAATGCCGCTTTGCAAATCAATGATCTGCTTCATTCTTCCGGCAGCAGCGGTTTCCGGCTCCTTAAATTTCAATGCCTTTATAGAGATTCCACGTTTTAAGAATTTAGTTTGAAGAATATCAATTGATTGTTTGCGTGAATAATCATCTTTGGTATTAATCGAAATTTGTTTGTCTTTCTTGTTGAGCAGAAGTTCTGTATTGGAGTCCTTGAGATCATATCGTTGCTGAATTTCCTTTATTGCCTGATTGAGAGCGTTATCAACTTCCTGAAAGTCAATTTCTGAAACGATATCTAAAGAATGATTGGTTGCCATAGTCCTCCTAAATTTTTGCGACAAATCTAAACAATTAAGAAGTTATTTTGCAGCAGATCACACAAAAGTATTAATCTTTATGAAACTATTTGAACTTTAACAGTGAATTAATATATTCAATCGTGATTTATGAAAGTTCGGTCAAATGACTACCTACCCATATTCAGAGGGCAACAAAAATTATCTATGCGCGAGAAATCACAATTTGTGAAGTCGGTTAGCTATATATATAATAAGATAAGATTAATTAGCTCTTTTTTGATTTTGTTTCTTGTAACTAATGTTTTTTCTACTGATAAAAAAGTCATCACAGCTCAGTTGGTAGAAAACGGCTTCGAAAATATTCGGATAAAAATTGAAAACGCGAGAATTTTGATTGCCTATGAAAATCGTGTCTATAGGTTTGAAGTTGAAGCCCTAAACGAAGTTATTAAAATTGTTGTTCCTTTAATTGATGACCGAGAGGAATTAATCTTAATCCCTCTAAACAGAAAAATTCCAATTATCAAATTCTTATCAAGTATTGAAAACTGTAAGGCGTTTTTAGGTAATAAAATCAATGCTCAGCAGTTTATAGATGATTCCGATATCAAACTTGATGTTGATAGAGAATACAATCTTTTGCTTGATGAATCCGAATTTAATTCTTCTAATTTGAGATTTGATTTGGTGATAAAACCAACAATGAGTTTTGAATTCGGTCCCTATTCAGATCCGATATTAGCTCAAATTAATTTAGCACCGGATATTAGAACGGGTTTTTGGAAAGGAATGAGATTGAGTTACGAAACAATTTTTCCACTTTGGAATGAATTGGGTTCCCGAGGCGATTCAATAAGAACCGGAATGGTTACAATTAATCAAACATTTCGTTTGCCTAAAGCGTTCTTTATATCAACCACCGCCGGCATTTTCTCTGGAAACAGATACGGATTTGATTTTGAAGCGAAGAAATATTTTGGTGACGGAAATTTTAGCCTTGGTGCAAATTTTGGAGTTACAAGTTATATAGATTTCTCCGGGATGACTAGAATACTTTATTCCAATCAGTTTTTAGTTACCGGTTCTTTAAGCGCAGAGCTTAGGATTGAAACATACGACCTTACTTTAGGTGCCAGCATTGGTAGATATTTACAAAAAGATAATAGTATTAGATTTGATATTAACAGGGAATTTAGTGAAATTGAAATCGGTTTTTTTGCCATACGGTCATTCGAGGGTGTCACAAACGGAGGGTTTACATTGACAATCCCATTGTTTCCTTCCAAATATTGGAACCCAAGTTTAGTGCGTTTAAAAGTTGCTGAGAATTATTCTTGGAGTTATGTTGTTAAAAGTAACACGAACGATTTAATTGGGCAGCGTTACAATACCGGTAGTAGAATAAATACATTTTTTGAAAAACTGAATCCAAGCTTTGTAAAAAATACATTTAGAAAAATTAATTAACTCATTATATTCAAGAGGTGAAAGATGAATAAAAAGAAAAACTTTCTTGTTGTTTTTTCGTTTTTAGTAGTGCTTGCGGGTTCTTTGGTTTTCTCAGGTTGTGAGACCTCCAGAGTTGGACCCGAAGCTCCAAGACCAAACCCGCCGGCTCCAACGCCGCAAGCTGTTGTACTAAGTGGTTATGTTTTGGACAATACCACAGGAAATGGTATTGCTAATGCTACGGTAAGTTTAGTGAAGCTAGACGGAACTGTAGTAACCACAGCTGCTACTAATGGAAGTGGTATGTATCAATTTAATCTTACAGCGTTAAATGTAACTGAATCCACTTTTAATATTTCTACTAATGTTGCTGGTTTTGGTTATGGTTTTAGAACAGCTACTTACGACAAAGCTAACGGCGTCGCAAGTGTAGTTCCATTAGTACTAACAAAAATTACAAATGTTACAACAACAACTATCGGCACATCCGGTGGAACTGCTACAGTACCTCCAACATCAGACGCAAAAACATCTACCCCGGTAACAGTAACAGTTCCGGCAAATGCAGTTCCGGCAAATACACAAGTTACAGTTGCGTCAGTTCCAGTTGTTAGTACGCCTCCTCCATCAACGACTGCTGCAACACAAAACATTGTTGCATCTAACAACTTATCTGCTCCAGGTGTAACAACTTTTGCTCAACCGGTTACAATGACTTTTAATTTACCATTTCCATTGCCTGCTGGTACACAAATCCCACTATTGTTATTTAATACAGCAACAAATAAATGGGAAAATACCGGTTCAAACGCGGTCGTAGCTGCGGGTGGTTTAACAGCTTCTGTTCAAGTTACCAAGCCAGGTCAGTATGCATTATTAGGAAATGTATCTGTATCTCAAACTGTTACAGGCAAATATGTTCAGGGTGAAGGAATTTCTATTACTAAGATGGAAAAAGTTTTAGGAACAAAAGAATTGATTATTGAACTTGGTCCTAATAACAAAACTTCAGTTTATGATGGTTCTGATCCCACACCGCCATATATTACCGTAGTTAGTGGTGATGCTAACAATCAACCAACTCAACCTTTTACTTATGGATTAATTCAAGCTCGTTTTGGTAGATCAAATCAAACTGGTCAACGAGCAAGATATTATTTTACTTATAATTTGCCAGCTATGTTAGGCGGTTCTCCTACAGTTAATTCTGCTGGCTTAGTTCAGGGTCCTGCCGGGCATGAAACTGAATCTGGTGATTGGATCTACAGAATAAGAATAGAAGAATTGAGCATCAACGATGTATTTAGAGTCTCTCAAACTGGTGTTTTCATTCAAGATGCTAACTTCATGAGATATAGACATAATTTCATTTATGAATGGTACTGGAGACAGCATAATCAAGGTGGTGTTGGCGTAGGACCATTTTAATAGATTTGAATTGAGTCGAGAGATGAGTTAATCTGTTTGATATAGATTAACTCTCTACTTGATTGAGAAGTACTAAGTACTTTAATAAAGTAACTTATTGCAGAAGAAAAATAAATTGAAAATCATTCCTCATTTAAGGAGGTTCTATGAAAAAACTTTTAACAATAGTAACAATTATACTTTTGGTTGGTCTTGCTGAGGTTACTAATGCTCAGCTTGCCAAAGACAGCTGGTCTCTTGGTTTCGGTTTCAGATATCCAAGAATGCTTAGCGTTAATACCGAGGCATTGAATTCGAATTACGGAGGTTTTCTTTCTATACAAAGAAACTTTTCAGAACATATTGCTTTGAGACTTAAAGCCGGATACTCACATTTGGAATCAAATTGGGTAAGCGGTGTTGGAACTCAATTAGAAGAAACCAACGCTATTACAGGCGATTTAGATTTCTTGTATTATCTTGTTCCATGCGAACCAATTTCACCATATGTATTTGGCGGACTTGGCGGTAATTACAGAATGCTCACTAATTATTATTCAACCACAGTAGATGAAAATGCATTTGTAATGCAGTTTAACGTTGGTGCTGGTTTAGAATGGTGTTTAGATGAAGATTGGAAGCTTATAACAGAATTCGGTTATCATCAAACAGGTAACTCAACTTTTGATGGTGCTGTAATAGCTGGTGAACAAAGTGGTTCAGATTCTTATATCGGTTTAAATCTCGGACTTCTTTATTTCTTAGACAAAGGCGAACCATCTAAGTACTGCCAGCTTTATACCGGTATTACACAAGAGCAAAAAGATCTTACAGATTACAACAAGATCGAAGATATGATCAAAGCTCATATTCCTAAAGAAGTAACAAAGGAAATTGTTGTTGAAAGAGCTCCAAAAGCTACAGCTGTTTCGGAAAAATGGGTTCTTGTTGGTAATAACTTCGAATTTAACAGCTCTCAATTAACAGCGGAATCTTATCCTATGCTTTATGATGCAGCCAAAGCATTACTAAAGAATCCGGATATGAAAATTGGTATTGAAGGCTATACAGATAATGTTGGTTCAGAATCTTACAATAAAGGACTTTCTGAAAGAAGAGCTAACACAGTTAAAAACTATTTAACTTCTAAGGGCGTTGATGCCGGCAGAATTACAGTTTCCGGAAAAGGCGAAAGCAACCCGGTTGCTGATAACGCTACTGCCGATGGAAGAGCAATGAATCGTAGAATCGAATTCAAAGTTCAATAGTAGTTCCTGAAATTGAATAAAGAAAGACCACTGAGTAAGTGGTCTTTTTTTTGTTCTTTATGGAAAAATATTCTGTCACCAATCCGTTTTTTTAACAAAAATTTTTTTAGATAGCTAAAAACCATTATTTTTCGACGTCATTTTCGGGGTGTAGCGCAGCCCGGTTAGCGCGCTTCGTTCGGGACGAAGAGGTCGGGAGTTCGAATCTCCCCACCCCGACAATTATGAATTGTTACACAACAAATATTCTGTTTAGTGTCAAAAAGAATAAATATTATGTCGGTCACACAAACAATATTTCTCGTAGATTAACTGAACATAATTCCGGTCAAAATAAATCTACAAAGATTGGCTCTCCTTGGGAATTAGTTTATGCGAAGGAGTCCGATTCGAAATCAGAAGCATATCGTTTTGAAATTAACATTAAGAATAGAGGAGCAAGTAGATTTCTTTCTGATAATGAGAAAAACGGTTAGCGCGTGGCGCTTTGGCGCCAAGGTCGGGAGTTCGAATCTCCCCACCCCGACAGTAACATAAAACCAAAACAATTTTGTCAGTACAGATTATTCTGTTAAATTAGTTCAACGAAATTTGTCCTTTAACATTTATCCAGAGAGATAAGAAGGATTGAAAAAGAGAATTACATATCAAGACAAAACCGAAACCTCGAAGGCGTTGCCTCTCGGGGATTTTTTTTATCAGCCAAGGCATAATTAAATGGATATCAAAGCAAAACTTTTCGACGAAGAGGGGTTCAACAGAACTCTGACCCGGCTTGCGCACGAAATTCTTGAACGGAATAAAGGTTCTAAGAATTTAGTGCTGGTTGGAATGAGAACCCGGGGCGAATTTATCGGTTCGAGAATATTCCAAAAGATTAAAGAGATTGATAAATCCGAACCGGATTTTGGAGTTCTTGACGTTACACTTTACAGAGATGATTTCCGCACACGGCTTAAACAGCCTGAGATTGGTGTTACTAACATTACTTTCGATATCAATGATAAACACGTAATCCTAATTGATGATGTTCTCTACACCGGAAGAACAGTGCGAGCGGCGCTGGATGCATTAATGGATCTCGGAAGACCAACCACAATTCAACTTTGCGTGATGGTTGATAGAGGACACCGCGAATTGCCAATCAAAGCAGATTTTGTCGGCAAGAATATTCCAACCTCGATTAATGAAGAAGTGAGAGTAAGAATTAAAGAAACCGATGGCGAAGACGCAATCTATTTAGTAAACGCTCCAAGCAAAAATTAGAGAGAAAATATATGTCACTATCAAACAGACACTTACTTGGGCTAAGCGGTGTTCCTAAAGAGGACCTACAGCTTATTCTTGATACGGCAAGGACTTTCCGCGAAGTATTGGAAAGACCAATTAAGAAAGTCCCTACATTACAAGGAAAAACAGTAGTTAATCTGTTTTACGAAGATTCTACAAGAACAAGAATTTCTTTTGAACTTGCTCAGAAAAGACTTTCGGCAGATACAATAAATTTTTCCACCTCAACCAGTAGCGTTAAGAAGGGGGAAACATTTAAAGATACTGTCCGGAATATTGAAGCAATGAAAGTTGATATGATTGTTGTTCGTCATAAATCAGCCGGAGTGCCGCAGTACTTAACTAAAATCAGCAAAGCTAATATCATCAATGCCGGTGATGGTTTGCACGAGCATCCAACTCAAGGATTGCTTGATATGTATTCTATCAACGAACGTTTAGGAAGATTGGAAGGATTAAAAGTATGCATCGTTGGCGATGTTGCACACAGCCGCGTTGCGCTCTCTAACATTTACGGATTGAAAACAATGGGTGCGCAAGTTTCTGTCTGTGGTCCTTCAACAATGATTCCATTTGGAATTGAAGCTCTGGGAATAAAAGTTTATCACAAAATTGAAGAAGCGTTAAAAGAAAATGATGTTCTAAATGTAATCCGAATTCAGCTGGAACGCGATGCCGGAAGGAGAATTCCTTCACTGCGCGAATATCATAATTACTTTGGTGTTACAACTGAGCGGATCGAAAAATTCAACAAGGATATTGTTATTCTTCATCCCGGACCAATAAACCGCGGCGTTGAACTTTCTTCGGAGGTTGCCGATGGTCCATATCAAGTTATTCTCGATCAAGTTACAAATGGCGTTGCAGTTAGAATGGCTGTCCTCTATCTGCTCGGCACAATGCATTCATAGGAAGGTGAAAAATGAAAATAATTTTGAAACAAGTAAATCTGTTACACCCGGAACAAAAGCTAAATGAAAAAAACGACTTGCTGATTGAAGATGGAGTAATAAAAAAGATTGGCGGAATTTCTGAAGCTGAATTTAAGGAAGCTAAAGTTTATGAAATGAACGGCAAGTTTTGCTCGCCGGGATTTTTTGATATGCATGTTCACTTGCGCGAACCGGGTAGAGAAGATGAAGAAACGGTTGAGACCGGCTGCAATGCAGCTGCTGTTGGCGGATTCACAGGCGTAGCTTGTATGCCAAACACTAATCCGGATATTGATTCTGCAGAAGTGGTTCGTTTCATCAAAGAAAAAGCTGCAAAGCATTTGGTTGATGTATTTCCGGTTGCGGCGGCAACATTAGCAAGAAAAGGGGAAGCAATTTCCCCAATGCTTGAACTTCATGAAGCCGGGGCTGTTGGCTTTAGCGACGATGGTGTTGCAATTAAATCCGCTGGAATTCTCAGAAACGTTTTGGAATATTCTAGGATGATTGACGCACCCGTAATTGAACATTGTGAAGATGAATCTTTAGCCGGCGGCGCGATGAATGAGAGCTTCACTTCAACTTTACTTGGATTACAAGGAATACCTAACGTAGCGGAAGATTTAATTGTAATTCGAGATATAATGATGGCTGAGTTTACCGGTGGAAGAGTTCACATTGCTCATATCAGTTCTAAAAATGCTGTTGATCTTGTTCGCCAAGCGAAGAAAAAGGGAATTAAAGTTACTGCGGAAGTAGCACCGCATCATTTTGCGTTAACGGATGATTTATTGAAAACCTTTGACACAAATTATAAAATGAATCCGCCGCTTAGAACCCGCGAAGATGTTGATGCTATGATTGAAGGATTGAAAGATGGAACAATTGATTGCATTGCAAGCGATCACGCGCCGCATTCAATTGAAGAGAAAGAAATGGAATTCATCTACGCGCCAAATGGAATTCTTGGTTTGGAAACTCAGATTGGATTGGCAATTTCTGAACTCGTAAAGAAGAAACACTTAACTCTCGATCAGTTAGTTGAGAAGTTTGCGATCAATCCAAGGAAGATTCTGAATTTGCCGGTTCCAGCAATTAAAGTTGGTGAAATGGCTAACTTTACAATTTTCGACCCGGAACAAATTTGGACTGTGGACATCACGAAATTCAAATCCAAAGCTAAAAATGCACCTTACGATAAACGTTTGCTCACCGGAAAAGCCGTTGCAGTTATCAATAAAAGGAAAATGTTTATTGATGATAAGATGATAGAAATATAAAATTGCCTAATACAGAGCTGTTCAATTAAAGATACAGCTCTGTATAGATTTTATTAAACAATCTCCCTCAAGCCAGTAATCCCTTCTAAAAAGAACTAAATCCTTGATTTTTTCGCCAATCCCAACTGAAAATCGTTGGCATATTGATTGAGTATATGCTACCAGAACTATAACGGAGAATGAGATGAAAAACTTAAAAAGAATTTACCTCGCAATTTTATTTGGGGCGGCTTTCATTTTAAGCGGATGCGATGAATTAGATCATTATTATGATGACACCCCGCCGGCAGCGCCAAGAAACATTCGTACTATAACCGGTGATCAGCGCGTTGATATTTATTGGGATGAAAACCGCGAGCACGATGTTGCCGGATACAATGTTTATTATTCCTATTCATACGATGGAAAGTACGAACTAATCGGCAGCACAGAATCAACTTACTTTATTGATGAAGGCGGCAAAAACGGTGATACCTATTACTACGCAGTAACCGCTTACGATTATGACGGCAACGAAAGTGAATTGAGCGATGATGTTGTTTACGATACACCAAGGCCGGAAGGTTTTAACCAAGCAGTATTCGATTATAACCGATCACCAAATAATTCCGGATATGATTTCAGTCAGTATCTTGTTCTACCTTATGATGATAAAGCGGCGGATTTCTTTTTCGAAAAGTATAACGGCTTAAACTACATCAATGTTTGGGAAGATTCCGATGTTCAAGATATGGGTGCTACAAAAGATATTTGGGATATTAGCTACGCGCCGCAAACCGGCTGGGTTGCAATGAAACAAGGCGAAAACATTAAATATGTAGAAGCAATACCGGGACACACATACGTTATTTGGACATGGGATAATCACTACGCAAAAGTAAGAGTAAAGAGCATCAGCGGCGACAGATTAGTTTTTGATTGGGCTTATCAATTAGTTGAAGGGAACCGCGAGCTTAAAAGAAGTGTACCAGATGAAAGAAAACCTTTACCGGCAAATGCAAAAAGAAATTATTAAGCATTCACTGCATACAAACTCCTCAAAGAAGCATACCCTTAGCGGTATGCTTTTTTGTTTCTTTTAACTATTTTGGTTTGTACTAAAAAGCAAAAATCGGGCAATGAAAACAATCTTAACTCGGAACATTCTATTACAACTTTCACTTCTCATTTGGGCAGCCTCTATTGGCGCGCAAGACATGAAGCCCAAGGAAGCGGTAAAGTTATTTGTTAAGATCGAAGATGGAATTGGTTCTGGTTCGGTGGATAAATTTTCGAATTATTTTTCGCAACGGAATTATCTAAGTTTTACAAACGGTGCTGCGGGTTATTACAGCGCAAACCAGTCTTATTATGTAATAAAGGATTTTTTAAGTGTAAATCAGCCAATTTCTTTTAAGATAACGAATATGGTTACGGAAACCGCCACACCATTTGCAGCCGGTACGCTTAAATATATATCAAAGGGAATTAGAACAACCGCAACGGTTTTTATTTCGCTCCAGTTGATTGATAATCAGTGGAGAATTTCTCAGATCACAATAAATTAGCATGCAGATTGCAACGCTTAAACACAAGAAAATTAAGCTTACAATTCTGACCGTACTGGTCATTGTATTTATTGCATCCGCTCTAATCGAACCAATCCTCGTAAACAATAAAAAAGAAAGTTGGGGAGAGACCTCTAAAGAACTTGCTTTTAGGCAATCGCAAAAAATTCAGGACGCGTTTGATGTAAAGTCATCCAACTTGATTTCTCGAATTCGGAAAATTAAGAGCAGTCTAAGAATGCTTAATGAAGAGAAACGATTGACTCAGAAGAATATTTTTGAAGAAATTCTGAAGAAAGAATTCTCTCGGTACTCGATACAGATAAACAATTCTCAATTAAAACTCATCGCATGGAATTCAGATCCGGTTGCTGATAGTATTTATTTATATCGGAATAAAGGCTTAAAGGGACAGACTTTCTTTGTAAAGAAAAAACTGAAGCAATATTTATCTCTAATTGATTTTCTTGAGCTGCAAAACCAATCGTTTTGGATTGTAGTAAGTTGCCCGATTAGCGAATTAGCATTACCAACAAAGGTTAATCTCGAGCGGATTTCTTTTTTAGATTCTTTACGCCAGGCACTAAGCACTGATATAGACCTTCTTTTGGGTTCGAATTCAAAAGCCAAACAAGATGGCAGATTATACTCGGTGCCGATTCTAAATAACTTCAAAAACAAAATTGGTGTTGTTTCATTTTTAAAACCGGCGCTTGATTTGCAAGTAGCCAGTCTGAAAGCATGGCTGCAACAGCTTCAAAACATACTTCTCTTACTTTTTTCTTGGCTTCTTTCACATGAGATAGTAATAACTATAAGAAGATCAAATTCCCGGTTGCTGAAATTTACTTTACTCTCTATGGTCATTTTAAGTAACAGAGTATTATTATTTTTTCTTGAGATTCCATCCGGTTTGATAAGTAACAGCTTATCGGATGCATCTAATTTCTCATCTCGTTTTGGAAGTGGAATGGTTCGCTCTCCGCTTGAGTTTTTTGTTACAGCAGTTTCATTTTTGATTATTTCGCTATATGGCTACCGCCAAATAATAGATTACTATAAATCGCAAAGAGGAAATGGAAAAACCAGCTTACTTGCAGATAGTGCGGGTGTGGTTATAGCAGTATTTCTGTACTTACTGCTTTGGCGGGGGTTCGGTGCTTCAATTCGCAGCGTAATATTTGATTCAACTATCCGCTATTTCAAGGAATTCGCCTTAATCCCATCTCCTGCAGTTTTTCTAATGTGCGTTAACATTTTAATTCTTGGCTTTACAATATTTCTTAGTTCGTTAGCTCTTCTTGTTTTTATGCATAGAATCTTATTAAAAAGAATTGGTACAAATGAGTGGAAGTACTTAGTCGCATTATTCTTCGTCGTTCAAATTCTCGGTTATGTATTTGATAGAACTCAGGCACAACCCCAGGGCACAGATTTAATAAGAGTTTTCTTTTTTACTTTCTCATTTGCGATTCTATATTTCCTAATTGCCGGAAATAAGGAAATCCTTTTTAGATATTTTCTCTATTCGCTGGCTTCTTCAATTATTGCGGTTTCGCTTCTCACTTACTATAACTCACAGTTAGAAAAAGAATCGCTAAAGAACTCTGCCTACGATTTGGTTCGCGTGAATGAAGAACAAGTTCAGTTTATTTTGTATCAAACATTGATAGAGGCGAAAAACAACTCAGCATTGCATGAAGATTTAAAAACCGGCGGTGATTATTCTTCCACAGCTTTTTCTATATGGATGAAGAGCTTATTGTACCGTGAAGGAATAAACGCTACTATTACTTTGTATGATGTGCAAAAAAATATTCTCGGAAGTTTCTCATCTTCAGACGAAAGTGATTTAGAAAATAGTTCAGTGCATTTAGATACTAATAAGGATATCCAGATCATTCCGCAGCAATCAACATTTTCTGTTGGGAAAAAAGTAGCTGGAGTTTTGACAATAAGAGACGCTGATAAAATTCTCGGCTATCTATCAATCACTGCAATTATTAATTCAAATCATTTTAGACAAGAATCATTGCCGAAAATTTTAATACCGGAACGAGTAGGCATTTTATCGGCGGTTGATTACGACAATCTCAAAATTTATGAATTGATGAACAAGGAACTTGTCCGCTCATCAAAAGGCAGTGAATTAAATGATGAAAATGTGAGACGGATTTTGGGGGCGCCATTTGACCATTTTGGAGAAACTTGGCTTGAATTGGAGATTAACAGTGAAATGAATCTTTTGTTTCTGATAAAAAATACAACTGTTCAAGGAGAAAAAATCCTAGCAATCGCTAGAGAAAACAAAAACTTTACATGGAATCTTTCTGATTTCTTTAAAATATTTTTCATCCACACAGTTGTGATATTCATTATTTCACTGTTCTTATGGCTGGTTAATTTACAGAAGCGCATAACATATAGTATTTCGTTTCGGGCTAAGCTGATCACGGCTTTTTTAATTATTTCGGTTGTCCCGCTTTTTTTAATAGCTGCTTACATCCGCAACCTAACAGAAGAAAAAAATAGCCAAACTTTAGCTAAACTGATGATTGAAAATATAAATCAGATTAAAAATTATGTTGAACCATATCTAATAAGTAGTGATGTTAACCAAAAGCTAATTTTCGAAAAAGCTTCCCGAGAATTAAATAAAAAGTTCTCGGTTTATTCAATTAATGGAGAAGTGTTTAGCAGTAATCCATCGCTTTATGAAGCCGGATTATTTGGCGAGAAATTAAATTCGGAAGCTTATATGAATTTGATTTCCAATAAGAACAACTTTTATTTAGGCAAAGAAGAAGTTCAAGGAGAAAAAATAAATTCTGCTTTCGGGGTGATCCATGCCGCCAATGTAGTTCTTGTGGTTGAAGTAAATGATATGTTAAACAAATCATCGCTGCCTCTTTCCGAGTTTGAATTGGATGTGTTTTTGTTTGGAGTATTTTCTTTTGCTTTAATTATCATCATTGTTATAAGTACTATTCTATCGGGACAAATATCTTATCCAATTAAAAAGCTTACCGCTGCAACGCGGGCTGTATCTAACGGCGATTTGAGTGCTGGAGTTTCTATAAACAGTAAGGGAGAATTAGGGGAACTGGCAAGCGGCTTTAATATGATGGTGCAAAAGATTAGACAAAACCAAATTGATATTGCTCAGTTTGAAAGAGAAGAAGCCTGGCGCGAAATGGCTAAACAAGTGGCTCACGAAATTAAAAACCCGCTTACACCAATGAAACTTTCAGTCCAGCAATTGATCACTGCTTACGAAGATAAGTCGCCGAAGTTTAATTCTATTTTCGAAAAGGTTACCGCGACAATTATTTCGCAAATAGAAACTCTAAAAAATATCGCTTCGGAATTTTCCAACTTTGCAAGAATGCCAAGTGCTAATCTTGTTAAGCTCAACATTGTTCCTGTAATAACCGAAGTGATAAATCTTTATTCTGAACAGAAAAGCAGTTTGGAATTTGTATGTAGAGAGAAAGAAATTGTTGTTGTTGCCGATAGTGATCACTTAAAGCGAACTTTGGTTAACTTAATAAGAAACGCTTGGCAAGCCGGTGCAGCCAAAATTGAAATTAGAGTTATAAGTTCAGTTGGATTTTGCTCTATACGTGTTACTGACGATGGGAAGGGAATTGATAGGGAGAATCTGCCTAAAATATTTGAAGAAAATTATACTACTAAAATAACGGGAATGGGTTTAGGTTTAAGCATGGCAAAAAAATATATAGAAAGCATCAACGGAAAAATTGTGGTTGAAAAAACAGATTCCAGCGGTACTACTTTTCTAATTTCAATTCCTCTGGCGCAATGACAAAACAGCTGACACCACATCAAAACGCAGCTCTTAATTACAAGCAGCACATTTCGCTTGTAGCAAATGCCGGTTCCGGCAAGACGTTTGTCCTTTCAAAGCGATTCGTAGAAATATATAAAAATGAAGAGATTGATCTTAACGCGATAGTAGCAATAACTTTTACAGACAAAGCCGCAGGCGAGCTTAATAGAAAAATTGCTGACGAAACTGAAGAGCAAATATCAAATGAGAAAAATACCTTAGTAAAAAAAAGATTGGAAAAACTGCGCAGAGAACTTGTTCTTGCGAATATTTCAACAATACACTCGTTTTGCATAAACATTCTCAAGGAATTTGCACCTGAAGCCGGCATAGATGCGAGTTTTTCTCCAATAGACCAGCTTCTCTCGGAAGAGTTAATCGAACTTTCAATCGAAGAAACATTTCTGAACTTAATTAGAGATACTGAGCTATCAATTGACTTTATGTCATTGGTGCGCGTTCTTGGTTCAAAGAATTTTCTACAATCTGCAGTTAAAGATTCTATTCATCAGCGCAGAAATGTGGATTTGCTTGCCGATACTATATATTCAAAATCTATTGTGGAGATTGCCGAAGAATTCAAAACGAAGTTTGACACTGCAATTGAAACGACACTCTCTCATTTGATTGCGATAGGAATAAACGCCATAAGAAAAATTAACAATTACGTTTTGAAGAATGACAGAGCAAATAAATATGCCCGCCCTATTGCAGAATATCTTGATGAATTAAACGATCTGCCGATTGCCGGAAAGCTTTTACACTTATCGCTGATTAAAAAAGAACTAATTACTTCTACAGAAAATTCCGTTAGAAAAATAAGTTACTTGAACAAAAACCGTGTAGAGTTTTCGGGCGAGATAGAATGTATCGAAAATCTATATGAACAGATTACAGCATTCGCTGATATTGATTCCAGCGGCAAATCGGAAATCGAACTGGCGGAATTCGGTAAGTTGTTTCTAAAAATTTATAACCGTGCGTTAGAGAATTATACTAATAAGAAGAAGCTCCGGAGCTATTTGGATTTTGAAGACATTCTCTTGCTAACTCATAAAATCATTTCTCTTCCGACAGTACAAACGTATTTGCATGAAAAGTACAAGTACATAATGATAGATGAATATCAAGATACTAATGAACTGCAGTACGATATTTTTATGCCGATTCTTGATCATTTGCAACTCGGAAATCTATTTGTGGTTGGCGATGAAAAACAAAGCATCTACATGTTTCGTGATGCAGAGTTAGAAGTATTTAACAAGACAAAGCAAGAAATTGTAAAGACAGCCGCACCCGGCGCTAATTTGAGTTTGCCACACAGTTTCCGAATGTATCCGCAGCTGGTTTTATTTACAAACATGGTTTTCAAAAATCTGTTTGCTAGTCCTCAAAAAGAATTTAACGAAGTGCTGCATAGCGATTTAGTTTGTACTAAATCCTCTGATGAAATTGGCAATGTAGGAATCCTGTTAGCTGATTCTCTGAACGACATTGAAGAAAGTGAAATAGTTACTGCTAAAATTGTAGAGCTTATAAAGAATGATGAAACGCTAAACTTTGGCGATGTTGCTATACTTTGCCGTAAAAGAAAATCCTTTGGTGAACTGGAAACTTCTCTTGTTAAGTATGGGGTGCCTTTTGTAATTATGGGCGGCAAAGGATTTTATCAGCGCCAAACCATTTACGATATTTATAATTACATATCATTTCTTATCAATCCCAAAGATGACCAAGCATTAATCGGAGTGTTACGCTCTCCGTTTTTTAGTCTATCCGATTCAAAACTTCTTAAACTTTCTTTGGAAGCCGGTGAATCTTTTTATGAAAAGTTGATTACACTTTCAAGAACTGATGATAGGATAAAGCAGATTGTTACTGGTATTGAAGAAAATATAAAATGGTTAGTAAGCTCAGAGCCATATTCTCTTATAAGAAAGATTTTGAACGAATCCGGTTATTGGGCGGTGCTTGCAACAAAGAAAAACTCAGAACAAGAAATTGCTAATGTTGAAAAACTTTTAGCGTTATCGCGTGAGTATTCCAACAAAGGATTCAAGAATCTCTATGATTTTACTGTTGCGCTTAAAGAATTTATCGAAGGTTTTGAAGATGAAGGTCAAGCCCAGGTAGCACAAGATCAAAATGCGGTTAAGCTGATGACTATTCATCAATCGAAGGGGCTGGAGTTTAAAGCTGTGTTTATCTATGGCACCAACTCGAAAGCCCAAGAAGATAATGTTAAAGCGAGAACAATTAGCATAAGTAAGGAATTTGGATTGTTAACAAAGGTTCCGCTTGATAAAAAATACTTTTCTAAGTATGCTATTCCTCCTATTGCGGCTTTTCATAATTATAAAGTGAAAAGAAAGAATATAGCCGAGCTTAAAAGATTGCTCTATGTAGCTGTAACCCGTGCCATAAAGTATTTGTACATCTCTGCCAGACATAAAGATTATAATCCGGTTGCCGGATCATTTTATGATTTGTTGTGTGCGGGATTAAGAAACGATTTTCAATCTGAAAATATTTACTTAGCAGCAGATGTGGAGTTCATGGTTCAAAAGGAAAATACGTTTGTGAATGAAAAGAAACACATCGAGTTGCATGTTTCTATCGAAAAAGAATTGGCAAAAATTGAACAGCTTGACAAAGCAAAGGCTAAAGATACAGCTCAAAAGAAGCTGAGAAATCAAAGTATCGGTGATTCACCCAAGCATGAAATTATCTCTGCTACTAAAATATCCATGTACACTCAATGCCCGGTTAAGTATGAGTTGACTTACGACATTGGTTTTTTGCCGGTCTTGAATCTGATTAAGCGCCAAGAAAGTGTTTATGAATTTCAGCCCAATGAAGAAGCCGACAACATAAAACAATTTGGGCAATTGCGCGGAAGTATAATTCACAAATGCCTGAGTGAGAATATTGATTCTGAAAAATTAAATGACTTTGTTAATAACCTTCTGCTTGCGGAAGTAAACACAGACACAATAAAACTTTCCAAATCAATAAAAAGTGATGTTCTGAATTATTACAAATCAAAAACTTATTATGAACTTAGCTCTTACCAAAACATTCAAAATGAGTATGAAGTTTATTGCCAAGAAGGGGAGTTTTACTTATACGGTATTATTGATAAGCTGATAGTTGAAAATGGAAAGCTGATAGTTGTTGATTACAAAACAGATTCTATAGAAAAGGAAAAGCTGAATAACCGCGCGGAGAATTATTTTCCCCAATTAAAGTTTTATTCTTATGTTCTAAGTAAAATATTTAGAGATATAGCCGACTTTGAGCTGCGCCTTGTGTTTATTAAGCATCCGGATGAACTTATAAATATGAAATTGACCAAATCTCAAGTTGAAGAATATGGAAGTGTGATTCGGTCAGCTATTAAAAATATACACTCATTCAATTTTGTTCCAAATTTAGAACATTGCAAACATTGCCAGTTTGCTCTGGAAGGAGACATATGCGTAAAAACAATCTAATTAAAATATCAGCACAATTTATGTTGTTGCTAATTCTTGCCGGTTGCTCATCATCGAGTAACTTTCCACTTTTCGAGTATCCTGTAGATTGGAAGGACAATGACGCGAGAACAAAAACTATTTCCGACTACTCTCAATACTTATCCGGCAAAAAAATATTTTTAGATCCGGGGCACGGCGGTGAAGATAGACGCAACACAAACAAAAAAGGTGATGTTATAGAAGCTGATGTAAATTTACGCGTTGCTTTATATCTGAAAAAATATCTTGAACAAGCCGGAGCTATTGTTTTCATATCTCGCGACAAGGACGCAACAGTGCAATTAGGGTACCGTTCTAAACTGGCTAACAACAGTGGCGCAGATTTATTTATTAGCGTTCATCATAATGCGCCGGGAAAAACAGAAGACGATTACACTAACTATACTTCGGTTTATTATCACGCGAAAGATTTTAATTATGAATATGAACCGTGCAATCAAGATATGGCGCGTTACATAGAACGCGATCTTTCTTATGTTATGGGAAATCCGGTTGGGCTTGGTTCGTTTGATGGAACTTACTCCGATTATAATATTTATCCCGGCGAAGGTTTTTCTGTCCTTCGTAAAACTAAAATTCCGGCAGTTTTAATTGAAGGCGGTTTTCATACAAGCAGACTTGAGGAAATGCGATTAAACATTGATGACTTTAATCAGATACAAGCTTGGGGAATTTTTAGAGGATTGGGCAAATACTTCCGTGCCGGAATTCCAACTATCTCACCAATCGCCGACAGCACTAAATATGAATCACAAAAACTTTCACTTTCTTTTTCGCTTAATGATACAAGCGGAATAAACCACAAATCAATCAGTGTCTATTTAGAAAAGAGGGAAGTTGATTTTCAATTTGATAGGGACAAAAATATTTTAACAATTGAGGTTGAGAATCTGGTTGAAGGCGAGTATCCGGTTAGAATTATTTGTGCAAATAAGAATGGCAACCATGCTTTGCCGTATCATAAGAGCATCGTTGTTACCAACGATGCCTGTGTAGAAATTCGTGATTAATTGTTTGCAGCTTTAGCCTTATCAATTCTTTCAGTAACAATTTTGAAAGTTATTAGAGCTGCTATGGCGACTAAACCGATTGCTAAAAAGTAATACCAAATCATGTGCGCATCTTGGTAATAAACAGCGCGCTGAACTTCCGTTAATCCGGCAGGTAAAGTTTTAGGATCGGGACAGTAGGCATCGAGTAAGAATCCGCTTAGAATAAATCCGGCAAGTGCGGAAACAAAATTATATAGATGGCTGAAGCCGAGATAAATACCTTCTTCACCTTTTGGTGCTTGCAAAGAAAAATATTCTAAGTATCGTGGAGAAATAAAACATTCAGCTAAGCCTTGAATTCCAATTCCTATAATCATCATCAATGTTAGCGGGTGAAGCGAGACCAATCCGAATACTGAAACAAGTTCGCCGGAAGCGCCTTCAAAACTTTGTCCGAGCGACATTGCGAAAGCGGAGAAAGGCATAATTATCATTCCAATCAAAATCGAATTAACCGCTTTCCAGTTTCTCATCAATTGAGTGATTGCTACAACAAGTAACACAACAATTAACGGATTTACATTTGCTAGCCATTCCGGTTTAGCACTTTCGCCAAGCAAGCGGATTACATACTTTGGCATAGAAGCGTAAAGCTGACCTTGTGTAATCCAAAAACCGGAAACAATTAATATCAAGAAAACTAAACGTGGTCTCTTGATAACTTTTACGAGAGTTTCCGAAATCTGTTTAACAGTTTTCTTTTCGCCGGCAAAATTTTGGGGATTGTAAAAAAAGTAAGCAAACAAAAGTGCAAACAATGCCATGGCTGATGAAAAGAAATAAACATTTTCTAAACCAAGTCCTTGCCGTATGTAAGGGACAAAAGTTTTTCCGCTAAAGGCGCCAATATTTACAATCCAATAGAAAAGGGAATATCCTCGTGCGCGGTTATCTGCGGTTGTAGTCTTTGCAACCGTTCCGGTTATAAGCGGTTTGATAAATGAAGCGCCGACCATTACAATTAGTAGAAAAAAAAGTACAACAAGTTTAGAGTGAAACAAAGCCAGAGCTAAATAACCAATTGTGAGAAGAATAAAAGTTGCAAGCATTCCATTTCGGAAGCCAATTTTATCTGCCGCGGCTCCCATAAACGGGGTTAAGAAAAATATTCCGGCATAAAATACTCCGGCAATCACACCGGTTTCTTTATCGCTAAATTCGACTATGTTCGTTAAGTATAAAGTAAGAACAATAAAAAAACTGTAATAAGCAGCTCGTTCAAAGAGCTCCATTACGTTGGCAATCCAAAAATCTTTTGGAAATTTCCAACTGATAGATTTTGTCTTTTCTGTTTGCGGCATTAGTCCTCTTCTTGAAAAAATTTCGCCAAAGTTAGAAAAAAGAGTCCACCCGTCAAATCAATAAATTTTTACCAATAATTGAAGTAGAGAGCGGCATCAACTAACTTCCACTCCGGAAAATCATCCTTAAGGAAATATTATGAAAATCTATTCTAAAAGTGATCTGAACAATTATTCACTTTCTCTCACATACGATGACATTAGTCTAATACCAACGGAAATCTCGCGCGTTAAAAGCCGGACTGAGGTAAATATAAAATCTACATTTCTCGGTTCTGAGTTAGCTGTCCCGGTTTTAGCAAGTCCGATGGATTCCGTTTGCGGAATTGATATGGCTCGTGAATTAAACTCGCTTGGCTGCATTGGAATTGTTAATAGATTCGACTCTTCTCTCAAAGAATTATTTAAGGATGATAATTCGAGCAACGGAATACAGGCTGTTTCTGTTAGTTTAACTGCTGAAGATGAATTGCTGGAAAAAATTGCAGAGAAGAAAATGTTGGTTTGTGTTGATACTGCTAACGCGAATAACGCTCATGTACTTCGCAAATGCGAAGAAATTAAAAAGAAGTACAACGTGAAAGTTATTTTAGGAAATGTAGCCGGAGGAACAACTCTTAAGAATCTTGTTGATGCCGGCGCAGATGCTGTTAGAATTGGAATTGGAGGCGGAAGTATGTGCACAACTTCAATTCAAACGGGAATTGGAATTGGGCAAGTTTCATCTTTGCTCGATGTTTACTTTACTCGCGAAGAACAAAAGTTAAATATAGCGTTGATTGCTGATGGAGGAATAAAATCTCCCGGCGATGTTGCAAAAGCAATTTCTGCCGGCGCAGATGTGGTAATGCTCGGCAGAATGTTAGCCGGCACAAAGGAAACTCCCGGCGAAGTGATTAAATACAATGACCAGCTATGGAAAAAATATAGAGGTTCGGCATCGTTTGGTGTTAAAATGAAAAGCGAATTCATCGAAGGTGAGGAAACGATGGTTCCTTACAAAGGACCGGTGGGAAATGTTATCAACGCAATTTCCGACGGGTTGAAAAGTTCGATGAGCTATTTGAATTGTGAATCAATAGAAGAGCTTCGGCACAAAGACCGCTTTGCACTGTTAAGTACAAGCAGTTATTTGGAAAGACTACCAAAGAAATAAGAGAAAGGGTTTATAACTAAATTTTGGTTCGCTTCAATCGAAGCGAATTTGTAACTACCGAAACTGAACTTAATGACATTGCGAGTGCTGCAATCATCGGATTTAATAAACCAGCAGCGGCTAAAGGAATTAAAATTAAATTGTAGAAGAAAGCCCAAAACAGATTTTGCTTAATTGTTTTGAGTGTTTGCTTCGAAAGATTTATTGCTTTGGCAACATTTCTCAAATCACCCTTTATCAATGTAATTTGTGCGGTCTCGATTGCAACATCAGTTCCCGTTCCAATTGCAATTCCAACATTTGCCTGAGCAAGCGCAGGCGCGTCGTTAATTCCATCACCAACCATTGCTACAAATTCGGATTTGCTCTGAAGCTGTTTAACAATCTCTGCTTTCTGGTTTGGAAGAACTTCTGCGTGAAATTCATCGAGATTAACTTTGGCTGCAATTGCTTTTGCAGTGTTGGCATTATCTCCGGTTACCATTACTGTTTTTATTTTCATCTTTTTCAACTTTTCAACAGCTTCCATAGATGATGGCTTCAGTTGATCTTCGAGAACAATTAATCCTTTTAACTCACCTTCAATCGCAGCATAAATAATAGTCTTGCCTTCGTCGGAAAGCTGAATTTCATTTGTCGCTTCCGAAGCAAATTTAACCGAATAATCTTGCAGTAATTTCTTTGTCCCAATAATAATTGCTTTACCGTTTACAATGCCGGTTACACCAAAACCGGTTACACTTTGAAAACTCTCCGGTTCGAATAGATTTATGTTACTTAATTTTGCCTTGTCGGTAATTGCTTTTGCAAGCGGATGTTCTGATTTAGCTTCCAACGAAGCCACAAGATGTATCAGTTCTGTCTCTTCTATTCCGTAGCAAACAATTTTGCTAACAGCCGGTTTGCCTTCAGTAAGCGTACCGGTTTTATCGAAGACTATAGTAGAAATTTTTTGTGCTGATTCTAAACTTTCGCCATCGCGAATTAAAATGCCGTTTGAAGCTCCCATTCCGGTTCCAACAATAATTGCTGTTGGAGTTGCTAAACCAAGCGCGCAAGGACAAGCTACAATTAACACTGCTACAAAATTTACAAGTGCTGTTATAAAATTATTTTCGCTGCCGAAAATTATCCAGCCTGCAAAAGTTAGAACTGCAATTACAATTACAACCGGAACAAAAACAGCCGCAACTTTATCAACCAATTTTTGGATTGGAGGTTTTGATGCCTGTGCTTGTTCAACTAAACGAATAATTTGTGCAAGGATTGTATTATCGCCAATATCTACAACTCTAAAATTAAATGAACCGCTTTTGTTTATTGTCCCGCCAATCACTTTGGAGCTAATAGTTTTTTCAACCGGCATACTTTCACCAGTCAACATTGATTCGTCAATTGAAGAACTTCCTAAAATTATTATTCCGTCTGCCGGAATTTTCTCTCCCGGACGTATGACCACAGTATCATCTTTGGCAAGAGTTTCTAATAAAACTTCCTTCTCAATACCATTAACTAAAACCCTTGCTGTTTTAGGCTGAAGCTCCATCAGTTTCTTAACAGCTTCATTAGTTTTTCTTTTTGCCCGGTGCTCAAGCAATTTCCCCATCAATATCAAAGTGATTATAACTCCGGCAGTTTCAAAGTAAACGTGGGGAATTTTTCCATCAAGCGAAAATTCGAAAGGGAAGAGTGTTGCGAGTACGCTGTATCCATAAGCGGCGGCAGTGCCAATAGCAACAAGTGAGTTCATCTCGAATGATAAGTGGCGAATATTTTTAGCGAAGACAGTGTAGAATCTTTTCCCGGAGATAAAAATTATTGGTGTTGTGAATATTAAAAGAATTTTGTGAGTGTAATCGTCGGAGAAAGGCCAGTTGTGATGGAAGAATTCGTAATCCATGAGCATGCTGATTAGAAAAACCGGCAATGTCAAAAAAAGTGCAAGATAAAAATCCCGCTTCAAAATTTCGTAATAAGTATCTTTTTCGGTCTGAGTAGAAAGGGTTTCTATTTGTGTGGTTTTGTTTGGAGTAACTATTTTGAGTTTGTAACCATATTCCTCAACAGCAGCGGCTATAGAATTAATGTCTGCATCGGTTTCTGTCTGGAAAGTTACGTTTTCGCTGGCAAGATTTACAGATACATTTTGTACTCCATCGAACTTACCTATGATTTTTTCCACACGGGTTACACAGCTTGCGCATGTCATTCCCTCGACCGGAAAAGTGTAGGATTTCATTTTGCTACTTCGAATCCGGCTTCTACAATTGCCGCTTCAATCTGAGTTTCATTTACTTTCGTCTCATCAAAAACTACTTTGGCGCTGCCAATTGTAACCTCGGCAGATTCAAGAGTAAGCTTTGATAATTCTTTTTTCACAGCCATCACACAATGGTTGCAATTCATACCATTTATTTTGATAGACTTTTCAATCATGTTAATTCCTTTTTCGTATTAAATAAGATTACAAAAAGATGAAACCGATTCACAAAGAGTTATTCTTTCGTGTTTTTTTTGTTAGTCTTTAGAGTAAAGAGGCTTTGGTTTTCATTGTCTGCATACTTGTTCAGAATATCGTCACCAAGAGTATTTAACTCGGCATTCTCAATATTCTTTTTAACCGGAGAGGATTTTGGTCGCTCCAGATTTTGTTCGGAAAGATTATTAACAACCTCAATTCTTTTTGGCTTCTGATATTGCGGCTTCGGCTCGACTTTTTTTGCAGCAACAGGCTGCGGGCGTTTGGGTGAATGATGTTGTTGTGCCTTTGGCTGAACAGGTGGAGTTAAAGGGAGTATTTCTTTAGTAATTCTTGTAATGCGTCTTATACTTTTACCTACAAAGCTTGGCTCTAAGTGACCTGAGGTATCCTTTGTGTAAACTTGTTCAGGTGTTCGCTTTTGACGTATCTTGAAAGCAATGTAGGAAATAAGTAAAGTGGCAACTGCAAGGATTGCTACAATAGTTAAAACGCGCTGTATAATCGGGACAAGTTCCATGGATTAAAAATAACGAATAGTATTTACTGTGACAAATGAGATTAGAAAAAGAAGAAGGGCAAAAGCCCTTCTTTAATTATGCTGTAAGAGTAATAAACTCAGAATCCGTCCGATCTGAATAGTAGTTAAGCAAGTTCAAATCGGGCAGTCTCTGATATGTTCTTTGTTCCGCTTGGCTGGGTACTGTCTTAGCAGTATGCAATTTAGTTGTGTCATTCATTATCACAATTCTATCTTCTCTTGTTAATCTTGTAGGTCTGGTTATAGAATTTCTTGTTTGGTTTTGTCTATAATCATCTATGCTGACCGGATTTGCAGACCGAGAATGAGAATATTCTCCTCTCACAGGATTCTGACGAACTAATCCAGGGTTTCCCTTTTTAATTATTATTGGTGCATGTTGAACTGGAATAGCAACCGGTCTAATTTGCACATTCTGATTTCCGACGTGAACTTTTAACTCACTGGCTTTTCTCAAATTGCTTTTTGCCTTAAATGAGATATATGAAAAAAGAATTACAAAAAGCAAAATAGACGAGAAGATGAGCAAGCTCGTATATATTATTGGTACTAATGTCATGGTTTTATTCCTTAACTTTACACTTAGAATAAGACAAAACGTGTACCAAAAGAAAATCTTCATTAATGACCTAAAAACGCGCTTTCTTATCTGCGCTTGTTACTCTATCTGTTTTATAATGAAACAGATATCTCCAATTGATAAAAGCTAAGTATTTTGGCTGTGGGCTGTTAATCAGTTTGTTTTTACCATACTTTTTGATAACTTTTGACCCGTTTTTGCTTGTAACTTCGCTAAAAATTTGAGGTTAGGGATGACTAAGGCTGATATTATCGACAGAATTGCCAATGGAACCGGTCTCACAAAGATTGATACTGAAGCAGTAGTCGATGGTTTTTTTAAGACAATTATTGATGCTCTTGCATCCGGTAATGGTATAGAGATTAGAGGATTCGGCAGTTTCCGTGTTAAAAAGAAAAACCCTCGAAACGCTCGCAATCCGCGTACCGGAGAAAAAGTTTTTGTTGGAGAGCATTTTGTTCCCGCTTTCAAATTTTCGAAGGATTTTAAAGGTGCCGTGGATTTAGGAATGAAAACCCAGAAGGATGTTGAATAAGAATGGATAATAGTGTTTTTTGCGTTAGATGTGGTGAAGAGTTTTCTCGTGATTTTGCTTACTGCCCAAGTTGCGGTTCCAAAAATGAAAAACATGTTTCTGCCGAACAAAAACCGAATTCAAAAGGTGTATCTGCAAAACAAAATGTATCAAAGAAAGCTAAGCATAAAAAGCATGAAGACACAGTTAATAGACCCAAGTCAATTTCAACTTCAAAGCTAATTTATTTTGGGTTGTTCTTATTGTTAATTGCTTCAGTAATATTAGTCTCGTCAGGAATCTTTGATTCGTCCGTTCCAGTGCAAGCCACAGCAGATGCTACGAACACAAACACAAATAATCCTCATGCTGGTGTGGATTTGAATCAACTTGAGCAGATTACAGAACTTCAAAAAACAGTTGATAGTAATCCGAGCAATCTTGACGCTCTATTAAATCTCGCGCACTTACTTAACGATTCCGGCTTCAAGGATAAGGCTGTTGAACGTTACGAACAATATTTGAAACAGAACCCGAAAGCCGCTGATGTATGGGTAGATATGGGTGTTTGTTATTTTGAATTGGGAAAAAATTCTGAGGCTATTTCTAAAATGGAAAAGGCTCTCACAATAGAACCAAAACATCAAATTGCACATTTAAATCTTGGAATAGTAAATCTATCATCCGGTAACAAAGAAAAAGCTCTAAGCTGGTGGAAGAAAGCGGTAGAAATAAATCCCGCTTCGGAAATTGGTAAGAGAGCACAAGAATTAATTAATCAACATTAAACGGAGGTTCCGTAATGCCTTGCGGAAGAAAAAGAAAACGCCATAAAATGGCAACTCACAAGCGCAAGAAACGCTTGAGAAAAAATCGTCATAAAAAGAAATTGAGATAGTTTTTCAATCTCATTAATACTTTAAGAAGCCACCTTAGCTCAGCTGGTAGAGCAGCTCATTCGTAATGAGCGGGTCGTAGGTTCGAGTCCTATAGGTGGCTCAGAAAGTATTAAAGCCCCTAAAATAGTTGCCCCAATTACTCTCCCTTTACCCAACCAAAATTAAATACACTATAACAATAAATCGTAATCCCTTTTTGATGACCAAAATGCTAACACAATAATAATTTTCTTTTTAATAATTTGAAGCGTATTGCAAACAAGTTAGCTATAGAAAGGTTTCGGATGCGTGAAAAATGTAATTGTGAGTTTGAGTGAATTGTTAATCACTCATTCTTAATTAGAACAAGTGCTCGCTTTATTAATTCAGCTTTATCATGTTCTTTTTCAAATCTTAAGGATTCTCTTTGCTTTTCAATTGACTTGATGAATTTTCGTTTCTTAGACCACAGGGTAAATCCAAAGTAAAATAAAATGATTGTTGAAGTAGTAACTATAAGTATAATGCTAAAAGGCAAAAGATAGTCCATTCGTAATAAATTCCTAAAATTTTTTGTACAACAGTTATATTTAGAACACACCGTTTGAAAAAGTAGTTCAATCGTGAAGTGATTAATTTAGCACATTGATGAAGTTCTCGAAGAATTCATTCAAGTACGCTAAAGCTGTTTTAGTCATCATCAAAATCTAATCTAAATAGACTCCTCTCTGTTTCATTCTGAAGTAGTGACTCATTTTAATTCTTCTTCTCAAAAAGAGATTTGCTCTCATTTTAAAAGTTCTCCGTTTAGTTCAAAAGCAAAGTTTTGAAATGGCATTCATATTGTCCCATAGGTCTATCAAAAAATCATTTTCGAGGTTACACAGTAAAATCAAATCAGTTAAAAATATAGTCAACACCTCTTCCTTTTAGATATCAAATTATAAGGGAAGGTAACTGTGGTAAGCTTCCACTCAAATGGAATTATTGCTTGTATCTCAGAGTGCAAAAACTTTTGGTGATGGAGTTAATAATTATTAATAACAAACAGGAGGTTAGATGAAAAAAGAACATCTAAGGATGCAAATGCTTCTTGCGGCGCTCTTTTTTGTATTGCTAAGCCCAATTCTGTATTCACAAACGTCAATTTTCACTTCTCAAGTACCGGCAAATTCCGGCAACGATAGTGACTATGAGCTTGGACTTAAGTTTAGTTCTACAACAACTGCCCGGATTAGTCATGTCAGGTTTTATAAAATGCCCGGTGAAAGCTCTTCCCATACAGCCACACTCTGGACAGGTGGTGGAGCTGTTATTGCCACAGCTTCATTTATTGGAGAAACGGCTTCCGGTTGGCAGTATGCATCGTTCGCTTCTCCAATTTTGATTTCAGCGAATACGACCTATGTTGTTTCTGTAAATGTTGCTTCCGTTTATGCGATTGAACAGCATCAGCTGGATAATCCAATAACAAATGGATTTTTGACAGCACTTGCCGGCGGTGGCGTATTCAATGAAACTGTTGGACTGTTTCCTACACAGTCATACAACAACTCTAATTATTTTGTTGATGTTGTAGCAAATGAACTCAATAGCATCTTCACAACTCAATTCCCAGTCGGACAGTTTAATGACGGTCCGTATGAAATGGGTGTGAAGTTTACCGCATCGCAAGCAGCCAAAGTTAAAATGTTCAGTTATTACAGAACTGCTGGTGAAACCGGTTCTCATACTGGAAACTTGTGGAGTTCAACCGGAACTTTATTAGCATCTGCTGCTTTTGTAAATGAAACTACATCAGACTGGCAGTATGCCGAATTATCTTCTAACGTTTATATCATTCCGGGAAATACTTATGTGGTTACTGTAAATTCAAACAGCGAGTACGGTGCCGGCGGTGCTCAGTCGTTAGGGTCATCAGTTACAAACGGAATATTAAGTACAGTGGCTGATAATAATAATGGTGTCTATGGAAGTCCGGGAGTGTTTCCAACTTCTTCATTCAACAACAATAATTATTTCAGAGATATTCTTGTTGAGCCGCTAACAACGCCAGCTATGCCTGCTTTAGTTTCTCCTGCTGATAATGCGGGAGGGACTTCAATTGAATTAGAACTCAACTGGTCTGCGGTTTCCGGCGCAACGTATTCTTTACAAGTTGCTACTGATATTGCGTTCAGTAATCTTATTGTTAATGCAACTGATCTAGCAACAAACTCTTACAATTTAACTAATCTTAGCAATGGTATAGCATATTATTGGAGAGTTAGTGCAGAACAAGAAATTCTTTCTAGCGGATTTTCAACACCATTCACATTTACAACAATCGCTTATTCTCAAGTATTACTTTCTTGGCCAATTGGCGGGGTAAGCATTTATATGTCTCCAGCTTCTTTTTCTTGGTATGTCCCTTCCGGCGGAACAGGATGGAAGTATGATCTTCTATATTCTACTGATGTAAATATGACCTCTCCAGCAGTAATTAGTAACATCAATTCAGTTCCATATAGTTTGAACGGACTATTACCTGGAACTACTTATTTCTGGAAAATCAGATTAAAGACTTCGAGCGGAGTTGTAGTTTCTTATTCTGATCAAGAAAGTTTTATTTCTTTTGGGCAAGCTTTTACTCCGGTTCTCTCTTCACCGATAAATGATGATACGATAAATACTCTTTCGCCAACATTATATTGGTATCTTAATGACGCAAGCACCGGCTTAACTTATGATCTTGAGATTAGACAAGGAACTCCGGCAGCACTAACCGGAACAGCAACTGTTACAAATATTTCCACTCAATATTATACTGTTGCTGGCTTGCAGCAAGGAACACAATATTCATGGCAAGTAAGATCAAAATCCGGTTCAAATTATTCTGCTTGGTCTGATGCCGAAACATTTAATACAGTTGCCACACCTGGACCGGTAGTTCCAATTCCATCATGGCCGGTTGGCAATGCAATTGTTTACACAACATCTCCTTCTCTAAACTGGTATTTAGGAACCGCAGGTACCGGATTAGTTTTTGAAGTTGAATATGTAGAAGGATTGGTAACAGCATTTACCGGAACTCCGAATATTCTAAATATTAATTCTCTTTCAACTAATCTTAGTAATTTAATTCCAGGCAGCAATTACAAATGGCGCGTCCGTTCTTTCGACGGCGCTACTTATTCAGCTTGGTCAACAACAGCTATATTCTCAATAATTGGATCTGTTTCAAATGCGCCGGTAATTCCATTTCCTTCTTGGCCTGTTGGCGGCGCTACCGTTTATTCTAATTCGGTTCAGCTTAATTGGTATCTCGGTGCTTCTGGTAATGGATTAACTTATGAAGTTGAATTGAGAACCGGCTCGTTGAATGGTACGCCTACAATACTTGGTATATCAGCCTTGAATACAACAGTCAACGCTTTAACTCCATCAACAACATATTTCTGGAGAGTTCGTTCGACCAATGGAATTACAACTTCCTGTTGGTCAGCAACAGAGAGTTTCCAAACAATTGGAACAACAGCGACTGTAACAGTTCCAGTGCTTTCCTGGCCGATTGGCGGCGCGACTGTTTATACAAATTCACCTATGCTATCGTGGTTCTTAAATTCATCTTCTGTTGGAATTACTTTTGAATTAAAGTACTCAACAAATTCCAACATGACAGGCGCAACAACAATTTCGAATCTTGCAACAAATCAAATTACATTGAGCGGTCTGAACTCCGGCACTACTTATTACTGGCAAGTTCGTTCATTCGATGGAACTGTGTACTCAGCATTTTCTGCGGCAGAAAGCTTTGTAACATTTGCAGGCAATAGCTTATTGGTTGTACCCGTTGCTGCAAGTCCTGCCGAAGGAATTTCGATTGAAAGTTCTTCAGCAATGCTTTCTTGGTTTCTACCAACAGCTGGAGAAGCGGCTAAGTATGAACTTCAGTATTCGAAAAATTCTGAAATGCAAAACGCAACGAATCTAGAAATGAATTCGAATAGAAAACTTATCAACGGATTAGAAAACGGTAAGACATATTATTGGAGAGTTCGCTCGATAAATGAAAATGGAGAAGCTTCAGCTTATTCAAGTATTGAGAAGTTCACTCCAACATCAAACATTACCGGAGTTGCCGAGCAAAAGGAAATTCCAACAGAATTTAAGTTGGAACAAAATTTCCCTAATCCATTCAACCCAACTACTACACTATCTTTTAGTATTCCTGTAGAAGGATTTTACAATCTGGACATTTTCAATATTCTTGGGGAGAAAGTTGCATCGCTGCAAAACGGTTTCTTAAACCCTGGCGTTTTCAAATCTACCTTTGACGCTAAGAATCTTTCCTCCGGCGTATATTTCTATAAACTTTACGGCAACAACGTAAACCTTGTCCGGAAGATGATGCTCATAAAATAATCTCACAATCAAAGCCCTTACTAAGTAGGGGCTTTTCTTTTTCCCTGCCAGACGCTTTTGCTCTTCACAACTCACTAATCAAGATCACAATTAATTCTTTTCTCAATTTCCGGGCAGATTTTGCTTGACAATTCCCTATAAAATCAATTAATTTGCAAATAGTGGTTAATAGTGTAAGATAGTGGGTAATAATGTTTATAGGAAGCTTTAAATACTCTGTAGATGCCAAAGGAAGAATCAGTATTCCGGCAAAATTTAAGAAGGTGATGAAGCCGGAAGCTAAAGACACTTTTGTGATGACACGAAGTACAGTTCAATGTATTGATGTCTATCCTTACAACTATTGGGAAGAAAAAATTAAACCACGTATTGATGCTCTGGATGATTTTAATATAGATGAAGCTGCTTTCAAAAGATTTTTATTCGAGCTTGCTTCGGATCAAGAATTGGATAAACAATCGCGTCTCTTCTTACCAAAGAGTTTGCTGGAGTTCGCGGGCATAGATAAAGAAGTTTTGATACTCGGGCAGAATAATAAAATTGAGTTTTGGAATCCGGAAATTTTCGAAACACAAAAGAGAGAATTTCCAAAACCATTTGCGGAATTAGCAAAGCAAGTAATGAATAGCCAAAAATGATACATACGCCGATATTGTTGAAGGAATGCGTTGATTTTCTCACCACAGAAGTTGACGGAACTTACTTCGATGCTACGGCGGGTTTTGGCGGGCACTCTACAGAAATACTTTATAGAATTAGTTCTAAAGGGCGACTAATTGCAACAGATAAAGACCAGTCTGCATTCGATTATTGTAAACAAAAGTTTGTTGATGACAAACGTTATTGCATTTACAATACGTCCTTTAAAAACATCGATACAATTTCCAAAATTGAGTTCATTGAAAAATTTGACGGCATCTTTGCAGACTTGGGAGTGTCCTCGTTTCAACTAGATAATGTTGAAGCGGGATTCACGTTCCGGGAGGATTCCTCCCTTGATCTGAGGATGAATAGACAAGACGGATTTACTGCTTCGGATTTCTTAAACGATTCCTCGGCAGAAGCAATAGCAAAAGTTTTATTTGAGTTTGGGGAAGAAAAGAATTCCCGCGCGATTGCAAGAAAGATTGTTGAGTTAAGGCTCAAAGAAAAAATCGCAAGAACATTCCAGTTAAGAAAAATAATAGAAGAAATTACACCGGAAAGATTTGTAACAAAAAGTTTGGCAAGAGTTTTTCAGGCTCTTAGAATTTATGTGAACGATGAATTGGGCGAGTTGAAAGAGTTTTTGGATAAGTCTGTTGAATTACTAAGCGAAAGCGGAAGAATAGCAGTTTTAACATTTCACTCCTTAGAAGATAGAATAGTGAAAGAAAAATTTAAGTATGAAAGTCTGAGTTGTGTTTGTCCACCCGGAACACCGATATGCATTTGTGGCAAACAGAAAAAGTTGAAGTTGATTACCTCAAAGCCGGTTGTTCCATCAGAAATTGAAATCGAAAATAATAGAAGAGCGCGAAGCGCAAAATTAAGAGTTGCAGAAAGAGTTTAGTATGAATTTTAGCAAGCTGACAAGTTTTATAATATTGGTTATAGCAGCAGCCTTAATTTTGTTTTCTTACGTGGTTCTACTTTCAGAAATAAAAAGAATGAATAGAGATAAGATTACTAAACAAGAAGCATTGAATGAAAGAATTAATCGCGTTGAGATGAAAATGGTTGATGTACAAAAGTTAATGTCGGAAGATAGAATAGTGAGATTTGCTCAAGATTCTCTCATGTTCATGCGCCCGGCAGATAATCTTGAAACAATAGCAATTTCAAAAGAGCAAGTAAATCAAATACTAAAAATGATAAACGAAAAGTATGATTAACTCACGAGCTTTAGTAATTACTGGCATTCTTTTGATTGTACTAATCATCTTGGTACTCAAGCTCTTTACAATTCAAGTTTCCAAACACGAATACTATACAAGAATTGCAGAAACACAGCAATACAAACCGCAAGCAGTTAAAGCCGAGCGCGGATTGATTAAAGACGTAAACGGAGAAGTACTAAGCTACACATTTAGCAATGTTTCCTTTTTTGTTGATAGAAGAATGTTGGATAATAAAAAGATAGATGCGATTGCTAAAGTGTTTTCTAAAGAAATGGGAAAAACGAAAAGTTTCTATGTCAACTTGATCAAATCAACCGGTAAAACAGTTTGTATAGAAAGTAAAGTACCGATGCAGCAGGCAAACAGATTAAAGAAATTTGTGATTGACGGACTAACATATCAAGAAGATTTTTCACGTGTTTATCCATACGGAAATTCAGCCTCTCATATTCTCGGTTACGTAGATAAAAAAAGTGGAACCGGAATTGAAGGCATAGAAAAAATTTACAATGATAAACTCACCGGTACAAACGGTTATTTTATTTATGAGAGAGATGTTTTAGGAAGAATTCTTTCTGTTAATGAAGATATGTCAACAGCTGCTATAGGTGGCAACACTATTAATCTAACTGTTAATAAAACGTATCAAAGGATTCTTGAAGAAGAATTAACTAATGGATTGCAAAAATTTGGCGGTGAATCTGCTGTCGGAATAATAATGAATCCAAACACCGGTGCAATTTTGGCTTTAGCAAACTTACCGGATTTTGACCCAGCTAATTATAATCTGGCTGAAGCTAACAGCAGAAGAAACAGAGCCATTACGGATACTTATGAACCCGGCTCAACAATGAAATCCATTACAATGTCTATTCTCTTTGATCAAAAATTGGTTGAAGAAGATGAAACAGTAGATACAGAGGAAGGAAGTTATAAATATAAAGGCGTTACTATTTACGACTCTCACAAAAGCGGAATACTTACTGTCCGTGGAGTCTTAGAGCAATCAAGCAACATTGGAATGGCAAAACTTTCTGAGCGTTTGGATGCAGAAATTTTCTACAAGTATCTTCGCGATTTTGGTTTCAGCAATAAAACGTCTTTCGATCTACCAAGCGAAGCAGAAGGACTACTCAAACTGCCTAAGAACTTTACCGGAATCACAAAAGCATTTATGTCTTACGGTTATGAATTGGCAGTAACACCACTTCAAATGATAGCGGCATATAGCGCAATTATAAACGGCGGAAATCTTTATCAGCCATACATAACTAAATCAATTACAGACCATAGCGGAAAAGTAATTGAAGAAAAGCAACCGGAGAAAATTAGAAGTGTGATTAGTCCGGCAACTTCAGCCAAAATGAAAGACTTGATGGTTGGTGTAGTTGAGCATGGCTCTGGTACCGCAGCAATGCTTCCGGATGTTTTAATTGGCGGTAAAACCGGAACATCACAAAGACTTGTTAATAATAGTTACTCAAGCTCAAGTCATAATTCATCTTTCATAGGTTTCTTTCCCGCAGATAATCCCGCCGTTGTTATTTATGTACTTGTTAATGCGCCAAGCAGAGGACAATATGGCGGTCTGGTAGCGGCACCAATATTTCATGATGTAGCAAAAAGAATGATTGAATCGGATGTGAATTTAGTTAAGGAAAAGAAAAAGATTCAGCGTGATAGCAAATTGATGGATCAGTTAATTTCAGATTTGAAGGCAGCACCAAAGAACAACAAACGTTCATATCTAAATGTCGCAGAAAAGAAAGAAACAATTTCGAATAGAAAATTTTACAGCAGTGATACAATGCCGAACCTTACAAACCGATCTATGCGTGATGCGATTGCTCAGTTGAATACAATGAAGATGCAGTGGAAAGTAAATGGAATTGGAAAAGTTGTTTGGCAGAGTATTGAACCGGGTTCTCAGTTAACACACGGAACAGTTTGCACTTTGAAGTGTGAGCCTGCAATCAAAAAAGTTAAACAGAGTACAGCAGAATGAAGTTAAACGAACTTCTAAATAGTGCAAAAGTGGTTCAAGTGGTTGGCAACGCTGAGCAGAAGGAAATTCTAAGCTTTTCAATTGATTCCAGAAACGCAGGCAAGAATTCTATCTTCTTTGCAATCGAAGGTTTCAAAACTGATGGACACAAGTTTGTACAAGATGTAATAAATCAAGGTGCTGATGCGGTTGTAGTTCAAAATGCAAACGCGGTTCCGGATCAAATATTTGCGCACGCCGGTTGTGTCAAAATTGTAGTTGAAGATACAAGAAAAGCTTTAGCCGAGTTCTCAAATATTTTTTACGGCGAGCCATCCAAAAAACTAAAGCTGATTGGAATTACCGGAACAAAAGGAAAATCAACAACAGCGTTTTATGTGAAGAATATTTTTGAGAATGCAGGATTCAAATGCGGATTGATTGGAACGATTGCAAATTACATTGGCGATAGAGAAGTAAAGACAATGCTTACTACGCCACAATCTCATGAAATAAATTTCTTACTTGCTGAAATGGTTAAAGAAGGTTGTACGCATTGTGTTATGGAAGTTTCATCTCACGCTTTGCGTTTGAATAGAGTTGATTACATGAATTTTGCGTCAGCGATTTTTACTAACATAACTTCTGACCACATGGATTATCACAAAACATTCGAGCACTATTTTGATTCAAAGAAAATCTTATTCGATATGATTTCTGCCGAAGGAAGTATTGCTTACAATGCTGATGATGAAAACGGAAAGAACATTGTAAAGCAATCCGCTGCTAAAAAAGTTTCTTACGGAACGAAAAGGAATTCGGATTTAAGAATTGAGAATGTAGAGTATAATCTTGATGGAACAAAGTTCGATTTGAATTGGCAAGGAAAAATTTATAAAGTCGAAACAAGTTTGGTTGGACATTTTAACGCATTAAATGCTGCTTCGGCTTTTGCTGTGGCTGTTGCCGATGGAATGAAACCGGAAACCGCAATCGAGGGAATAAAAACTACACCTCAAGTTCCTGGCAGGTTCGAAGTTGTTGGAAAGAAAAATAAAAAAGTGATTATTGATTACTCTCATACTTCTGATTCATTGAAGCAAGCGCTAATGGCTGTTAATCATATTGTTAATAACGAACGAAAAGTCTACACAGTTTTTGGATGCGGCGGTGACAGGGATAGAACAAAGCGCCCGGTAATGGGAGAAATTGCTTCTTCGATGAGTGAATGCGTTTATGTAACGTCGGACAATCCAAGAACAGAGGATCCATTTTTTATTATTGATGAAATTCTGAAAGGTATAAAAGCAAATAACTATAGAGTGATGGAGAATAGAGAAGATGCAATTAAAGCAGCGATTTTTGAAAGTGAAGATGATGCTGTAATACTTGTTGCCGGCAAAGGACATGAAAATTATCAAGAAGTAAATGGCGTGCGTAAGCACTTTTCTGATAAAGAAACAGCGGAAAAATATCTGAGCGAATGGGCAAACTAAAAATTACACTCGAAGATTTATTCAACTTGCCATCGGCAGTGATTTATAATCCCGATGGATTCAGGCCAATCTCCAAAGTTGAGATTGATTCCCGCAAGGTGAAAAAAGGATGTCTCTTCGTTGCAATTAAAGGTGAAAAGTTTGACGGACATGATTTTGTATTAACAGCAGTACAGAATGGCGCGCAAGCTGTTGTTGTTAATAAAAAGAAGATGAAGAAATTTGATTCGCTTGATATAACGCTTATTGCTGTTGACGATACAACAACAGCATTCGGCGATATTGCAAACATCTGGCGTAAAAAACTGAAAGCTAAAGTTGTCTCGATTACCGGAAGTAATGGCAAGACTACAACAAAAGAAATGGTTTCAACTTTGCTCGCTGAGAAGTACAACGTTGTGAAAACCTTAGCGAACAACAACAATCATATCGGTGTACCGCTCACAATTCTAAGTGCTGATGAAAAATGTGATGTTATTGTTCTGGAACAGGGAACAAATCATTTTGGAGAAATTGCTTACTCTTCAAAAATATCTCAACCCGATTTTGCGTTGATGACAAACATTGGCGATTCGCATTTGGAATTTCTGAAAAACCGTGAAGGTGTTTACAAAGAAAAATCTGCTTTGTTTACTGAAACTGAAAAAAACGGTGGAATAGTTTTAGTAAATGCGGATGATTCAATTATCAACGGCAATGCAAAAAATTTCAAAAACAAATTGAGTTTTGGTTTTAGCGGTAAAGCTGATGTCAACGGAAAAATTTTAGGTTACACCGATGATGGAAGAACAAAAGTCCAAATAACCTCCGGTAAAAATCAGTTTGAAGCAACTCTTCCGGTTTATGGCGAAGCAAACGCAAAGAATTTTTTAGCTGCCGCAACTGTTGCGCTCAAACTTGGTTTGACTAAAAAACAAATTCTTAATGGCGTAAAGAAATTCGCTCCGGTACATGGCAGAATAGAAGTGAAGAAGTTTAAGAATGCAGTAGTAATAGATGATACATATAACGCAAGTCCGGCTTCGGTTAAATCGGCTGTTGAAACGATGAACAAGATTAGGACTTACAAAAACAAAATTGTTGTACTCGGAGACATTTTTGAGCTTGGCAATCAATCAGTAAAAATTCATAAAGAATTAGAAAAGGTATTTAAGCCGGCAAAAAACTTGGTGGTGCTTACTGTCGGAACAATGATGCAGCATTTAGTTAAAGAGTTACGAAAGAAAAAAATAAGATCAATCCATTTCTTCTTGCGTGAAGCATTGTCTCTTTACCTGCAATACGAGGAGATTGAAAACGCTGTGATTCTCGTTAAAGGTTCGCGCGGAATGAAGATGGAAGAATTCGTAAACATTTTGGAAAAAAGGTTTGAATAATGTTCTACTATCTATTTGAGTATATCAACAGAGCATTCAACCCTCCGGGATTCGACATATTCCGGTTCTTAACTTTTCGTTCGGCTCTGGCTGCAATAACTGCGCTTTTGTTTTCCTTCATACTTGGACCCAAGATAATTGGAAGATTAAAAGAAAAGCAAGTTGATCAGCCGATTCGCGATGAAGGTCCAAAAACTCATAAGAAAAAAGCCGGTACACCAACAATGGGCGGCTTGATTATTCTTTTCTCAGTAATTGTTCCGGTGCTTCTATGGGCGGATATAAAAAGTGTTTTCATTCTACTCGTACTCTTCGCCACAATAGTACTTGGTATAGTTGGCTTTCTCGATGATTACTTAAAAGTAGTTAAGAAACTTCCTACAGGATTAATTGCGCGGTACAAATTGCTCGGACAAATATTTGTCGGTCTTGTTGTTGGCGCCGCGGTTTATTTCCTGCCGGAATTCTCTCAATACAATACTCAAACAACTTTGCCGTTTTTCAAAAATTTGAATTGGGATTTTGGTGTTCTCTTTATTCCTTGGGTTGTATTCATTATTACTGCAACATCTAACGCAGTGAACTTAACAGATGGATTAGATGGACTTGCAATAGGAACAGTTTTGATTGTGATGATTGCTCTTGCAATTATTTCTTATGTAACCGGTAACGTGATTTACTCTGATTATCTAAATATCATTTATATGCCCGGCAGTGGTGAGCTAACAGTTTTTATTGCTGCCCTAATCGGTGCGGGACTTGGGTTTCTCTGGTTTAATTTTTATCCGGCACAAGTTTTTATGGGAGACACCGGCTCACTTGCTCTCGGCGGCGCTTTCGGCGTGATGATGATTGTGATTAAGAAGGATTTACTTATTCCAATTCTTGGTGGAATATTTTTTATAGAAACAATTTCGGTAATAGTTCAGCGGCTGTATTTCAAATACACAAAGAAAAGAAATGGTGAAGGAAAGCGCATATTCAAAATGGCGCCAATCCATCATCACTTTGAACAGCTTGGCTGGGATGAACCGAAAATTGTAATAAGATTTTACATAGTAACAATAATTCTTGCAATAATTAGTCTTACTTCATTCAAGATACGGTAATGGAAATAAGCGGAAAAAAAATATCAATCATTGGCGCTGTAAGAAGCGGAATTGCAGCAGCACAGCTTGCTAAGCAGTTAGGCGCAGCTCCTTTTGTAAGCGATAGCAGTGCAAAAGATAAACTCAGCAAAGCTTCACAAGTTTTTGAATCTGAAAACATTGCTTACGAGTTTGAATCACATTCTGATAAAGTTTACGACTGTGATTTTATTGTTACAAGTCCGGGAGTCCCAACAGATTCTCCAGTGTTGTCTAAAGCAGTTCAAAAAGGAATTAAAATTTACAGCGAAGTAGAATTTGCTTCATGGTTTTGTAAAGGTTCGATTATCTCAATCACCGGAACGAATGGAAAAACAACAACAACAGCTTTGATGAATCACACTTTGAATGAATGCGGATTGAAATGTTACGCTGCTGGAAATATTGGCAATCCATTTTCCGAGATAGTACTTGGCGTAAACCAAGGCGAGTTTGTTGCTCTTGAAACTTCCAGTTTTCAGCTTGATTTCACAGAGAACTTCAAACCTCACTTTTCAATGATATTAAATATCACTCCGGATCATATGGATAGATATGAAAATGATTTTGGAAAATATGCTGCTTCTAAACTGAAAGTAGTTGCAAATCAAACCGAAGAAGATTTCTTTATCTATAACGCGGACGATGCAAACACATTTGAAACGATGAAAAACTCACGTGTGCAAAAACTTGGGTTCTCGGTTAAAAAAGAAATTCCGGTTGGTGCTTATCATAAAAATGGTGAAATGCACTTTGCTTGGTTTGGTAAAGTATCTAAAGTTTGCTCATCAAGTGACTTGTTCATAAAAGGTGAACACAACATTGCGAACGCACTTCCGGTTATGGCTATTGCAAAATTACTCAGCGTACCAAATCAAAAAATTCGGGAAGCATTTGCTTCCTTTAAGGGTGTTGAACATAGGATTGAATTTGTGCGCGAGCTAAATGGAGTTGAGTATTACAACGATTCAAAAGCAACAAATGTAGATTCCGTTGTGGTGGCTCTCAAAAGTTTTTCTAAGCCGATCTACTTAATTCTTGGCGGAAAGGATAAGGGAAATAATTACGACGACATTAAGGATTTGGTGAAAGAGCACGTAAAGAAAATTTATGCAATCGGAGTATCAGCCCAAAAAGTTGAAGATTATTTCGGTTCATTTATTTCAACTGAAAAAAAAGAAAGCATGGAAGCTTGTGTAGAAGCTGCCAGTAAAGAAGCGGAAGCAGGGTCAGTCCTTTTGCTTTCACCGGCATGTGCAAGTTTAGACATGTATGATAATTACGAACACAGAGGAAAAGTTTTCAAACAAGCGGTAGAAAATCTAAACTGATGAATACCTGGGTTAAAATATTAATCGTACTTGTTGTGGCTATGATTTCGCTTGGCGCTGTAATGGTTTTAACTGCAAGCGGGACCTACAGCATGATGAAGTTCAACTCAAATTTCCATTTGTTCCAATCTCATTTATGGAAGATTGTAGCCGCTGTAGTTGGAATGTATGCGTTCTCAAAAATTAAGTATGAAAATTACCGCAAGTATTCAAAGATTGCTCTCTTTGCAATCATAGCTGTTTTGATTTTTACTTTTTTGTTCGCGCCAAAAGTTAAAGGCGCACAACGTTGGATTAATCTCGGCTTCATTCAATTCCAGCCTTCGGAAGCGGCAAAAGTAATTTTGATTATGCATATCTCTCTAATGCTTGAAAAGATGGGAGACAAAATTAAAGATTTCAAAAACGGTTTTATGTTTCCGCTGATATGGGTTGGCGTAGTTAGTCTTCTTGTATTAATGCAGCCAAACGTAAGCACAAGCGTAATCATTGTTGTTACATCATTTGCTTTGATGTTTGTTGCCGGCGCAAGATGGAAACATGTTGTGGGCATTTTAGCCGGTGCCGGAATCGCGCTTGGCTCCGTTGCAATGATTCTAAAACACTCGCGTGAAAGAATAATGACATTTATAGACAGCTTGCTGAAAGGCGGGGACATCAACATACAAGTTAAGCAAGCAAAGATTGCGCTTGGCAGCGGCGGTTGGGTTGGTGTTGGTCCTGGACACAGCAGACAGAGCGATTTGTTTTTACCGGAATCTTACGGCGATTTTATTTTTTCAATTCTTGGTGAAGAATGGGGTTTCCTTGGAGCGGTTATAATTTTAGTTCTTTACTTCGCGTTGTTTTTAGTTTGTATGGTGATAGCAAAAAAATCTCAGGACAGATTTGGGCAATTGATGGTGCTTGGTTTGGGTTTCAACATAATTATTAGCGCATTCATTAATGCGGCAGTTGTAACCGGGCTACTGCCAACAACCGGAATAACGCTGCCCTTCATCAGCTTTGGCGGTACATCTATAATTCTTTTTGCGATCTCGGTTGGAATTATAATCAATGTAGGAAGGCAAACAGTTCGGACCAGTGAATTAAAAATTCAGCAAGTATGAAAATGAACAGAACTCCATATCGTTTCATTTTTGCCGGCGGCGGAACAGGCGGGCATCTTTATCCCGCGCTTGCAGTTGCGCAGCAAATTCGCGAAATGAAACCGGAAGCTGAAATTTTGTTTGTAGGAACAAAAAATAAAATTGAAGCCCGCGTTGTACCGGAACACGATTTCAATTTCAGAACAATTTGGATTAGCGGATTCGCGCGCAAGTTTAATTTGAATAACATTTTGTTCCCGGTAAAAATACTTGTGTCGGTGCTTCAATCACTCGGAATAAATTTTGGATTTAAGCCCCGTGTAGCAATTGGAAGTGGTGCTTATGTTTCCGGTCCGGTTGTATGGGCTGCATATTTGATTGGAGCAAAAGTAGTTTTGTTAGAACAAAACAGTTATCCGGGCTTAACAAACAGATTGCTGGAAAAGAAAGCAACAGAAATTCATATCACATTTGAAGAATCAAAAAAGTATTTCAGAGAACAAGCAAAGCTAAAAGTAACCGGAAACCCGATAAGAATTAGTTTGAAATTGACTGATAAAATTGAAGCGCTTAGCATTTTTGGACTGCATCCATCAAAGAAAACACTCTTGGTTATTGGCGGAAGCGGCGGTGCTAAATCTTTGAACCATGCGATTGCAAAAAACTTACAAAAATTTGAAGAGCTTGGAATACAAGTTTTATGGCAGACGGGAAAAGTTTATTATCAAGAATTTAGGCGTTACAACGAGAACGATGTGAAAGTGATGGAATATATTAGCGATATGAGCGCGGCTTACTCGGCTTGCGATTTAGTTCTTGCCCGTGCCGGTGCAACTACTATTGCGGAAGTTTCAATGCTAGGTCTTCCGGTAGTTTTTGTTCCATCGGCAAATGTTGCGGCAGATCATCAATTCAAAAATGCGAAAGCTTTAGTAGATGCAAACGCAGCTGAGCTAATTGCCGATAAAGAAGTGGAAGTCGAACTCTTTGATAAAATTTCAAAATTGATGTTTGATGAAGAACGCAAAAATGCTTTACGAAAAAATATAGTTGCGTTTGCTAAACCAAACGCCGCTTACGAAATAGCAAAACGTGCAATTGAATTAGCTGAGACACTTTGATGATGTTAAATACAAAAAGCATAATGATGGAAGTAGTTACAATTAACGGAAGAAGAGAATTAATTTTTACGCTCGGATGGCTTGTTAAAATTTATCTCTACTTGCTCGGAGGTTTTTCGGCTGTATCAATCTTACAATTAGAAAAATGTTGGTGATATAATTATGATGATGAAAACTGTAAAGAATATTCACTTTGTTGGCATCGGCGGAATTGGGATGAGCGGCATTGCTGAAATTTTATTAAGCCAAGGATTTACAATTACCGGCTCCGATCTTGCTAAGACAGAAGTGACGGAACGTTTGGAAAGTCTCGGAATAAAAGTTTACGAAGGACACTCACCGGAAAATTTGGTTGAAGCTGATGTAGTTGTTTTTTCTTCTGCTGTTAATTTGGAAAACCCGGAAGTGAAAGCGGCTATCGAAAGAAAAATCCCGGTGATTAAACGCGCTGAGATGTTAGCTGAATGTATGCGCATGAAATATGGAATTGGAATTGCCGGAACACACGGAAAGACAACTACTACATCAATGGTTGGATTGGTTCTAACTGAAGCGAATATTGATCCTACAATTATAGTTGGTGGAAAGCTTAGCAGTCTTGGTGGTACAAATGCCCGTTTAGGTAACAGCGAGTTTATTGTTGTTGAAGCAGACGAGTTTGACAGAACATTCTTGAAACTAACTCCAACAATTGCTGCTATTACAACTCTTGAAAAAGAACATTTAGATACCTACAAAGATTTGGACGACATCAAAGCGGCGTTTATCGAGTTTGCCAACAAAGTTCCTTTCTTCGGTTTTGTAGCTCTTTGTTTGGATGAACCGGCTTTGCAAGATGTTATTCCACAGATAACAAGAAAGATTATTACTTACGGTGTATCACCACAAGCAGATGTTCGCGCAACAAACATTACTCACTCGGAAAATCATTCGGAGTACACGGTAATTTATAAAGGTGAGGAGCTGGGTAGAATTAAATTGAACATTCCGGGATTGCACAACATTAAGAACTCACTTGTCGCGGTAACAATTGCAAAAGAAATGGGTGTTGATTTTGAGACTATCCAAAGTTCGCTCGGAAAGTTTGCCGGAGTTTACCGCCGCTTCGAAACAAAGTATGATAAAGAAGTTATGGTGATTGATGATTACGGACATCACCCGACAGAAATAAATGTAACGCTCGATGGAATCCGCCGAGGATGGAACAGAAGATTGGTTGCAATTTTTCAGCCTCACTTGTTCAGCCGCACCAAAGATTTCTATCTCGAGTTCGGCAGATCGTTCTTGAACTCGGATATTTTCATTTGTACAGATGTTTATCCGGCACGCGAAAAACCGGTTGAAGGAATTACCGGTGAATTAATTAGCGAGACAGCTAAAAAGTTTGGACACAAAAATGTTTTCTATGAACCGGACAAAACTAAAATTCCGGAGTTGTTGAAATCAATTTACCAGAAAGGAGATATAATCATAACTCTCGGCGCAGGCGATATCTGGAAGTTTGGAAATCAATTTGTTGAATTCTTAAAAGCAGAAAACAAATAATGAAGTTGCCAAAAAACATAATAGCCGCTTTACTTTTTGTGATTGCTATTGCAGCGCTTGCTTATATGTCTATTGGCGTTAAGACAGAATCGAATTACAAGGTTAAATACATTGCTCTTTCTGGCAATGTTCATTTATTAAAAGAAAGCTATTTGGAATATGCTAAACTGACAAACAGAAATGGTTATGCAGCGCTTACGGTTCAAATCATAAAAGATAGAATTGAAAAACATCCTTACGTAGCTTCTGCCGATGTTCGTTACGATGGAAACGGTAAAGTATCGGTTAGCATTACAGAAAAGAATTTTGAATCACTAATGTTTAATGGAGAAGAGCAATACTTAATCACAGATAAGCTTCAAGTGTTGCCGGTTTTAGAAAACTCGTTAAAAATTGATTATCCGGTTATTGCAAATGTTCAGATGGATAAATCTGTAAAGATGTTGTCGTCAATCAAAAAAAATTATGATGTACTGACTGCGGCGAAAATTATCGGCGCGGTGAAATTAGCAAATCCGGAAATGCATGATGCGCTTTCATCCATTAATATGCAGAACGGCGGCGAGATTAATATTTACTTCTCCACGTTTGATTACCCGGTAATGCTTGGCAGAGGAAACGAACTTAGAAAAGTTCTTTATTTCAGCAGTTTTTGGAATTACTTAAAAGGAAAAGAGTTGAACAATTATATGGAATATGCTGATTTGAGATTTGGCGGACACATTTTCCTTGGACTTTTAGAACACATTGAACAAAACCAAGTAGAGACGGATAAGAAATCATGAAGAAAAATATTATAGCAGGATTAGATTTAGGCACAACTAAAGTATGCGCGGTTATTGCAGAGCATGTGGATTCGAATATAAACATACTTGGCTTTGGAGTTGCACCATCGGAAGGATTAACAAGAGGCTTGGTAGCTAACATTGCAAAAACGGCAGAAGCAATTACAGAAGCAATGAACATTGCAAGCAACAGAGCCGGATTCACTGTAAAAGAATTGAATGTTGGCGTAGCCGGCGAACACATTACAAGTCTTCGTCATAGAAATTACGTAACTATAAATAATCCGGATCATGAAATTTCTCAATCGGATCTTGACCGTCTTAAACTGGATGTTCATACAATTCGTATTCCATCAGATAGAGAAATTCTTCACATAATTCCGGAAGAATATTTTGTTGATCATACCGGTGGAATTGACGATCCGATAGGAATGTGCGGCTCGAGATTGGAAGCAGTTAATCATGTTGTGCTTGCATCAATACCTGCACTTCAAAACATTAAAAAATCTGTTGAACGTGCCGGATATATTCCAAAAGAATTAGTTCTTCAGCCAATCGCATCAAGCCTTTCCGTTCTTGAAGAAAATGAAAAAGATCTTGGCGTTGTGTTGATTGATATTGGCGGCGGGACAACTGATGTAGCCGTTTTTCATAGAAAAGCAATTAAACATACAAAAGTAATTGGTGTCGCGGGCAATCAAGTTACTAATGATATCCGCGAAACTTTGGGCATTGTAACAACAGAAGCAGAAAAACTAAAACGCGAGCATGGTTATGCAACTGAGCACGCAATTGTTCGTGACGAAGATATCTATATCAAGGGCGTCGGAGCGAGAGGAAATGTGAAAATTCCGGTCTCTCTTCTTACTCAAATTATTAGCGTAAGAATGAAAGAACTCTTTACTCTGATTGATAATGATCTTCGTAATTCCGGTTTGAAAAGCAAAGTTAAAGCCGGAATTGTATTAACGGGAGGAGGTTCATTACTAACGGGCTGTGATGAGCTTGCATCAGAAATATTTGGGTTGCCGGCGCGCATTGGCGTTCCACTTGATCTCGGTTCCGGTTTATCGAAGGAAGTTGAGAGTCCGGAGTTTGCAACAGTTGCTGGATTAATAAGAGGAATTCCAGGTATGACAGCACAAGAAAGTTATACACGTGCGAGCCGCGAAGGAAAGTTCAAAGTAAACAATGTTTTCAAAAAGCTAACTGATTTCTTTGAGAACTTGTGATGAAAAAAGTTATGAAAGAAAAAATATTTTATAAAAACCACAACAAGGAGGAGTAATGTCCGACACTTATGAAAAACTGGAAAGAAAACCTCGGTTCTTTCAACTCGAAACAGCAAAACCGCTTTCGGCACAAATTAAAGTAGTTGGCGTTGGCGGCGGCGGCTGCAATGCAATTGACAGCATGATCAACCGCGGACTGCGCGGAGTTGAGTTCATCGCGATCAATACGGACGCGCAAGTATTGGAAGACAGTTACGCGTCGCAAAAAATTCAGATTGGCACAAATGTAACTCGCGGACTTGGCGCCGGTGCTGATCCCAACGTTGGAAGAAAAGCTGCCGAAGAAGACCGGGATAAAATTACCCGCGCTCTTGACGGTGCGGACATGGTTTTTGTAACTGCCGGTATGGGCGGCGGAACCGGAACCGGTGCGGCTCCTATTGTTGCATCAATTGCTAAGAGCATTGGGGCTTTAGTAATTGGTATTGCAACAAAGCCTTTTACCTGGGAAGGTAAAATCAGAATGAAAAATGCCGATGAAGGCATTAGTGAACTTAGACAATATGTTGACAGCTTAATCATTGTTCCCAACAGCAGAATTCTGGCTATCATTGAAGCTGCTACAGTCGCAAAAGCTGCATTCGATAAACCAAATGAAATTCTTTACGAAGCAACACGCGGCATTTCAGATATCATTACCATCAAGGGAATTATCAACGTGGACTTTGCAGACGTTCGCACAGTTATGAAAGAAAGCGGACAAGCATTAATGGGCTGCGGAATTGCCAGCGGCGATAACCGTTCTGTTGAAGCTGCGCAAAAAGCAATTTCTTCTCCGTTGCTTGAAGGAGTTTCAATAAAAGGTGCAAAGAACATTCTGCTGAATGTTAGCGGTCCGGCAAATATGACTATGCAAGAAATTGAAGAAGGCAACAACGTAATCTTTGAAGCAGCCGGTGAAGAAGCAAATGTAATCTTCGGCGCTGTAATTAAAGATGAAATGCAAGATTATGTTTCATACACAGTTATTGCTACCGGCTTTGATACAAGAACATTAAGCAAACCAATTAGTGACTTGAAGAAAGAAAAGCAAGAAACATCTAAGCCAAAAGAAAGAGAACGCGAAAGAGAGAGAATGGCTGTAAATATTGGTTTCTCTGCAAAACGAGGTTTCGAACTCAGCGATACTGAAAATTTAGATGTTCCAACTATCAAAAGAATGAAGAAGAGTCCGGATTTGTTTAACAATCTTTTTGATTTGGAAAGCGGCTTTAAAACAACCGAGCCAAAACCGGAAAGAAACGATTATTACAATGACGGCGAAGAAGATAGCTCATCGTTCTTAAGAAAAATTATGGATTAAATTAAGTAAAGGAAGAACAATGTCATTTCGAGCGGAGTCGAGAAATGATATTATGAATGATCTGAGAATTCTATATTAATAGATAGCAGTAAGGACAATTAAGTTTGCCCCCCAATGTAGTTGCCCTTAAAGGCTGCACGGTTTTCACCTTGTTGTGGTGATGTGGTAAATGAAAGCCGATGCAGCCTTTTTTATTTGCACTCTTTTAACTCCACTTTTTTGAACAGAAGTTTCCGTATTCCTAATCGTTTTGCTATTTTTTGCCCATCAAAATTGAAATTGAACAGTTATGAAAAAGTTTGCTTGTTTATTATTCGTGTTGATTTTCTCTGCAAAATCTTTTGCACAAGAAGGAGAAGATGTTGGTTGGGTCGCTCGTTTTGGTGCTGCTGCTGGTTTAGCTCCCGCTTTTGTTTTCCCGAATGTTGGTCCAATTAATGTTGAGCTGGCGAAAATTGGCATACCGCAGCTTTCAACAAATGGAATGTTTGTTTATGGCGCTGGCGGTTACGCATACATAATGATTGTTGATAATCTTCGTCTTGGCGGAATTGGACTAAGCGGTTCACAAAGTACTTCCAGAAAAGTTGGCTCAAGTCTTTTGTCTACAAATTATGATTTTGAAGTTAAACATAGCTACAGTTTTGGCGGACTTACAGTAGAGTACACATTACCTTTTATAAATAAAGTTGCTGTTTCTGTTGGCGCAGTTATAGGATTAGGAACTCAGTCGGTTGATCTTTATGAAAATTTTGGAAATTACGAATGGACTGAACTCTTCCCGCAACCGGTTTATAGTTCTAAGTCAAGTCATCCTGGTGTCCATTCAGAAATTAAAAATAACTTTATATCAATAACACCAACCTTAAACTTAGATGTTCCCATTAATAGATTTATTGCTCTTCGTGTTGGCGGTGGTTATGTGCTGCCAATTAGTGAAAGTTGGAGTATGAATAACGATCAGACAATTAATAATATTCCAAGCAATCTAAACGCTAAATCATTTTTTATCCAAACCGGAATCTATTTCGGGTTCTTTGCTTTCTAAAAATTATAAATAATAAATTATAAATGATAAATTTGGTTGTTGCTAATGGATACTGGTTTAGGAAAACGGTTATTTGATTTTGCAGTAAACATTATCAAGTTTTGTAGAAAGCTACCAAGTGGTAAGGAGTATCAAATAATTTCGAATCAACTTATAAAATCATCTACATCAAGCGGTGCAAATTACGAAGAAGCACAAGGTGCAATTTCAAAGCCGGATTTTTTCAACAAAATAAATATTTCGTTAAAAGAAATGCGGGAATCAAATTACTGGTTGCGAATACTCAAAGAAATAAACACTGAAGACGATGAAATAGTAAATTTGTTAAATGAATCTTTAGAGCTTAAGAAAATTTTAGGTTCAATAAGTTCAAAATCTTCAAAGCGTAATAATTAGTTTTAATTTGTTAATTAAGTTCCATTAATCAATAATAATTTATCCATTATAATTCTAAATTTATCATTATGAATATACTAGTCACTGGCGGTGCCGGATTTATCGGCAGCAACTTCATCAATTATATTTTGTCTGAAAGAGACGATGTGTTCATCGTTAATCTTGATAAACTAACTTATGCCGGAAATCTTGAAAACCTGAAGCCAAGTGAAGGAAAGAAAAATTACCAGTTTGTTCGCGGCGATATTACCAACAACGAACTCGTTGATTATCTCTTCAAAAAATATTCTATAAAAAATGTTATAAACTTTGCCGCAGAATCTCATGTGGACAGAAGCATTCTCGGTTCGGAAGTTTTTTACCGCACAAATGTTATTGGTACAAACGTTTTGCTGGAAGCCTCGCGCCGCTACAACATAGACAAGTTTTTACAAGTCTCAACCGATGAAGTTTACGGCAGCCTTGGCGCTACCGGACTTTTTACAGAGCAAACACCAATTACAACAAACAGTCCATACTCATCCAGTAAAGCTGCTGCCGATTTGATGGTGCAAGCTTTTCATCATACATATGGTTTGCCGGTGGTTATTACTCGCTGCTCAAACAATTATGGTCAGCTGCAATTCCCAGAGAAGCTGATCCCGCTAATGATTCTAAATTGCCTTAAGGACAAAAAACTTCCAGTTTATGGTGATGGTATGAATGTTCGTGATTGGATCTACGTAATTGATCACAACAAGGCAGTTGAGTTAGTCTTTGAAAAGGGAAGAGTGGGCGAAGTCTATAACATCGGAGCTTCGCGCGAAATGGCAAACATCCAGATTGTAAAACTTATTCTGAACAAGCTTGGCAAGACTGAGGACTTGATAGAGTACGTAAAAGACAGACCGGGACACGACAGACGTTATGCAATTGACTCAACAAAGATTCAGACAGAACTTGGCTGGAAACCTTCTTTCGAGTTTGAGCAAGCGATGGAATATACGATTGACTGGTATTTGGCTAACAAAACCTGGTGGGAGCGTATTATTTCCGGCGAGTATCAAAAATATTATGAAGTTCAGTATGGAAATCGTTAATTTTAACCGGTCAATGAAATAGGAGTATATCTCTGCCTCATTTTTACCATTCGTTTTACACGCTTTTATTTTAGAACAAATTAGAATAACTATGAAAAAACTACTTGTTTTTATTATGCTTTTTGTTGCTCAATTAGCATTTGCACAAGAAGAACAGAGCAGCAGCAAGCAAATGTCATTTTCCGCATTGCAGCCCATAACCGTTACAATTGGTGGAAATTTCATCGTTACCGGTTCATTCTCGTCATCAAAAAACCAGCGGCTGGATCACTTTGTTACTTCTGTTTTTGCTAAGGCGCAAGAAAATGTTATGCGCGGCTTAAACAAGCCGGAAACATTAAAATTGGTTATGAAGGAATTTGAAAAGTATGCTTTGCGGGATATTACATTGAAAAGAACCAATGGCGATATGCTGAAAATTGACTTGCTCAAATTCCGTGTAACCGGAGATTTTTCAAATAATCCTTATCTAATGCAAGATGATGTTATAATTTTTCCGGCGAGTGATGAAGAAAGAAACTTTATTGATATAAGCGGTGCTGTTAACAAACCAATCAAATTTCAGTTTGTTGAAGGAGATAAGCTTTCCGATGCAATTATGTTTGCGGGAGGAATAAATCCGGCGTTTGATAATGTTACGGAAGTTGAAATATCAAGAATAGCTGAAAGCGGAACTAAAGAAGAGATTGTTAAGATAGCTATAAGTCAGAATCCCTTGTTAAAACGTGGAGATAGAATCACTATCCTTTATAAAGAGAATTATAAAAAGTCGTACAAGATTTTGGTGATGGGTGAAGTTGAACGCCCGGGTTATGTGTATATCTTAAAGGACAATTCTACACTTAAAGAAGCAATTGCTAAAGCCGGTGGATTTACAAAACAAGCTGATTTAAAAAGAGCCGAGCTGATACGTGCGACAGATAATTCTCAGACTCTAAAGTTGAAAGCAATAAGAGATCATTACGAAAGAGATACCACCGGAACAACTTTGCCGGTCATTCAATCTCGCATAGAAGAAATACTGACAGAAGAAAACAGAATGTCCCGTGCGAGCAACATAACAAGAGAAGAATTTGAAGCTACGTTTGCACCAGATCTATACCTAAAGATGAGTGATACAAAAGATATTATTGACTTCGCCCAAATCTTTTCAGATTCATCATTGGTGGGTAACACAACCGTACATGAGGGAGACGTAATTGTAGTTCCAATATTTCAAAATACTGTTTATGTTTTTGGGCAAGTAATTAATCCCGGTTTTTATCAATTGGAAAAGAACAAAGACTGGAAATACTACATTAACAAAGCTGGTGGTTACACTGAGCGCGCAAAAGATGAAGATGAAGTGCGTGTAATTAAGGGTGATTCACGTTCGTGGCTGGAAGTAGGTGGTAAATATCAAATTGAATCGGGTGATATGATATACGTACCAAAAGCACTACCGAGAGACTTTGCATATTATATACAGCAACTTGGTTCAATTTCCAGCATAGTTTCAACAATTGTCACAATAACATTCATCATTATTCAATCAACAAAGTAGAAGTATAATTATGGAATTGAAAGAAAACGCAAAGAAGGAAGCAGTTGGTAATAGCTTATTAGACTTTATTTCCGTACTTGTAAAGTATAGATGGTTTGTTATTTGGTTTGTTTTCTTTGGAACTGTGGGAACGACTGTTTATGCATTGCTTTCACCCAAATGGTATAGCTCTACTGCATCAGTTTTTATTGCTGAAAAGACCGATGTGCTTTCTGCTATTTCCGGTTTATCAAGTTTGGCAAAAGGTGTTGGTGCGGCAAAAGGATTAGCGGCTTTAACTGGCGGAAATGATGAGGCTGATAAGTTCAAAGCGATTCTTAAAAGCGGTACCGTAACTCTTGATGTCGTTAAGAAATTCAATCTGCGCAAAGAATATGATTACGAAGATGACTATATGTACAAAGTGCTGAAAGAGTGGGAGTCGAACCTTGAAATTGAAATGCAAGAGGAAGGAAACCTAACAATTACTGTATATAGCAAAGAGCCGCAGAAAGCTGCTGATATGGCAAATTATCTTGTGGCAAAGTTGAATGAAGTAAATACGAGACTGGGTGTTACAAACGCAAAAGCGAACAGAACGTTTGTAGAAAAAAGATATAACCAGAGTATAGAAGATATAACAAGTTTGGAAACAGCAATGAAAAATTTCCAACAAAAGCATGGTGTAATTGCTGTTCCTGAGCAGATTGAAGCAACAGTCAAATCAATGTCTAGTATTTATGTTGATCTTTACAAGAAAGAAGTTGAGTACAATGTAGTGAAGCAAACTTATGGTGATGAACATCCAATGGTTTCTAATACAAAGATTGAAATGAATGAGCTTAGGAAGAAAATTGAACTGCTTAATTCCGGCAAAGATGCTTCTATGCAAGATGTAAAACTTTTAATTCCATTTAAGGAAGCCCCTGCACTCGGAAATGAATACTTAAAAATTTATCGCAACTTAGAAATTCAGTACAAAATATTAGAATTCATCCAACCTTTATATGAACAAGCTAAAGTAGAAGAAGCGCGAAACACGCCGAGCGTTTTAGTTTTGGATTATGCTGGTCCGGCAGAAAGAAAGTCGAAACCAAAGTATTCACTCTACTTACTGCTTGGTTTTGTCGTTTCAATGCTGTTTTCTCTCTTAATTGTAACAATAATGGAAGGTGTACACAGATTAAAACTCTCTGATCCGGAGCGTTTCGAAAAAGTAGCTGGAACAATACGTTCTGATTTGAGCAAATTTGGTTTCTCAAGAAAGAAATAAAAACCACATGAGAAACTGATGCAGATATGGAAGAACTCATTTTTTGTTTTTCTTTCACTGGCAATTAGAGCAATTACCAATTTCTTAATTGGTGTTGGAGTTTTTCGTTTCTACGGAATTGAAGCATTCGGGCAGTTTTCAATTGCTTTTAATGTTGCTAACATGTGCTTAATAATTGCCGATTTTGGCTTTGATGTATTGCTCACAACCGAAATTGCGAATAATCGAGAACGTGCAGGAGAAATTGCGCGTAAATACTTTTCAATAAAACTAATCCTTGCTACTGCCGCTTCAATCGTAATGTTATCTGTTCTTGCTTTCCTACCATTAAGTTCAACAAGCAAATCATTAATCCTTGTTTTAGTAGCTTACATAGTATTTACCACACTTTCAAATTTTTTCTTCGCATTTTTTAGAGGTTTTGAAAAGTTTGAATACGAAACTAGGATTTCCTTCGTTACTAATCTTGTTTTGTTAGTGTCTTTGGCATTGTTCGGCGTGCTAAAGTTAAATCTCATTTTCTTAATGATTGTGTTTGTAGCAGTAAGACTCATCGGAATCCTTCTATCAATCCCGGTTTCATCCAGACTAGCCGGAGGAAAAATATTTAAGAGTGATTTGAGCGAGTTAGCGCCTTTAATAAAGAAAGTGTTTGTTTTTGGGCTGAGCTTTCTATTTGGTAATTTATTTTTCCAACTTGATACGTTGCTTATTGGAGTTTGGCTTGGAGATGTATCTGCCGGAATCTATCGTTCAGCATTTTACATTATGGTTATGATGCTTATGATTCCAGACATAGCGATTAGTTCATCTCTACCAAAGCTTTCCCGAGCATTTATTGATAACAAAACGAAATGGGAATATTTCAGCCGTATCATCTATAAGTTCCTTTTTATTCTTGCTTTGCCAGTCTGCATGATAACATATTTTTATCCGCAGCTAATTCTTACAATAATTTATGGTAAAATTGAATCTTACGACGCAGTAGCTATTCTAAGGATATTTTCAATCGTTCTTCTAATCCGCTTTGTCGTAGAACCGTTTGGTTTGATGCTTACTACATCGAACCGACAAGTAATTAGAATGTTTATTGTCGCGTCAGCAACTATCCTCAGCTTCGTTTTGAATTATCTTTTCATTCTTAAGTACGGATTGCTTGCTGTTGCATATATTTCTTTGGTAGTGAATGTATTTGTTGGGGCAGCATACATCATGTTCAACGCAAAATATTTTTTGAAATGGTTGTTTGAATATAGAAATATTGGAATAATTAGTTATGCCTCTTTTCTCTCTGTCCTGTTGTATATAACAGTATCTAGCTATTTAGTACTAGTATTAAGCATCGTGTCGTTTCCAATCTTTATCTATTTCATCGGTTTTGCGAAAATGGAACGGAACGAAATTATCTCAAGTCTTCCGCTAATAGATAAATCCCGGATAGCGCGATGAGCCTAGTTTCTGGAATATCGTTTTTAATTGCATTAGGAATCTTGATCTCTTGGTTCAGAGGCAATACCGATTTACTTTCACCTGGAAAAGTTTTTGCATTCGTTTGGGCATTTGCTATCGGACTTACAGATTTCAAATTCAGCGGTTTACAACATCAATGGTCTCTAGAAGTTTGGATGCATATTATTATTGGTCCTTTGGCCTTAATAATTGGTACCACTCTAATTTATACATTTAATCTTAATAGAGAAGTATGGACAAATAATTTGCTTCGTTCAGAACGAAAAATCTATGGAGTTGATAATGAGCGATTGTATAGGGCAATATCTGTTTTATTCTTCCTTTTTCTTTTTGCATATATAGCAATTGTTATAAAAGCTGGAACAATCCCCATTCTTAGTTCTCAACCAAGTAAAGTACGCGCTAACTTTAATATGTTTGGTATAGGACTGTTTATTCATAATGTAGTTCTAATAGTATTTTTCACTTTCATTTATTTCATCTATGAAAAGGAAAATAAATTAAAGAGAAGAATATTAGCTGGATACGCAATTGCATCATTTTTATTATATGCGGTTACCCTGCAGCGATATCAACTGTTCCTTACAATTGTTATGGTTTTTATCCTACTGTACTACACAACCTTTCGCATCAAAACTAGAACAGTATTTATTGTTTTATCTGTAATAATAATATTCTTCCTAATTGTATCTTCAGTACGTGCTGGTGAACTTGTAATATTTGTTTTATATAAATTCTCGAAAATGAAATTCTCTCCTCAGTATGCAATCTTTACCGAACCATACATGTATGTGGCAATGAATCTTGAGAATTACGCTCGCACAATCGAAAAGCTCGAGAATTTTACTTATGGCTTCTATACTTTCGATTTTCTTTCTGCCATTTCAGGACTTAAGCATTGGCTTATCGATTACTTTGCTTTGGAAGAAACTCCATTTCTAATCAGTGATTATAACACATATTCCGCTTTTATGACTTTTTACAGAGATTTTGGATTACTTGGAATATTTTTTATACCATTGTTAGGCGGTTTATCAATTGGTTCGCTTTATTATTCATTCAAAGCACAGCCGTCTCTAATGAAACTTACTTTTTACGGGTTCTTTTTGTTCGGACTAATATTTTCTTTTTTCAACAGTCCATTTGGTTTTCTTTGGTACATTTATAACTTAACTGCAATATTTCTAGCATTTAAATACATAAATACACCATCAAGTAAAACATGATAAAAATATTTACTAATTCTCTTGGCGATGAAGAACTAAAAGCGGTTGAAGAAACTTTCAAATCGCAGTGGATTGGACTAGGCCCCAAGACCAAAGAATTTGAGGAAGCGCTTAAGAAAAGAATTGGCGCGAACAATTGCTTGATGGTAAATTGTTGTTCTGCCGCTAATTTAATTGCTTTGAAAGCACTCGGCATTGGTCCAGGCGATGAAGTAATTGTCTCCACAATTAATTTTGTTGCCAGCGCAAGCACTGTTCTGGAAGTTGGGGCAACCCCTGTCTTTGCAGATGTTGATTCAGTTTATTTTAACATTCTCCCAAGTGAAATAAAGCGATTGAGAAATGCTAAAACAAAAGCTGTGATACTTCTTCATTATGGAGGTCATCCTTGCGATATGGATAAACTTTATGAAGAGTGTAATGGACTTTTCATAATTGAAGATAGCGCGAATTCGATAGTTTCAAAATATAAAGGCAAACATTGCGGAACGCTAGGTGACGCCGGTTTCTTCAGTTTTGACGCAATGAAAATATTATCTACCGGTGACGGCGGAGCGTTAGTACTAAAATCTGAAGAAGCAGCGGATCGTGCTTTTGCATTTCGCTATTTAGGGTTTGATCTAAAGGAATCAACAGGAGTTGATAGACTCAAAGTTAAAAAGAATCGCTGGTGGGAATTTGAGCTTCTTACCATTTCAAACCGATATTTGATGAACGATATAACAGCGTCAATCGGTCTTGTTCAGCTGAAAAAGCTTGATTCTTTTATTCAACGCAGAAAAGAAATTTGGAATATCTATCAGAAAGAACTAGTGGGAATATCTTCATTAATTCTTCCACCAGAACCATTGGATGGAAGTGAAAGTTCTTACTATCTGTATTGGTTAAGGATTACAAGCGGTAAGCGCGATGAATTAGCAATGTATTTAGTAGATAATGGAGTTTATTGTACGTTCCGGTATTATCCGCTGCATCTTGTGAAACTATACGGTTCAAAAAATACTTTGGAGAATGCAGAAGATATTTCCGAAACGGCACTCAATATTCCACTTACTCAAAATTTAACCGATACTGAAATAGAGAAAATAATCTATCATGTTAAAAAGTTTTTCAGTTAGAATGAATTTCATAATACCTCTCAAACATTTCGCCCGATAGAATGATTCCACAACTCGATATAGTAATTGTAAATTGGAATGCCGGAGACTATCTACGTGATTGTATCCGTTCAATGAAAGAAGCGCTCACGGATTCATTCGAGTTAAAAAACATAGTTGTTGTTGATAATGCTTCAAGTGACAATTCATTAGATACAATTGAAAAAATAGATCCGCGAGTGAAAGTAATCCGGAACGATTCTAATGTTGGATTTGGCAAAGCATGCAATAAAGGTGTTTGGTCATGCAACTCAGAATTTATTTTGATTCTAAATCCAGATACAAGACTGTTCAGCAATTCGATCGACCCGGTGATGCAGTTCTTGTTAAATGAGGTGAACAAAGAAATTGGAATGGTTGGAGTGCAAATAATTGATGAAGATGGAAATATCAGCAGAAATTGTGCACGGTTTCCAACTCCAATTGGTATAATTTACAGATCATTTGGGTTGGATAGATTATTCCCAAAAGTATTCAAGACACACTTCATGGTTGAATGGGATCATAAAGACAGTAGAATTGTTGATCAAATTATGGGCTCGTTCATCATTCTAAGAAGAGATTTGTATGAAAAACTAAAAGGTTACGATGATGACTTTTTTGTTTACTACGAAGATCTGGATTTAGCTTACCGTGGATATAAACTTGGTTACAAAAATTATTATCTTGCAGATGCTCAAGTCTATCACAAAGGCGGCGGTACTTCAGAAAATGTTAAAGCTGCAAGACTTGCATACATTTTACATAGTAAACTGATTTATTCCCGAAAGCATTTTGGTAAGCTGTCCTTTTATTTGATCTTATTAACAACACTTGTTTTTGAGCCAATAGTTAGAGTACTCCATTCACTATTTGGCAGTTCGATAAGTCAAACAAAAGAAGTTTTCCTTGCTTACAAGCAACTTTATTCTAAATTTATTTTCCCAAAAAAATCTAGATGAAAGTCCTCGTCTTAACACGTTACAGCCGGCTGGGTGCAAGCAGTAGATATAGAATGTTTCAGTATTTACCGCTGCTTAAGAAAAATTGTTGGCAAATTGAAGTTCACTGTTTACTTGGCGATAACTACATAAACGCACTCTACGGAAAGACTTCTTTTCCATATTTAGAATTGATCAAATCATATTTGGAAAGAATTTGGCTACTGCTTAGAAAAGAAAAGTACGATCTAATTTGGCTTCAGCAAGAAGCATTGCCCTGGATTCCATCATTTGTAGAGAAATTTCTGTTGAGTGGGAAAATCCCAATTGTAGTAGATTATGACGACGCGTTTTTCCATAGATATGATCAACATAAAAATCTATTTATTAAATTTTTCTTGAGGAAGAAAATTAACCGAATAATGGAAATCTCTAGCGCGGTAGTTGTGTGCAATAATTATTTAGCACAGCGTGCTAAGGACAGTAAAGCAAAAAGTGTTGAACTGCTTCCAACTGTGGTTGACCTAGATTTGTATAAGATAAAGACCCCGAACGCTAAAGAAATTTTTACAATTGGCTGGGTTGGTTCTCCTCACACAGCAAAGTACCTAGATGCAATTAAGCCGATCTTGACTGAACTTATTAAGGATGAAAATGTAAAAGTGTCTATTCTAGGAAGCGGAAAATATGATTTGCCAGGAGCGCAATTCATTGATTGGAATGAAGAAACCGAAATAGAAAATATTCGTACTTTTGATGTAGGAATAATGCCGCTAGATAATACATCTTGGGAACGAGGAAAGTGTGGCTTCAAGTTGATTCAATATATGGCTTGCGGAATTCCGGTTATTGCTTCGCCGATTGAGATTAATGCAAAAATTGTTAATCACCGAGTAAATGGTTTTCTTGCAGAAACTCCTGACGGATGGAAGGAATATTTTAAGTTGTTGAAAGACAATGTTAAGCTAAGAGAAGAAATGGGTTTGCAAGGTAGAAAAACTGTAGAGGCGAGTTATACTCTTGAAGTTAACACTCCTAAATTGATAAATATTTTGAAGAGCGTTTTAAGGTAGAATGGCGGAATCAAAAAAAATAAAAGTACTTAACATTATTACTTTGTTTAGTGTAGGCGGTGCAACAGAAACAGTTGTTTCAATGGCTGAAGGCTTGAACAAGAAAGGCTACGATGTACATATTGCAACTGGGCCCAATATTCCTACCGAAGGAAGCATGTACGAAACAGCAAACCGGCTCAACATTCCAGTTTACACATTCGAAAACCTAAAACGTGCGATCAATCTTATAGATGATGTCAGAATTATTTTAGAGCTTGCTCGTTTCATCAGAAAGAATAATTATGATATTGTTCACACTCATAGTTCAAAAGCCGGTGTTGTTGGAAGATTAGCTGCTTGGCTTGCCGGTACTAAAGTCCGTCTTCACACCATTCACGGATTACCATTTCACCGATATGAATCTTGGTTTGTCCGCAACTCGTTTAAGCTGATTGAAAAATTTGCTGCTTTAACTTGCACAAAGCTAGTGGCGGTTACACATACTATAGTTGACGTTATGGTAAAAAATAATTTAGCACCAAGGGAAAAGTTTGCTGTAATAAGAAGCGGATTTAATATTGATGAGTATATAAATTTTAATCAAGATGTTTCTGCACTACGCAAAAAATATAGCTTAAAAGACGACGAGGTAGTAATTGGAAAGGTTTCCCGCTTCTCAATACTTAAAGGGCACAAGTATTTAGTAAATGCTTTTTGTGAGATCAGTAAGAAGAATCCCAAAACAAAACTTTTATTGATCGGTAATGGCGAAATCGAAAACTCTTTGCGTGAAATGGTTAAACAAATGAATTTAACCGACCGCGTAATATTCACCGGGCTAATTCAGCCGGAAGAAATTCCTTCCGCAATAGCTGTAGTCGATATTCTTGTTCACACATCGCTTCTTGAAGGCTTAGCAAGAGTTTTACCGCAAGCTATAATGATGGAAAAGCCTGTCATTTCATTTGATCTTGACGGTGCTCATGAAGTAATTAAAGATGGTGTAAATGGCTATTTGATCGAACCGGAAAATGATGCAATGCTTTCAGACAGGATTCTTGATCTCGCTACCAATCTGGAAAAGGCGAAAGAATTTGGCAGAATTGGCAAAAAGAATCTTAGTGATGAATTTAGCACGCAGAAAATGGTGAACCAGATTCACGAACTATATACCTCTCTTCTTCAATCAACAAATTAGTTTTAAAAAGTAGGAACTAGAAAAAATCGAAAAAGTAACCAAAAACGTTTTTTCGCTTTCATTTGGACAAGCCGCCGCATTTATAACCAACATGATTGCGATTGTAATTGTTGTCCGCTTTCTTGGCGTTGATAACTACGGACGCTTCAGCAGTTTACTCGCCGTTGTAGGCATCCTTTCAAGAATTGTTGATTTTGGTATTGAGCCGATTGTTTTCAGAGAGTTTTCAAAAGATAGAGACAATTATCACATTTTTAGTGCCGGACTAAATCTTCGTTTTGTTCTCTACATAATTCTGGTTATTGGTTTCAATCTAGTTGCTCCGTTTATCGCATTCACAACACGCGAAATACTTCTTACCAATATTTTATTTACTACAATTATTTTCTCTGCAAAGATGGTAATCGTACGCGAATCTATGGCTACTCCTTTCAAAGTAAGTATGAAAATGCACTACCCGATGTTACTTGCCATATTTGATAACATAGTTTTACTGTTCTTAATCTTGTTCATACCAATAATGAAAGACCCGGTCTTATACTTTGTTATTGTTTACACAGCGTCAAACATTCCCGGCTTTATACTGTCTTTTTACTATTTAAGAAAAAAGTTTGGTTACAAATATGAGTTCACGCTTGAAAAAGGAATGTGGCTGTTAAAAGAATCTCTGCCGCTGTTTGGTTTTGTGGTTCTTACAAACATTTTTTTGCAGATAGATGTTGTTATACTCGATTCATTCAAAGGTCACTATGATGTTGGAATTTATTCTGCGGGCGCACGTTTAACAATGCCGCTAAGTATCATTCCTGGGGCAATTGTTACAACAGTCTTCCCAATACTGGTTAAACGTCTTAAAGAAAAAGAGAATACCGAGTTTATTAACAACATGGTAATCAAGCTCCTTTATTTCATTTCATTTGTAATAGCTTCTGTTTTCACCTTTGAATCCGGTTCTTTGGTAACAATTATTTTCGGAAATCAATTCTCAGCCACTGCTTATTCTGCCTCAATACTTTACTGGTGCCAAATATTTATTTTCTTTGCGTTCTATTCTCTTTCGGTTTTAATAGCTGATAATAAACAGCATTATAATTTTTTGTATGCGGGTGTTCAAGCCGGTGTAAATGTTTTATTCTGCTTTATTCTTATTCCTCAATACTCATTTGTAGGAGCTTCAATAGCAAAACTGATCGCCAGCTTCGTCTCATTCATTTTTATTTTGTTTGCGCTGAACAAATTTGGATTCCGTCCATCAATTGGCAGATACAGAATTTTGCTCTGGTCGGTAATTTTAGCAGCAGTACTCTGGGTAACTTCTTTGCTTCCTGTAATTCCTTATCTATTCGTTTCAGCCATTGCTGTTGCGACAGTTACTTTTGCTACTAAACTTTTCAGTAATGAAGAAATGCTTACCTTTTTTAGATTAGCAAACAGAGAAGAATTAGGAAGAAAACTTCTTACAAAATTGTCTTTGATGAATTAGCTTATTCAGTGGGGCGAATTTTCATAAAACCAAATTCAACCGCTGCTTCACAAAATTTTTCGAAATTTGAATCATCGCATTCTTTGTCCGCATCAAGCGGCTCAAGCTGATAAAACCAAGCTCCGCGCATACATAGCTCTTTTGCGGCTTTGAATAATGTTCTATAATGATCGGCGTCTTCAAGCGAACTTATCCAAACCATAGAAAATTTGCTGCCTAGAAGACTTTGCCATTCCTTCCATGATTTTTGCTGATCTAAACCTAGATTTTCTTTCGAACCATAACCGCTATACATAATTTCGTCAACCAGAAAATCCACTTGCTTGGCTCTATATTCATTTATCTCGCTCATTACAAATTGCGCGTGGGGATAGTAGCCTTCCTCAGAAAGTACCTTTAGCAGCCATAGAAAATCGGGTAAAGATTGTTTTCTACTAATCGGCTCATCAAAATAGTAAGCACCAATTTTACCACACTCTTTCAGATTATTTACTGTTTTCTCTCTATTAGTTTGTAAATCCGGCAAATAGATTTGCAGACTAATGTTAGCCGATTCAAACCCGGCTTTGTTCGCCATTTCAACTTCTTTCTTTCCATAGATAGCAGCTATAAGAAGGTTTTCAAATCCCCAGCGGTTTTTAAGTTCTGCTAATTTGGCTGTGTTAGTGAATCTATTGTTGTGTGGCCAGATACCAATAATCTTGCCTTCTACGGGTTCATACTTTTTGTTTTGCGCCTCAGTGTGAGTAGAAATAAGAAGTAAACAAAGAACCAGTAAAATGAATTTGATTTTGGGCATGTTTAGCTCGTAAGTGGTAATGACTTTAGTAATTTCAGCGGGCAATTATAGACAATAGTTATTTCAACCCAAATTTTCTTTAGAAAATTTGCGCTCTGCGCCGCAAAAGTTTCTTTTTGAAAGCAAATATATCAATTACTATGTTGATGTTTCGAAATAAACTTTAGCGGGGTAACCCCGCAGTAAAACGTTTAGAATATAACGTTTTACATGCGGCCTACGGCAAAAAATTCATTATGATGAATTTTTTGGGTTCAATAAAAACTATATTTGTGAAGAAAAACTCAAGGAACAGATGCCGGAAGTCTCAATAATTATTGTCAATTACAACGGCTTTGATTTGCTGGAAAACTGCCTCTCCACTTTGCAAAGTTTCACCAAAGCCTCATACGAAGTCATAATTGTTGATAATGGTTCCACTGTTGGAGATGTTGATGAAGTTGCGTTAAAATTTCCAGACGTCAGAACTATAAAGCTTGGAAAGAACCTTGGTTACGCGGCTGCTAATAATATCGGACTGAAAGAAGCTACCGGCAAATATTTACTGCTTCTCAATAACGATATTGTCTTTGTAGAAGATGTAATTTCTGCTACAGTTGAGTTTTCTAAATTGGTAAACGATGAAGCAATTATCGGCTGCAAACTTTTGAATGAGGATGGCTCGCATCAAGTTTCCGTAATAGATTATGATACTATTTCGAACTTGTTTGGCGAGAATTATTTCCTCTATAAATTATTTCCGAAGAGCAAGTTGTTAAGCAAATGGCATCTAAATTATAGTTTGAGTGGAAAGCCTGAAGATGTAGAAGTAGTAAAGGGCGCTTACTTTTTCATTCCAAGAAAGGTTTATGAGCGGGTTGGATTCTTGGATGAACGCTTCTTTTTTTATTATGAAGAAACTGAATATTGTTACCGTCACAAAAAACTTGGCGGAAGGATAATCTATTATCCGTTGGCAAAAATTATTCATCTTGGCGGCTCGAGTTCAGATTCCAACATGTGGTTCAAGTTCTATAATCAGCATGTTGCTAAAGTACAGTTCTTCCAGAAGCATTTTACCGGTCTTAAATTTGCCGCCGCTTGCTCAATTCATTACTCCGGATTGCTGATACGAGTTCCGATTTACGTTCTGGCTGGAATAGTTAAAATGAATTCCAGCATGTTTAAGAAGGCTTTATGTTATCTGAAAACGTTTATTATTTACCCAAAAAATATTTTTAAGGATTCTGAGTGAGAAAAATTCTTGTTGTATTTGGAACAAGACCAGAAGCAATAAAGTTAGCTCCGGTTATAAAGGCATTGAAAGCTGAAAAGACTTTTGAAACAATCGTTTGCTCAACAGGTCAACACCGTGAGATGCTTCGCCAGGTTACGGATTTGTTTGATATTAATACTGATGATGATTTGGATTTGATGAAACCCAACCAGACACTTTTTGATATTACAGCTAACTCACTTCTCAAAATGGATTCTGTACTTGAAAAATATAAACCGGATGTAGTTATAGTTCAAGGTGATACAACAACTGCGTTTGTTTCTGCTCTTGCGGCTTTCTATAAGAAAATAAAAGTAGCACATGTTGAAGCCGGATTAAGAAGCTACGATATTTTTCATCCCTATCCCGAAGAAGCTAACAGAAGATTTATCTCGGTGATCTCCAATTTCAATTTTGCGCCTACAGAGGAATCAAAACAAAATTTATTAAAGGAAGGTTTTGCGCCGGATACAATCCAAGTTACCGGTAATACGGTTGTTGATGCATTGCTGGAAATAAAAACAAAATTAGAGCAACCGGAATTGGCAGCCAAACTTGAAGTGGATCTAGGTGCAAAGTTAGAGAAGGTCATAGTTGAAAATGAATTTGTGCTGATGACGCTTCATCGGAGAGAAAAATTTGGCACAGAAATGCAAAACCTTCTTTATACTATTAAAGAGTTGGCAGAAAAATATTCTCATCTGAACTTTGTTTATCCTACTCATTTAAATCCAAATGTTGCAAAACCAGTTAATGAAATTCTCGGCAACACAAAAAATATTTTACTGACTGAACCTATGGATTACCTTAGCTTTTTATTTTTGATGAGTAAATGCCGCTTTATTATGAGCGATAGCGGCGGCGTTCAAGAAGAATGTTTTGTGTTTTCTAAACCTATCATTGTTATGCGTACGGTTACTGAGCGCAACGAAGCAATTGATGCCGGTTATGCATTCCTGACCGGAAGCGATAGAGAAAAAATATTTCATCATTTTAGTGATATTGATACAAAGCTTACTTCTGGATTTAATTTCTTTCCTAAGGAAAATCCTTTCGGCGATGGCAAATCATCTGATAGAATTGTTGAAATCTTAAAACGTGGACTTAATTAGTGATTTCCAAGCGGGACATAATAATATTCAACGATGACTGGGGACGTTTTCCTTCTACTTTGCAGCATGTTGCAAAAGTTTTAATGGAAAATGACAATCGTTTATTTTGGATTGGCTCTCTCGGTCTCCGGCAGCCAAAGCTTAACTTGACTGATATTAAAAGAGCAATACAAAAATTGCTAAGTATTGTTAAGAAGAAAAAACCTACTGAGAATGATTCAGAGAAAAAGCCGATTTTAATTCATCCGTTTGTAATTCCTCAGCATGATTTCGAGCTAATAAAAAAAATAAATTCGTTCTTCATTACGCGAGAAGTTAAAAATGTTTTAGCAGAACATAAAGCAGTTAAACCAATCCTTATAACTGCCAGCCCGGTAACTGATGAAATTATTGGCAAGCTTGGCGAGAGCTGTTCTTTCTATTATGGTGTTGATGATTATTCCAGCATGGAAGGCGCTTTCAAATGTATTCTTCCTTCTGAAAAAAAGATTATTGAAAAGGTGGATGGAGTATTTGCAGTTTCAAAAGTTTTGATGGAATCACGCAAACATAAGACTGAAACACATTTTGCTCCTCAAGGTGTAAATGTTAATCATTTTAAAAAGGTTGATCTTGACGAAAGAGTTTCATCTATTAAAAAACCAGTTGTTGGATTTTTTGGTTTAATTACAGAATGGATTGATTTGGAACTGATTCTAGCTTGCGTTAAAAAGTATCCCGAGTTCACTTTCTTGCTAATTGGCAAAAGCACCAGAGATTTAAGTGCCTTTTATGATTGCAAAAATTTTCTTTACTTGGGACCAATTGATTACAACTTATTGCCAAAGTATGCTTCGGTGTTCGATGTTGGACTGATACCTTTTGAAGTGAATCCGGTAACGGTAGCTTCAAATCCATTGAAAATGCTGGAATATTTTTCTTTGGGCATTCCGGTTGTTACAACAAATTTGCCGGAGGCAAGAAATTTTAGCGGTCTTGCTTATATTGCGGATAGCCGAGAAGAATTTGTTGATATGGTAGGAGATGCCGTGAAGGATTCTTCGATGGAAATTAACAACAAGCGAATTGAAAAAGCTAAAGAGTATTCTTGGGAAGCAATAACGGAAAAAGTTTTTAACACTGTACTTAAACTTGAATTAGAAAAATCAAAAACTAATTAATGATTTTATTCTTAGAAATATTACTCCTTATAACTTGCTTGATAATTATCAACTCCTTTGTTTTTTATCCGGTGGTGGTTAACTTGCTCGGCAGCAATAAGATTAATACCCCGGTAAAAAATATTTACGAGCCGACGGTTGCAATTATAATTGCAGCCTACAATGAAGAAAAAGTCATTGCTCAGCGCATCCAAAACATAGCAAGCCAGGATTACGATTTAAGCAAGATTCAAGTTTATGTCGGTTCGGATGCTTCAAGTGATAGAACTAATGAAATACTAACCGAGTTGAAGAAAGAATATTCATGGCTTAATCTTTTGCTTTCAGAAAAAAGAATGGGCAAAGCCGGAATTCTAAATGAACTAATCCAGCATATTGATAGTGAAATAATAGTCTTTACCGACGCAAATACAGATTTCCAGAAAGATGCAGTTAAAAATTTGGTTAATGGATTTACCTCAGAAGAAGTTGGCGGTGTTTGCGGAAGATTAGTGCTAACGGATAGTGACAGTACCCGAAGCGATGGAGTAGAAGAATCCAAATATTGGCGTTATGAAACTTTTATTAAAAATGCAGAAGGAAAACTTGGTGTTTCATTAGCGGCTAATGGTGGAATTTTTGCGATTAGACGAAGCCTTTACCGGAATATTCCCACGGAAAAAGCTGTAACCGATGATTTGTTTATCTCGCTTTCTATTGTTGCCCAAGGTTACAAGTTTAATTACAAAGAGGATGCCGTTGCCTACGAAAACACCGGCAACGATTTGCAGTCCGAGTACAACCGTAAAGTGAGATTCAGCGCGACTAACTTTCAACTTCTGGCTGATTTTAAGCAGTTGCTGTTTTCAAAAAACCGTTTGCTGGCTTACGCATTTTTCTCACACAAGGTAACAAGATGGGGATTGCCGTTCCTACTATCGCTGACTCTAATTTTAAGTTACTCACTTGCTTTATACAGCTTTGCAGCTGCGTTGTTTTTTTCATTGCAAATTCTGTTTTACTTTTTAGCTGCTGTTGGTTTTGTGTTTTCCAAACTTAAAATTCAAATGTCGGTTTTCTCTTTACCATATTTTTTTGTTGTTTCGAACATTGCCGTTGCTGCCGGGTATATAAAGTTCAGGAAGAAAAAGCACAGTGTAATTTGGACATCTACCGAGAGATAAATATATGTACGATGTAATTATTGTTGGTGCGGGAATTGTTGGCTTGGCGAGCGGAGTAAAGCTTCTCGAGAAAAATCCTTTGCTCAAGATTCTATTCATAGAAAAGGAAAGTGATGTAGCCAAACATCAAACCGGTAACAATAGCGGCGTTATTCATTCCGGCATCTATTATAAACCCGGAAGTTTGAAGGCGGAGAATTGCACTCGCGGTTACAATATGCTTCTTGATTTCGCACGCAAGCATGATGTGAAATTTGATATTTGCGGCAAGATTATTTTAGCAGCTTCAGAAGCTGAACTTCCTATTATGAAAAATATTTACGAGAGAGGAATTCAGAATGGACTGAAAGGATTGCAAATTCTCAATTCAGATGAACTCAAAGAAATTGAACCGTATGCTGCGGGAGTTGCAGCAATAAAAGTTCCTCAAACGGGAATAATTGATTACACCGAGGTATCCAACAAATATTTGGAAGTAGCAAAAAGCTATAACACTCAAATTATCTTCAGCCAACAAATTGAAAACATTTCCATCAGACAAGATCATTGCGAAGTTATTTCGAAAGATCAAACTTTTATTGGCAAGACAGTTGTTACTTGTACCGGATTATTTTCAGATAGAATTGCAAAAATTACTCATCCGGATTTGCCTTACCGGCTGGTTCCATTCCGCGGAGAGTATTATAAATTGAAAAAGGAAGCTCAGCATTTGGTTAAGACACTTATCTATCCGGTTCCTGATCCCTCATTTCCGTTTCTCGGTGTTCACTTTACGCGAATGATAGATAACGAAGTTGAATGCGGACCAAACGCAGTTCTCTCTTTCAAAAGGGAAGGGTATAACAAAACAAGTTTTAATCTGCGCGATACATTTGAAACATTTACCTGGAGCGGTTTTCATAAAATTATGTTTAAGCACTGGAAAACCGGATTGGGCGAATTTTACCGTTCATATAACAAACAAGCATTTGTTAAAGCGCTGCAAAAGCTTGTTCCGGAAATTAAAGCCGAAGACCTTGAAGACGGCGGTTCCGGAGTTCGCGCACAAGCTTGTATGAAGGATGGAAGATTGCTGGACGATTTTTACATTGTTGAGGATAAAAGAGTTGTGCATGTTTGTAACGCTCCTTCTCCGGCGGCAACAGCTTCGCTTTCGATTGGAGATTTTGTTGCAGATAAAGTTCTAACTCAACTGAATTAATTAAGCATAGGAAGTAATCAAGGACTAAAGCCAATTCTTAATAGTTTAGTAATAACCCCACACTTAAGCGTGGGGTTAGAAAAGAACAGCAGTCAGTAATGGACTTTTCCATAGGAATCCTTCGGATAGTCCAAAGTAGTCGAAAAATTAAACATTAATAACAGATTTTAAGAATGAACAAAAAGATTGAAAAAATATTAGTACTGCTTACAGACTTTCTAACAATTAACATTGCCTGGCTGACTTTCTTTTTTATTCGCGTAGAAAGCGGTTGGTTCGATTTAATTTCTCAGCCCGATTTTCTATTGCCGATGTTTGCAATATATTTTTACTGGCTGGTTATTTTCACTTTTGTAGGAATGTACCGCACGTGGTTTGCACTTTCCCGTCTTGATGAGCTTTCAACTCTTTTCAAAGCATCATTCGTAGGAATTTTTATAATCTTCTTTCTAATTCTTTACGATGATTACCTACGCGATGTTCAATCGGCAAACCGTTTTTACATATTCTTCTATTGGGGAATCTTCTTCGGAATAGTTGGACTTGGCAGATTAGTAATCCGAAGCATACAAAGAAAATTACTTGCCGGCGGAGTTGGAAGAAGAAACGCGCTAATTGTTGGCTTTAACGAAAAAGCTAACGAGGTTCATACTTCTGTAAGTCGCTTTAAAGAACTCGGTTTAGATATTGTTGCTTACGTTGCCGCACACGAAAATGAAATCGGCAAAGAATTCAAGAATATAAAAGTAATTGATGTTGTTGAAAATTTGGAAAAGGTAATTGAGCGACTAAGCATCACAAACATTATTATTTCGCTCGGCAGAAACGAAGAAGATATTATTGTTGATGTTATTGAACGATGCGGCGATAAAAATATCGAAATTAAGATGGTGCCCGATTTGTACGACATAATTAGCGGACAAGCAAAAATTGCACAGCTTTATAGTTTCCCGTTAATTGATGTTATGCCGGAGTTAATGCCGGTGTGGGAAAAGAAATTAAAACGGGTTATGGATGTTGTGCTTTCACTTTTACTTCTTGTAATAACTTCTCCGGTAACTATAGTTACCTCCTTGTTAATTAAGCTTGATAGTGCCGGACCAATCTTTTATCGCCAGGAGAGAAGCGGCTTAAATGGAAGACCTTTCCGAATTTTGAAATTTAGGACTATGTATATTGATGCGGAAAAACATACCGGTCCGGTTTGGTCAACCAAAGACGATCCGAGAATTACTAGTGTTGGAAAATATGTTCGCAAGTTTCGATTAGATGAAATTCCTCAAGCTTACAATGTTCTGAAGGGGGATATGAGTTTTGTTGGTCCTCGTCCAGAAAGACCTTTCTTTGTTGAGAAACTTTCCAAAGAGATTCCTCTTTATAAGCGCAGATTAAAAGTTCGCCCCGGGATTACCGGCTGGGCTCAAGTAAAACATAAATACGATGAAACAATTGAAGATGTAAAAGTTAAACTTCGTTACGATTTATTTTATATTGAGAACATGAGTTTGCGGATGGACTTCAAAATAATTTTTAGAACTGTTTTTGTAGTATTCTTTGGGAAAGGACATTACGAATGAAAGCTCTTGTTATTATTCCAACTTACAATGAAATTCACAACATCAAAAGATTGTTGCCGGATATACTTAGCTCCTTTCCGTCTGTGGATGTTTTAGTTGTTGATGATAACTCTCCCGACGGCACTGCCGGTTGGGTGAAAGAAGCAGCTAAGACGGTTCCGAGAATTAAAATTATTGAGCGCCCAGGTAAAATGGGGCTTGGAACAGCTTACGTTGCCGGCTTCAAATATATGCTTGCCAACGGCTATGATTACGCAATTCAGATGGATGCAGATTTTTCTCACGACCCGCAAGAGATAGAAACATTTTTAGAAATGATTAAGCAGTACGATTTAGTTATAGGAAGCCGATATATTTATGGCGTGCGTGTTATTAACTGGCCAATTAGGAGATTGCTGCTGAGTTACGGTGCAAATTTATATACAAGAATTATCACCGGAATGCCTATTAAAGATGGAACAGGCGGTTTCAAATGCTTCCGTAAGGAAGTGCTTAGTGCAATCAATTTAGAGAAAATTCACTCCAACGGTTATTCATTTCAGATTGAGATGAATTACAAAGCATATCAGCTTGGATTCAAAATAGTGGAAGTACCAATTACATTTGTTGATAGAGTAGAAGGAACTTCCAAAATGTCTAAGAAAATTGTCCGCGAAGCAATTACTATGGTTTGGAAGCTTCGCCTCAAAAGCATCTTTGGCACACTAAATTAAATTCGGAATGATTGACTTATCTATTATAATAGTTAACTACAATGTAAAAGAATTCGTTCTGAATCTTCTCGAGTCTATCCGCAAAGCTTCATCCGGGTTAACAACAGAAATTTTTGTTGTTGATAATGCCTCAGATGATGGGAGCGTGGAAGCGGTCAAAGAAAAATTTCCGGACATTAAACTAATTGCTAACGCAAAGAATGTTGGTTTCGGCGCTGCCAATAATCAAGCTCTGGTTCTGGCAAAAGGCAAATACATTTTGCTGATAAATCCCGATACTATTGTTAAAGAAGATACTTTTGCCGAAATGATTAGCTTCTTTGAAGCTACACCGGATTGCGGAATTGCCGGCTGCAAAGTTCTGAATCCAGATGGAACATTACAGCTTGCTTGCCGCAGAGGTTTTCCCGGTCCTTGGACTTCATTCACAAAAGTTATGGGTTTGAGTACGCTGTTTCCTAAAAGCAAGTTGTTTGCTCGTTACAATCTTACTTACTTAGACGAAAACCAAACTTACGAAGTAGATGCAGTCAGCGGCGCTTTCATGATGTTACGCAAGGTTGTTTATGATAAGATTGGAGGATTCGACCCTCAGTTCTTTATGTATGGTGAAGATTTGGATTTATGTTACAGAACTCAAAAAGCCGGCTACAAGGTTTATTATGTGCACGAGACGGAAATAATTCACTATAAAGGGGAAAGCACAAAGCGAAGCAGCATTGATGAAACAAAAGTCTTCTACGATGCAATGCATCTTTTTGTGAAGAAGCATTTCTCAACTTCAATCATTGTAGAAACAATTCTTCAATTGGCGATTGTTTTCCGTAAGCTTATTGCGTTTGCAAATGTTTATAAACTCTCAATTATTTCTATCGTTGTAGATTTCTTTGTTTTCTCATCGGTCATTATCATTTCAGAAAAGTTATATCTCGAAACACGAATTCATGGATTTCCTAATTACGCAAAGCCATGGGTTTATTTTGTGCCTTCACTTATTCAAATATTCATTTCGCTATTGAGCGGCGCTTACAGGAAAAGCTCAATTTCCGTTCTCAGAATGTTTATCTCACTTATCTATGGATTAGTATTCCTTTCAGCGATAACCTATTTCTTTAAGCAATTTGGCTTCAGCCGTGCCGTTGTATTGATTACTTACGCAGTTTGCTTTGTTGTGTTTTTACTCTGGCGGATAATGCTGAAAGTGATATTCAGATTTGGGCTAGCTGCCGATACCAGAAAATCAAGAACGCTAATTGTTGGTAGCGAAAGTCACGTTGAAGAAGTTGCTTCAAAGCTCAAGTCAAACGTGATGAAGCTATATCAAATAGTCGGATTTATCGGCTTATCACGCAAAAATATTGGCGAAAAAATTGGAGCGCATACATTTTTAGGCTCAACGGAGAATATCAAAAAGATAATCGAAGAAGAGCGGATTGAGAAAGTGATTTTTTCTTCGGATGATTTACCCTTCAACCAAATGTTTTCTGTTGTTTCGGAATGCCAAGGCTTGAATGTTGAGTTTCTTGTTGTTGGAAAAAAGATGGACTATTTAGTCGGCAAATCTTCCATGACGATGCTGGATGATATTTCACTTCTCAAAGTTAATTACAATGTTTCAACGATTAGCAGCAGAATTACTAAAAGACTCTTCGATCTTATAGTGGGTCACTTAGCTTTGTTTTTGGTTTATCCGTTTATATATTTGCTTCAGAAGTTCACGTTACAAAAGGGCAGTTTTACTCAATTCGTACTCGGCGTTCCGCAAGTGTGTGTGGGAAGCAAATCTTTTGTAGGTCCCAGAGCTTCTTCTTACCAAGATGGTCTGTATGTAGGTAAAGTGGGTTTAACCGGATTCTGGTTCATTGAGAGTTTGAGTCAAACCGATACAGACGAAATGAAAAAGTTGGATATCTTCTACGCGAGAAATCAAAGTTTTTGGTTAGACTTGGAAATTCTTGGTAAGACATTTTCGAAAATGTTTTTTAGGACGGAGTAAAAATGGCAAAGAACGTTCTCGATTTCGAAAAACCGATTATCGATCTCGAAAACAAAATTGAAGAAATGCGCAAGCACGAAACTGCTTTAGACATTTCCAGCGAAATTAAAACTCTCGAAGAAAAAGTTCTTCAGTTAAAACAGAGTATATATAGCAATCTAACACGTTGGCAAAGAGTTCAATTAGCTCGTCATCCGGAACGTCCATATACTCTTGATTATATCTACATGATTACCGAAGGTTTTATTGAGTTACATGGAGACCGTGCATTTAAAGATGATCACGCAATTGTTGCCGGGCTTGCTAAGATTGATGGTCAAAAAGTTATGATTATTGGTCATCAAAAAGGACGCGATACAAAATCAAATGTGTTTAGAAATTTTGGAATGCCGAATCCGGAAGGCTACCGCAAAGCTTTGCGTTTGATGAAACTTGCTGAGAAATTCAAAATTCCTGTAATAACAATGCTCGATACGCCGGGCGCATATCCTGGTATTGAAGCCGAAGAGCGCGGACAAGCCGAAGCGATTGCTAGAAACTTGCTGGAGATGAGCCGTCTTAAAGTCCCAATCGTTGTTGTTATTATTGGTGAAGGCGCAAGCGGCGGTGCTCTTGGTATTGGCGTTGGCGATAGAGTTTTGATGCTGCAAAATACTTGGTATTCTGTAATCAGCCCGGAATCTTGCTCAAGCATTTTATGGCGCAGTTGGGAATACAAAGAACAAGCTGCCGAATCGCTCAGACTCACCGCGGAAGATTTATTAGAACAAGGAATTATTGATAGAATAATTCCGGAACCGCTTGGCGGCGCTCATAAAGATCATCATCAAATGGCTGTTACATTAAAAACTGTACTCAAAGAAGAACTTGCAGCTTTGATTAAGATTAAGCCGGAAAAGTTAATTTCAAACCGTTTAGAAAAATTTGGCAAGATGGGAGTTTACGAAGAATAAGTAACTCTAGAATTTTTTGTAGAGACGACTCGGTGAATCGTCTAAAAAAAATATATAAGTGAGACGCTCCAACGGAGCGTCTTTACAATTAATGTTGTTCATCCACTAAACTTCTGATATATCAATGATTACAAATGCCGCTGAGATTCGTGTTCGTTACGCAGATACGGACAAAATGCAATTTGTTTATAACGGAAAATACTTAGAGTACTTTGAAGTAGGCAGAACAGAACTATTCAGATCAATCGGTTTTCCTTATAGAAAGATCGAAGAACAAGGTTATCAACTACCGTTAATTGAAGCCGGTGTTAAATATCTTTCCCCGGCAACTTACGATGACTTACTTGAAATTCATGCAACTGTAAGAGAACTTTACACGCCGCGACCGAAAGTTGAATATGTTGTAAAGAAAAAAGAAACCGGCGAAATTGTTGCTGAAGGATTTACCACACACGTATTCATTCGCGAAGACACTAAAAAAGCTGTGCGACCTCCCAAAGTTTACATTGACGTTTTAGCTAAATATTTTGAAACGAAGTAATAACGCCAAGAATTGTTTGGCTGGATTTTTATAGATGTTAGATAAGATTAAGCAACTTACAAAAGACACCGCTGTTTATGGAATAAGCACCATCCTAGGTAGATTTTTCGGTTTTATTCTAACTCCTTTCTATACTCACGTTTTACCCGATAAAGGTGAAATGGGAATTTACAATAACTACTACGCGGCTATAGCCTTTCTAAATGTTGTTTTTATTTATGGAATGGATGCGGCATTTATGAAGTATGCATCTCTCAATTCCGGCGAAACTAAGAAGAAAGTATTTTCTACAGCATTAATTGCCGTTACAGTAACTACCATTATTTTATCAGTAGCCCTTTATTTCCTACAGAATTCGTTTATGAGTTATCTGGATATTCCGGAAAAGTATTTGTTGATTGATCCAGATCGTTTTTATCGGTTCTTTTACTATCTAATTTTTATTTTAATACTAGATACAGTTACAATAATTCCATTCGCGTATCTTCGGTTAGAGAGAAAGTCCAAGAAGTTTGCTCTTATACGTCTGATTAATATCGTTGTAAATCTATTATTGAATCTATTCTTCTTTATCAAATTGAAATGGGGAATGGAATCAATTTTCGTTGCTAATTTAATTGCTTCCTTACTAAATCTTGTGCTGCTCGCTCCCGATATTCTCCAAAACCTTGTCTTGAAAATTGATAAAGAGTATCTAAGAAAAATGTTTTGGTTTGGCGTACCATATTTGCCCGCGAGCTTATCTGCAACAATTGTACAAGTAATTAACAGACCAATGGTTGAAAAACTAACAGATTATGAAACGCTTGGTGTGTTTTCTGCTTCTTACAAACTTGGTACGTTGATGATGCTTGTTGTTATGATGTTCCAGTTTGCGTGGCAGCCCTTTTTTCTAACCAACGCAAAAGAAAAAAATGCAAAAGAAATCTTTTCGAAAGTTCTAACATTATTTCTACTATTTACAAGCCTTCTTTGGATAGTAATTTCATTATTTATTGATGATGTAATGAAGATGAAAATATTTGGCATTTCGATTTATCAAGAGCGCTACCAGGATGGACTTGTAATCGTTCCAATCATTTTGCTTGGATATTTATTCAACGGAATTTACTACAACTTTCAAGCTGGAATTTATATTGAGGAGAAAACAAAATATTTCCCAATTGTAACCAGTGCCGGCGCAATTGTAAATGTAGTTGCAAATCTTTTGCTAATTCCGGCTTTGGGAATTGTGGGCGCCGCACTTGCTACTCTTGCCTCCTATATCGTTATGGCTTACGGATTGTACTATTACTCTCAAAAGTTTTACAAGATTGAATATGAACTCTCGAAAATCGCTCGTATAATTTTCCTTTTATTTGCTACCAGCGGTGTTTATTATTATATCTATTATAATGTTGGATTAACGTTCACTTATAAACTGATTATGCTCTTAGGGTTTGTTGGGATGCTTTTTGTTATGCGTGTGGTAAGTAAAAGTGAAATTCTTAGACTTAGTAAGATGCTTCTCCGGATTAAGTAGTTCAACTTTCCAAATGTAGATTCTTTAAAATCAAGAATTGAAAATTATTTTTTGTTCATATCTTTGTCATAAACACTTCGCTAAGGGCAATGGAAAAAATAGAAATTAGAATTCAGCACATATCTGAAAACTTTTTAGATATACCACTTCCGGAATATGCAACGGAAGGAAGCAGCGGACTTGATCTTCGCGCCGCAGTAGAAAATGAAGTAATTATTCCAACGGGAAAAGTTTCACTCGTACCAACAAATCTTCGTGTGGAAATTCCTCATGGATTTGAAATACAAGTCCGCCCGCGCAGTGGATTAGCCGTTAAACACGGAATTGGAGTTCTAAATTCTCCCGGTACAATTGATTCAGACTACCGAGGTGAAGTGAAAGTAATTCTCTTCAACTTTGGTGAAAAAGATTTTGTAATTAAGCGCGGCGATAGAATCGCTCAGATGGTTTTATCCAAAGTCTATTTGGCAGATTTGAAAGTAACTGATGATTTGAACGCCAGCCAAAGAGGCGAAGGCGGCTTCGGACACACTGGAACGAAATAATTGAGAATTGAAAATGGAGAATTGAGAATTACTTTTAAATCGTAATTCCAAATTCCTAAATCGTAATTAATAAATGGCTTCTGATTTTATACACTTACATAATCATTCACATTACAGCTTGCAAGACGCTGCTTGTAGTGTGGAATCACTTGTGCTTGCCGCAAAACGACACAACATGCACGCTGTGGCTCTAACAGACCACGGTGTTATGTTTGGCGTTTCTGAGTTTTATAAGAAAGCTACCAAAGAAGGCATCAAGCCAATCATCGGAATGGAAGCCTACATTGTAATTGATGGAACTCGCTTCGACCGCAAAGGTGATGAACCGGATTATGGAACAAAGAAGAAGCATTACAATCACCTAGTTCTACTTGCAAAGAATAATATCGGCTACAAAAACTTGATGAAGCTCTCTACAATCGGGCACATTGAAGGCTTCTATTACAGACCAAGAATTGACTTCGAAACATTACAAAAATATAGTGAAGGTTTAATCTGCACTACAGCTTGTCCTGCTGGTCCGGTTTCATCAGCGCTCATTAATGATGATTACGCAAAAGCCCGCCGAATCGCAATTCAGCTAAAAGAATTATTCGGTGATGATTTTTATCTCGAAGTGCAAAACCATGGGTTGCAGATTGAGCAACCGCTTCTTGACGGAATGCCGAAACTTGCAAGAGATATAAATGCTAAGCTTGTCGGTACAAATGATATTCATTATATCGAGAAAGAGCACGCAATACCGCATAACGTTCTGCTCTGCCTTGGCGATAAAACGGGAACGGTGGACTATAAAGATCTTCGTTACGGGACTGAAGAGATTTATTTCAAAAGCGCCGAAGAGATGAAAAAGATATTCAAGAATTTCAAAGGCGCAATAGAGCACACAATTGAGATTGAAGAGAAGATAAATTTAAACTTGAAAGCCGAAGGACATTTGTTCCCTCACTTTCCAATTCCAAAAGATTCTAAAGCAAAATCGCTTGATGAATATTTTGTTCAGCTAGCCGAAGAAGGTTTGCAGAAAAGATTTAAAACAATAACACCGGAGATTGAAGACAGATTTAGATACGAAGTTAGAGTTATCAATGAAATGCAGTATCCCGGTTATTTTTTGGTTGTGCAAGATTTTATCAATGCAGCAAAGAGTAAAGGAATACCGGTTGGTCCGGGACGCGGCAGCGCGGCGGGAAGTTTAGTTGCTTACGCTCTTGGTATTACTAATGTTGATCCGCTAAAATATAATTTGCTCTTCGAAAGATTTTTGAATCCTTCGCGTAAATCCATGCCCGATATAGATGTTGATTTTGCAGACGATCAGCGCGAAGATGTAATTACTTATGTGCGGGAAAAGTATGGGGAAAGTTCTGTAGCTCAGATTATTACTTTCAATAGATTGTCTTCAAAAGCAGTTATACGTGATGTTGCCCGTGTTCTCAAAATTCCTATTCCGAAAGTAAATGAAATTACTAAGTGGATTCCTTCCAAGTTCGGTCGGGTTTACACAATAGATCAAGCGCTGGAAGAAGTCCCGGAATTGCGTGAACTCAAGAACACAACCGACCCGCTGATGCTTGAGTTGCTGAAATATTCGCGAATACTTGAGGGTATGAACCGTAATGCTTCCAAACATGCGGCAGGAGTTGTAATTACACCTGGTGCAGTAAGCGATCACGTTCCACTCGCAATTTATGGTGATGATAACGCAGTTGTTACTCAATTCAACATGAAGGACCTTGAAGATGCCGGTTTGCTCAAAATGGATTTTCTTGGTTTACGTACGCTTTCAATCATCCGCGATACTATTGATCTAGTAAAAGAAAACCGTGGCGAAAATATTAATATAGATGATATTCCGGTTGATGATGCGAAGACATACGAATTATTTAGCCGTGGACAAACAACAGCTGTTTTCCAGTTTGAAAGTGGTCCGATGCGCGAGTACTTAAAGCAACTTCGCCCATCATCCATTTTAGATCTTTCAGCAATGAATGCTTTGTACCGCCCTGGACCAATGGATTTTATTGATGACTTCATCGCTTGTAAAAATGGAAAGAAAAAGATTGCGTATTTACATCATGTGCTCGAAACAATTCTAAAAGAAACTTACGGTGTAATTGTTTATCAGGAACAAGTAATTCAGATTGCAAACAAAGTTGCCGGAATGTCGCTCGCTGAGGCTGATATTCTGCGCCGTGCAATGGGTAAGAAAGATTTGAAAGCAATGGCAGAACAAAAAGAAAAATTTGTTGCCGGCGCTTTTGCTAATAATATAGATAAACGAATCGCTTCGGAAATTTTTGATGTGATTGATAAGTTTGCCAATTACGGATTTAACAAAAGTCACTCGGTTGCTTATTCAATAGTTGCATACCAAACTGCTTACTTAAAGGCTCATTATCCGGAAGAATTTCTTGCCGCTAACCTTTCCAACGAATATGGCGACTCGGATAAAGTTACAACTTTACTTGAAGACTGCCGAAAGCTGGGTGTTAAAGTTCAGCCGCCTGATATTAATCATCCAACTGTTAAGTTTGGTGTTAAGCAAAAGACTATCATTTTCGGAATGAGCGCGATTAAGAATGTTGGAGTTGGCGCTGTTGAAGCAATCAAAAATTCGCATGATAATCTCGGAAGAAATTTTAAAGACATTTATGATTTCTGTTCCAATACAGACACGCGCGTTGTTAATAAGCGTGCACTTGAAGGCTTGGTTTTAGCCGGCGCTTTCGATTCTCTCGGCGGAACTCGAGCTCAGAATTTTTTGGCAATTCAAGAAGCTTTGGAGTTTGGGGGCAAAGTTCAAACATCAAAAAACTCTACAGTAGATAGTTTGTTCGGCGCTTCACACGATACTTTTGAAGATGTGGAAAGAACTTTACCTAACGTTCCAGCCTGGGAAGTAAAAGACAGACTTGCAAAAGAAAGGGAAGTACTTGGTTTTTATTTAACTGATCATCCACTCCGCAAATACGAAGCTGAGTATAACTCGTTCGCATCAGTTCATTTGGGTGAAGAGGAAACTTACAATTTCAAAGAGCCCGTGCGGGCTATTGGCGTTGTAACTGATTTTAGAACAAAGATGGACAAGCGCGGCAACAACATGGCATTTTTCAAACTGGATGATTTTTCCGGTTCATGCGAGTGTTTAATGTTTTCCAAAGTTTACGCTAAATGCGAAAATCTTATTCTGCCGGAATCAACAATTCTTGTAAAAGGTAATCTCGAAAGCAGCGGAGATGCAATCAAACTTCATGTTGATGAAGCAATGCCGTTAAGTGAAGTAAAACAAAAGCTGACTAAAAGTCTGGGAATTATTGTAGATTCATCTATTCACGATAAAGAAAAGATGCTTGAGTTAAAAAAAATTCTTGAAGAGCATCCTGGTAAATTACAAGTTGTAGTAGCATTAAAGGATAACGGCTCAAACCGGGAATTTTTGATTTCCAGCAAAGTTTCGGTAAGCGATGAGCTGATTTCTAAGCTAACTTTGCTTTTAGGGGATGATTGTGTAAGATATTTCCCTACTTAACCATTCTTACTTTTCATTTGAAATCAAAAACCGATTTATTAAGTTTGCCCCACAATTTAGGAGAGAGGAAAACTAAATGGAAAAAAAATGGGCACTAATTCTTGGTGCTTCAAGCGGTTTTGGCGGAGCGTCTGCAGTTGAACTTGCAAAACATGGTTATAACATTTTTGGAATTCACTTAGACCGTCAAGCAACAATGCCATCCGTTCAACAGGTTATAAAAAAAATAGAAAGAACAGGACAAAAAGCTGTATTCTTTAATATAAATGCTGCAGATCAAATTAAAATAAACGATACTCTTGATGAAGTTAAAGAACGCTTTGCAACCAAAGAACATCCTCATGTTCATGTCTTAATTCATTCATTGGCTTTTGGAACTTTGAAACCGTTCGTTTCAAAAAATCCAAATGATTGTATGTCTCCTTCCCAAATGAATATGACACTGGATGTAATGGCTCACTCGTTGGTGTACTGGACACAAGGCTTAGTTCAACGTGATTTGTTTGCACACGGCGGAAGAATCTTTGCCCTCACTAGCGCAGGCTCTCATACTGTTATTCCAAATTACGGCGCTGTATCAGCTGCCAAGGCTTCTCTCGAAGCGCATATACGTCAGCTTTCCGTTGAACTTGGTCACATGAAAATCACATGCAATTCTATCATGGCTGGCGTAACCGATACTCCGGCAGGAAACAAAATTCCTATGTTCGATAAGATGATGAGCGCGGCAAAACAAAAAAATCCGCACAATAGATTAACTACTCCGGAAGATGTTGCAAGGGCTATCGTTCTTTTATGCGATGAAAAAGCCGATTGGATTTCCGGAAATGTTATTGGCGTTGATGGCGCTGAGTACATTGTTAATTACATTGGCGAGAAGACAAGCCATATCATTAAATAACTGGATAAATAAAATGCAAGAATTCCAATTCTCAGAAGAACAAATCATGCTGCGCGATATGACGCGCGATTTTGTTAACAACGAAATCAAACCTATTGCGGCAAAAATAGATGCAGAAGAAAAAATTCCGGCAGAGCTAAGACAAAAACTTGGCGAGCTCGGATTTCTTGGTGTTTCTTTTCCGGAAGAATATGGCGGCGGCGGATTCGGGGAAGTTGGTTACTGTGTAATGCAAGAAGAAATTGCCCGAGGATGTATGTCAACAGCAACATTCATCGGCGCGCATCAGTCAATAGGTTCCAATGTTATTTATATCGGCGGAACTGAAGAACAAAAACAGAAATATCTTGTTCCCCTTGCTAAGGGAGAAAAAATCGGCGCCTTTTGTTTAACGGAAGCTCAAGCCGGTTCGGATTCATTCAATGTTAAAACCCGCGCTCATCTTGATGGAGACGAATGGGTAATCAACGGTGAAAAACTTTGGATTACAAACGGAGCTATTGCAGATACTGTTTCTGTTTTCGCAAGAACAGATAAAGGCATAAGCGCGTTTATTGTTGAAACAAATTTGCCTGGTTATCATGCGGGTCCGGCAGAAAAGAAAATGGGTATAAAGGGAAGTACAACCAATGCGATTACTTTTGACAATGTTAGAATTCCAAAAGAAAATTTAATTGGAACAGAAGGACGTGCTTTTATTTTAGCAATGAAAACTCTTAATGCCGGTAGACTAGGTTTAGGTGCTTGCTGCATTGGCGCTTCTAAAGAACTGTTGGAGATGTCTGTTCAGTATTCTAAGCAGCGTAAGCAATTTGATCAGACCATTTCCAACTTTCAAGCAATTCAATTTATGATTGCAGAAATGGCAACTATGATTTATGCCATGGAATCTATGGTTTACAGAACAGCTATAGATTATGATTTGAAAAAAGATGTTTCCAAGGCATCTGCAATTGTTAAATTGTATTGTTCGGAATCGCTCGATAAGATTGCAGATTTTGCAGTTCAGATATATGGCGGAATGGGCTACTCAAGAGAACTGCCGATTGAAAGATATTATCGCGATTCAAGAATTAACAGAATATTCGAAGGAACAAGTGAAATTCAAAAAGGAATAATTGCACGTGAGCTTCTTAAGAAAAACGGCGCAATGTAATTCGATTATAAAAGGAGAGTAAAATGAAACCATTTACCTTTACTGATTCTAATTTTGATGCTGAAGCATTAAAATCTGATATACCTGTTGTTATTGATTTTTGGGCTACTTGGTGTGGTCCATGCAGAATGATAGCTCCCATCATGGAAGACTTAGCTGCGCAATACGAAGGAAAAGTAAAGATTGGAAAATTAGATGTGGATGAAAATCAACAAGTAGCAATTAAATACGGTGTAAGAAGTATTCCAACAGTTTTAATTTTGAAAGGCGGTGAAATCAAAGAGACAATTATTGGCGCTGTTCCAAAAGGAACTTTTGTAGAAAAAATTGATAAAGTTCTTAATTAAAATTCGTGAATAAAGTATAAATAGGGCTTTTAAGTCCTTGACAAAGAAAAGCCCTAATTGTAAATTCAACACAAGAAATAAGGCTTTGTAAAAAACTCAAAAAAGGAAATAATTCTTCTTGCTTTCAATACGGATGGGTACTATTTTGAAAGCGCTTTTCAAGAGAGTAAAAAGTTTTCTTTTAGACGCTTTTAGGAAGCCAAATGTTCCGCAGTATGAAGGGTAAAATTCTGGTATCAAAACTAAAGGAAAAAAGTTTTAATAACTTTGAGGAGGTATTATTGACAGTTCTGTTACAAGTTTTATCACTTCGAAAACCCTTTCTTAATTTAATCAACAAATAAGGAGTAAACTATGCAGCGAAAGATTTTTTACCTTTTGCTACTTCTTGCAATTTTACCTGTTTTACTCACCGCAGGTACAAGAGGCAAGATCAGAGGAAAAGTAGTTGATTTGCAGACAGGCGAAGCTCTGATAGGCGCTAACGTTTATGTAGTTGGCACACAATCTGGCGCTAACACCGATGCAAACGGCGAATACCAAATTCAAAACCTTGAAGCAGGTGTTTACACTCTCAAGGCTGCTTACGTTGGTTATCAGACAATTACATTGTCCGGCGTGAGAGTTAATGCAGATCTTACTTCGTATGTTAACTTCGAATTACCTAGCGAAGACATACAAGTTGGAACAGTAGAAATTGTTGCTCAAAAACCTCTCGTTCAGAGGGATAACACAAACGCTGTAAGAATTACAACTCAGGAAGATATTGCTGCACTCCCATCCAGAGGTGTTCAAGGAATTATTGGTCTTACTGCCGGTGTAGCTTTTTACAAAGACAGGAACGGAGACGATCAAGTAGTAATCCGTGGCGGTCGTATTGATGAAGTTGGTTTTTATTTGGATGGAGTTTCAATTAAAAGCCCTATTGCTGCCGGTACTGTTGTAACATTAAATCAGGATGTACTTGAAGAAATTCAAGTTCAGTCTGGTGGTTACTCAGCAGAATTCGGTAACTCTAATGCCGGTATCGTTCGTCAACAAATGAGATCTGGTACCGACCAGTATAAAGTTAGTTATGAATACATTACAGATAACGTTACTTTCAAAAGCAGAAAAAATGCTTTTGATGGTAAACAACGCTTAGGAGCTTACTGGTGGGGATACAATGAGCAATCATTTACTACCAGCGGTCCGGTTCCTTTTGCAAAAGATATAGCAAAGTTTTTCTTCAATTTTAACTATGGATTTAATCGTGGTAACGCTGGCTGGAATGATCCTATTAATGTTGGCTGGATCAAAGACCCGGTAGCACAAGATTCATTTTACTTAGTACACCCCGGCGGTCCTTTCCAAGGAAACGAATCTAACAGATATAGCTATGCAGGTACTTTAAGCTTGGATTTAAAACCTTTCATAGTTAGATTCGGCGTTAACTACTCATGGAAACCGGGTCATAACGGCGGTCAAAATGGTTTAGGTACTATGCTACAAACTAGACGCGGTACAAACAATAACTGGGATGGTTTATACACAGCAAAGATTACCCACGTAATTAACCCTAATCTGTACTATGAATTAAATGCAGGTTATTTAAGCTACGGCGGAGAGACTTATGACCAAGCTCTTGGAAAAGATCCATGGGTCTATGGTGATAGCTTACTAAACGCTCAAGCTGGCTGGGTCTGGACAAGATCAAAAGCGGATTTAAATACTTTTGAAACTGGACAGTACACTGCTGCAGATTCAAGATACTACTACCAACGTGGTATAACTGTATGGAATTTTGGTTTTACAAAAGACGGATCTCTTCCAGGAGGTAATAACTTTGGTGTTTCCTGGAACAAACGTACCGGTCTTACTTTAGCCGGCAATCTAGTTTACATGCTTGGTAAAGTTCATACGATTAAGATTGGTGGTTCTTTTGAAAAATATACAATACGTAACTGGAACGCAGTTGGAGTTGCGGACTTAGCTAATAAGCTTTATACATATAAGAAAGCTAACCCAACAGCTACTGCTGCTCAAATTGAACAATACAAAATTGATCAGCAGATAGGTCAAGGTGTAACCAATTATGGTTATGATGTATCTGGAAATGAATATGACGGTGATGGTTTATACGAAGCAATGAAACCGGTTACCGCAAGTGCTTATATTCAAGATAAAATTGAATATGAAGACATTATCCTAAATCTTGGTTTAAGATTTGATTACTATGACACCGATGGTTGGGAATTAGTTGATCCTACCAGACCAGAGTTGGGAATGAATTTTAGTGATGGCAAATTGTTAGAAGCCGGCTGGCAAAAAAATCCGGCATTTAAGAGCATAAGCCCGCGTTTAGGTTTTGCTTTCCCAGTAACAGACAAAACAGTATTTCATGCTGAATGGGGCAAGTTTGTTCAGATGCCTGCTCTAGGTCAAATGTATGCCGGTTTACATGCTTATGCAAATAATCTACGTGGCGGATTCTTTATTGCTAATCCAACTGCATTAGGCTTCAGACCGTCAAGAACAACACAATATGAACTCGGTTTCTCTCAACAGTTAGGCGATGCTTTCTCAGTTGATATTACCGGTTACTACAGAGATATTAAAGATCAATTGAATTATAGGATTATCAAAGTTGACAAGAATTCACCGTTCTCTGATTATGCATCCTTCACAAATGGTGATTTTGCTACAACTAAAGGTATCGAATTAACATTCAACATGAGAAGATTTAAAAACGTATTAATCAATGCCAGTATATCTTTCCAGGATGCTCGCGGAACAGGTTCTAATCCAAGTTCAAACGCAGGTATAGTTGGTTCACCTCTTGATGGTGTTACAGTATTTACACCACAATATATTTCTCCTCTCGCATTCGACTACCCAATGAGAGGCAATTTGAATGTTGATTACCGTTTTGGAAATGACTCAGACGTTCCTTCTTATTTGAGAATGCTTGGTGTATCTGCTCTTGTTCGTTTCAGCTCTGGTCACCCATATACACTTGGAACCGGAAGTTTAAATGCTGAGACTGATGCACGTTTCCGTCAGCCTCTTGAAGCATTAAATACATCGTTAACTCCTAACCAATTGTTCTTCGATTTAAGAGTTGATAAGACTTTCCAGATTATGGATAAACTAAGTGCAAATATCTATGTATTTGTAATTAACTTATTCAATATTAAGAATGAAACAGATGTTCATCTTAAGACGGGTACAGCTTCTGATAATGGTGATATTAATAATCCGGATTTTGTAAGCAAAAATATTGCGAATTACGGTCAACTGTATAGAGATGCTCAGTTAGCATTCTACCAGTATAATAATTATGGCAACTATAGTGGACCAAGACAAGTTAGATTAGGCTTGCGTTTTGAGTTTAATTAATTCGTAATAAATTTGTTTACTCAACAATAAGGAGTATAAAATGAATAGAAATTTAATTAAGTTTTTCATCTACATGCTGGTTTTGGCGCTTCCTTTCGCGTTATCGGCAAAAGGAGGGGACGGCAAAAATCAGCTGAGGAAGACGCTGGGCTCCCCTAGCTCGACCAGATTTAATATTAACAATACGTCTACTTGGATATACAATAACGGTTCATCAGATATTCAACCAAATGGAAACTCTGGCTTTATATTCCCCAAATTCTCGAATAAAGCACCATTTTTTCAATCTGGTTTTGTTTGGGGCGGTAAACTAGATGGCGGAGCTATAAGCGTGAGCGGCTCTGCATACCGCCAAGGTACACGCCCAGGTAGAATCTTGGATAATGGTACTCGCCAATCAGAAAGCGACAATGATGTAAGAATCTTTAGAGTTAGAAGAGATGTACCTGGTTATGCTGAAGCAGCTAAAATGTTGAACAAAGTTAAACCAGAAGCTAGAGATGAAGGAGTTACTGGTGCTGAAGTTGTTGCCCAATACCAATTAGATTGGAATGAATGGCCAGCTGCGTACGGAGCTCCTTACGAAGATATAGATAAAAACGGTAGTTATGATCCTACTAAAGATATTCCTGGATTCCCTGGTGCAGACCAAACTGTTTGGTTTGTAAATAACGATTTAGATGTTGCTGCTATGGATTTTATGTATGGTTCGCTTCCAATGGGTATTGAACAACAAGTTACAATTTGGGGTTACAACAAAGCTGGTGACCTTGGTAACATGTTATTCAGAAAATATCTTATTGTTAATAAGAACTCTCAAAGGAAACCTGTTACAGATATGTATGTCACAATGTGGTCTGATCCTGATAACGGTGATGCTGGCGATGATTACGTTGGCATTGATACAACCTTGAGCTTACAGTACATCTATAACGCAAAAGCCAGTGATGCTACTTATGGAACTAATCCTCCGGCTGCCGGCTTCGACTTTTTCCAAGGTCCTAGAATTAAAACAAACGCTCCAAGTGACACAGCAATTTTTAAGAATAAGAAGTGGGTCGGATACAAGAATTTACCTGCAACCGGCTCTTACTACTTTGTTAATGGTGGTACTTCGGATTACCTTGATCCGCAACAGAATGCTTCTGCCGGTGCATTACAGTTCTATAACTTGATGCAAGGTAAAACTCGTAATGGTAATTATTTCCCTGTACCAACACAAGTAACCCCACGTTCGGAAAATGAAACGAACTTCCCTCTTTCCGGCGATCCGGTTACCGGTACCGGTTATTTAGATGGAATTATAAATCAGCCGGGTGATAGAAGAATGGGTATGGCTTCCGGTCCATTTACATTAGCATATGGAGATACACAAGAAGTTGTAGTAGCTCAAATATGTGCTGGTGGACGTGCTGGGATTAGCAATATCAGAGCAATCACATTATTAAGAGCAGCTGATAAAGAAGCTCAAAAAGCGTTCAATAACTTCTTCCCGAAACCAACTCCGTTCTTAAATCCGGTAGTTGATGTTGTTAACTTAGACCGTCAAGTAGTTCTTAACTGGGGTTCTGATTTAGCTTCTGCTAATGCAACCGAAGGATATGTTGATGAATTCTATAAATTCCAAGGATACGATGTATTCCAGTTAGCTACTGAAGGTTCTTCTATTGAAGATCCGTCTACTGTTCGTATAGCAACATACGATATTGTTGATGGTACTACTTCTATCATTGGTCCAGACATTGATCCTGTAAGCAATGACCCAATTACAAAAGTATATCATTACGGAAAAGACTCGGGCTTACAACGTCAAATAGTATTAAACAAAAACTATATAACAAACGAGAACTTAAATAACGGTTCTAAATATTATTATGCTGTAAGAGCTTATGCAAATACTGACTCATCGTTTATCGAGACAAAAGCTATTACAACAACTTTAGATGTTTTAACTGCTGTTCCCCAAACACCTGACCCTGGCGTTAAACTAACAAGTAAAGCAGGTGACGTTATCAACGCTACTCACAACAAGGGAACAAGTGATGGTCTTGCTTTTGCTGTTGTAATTGATCCTAGCAAAGTTACCGGAAAAACTTATAAAGTATCTTTCAAAACAGATACTCATGGTGATACTTACTGGCAATTACATGATGGAACCAAAGTTGTTCTTGATAATCAATACAATCAAGCAGATAATGGTGACTATTACATAGTTGACGGTTTGATGGTAAAAGTAACTGGTCCAACCGACCTTGGTGTTAAGAAAAGTGACGCCTTTACAGACGAAGACAAAAAACTATGGGGCTGGGATGTTGCCGGTACACGTAGATTCACTTGGGCTGGCGGTGATCCAGGTGGTAACTTTGGTTTGGAGGGTTTCGGCGCTTCAGCCGGTATTGGAAGTCATGGTACAGTAGGCTGGGCTAGCCCGCGTGGTTGGTTTGTTGACGGCGTAATGATTGTTGGTCCAACTGAACTGAAGAATACTGAATTAAGATTAGCTAAAGTAGATTTTACGGGTGACTTAGGCGTTACGTTAGATAAATCTGATGTAAACGTTTCTTATGGCTACCGTTACATGAGATTAGCAAACGCCGCTGCAGCAAAACCGGAATTTGCTCCTTTTATAATTAGTAAACTTGGCTCTTATTCATTCCAAATCTTCGAACAGAATGTTCCTCTTTCAGCTTGGAATATTGATGACCCGGCAGCTCCAAAACGTCTTGCTGTTGGTTTCTTAGAAAATAATGCTACAGCTGGTTTAGTGGATGGTGTTTATTGGCCGGGCAGCAACTCAAATATTACAGATAATGGTCTTAATACAAGAGAATGGTTGTATATTTTTGATGAAGCTTATACAACTACTCCAAATGATGTAAATACCGGTCAGTTGATTGCGGGTGGTAATAAGACTCTTGATGCTAGAATTATGTACACAGCGATGTGGAATAGAAGAGGAGCCACTGGTTTCTCAACAACCGGTACTGGAGTTGATAAATTCTACATCTATCCTAATAAGCCAAACAGTACAGCAGATGAGTTCACATTCACAGCCCCAACAGCAGCTTTCAGTGCTGAACAAGCAAAAGTAGATGTTGATATGGTAAATGTATTCCCGAACCCATATTATGGTGTTAACTCTCAAGAAATTAACAAATATCAAAGATTTGTTACTTTCAATCATTTACCAAAGATGGCTACGATTAGAATATTTAACCTTGCTGGTCAGCTAGTTAGAACAATCGATAAGAATACAGATTCGCAATATCAAAGATGGGATCTCAAGAACTTCGATAATTTACCTGTAGCAAGCGGTTTGTACGTAGTTCAAGTTGATATGCCGTCAGAAGGTGTGAAGAAAACGTTGAAACTTATCGTTATTCAAGAAACGCAAGTATTAGATAAATTCTAATAAAATTTTAAGGAGAAATTATTATGAAGAAATTTAAATTAGGATTACTTGTAATACTTGCTCTTATGCAGATTACAGGTACCCTATTTGCAGGCGGTGGAAAAAGAAATGGTACTGCTGGCGCAACGGAATTATTGATTCCAGTTGGTGCTAGAGGTATCTCTATGGCCGGCGCTTCAATACTTGGTTCTAAGGGTATTGAATCACTTTATTGGAATCCGGCAAATTTACCAGGCAGCCCAAATGGTACAAATGTGATTTTTTCTCACATGAATTACTTTGCTGATATTAACGTTGAATATGGTGCTGTTTCAACCAACATCGAAGGGCTTGGTTCACTCGCTTTGAGTATTAAATCATTGTCTCTTGGTGAAATCAATATTACTACAAACGATTTCCCGGATGGAACAGGCTCAATCATTAAACCATCTATCACTGTACTTGGATTAACCTATGCTACAATGTTAAGCGATAGAGTATCTATCGGTTTAACAGGTAATTTCATCAGTGAAAGAATGGATAGAGTTGCTGCTAATGGGTTAGCTCTTAACATTGGTATTACATATAATAACTTAGCTAACATTAATGGTTTAAGCTTTGCAGTTGTGCTAAAGAACCTAGGCTTCCCAATGAAATATGATGGAACCGGTTTGAACGTACAGGTTAATGGCGCTAACTCCGAAATTACAAGCGGGACCGACTTATTAAACAGACAAGATCCTATTTCTGTTTACAAAGTTGACGCTGCTGAATTTGAACTTCCGTCATCAATCGAACTTGGTTTTGGTTATGCACATAAGTTCGGTACGATCGGAGTACAAGCAAATGCTCTTTACAAAAATGATAACTTTTATAATGACGAAGTTAAATTAGGTGCTGAATTGGAATTCAACGATCTTTTATACCTCAGAGGTGGATACATTGTATTACCTGAGGGTGAAGGAAAGTATGAAAATATATATAATGGCTTACATGCCGGTTTCGGTATTAAATATGATATTGGCGGTGCAGTAATCAGTTTGGATTACGCTTACCGCGCAATGAAATATTGGGATGCTAACAACATCGTAACCATTTCTCTCGGCTTCTAATCATTAAATAGTACCTTGTTTTTAGCCCCGATTCTTTAATGAATCGGGGCTTTTTTTTTGTGTAAGTATTTGTAACTTTACAAAAAAAAACGGCGAGAATTATCAAAACACGCCACCAGTTTATACCTAAAGCCAACGGAGTTACAAATGATGAAGAAGTTACTTTTCGCTTTAATTATGCTTCTTGCTCAGTTCACATATTCACAAACACAGCTTAATTTTGAATTTGACTATGCGCGTTTTAATTATGATTCTACTTCTGTTTTTATGGAGTTTTATTATGAATTATCTCCGGCGAATATGCAAAAAATTAAAACAGCGAGCAGCTTATCAGTAGAAGCAATCGTTCATCTTGAAATTATGAATACCGATTCCAAAGAGTTCTTTGTGAACAAGAACTATAAGATTGTAAATGAAATTGCAGATTCCATGCAGAAAAGTTTGTCCGGTGTGATGGGCTTTGTAATTCCAAAGGGGAATTATTCACTCAGTGTGAAAGCTTACGATTCTCAAAACCCTACGTTAGAAAAAGCTATAAACGAGAACCTACTTATTCAGCCATTTAAGACGGATAAGTTCTCGATGAGCGATATTGAATTGGCAACCAGAATTAAGAAAGATGCCAAGGATCCAAAATCAATCTTTTACAAGAACACGTTAGAAGTATTTCCAAATGCTTCAATGTTATATTCAGAGCAATCTCCGGTTTTGTTTTTCTATGCTGAACTGTACAATCTTAAACTTGAAGACCCCGCTGCTAATTTTGTGTTGAAAAGAGATTTGGTTAACAGTGCAGGAGTAATGGTTCAACGAAGCGAAAAACAAATTAAGCAAGCTGCAAATGCTGTAGTAGAGGTCGGATTGCTAAACCTAAGTAAGCTTCCTTCGGACTCATACAATTTGGCGCTCAGTTTAATAGATCCGAAAACAAATCAAGCATTTATCTCTGCAAAAAGATTTTATCTTTACAATCCAAATGTTGTAGATTCATTTAAATCACTTTCATCCAATACTAATGTAATGAATAGCGAGTTTGGAGTTTTCTCTGCCGAGGACTGCGATCTAATGTTTAAGCAAGTGAAATATATTGCAACACAAACGGAAATAAGCCGTTACGCAAAAATGGATTCGTTAAGCGCTAAACGTGAATTTTTATTTAATTTCTGGCGCTCAAGGAACTCCGAACCTAACTCATTTAGAAATGAAGCAAAGGAACAATATATGAAGCGCGTTGCTTATGCTAATCAGAATTACAAAAGCATGGGTAGAGACGGATATTTGTCGGACCGAGGCAGAGTTCTTTTAATGTTTGGCGAGCCAGATCAAAAAGATTTATTCCCAAACGAACCGGATTTAAAACCTTACGAAGTTTGGTTCTATAATGAAATTGAAGGGGGCGTTTCTTTCGTTTTTGGAGATTTAACTGGATTTGGAAAATATGAATTACTGCACTCAACAAAACGTGGTGAGTATTCCGATAGTGAATGGCAGAATAGACTAAAGACAGATTAACATTAGTGAAGATTAGTCATAAAATAGTTTTTGTTTTGTTTCAACTATTTTCCGGTGTGTTCAAATTATTTGGGCTGCGGGCAACAAGACTCGCAGCTAGGTTTCTCGGGACGTTCTGTTATTATTTCATACCAATTCGTAAGAAAGTAGTATTCGAAAATTTAGAAATAGCTTTCCCGCAAAAGTCTCGCCAGGAATTAAAAATCATTACACGTCATACATATCAAAATATCTTAACCACTTTTTTTGAGTTAATCTATTTTCCCTATACAACCCGTAACGAAATGAAATTATTGCTTTCTGAGGCAAACATGAACAAAGCTGAAATGTTGCTCAAAGAAAATAAAGGACTGGTATTTTGGACCGGACATTTTGGAAGTTGGGAAGTGGGGGCGGCTTCGGCGGCAATTCATCTTGGAAAACCCTTTAATGTTCTTGCCAAAAAACAAAGTAATGCAGTTATGAATGAGTTACTTGTTAGGGCGAGAGAAGTTCATGGCAACAAAATGATTTGGCTTGGAGCATCAGTAAGGCATCTGATAGAAGTTCTGAAGAATGGCGGAATTGTTGGAGTAGTTGGCGATCAAAGAGGACCAGCGGATAGCCCGCGTGTTTCCTTTTTCGGAAGACCAACGCCATTCTATACCGGGACAGCCACAATAATCAGTCGGACTAACTGTAATGCAATTTTTGGCGTAGTAGTTCGTCAGAACGATGGCAACTATAAATGTGAATTTGAAAAACTCGAAGTGGAAACTCTTCCAATTGACCCAAAAGAAAAAGTTAAAGAAATAAACCAGAGATACGCCAATTTTCTCGAAAAGAATATCGGGCAATATCCGGATCAATATTTTTGGATGCACAAGATCTGGAAATATTAATGAAGAAAATTTTAGTTATCCAAACAGCTTTTTTGGGTGATGCAATTTTAACACTTCCGCTAATTCAGAAACTTAAAGAGGCAAATCCGGATTCTGAAATTACAGCTCTTTGCATTCCATCTACACAAGATGTTTTTAGAAATTCTCATGCAGTAAAAAAGGTAATAGTTTACGATAAACGGGGGATTGATAAATCTCCTGTCAGCTACTTAAAACTCGTTCTAAAAGTACGCGCGCTAAAATTCAATTGTGTAATTTCTCCTCATCGTTCAATACGTTCAACTTTGATTGCATACTTGTCCGGTGCAAGCGAGACAATCGGATTCAATACGGCGGATTTCTCCTTCCTCTATAAAAAACTAATTGAGTATAGAAATGATAAACATGAAGTGGAGAGAAATCTTTCTTTTGTAAGTGAAGCGAGTAAAGACCTGAACTGGAGAGTTTTACCAGAGATACTTAGCACAGATGAAGCAGAGCAAAAAATTGAAAGTCTGATTAATGATATTCCCGGGAGGAAAATAATTGCTGTTGCGCCTGGCTCTGTTTGGAAAACTAAAGTTTATCCAAGAGAGTATTATGAAGAATTGATTAGGATGATTCTTCTATTAGGCTATTCAGTTATACTCATTGGCGGAAAAGAAGATGCAGAGCTTTGCGAAGCTATAGTGAAAAATGTAGGACAGAATATTGTATCTTTCGCCGGAAAACTGTCTATTGTCGAATCAGTTTCATTTTTGAAGAAATGTTTAGCCGTTGTTTGCAACGATAGCGCACCTACACATCTTGCTATGGCTGCTGATATTCCGACTCTTACAATTTTTTGCTCAACAGTTGCCGGATTTGGTTTCTATCCTTATAATAAAGCAAGCACCTACATTTCTTTTGATGAACTTGAGTGCAAGCCCTGTGGAATTCATGGGCATCAAAACTGCCCTATCAAAACCTTCGATTGTGCCTTTAAGCTTAAACCAGAAATGGTTTTTGAAAAACTAAAGCAAATATTGCCTGCTTAAGTAACATCAAATAATTATATTTGCCTCATCCAAAAAGAGATTGAAATGAAGTGGTTCGATTTCGAAAGCATTAAAAATTCTTCGCTTAATATTACGCCAAATTTACCTATCATCGCTACAAAGCGCTATAAAGTAAGTTTGATAAAAGCCGTTGCATACGGGCTGCTTTACACATTGGCTTCATGGTTTGTGCTAATACTGTTGCTTTCCATTACTCCATTAAAAGGCGTGCTCTTTGTTGTTGATAATACCGAATTGAAAGTTCAGAACGAGCGAATTCAAAAACTGCAAGGCAGGGTAATTGATCTCACCCAGCAGCTGCAAGAGATTTCTTCTGTTAATGAACGGATGAAGTATGCAATTAAACTTGCACAACGGGATACTATTGACCCCAAGAATCCACTCTACGATACGCTTCGCAAAACAATTACTAAGAAGGTCAAAATTCAAGGAAACGTGTTTTCAGTTGTTGTTGATCTATATAACAAGATATTCCAAAGTGAAAAAGAACCAACAAAGCTATTGTTCTTCGAACCAACATCCGGTGTAATAACTCAAGAGTTTGATCCATCAAAAGGGCATCCAGGCATTGATTATGGTGTAAATACCGGCTCTCCGGTTTTTGCCGCTTCGGGCGGATTGATCACATTTGCTGATTATACTGTGGATTCCGGATTCATGGTAATCATACAGCATTCAAACGATTATACAAGTGTTTATAAACACTGTTCTTCAATACTAAAAAAAGCTAGAGATACTGTTACGCATGGAGAACTTATTGCGCTGAGTGGTAACTCTGGTAAGAATACAACCGGTCCGCACCTTCACTTTGAATTATGGTACAAAGGAAAACCTGTTGATCCCAAAAGTTATATAATTAAGTAGGAGAAAATATGGCAAGCAAAAAAGACCATCTTACTGAAGACGTAAGCATTATTAGTAATAGTGTTAGAATAGAAGGAAATTTATTTAGCGAAGGCAACGTACGAATAGACGGTGTTGTTAATGGCAATATAACTGTTAATGGAAATTTAACAGTTGGTGAAGGCAGCAAGATAAATGGGGAGATGCAGGCAAAAAATATTACTATGAATGGTAGTTTAACTGGGAAAGTTTTTGCCGAAGAGAAGTTACGCTTGGAATCGAAAGCAATACTTAGAGGCGATTTGGTTGCTAAAGCGCTTGTTGTGGAGGAAGGCGCTCTGTTCCAAGGCTACAGCAATATGGAAAACCAGTAAGTGAGTAATGAAAGAGAAATCCGAGTTTAGTAAAATATCATCTTCCTACAGTCAAATTGGTCCATATTTGGGACTTGGAACTCAATTAGCTGCTGTGGTTATATTAATGTTTTTTTTAGGGCGTTGGATAGATCAAAAGCTATCTACCACACCTCTTTTTTTAATTAGTTTCTCAATCTTAGGTTCTGCAGCCGGTATTTATAATTTCATCAAATCTGTTCTCAACCTTAACGAAAAGAAGAATGTTGAAAAGTAAGCTTATCGTAGCCGGATTAATAACCTTAATAATTTCTATTTTCATTGTTTTTGCATCTTTAAGTCAGATAATTACTTCCAAATTTATGTACTCGCTGTTCTACTCTGCCTTAATCGGTATTGGCAATTTCATCCTCTTTACAGCATTTGCCCATTTTTCCGTTAAGAAATCCAATAAAATTTTTCTAATTTTTAACTTTGGAGGGATGGTAATTCGGCTGATTTTGATGCTTGTTGCGGTCTTGTTGATGCTAAATTATTTGAAAGTTGACCAATATGCGTTTATATTTGGACTCTTGTTTTGGTATATATTCTTCTTATTTTTCGAAATATTGATAGTTAAAGAGAGTTATAAAAAATAGTGATAATGAAATAAAATGTGGTTTTCTGACCCAAATATTGTAGCTGATACCGCAAAAGTTGCTCATGAAGCAGCTAAGAAAACAGACACTAGCTGGATAATGCATCACGTTTTAGATGCAAGAGAGATTGATTTAACTCCATTTGGAGTTATTCACTTACCTCAGCTGCATTTGTTTGGAATGGATATTTCCATAACCAAACATGTTGTATTCATGTGGATTGCGGCAGTTGTTCTTATCACCATTTTTGTCAAAGTTTCCAAGTCATATAAAAAGTCTCTCATCCCAAAAGGGGTTAGCAATGTAACCGAGACACTCATTTTGTTTGTCCGTGATGAAATTGCGAGACCGAACATTGGTAAAGGATATGAGAAATTTCTTCCTTATTTGTTAACAGTTTTCTTTTTCATTCTAACTTGTAATTTTTTAGGGTTGCTTCCGTACGGTTCTACTGCAACGGGAAATATTTCTGTTACAGCCACATTGGCAACAATATCCTTTATTGTTATTCAAGCTGGCGGAATGATGAAGAATGGGGTGTTTGGTTACTTGAAAGGATTACTGCCTCATGGTTTGCCTACATGGTTAATTCCAATCATGTTTATAGTTGAGCTGCTTGGTTTGTTTACAAAGCCATTTGCATTGGCTATTCGTCTTTTTGCAAACATGACTGCGGGACACATTGTTATTCTTGCATTACTTGGATTGATTTTTATTTTACATACATATGTTGTTATTCCGGTATCTATTGCATTTGCACTGTTCATATTCTTACTCGAAATTTTAGTTGCATTGTTACAAGCATATATCTTTACAATGCTGTCGTCGCTGTTCATTGGAATGGCATATCATCAAGAGCATTAATATTATTAAACGTTATAAAGGAGGAATCAAATGGAATTCGCTTATTTAGCAGCCGGTTTTGGTGCAGCATTAACAGTTATTGGCGGTGCTTTCGGTATTGGTAAGTTAGCAAGCTCAGCAATGGAAGCTAGCGGTCGTCAGCCAGAAGCTGCCGGCGATATCAGAACTTCAATGATTATTGCAGCTGCTCTTATTGAAGGTATTTCTTTGTTCGCATTAGTTATTTGTATTCTTTTAGCTCTTAAGTAAAAAATATTAACCTCTTTCATTAGGAAGAAAAAATGGAATTGTTAAGCTACGTATTGGTTTTAGCATTTAGCGGCGGCGAAGTTGTTCAAGGCGGACCTCTTGATGTGAACCCCGGTTTAATTTTATGGACTGTGGTTACATTTATTTTCTTATTGCTGATTCTTAAAAAAATCGCATGGAAGCCTATTCTCAATTCCTTAAACGAAAGAGAAAACATTATCAAAGAATCTCTGGAAAAAGCTGAAACTGCACGCAAAGAAGCAGAATTACTTATTGCCGATAACAAAGTTGCAATGCGCAAGGCTGAAGAGGAAGCACAGAAAATTGTTGATCAGAGTAGAGAATATGCCGAGAAGTTGAAAGGTCAGATTTTGGATGAGAGCAAACTTGCTGCCAAGAAAATGGTTGAAGACGCTACTTCCGAAATTGAACGCAAGAATGCAGAAGCCTTTACTAAGCTGAAAGATCAAGTAGCTGAAATTGCAATTGGTGCCGCAGAAAAGATTTTGAAAGAGAATCTTGATAAACCGCAACAGCTAAAATTAGTTGATAAGTATCTGGACGAAATGAATAAGAATTAATGAGCGTTTACAGAATATCATACCGTTATGCAAATTCGCTAATGCAGCTTGCTGAAGAGAAAAAAATCTACAGCAAGATAGCGCAAGATGCGGATTTAATTTATTCCTCTCTAGAAGCAAGCAAAGAATTACGCACAGTTCTTAAAAGTCCGGTTATTAAATCAACTGCAAAGAAAAACATACTCACTAAGATTTACCAAAACAAAATCTCTAAAGAGACGGAAAGTTTTCTTGAGTTTGTTGTTGAAAAGGGAAGGGAAGATATTCTGTTTGATGTTTTCAAAGAGTTTATAAATCTGAGAAACAAGAAAGAAGGAATTCTGAGAGCTAAAGTTGTTTCTGCCGTTGAGCTTAATGATTCCGTAAAGAAAAAAATTACAAGCAAGCTTGAAAAGGAAACGGAAAAGATTGTTCAGTCCAAATTTGTAGTTGATGAGAGAATCATTGGCGGATTTGTTGCTGAGCTTGAAGATACAGTTTATGACGCTTCTGTGCGGCATCAGCTTAAACTTTTACGTAAGAAGTTTGCAGAAGAAATTAGCATTTAACTTAATTAGAAAAATTTAGGAAGAATAAAATGGCGGAAATCAGACCCGATGAAATTTCTGCGATACTGAAAAAACAACTTTCCGGTTTTGAAAACGAAGTAGATGTTTACGAAGTTGGAACAGTTTTGCAAGTTGGTGATGGTATTGCTCGCGTTTACGGTTTATCAAAAGTTATGGCGAGCGAACTTGTAGAATTTCCAAACGGCGTTACCGGTATGGTTCTCAATCTTGATGAAGATAGTGTTGGCACTGTTCTTTTTGGCGATAGCTCGCTAATCAAAGAAGGCGATCAGGTTAAGAGAACAAACCGTTTAGCTTCATTTCCTGTAGGCGAAAAACTTTTAGGAAGAGTAGTTAATCCTCTTGGCGAACCGCTCGATGGAAAAGGAACAGTTCAGTTTGAAAAGTATTTGCCGATTGAAAGAAAAGCTCTCGGTGTAATCCAACGTCAGCCCGTTAAAGAACCACTCCAAACCGGTATTGTTGCTGTTGACTCAATGATTCCGATAGGGCGCGGGCAACGTGAATTAATTATTGGTGACCGCCAAACTGGAAAAACCGCAATTGCAATAGACGCAATTATAAATCAGAAACACACTCATACTGAAGAAGCTAAAAAGTATGGTATAAAACCGGTTTATTGTGTTTATGTTGCGGTCGGACAGAAAAATTCAACCATAGCGCAAGTAGTGGCAAAGTTAGAAGAATCTGGCGCGATGGCTTATACTACAGTCGTATCAGCTCCGGCATCTTCTCCTGCACCGCTTCAATATATTGCTCCTTATTCCGGAACAACTGTTGGTGAATATTTTAGAGATAGCAGCAGACATGCTTTAGTAATCTATGATGATTTATCCAAACAAGCAGTTGCTTACCGCGAACTTTCTTTATTGTTAAGAAGGCCTCCGGGACGCGAAGCTTATCCTGGCGATGTTTTCTATTTGCATTCACGTTTATTAGAAAGAGCCTCCAAGTTAAGTGATGATCTTGGCGGCGGAAGTTTAACAGCGCTTCCAATTATTGAAACACAGCAAGGCGACGTTTCCGCATATATTCCTACAAACGTTATCTCTATTACCGATGGTCAAATTTATCTTGAACCAAACTTATTCAACGCTGGTGTGCGTCCGGCTATCAACGTTGGTATTTCCGTATCACGTGTTGGTGGTAATGCGCAGATTAAAGCGATGAAAAAAGTAGCTGGTTCTCTTAAGTTGGATTTGGCTCAATACCGCGAGTTGGAAGCTTTTGCAAAATTCGGTTCCGATCTTGATAAATCAACTTTGAGAACACTTGGCAAAGGTGCTCGTCTTGTTGAATTATTAAAGCAAGGTCAGTACGTACCTGTTCAAGTTGAAAAAGAAATTGTAAGTGTTTATTTAGGTACCAATAACTTTTTAGAATCTGTTGAAGTAAAAGATGTTAAGAGATTTGAGAGAGAATTTCATGAATTTGCTGAATTGAAGTATCCGGAAATTTTCGAGAATATTCGTATGACTAAAGAATTGAAAGATGATACTGTAGCGCTTATCAAAAAAGCCGCTCAAGAATTTATTGAAAAGTTTAAGAAGAGCTAACAAAGATTAATGGCAACATTACGCGACATAAAACGACGAATTGTTGGTGTAAAAAACACTCAGCAAATTACTAAAGCAATGAAGATGGTTGCCGCCGCTCGTTTGCGCCGCGCACAAGAAAATATTCTCAATGCTCGTCCATATTCAAAAAAAATCTCAGAAGTTCTTCAACACCTTCTGAGTATTGAGAAAAGTTTTAACAATCCTCTTTTTACCGAACGTGATGTAAAGAAAATTGCGATTGTTGTTGTTACTTCCGACCGCGGATTGTGCGGAAGTTTCAACATGAACGTTATCCGTACTGCTGAAGAAATGGTTAAGGGTGACTTATCCGGTTATCTCACTTCTTCCAGTTTACAGATGTATTGCGTTGGTAAAAAAGGTAATGATTACTTTACGAAAAAAGATTATCCTGTCGTTGGTTCCTACCCCGGAATATTTTCACACCTAAAATTTGAATTCGCTTCGGGCTTGATTAAAGAACTTACCACAAAGTATGTTAATGGTGAGATTGATAAAGTCCTTGTTGTTTATAATGAGTTTAAGTCAGTGATTCAACAAAAAACAACCGTTGAGCAGCTATTTCCTATAAAGCAGTTTGAGTCGCAAGAAACCGAAACAAAGCAGATTGATTACATTTACGAACCTGACAAGGTTAAAATCATTGAAACACTTTTGCCAAAACATTTGAATGCTCAAATGTGGCGTGTGCTTCTTGATTCTTATGCCGCCGAGTTAGGTGCCCGCATGACTGCTATGGACATGGCGACTGAAAATGCTAAAGAATTAATTAGATCGCTGAATTTGACTTATAACAGTAAACGCCAGGCTGCAATTACTACTGAGATTTTGGAAATTGTATCTGGAGCGAATGCTCTCAAAGAAAGTTAGAAATTTGAAATGTACATCCTTTTTGCTATCTTTATTTAGGACAGGCTACGTATGCTCGAGGATTTGACCGAGAAACTTGAGAAAGCTCTTAAAAAGATTACCGGACAAGGTAAAATTACCGAATCGAATATCAGCGATACACTTCGCGAAATTCGACGTGTTCTTTTGGATGCTGATGTAAATTATAAAGTTGCCAAAGATTTTATTGATCGCGTTAAGGAAAAATCGCTTGGCAAAGAAGTCCTTACTTCAGTTACTCCCGGGCAGCTCATCACAAAAATTATTTATGATGAACTGACTGAGCTTTTAGGGAATACTGGTTCTGAATTGCAGCTTAATCCTTCGGGATTAACTGTAATTATGCTGATAGGACTTCAAGGTTGTGGAAAGACAACTTTTAGCGCTAAACTCGCTAAATATCTTCAAGATAGAAAAAGAAATGTTCTTTTAGTTGCTGCCGACGTTTACCGTCCCGCTGCAAGAAGTCAGTTAAAGATTCTCGGTTCGCAAATTAAAGCACCGGTTTTTTCAATTGATGAAAGCAACGACCCGGTAAAGATTGCTACGGAATCTTTAGCTTACGCCAAAGAAAATGGTTTGAACACAGTTATCATTGATACTGCCGGACGTTTGCACGTTGATGATGATATGATGAAAGAAGCTGCGGAGATTAAGTCCAAAGTCAATCCAACTCAAACATTGTTTGTTGTTGATTCGATGACCGGACAAGATGCTGTTAACTCTGCCAAATCCTTTCATGAGCAAGTTGAGTTTGATGGAATTGTTCTTACCAAGATGGATGGCGACTCTCGTGGCGGATGTATTCTTTCAATTAGAGCTGTTGTTGACCGCCCGGTTAAGTTTGTAAGCATGGGCGAAAAAGTTGATACGCTTGAGTTGTTTTATCCTGATAGAATGGCGAGCAGAATTCTCGGTAAGGGCGATGTTATTTCACTTGTTGAAAAAGCTCAAGCCCAGTTTGATGATAAAGAAGCTGGAGACCTTGAAAAGAAGTTCAGAGAAAACAAGTTTGATTTTGATGATTTCTTGAAGCAGATCAAGATGATTAAGAAGATGGGATCTTTGAAATCTTTGTTAGGCATGATTCCGGGAGTTGGCTCCCAACTTAAAAATGCAGACGTTGATGATAAACAGTTAGTTGTTGTTGAGTCTATCATTCAATCAATGACTAAGCAGGAGAGAACGAATCCTAAAATTTTGAATGGCAATCGCAGAAAAAGAATTGCCAGAGGAAGCGGAAACACGATTCAAGAAGTAAATAGATTGATAAAGCAGTTTGAGCAAATGCAGCAAATGATGAAAATGATAAATAAAAATTCGGGAAAGTTTTCGTTACCGAATACAAAAAACTTTAGATTAAATTAACCTTATAGGAGAAATACTAAATTGGCAGTTAAGTTAAGACTGAAAAGAATGGGTAAAAAAAAGCAGCCGATATATAAAGTTGTAGCTGCTGACGCACGTTCACCAAGGGACGGAAAATTTATTGAAGCTATCGGACTCTATAATCCCAAGACAGAACCGGCAACAATTGAAATAAAAGAATCAAGAGCAATGTATTGGTTAAACGTAGGTGCTCAACCAACAGTTACTGTTAAGAATCTTTTATCCGGACAAGGAATTATCTTAAGAAGAGAATTGTTGAAAAAAGGTTTGAAAGAAGAAGAAGTTGCTGCAAAGCTTGAAGAATGGAAAAAGCTTACAGAAGCAAATCTTGCAGCTAAATTGAAAAAGAAAGCTGATAAGAAAAAGTCTAAGAAAGCATTAGCAAAAGAAAAGTCTCAAGGTGCAACGGAAGCTTAAAGGGTACGGCTTCCGAAAGCTGAGATCTCTTACTGGCAGCAAGCACAAAAGCAAGGTACCCTACATTCACTAATTATAGGTACTCTCATGAAGGAATTTATTGAATTTATCGCGAAACACCTTGTTGATAATCCGGACAACGTTTCTTTAGACGAAACAATGCCGGACGAAAAAACTATTGAGCTTACGCTCAAAGTTGGTGCCGATGATGTTGGAAAAGTCATTGGTAAACAAGGCAAAACTGCTCAAGCAATGAGAACCTTGCTTACTGCTATTTCTGCCAAAGAAGGTAAAAGAGCTGTACTCAAAATTTTGGATTAATTCCTTTAAGTGAATGATCTCTTTTTGATAGCCGAGATTAAATCGGCTTACGGCTCAAGTGGTTTTGTTGTAATTGATTCCTTTTCTGATTTCAAAGATAGATTCTTTGAATTGAAGAATGTTTTTGTCGAAATCTTTGGTAATCGCAAAAACTTTGTTGTTGAATCTGCCAAAGAAGTTGATAAAAAGATTATTTTGAAATTTGCCGGCTTCAATTCCGATAAAGATGTTCAGCTCCTTATCGGGAAAAAGATTTTTGTTGACCGAGAAAATTTAGTTCAACCGGAAGTAGATAATTACTTTATTCACGATCTTGTTGAAAGTGAAGTATATCGGGATGGACTAATGATTGGCAAAGTTGAAGATGTGCTTGTTCTTCCGGCAAATGATGTAATTGTAGTTTTGGATTTAGCACAAAAAAGAATTTTGATTCCGGCTATCAAAGACTTTGTTAAGGAATTTGACGCTGAAAAGAAAAGACTTGATTTGGTAAACGGATGCGAATTGTTATACGATGATGAGAATTGATGTTATATCCGCTGTGCCGGATTCTCTTGTTAGTCCGCTGAATACCAGCATTCTAAAAAGAGCCCAAGAAAGAAATTTAGCTGAAATTGTTGTGCATAATCTTAGAGATTACGCATACGATAAACATAAACAAATTGATGATAAGCCGTTTGGCGGCGGACCGGGAATGTTGCTTAAACCCGAACCGTTCTTTGAATGTATTGAAAAGCTTGTAAGCGAAAGAAAGTACGACTTTGTTCTTTTCCCATCACCTGGTGGAGAACTATATAATCAGAAAATGGCAAATCGGTTTTCTCTCGCAAAGAATATTTTAATTTTAGCTGGTCACTACAAAGGTGTAGATGATAGAGTCCGAGAAAAATTTGCTACTAATGAAATTTCGATTGGCAATTATGTTTTAACCGGCGGAGAAATTGCAGCTTGGGTGATTATTGATTCAGTAGTTAGATTAATACCCGGCGTACTTAACGATAGTGAATCCGCACTTAATGATTCTTTGATGGATGGCGATATAATTGAAGCGCCTTACTACACAAGGCCGGCAGAATACAAAGGAATGAATGTTCCGGAAGTTTTACTTTCCGGGCACGATAAAAAAATTAAAGATTGGAAAGAAGAGCAGTCTAAAGTTTTAACTGATAAGTGGAAAAAAATAAATAACCTGGAGTAATACAAAATGGATAAGTTAAAAACGTTAACAGAAGATCAAGCACGTACCGATTTTCCAGCGTTCAAATCTGGTGATCACGTTAGAGTGCATGTGAAAGTTATAGAAGGCGAGAAAGAAAGAATTCAACCTTTTGAAGGCGATGTAATTAACATACGCGGCGCTGGTCTTAGCAAAACTTTTACAGTTAGAAAAATTTCAAGCGGTGTTGGTGTGGAAAGAATATTTCCTATGAATTCACCAAAAGTTGCTAAAATTGAAGTCCTCCGTGAAGGTAAAGTTAGAAGAGCTAAATTATTCTATCTTAGAGAACTTTCCGGTAAAGCTGCCCGCATCAAAGATAAAAACCAAAAGTAATTTTTCGGTTGAATGAAAAGCCGCTCACAGTTAGCGGCTTTCGTTTTTTAAATATATGTTAGGATAATTATGAAACTTTTTGCCCCTCAAAATATTTTCACTTCAATTCTAGAAAGCGCATTACCGGAATGGATGGAAATTATCCATAAGCCGGCGTCATTAGTTGTAAAGGAGCTGGAAAAAAATACACAAGCCTTAGCGCTTATTCCTTCGCTAGAACTTATAAATCATAAGGAACTACTTGTTTCTAACAAATTTGGAATATCATTCGATGGGATGTTGTCGAACGCATACTATTATTTCTCCGAGGGGGAAAGAATAATAAAAAAGATTTTAGTTCGCGGAGATGTTTCAGTTAATGAAGTTATTCTAGCTAAAATTCTCTTCGAAGAAAGATATTCTTCTGACGTTGAGCTGGTTTTAGACTCTTCGGACAAAATGGAATCCGGAACCGACTATATAGTTAGTGGCGACTATAATTATACTTCAAGCAGATATGAAAGAGCCATTAGTTTAGCAGATGAAGTTTCCGAGATGCTGGATTTCCCTTACGTAAATTTTATTCTTGTCTCGAAAGACAGAGAATCTGTTACTAATTTTGAAAAGCAAATTGATTCGCTGGATGAAATCATCGAAGAAAAACTTTCGGTAAACATAGAGATGTTGAATATTCCACAAGGCAGCAAAGATTTTATCAAAGAAAACTTCAGTTCGGTTTATTTTGATCTCACGGAAAATGAAAAAGACGGACTTAACGAACTAATAAAACTTGTTTACTACCGCGGTATAATCGAAGACATGTTTGATATAAAATTTGTGTAGGGTGCAATAAAAATCACACCGCATTTTATGGGTTGTAAGTAGCATTCTCAGTTTCTATATTCAAAATAAAGAAACTGCATTCCTTTTTTAGGGGATTCAAATGAAGCAATTGAGACGACTATCTTTACTTTCTCTAGCATTCTCACTTTTGGTAACAACAGAAATAACTTCTCAAACTAACCATATTGAAATAGTAGGAAGTGTATTCGATGGTGAAACCGGGCAGCCGATTGAGAATGCTGTCGTATTCCTCTCATTCACTACTTTTCACGTAAAGACTAATTCCAAAGGTGAATTCAAATTATCGGGCGTTATTCCAGGTACTTACGCCATTATTTGTATTTCTGATAATTATCAGAAAGTAATTCAAGGTATAGTTGTAACCGGTTCTATAAATCTACGAGCTAATTTCGTTCTCAAGAAACAGCAAAATGTTGCCAAGAATAAAATTATGCAATTAACAAGCTTTATCGAACGTGATAAGTTTATAGAGAAATTTAAACGAGAGTTTCTAGGAGAGAGTTTGCGTACTTTCAAGTGCGATATTGTAAATCCAGATGACATTGAGTTTACACATAACGGCGTACAGCTTTTTGCAAAATCCGAAAAGCCAATAATAGTGCTGAACAAATCACTCGGTTACAAGCTGAACGTCTATCTCAACGAGTTCGAGTGGGAATGGTTTACTGACTACGGAAGTATTTCCTTTGATACATTTTTTGAAAATTTGGATAGTAGTGACAGCACAGAAACTCTTAGATATTTGGCAAATAGAAATGAAGCCTATAAAGGTTCATTTAGACATTTTCTACGCGCATGCGCTTCAAGAAAAGTTTCTAGCGAAGGGTTTACAGTTTTCAAAGCTAATTACGTACCTACCGAACTCGGAGAATATGAAGACTTTAAAGATCAAGTTGAAAGTCAAAGACCTTGGCAAACCGCCAGTGCTATAGAATCTATCATGAAGAAGAACAATGAGAATGAATTCCTCTTCGAAACCAATGCATGCTTAGAAGTTGTCTATACCGAGAACCGCGAAGAGCCAAATTACGCTTGGTACAAGGAAAGAATTTTTGGCGCAAACGAACTTTACGACTTTCAAGATTCATGGGTTAAGTTTCCAGCTGGGAGGTATATTTTTAACAATCGGGGAATTGGTATGGAAAACGATACATATCAAAAACAGTTATTTGGTTATTGGGCATGGAAAAGAGTTTCGGATTTACTGCCCCATAACTATGAACCAAATAACTAATCTTAAGGGGAATTGATGAAGAAAATTGCAAAACACTTTGTTACACTATTTTCAATAGTGCTGCTGTTGAGTGCTGCTTCAGATTATTTTGCTCAATCCCAACAGACAACACTAAAAGGTAAAGTTGTTAACGCTGAGACAAATGAACCAATCCAATATGCAACGGTATTTATAGCCTTTACTTCCAAAGGTTGTCTAACAGATGAAAATGGGGAATTCATTATTACAAATATTGCAGAAGGAAAGTACGAAGTAGTATGTGCAGCTGTAGGTTATGAAAAGATTACGACTAATCATTCACTTAAAACTGGTAAGGAAATCAACGTGACTTATGAGCTTAAACCGGTGCCGATTCAAGTGAATGAGATAAACATTACTGCATCAGTGCCGGAAGATTGGGAAGACGATCTGCTGAAATTTACTAAAGAGTTCTTGGGAGAAAGTAGTTTATCGGAACATTGCACGATAGCAAATCCCGAAGTAATAGACTTTGAAATAAGAGATGATGAGTTGATAGCATCATCTAAACAACCGCTATACATATTTAATCAAGCGCTTGGCTACAAAGTGACTATTTATATAAAAGAATTTGTTTGGAACACAAATTTCGATTTAGGAAAAATAGCTTACGAACCATTTTTTGAAGATATGCATAGTGACAAATTAGATGAAGAGACCGAGTGGAAAAAGAATCGTAAAGAAACTTATTTAGGTTCGTTCCGTCATTTCTTGAAAAGTTGTGCTGATAATAAAGTTTATGAACAAGGATTTAGGTTATATGAATTCAAAGATGACGAATGGTTTAAAAGACCTATTGTGAAAAGTGTATTGTGGCAATCAGAAAAATCATTAGATACTTTGCTTGCACGCATTTTGAGTAAAGATTCGGATAATAGCTTTAAAATTGAGAGCAAAAATACGATTGCGGTTTTATTTCTGAATAAAGGAGAGGATTCAAATTATAAATGGTATAAAAAACGTGTCTATCGTACTGACGAACTAAAAATCTTTCCAGTCTTCTTATTTGAAATTTCTGACCGGAACTTTATTGTTCAATAATGTCGGAAATATTACTGATAAGTTGATGTTTAATATTCAGTTTACCGGTTATTGGGCTTGGAAAAGGTTAGGCGACTTACTACCGGACGATTACGAACCGCCAAAGGATGATGAATAAAAAAAAGCGGCTTAGCCGCTTTTTTTATGTTAGTTCTACATGAGAGTAGCTAATTATATCCGGGTTGTTGCGAATGGTTTCGAGCATTTCCGCCGTTGCTGCCGATTCAAGTTTCATTGTGCAAGAAGCAACAATACCGCCGTCAAAAATTACGTTTTCGACCTCTTCGATATTGATGTTCCCGAACTTCAGTGTATCCATCACAAAAGCAAGCACCCCGGGTTTATCATAATGCTTAACAACAAACTGATAATGGGCTCGTGTAGTTTTAGCTCTGTTCACCCAATGAGCAATTACACCGCTTTTTATGTATTGAAGAATAATATTTATTGCTTCTTCTGCAACAGCATTTTGCGCTTGTTCGGTCGAAGCTCCTATGTGATGTGTTACGTAAACATTGTCAAGTTCTTGCAGCTTAGATGAAACCGGACCACTTTTATCTTCCGGCTCACCTTTGAAAACATCGAGCCCAACTTTGATTCCCTTTTCTTGAACAGCTTTAATCATCGCTTCCTCATCAATAACTCCGGCGCGTGAAGTGTTAACCAGGATTGCGCCTTTTTTCATCAAGCCAAACATTTTTTCGTTGAAGAGATTTTTTGTCTCGGGAGTTTGCGGCAAGTGGATTGAAATTACATCAGCAATCGGCAATACTTGGTCGAACTCTGAGAAATCTTTTACACCAAATCCTTCAATGCGGGAAACATCTTTCGCGTAAATGTTCATTCCGAATGCTTGCGCGCGTTTTGCAACTTCTTTACCAATTGCGCCATAACCAACAATTGCCAAAGTTTTTCCGAACAATCCTTCTGCCTTAGAGTATTCACCTTTATTCCATTTGCCGGCTTTAAAATCTGCAACGTTTGCCGGAATTCTTCTATCAAGGGCGAGCATTAAACCAACAGCAAGCTCTGCTACTGCAATAGAATTTTTGCCCGGACAGTTGGAAACGTAAATACCTTTCTTGTTAGCAGTTGCAATATCAATGTTGTTTACGCCGGCACCGGCGCGCACAATCAAGTTTAGCTTATTCGATTTTTCTATTGTAGCCGCATTAACATTGGTAGAACGAACAATTAAGCAATCTATATCCTGGATTGCTTCCGGCAAATCATTTTCACCAAGTTTCGCATTATAAATCACTTCAATATCAGCGTCTTTCAGTTTCTGGATGTAAACTTCCGGAAACTTGTCGGCGATTAATACTTTCATTTTCATTGCTTTCCTCTTTGGATTATTTCATCATTGGAATTTTTACATTGAATTTTTTTGCGTTGTTTATTGCGCGTTCATATCCGGCATCGGCGTGACGAATAATTCCCATTCCCGGATCATAAGTGAGAACGCGTTCCAATCTTTTCTCTGCTTCGGGAGTTCCATCTGCAACCACAACCATTCCGGAGTGAATTGATTTTCCAATACCAACTCCGCCGCCGTGATGAATGGAAACCCAGCTTGCACCGCCAATTGAATTTAGCATTACATTTAATATTGGCCAATCGGCAATGGCATCGCTTCCGTCTTTCATACCTTCTGTTTCTCTGTTTGGAGACGCAACCGAGCCGCAATCCAAATGATCTCTGCCAATTACAATTGGTGCGCTTACTTTTCCATCCGCGACTAACTGATTAAATATTTTTCCCATCTTTGCTCTATCGCCATAGCCAAGCCAGCAAATGCGTGCGGGCAAGCCCTGGAAGTGTACTTTCTTCTGCGCCATCTCAATCCATCTGCGCAAACCTTCATCTTCCGGGAAAGCTGCAAGAACAGCATCGTCAGTAACTTTAATATCATTCGGATCGCCGCTTAACGCGGCCCAGCGGAATGGACCTTTACCATCACAGAAAAGTGGGCGAATGTATTCCGGCACAAATCCCGGAATATCAAAAGCGTTTGCAACACCGTTTTCTTTAGCTTCGCCGCGTATGTTGTTGCCGTAATCGAAAGCAACTGCGCCGCGTGCTTGAAATTCCAGCATAGCTTTTACATGAGCAACAATAGTTTTCTTAGAAAGCCCGATATACTTTTTAGGATCGGATTTGCGCAAAGCAATGGCTTCTTCAAATGGCATTCCCATTGGAATATAGCCATTCAGAGTATCGTGAGCAGATGTTTGATCTGTTATAATATCCGGCGTAATATTTTTTTCAAGAATCTTTGGAAGAATTTCTCCGGCATTGCCAACTAAACCAACTGAAAGCGCTTGCTTATTTTCTTTGGCATCGAGAACAAGTTTGAGAGCTTCATCGAGATCATCAGTAATCATATCAATGTAGCCGGTATCAATTCTTTTTTGAATGCGCGAGCGGTCTGCGTCAATTCCTAAAAAAGCGGCGCCATTCATTGTAGCAGCAAGAGGTTGAGCTCCGCCCATTCCGCCAAGTCCGGCTGTGAGTAAAAACGTTCCAGCCAAAGTTCCTTTGAAATATTGGCGGGCACATTCTGCAAATGTTTCGTAAGTACCTTGAAGAATTCCTTGTGTGCCAATGTAAATCCAGCTTCCGGCAGTCATCTGTCCGTACATAGTTAAGCCAAGTGCATCAAGCCGGCGGAATTCATCCCATGTCGCCCAATCCGGTACAAGCATTGAGTTGGATAAAATTACACGAGGCGCATCAGTATGAGTTTTGAAAATTCCAACCGGCTTACCCGATTGAATTAAAAGCGTTTCGTCGTTCTCTAAATTTTTTAGTGATTCAACTATAGCATCGAATGATTCCCAGTTTCTTGCAGCTTTACCGTAGCCTCCGTAAACAATTAAATCTTGCGGACGCTCTGCAACATCGGGATCGAGATTGTTCATCAGCATTCGCAGAGCCGCTTCTTGAATCCAACCTTTACAACTTATTTTAGTGCCGGTTGGTGCTTTAATAACTCTTGCATTATTTGCCATGTTAGTCTTTAAAGTAAGTTTCTAAAATGTTTGAGAATTGTGTGTGAGCCGACCTGTAAATCCAGCGGCGGATGAAGAAGCCTTTCTTCATTTGCTTCTTCATTACTTCCAAATTTTCTTTTAAGCGAAAAGTAAGTTTTGTTTTTTCTTCTTTTGTTAATTTGATTTCAGCTTCACCGGAAAGGAGCTTTTCGTTTATGGAAGTGAATGCACGAACGTCTTGATAAAACTTTTCGTCCGCTGTCATTTGCTTTAACAGTGTCCTACAGAAATTGGAAAGAATCTTTGCTTCGTTCTTATTAAAACTATAAGAGTAATTTTTGAATAAAGGTTTTGCCATAGTTAATCTGCTTTTAGTGATAGGAGTTTTTCCCGCATCTTTTGATAACCGGGTTTAATAATGTCGTAAATGTATCTTAGTCTTTCCTTATGAGGCGCAAAGGATGATTTCATCGCGTTAATGTTGAGTTTTTCTACGTCGTCCAAGTTCAAACCGAAGAGCTCGTTTGCAGTAATGTATTCCTTGGTTAATGTAGTATCGCTCATCAAACGGTCATCTGTGTTTAAGAATACTCTAAACTTTTCTTTGTAAAGTTTGATGAAAGGATGGTTTTCAATTTTATCAACAGCGCCGGTGTGAACATTGCTGAGAAGGCAAATTTCCAGCGGGAGGCGTGTATCCAAAATGTATTGTGCAAGTTCACCAAGCTTTACAATGTTTCCGTCACGGTCAAAGCTCATGTCCTCGATCAAACGTGTTGCATGACCAATTCTATGTGAACCGCAAATTTGAATTGCTTGCCAAATAGATTCCTTACCAAATGCTTCTCCGGCATGAATTGTAATGTAGAAGTTCTTCTGTTTGATAAAGTTAAAAGCCTCAATATGTTTCTTGGGAGGATAACCACCTTCTTCCCCGGCAAGATCGAAACCAACTACACCTTGATCGCGGTAACTAACAGCAAGTTCTGCCATCTCAAGATTGTTCTTCATGTTTCTCATTCCGCAAACTATCAAACCAAAACCAACGCCAAAATCTCGTTTACCTTTTTCAAGTCCTTCAAGAACTGCATTCATTACGTCTTCGTAATACAAATCTTTTACAGTATGAAAAACCGGTGCAAAGCGCGTTTCAACATAACAAACGCCATCGTTGTGCATGTCTTCCATCATTTCGTAAGCTATTCTGGCAAGGGATTCTTTGGTTTGCATTACAGCAATGGTATGTTCAAATCCTTGAAGATATTCAACGAGATTGCCTTTGTTGGCGCCGCGGTGAAACCACGCTGCTAATTCTCCGGCATCGCTTGTCGGCAGCTTTGAATATTTGATTTCTTTGGCAAGGTCAATAATTGTTTGCGGTCTCAATCCGCCATCGAGGTGATCGTGAAGAAGAACTTTAGGGACGCTTCTGATGATTTCTTCTGTCTTCATATTTTTCCTTTTGATATCAAAAATATCTCTTTGTGTTCCGAAAATCAATTTGGGTATTTTTGCGTGAGTGGAAGTAGAATTACACTACAAAACAGTAAAAATTGAAATATCACCAATTTATTTTGCCTTGCCTAACCAGACCAAATTAGCTATTTTTCGTGCGCTTAAACGCGAAAAAATCAATAAAATCTATAGGAGTAGTAATGAAGAGGAGTTTTGTCTACCTGAGCATACTTGGTGTAGCTTTGGCATTGATGGCTTTTGAATGTTCATCTGCGGAATTAACCGGTGCGAAGTTATATATCAACCAAAAACAGTACGAAAAAGCTGAAGAAGCTCTGTTGAAAGAAGTTGCTAAGAATCCGAAAAGCGACGAAGGTTGGTTCATTTTAGGCTATCAAATTTATGGTGAGCATAAAGGTGATTATTCTAAAATGTTAGATGCTTTTGATAAATCTTTAACTGCAAGTCCAAAGTTTGCAAAAGAAATTGGTGATTTTAAGAAATATTATTGGGCAACCGCTTTCAACAAAGGTGTTGGTTTGTTCAATAATGCAGCAAAGGCAACAACCCCGGATTCTATGAAAATGCTTTTTGGTAAAGCGGCAGAAATGTTTAACAATGCTGCTTTATGCCAACCGGATTCGGTTGTTAACTATACAAATTTAGCTATGGTTTTTATCAACACTGGTGATTACCCGAGTGCAATTGCACCACTTGAAAAAGCAGTGAAGATTGGAAAAGCAGCCGAAGCTTATTCGTTGTTAGGTCAAATCTATTTAGAGAATGCAAACAAAGCTAAAGAAGCTAAAAACGATGCCGAATTTAATGCTACAATTGAAAAAGCAATTACTGTTCTTGATGCCGGAAGACAAAAATATCCGGAGAATGGTGAAATTCTTTTAAGATACTCGAACGCATTGGTTGCTGCAAATAAGTTAGATGTGGCTATGACGGCTTTCAAAACTGGTGTTGAAAAGGAACCGGAAAATAAATATTACAGATATAATTACGGCGTTGTTCTATTGAATAGCGGAAATTTTGCCGAAGCGGAAACACAATTCAAGAAAGCTATCGAACTTGATCCTAAATATTCTAATGCTATCTACAACTTAGGCGTTACCTATGTAAAATGGGGAACATCATTCAGAGAAGAAGCTGAAAAGAAAGGTGAATCTGCCGACGAAGCAAAGATTAAAGAGAAATTTACTTTGGCATTACCTCATATTAAAGCTTACTTAGATATGAATCCGAAAGAACCGGCTTTGTGGGATTTGCTTGGAAAGATTTATGCTAACTTAGGAATGAAAGCTGAGTCTGACGAAGCTTTTAAGAAAGCCGACGAAGTTAGATAATATTATTTTAACCTACGTTAAACCCACAGTTTGTTTATACTTGCTGTGGGTTTTTTATGAACATGAAGTATTGAAAAGGAGAAGTAAGAATGAGCCAAAACAACCAGAACTCACAACAAATTAATATAGAACTTGGCGAAAAAGAAGCAGAAGGAATCTACTCCAACCTTGCGATTATAACTCATTCACCTGCAGAGTTTGTAATTGATTTTACGCGTGTTGTACCGGGCGTACCTAAGGCGAGAGTTCTATCAAGAATAATTACTACACCGCAGCATGCTAAAATGTTATTGCGCGCGCTAAAAGATAACATAGATAAATTTGAATCGCGCTTCGGAGAGATTAAAGTTGATGCTCAATCAACGCCGCAATTTGGATTTATTAATCCTGACCATGGCGAGCAAATAAATTAGTTTAATAAGGCTGTTTCAAAATTAATGCTCTATTGTAGAATAGACCGCGGATAACACAGACCCGTCTGCCGTTGGGCATGTTTAACTGATGCTTCGATAAACTCAACACAGGTTTTCGCAGATTATTTATTTGAAGAATTACTTTTGAGACCGCCTATTTGCATTAAATCACTTTCAAATACCCTCAGAAAACATATCTTGAGTTAAAAAAAAATAATAGTTAGCTTGTTCTCAGTTATCCTCTTAATTTATTAAATGGCCATATTTCAGCGGAGTATTTATGAAAAGAACTTACTTTCTTTTCTTCATTTTGATGGCAATTTTAACAGTAAACCTAAAAGCACAAACACCCACAATTGATTTGGTATTTCTAACAGATTTGAGCTCTCTCGATTTGAGTGCCTTTGCTTTAGAGCGAAATTTGTCTAACCAGCAAAAGATTTTTCAAGTTCTGATTCAGCCTGAAGGTGTAAATGCTTATCTCGAAGGGAAAGTTGATTGGCAGGAAAGTCTTACATCCGGCTCGCGCGAGGTTGTTAATTTTCGGACAAAAATTTTTAGAACGCGCAGCTTCTTTAGCGATGAACTCGGCAGCGCAAATGACTTGCTGCTGGAAGACAGAACAATTGACAACAATCTTCTGGAAGACATTATTAGGAGGGGAAAGTTAACCGGAATTATTAGAATCACTTTGAGGCTGTTTAGCGAGAACGGGCAATTTATGGATGATAGTTTTAAAGAAATTGTTTTGCTTAATCCCGCACCTACAATTAGTATAAATCTCCCGCAGACAGGGTCGCAGTTTGATGTTGGAAACGTTCCGCTTCAATGGACGCCGGTTAGCGGTGTGTTGCGTTATCTACTGAAAGCCAACACTTATGCAGAAGGTGTTGAAAGCCCTACAGCAGCGCTAAACTCCGGAACACCAATCATAGACGATTTTGATGCCGGTGTTGCTACAAGTATAAATCTTGCTACTGTAACAAAAACACGCGAGTGGTACGGTGGGCAAAAAGTTGTTGTTATAGTTAAAGCAGTTATATCGGAATCCGGAAGAGAAACTGTTTTGAACAGCGAACCGGTTACTTTCGAGTTGGTTCAATCCGGCGGTACCGGTTTACCAAATACAGTGGAACCGGACGCCAACATGGTTAGACTTGCAGAAATTGTTAAAGATAATGTAGCTTCAGATTTCTTAACTAAGCTAAAAGACGGTACGATAAATATGAGTAACGTTCAAATTATAGATGAAAACAATGTTCCCCTTACTCCGGCTACTTTCTTAATAGTGCTTTCGTTTCTCGAAGCAAATAATTCACTTATTGTATCAAAGACATTTATCCCAAAGTCATAAGGAGCCAAACTATGAAAAGAATAATCTTACTACTCGTTTTGGTTCCTTTTGTATTCTCATCAGTTTCAAAAGGACAAAGCAATTCGCCGGTAGCTCTTGTTAAGAAAATTGTAAAGGATGTTACCTTTAAGAAAACTAGTGATTCGGACTGGGATTTCGCAAAAACCGGAACGCCTTTGATGGACGGAGGATTAGTAAAGACCGGCTCAAAATCCTTAGCGCTTGTTTTGTTTACTGAAGGCTCACTTTTGCGTGTTAGAGAAAACAGCATACTTAATATTTACGGAAGCAAAGAGGGCAATAAAGTTAGCCGGAATACCGTTATTACAAAGGGAACGCTCGGCTTTGATGTTCAAAAACAAGGTGATGATGAGTTTAAGTTTACTACTCCTACTGCGGTAGCATCAATCCGCGGAACAGATGGATTAATTTTTTGCGACAGTACGGTAACAAGAGTGTTTCTTGAGAACGGCGAGCTTTACATTGAATCAACTACTGACCCGACTAAAAACGGAAGGATAGTTGGCGGAGAAAAAATCACTCAGAACCAAGACGGAACTTTTACTACTACTCCTTTAACTGATGAAGAAAGGAATATAATCACTCAGGCCAAAACACAGACTACAAAGAAGGTAATTATTAAAACTGCTCATGGCGATGTTGAAATTGAATACTACACATCGGATCAACAGTAAAGTAAACGTATTCTAATTTTTAGAGGTTTCCATGAAAAAAACTTTATACATATTTACTCTGCTTGTGTTTGCATCGTCGGGCATTTTTGCTCAGATTAGCAATTATATCTCCGGTGTAAAAATTGGAGATGCAAAAGAGAAGAATCCGATTACTGTTATTGCAGATTTAATCTCCGCAGAAAACATTTCTGAAATTTCACTTGCCTATAAACCTTTTGGCGAAAGCGAATTTCTTAAACTCGAAATGATGATTGCGGGTAACGCCGCTTCAGCAACTATTCCGTTGGATAAAGTCCAGCCGCCATACATTGAATACTATTTAATAATCAATTTGAAAAGCGGTGAACCGCAAACTTATCCTCTTGGAATTTCAGAAGGAGTTTCGCCATTACAAATTTCTGTTTCCGGAGTTTCGCAAAAGGATAAAGAAATAATTGTTCTAAGTCCTAATGAAGGAGAAGCTTTATCCACAGATGAGCAGCTCATTTCTATCTCTTTCGTAAGAGCGCCGGAAAGTATTGATATTGCCAAAACAAAATTTTTCTTGAATGGAAAAGATGTTTCCGACATTGCCGTAGTTGCCGGAGATATTATAGTTCTTAGCGGCGAAAATATTCCAACTGATTTTGCCGGTTCTGCCCGGGATTTACGAATTGAGATTTATAGCAAAGATGGAAGTCTTTATCATACTTTGAAGCGCACATTCCAAGTAGTATCTCCCGAAGTTGCTGCTGCAATTGAGTCTCAGTGGAAGTACAACGGCTCGCTGCGCGGTGAATCCCGCAGTGAAAACTTAAATTCAGTAGGCACTTGGTATAACAACGCCACAGCTAATTTTAATGCAAACGGTTCGGGAATTCAGCTTTCCGCTTACGGTTATTTAACATCCGAAGAAAAAGCGGAGAAGCAGCCTTATAACAGATATTTAGCTACGTTAGATGCCGGCGATTGGCTAAGTCTTAAAGCCGGCGATTCATATCCCCGTTTTCCAAATCTTATAATGGAAGGAAAGCGTTTGCGTGGTTTTAGCGGTGCGTTGAATTTAGGATTTATCAACGTTCAAGCTGCTTACGGCGAAACTGTGAGAGATGTGGAAGGGAAAATAATTCAGACTTATTCTGCCAGCAATGTCCCGCTCGGCTCTGATATTATTGCTATTGATAAAGTTAAATATGGTGCGCCATTCGCTAAAGCGAATCTTGGAACTTACAACAGAAAAGTTTTAGCCGTTCGTCCTTCTTTTGGCAGCGGAGAAAATTTCCAGTTAGGTTTCTCTTACTTGCACGCGCAGGATGAAGTTAACTCGATAGAATTCGGCGCTCGTCCGCAAGAAAATGTTGTTGTTGGTTCGGATTTCATGTTAGCGTTTGATGACCAAAATATTATGTTTACATCGCAAGCTGCTGTTAGTTTATTGAACAAAGATATTTCCAACGGCTCTCTAACCGACGCACAAATTGATTCCATTTTTACTGCCGACAATAGTTATGATGTTAATGCTTCCGATGTAAAAAAATACCGTGATTACATAGATAAATTCATAACTGTTAACCAATATCTTGGTCCGTGGAATCCGCAAGAATTTGCATCTCTTGGCGCCGAAGCCGCACTCAGTTTGAATTATCTTAACAATAATGTGAGGGCTTCATACATCTACCGAGGCAACGATTTTCAATCTTTCGGGCAATCGTTTATAAGAACAGATGTACGCGGAATTAACATTGTTGACAGAATTAGAATGTTAGACAACAAACTTTTCTTCTCGTTCGGATACGAAGATTTGCAAGACAATTTGCAGAACACAAAAATCGCAACAACTAAATTCAAAACTATTAGCGCATCTGTTTCAATTTTCCCCCGCGCTGATTTCCCCAACATAACTGTTGGCTATAATAGATTTACAAACAGTAATGGATTGCCCGTCTCTCATCCGCAAAATGGAAAGTATGCTATTGATGATGAAACCAACAGAATACTTGTTCAGCTTTCTTATGATTTTATAGCCGGAATTAAGCACAGCTCTTCGGTTTCATTCACAACTTCCAGCAGAGAAGATAACGGCGCGGCAAATTCGGACGCGCAGTTCAATAATTTTTCTCTCAATCTAAATAGTTTTTGGGAAAAGAATTTAATGTCTGTATTCGGGTTGGTTTACAGTTCGAGCGAAATAAGCGGAACCCCGTTTGATTACTTTACAATTTCTGCCGGTGGGAGATACAGAATGCTTGAAGATAAACTAACTCTTACTGCAACGTTAAGCCCAAGCTTTGGCGATTTTGAACGGCAAGCGCTGGAGTTTGTTGCCGATTACAATGTGCTGAAAAATCTAAACCTCGCTTTTCAAACACGCATTTATAGAATTCCGGGCAAGACAACAAATTCGATTATCGGTTTAATTACTCGCTACAATATATAAACGATGCCCCCCACAAATATTAAAAGGAACAGTCTGCTTGTTCCGGTTTTAGTTTTTGCATCCATTCTTGTGTTGGTTTTAATGCTAACACAGGAATGGATTTTTACATTCTCTCCGCTTAAAGAACTTGAGCTAAAATTAATTGATGACCGATTCCGGCAGCGCGGCAAAATTGAACTTGGCGATTCATCCAAAGTTATTATTCTCGAAATTAGCCAGGAATCATTCGATCAGATTCCTTCTCCATACAATAAATGGCCCTGGCCCCGCTCAATATTTGCGCACGTGATTGAAAATTTAACTGAAGCCGGAGTTAAAGCTATTGGGATTGATATTGTTATGTCGGACAGTGACCCGTTATCCGCAGAAAACGATTCTATGTTAGTGAAGCAAATAAAAAAATCCGGTAAAGTTGTTGTTGCCGGCAAAGTTGATGATACTCAAGAGCAAAAAAAGTTGGCTCGCCAGACAAACACCGATAAGATTTACGAAAATTTTCAGAATATATTTTTCTTTGCCGATAGCTCAATTGGACTTGTAACAACACCCTCCGATAATGATGGAGTCTATAGACGCTATCTACCTTATGCTTCTGTAACAACCGTTAATAAACACATCCCAAGCTTCAGCTACGCAATTCTGAATAAGTATTATGGGATGGAAAATGATTACGTTGCTTCCAGAGGTGATGATTATTTCGATTACAACAATAAAAGGATTCCTCAATTTGATAGATACAGTACGCTTGTAAATTTTTACGGTTCGAACGGAACTTTCAAAAGAATTCCACTAATAGATGTTCTCGATGACAAAGATTTCAAAACAATTGATGAAGTTGACGGCATAGAGCTGAATATCTGGGACTCGGAAGATGGATTGCTTCAGAGCGGAATTTTTAAAGACAAGATTGTGCTTATCGGCTCTACAATGCCGGAAGACAAAGATATTTTTCCGGTTGCTTTTAGCGAAGGGCAGCACTCCGGAGATAACTTAATGTACGGAGTTGAATTCCACGCCAACGCAATACAAAATGTAATCAACAACGATTTCTTAAAGAAGCAGTCTAAGTTCAGCGAAACATTTTTCATTTTCTTGCTAACCGGTTTTGCCTTCTTCGGGACTTCACTTCTTCGGAAGATAAAACTTCGCTTTGGCTTTCTTGTTGAAGTTCTAAACTTAATTGTAGTATTGTTTCTGTTGTTCGCAATCTACCAAGCCGGCGTTTATTTCTTCATTCATGCTAAGATTGTTACGGCTGTTGTCAGCCCGGCAATTGGTGTTGTCTTCGGCTATTTCGGCAGTACAGCTTTTCATTTTCTAAAAGAACGCCAGCAGAATGTTTTGATAAAAGGAATGTTCTCTCAATATGTGAACAAGCAAGTTGTGCAAGAGCTTTTAACAAATCCGGATAAACTGAAGCTTGGCGGTGAAAAGAAGAGCGTAACTATTTTGTTTAGTGATATGGCTGGCTTTACAACTTTTTCCGAAGGTAAGTCTCCGGAAGAATTAGTGAAGTTCATTAACGGATTGCTGCACGAGATGACTGAATTGATAATGATAAATACCGGTACGCTTGATAAATATCTTGGCGATGCGGTAATGGCGTTTTGGGGCGCGCCGCTTGAACAAGAAGACCATGCTTACCGTGCTTGCAGAACCGCTCTTGAAATGCAAAACAAAGTTTCGGAAATATCTCAAGAATGGATTCAGAAAGGGGAGAAGCCGCTTCACATCAGAATTGGACTAAATTCCGGCGATGTTATAGTTGGAAATGTTGGCGGCGAGAGGCATAAGAATTATACTGTAATGGGCGATAACGTAAACTTAGCATCACGGCTTGAAGGCGCTAACAAAGAATATAATTCGGCTATTATGATTAGTGAATCAACTTACGAAGCGGCAAAAGAGTTTGTACTGGTGCGCGAGCTTGATTCCATAAAGGTTAAGGGAAAAACCAAACCTACTAAAGTTTTTGAGCTGATTGGTATGACTGACGATGAAATGGCGAAACAAAAATTGAACTCATTAGCTGATTATTGTGCGGCTTTGGAATTGTACAAGCAAAAGAAATTTGTGGAAGCTTCCTCATACTTTGAAAAATGTTTTACAGCCGAAAATGATTTTACTTCTAAGGTGTATTTAGAAAGATGCAAAGCTTACATAGAAAGCCCGCCGGATGAAGATTGGGATGGCGTATTTGTAATGAAGACGAAATAGATTGCTAAGTGGATCTCATCATTAAGTACAACCATCACAAACAATTAATAAAACTAAGGCGATTCGAAGACATGATCTAATGAAGAGTAGTTGACTTTTCTCCCATAATTTCATGATACTCAATAGCAAAAAGTGATTTATTAGATCCGTCTAAGTCATACATTAAAAATTTATCGCGTGCCGTTATAAAGTATTTTTCTTGATTGTTTTTATGTAAATATTCCTTGAGCTCCTTTCTAATTTTAGTGATTTCCGCATTTGGATTAGTGCTTTTTATTTTGGTGATAATTCTCTCCGTCCTTTTATTACGTTCTTTTGCTGAACATAGTTTTAAATATTGAACGAATGCTTCCTTAAATAACCATCTGCATGACAAAAAAGAATATCTTCGATCTTCTTCATTGATAAGCTCATTCAACCCTTTTATCGCATCATTTCCATTTTTAGTTTCGAGTATCATTTTGTAAAACTTTTGAAAGCCATACTTGATTTCACCTGCCTTTACATAGTCTGTAGATGCGATCAACCCAGCAAACGGAGTTCGGAAATCCATAAATTCATAAAACGCTGATAGAAAGTGTACTCCATAACAAAGAGCAAAAACAACGACTAATTTATTTTTCAATTCTATGTTCATTTTCAGTAGTCTAAATGCTAAATCTTTCCATTGAATAACCTCGCTAGAACTTAGCCGTAAACCTTCTTTACCACCATGCATTTCAAAATGAATAATAGGGAAAACGCCTTTATCTTTTATTTCTGAAAAAACTATCTCTAAAAAAGTCTTAAATCCATTTGCATTTTTTATAGATTGATATTCAAAGTCATATCTATTATCAACGTCATTATGATGGAAAAACTCTTCATAGAGAGATTTACCTGTTTTCATTTCGTTTTCAGGCAGGGATTCTATTATATAGACTTTGTTGAATTTGAAGATCATAAAGAAACTTAACGACGTTGTTTTTAAGCCGCCGCCCATAACAGCAAAGCAACTTTGAAAACGAATGCCGATGATTTATTTATTAATTCATTTTGTTAACTACACTCAAAGAGCAACTAACTTTCACAACGCTACTAAATAACCGCACAAATACCGAACAGTTTAAAGTGGTCGTCTTGAAGGACGGGTTATACGTTATTTCATAAATAATAATTTTTTAGTATTGGTTGTATTAACAGAGAGCATTTGATAAAAGTAAATGCCACTTGCAAGGTTGCTTGCATTAAATTCAACCTCATATTTTCCCGCATTGGTAAACTTATCTACTAAAGTTGATACTTCCTTGCCAAGTATATCATAAACCTTTATCGTGACTTGGCTATTAATGGGAATTGAATATTTTATTTTTGTAACCGGATTAAAAGGATTAGGATAATTCTGATATAACGAATATGATTCAAGAATTTGATTATCATGGTTTTGCACCCCCACAATTCCATTCATCTTTTTCAATTCCTGAAGCGCAAATTCCAATTCATAATCAATTCCCTGCAAATACATTTTGTCAATCGTCTCGTCATTAAGAGGCGGACGAATATTTGGAATCACTCCTCCCTTCATATCGCTGTCGCTATCAAGTTGAATCCTATTATATGCGTCTAAAGAACGCCCATCGGGATAAGAGACTTTTAACGAATCTGCTATGGAAAGCAATTTGAAAGGTTCTGCTTGTATTCCAAAAGATCCATTAGTACCATAAAAACTTACAACCTTACATTGAGGTAATTTTTGAAGAGCCATAGCAATTCCTTCACCCGAACTTTCATTTCTGGGACTAACCATTACAACAACAGGCGCCTTGAATGATACTCCCTGAGGTTCAATAAATAATGAACCAAGCGGATATTTTGTTGGCTTAACAAAACTCAATGTTTGAAAACTCAAGTGGTTGAGAGGTGACTTAGCTCTTTGAAAAGATTCAGTAACAGGATCGTAATAGCTTTCATACTCATAGAAAGTTGTATCGGAATAAAAACATCCGGCAACCGCAGCAGCAAAACAATCCTGCCCTCCGGAATTAATTCTTAAATCTAAAATCATTCCATTTTGTTTTACAATTGGATTAGAACTAAGCGAGATGAAGGCACTCACGAAATCCGTAAGAACGGATATAGGCGGCATACAGGCAGTAATTTCAAGGTATCCATAACCGCCGTCTAAAATTTTAGTGGAAACCTCGGGTTCTTTGAGTACAATCATCGAAGTGAGATCAAAAGTTTTAAAATTATCATTCACTGCCGAAAGAGTTTTTATGCTCGGATTCTGTTCGCCTCTGTTTTTATATTTTATTTTAATTATTGACCCAACGGGTGCCCTTCCAATAAAACGGCACTGATTAATCAACTTACCCTCTTTAGTAGCCGGGATTTTTTCACCCCAAAGAACCGAAACCGAGTCAATTGCATCTTGAATATTTATATCATTCACTTCCAATATTTCTGCTCCAAATTTAATTCCTGCCAGCTCGGCCGGTGACCCGGAAGTAACAAGCCGTACAACAAATCGTCCGTCATCAAGTTTTATAATAGCGAACCCGTAACTTCCGCCGATATATTTCTCTCTTAGTTTTTTTTCTAATCTCACCCACGGTGTTTTCTTCTCCTTAACCATGCTTGAAACAACTCCGAAATAAAATCCTGTCGAGAATGAAACGTGTCCATCAGGTATTCTATGTGTGTATTCTTTCATTGCCATTATAAACGCACTTGAATCGTTTTGAGCTTGTGCGGTAGCAAATCTTGGTTTGAATTCCGAATATAATTTATCCCAGTTTATTTTTTTCCAATCCGTAAACGCATAATAAACTGGTAATTTCTTGTGAAGAGAATCGAACGCTGCTGTGAATGTGTTCCCGGTTTGAGAATAAATGCTGCAAGTTTCTATTATAATAAAAAATGCGGTTAAAAATATTTTTTTCATTTTTTAATTTCCTACTTCAAATTATATACTCCAAAATTTTCCACAAGCTCATTATAGTGTATTTCAGTAGTTGCCAGCTTGGTATATGGGCCAAAAAGAAATCCTGTTGAACCCAATTTTTCAACACTGTCGATGTAGTACGGCAGTCCTTCAGAAATGTAATAGGGAAAGTCAGTATGAAGTCCAAAATGAAGATGCGGTGCATCCGAATCGCCCGAATTGCCAACCTTGCCAATCACGTCACCATTTTTTACAATTTGCCCCGGTCTTACCAAAATACTGTTAGGTATTAAGTGCCCATAAGTAACGTATCCGCTGTTTATGTGAATTACTACACTATTTCCGTCTCCATCAAAAAGTGTAGTTGGTATGGGCTGAGTAAATACTGGCGATTGATCCGCATATCCGTCTTTTACTGAAACAACCTGACCATCTGCAACGGCGTAAACATTTTCTCCGTAAACATACCAGTTTTCGCAAACATGATAATCTCCGGTAAAATAATTCCCGTTCTCATCAATTTTAATCCAGTCAGCACAAAACCTCTCCGGCACCCTTGTAATTCCTCTGTACTTCATCTGATATACAGGGTGGATGTTATTTGATATTACGGTAGTATTATTGCACATAAATCTTTCACCTTTTAAGGGCGAAGATATTACAGGTATTTGTTCACGGGATACATTTGTTTCAGCCCCTTCAATTGTTTTTTCCTGACCGTCTTTAACAACTATTAATTTATGTTTTATTTTTTGCGGAACCTGTTCCGGATCTAAAACCAAACCGACACTTATTCTAAAATTGGAATAGTCCCGCATCGGGTAATCATCTGCGAGAATATTTGTTTTTGTTATAAGTAAATATTTTGTGGTATCTGCTATACTGCATAGTATTGTGTTGTTCGCTGAATTAATGGCTTGAAAATCTTTAAGTGTATATCCCTTTGTTTCAAAATCTTCAGTCTGAACGCTATAAAGCAGATTTATTTTTCCATCCGTCGATTTAACCTCAATAGGTGCGAAGGTAATATTCATTTCAATTGAATCTCCTTCCAGGGGATCCGACGGACCGGAATTCTCCGAACATGAAAGAACTAAAAATATAATTATCGATGTAAGAAACACGCTATATAAATGAAAATTCCGGGTTTTCATTTTACTCTCCATATTATTCACTTTTAGTAATTCAGTTTTCTATAACCAGACTAATAAGAAAATATATTTTTCTTAACAGAAGTGAATATTCAGTTATTCAGAGTCTATTATATCGGCGAAAAAATTAAATAACGCTTCAGCCGGGTATTTATCCTGGGTGTTTGTTGTTGTAATTATCGCTACCCCTTTAACCATGTTATAATAAATTTGTGTATTGTACCCTTCTATTACACCGGAATGCCCAATCCAATCTCTATATTTCATTAGTCCGAAGCCATAATAATACTGCCCGGGATTCTCAATTGGATGCTCATCAACCCAGCCCCGCCGTTCAGCTTTTGACGTAGGGGAAAGCAGACTCATTTCGTTTATCTCTTTTGCCCATATTTTTAAATCAGTGAAATTGGATATTAAAATGCCGGCAGCATCGGCAAAGGAAGGATTCCAATTAGTCACATCTATTAACGAGCCCACATTAGCTGAGTAGCCATGAGAATATGGAGTAGGCAAGTAGCGGGAAGTAGGCCACGTAGTATTTCTCATTCCCAGCGGAAAAAATATTTCTTCAGTAAATACCTGAGACACTGATTTTCCTGTCACTTTTTTAATTAATTCACCGAGGATGACGGTGTTACTATTGCAATATTCGTATTTTAAACCCGGAGTAAATTTAAGAGGATATTTACTTGTGTAAAATAATAGTTCAGGAGCACTAAATACCCCCTCACCTCTTAACGTATATAATTTTGTACTAAATGTAGTATCGGAAGTAAAACTAACTAATCCACTTGTCATATTGCCAAGCATTCGCACCGTGATCTGATCACCTCCCGGAATATTATATTCGGGCAGATAAGAAGAGATAGTTTTATTTAGATCAATTAGCTGCTTATCAGCCAAGATCAATACTGCTTCTGTGGTAAATGTTTTTGTAATGCTTGCTATTCTGAAAAAGTTGTTTTCATTAACGGGTTCATTTGTCGCCAGATTGCTCACGCCCCGTTTAATGAGAACTTCTTCTTCTCCGTCTTTTATTATATAGGCGATGAGCCCCGGTGTATGTACAACAACTCTGTCTGCTGCGGCCTCTAATTTTGCAACTAATTCATCGGTTAATATTCGGTTTGCCGGTTCGGTAACAGAATCATTAGTACATGATGGAAAAACTGATAATAGAAGAAACATTAAAGGAAGGTGATATAAGAAAAGCTTTCTGTAGAAGAATATTGATACTAGGCTCACAACAGAATTTTTCATAAATGCTCCTCATATTTTATTTGGTCACACTTCAAATACTAGAATTATCAATTGGCACACAACAACAAAGCCCAGATTACCAACGGCAGCGTTTATAATCCGAATATCCTGTTATGTTTACGGGACCACCGCCCGCCATTTACTTCGGAGTAAACCAATGCCGACAATTTATATTTTACTTTTTCCAGTGCAGCCTGCTTCTAAATAGAATTTTACATTCACAATAATCACATTATCCAAATATTTTATTTATAGAATTCACAATTATCATGTCTCAAGATGGCTTCGCAATGACATTATCTGAATATCCAAATCTATCCGAAACGTATAACTATTTCATAGCCCGTTTTAAGTTTACTAAAGCAATAACCAAGAAAAGTAAATTTGCCAGCCAGGCAGTTAGGAAAGGATTGAGAACGCCATTCTCACCAAAGGCTTGGCTTATCTTCATAAACACTAAGTAGAGAAAAGTAACAGCCATGCTTATTCCAAACTGAATAGCTAAGCCGCCGCGGCGTCTGTTTGATGAGATCGGAAGTCCGAACATTACAACTATGATACTTGAGAACGCGTAAGCTATTCTTGAGTGGTAAGCGATTTCAGTCCGGACTGCATTGTTACCGGTTCTAAGCTGCTCTTCGCTAAAATTCTTTAGCTCGCTCAAAGTCATCTCTTCCGGCTTGCGCTGTTTCTTTATTACATCTTCCGGTTTAAAGTGCAATGATGGATAATCTTTAACAAGAAACTTTTCCAGCCGCTCAGAGTTATCATAAAAATTTCTTGTTGATCCGCTGAATAATTGCCACTTGCTTTTAGTAGAGTCGTAACTCATCCGGAACGCATCCGATCTGGAAATCAATCTTGTTTTGTCTTTAGGATCAAACTCTTGGATGCTAACCTGGTTAGCTTGTCCCATCGAAACATCGTAATAATTTATTGTTACAATCCGGCTTCCGGTATCTTGAAAGAAAATGTTGCTTCCAAAATGCACCAAGCCTTTTTTCATGTATGTCTGTTCAATAAAAACTTTGTGTTTGTTCGCCATTGGAACGAGATAGCCGCTAAAGTAAACTGTAAAAAAACTAATGAGGATTGAAGTAATTAAGAAGGGAATCATCATTCTATAAAGGCTAACCCCGCTGGCTTTTATTGCTGTTAGTTCGTTTAGGTTGGCAAGCTTTCCGGCTGTAAACAAACTTGCAAGCAGAACGGAGATAGGTAAAATTATTCTAATCATCTCCGGAATGAAAACTAAGTAGTATTGCAGAACAAGTTTTCCGGCGACGCTTTCATCAATAAAATCATCGAGATTTTCCATTGTGTCCAGCACAACAAAAATCAAAGTGAATGCTAAGAGGGCAAAGAGGAGTGTCTGCAAAAACTGCTTAACTAAGTATCTATCAAGAATTTTCATTTGGCTCTTCTTGCTGTTTCCAGGATTGCGGAATGTACTTTGTGATGAAATCGAAACTGAGAGTTACTTTTTCCTTTGCTGTCTTTATTAATAACGCAACGCCGAAAATTCCGAGTACAAAATTTGCGCTCCAGATTCCTACAAATGGGGAAAGCAAATCGCGGTCGGCAAGTTTTTCCCCGGCAATTAGAAAAGCCCAGTAAATAACAAAGAAGAACAAACTGATTCCCGACGCCATTCCAATTCCACCTTTGCGTGTCATTGTTCCTAGCGGTGCGCCAATTAGCACAAATACAATACATGCAAACGGTAAAGAATATTTTTTATGAATCTCTACCATGTAGCGGTTAATTTCTTTGCGGTTGTATTCAAGACGGGAAAGCACGTCCGACATAGCCGCTTGGTTTGCTCTCAAACGCTGCTCAACCTTAACATACACATATTCGTTTCCGCTTTGCTCTCTGTTAGGATTTGGTGCGGGATTAATAGTTGCACTGATTTTTGATTTGAACTCAGTGAGATAAGTGCTCTGAATTTTCCGTAAGCTGTCAACAATCACTTTCATTTCCGGTGCCCCAATTTCTCTATCGCCGCGCGGTCCGCCGGGTGCGGACTGTTCAAAAGTGAATTGTTCTGCCGGCATTGCAATTTTGTGCCGCGTGAATCTTAGTTTTCTGTAAACGTCTTGCTGGTTATTATCCGATTCGTGAATCTCGCCATTCTTCAAATCCATCATTAATTTTTTCTGAGTAGGAGTAAAATAAATTTTCCCTTCTTCAGCAGTAACAATATTAACCTTAGGCGGATTCGAATAATCGTAAATGGTAATCTCTTTAAGTTCGTTTGTTGTTTGGTCAATCTCTCTAACTAAAATTGCGTAGCTCGCAACTTCTTGAGAGAAAACCCCCGGCACAAGAGAAAGGGTTGGCTTCTTCCTGGCAATGTCTTCTTGTAGAATCCGCAGTTCGTGATTTGCATCGGGATAAATATTGTTGTTGAAGTACACCAATCCAATCGCTACAAAAACACTGGCAATCAGCGGAGGGATTATCATCTTGTATAAACTTATTCCGGTCGCTTTAAAAATAGTTACTTCATTGTTCTGAGACATATTCCCAAAAGCCATAAGCGTGGCAATAAGTACTGCCATAGGTATTACAAGAACCAAAATGTAGCCAAGGCTTAAGCCAATTAGCTTGGTTATAACCCAAGCGCCAAGACCTTTTCCAACAAGCTTATCGGCAACTTTCATCACAAATTGAAGCAAAAAAACCGCAATCAGAATGAGAGACGCAAAAATAAAGGGGAGAAAGTGATTCCGCAGTATGTATTTAACTATTATCATCGCGCTAATTTTTTACTACATGAATTTAGCAATATTCGGGGAAGTATGAAAAGGTAGTTAGAATTGTGTAGTTATAACTACGAAACATTGACCCGGCAACTTGAATCCAGCACTACTTAGGTGTAAATTAGATACAAAGAAAAGAAAGTATATCTTTCATTACTGTTATAGTCCAGGAGGAAATTTGGAAAAAGTCATCAATTATCTTAAAGATAATTTTGATGCTTATTTGGATGAGTTAAAAGATTATATAAGAATTCCAAGTATTAGCACGCTTGATACGCACAAAGACAAAATGGTTGAATGTGCAGACTATGTTGCAAAGCAGTTTGAGTCCGCGGGAATGGAAAAAGTAAAAATTTTCCCCACAAAAGGTCATCCTTTAGTTTATGGTGAATGGCTGAAGCAGCCAGGAAAGCCGACAGTTTTGATTTACGGTCATTACGATGTTCAGCCTGTAGATCCAATTGATTTGTGGGTTTCAGATCCATTTGAACCACGTATAGCAGATGGAAAAATATATGCTCGCGGCGCTAACGATAATAAAGGTCAAAATTTTGTTCACTTAAAAGCGGTTGAAGCATTTATGAAAGTAACCGGTTCGCTTCCGGTTAATGTTAAATTTTTGTTTGAAGGTGAAGAAGAAATTGGCAGCGCAAGTCTGGCTGAATTCTTAAAGACTGAACAAGAGCTGCTGAAGTGTGATTGCATTATGATTTCCGATACAAGCATGTACGCTCCAAACGTACCAACAATCACTTATGGTTTGCGCGGACTTCTTTACATGGAAGTTGAAGTAACCGCGGCTAACCGGGATTTACATTCCGGCAGTTTTGGCGGCGCGGTTGCAAACCCGATTATCGAACTTGCCAAGATGATTAGCAAGTTGCACGATAAAAACGGCAAAATTGCAATACAAAATTTCTATAAGAATGTTCAAGTACCTACTAAAAAAGAAAAAGATAATTTTAAGAAATTGAAATTCTCGGATAAGGCTTATGCTAAAGATTTAGCTGTTAAAGAACTTCAAGGTGAAAAAGGCTTCTCTACATTAGAACGTTTATGGGTACGTCCTTCTTTGGATTGTAATGGAATCATTGGCGGGTTTACGGAGAAGGGAGCTAAGACAGTTCTTCCTTCAAAAGCTATGACAAAGATTAGCATGAGATTGGTACCAAATCAAGATCCGGAAAAGATAGCAAAAGAGTTTGCTAAATTTTTCAAATCAATTTCTCCAAAGAGTGTAACGACCGAAGTCCGTAAATTACATTTTGGACCGCCGGCTGTGGCACCGTTAGACAGCCCGGGAATTAATGCTGCTTCCAATGCATTGGCAAAAGCATTTGGTAAAAAAACTGTTTTTACGCGCGAAGGCGGTTCGATACCGATTGTTGTTGACTTTATGAGGCAGTTAAAAGCTCCGGCTGTTATGATGGGTTTAGGTTTGGATTCGGATGATATACATTCTCCAAATGAACATTTCCGTTTGGAAAATTTTGAAAAAGGTTTATACAGCGCTGCGTACTTTTTAGATGAATTAGCTAAACAATGATTTTAGTAAGGGGTAGTTTCATGAAGCTTATTAAGTTGTTATTTGTGTTTTCTTTGCTGGTGGCTGCTATTGCAGCATGTTCTAAAAGCGGAACTTCCGAAGGCGATGCTGCAACTTCTGCTTCAAAGGAACAAGATATTAAAGAATACAATCTTGCCATTGACAAAGAGCAAACAAAAAATCGTTTCCCTTGCGATACGATTTCGTTAAGAGAATACGTTGCCGATAATTATGGCGAGGGGAACTATCTCGTAGAATTTGATAGAACTTTTACTTATAACGTTCCAAAATCTGCCGTAATCTATTTTCAAGACGGAGCTAATTATGTGCTTGCAGTTATTGCCAAGAGCAAACCGGGCGAGCGCTTTATAGAATCTAAAAACGTTATTGGCTTCGAATCGAGTTTTATAAATCTGGACAGCACAAAATTAGGTACAGCTTTCTTTTGGCTAACATTGTTTGAATGCAGAGACGGTGCGTTTATCCGTCACTGGGAATCTGAAGTGCCGATCCACGGAGGCTTCAACAGAATGTCCATCAAAACTTGGAAGCCGAAGAACATGAAGTATGTAGAACTTAATTATGAAGATGGAATAATATCTGGCAACCGAAACTACAATTACTTCTTGACAGATGGTTGGCAAAAGCCGCCTCATCTTTTGGAAACATATTTCGCTCTTACAATGAAAAGAACGATAGCGAATATTAATAACGATAAGTATCCCGATTATTACGAATACAGATTTACAAGTCATTTCTGGGAAGATTCATTGCACGTAATTAGGCTGCGCGATTCAATTCCATTTTATTGGAGTGAGAAGCGCCAACTTTATATTACAAATATGACTTCTAAGTGGATAAGAAAATATTAACAGAATCAATTCTGAATTTCCGGAGAAAGTGCATTAATGAATTTTTTTGAATACATAAAAGAAAATTATCCGCAAGCTATATACGATGGTAATTCTTTTCTTTGCTTCACAAATCTTGAAGAAGAACTCGCGGCATTAAAGAATGGTGTTTGCTTAAAAGTTGTTGAACAACCAACATTGATAAAAATGATTGGTAAGGATACGGTTGATTTTCTTCACCGTGTTTCAACAAATGATGTAAAGGAACTCAAACCTTTCACCAAGAAGAATACTCTTTTCCTAAATGAAAAAGGCAGATTTATAGCTAAGACAACTTTAATCTCTGTAGATAATGAATATTGGGTTTTAAGCGATTATGATTCTTCGAATAGATTATTTAGTTGGATCAACAAGTTCATCATAATGGAAGATATTAAAACGGAAGTCATTTCAGACAAATTTAGTTTGTTGGAATTGAGCGGTCCTCAAGCGGATTCCTTTGCAATGCTGCTTGTTGGTGATGAATTAGCTAAGACAGATGCTGAAGATTTTCGCCGGTTTGATGTTGATGGATTTACATTTTACTTGTTTAGGAATAATGAAAGCAACTCTTGTCATTCTATTAAAATCTTAATTGACTCAGCAAGACTAACAGATTTTGTAGATCATCTGTTTAAGATCAAAAGTGTTTTTGATCTTTCGTTAATCGGTAAGCACGCGCAAAATACTTTTCGTGTGGAAAAATTAATTCCATCATTCCCAAACGAAGTTAATGTTGATGCAAATCCTCACGAAGTTAATTTGATTTGCGATGTTTGCTCTACAAAGGGTTGTTACATTGGGCAGGAAGTAATTGCCCGTTTAGATACTTATGATAAGATTCAACGTAAGTTGGCAAAAGTTGTCTCTTCCGAGCGGATTTTAGATGATCAAAAAATAATTTTAGATGAGAATGGCGAAGAAGCCGGTGCAATTACAACCCATGGTGTTTATGCTAACTCACATGGCTATTCTTCATTATGTTTGATGAAAAAAAAATCTTTATCTCCCTCTAATCAATTCCACGTATTGATTGGCAGCAGAAAAGTGCCGGTAAAAGTTATCAACGCGGATTGAAGTAAATGAAAATTTACACAAAGACCGGTGATAATGGTGAAACATCACTCTTTGGCGGAAAGAGGGTTTGGAAAGATGATCTACGAATAGCCGCTTACGGTACTGTTGATGAGCTTAACGCTGTAATTGGAGTTGCTCTTACAGAGATTGATGATAAGGAACTTTGTTCCCTGTTGCAGAGTTTACAAAATGATTTATTTGTTCTTGGTTCTGATCTTGCTACTCCTGCTGATAAAGGAAATAAAGGTTTTGTAATTCCTCGAATCGAAAAAGAGAACTACGAACGGCTTGAATTATTGATAGATAAATATGAGACGAAACTTCCGGAACTAAAAAACTTTATTTTGCCCGGAGGTTCTAAAGGCGCTGCAAATCTTCACCTTGCAAGAACAGTTTGCAGAAGAGCTGAAAGAGAAGTAGTTTCGTTAAGTAAGAATGAAGAAATAAATTCTGAAGTAGAAATTTATTTAAATCGTTTATCCGACTTACTTTTTGTTTTGGCACGTTACCAAAATTTTATTACCGGAACAGCCGATATTAATTGGCAAAAATAATTTGTTCTTTTAACCCATTTATATTCTCTACCCCTTGTTATTTGATTGAAGAACTCTACACTCTTTGTTCTTCACTCTACACTCTTTTTGGGGGTGACACTGGTTTCGACGGGATTATACGTTCTTTGAACTGCGCACCGTGTTCCCCGCAGACACGTTAAACGGCGGAAAAAACTGTAACTGGCGAATCTAATTACGCCCTAGCTGCTTAATAATATAAGCAGCCGTTCACCAAGTTCTCTCATATCGGGACTTGGCTGAGCGCCGACCTAGATATGATTGCTGAATCATTTTTCCCGGCTTGATTCAGTGAAATTTAACGGGATAGTTCCGGCATAATTTGTCTATCAATGCTGCCGAGGATGAAACTAAAAGATAGACTATGTGTGTAGACGTTCATAGAAAGGTAATTTCGGACCCGGGTTCGACTCCCGGCACCTCCACTTCCTTTGCAAGCCGCCAGCTTAAGCGGCTTTTTTTATTTCGCTATGCTAAACTTTTTCATTAATTAAATAAAAGGTGACCTCTGAAATATTAAGACTAAGTCATGGTGAGCTTGTCGAACCATGACACTACAAACTAAATTGTCACACTTCGATCCGTCAGCCGACGGACACTAAATTAATTATTCCGAGGTCTCTGTTACATATTAAACCTATTTTCTTTACATTACTTAAGTATAAAAACATTGATTGCGAATCTATTTAGTTAGCTATTCCCAAATCCTTTGAGAGACAAAATGGGGAAGAAAATGGAAACTGTTGATTGCACTATTCAAAGACCCGCCGCAGAACTATTTAACGAAAACATAGAGTATTATAAACTACTTTTCGAGAACATCGGAATTCCAATATTTGTATTTAACATAGAAGGTATAGTGATTAGCTGTAACAAGGCAGCTAATTATATTCTGGGAGGAAAAACTTCGGGATACATCGGGGGATCTGTACTAGAAATATTTGGTGGGACAGCCGGTTCAGAATTCTTGAAACGAATACAACTCTCAGCAGCAAACGATGTCAATATAGAATATGAAGATTTTGTTCAATTACCTACCGGTAACTTTTGGTTTCTTTCGAACATTACTAGGATAATAGACAAGGATGCTTCTGTAATTGGGGTGCAGGTTATATGTAATAATATTACTAAACGTAAAGAGATTGAAGAATCTATAAAGAAGAATGAAGAAAAATTTCACGCACTATTCTCAGCATTGACAGATATGATAATCGAAATTGATAATGAAGGACGTTTGGTTGAAGTACTAACATTGAATCCTTCTCTTCATTCTAAGACTTACATGGAATTGGTTGGAAAAACTCTTCACGAAATATTTCCTAAAGCGCAAGCTGATTTTATTCTTAGCAATGTTAGACGAACTTTGGAAAAACGTGAAGCTGTAGATATTAACCACTCGTTAAAAATCAATGAAAATGAATTACTATTTGAAGGGAAACTCTCACCCTTAAAATCCAATTCGGTTCTGCTGGTTGAGCGGGAAGTAACTGAACATATTAAAGCAGAGGAAGCTGTTCGTTTCGCTAATTCATACAACCGTAGTCTGATAGAAGCCAGTTTGGATCCGTTTGTAACTATTGGTCCCGATGGAAAAATCACCGATGTGAATAAAGCGACTGAATTAGTAACCGGGTTCTCGCATAAACAACTTATAGGAGATGATTTTTCAAATTACTTTACTTATCCGACTAAGGCTAGAGCAGGATATAAAAAAGTATTAGCCGAGGGTTTCGTAAGAGATTATCCGTTAACAATTAAACATGTTTCGGGAACAACCACCGATGTACTTTATAATGCAACTGTTTATAAGAATGAGAAAGGTGAGATACAAGGGGTCTTTGCAGCAGCTCATGATATAACAATTAGCAAAAGGGCAGAAGTAGCATTGCGCGAAAGTGAGGAAAAATACCGCAAGCTAGTAGAACAGTCCCCTGATGCGGTGCTTATACATGTGGATGGAATTATACATTTTGTAAACACATCCTCAGTTAGATTATTTGAAGCCGCAAGCAAGGAAGAACTGATTGGTAAAAAAATAATTGATCTCGTACATCCGGATTTTAAACAAGTAGTTAAGCAGAGAGTTAAGAAAATAATAGAAAAAGAAGTTAACGTTCCAACAATTGAAGAAAAATTAATTTCATTAAAGGGAAAAATCTTCTATGCCGATGTAACTGCCACACCGATAAATTTGAGCGGGAAAAATAGTGTGCAGGTGGTTGCCAGAGATATTACAGAGCGTAAAGAAGCACAAGAAGAAATCCATAATTCTAAAAAGCAATTAGAACAACTCTATAAACATCTTAATGATGTTAGAGAAAACGAACGAGCTGAAATTTCTAGAGAAATTCATGATGAGCTGGGTCAGTCTCTAACAGCACTCAGAATGGATTTAAGTAGTATCAAAGAAAAGGTTACAGATAAAATATTGGTTGATAAAAAAATTAATGATATGCTCGGCATAGTTAACTACACTTTAAAAAAGGTACAAAAGATTTCCGCTACTTTGCGACCAGGAATGCTGGATGATTTGGGACTTGTTCCTTCCGTTGAATGGTACTGTCATGAATTTCATGAAAGAACTGATATTAGCTGCAATTGTATTTTAAAAGAAATTCCTATGCTTAACCAGAACCTTACGTTAACATTATTCCGAATATTGCAAGAAGGGTTGACGAATATTATCAGACATGCAAAAGCGAAAAACGTTGATGTTGAACTGTTTGCTTCCGATGGGACAATAATCTTAAAAATTATTGATGATGGAGTGGGGGCCAGCCAGGAGAAGCTTAACTCTAAAAATTCACTTGGTCTTATGGGTATGAGAGAGAGGCTGAAACAATTTAACGGCGCTTTGGAAATAATATCATCACTAAATAAAGGCACCACCTTAGTAGTCTCTGTTCCTATAAATTAAGAGGAGGGAAATATGAATGTGTTAATTGCGGACGATCATTCCATTGTTAGAGAAGGATTGAAACAAATTGTAATGAAAATGGACGAGGTTTCAAATGTAGAGGAAGCTAGAGATGGACACGAAGCTCTTACTAAAATTGAACAAAGTAACTATGATTTGGTAATACTAGATATTTCAATGCCCGGTTTGAGCGGTCTCGATATTCTTAAGACGATAAAGGATAGGGAAGAAAAAGAAAACGTACTAATATTAAGTGTACACCCGCAAGAACAGTATGCTATTAGAGCATTTAATTTAGGTGCATCCGGTTATTTGTGTAAATATAGCGTCACGGAAGAACTGGCAGTAGCAATTAAAAAAATTGCCGGCGGTGGAAGGTACATTACCCCGGTTTTAGCTGAGAAAATTATTTTTGATGAAAAAAATGGTATTAGTAAGCTTCCTCATGAAAAGCTATCTCAACGTGAATTTCAAATAATGTGTATGCTTGCAAAGGGAAGATCGGTTAAAGAAATTGCGCGCGAATTATTTTTGAGTGATAAAACAATCAGTACCTACCGAACCCGGGTGCTTGAAAAAACCGGCTTAAAAAATAATGCGGAATTGACTCATTACGCTATCAAAAATGATTTGATAGAATGAGAACACGATAAACAGCAGCTAACCATAACATACAGCCTAACAGCCTATAGCCTAATAGCCTACTACCTAAGTACCACAGCCTAATTCATGTCAGGCAAACACCTACAAAGAAATCAGCAATTGACCTACACTTTTTTGAATCATTCTAATCTATATTTAGCCGAGTTGCTGCAATAGGGGACACAGTGAAAATAGTAATAGCTGATGATTCGGATATGGTTAGGGAGAGAATTAAGGAATCGCTGAAAAACATTAGCACGGTTGAAATAGTTGGTGAAGCTACGAATGGGAAGGAAGCTGTAAAAATCATTCATGAAGTAAGTCCGGATTTTGTTTTGTTAGATATTAGGATGCCTGAACTAAATGGCATTGAGGTATTAAAAAAAATAAAAAGCCGAGACAACAAAATAAAAGTTTGCGTTTTCACCAATTTCCCATTTCTTCCATATAAGACTAAATGTGCGGAAGAAGGAGCTGATTACTTCTTTGACAAAAACGAAAACATCCAGGTAATTAGAAATTTGATAGAACAACTTTCGTTAAACGGACAGGTAGGCAAGGATGCATAACATAGACATTAGTGATATAGATAAAATAGTTTTATTTAATCTTGATGACATCAAATACGCGTTTCAATTATCGGCGGTTGAAAGAGTGGTCTCTTCGGTAGAAATAACACCTTTGCCTAAAGCCCCGGATATAGTATTAGGCATTGTGAATTATCAAGGATTAATTATTCCTGTAATAGATATCCGCAAACGATTCCGCTTACCAACTAAAGAATTATCCTTAGAAGCGCAATTCGTAATTGCAAAAACATCCAAACGTTTAATTGTAATTGTTGTTGATTCAGTTTCGGGTGTATATGAACTTGGCAAAAGCCAAATTGTAGATTCTGCAGAGGCATTTCCATACACAGTCTATCTTTCCGGCATAAGCAAGATTGATAGTAACATCGTATTAATAACCGATCTGGAAAAATTTCTCACTAATGAGGAAGAGAAAATATTGGGTGAAATAGTTTAAAGAAGGGTGGGATGAAACATATTTTGTCGGAACATACTCTATTAAAACTTAGTGATTTTATTTCGTCAGGACTTGGGTTGCATTTTCCCAAAGAAAGATGGAATGACTTAGAACGAAAATTAGTTCCTGCCGCAAATAATTGTGGTTTTAATGATATTGAGCAATTTGCGCTTCATCTTATCTCTGCCCAACAACACTCGCAGAGCTTGGAAGTCTTAGCAGCGCACCTTACAATTAACGAAACATTCTTTTGGCGTGAACCGGAAACCTTTGAAGCTCTAATGCAAAAGATTCTTCCGGAACTTGTAAGTTTGCGGCAAAAAGAGAAATGCATCAGAATCTGGAGTGCCGGTTGTTCTTCAGGTGAAGAGCCCTATTCCATTGCCATTGCACTTTCGAGAGTAATTCCAAATATCAGCTCTTGGAACATCACTATTCTGGCAACTGATGTTAATCTACATGTTTTGCGAAAAGCTGCTGAGGGGGAATACAGCCACTGGTCATTTCGAAATGCCCCTAAATGGTTAAGAGAAAATTATTGTGTGCAGAGAGAAAAAAATAAATACTCAGTTATTCCCGCTATAAGAGATATGGTGAAATTTGAATATCTCAATTTAGCGGAAGATGTTTTCCCATCTCCGCTGAATAATACGAATGCGATGGATATAGTTTTTTGCCGTAACGTGCTGATGTATTTCACAAATGATTGCTCTGGAAAAGTAACGAATAGATTATATAACGCTCTCCAACATGGGGGCTATCTAATAGTTTCGGCGAGTGAGCTATCTGTTCAGAACTTTTCGGAATTCACCCATATTAACTTGCCGGGAGCTGTGGTTTTTAGGAAACCTTTTACTAAAACTAAAAGGAAAAATAAGATCCCGGTTATGGAATCGCCGCGTGAAGAGTTGTCGTTTCAATTGCCGGTTAGCCCGAATTCTATTTATCATCCAATTACTTTGCCGCCGGATAAAATAGAAGAAAAAGTTACTGATACTTACGAACTGCTTCCATCATTATCATCTCCGGTAGAAAACAGCACAGTGATACTTGATGAAGTTCTAAAAGAAGACCGCACGACAGAACAACACATAATTGAAATTCGTGATTTAGCTAACCGGGGAAAACTTAATGAAGCGAAGGCTGCTTGTGAAGAAGCAATAGCCACTTATAAACTAGATCCGCGCTTATATTACCTTCAGGCAATAATCCTTCAAGAAAACAATCAACTAAGTGAAGCTATAGTTTCGCTGAAACGGGCAATGTACATAGACTCTAATTTTGTTCTCTCATACTATGCTCTTGGAAACATATATAAGCAGCTTGGGAAGACAAAAAGCGCCCAAAAGAATTATAAAATAGTTCTATCACTTTTAAGTAAGTGCAAAGTTGAGGATATACTCCCCGAATCGGAGGGGTTAACTGCCGGAAGATTCAAAGAAATATTAAGTGCGTCTATACAAGCGGGAGCTAATTATGACGGCAACTAAATCTGAAATTGGTGAACAGAAAAATTCAAAATATGATTGGGAAGGCATAAAAAATAAAATTGATTCGCTGCAAGAATCTCTTAATCAAAAAATAAAAATATCTCCCGAAGAGAAACGAGCTATACTAAAAACAAGAGCCCAAAACTTAGCTGTGGAAATTAAAGATGAGTCGGCTCAAAAAGATTTCATCGAAATTATTGAGTTCAGTTTGGCTTACGAAAAGTATGGAATAGAAACATCGTTTTGCCGCGAAGTATATCCGTTAAAGGATTTTACAATTCTACCCGGGGTGCCTTCGTTTGTAATAGGAATCATAAACATTCGTGGACAGATTATTTCTGTAATTGATCTGAAAAGATTTTTCAATTTACCGGAAAAAGGCTTGGGGGAATTGAACAAAGTTATAGTACTTAGAAATGAGCAGATAGAGTTTGGTATTCTGGCGGATGTTATTCTCGGAACCCGTTCAGTTGCAGTTGATGAGCTTCAAAGTTCGCCTATTTCGGCAATAGGAATTGGGGCAGAGTATTTGAAAGGAATTACCGGTGATCATACAATCATTCTTGATTCAGAAAAAATATTAAGGGACGAAAAAATTATCGTGCATCAGGAAGCGGAATAAATGGTCATTTATTATAGGAGAAAACGAAAAATGTTTAAGAACATGAAAATAGGATTAAGATTGACATTGAGTTTCGGTCTCTTAATTATTCTGATGATTGTCATTATTGTAATAGGATTGGATGCTGTGAGTAGTGTTGATTCCGAACTTAAAACGATTGTTGGAGTTGAAAATGTACGAACGCAGCTGGCTAATAACATGATAGATAACGCAAGAGAAATTGCATTGGCTGTAAGAGGTACGCTGCTGTTAAAATATAATAATGAATCAAATGCGAGCCTCCAGAAAATGAAAGACAACTGGACCGACAGCTGGAAAAATTATCATAAGAATCTTGCAGAGATCAAAAAACTAATTACCGGCAACGACTCAACTGGATTGATGCTTCTTAATAAAATTACACTTACTGCTGATAGCGCTCAACAGCGTACAGGAGAAGCAATTGATATGGCTTTTAAGGGTAATACCCGCGTTGCAACTGTTTATGTATTTACCAAAGCCTACCCCACCGTTAAACGACTTATTAATAATTCAAGCACACTGATTAAACATGTGGAAGGGCAAACACTTCTCCGCTTTCAAGAGGCGGAAAGAGTATATCGTGCAGGGCGTACAACCATACTCATTCTCGGAATTTTGGCTGTAGTTCTATCTGCGGCGATTATTACTTCCCTTACACTGAGTATAACAAAACCTCTGAATCTGACAGTTAAGGCTGCCAATCGAATTGCTGCCGGTGATCTCACTAACGATCTTTCTACAATAGCAATTAGAGCCGATGAATCAGGTATTCTCATGTTAGCATTTCGTCAGATGGTTGAAAAAATGCGCTCATCAATAAAAGATATTATTGAAGGAGTAAATTTACTAGGTTCTTCAGCGAGTGAGATCTTAGCAGCAACGACACAAGTTGCATCGGGTGCAGCGGAAACAGCATCTGCAATCAGCGAGACTTCAACAACGGTAGAAGAAGTACGACAAGCAGCGCAGCTATCAAGTCAAAAAGCAAGCCGTGTTGCTGAGAACGCTCAACAAGTTTCGCAAGTAACTCAGAGCGGACAGAAAGCAGTTGATGAAACGGTAGCCGGGATGAATAATATTCAAGTTCAGATGGAATCCGTTGCAAATACAATTGTGCGTTTAAGCGAGCAAAGCCAGCAGATTGGCGGAATCATTGCATCAGTTAACGATGTAGCAGATCAATCAAATCTGTTGGCAGTAAATGCATCAATTGAAGCAGCAAAGGCGGGCGAACAAGGAAAAGGATTTGCAGTTGTGGCTCAAGAAATTAAGAACCTTGCACAGCAATCAAAACAAGCAACAATATTGGTAAGAAACATTTTGATTGATATACAGAAAGCAACAAGTGCGGCGGTAATGGCAACGGAACAAACCAGCAAAGCAGTAGAAAATGGAGTGAGGCAATCTTCCCAAGCCGGTGAATCAATAAAAAAGTTAGCAGAAAGTAGCAGCAGAGCAGTAGAAGCAACAACTCAAATTGTAGCGTCGAGTCAACAGCAAGTGGTTGGTATGGACCAAATTGGCTTGGCAATGAATAATATAAACCAAGCCGGTGCTGAAAATGCAGCCAGCATGATACAAGCTGAAAAAGCAGCTAAGGGTTTGAATGAGTTGGGACAAAAATTAAAAATACTGGTTGATCAGTATAAATTATAAAAATCTTTTTCATAGAAAGAGGAACAATAAACATGAAATATTTTATGAATCTAACAACACGCACTAAACTGTTATTTAGTTTCGGATTGATATGTTTAATGTTCATTGCAGTAATTTTTATTGCTTACCGTGATCTACAGAATATCACACAATCTGAAAAGGAATTGTATGAAGTAAATTTTCAGATTGCACTCGAGCTTCGGCAATTGAGATCTCACCAAAACTATAACAGAGCCGCAATTTTGGATATGATGTTGACAAAGAATAAAAAAGAACAGGACGAATTTGAAAAGAGTATAATTGATAGGAGACAAGAAATTAATGACATTATTGAAAAACTTTCCAAACTTAATACTGATTCTGAAATTCAAAACCGATTGAAAGAATTGAAAAATGAAATTGACTTGTATCGGCTTACTAGAGATGAAGAGATATTGTTAATACAAAATGGAAAAATAGTTGAAGCGCAAAAACTCGGAACAACAGTTCAGGCTAATCGCTTTGAAAAAATAAGAGTCCTATCAACTGAATTAGGTGATAAAGCCACAAAAGATGCTGAAGACCAGCTTATGATTGATCAGCGAGAAGCTAATACTGCAATTCTTCTCTTTTTTGTCTTCGGTACTTTAGCGCTTTTCTTCAGCGTTGCAATGGTAATGGTGTTAAACAAAACAATTGCTAAACCACTCAACGAGGTTACTGAAGTTGCCGCGAGAATTAGTGAAGGCGATTTAAATATTGAGCTGGCAACCACTGATAGGGAAGATGAAGTTGGAAGACTTTACCAGACATTTGCAAAAATGGTAAATGTGTTAAAAGAAATGGCGGAAGCTGCAAAAAAAATTGCTAACGGAGATCTAACATGTTCTATTGTCCCGCAATCCGACAAGGATGTTTTAGGAAATACATTTCTGCAAATGCTTAACAATCTCCGGCGCATAATGAAAGATATTATTGAAGGAGTAAATTTACTAGGTTCATCAGCCAGCGAAATTTTAGCAGCAACAACACAAGTTGCATCGGGAGCTGCGGAAACAGCATCTGCAATCAGCGAAACAACAACAACAGTAGAAGAAGTGCGTCAAGCAGCACAACTATCCAATCAAAAAGCCAGCCGTGTTTCAGAGAATGCACAGCAAGTCTCTCAGGTAACGCAGACCGGTCAAAAAGCAGTGGATGAAACTGTAAGTGGAATGAATAACATTCAAGTTCAGATGGAATCTGTTGCAAATACAATCGTTCGCTTAAGCGAACAAAGCCAGCAGATTGGTGGAATCATTGCATCAGTTAATGATGTAGCAGATCAATCAAATCTATTGGCAGTAAATGCATCAATTGAAGCAGCAAAGGCGGGCGAACAAGGGAAAGGATTTGCAGTTGTTGCGCAGGAAATAAAAAGCCTCGCACAGCAATCAAAACAAGCAACCATATTGGTACGAAACATTTTAGTAGATATACAAAAAGCTACAAGCGCGGCAGTAATGGCAACAGAGCAGACCAGCAAAGCAGTAGAAAATGGAGTAAAGCAATCTACTCAAGCGGGAGAATCAATAAGAAAATTGGCAGAAGGAAGCAGCAGAGCAGTTGAAGCTGCAACTCAAATTGTTGCTTCAAGTCAGCAGCAAGTAGTTGGTATGGACCAAATCGGATTAGCGATGAATAACATAAATCAAGCTGGAGCTGAAAATGCAGCGAGTATGTTACAAGCGGAAAAAGCAGCGAAAGGTTTGAATGAGTTAGGACAGAAATTAAAAGCAATGGTGGAACAGTATAAAATTTAGGATAATAGGCTGTAGGCTATTAGGCAGTAGGAAATTAGACTTTTAGGTGGATAGACTGTAGGTGCTTAGGCTAACAGCATATAGCCTAACGGTCTTCAGCCTAAGCAACCTAACTCAACTAGAAAGGATTGACGGGATGGATAAAAAAGATGAAGAGTTTTTACAACGGCTTCAAGCTACTTTTCGGATTGAAGCAGAAGAGCATATACAGAAATTAACTGCCGGTTTAATCGAATTAGAGAAGCTGCCGATAAGCGCAAAGAACAATGAAATAGTTGAAACAATTTTCCGCGAAGCACACAGCTTAAAAGGTGCAGCCCGCTCTGTTAATAAGAAAGATGTTGAATCTATCTGTCAGATTTTAGAAAGTATATTCGGGAAAATAAAAAATGAGGGAATGAACTTAGTTGCTTTACAGTATGACCTTATTCATAGCGCCATTAATTGTATTTCCGGCATGGTTTCGGACAGTGAAACAAAAACTTCCGTTGAATGCAAAGAGTTATTGGAAAAAATAAATTCTATTCTTGTAGAAAAAACCAAAAGTGTCACTGATGATGTAAAAGAAATCCCTACTCTAAAATCAGATGAAAATATTTCGAGGAATGAATCCTTAGCCGGTGGCGCAGCTGCTGTAACTTCTTTTGGTGAAGAAAAATTACAACAATTTGAAACAGTAAGAATACCAACCTCAAAATTAGATCCCCTTTTTCTACAAGCGGAAGAAATGATTCAGAGTAAAATTGCGGCTGTGCAAAGAACCTCCGAATTGAAAACGATAATAGATTTTATTGAAACGTGGAAAAAGGAAACTAGAAAATGGGAGTCTCATCATTCTGTGGCAAAAGGAATGCAATTAAAAGAAATAATTGATCATGAAAAAGGAAAACTAGACGAGCTTACCGGCAAAATTAGTAATGTATTCCAAGCTTTGGATAATGACCAGCGCATACATGGACGAATGATTGATTATCACGTCGAATCAATGAAAAGTATTTTGATGCTTCCAATATCTACGATAGTTGAAGGTTTCCCGAAATTCGTAAGAGAACTTGCGCGGAGTAAGGGTAAAGAGGTCGAGCTAATTATAAATGGAAAAGAAGTAGAAGTTGACAAGCGGATTTTAGAAGAATTGAAAGTTCCGTTAATTCATCTTGTCCGCAATTGTATTGATCATGGAATAGATAAACCTTCCGAAAGGAAAAAATTAAATAAGCCTGCCCATGGTAAAGTGACGCTAAGTTTTAATACTACGGAAAGCCGCCATATTGAAATTATTGTCTCAGATGACGGTTCGGGCATCGAGCTAGAGAAAGTTCGCAATGCTGCACTAAAGACCGGGGTGATAACTAATGAGACTTCCGAAAAACTAAGCGTACAAGAAACTTTGTTGCTGATATTCCAATCCGGCATTTCTACAAGTCAAATTATAACAGACATTTCGGGACGGGGTTTAGGTTTAGCCATAGTGCGTGAGAAGGTAGAAAAACTTGGCGGTTCAGTCACAGTTGAAAGTCAGCCGAAAATTGGAACAACGTTCCGTCTAATTCTACCTCTCACACTCTCAACTTTAAGGGGCGTTATAGTTAATGCATCTGAACATTTGTTTGTAATACCAACCATAAATATTGAACGCACTTTAAGAGTAAACAGTGATACGATTAAGACTGTTGAAAATAAAAAAACAATAATGATTGAGGGGAAAATTCTTACCGTTGCCAACCTTAGCAAAATATTACAGCTGACAAACGGGAATGGTAAGAACAGATCAAAAAAGAATGAGGAAGATAGTCAGACAAATATCGTTCAGTTAATAGTTCTTAGTTACGCAGATAAAAAAATAGCTTTTGAGGTTGATGACATAGTAGAGGAATGCCAAATTCTTGTTAAAGAATTGGGAAAACAATTAAGCAGAGTTAGAAATATAAACGGAGCCACAGTGCTGGGTTCGGGTAAAATTGTTCCGGTTATTAATGTCTCTGATCTATTGAAATCGGCAATCAATGCAGACTATTCATTTAAAGTGGCACGGGAAGTAGAAGCCGAAACATCAAGGCAATATAGAATCCTTGTTATTGATGATTCTATTACATCAAGGACACTTATAAAAAATATAGTTGAAACTGCCGGTTATGTAGTTGAGACGGCTGTTGATGGCATTGATGCATTTACCAAAGCATTAGTAGGTAAATATGATTTGATTGTTTCTGATGTAGATATGCCGAGGATGAACGGATTTGAACTTACAGCAAAAATTAGAAAAGAAAAAAAACTTAGCGAGTTGCCGGTGGTTTTAGTTACTGCTTTAGAATCGCGGGAGGACCGTGAACATGGAATAGATGTTGGCGCCGATGCTTATATAGTAAAAAGTAGTTTCGATCAGAGTAATCTTTTGGAAGTAATTAAAAAACTTTTGTAACAAGAGGCTAATAGGTTGTAGCCTATTAGACTATAGGAGAAAAAGATGAGAGATCACACTAAACTCAGAGCATTTGAACTTGCTGATGAAATTGCAGTTTTAATCTATCAGATAACAAGAGAATTTCCGAGAGAAGAAATTTATGGCTTAACTTCTCAGATGAGAAGGGCAGTGGTTTCCGTTCCATCAAACATCGTTGAAGGATGTGCTCGCGAAAGTCAAACTGAATACCTTCGATTCCTTGAAATTGCTTTCGCGTCATTAAGAGAACTGCATTATCAGTTTGGGTTAGCAATCCGCTTGGGTTACGTAAAAGAATCAATCGCAAACGAGAGTAACTTAAAGTTATTGGAAACTGAAAAAGTATTAGGAGCTTTAGCTCGAAGTATACGCAATGGAAAATAGGCTTGTTGGTGGATGGACTATAGGTGTAAAGCTAACAGTCTACAGCCTAATAGCCTATTGCCTAACAGTTTACAACCTAAACCGCTACTAACAAATAGGTGAAAGACGATGATCAAAGTCCTTATTGTAGAAGACTCGCCGGTAATGCAGCAATTATTGATTCATGCAATAAGCTCCGATCCGGATTTTGTAATTGTTGGGGCAGCATATGATGGCGAAGAAGCAGTTGAAGCTGTTAAAGAATTAAACCCGGATATAGTTGCAATGGATTGGCAAATGCCGAAATTAGACGGCAAGCAAGCAACTCGTATTATAATGGAGACTTGTCCCACACCAATTGTAATTGTTACTTCTAGTTTAGCTGCTAAAGATGTAGTCTTCTCATTTAGTATGATTGAAGCCGGAGCTTTAGCAATAGTGAAGAAGCCTTCAAGTGTAGATCATCCCGATTATGAAAAAGATAAACAAGAACTGATACAGACTTTGAAATTAATGTCTGAAGTGAAAATCGTTAGACGCACCAAACGAGAGTTTGAAAAATATACCCATACTGTAACGGCGATAGAAAATAAAATAAAGGAGGAAACCTCTATACAAATTATTGTTATAGGGGCTTCAACCGGCGGACCTCTTGTATTACAAAAAATTCTTAATAAGTTACCCAAGAACTTGCCGGTACCACTACTAATTGTGCAGCATATCTCGCACGGATTTACCGAAGGCTTTGTAGAATGGCTAAAGAGCTCTACTAACTTTCAATTACATATTGCATCTGATGGAGAAAAACTTTTGCCTGGTCACGGCTACGTTGCCCCGGATGATTTTCATATGGGAGTTGAAAGTGGACCAAGAATAGTTCTTAGCAATCATAATCTGGAAAATGGTTTGCGTCCCTCTGTAGCTTATCTTTTCCGGACAGCAGCGCAAGTATTTGGACATAGAGCTGTTGGAATATTACTGACGGGAATGGGGAGGGACGGCGCCGATGAACTAAAATTGTTGAAAGAAAAAGGCGCTGTTACTTTTGTTCAGGATAATGAAAGTTCTGTTGTGCATGGAATGCCGGGTGAGGCTATTAAGTTGGACGCAGCTACATATATTCTTTCTCCGGAAGATATTACAACAGCCCTTATAACATTAATAAAAAAAATGAACGGGGAATTCTAATGAATGTAAAAATGAATCATCCAAATAATGTTGACTATATACTTGTAGTAGAAGACAGCCCGACACAAGCGGAGCAGTTAAGCTATCTTTTAGAAAAAAATGATTACGTAGTTGTAGCAGCAACTAACGGAAACATTGCGCTGGAATGCATTAATGAACGTAAACCCATGCTGATTATTAGTGATATTGTAATGCCGGAAATGAATGGTTACGAGCTTTGCAAAGAAATAAAAGCCAGTGAAAAAATGATGGATATTCCGGTTATTCTACTGACTGCTCTTACCAGGACTGAAGATGTTCTTGAAGGAATATCTTGCGGCGCAGATAATTTTATTACAAAACCCTATAGTGAAGACTATCTCATCTCCCATGTTCAGCATATTCTATCTAATAGAAATATTTACAAAAATGAAAGAGTAAGAATTGGCGTTGAAATAATGTTAGGAGGCAAGAGACGGTTTATCACAGCAGGTCAACAGCAGATGCTTACATTGCTTCTCTCTTCTTATGAGGCTGCCGTACAGAGAAATGAGGAACTGGTACAGACGCAGGACGATTTAAGAAAAATAAATGAGCATCTGGAAGAATTGGTGGCTGAAAGAACAGCGGAACTTTCTTCTGAAAATGCAATCCGTAAACGTGCTGAAGAACGAATAATAAAATTAAACCGTGTGTATGCCGTACTAAGTAATATCAACCAGGCAATTGTTAGAATTCACGATCCCAATCAGTTGCTTAAAGATGCCTGTATGATTGCAATTGATGTTGGGAAATTTCAGAGTGCTTGGATTGGTATTATAAATAATGATACGAAGAAGATTGAAACATTTGCAACAGCCGGTTCGGTAAACAATTTAATAGATGTTGATTATAACTCTAATCCAATAGTTAACGCTTTGAACATAGGGAATTGCTTTATTTCGAATGATATAAAAAAAGACAAATCTCTAACGGAAATTTGGAAAAGAAATTCATTGGCATATGGTTATCAGTCATTTGCGGCATTCCCGCTTAAAGGTGATGGAAAAATAATTGGTTGTTACTGTATTTATTCAAATGAAGTCAATTTCTTTGATGAACAAGAAATTAGTTTACTTTCCGAAATGGCAACAGATATATCTTTTGCGCTCGAATATATACGGAATGAAGAGAAGCGGAAACGCACGGAGGAAGAACTTAGAAGAAGCGAAGAGAAATTCTCATCAGCTTTTAGATCTGCATCTTATGCCCTAACAATTACCAGATTATCAGATGGGAAAATAATAGAAGCAAACGATAGTTTTTATTCTATAACCGGTTACACAACAGAAGAAGTCACAGGAAAGACTTCGGTAGAATTAAATCTTTGGGAGGACGAAAACAACCGCAAATATGTTATTTCGGAATTGTTGAAAGGAAATAGCATTTCGAGTAAGACATTCTCGTTCAATAAAAAATCCGGTGATACAATAGTAGGGCTGTTTTCTGCGGAAATAATATCAATACAAAATGAAAAGTGCATTCTATCAAGTATAAATGATATTACAGACCGTAAACAAGCAGAAGAAGAAATTATTTTTCAAAAAAATAAGTTTGCGCAATTATTTGATAATTCTCCTATTGCTATTGTTCTGCTGGATGATGAAGATAGAATTGTACTTACTAACGAGTCGTTCACAATTTTATTTGGATATTTTCTTGATGAAATTAAGGGAAAGCCATTATCGGATTCAATCGTTCCACCCGAATTGAGAGTGGAAGCTAAGAGTTATTCCGATTTAACTCGCGGCGGTAACTATATTAACAAAGAAAGCTACCGCAGAAAAAAAGATGGCTCTAATGTGTACGTGCAGATCATTGGCGTCCCCGTTACTCTAAATGATAAAATAATTGGCATATATGGCATGTATGTAGATCTTACTCAGAGGAAAAAAGTTGAGGAAGAACTTATAAAAGCAAAAGAGCATTCAGAGGAGATGAATAAACTTAAAAACTGCTTCCTTACTAATATGAGCCATGAATTGAGAACGCCGTTAATTTCCGTATTAGGCTTTGCAGAATTGCTTCAGAATGAATTGGAAAATCAAGAGCATTTGGCATTTGTAAATAACATTATTGAAGGAGGGCAAAGATTAAACAACACTCTGTGTGAGATCTTGGAAATTTCAAAGCTTGAGACAGCGAAATCGTTTTTAAAGTTGAAACCCTACAACCTTGCAAACGAAATTAAACAAAGGGCAATATCTTTTACACCTATGGCTCAGGCAAAACGGCTATTTTTGAAAACAGAGCTCAGTGATACATATATGATGGCTCAGATTGACAGCGAACTATTTGGTAAAGCAATCTTTCATTTGGTTAACAACGCAGTCAAGTTTACAAAAGTTGGAGGTGTCTTTATCTCTTTGCATCACGAAAGAAAAGAAGATTTAGATTGGGCAGTTATTACAATCATTGATACCGGAATTGGAATATCAAAGCATAATTTAGAAAAAATCTTTAGCGAGTTTAGACAAGTTGACGAAGGTTACAGCAGGGGTCACGAAGGAACGGGACTCGGGTTAACAATTGCCAAAAGAATTGTTGAATTAATGAAAGGGTTTATCCAAGTAGAAAGTGAAGTAGGTAAAGGAACTACTTTCTCAATTTGGCTGCCGGCGATTTTGGATGAAAACCAAATTAAAATGAAGGTAGAAGAAAGGAGTAAAACAACATTTGTTAAACCTCCTACTACAGGTGAAAAAGGATTAAAAACTGCATTGATAGTTGATGACAATTCTTCAAACCGCTTATTTATGAATCATTGCCTGGCGGCTCATCTAAGAATAATAGAAGCTCAGGACGGAATTACAGGAGTAACATTGGCTTCGAAAGAACAATTCGACTTGATACTAATGGATATAAATCTCGGGGAGGGAATAGATGGTGTTGAAGCAATGAATCAAATAAGAAAAATTCCGGGATATATGCATGTTCCCATAATTGCCGTAACAGCTTATGCTATGATAGGCGATAGAGAACGTTTTTTAAGTGAAGGATTTGATTTTTATTTAGCTAAACCTTTTACCAAAAATACACTGCTTAGTTTAGTAGAAAATTCTCTTCAGGAAATTAAAAAATGAAAGTGAGTTTATTTTGAAAAGTACAAAAGCAATTACAAACCGGTTGGCAATGGCTGCTTAGCTAATACTTACTGGTTTGAAAAAGGTCGTATGAAATTTATTAATGTCCTCAAAAAATTGATTCGAGAATTGTCGCCTCGGGTTCACTTCATTTTTGGAAACCGCCATCTTAATTAGCTTTATAGAAATTAGCCAATAATATCATTCATAGTCGCATCGTTTTCTAGTTGGATCGAATCATCTCATATAGTTTTCCACTCAGCTTCCACTTTGAAAATTAATGGATTTTTAACGCTCACTTAACCGTATAGTAAAATCGAACTGTTAAGTTTCATCAGAACAAATTGAGGTGCTGTATGGAATTATCAATTGGTAAACTTGTTAAATATAATTTCCCGCTTCCCAAACATTCTGATAAACAAAGTTTCATAGGAGTTGTGGAGAATATCGGAGAAACATTTCTAACAGTTCGTAACGAACAAAACACTCTTCTCAAAATTTCCTATAAGAATTTTGACAACGTAGAACTTATAGATATCCATAGCAGCCAATATTCTCTTTACGCGGCTTTTTCCCTTTTGTAGCTGGATAAGGCATTGCGGCAATCATTTAACACAAACTTAATGATTCGTTCATCTTCAGTTAATACTCGTTATATAATATTGTTCAACATTATTAGAGGAAGTTATGTTTGGACTTTATTATGCAATCATTGGGTTGGTCTCCGGTACAATTTGTTCTCTTATTGCAAATAAGAAATCGAGAAGCCAAAAGGATTGGTTTACGATGGGACAAGTTTTGCCGGGACTTTCAATTTTAATTCTTCTTTTGCTTTCAACTAAAGGCGCTAAGTACTCTAATCCCGATGCTGAGAAACTACCGGTCTATCCTGCCGATATAGATTCTTTGGCTACGCTCTGATATGAAACTTGCGGTGAGTTTTAATTGTCTCGGATAAATTTCGATATCGTCTTATACAATTCTCCATTTTTTGAAAATCTGGTGAATGAGTTTCACCGTATCAGTAAATACAAACGGAATATTTATAGAAAGATAAAAAATGAAGAAGAATATTCTAAAAAGCTTTCCAATGAAGAACGGTTTATACTAAAGGACTTATCCGACAAAGAAAACCGCATCCTATTAGAAATACTTGCAAACAAACAATGGCTTAAGAGTACCGAAGACATCAGCTATGTTTTTATCAACGAATATAAACTGGAATTAAATCCGGAAAGATTTGAGTTGTTAAACTCACTCCATGATGAAAAACTCATCCAACAAGAAATTAAGGATTTATGAAAACTGAACTCACTAACGTTATTTCGTTAAAGCTAAAACTTGGCAGCTCACGCCTTTCAATTGCTATTGAAAAGGTTCTTGCTAAAATAGTTTCGAAATTAATTTACCTGAGTAGAGTTGAAAGATTTATCAAAAATTACTCCCATCTGGATGGCAAGCAGTTTATCAATCAGTTGTTTGATGAGCTGAACTTTTCTTACCTCATTTCCAGCAGAGATCATTATAAAATCCCATCACATGGCAGAGTAATTTGTGTAGCCAACCACCCGATTGGCAGTTTAGACGCTCTCTCGCTTCTCAAGGCGGTTTTAGAAGTAAGACGCGATGTGAAGATTGTTGCGAATGAAATTCTATACAACATAGAACCAATACGCAATTTACTTATACCGATTAAACTCGATAGTAAATCAGCACAGAAAAATTCAATTAACGAAATTCGGCAAGCGCTGCAAAATGAATTTGCAGTAATTCTATTTCCGGCGGCAGAAGTTTCCCGCTTAAAGGGACTTTCCATTGTTGATTCTAAATGGCATAAAGGGGCGGTACATTTTGCAAATAGATTCAGCTCTCCTGTACTTCCGGTTTACATTGAAGCGCGCAACTCGTTTCTGTTTTATTTTGTTTCTTTACTGAACAAAAAAGTCTCGATGCTGCTGCTTTCTCACGAGCTATTCAACAAGACAAATCATGTAATAAAATTAAAAATTGGGGATATTATTCCTGCAAAGGTTTTTTCTTCAGCTCTAATTGATAATGAGTATCAGACAAAGTTGCTGAAAAAGCACGTATATCTGATCGGCAAAAACAAAAAAGGAATTTATACGACTGAGAAAAACGTAATTCACCCGGTAGATAGAAAGCTTATCAAAATGGAGCTTCTTAACTCTCAGTTGCTCGGTATAACCAAGAACAACATCCGGATTTTCTTAACTACACGAAATGAATCTCCCCACACCGTAAATGAAATAGCTCGTTTGCGTGAATTAACGTTTAGAAAAGTAGGTGAGGGAACCGGGAAAAACTACGATCTTGATAAGTTCGATACGCACTATTCACACTTAATCTTATGGGATGAAGCAGAGTTGGAAATTATTGGTTCTTATAGAATAGGCTCAGGAAATCAAATAATGGAAAAAGTTGGGAGCGAAGGCTTTTATACTTCAACTCTGTTTAATTATAGTCCAACTTTTACTGAAAACTATTTAAGCGATTCGATAGAACTTGGAAGAAGTTTTGTTCAAAGTAAATATTGGAACACAAACGCTCTTAATTACCTTTGGCAGGGTATAGGCGCTTATCTTCAGCATGATAATTCCGTTAAATATTTATTCGGTGGTGTTAGCATAAGCAATAACTATCCGGCTGCCGCCAAAGAAATGATTGTCTATTACTTTAACAAATGGTATGGAAGTAAAGAGCAGCTTATTGAATCCAAGAGAAAGTTTATCATATCAGAAAATAGCTCTGCAGAGCTTGCAAATATTTTTACCGGAGAAACAACAAAGGATGATTACAAAATATTAAAAAAGATACTTAAGCCATTCGGGTTTACGGTGCCGGTTCTCTATAAACATTATTCTGAATTATGCGAGACCGGAGGGGTAAACTTTTTAGATTTTGGAACAGACCCGGATTTCGAGAACTGTATTGACGGTCTCATATTGGTTGATGTTAATCTCATCAAAGAAGAAAAGAAACAGAAGTTTATGTTGTCCAACAACTATGCAAACCTCAAAGCAACTGCTTAAGCTCTCATGCAAAGCTGTCATTGAATTTTCTATCTAATCTATCTGCCTAAATAATTCATAAGTAAGTATAAGTTTTATGAAATGAACACTGCCTATTACAGACAATACGAAACTTATTAGTATAAAGAGTTGAGAGATTAATATTTTTTTCATTTTATTTCCTTCTCGTGTTTAAAAGAAATCCCCTTAAGAGGGGATTTTGAGGAGGGCTGTGGAACCCTTTAGCAGTGCCGGAGATAAGGGCATTGCTTACTCACCACCACATAAAACTAACCAACTAACTTTTGAGAGTTTTTATACTTTCTCATCTTAGTAAGATTTTTTAACTCGCCTGAGTAAACTTTTTTTTTGCCGTCACCTAAAGATTTTTCAATGTCTCTGATATTTCTTACTAACTGAAACATTCCATTAACTTCAACTGAAGCCGCCTGATCCGTTCCCCACATTGCCCGGTCTAAAGTGATATGTCTTTCTACAAAAGTTGCACCTAAAGCTACTGCTGCTAATGTTGGTGCTAATCCCGTTTCGTGACCGCTGTAACCAATTGGAATATTCGGGTACAACTGCTTGTAGGTTTCTATCATTCTTAAGTTCAACTCACTTTCTTTACAAGGATATGTAGAAGTTGATTGAGCGAGAAGTAAGTTATCTTTATCAAGGTTGTTAACTGCTTCATCAATTTCTTCCATTGTGGACATTCCGGTTGAGAGTATCACCGGTTTTTGGGTTTGACGAATTCTATACAGTAAATCTTCATCGGTAAGAGTTGCAGAAGCAATTTTGTAGGCTATCGGATTGAACTGCTCGATAAACTCAACAGACTCTTCATCCCATGCGGAAACAAACCAGTCAATTCCCTTTTCTTTGCAGTAAAAATCTATTTGCTCATACTCGGAGAAGCCAAATTCAATTTTATGTTTGTATTCCAGATATGTAATTCTTCCCCAGGGAGTATCCCGTTCAATATTCCATTGATCCTGAGGAACACATAATTCCGGAGTTCTCTTCTGGAATTTTACAGCATCGCATCCGGCAAAAGCAGCTCCGTCAATTAACTTCTTTGCCAACGCCATTGAACCATTATGGTTTATTCCAATTTCTGCAATAATATATACCGGCTCGTCTTCGCCAATTAAACGCGAACCAATTTTTACTTTTGTACTCATTAGATAGCTCCTTAATTACAGCACAAATATCGTGTTCTATTGTTACCTCATAATTAACCTACAGTTAAGTAATTGTTAAAACTGGTTCTGAATAGTTAATAGTTTGTTAACGCTGCCTTAATAATCTGATAATATTGGTAATATATTTTTGTACTTCAGATTCTAAAGGTAAAAATGAGAATTGCTCATCTTTCTGATTTACACTTGTGCTCGAATTTTAAGAAGAGCAACATTGCTAAGATTAAAGGATTAATAGAACACGCGTTAGAAAATGGGGCTCAACACTTCGTTTTCACCGGAGATATTTCCGACAATGCTGAAGAAAAAGAATTAATTCAGTTTAGAGATTTACTTCAAAGTTTCAGCCTTCTGCATAGCGAAAAATCATCTATTGTGATTGGCAATCATGATATTTTTGGCGGACCACAAACTGCTCAGGATGTTCTTAACTTCCCTTTTAAGTGCCTTAATGTTAGCTACAAGGAAAAAGTTATGAGATTTGCCGGACACTTTCATGAATTATTCGAAAACACTATTCGTCCTCACGAAGAAGTGTTTTTCCCATTCATAAAGGAATTGAAAAATATAGTGCTGGTAGGATTGAACTCGATAGATGAATATTCAAGATTTAAAAATCCATTTGCTTCGAATGGAAGAATTAGCAAAGCCAACCGCAATATTATAAGAAGTTATCTAACAAGACCAAAGTTTAATGACAAAGTTAAAATCGTATTGATTCATCATCATTTCTATCAGAAATCGGAAATCTCAACCAGTTCTGAGAATACTCTTTGGAATAAAATCGAGAGCTACACGATGAAGCTACGCGGCAAGAAAAAACTTCTTAACCTTTTTTCCGAGAACAATGTTAAACTGGTTTTGCATGGGCACAGTCATGAAATGCGTGAATACTTCAGGAAGAAAATACGTTTTGTAAATGCCGGTGCATGCACAGAAGAAAAACAAGCTTCCTATTTTATGATTGACGCATTTCCTTTCGATATAAGTGTAAATCTTCATAAGCTGGATCTGAAAGAAGAAGTATTAGTAGGTAACGAGGGAAGCATCACTTCAATTGCAGTATAATCACTTACTCCAGCGAGTAGTTGAATAAAGAATAAAATCCTTCCTCATCAATAATCTTTTGTCCTTTTGCGCTTAATACCCAGTCAATAAAAATCTTTATTTCACCTTCGGGCTGTTTCAGTGTATAGAAATGTAAATAGCGGGAAAGAGGATAATAACCGCTTACAACATTAATGTTAGTAGGTTCGATATTTTCGATAGAAATTATTTTACACTTTGTATCTTTAACTAAACCGGAAAACGTAATAGAATATTCGTTCTTCTCTACCGCGCTTTGCAGTTCGGCAATCGTATCATATGATTTTGCTGAGTTTGCAAATTGACTCTCCTTTAATACGAGCTTCTTGAATAACTGTAATGTACCCGAAGAATTATTTCTTAAGTAAACATTTATTGTTCTGTCGGCAAAGCCAAGCATTTTCCAATTTGTAATTTTCCCGGAGAATATTCTTACTAATTGTTCTGTCGTTAAATTTGTAATTGGGTTAGCTTTGTTCACATAAATACAAAGTGCGTCTTTAGCTATTGAAGTTGAAACGCCAACAGTTCCATATCTCTCTGCAACAAGTTTAACTTCTTCGGGTTCTAAATTTCTTGAAGCGGTTGAGATCAAAATTTCATTAGCAACAAGAGAAATAATGCCCGCTCCTGTTCCGCCGCCTTCAACAATAAAACTGGTATTCGGATTCTCCTTGGAATATTCTTTAGTCAATCGCCTTGTTAAATTTACCATTGTCTCAGAGCCCTTTATTTTTATTACCGTATTACTCGGACCCAGGATGCTGCATCCGCTAACAGCTAAAATTAAAATTGAGGCAGATAAGAATATTTTCACTTCATAGCCTTTCGAGATAGTATCCTTGCAAATCTAAACGGAGATGATGCATTCCATTCCGGTTCGGTCTCGGAATTGACAAGTTCATCTATAACCCCAAATAGTAAATCAACATGCTGTAAAGCTGCATCAAGATTTAATGGCAAGCTAAGATCATCCGCCGGCGAATGATATACATTGCTTGCAAAATCTATCATTTTCTTAATGCCTTCTTCTCGCGTTATGCTCATATAATCGGTTCCCTCTGTTATCAATAACGAGGGAATTCCGGCTTTAGCAAAAGTAAACTGATCCGACTTTGTGAATGTATTTACCGAATTAAACTCTTCGGGAATTTCAGCTTCTTTTAAGTTTCTTGCCGCCGCGGCATTTCTCATAAAGTTAATTAGTGTTGAATATTCTTTTCCAACGGCAACAAAACTTTTGAAGTTATCAAAGGAGGCAATTCCATCAATATTAATATTAGCTACTGTTTTATGTAGTGGTCTAATGGGATTATTGATGTAGAACTCTGAACCCAGCAAACCAAATTCTTCCGCGGTAAGAATTACAAATATGATGGAGCGGCGATTATAAAATTCCGGATTTGAAAACACTCTCGCGATTTCAAGCAATGCCGAAACACCGGCAGCGTTATCAAAAACACCATTATAGATTGAATCACCATTAACAGCAGGACCAATCCCAAGATGATCGTAATGCGCGGTAATCAAAACATAGCTGTCGTTATATGTAGAATCATCTCCTTCAATAATTCCAACAATATTTGGACTAACGAAATCTCTTTGCTTAAAACTTCCTTGGAAAGTTAGGACTCCATTTAGAGGAAAAACCTTCAAGTTGTTTTCTTTTTTCATCGTGTAAATATCTTCAATAGTAAACCCGCTGTCGGTAAACAGTAAATCTGCAATTTCCGGATTGATCATAATATCGAAACTTGTGGAAGGTGTTGAAGCCAAAGTTAGATTTTCAAAAGCAAAATCTTGTATTGCTTTTTCCCAATTGAATCCGCCTGTTTCTCTATTTGGAATTAAAATACTTCCCCTAGCTCCATGTGCAAGTGCGATCCGTTGTTTCACTTCAGGAGCGCTATATATAGTTGGCGTTTCTCCATTAAAGTAATTCGGATCAATTGAATGCGGTTCACCATCAAGAAACACAACAATTTTTCCCTCAACATCTAAATCGTGGTAATCGTTATAATCAAATTCATTGGCGGTTATACCATAGCCAGCAAAAACCATTTGCGTTTCAGTTGGAATAAAAACGGGATTGTTTGTTTGGTACATCAGGAAATCTTCTTTTAAGCGGAATCCTATTAGTTCAGAATCAAACTTGATACTTAGCTTTGAATTGTGAAGTGGCTTACTTCCGTGAAAAGGAATGTATTGATAATACTTTTGCTCTTTTCCAGTCGGAGTCAGCTTTAATTTTTCGAACTCTTTGGCTAAATACTTTGCAGCTAAATTTCCACCATGTGTCCCCGGAGCTCTTCCTTCCAAACTATCACTTCCAAGATAGGAAAGGTGGTTCTTAAACAATTCTTTGCTAAACAGTTCTTTTGTTTGATTGTTTTGCCCATACAAAAATGGGCTCGCTGCTATAACTGAAAACGCAATGATGTATTCTTTAATTTTCACACCAATCCTTATTTGAGTAAGGATAATTCCTCACGTAAAACATATAAATGCAAAAATGATTTACCAAGTCGTTTTCAGCCTATAAGAAAAACTTAACAATTCCTTAACCGTCCTTTAACTCACAGTTAATACTTGAAATCTAAATTCGCACCAGTAAATAAAACAAAAAGAGAGAGAAATTAAATGTATTACCAAATTAAGAACTACACGAATAGCTCTTACAAATTATTATTTACCTTATTAGTAATTCTATTCCTTTCAGCAAGTTCAATTGGATTTGCTCAAGCAAAAGGAACAATTAGCGGAAAGGTAACAGACAAATCAACTAACGAAGATTTAATTGGCGCCAGCGTATTAATTGTTGGAACAACAACCGGAGCTTCAACAGATTTAGATGGAACATTCGCTCTGAAATCATTAGTAACCGGTAAGTATCAATTACGCGTTTCGTATATCTCATATCAGACATTAGTTGTTAGCAATGTAGTCGTTACTGCCGGTCAGAATACAGTGGTAAACATTCAACTAGAACCGGCAACAACTGAATTAAATGAAGTAGTTGTTTCCGCTGAAGCACTAAAGGCAACAGAAGCTAGCGTGCTTAATATCCAGAGAAACTCACTAAATATAGTTGATGGGCAGAGCGCAGAATTGATTTCAAAGAATAATAGCTCGGATGGTGCTGATGTTCTGAAGCGAATGACCGGAGTAACAATCTCCGAAGGCAAGTACGCGTATATCCGTGGAGTTGGTGATAGATATAACAATACTATGCTGAATGGTTCAAACTTACCAAGCACAGACCCGGAAAAAAGAACTTTCGCTTATGATATCTTTCCGGCAAGTTTGATGGAAAATGTTTTAACATCAAAAACTTTTATTCCGGATAAACCGGCAGATTTCACCGGCGGCTTGGTTGAAATAAACACAATTGAATTTCCATCAAAATTCATTTTCGATTTAAGCGTTTCCAGTTCGGTAAACACAAACACAACATTTAAGAGTTTCAATTCATACAACGGCGGCACGAGAGATTATCTTGGGGTTGATGATGGAACTAGAGACTTACCTTCATTAATCAACGGTGAGAAAGTTAATAAAACAAATTATACAAGTGAGCAGCTGCAAAATATCGGATTATCCTTTAAAAATAACTGGCAGACCAAATCTCTAAATGCGCCTCTCAATTCAAGCTTCAGATTGAATGTAGGAAACCAAATAGGATTTGATGAAGGAGTGCTCGGCTACATTGGTTCCTTAACTTATTCCAACTCAGCAGAGAACAAAAATTTAGAACAAGCTTCTTACACTTTTGAAGGTCCGCGTTTTCAATATTCCGGAAGTAACAACACAATGAATGTAAACTGGGGAGCCTTAGTTAATATTAGCTACAAGCAAGGCAAAGATCACAAAATCAGTTTGAAGAATGTTTACAACAATTCCAGTGATGACGAGACTACAGTTTATGAAGGTTTATATAATTACACTCAACAAACAAGAAAAGTTACAGCACTTCGTTTCGTTTCTCGCTCGCTTCAATCTCATCAATTAATCGGCGAACATCATTTCGATTTTCTAAGAAGCTTAAAAGTTGATTGGAATCTGAATTACGCTAAGTCCGAAAGAAACGAACCGGATGCGAGAAGGTATATCTACGCAAGGGGTATTGAGGATACGGATCAACCCTTTCGCTTTCTGTTAGATCAATCAATAGGTACGCGCTATTTTGGAAATCTCGGTGATCAATCATACGGCGCTAATCTAAATTTCAAAGTGAAGCCATTTGAGGCTGCCTCGATGCCGACTTTTAAGTTGGGATACACTTTCGATAAAAAGGAGAGGGAGTTTACTGCAAGAATATTTGGTTTCAGAAATATTCCGGGTGGAAATTTTTCTGAAGAAGACCAAATACTTCAGCAGTCGGTTGATCAAATATTCGCTGCCTCTAATATCAATCCAACATTTATTGAAGTAATTGAAATCACTCAGCCGACCGATAGTTACAACTCGAACCAAACAATTTCTGCCGGTTATGCAATGATGGACTTCCAGCCAATCAGTAATATTAAAGTTATTACCGGAATTAGATATGAGAATTCTAAGCAAAATCTTTTTAGCCAAACCAGAACCGGAGAAAGTGTAGAAGTACACACTGACTATAAAGATTTATTCCCAAGCCTCAACCTAACATGGGAAGCTACAGAGTCTATTAATTTCAGATTGGCTTATAGCAGAACAATTGCACGACCGGAGTTTAGAGAAATAGCACCTTTCACATATTTCGATTTTGTTCAAAACGAATTGGTGATTGGCAATACGAATCTCAAAAGAAGTTTAATCACAAATTACGATGCAAGGTTAGAATATTATCCGGCACCAAAAGAGTTGTTAGCCGTAAGTGCTTACTATAAAAAATTTGCAGACCCAATTGAGCAAGTTTTATTGTCGTCATCATCATTCGAGCCTTTAAGGTCTTACGAAAATGCTAAGACAGCCAAAAACTTAGGTGTTGAATTTGAAGCAAGAAAGTCTTTGGATTTTATATCTAACTCGCTTTCCGATTTTTCATTCATAGGCAACCTTTCTTGGATAGATTCCAAAATAGAATTAGAAGATGCGGGCTTTCAACAATCTGAGCGACCTCTGCAAGGTCAGGCAGATTTCATATTAAATGCCGGTCTTTACTATGAAGGTTTTAATAACGGCTTTACAGCTTCAGTTATTTATAACAAGGTTGGAGAAAAGATTTCCAAAGTTGGTTTTGGCGGGTTGGGCGATGTAATCGAAAAACCAAGAGACCAGGTTGATCTTTCATTCTCTAAAAAAATATTTGAGGCGTTAAGCTTAAAAGTTGCCGTAAGAGATTTACTGGCGCAAGATTTCAAATTTGTACAAAGAACTCCCGATGGCGACAAAGTTTCTGAGTTATCTAAGAAAGGTCAAACTATATCCGTCAGCTTATCGTATAAACTAAACTAAGATTTAATAACCAAAAAGGAGAAGGTATGAAGTTCTTTTTAAGGACAGTTGTTTTAGCTGCTATTTTAGTTTCAAATATTTCAGCACAAGAGGCGCTTAGCGGAAATATTACTACGAATCAAACACTTACATCCGATAAAACATATTTACTCAAAGGAATAGTAAGAGTAATGCCCGGTGCTACGCTAACCATTCAGCCCGGAACAATTATATACGGAGAAAACACCTCGCAGGGATCTTTGATTGTAAAGCCTGGCGGTAAAATTATGGCAGAAGGCACCGCAGATAAGCCAATTGTATTTACAAGTGAGTTCAAAAAACCGGGTGCTACAAAAACTCCTAACTATGGTGACTGGGGCGGCATAATCATCTTAGGAAACGCGCCGATAAACGTTGCCGGCGGTAAAGCATTAATTGAAGGTCCGGGAGACGAATATGGCGGAACTGTTGCAGATGATAACAGCGGCGTTCTTAAATATGTACGAATAGAATATCCCGGCATTGCATATTCATTAAACAATGAAATAAACGGTTTAACACTTGGCGGCGTTGGAAGCAAGACAAAGTTAGAATACATTCAAGTAAGCTACTCAGGAGATGATTCATTCGAGTTTTTTGGCGGAACTGTTAATGCAAAATACTTAATTGCTTACCGCGGTTGGGATGATGATTTTGATACAGACTTTGGCTATTCCGGTAAACTTCAATTTCTTTTAGGTGTTCGCGATCCGGCAATTGCAGATGCTTCACAATCAAATGGATTTGAAAGCGATAACGACGGAAGCGGTTCTACAAATTCACCCAGAACATCACCAACCTGGTACAACGTTACATTAATTGGTCCGGCTGCAACAACTACATCAACAATTAACAGCTTATACAAAAGAGGAATGCATCTACGAAGATCATCACAAAACAAAATTGCTAACGCATTAATACTTGGCTGGCCGGAAGGTTTATTGATAGATGGAACTAACACAGTAGCGGATATGAAAACCGGAACAGCAGCATTTGTTAAGAACAGCATTATTGCCGGTTCAACAACAGTAACATTTAAATCAACAGACGCGGCATTCCAAACTGATATGCCAACTTGGTTTACAGGTTTAGGCGGTAAAACATTTACTGCTAATGCAGATGTAAAACTTGCTGATGCATATAACCTTGCTAACCCAAATCCAATGCCAACAACCGGTTCGCCGGTTTTCACCGGTGCAGCTAATCCACCGGCAGATGGTTTCTTCGATGCAACTGCAAATTATATTGGTGCATTTGGTTACAGAGATTGGACGGCTGGTTGGAGCTCATTATCAATCCAAGTTCCAGCTAAACCTTCCGAAATTATTGCCGGCGATATTACTACACATGTTACCCTTGCAAAAGGAAAAGATTATACATTAAAAGGAATCGTGCGAGTTCAATCGGGTGCGTCTTTAACAATTGAACCTGGTGTAAAAATTTATGGAGAGAATGCATCGCAAGGTTCTTTAGTTGTTAAACCTGGCGGGTTGATCTTTGCTGAAGGTACTAAAGATGAACCGATTGTATTTACAAGTGAATTCACAAAAGCCGGTTCAACTAAAACACCAAACTACGGTGACTGGGGAGGAATTATCCTTCTTGGTAAAGCTCCTATAAACGTTGCCGGCGGTAAAGCATTAATTGAAGGTCCGGGCGATGAATATGGCGGAACCGATGTAGAAGATAACAGCGGTGTTATGAAATATGTCCGTATTGAATATCCAGGCATAGCATATTCATTGAACAACGAGATAAACGGTTTAACGCTTGGCGGTGTAGGTAACAAAACAAAATTAGAATACATACAAGTTAGTTATTCCGGCGACGATTCTTTTGAATTCTTTGGCGGAACAGTAAACGCAAAGTATTTAATTGCTTACCGCGGCTGGGATGATGACTTTGATACAGACTTTGGATACAGCGGAAAGCTGCAATTTCTATTATCATTACGTGACCCTGCAATCGCAGATGCATCACAATCAAATGGATTTGAGAGTGATAACGATGGAAGCGGATCAACAAATTCACCAAGAACATCTCCAACATGGTACAATGTAACTTTAATTGGACCGGCAGCTACAACAAGCACAACGTTCAATTCATTGTTCAGAAACGGAATGCATTTAAGAAGATCATCACAGAATAAGATTCACAATGCATTAATAATGGGCTGGCCACAAGGATTGTTGGTTGATGGGACAAATACTGTTGCGGACATGAAAGGCGGAACGGCAGCTTTCATAAAGAATAGCATAATTTCCGGTTCAACAACAGCAACATTCAAATCAACAGACGCAACATTCCAAACAGAAATGCCAACTTGGTTTACCGGATTAGGCGGAAGAACATTTACGAATAATGCAGATGTAAAGTTATCAGATGCATTTAATGTAGCTAAGCCAAATCCAATGCCGTTAGCTGGTTCACCGGTATTCACTGGTGCGGCAACACCGCCTAACGATGGCTTCTTTGATACAACGGCAAACTTTGTTGGAGCTTTTGGTACACAGAATTGGGCAGAAGGATGGAGTAGCTTAGTATTTACGGCTACGGATATTGAAGAAGAAACGAATCACGCTCTTCCAACTAAGTATGAATTAAGCCAGAATTATCCGAATCCATTTAATCCAAGTACAACAATCAAGTTTTCAATGCCGAAGGATGGTATTGTAAAATTGAGTGTCTTTAATGTACTTGGTCAAGAAGTTGGTTCATTAGTAAATGGATTTAAGCAAGCCGGCAGTTATTCAGTATCATGGAATGCCGGAAGTTTTTCAAGTGGTATGTATTTCTACCGCTTAGAAACAAATAACAATGTTATAACTAAGAAAATGGTGTTGGTAAAATAATTTCTCTCTCACTCTAGTCACTGGGCGTCTTTCGTGGGGCGCCCTTTGCTTAAACTGATTAAGGTGCAAAATGAAAAAAATAATATTAGCGGCAATAACGTTTATAACACTCTTTGGTTTCTCCCTTCCGGAAGAAACAATAACAGTAAAAGGTTCGGATACCTTGGTAATTCTATCTCAACGCTGGGCTGAGGTTTTTATGAAATCGAATCCCGGTATAGCTGTTCAAGTTACAGGCGGCGGCTCAGGAACAGGAATTGCAGCTTTGTTGAACGGTTCAACAGATATATGTAATGCTTCAAGACCGATGAAGCAAAGTGAAATTGAAAAATTGAAAGATAAGTATGGTTCTACCGGAGTAGAAATAAAGGTTGCAATAGATGGCTTAAGTGTGTACGTAAATAAGGCTAACAAAAAAGTAAATGATCTCACACTTGTACAAATCAAAGGCATCTACACCGGTGAAATAAAAAACTGGAAAGAAGTTGGCGGCTCAGATGCTAAAATAATTATGTACGGTCGGGAGAACAGCTCCGGTACTTACGTTTATTTCAAAGAACATGTTTTGGAAAACAAAGATTTTAGTTCCGATGTACAGAGTTTGCCCGGTACAGCTGCTGTTGTTAACGCTGTAAGCAAAGATAAAAATGCTATCGGTTTTGGCGGCGCAGCATATGCCAAGGGAATAAAAGACATTGCCGTAAAAAAAGATCCCGATTCGAAAGCCTTCTTACCAAACAAAAAAAATATTGAATCCGGTGAGTATCCTATCTCACGTTTTCTATATATGTACACAAGAAAGAAGCCGGAAGGAAACATAAAGAAGTTCGTTGATTGGGCATTAAGTAAAGAAGGTCAGAGAATAGTTGCAGAGGTTGGATATTTCCCGGTGAAGAGATAAAAGGAACTGCAAGATGCCGCATCAATTTCAAAGAGATATGGAAGAATTAAAAACTAATTTAGTCAGGATGGCATCTATTGTGGATGATCAAGTTGGCAAAGCAATAAATTTGATTGAAACCGGGGATGATTCCTCCATTAAAGATATTAAAGCCAAAGATGATGAAGTTGATGCTTATGATGAATTGCTGCAGATTCAATGTGAAAATATATTAGCTCTCTTTCAGCCTATTGCATTCGACTTACGATCAGTGATTTCGACACTGATGATTAATAATCAGCTTGAGCGATGCGGCGATATTTCTGTTAGCATTTCTAACAGAGCATCAAAGATTACTCAGTTTAGAAATTTAATTGATGAATCTGGGATTGCCGGCATGGCGAAAGAGGCGCATACAATGGTTAGCTGCGCTATTGATTCGTTTATACATTCCAATGGGGAACTAGCGCATCAGGTGATTAAGAATGATAAGAAAGTTGACGACTTAAATAAATTTTCATTTGAATTCATCACAGGTAAAATGAAATCTGACCCGCAGTTGATTGAGCCGCTTGCACACATGCTAATTCTTGCACGACAAATTGAAAGGCTGGCAGATCATGCAACAAACATTGCAGAGCATCTTCTTTTTTTAACGGAAGCAAAAATTGTTACACATAGAAAGGTTCTGGAGAATTAACCGGTGAGTTCCAAGATATTAGTAGTAGATGATGAAAAAGATATTCTTGAGTTATTGAAGTATAACCTTACTCGTGAAGGTTACTCAGTAATTACAGCTCCTAATGGATTAGTTGCACTTGAGAAGCTTTCGCTAAACCCGGATTTGGTAATTCTTGATGTTATGATGCCTCAAATGGACGGTTATGAAGTGTGTCAACGAATTAAAACCATAGAGAAATTCAAAAACACGCCGATACTTTTTTTAACTGCCAGAACATCGGAGGCAGACGAAATTCGCGGGCTGAATTTGGGCGCAAGTGATTTTATTCAGAAGCCAATTTCAATTAATAAAATTCTGGCGCGAGTTAAAGCGAATCTCAGAAATGCGGAACTGCTTTCCAACTCAGTTGAGAAGTCCGGCGAAATTAATGAGGGACCAATTTCAATCAGCCGCGAAAAATATTCTGTAGAAGTTGAGAGTAAACCGGTTGACCTGGCGCGCAAAGAATTTGAAATATTGTTTTTGCTTGCATCCAATCCCGGCAAAGTATTTAACAGAGAAAAAATTTTGAATGAAGTTTGGGGCAACGAAGTTTTTGTAGTAGAAAGAACCGTTGATGTACACCTTCTCAATATCCGCAAGAAATTAGAGAAATACGCATATCTAATCGAAACAATTAAGGGCGTAGGTTACCGCTTTAAATCTACTTAACTGGCTCAAAATTGTTTTCTCATGTCCGCATTTTTGGGGTAACCGGATACTTCTGTTGTAAGAATAACGATATAATTTTTGCTACGTAGATTTAACCAACAATAAGTACTTCAGATTGTATGGTGACTTGTACAACTTATTATAACAATTGAACTGTAAGAGCCAACCCCAAGCGCGTCGGGCAAAACATTAGTTGTTGCCACTACGCACGGAAATATGACAACGCAATGCGTCATAAATGGTAAAAATGTTGTTATCGGCTTAAATGCTTATATCGAAAAATAAAAATGGTTCGCGCCTATTCAACTTTCCTTAATAGCAATTCGGCTTCTTCAAGGGTTGGTACATAGCTAATTTTGTATTGCTCAATTTGAAGCGAATTATTTGCGAACTGCAGCAAACCGGTTTTGGAAGTTCCCACAACCCTAACAACTCTGTTTACTCCCTTTTGAATAAGAAGAATTATTATTTCTTTAAGGACGCCTCCAGCGGCATCATCACCCCTAATAAATTTGGATAAGTCATTAATTACATCAAAACCAATTTTTAATGCAGCAACCGAAGCTTCAATTGTAAGTTTTGATTTTTGCGCTTCTTCAAGAGTGACTACTCCTATCATAGAGATGTACAGCCTATTCTTAGCCGCGTTGGTGGTTATTTTAATCATTTTACTCCTCCCAAGGTTTCAAATGGAAAACTTTAAATTGTTTTTGTGGTTGTTTGTAAAGACCATATAATGCACTATTTAAAATTAGTATAAGCTATTTCATTATTAACCAAATGAAACTTAACGTGCGTCATCATATCTTTTACTTCAAATAGCTTGTCTTTTATTTTGATAATAGTTCCGGGGAACACTTTATTTATAACGAAAATAGATGGATTCTCTACTGCATAGTAAGCGGTTTCAATTTCTTTCAAATCATTTTTAATCTTAATTAGCAAAGCTGTATACTTGCCCCAAACTTCTTTATAGTTCATCAATTGCATTGCCCTTGCATTATTATCTGGTTTTTGTGCAATGTATGAAATTTGCTTCTTCAGCTCTTCAACATTCTTTTCGATATCATTTTTTTCTGTTTGCTTACGTATATATTTTTCTTTGTGTTTTAGTACAACTCCAACTTCAATTTCTGTATTAACGCCGTAATCATTCCCAATTATTGGTGAGGTAACTTTATTTGTCGCAGTAATTTTTCCGCCGATAATTACGCCGTTATTTTTAACTACTATAACTTCATCATCGCATTCGATTGAGGAATTTCGCAATTCGAAGGAAACATGAACTGTTCCGCTGCATTTTATTATTTGGTTCGATATATACCCCGAATGAATATCCTCACCAACAGTAATGATATTTTTCCCATCACCGTTAATCCCTTCTTTCACATTTAATGTGCCGCCGCAAATTACAACAGCTTGCTCTATCCCACCTTTAACATCAATGTTATAAGGAGTTTCTACGGAGAAACCGGCTTTGATATTCTGCTTAATTTCTACCGAACTTTTTACATGCAGATTTCCGGTTGAATAGTCAACGGAACCGGGCACAACAAAGAGTTTTTGAACTTCAAGAGTATGAGATTTTGCATCATAAAAAATAATTCCCTCAATAGATGCTCTGAACAATGTGTTTTCCGCCGGGTCTCTGTAGGTACCTTGCCCGGCTGTAAATTGAACATCTTTACCGTAGAGACCCGGTATTTCGTTACCAAAAAGATCTTTGCCGGGTGAGCCAACAGTAGCAATTATTTTTTTTGCGAGCGGTGCATCTTTGGCAACACTTTCTACAATTTTTACTTCTTTGTAATCAATGTGCCCGTCTTCTTGCAATTGTGGTTTTAAAGATTTTTCCACAGAAATGTAAAACTGAATTGATGAATCGTTACCGGGTTGCGGATAGTCTCCCTCGGCTACTAAAACTCTATCTTCATTAATCTTTCCTTCAAGAATATCATTTATAACCTCATCTTTAATACCAATTTTAATACCCGTAGAAACAAGTAGATCTTTAATGTATTCTTTTGATAATGGGATTGAGTTCTCCGGGTCAGCATTTTTCAAAATCAAAAATGCTTTCATCTTCCTATCAACCACTTCTACTTTAGCGGTCTTAAATAGCCCTATTGAGGTTTTTTCTTCCATGCTAAATGTTTTCTTTAGTTACAAAATCGTCAAAGGAAGAAATAAATAGTTCTTCGCTATTGATTATCGTTTCAAACGAGTTATTTTCAAGTCAAAAAACCATGCCAAATCATCTTTTTCGTTGCTTAAGGAATCCTATTCCCGTAAATTTGAACTCGAAATGGAGAAGTATTTCTTTACAAAAATGAGCGGAGCGGGTAACGATTTTATCCTTTTTGATTCAAAAATCAACCCGAAACTTGAGTTGACACACGAGAAAATCGCTCAAATTTGCAATCGGCGAACGGGCATTGGTGCTGATGGTGTATTGGTACTCGAGCCGGCTAACGAGGTTGCTTTTGGAATGAAGTACTTTAATGCCGATGGATATAGCGGTTCACTTTGTGCCAACGGCTCAAGATGTTCTTTACTTTATGCAGCAGAAAATGGCTTGGCAAGTAATTCTGGTATCAGTTTTCTTTTCAATTCGAGGCGCTACACCGGTGAAGTTTTGGCTGACGGAAGGGTGAAATTCAATTTACTTCCTCCCTCGCAAATCAAGCTTAATTTTAAGGTTAAGTTTGCCGGGCAGTTAGTTAATGCTTCGTTTGCAGATACCGGTTCGCCACATGTTGTGATAAGGATTGAGGATGTTCTAAGAAATCCGGCGGAACTTAAATCCGGCTTCAGTTCGATTGATGATTTTCCGGTTTTTGAACTCGGCAAAGAGATTAGGTATCACAAGGATTTTGCACCGGATGGAACTAATGTTAATTTCGTTCAAGTTGTTGATGGACTGGTGAAAATTAGAACCTATGAGCGAGGTGTTGAAGATGAAACTCTTTCTTGCGGAACCGGATCGGTAGCTTCTGCTGTTGTGTTGTATAGAAATGGTTTGATTAATAAGCCGGTAAAACTTTCGGCTAAAAGTGGAGATCAACTTGTTGTTGATTTCAAATTTGACGGACAAAATTTTGATGATGTCTCTCTTACTGGTCCGGCAAAAGTAGTTTTTAATGGTGAGATAACAATTTAAGAGGAAATAAATGAGTAGAGTTGTTTTTTCAATCAAGTACAGCGTTCACCCGGAACGGAGAAATGATTATTTAGATGTAGTGCGTGAATTAAAAAACTTGGTAAAAGCAGAAGGTTTGGAAAGTTATTCTGTTTTCGAGCAGAAGAATAAAGCAAACAATTTTGAAGAAATTTACATCTTTAAGACACAAGAAGCATACGATAGTTTTGAAGATAACACTGACGAGAGAATTGATATCCTTATGACGAAGCTCTCCGATATGATTAAAGAACAAACCACCCAGTACACTACTTTGTTCGAAGTTAATAACGCTCAATAATTTTGTGATTGTCTCAAGAGAAGATGAGAGTAAGATTAATAAACTTATTTAGCTTCTTTTGAGACAACACCCTCCACGCTAAAATTTCTTGGTAGAATATGTTTGAATACATCGGTGTTATACATATTCATTCCGTTTTTTCAGATGGCTCCGGCGAAGTGCCGGAAATTGCCGAATTTGGTAAAGAATGCGGATTGGACTATTTAATACTAACCGACCATAATACATTGCGCGCATTGCAAGAAGGTTATGAACGTTGGTATGATAACACTTTGCTTCTGGTTGGATGTGAAATAAATGATAAGATGAATCAGAACCATCTATTGGCGATGGGAATTTCGGAAACGATTAGTACAAGAATACCGGCTAAAGAGTACACTAAAAAAGTTAAAGAACTTGGCGGAATTAGTTTTATAGCTCACCCGCATGAGAAAAGAAGTTCTATGACTCAGCATCCGCCGTATCCATGGACAGAGTGGGAATGCAAAGATTTTGATGGTATTGAAATTTGGAATCACATGTCTGAATGGATGGAGGGATTAACCGAGCAGAATAAGTATAATTACATCATTCATCCGCTTCGCTCGATAGTTGGACCGACTGAAGAAACTCTCGGAGTTTGGGACAAGCTGAATCTGGAAAGAAAAGTAGTTGGTATTGGCGGCGTTGACGCTCATGCTCATAAACTAAATTTGCTTGGCTTTTTTGAAATGGAAGTTTTTCCGTATAAAGTTTTATTTAAGTCTGTTCGTACTCATGTTATCACTGAAGAAAAGCTAAATCCTTCAAAAGACAGCCGGGATATAGTCCATGCAAAGAATCTTATTTATAAGGCTCTGCGAAACGGAAGCTGCTTTATTTCAAACTATTACTATGGCGATGCAAAAGGCTTCCGCTTTTTTGCCGAAGATGGAGAGCATATTCATCAAATGGGAGAATCGCTTCCTTTTATTGAAAAAATTAAGCTGCGGGTTATTTTGCCTAATATTTCCGCCACAATTAAACTGGTTAGAAATGGTGAACTTGTTGATGCAATTGATGGATTTGACGCTGAATTTAAAGTTAAAGAGCCCGGAGTTTATAGAGTCGAAGTTTTTCTAAATCAGAACGCGTGGATTTTTTCAAATCACATTAGAATAGGTCTATAATTTTTCTTAGATTTTCGCCCGAATTTTACAAAGAATTATCAAAAACAGAGGTTAAAAGTGTTAGAAGCAAGAAAAAAGATTTCTAAAAGAGAAATGAAAGAAGACAAACTTGTAACAAGCTATTATAAGTTCCATGACTTTTTTATGGCTAACCAAGCAAAATTCTTGATTGGTTTAGGTGTAGTTGCGGTTATAGTTGTTGCTTATATCCTCTACACAAACAAAATTTTCAATGATAACAAAGCTGCTGCTGCTCTCGTTGCCAAAGTAACTCCTTTGATGGAGGCAGGCAGTTATAAGATGGCAATTGATGGCGTTCCGGCTCAGAATATTACCGGCTTAAAGAAAATTGTTGATGAATATGGCAGCTCAGAAGAAGGAGAGTTAGCAAAAATCATGTTAGCCAATGCTTATTCAATCACTGGAAATTCTGAAGAAGCTTATAAGTTATATAACGATTATTCCGGTTCTAACTATTTATTGAAATCAAGCGCGCTTGCCGGCAAAGCTGGTGTTCTTGAAACAAAGAAAGAATATGAAGACGCTGCCGATTTATACCAAGAAGCTGCAAAGATTGGTAAAGCAAATCCTTCTAATCCGGAATTTCTCCTAAAAGCGGGAATTGCATATTTGAAAGCCGGAAAGAAAGAAGAAGCAAATGCTCTTTTTGAGACAATTAAGAAAGATTACGTTACAGCAGTTCCATATATGGAATTAGAAAAATATCTTGTTCAAGCAGAATAATTAATTAAATTGATTACCTTGCATTAGTAGCAAGTGGTAGTTATTTTTTACAAAGTTTAATAGGTGAAACATGGCTGATACCTCAGATTTCAGAAATGGTCTGATAATAAAATATAAAGGCGACCCATTTGTAATTACGGAATTTCAACACGTAAAGCCTGGCAAAGGCGGTGCTTTTGTTCGTACAACTCTAAAGAATATGAGAACCGGAAAAGTTTTGGATAACACTTTCCGTTCCGGCGAATCTGTAGAAGTAGTGCGTGTTGAAAGAAGGAAATATCAATTCTTATATAAAGAACAGAGCGGTTTGGTTTTGATGGATAACGAAAATTACGAGCAGTTCACCGTTCCCGCAGAACAATTTGGCGATGGCGCTGATTATCTGAAAGAGGGAGATGAAGTTGAATTGTTAAGAGATAACGACGATCAAATTATTTCCGCAGAAGTTCCAATCTTTGTATTCTTGAAAGTAGTAGAGACAGAACCCGGCTTCAAAGGCGATACTGCAAACAGTGCCTTGAAACCGGCAAAACTTGAAACCGGCGCAAAGGTTCAAGTTCCTCTTTTCATCAATGAAGGTGATGTTCTTAAAGTTGATACCCGCACGGGCGGATACGTAGAACGAGTTAAAAACTAATAGAAGATAAAGATGGATATAAACTTAATTAAGAAGCTCATCAAAATTGTTGAGCAAAGTGAGGTTACCGAATTTTCCGTTCAAGAAGGTGAACTCAAAATAAAAATTTCTAAAAATTCTCATCAGACTTCGGTTCAATTGCAGTCAGTTCCAGTTGAGGCTGCACGTCCAGCTGTATCGCTTCAGCAAGCTGCCGATATAAATGCAGCAATTCCAACAGAACCGGCAAAGTCTAATCATCACGAAATACGTTCTCCAATTGTTGGAACGTTTTACCGCGCTCCTTCACCGGATGCAGATTCTTATGTTCAAGTTGGAGATTCAATATCTCAAGGTACTGTTCTTTGTATTGTTGAAGCAATGAAGCTTATGAATGAAATAGAAAGCGATTGCAGCGGTAAAATCTTAAAGATATTGGTTGAGAACGGAACTCCAGTAGAATATAACCAGCCACTATTTTTAGTCGAAAAGAATTAGTGTTATCATTTTTATAAGAGGAAATCTTGTTTAAGAAAATCCTAATTGCTAACCGAGGCGAGATAGCACTAAGAATCATTAGAACTTGCAAGGAGTTGGAAATTCCAACTGTTGCAGTTTACAGCGAAGTTGACCGCGAGTCTCTTCATGTGGTTTTTGCCGATGAAGCCGTTTGCATTGGTCCCGCCTTAAGTAGTCAAAGCTATTTAAAAATTTCGAATATACTTTCTGCTGCTGCAATTACTGGCGCAGATGCAATTCATCCCGGTTACGGCTTTCTTGCAGAGAACGCAGACTTTAGTGAAATCTGTGCGGACAGCGGAATAAAATTTATTGGTCCTTCTGCTGATTCAATACGTAGAATGGGCGATAAAGCTTTTGCAAAAGAAACAATGAAGAAAGTTGGCGTTCCAGTAGTTCCCGGAAGTGAAGGAATAGTAAAAGACGTTGATGAAGCGAAGAAAATTGCTGCTGAAATTGGTTATCCTGTAATGCTAAAAGCCTCTGCCGGCGGCGGCGGAAAAGGAATGCGAATTGTTTGGAAGGAAGATGAAATTGAAAAAGCATTTCAAACGGCCGGCAACGAAGCAAATTCTGCATTCTCGAATCCCGATCTTTATATGGAAAAGTATATCGAGAATCCGCATCATATAGAAATTCAAATTATGGGCGATACCTTTGGTAACGTCTATCAATATGGTGAGAGAGATTGTTCAATTCAGAGGAGGCACCAAAAGTTAATTGAAGAATCTCCTTCACCATTTATTACTGATGAAGTACGCAAGAAGATGGGTGAAGCGGCAATACTCGGCGCAAAATCTGTTAACTATGAAGGAGCCGGAACGATTGAGTTCTTAGTTGATAAGCATATGAATTTTTATTTCATTGAAATGAACACAAGAATTCAAGTTGAACATCCGGTTACGGAAATGGTTAACCATGTTGATTTAATTAAGAATCAAATTTTGGTAGCTGCCGGTAAAAGAGTTGAAGATATACCGGAAAAACCGCACGGGCACGCTATAGAATTTAGAATTAATGCCGAAGATCCCGATGCAAACTTCCGTCCTTCACCCGGCACAATTGAGTACTTGCACTTCCCGGGCGGATTTGGAGTGCGTATAGATTCACACGTTTACACAGAATATGTTATTCCACCAAATTATGATTCACTTATTGCGAAGATGATTGTTTGGGGAACCGATAGAGCTCATGCAATTAAACGAGCAAAGCGCGCTCTTGATGAATTCAAAATAGAAGGGATTAAGACAACAATTCCGTTCCATCAAAAAGTTTTAATGAATAAAAAGTTTATTAAAGGTGAGTTTGATACATCTTTTATAGATCATCACTTCAAAACAAATTGACGAGGCAAAAATGAATATTCCGGCTAATCTAAAGTACACTAAAGATCACGAGTGGATTAAAATTGAAGGTAATGTTGGAACAATTGGAATAACCGAGTATGCTCAAGGCGAACTCGGAGATATAGTTTACGTTGATATCAATCCGGATTTAGCGGAAGTAACAATGGGCGAGACTTTTGGAACGATTGAAGCAGTTAAAACTGTGAGCGATCTTTATGCGCCGGTAACTGGAAAAGTTATCGAGTTGAACAAAAGATTAAATGATGAGCCGCAGCAAGTAAATTCCGATCCATATGGAGAAGGCTGGATTATTAAAGTGGAAATTGCTGACGCAAGCCAGTTAAATGAATTGCTTGACGCTGCCGGTTACGAAGCTCAGATAGCTCAATAATATTTCTAAATTATTTAGAGGTTGTCTTATAAATACTGATTGTCATTTCGAGCGAAGTCGAGAAATGGAATATTAGATTATGTCGCACTTCGACTCCTTGCTTCGCATGACGCGATAGAAGCGGGCACTCAGTGTGACCAAGAAAAAATTAGACAACCCCTTTTTTATTCAAGACCATCCTATGCAACATCAACAAAATATTTTAATACTTGATTTCGGCTCACAATACACTCAACTAATAGCCCGCCGCATTCGCGAAAGCAAAGTGTATTGTGAAATTCATACTCACAGTTTTCCCGTTGAGAAAATTAAAGAACAAAACCCAACCGGAATTATTCTTTCCGGCGGACCAATGAGCGTTTACGAAGATGATTCGCCAAAGGTTAATCCCGAGATATTTAATCTTGGTATTCCAATTCTCGGCATTTGCTATGGGTTGCAGCTTATTACAACTAACTTTGGCGGAAAAGTAGAAGCAGCAAAAAGCCGCGAGTATGGCAAAGCCAACATAGAATTGGTTGATGATGATGTTTTGTTGATGGGCGTGAACGATGGTTCCGTTATTTGGATGAGTCATGGCGATTATGTAACAGATATGCCAAATGGTTTTACTGTTACAGCAAAAACAGAAAACTCTCCCCTTTGTGCTATCTCCGATCCCAAAAGAAAAATATTTGGAGTGCAGTTCCATCCCGAAGTTGCACATACGCAATTTGGGAAACGAGTTTTGGACAATTTCATCTTTGAAGTTTGCGGCTGTAAGGCTGATTGGACTCCTCAGCATTTTATAAGTGAAGAGATAGAAGAAGTAAAGGCAAAGGTGGGAAGCAAAAAAGTTATTTGCGCTTTGAGCGGCGGCGTTGATTCTTCAGTAGCGGCTATCTTGATTCACAGAGCTGTGGGCGAGCAGCTTGTCTGCTTTCATGTAGATCATGGCATGATGAGAAAGAATGAAAGCGAAGCAATCATTAAAATGTTCGATGATCATTACAATTTGCATGTTATTCATATTGATGCTTCCGAGTTGTTTCTTTCCCGCTTAGCCGGTGTTACTGAACCGGAAAAAAAGAGGAAGATTATTGGTAACTCATTCATAGAAGTCTTTGAGAGCGAAGCAAAAAAATATTCCGATGCTGAATTTTTAGTTCAAGGTACTTTGTATCCGGATGTGATTGAATCGGTTTCGGTTAAAGGTCAATCGGTTACAATTAAAACTCATCATAATGTTGGCGGATTGCCGGAGCGAATGAATCTGAAACTCATCGAGCCGTTCCGCGAACTTTTTAAGGATGAAGTTAGAGCAATTGGTCGTGAACTAGGTTTGCCGGAAATATTTATCAAACGTCATCCGTTTCCCGGTCCCGGATTAGCTGTTCGTGTGCTTGGCGAAATAACAAAAGAGCGTTTAGATATTCTTCGCGAAGCAGATGATATTTTCATAAGTGCGCTTCACGAGTTTCATCTGTATGATAAAATTTGGCAAGCGTTTGCAGTTTTGCTTCCAGTTCAAACTGTTGGTGTAATGGGGGATGCACGAACATACGAAAACGTTATTGCGTTACGCGCAGTTACTTCTACCGATGGTATGACTGCCGACTGGTTCCGCTTTGATGGAGATTTCTTAGAAAATGTGTCAAACAAAATAATCCGCTCGGTTCGCGGCGTGAATAGAGTTGTTTACGACATTAGCTCGAAGCCGCCGGCAACTATTGAGTGGGAATAAAACCCCGAGGGGGAAAAATGAAAGTAAAGGAACTTCCGCTTGATGACCGTCCGCGAGAGAAATTGATTCTTCGCGGAGTGCAAAGTCTTTCCAACGCAGAACTAATTGCAATACTTTTACGCACCGGTACAAAAGGCCAATCGGTGATTGAAGTTGCGCAAAACCTCATCAACAAGTACAACGATCTTAATTTTCTCACTTCACAGACTCACGATGCTCTAAAGAGTTTTCATGGAATCGGGAAAGACAAAGCCGCCACACTTCTTGCTGCGTTCGAACTTAGCCGCAGAGTTGATTCTGAAAAGAAGTGGAAATTTTCGAACAAGATTACTTCTCCTGGTGATGTAGCAGAGATTTTCATTCCAATGTTAAGAGATGAGCTGAAAGAGATGTTCTTTGTAATTTGTTTAAGCTCATCCAACAAGATTATAAAGTATGAAAAAGTTTCTGAGGGAAGTTTAAGCAGCAGTGTTGTTCATCCGCGGGAGGTTTTCAAAGTTGCGATAGAAAGCAGCTCGGCAAATATCATTTTGCTGCACAATCATCCGAGCGGAAATTCTGAGCCAAGCAATGAAGATATATCGTTAACAAGAAAATTGGTCGAAGCCGGAAAACTGCTGGAAATTCAAGTTTTTGATCACCTAATTATTGCCGGGAACTCATATACAAGCTTAGTAGAGAAAAGAGTTATATAATTAAAGTCTAAATTGGGTTTATGTTTTACCGTTTCTCTGGACGAAAAAATCTTTATATTTCGATCCAGAAAAAACTCATTAATCAAAGGAGTAAGTAATGAAGAAACTAATCAACAAAGCCCTTGTGGCAGTGCTGATTGCCGGTGCTATCGGTTTTACTGCATGCAGTGGTGTTTCTGAGGAACAAATGGCTCAACTAGACGCTCTCCGTTCCGAAGTTAAAGCTTTAGAAAAAGAAGTAAATGGTTTGAAATCTGAAAAGGCTGCTCTCGAAAGAGAAATAGCTGAAAAGAATTCTAAATTAGAGCAATGCAATAAAGAAAAAGCTGAAACAAAGAAGAATCTTGAAAAAATTGGTTTGTAAAAAGAACAAAGGAGAATAAAATGAAAACAATTAGATTATTAATGCTGGGTTCTTTCTTCTTTGTTTTTGCTGCAAATATTTTTGCTCAAGAAGAAATGACTAAGGAAGAATGGCAGAGCGAAATCAACCGCTTAACAGAAAAAAGAATTGCGCTAACTACAGAATTGAACTCGCTTAAGAGCGAAGTTGCTAACTTGAAGAAAATGCGCGATGGTCTTAAAACTTTTGATCAATGCATAAATGAATTATATACAATGCTTGGTGCTACAAAAGCTGATATTGACAATTTCAGAAAACAGTTGAGCGATTTAAGTGCAAAGATAGACGCACAAGAAGCTCCTAAAGCAGACCGCCAAGCTGAACTTGATGCAATGAAGAAGAACAAAATTTCTGCATTGCCGGAATTCTTTGATATAGTTCATAACCAACTCCAAAGAAAGCTTGATGCCTGGATTGAAAAACCTAAAGAAGTTTCTTACGAAGTTGTAAAGGGTGATCATCTTTGGGGAATTGCCAAGAAGAAAGAACATTATTCAAATCCATTCGCTTGGCCAATGATTTATAAAGCTAACCGCGACCAGATTAAGAATCCGGATTTGATCTTCCCAAAACAAATGTTCCAAATTCCTAATTTGACTGAAGAAGAAAAATCTAAGTACGAAAAGATTAGAAGAAACTATAAACCGGCTCCAGCAACACAAACTCAAACACCGGTTAATTAAGGGAAACAATATTAAGAAGTGAAAGCAATTTATACGATAAAGCCCTTTTCATTTCGGTGAGAAGGGCTTTCTATATTTTGTGAACAAGTAACGGAGGTTCTTACGCAGCACGAAAAAGCAATAAAACTTGAAGGCGTTGATTTAATGTCATTTCTTGGATTCAATGACAGCAACATTAAGCCGATTGAAGAAAGATTTTCTGCCAATGTAATCGTTCGCGGGGATAATGTTTTTGTTCAAGGCGTTGTTGATGAAGTTGAGGCAATTGATAAAATTATTAAGGAAATGATTTTCGTTCTCAACACAACGGGTAAACTTGCCCCAAATGATGTCTATACGATTATTGACCTCACCATTCAAGGCAAGGAAATAATTAATGGCAATGAGTTTGACAGCATCGTTCTTTATTCTAAGAAGGATGTAATCAAAGCAAAGACGCCAAATCAGGTTGCGTATTGGAAGGCTGTTAGAGAGAACGATATTTGTTTTGCAATTGGACCTGCCGGAACCGGAAAAACATATTTGGCTGTTGCGTTTGCAGTTGCATCGCTTAAAAAAGGCGCTGTTAGAAAAATTGTTCTAGCTAGACCTGCTGTAGAAGCTGGCGAAAGTTTGGGCTTTCTTCCCGGCGATTTCAAAGAGAAGATTGATCCTTATCTTCGTCCGCTTTACGATGCATTGGAGGAAATGATTCCCGGTGAGCAGCTTAGAAATTATCTTGAAAAGGGGATGATTGAGATTGTACCGCTTGCATTCATGCGCGGAAGAACATTGAACAACGCTTATGTTATTTTAGATGAAGCTCAGAACGCTACCGCAATGCAGATGAAAATGTTTTTAACAAGACTTGGACCAAACTCTAAAGCAATTATTACCGGAGATATAACTCAGATTGATTTGCCCAGCTATTCTCAAAGCGGATTGGTGCATGTGAAGGAAATTCTAAAGCACGTAGATGGCGTCGCATTCATATACTTTGAGAAAGTTGACGTTGTGCGCCACAGATTAGTAAAAGATATTATTGAAGCATACGAGGTACATTATTCCAGTAACAACAAAAATTCTTAATCGTACTTTTTACTTTCTTCCCAGTACTTATCCATTTCGGTAAGGTTAGATTCAGAAAGTTTTTTCCCGAGCCCGGTAATCTTTTTCTCTACGTAAGAAAACCGTTTAGTGAATTTTTCATTAGTTAGGCGAAGAGCATTTTCAGGATTAATACCAAGAAAACGCGCATAGTTCGTTAAAGCAAAAAAAACGTCACCAAACTCTTCTTCAAGTTTGGTCATGTTACCTTCGGCTTCCATTTCGTGCATCTCTTCAATTTCTTCAATCACTTTTTTCCAAACATCTTCCTTCTTTTCCCAATCGAAACCAACTTTGGAAGCTTTCTCTTGCAAGCGGTAAGCGCGTGCTAAACCGGGTAGTTGTTTGGGAACACCTTCCAAAACGGATTCGCGTCCCTCTGTTAATTTTATTTCTTCCCAGTTCTTCAAAATTTCTTTTGTGTCTTTGACTTCAACATCGCCAAAAACGTGCGGATGGCGACGTATAAGTTTCTCGCAAATCGAATCAATAACTTGTTCTGTGTTAAATGTTTTATTGTCTTCACCAATAGCCGAATGAAAGACAATATGGAGAAGCAAATCACCAAGCTCAGCTTTGAGCTCCTGATAATCCTTCTGGTCAATGGCTTCAATCAATTCGTAAGTTTCCTCGAGAGTAGCGGCTTTAATAGAATCATGTGTCTGTTCCATATCCCAAGGACATTCTTCACGCAATTTTCTCATTATCTCATAAAGCTTCTGAAATTTCTCGCCGACCATTACTTCTCCTTTGTTTGTGTGCAAAGATAAGTCATTGATCTATTCGTTAAAAGTAAAACGTGACAATCAGCAGCATTTGGTTTTGAACTCAAGTGTAAATAGTGATTAGTCTCTTGATCTTATTCTTACTCATGATCTTGATCGCTCTTCCTTTTTGCATTTTAACACGATCAAGATTAAGATTATGAGCAAGAGCAAGTGATCTAAAATGAATATATTTACAGCAAAAATTGGAGTGAAAATGTTCGAAGAGAAAATAAAAGAGATTATTGGGCATGAATTACCAACTGCGCCCAAACCGCTTGCAGCTTACATCCCGGCGCAAATTTCCGGAAATCTTGTTTATACATCCGGACAGTTGCCAATTAAAGATGGTAAATTGATTGCAGAAGGAAAAGTTGTTGAAACTGTCGCTGAAGAAACAGCAATTCTTTGTGCCCGCCAAAGTGCGGTTAATTGCTTAAGCGCTGTTAAGAGTGTTATTGGTGATCTTGAGAAGATTGATCAAATTGTAAAATTGACTGTCTTTGTGAATTCTTCAAACGGATTTAGCGGACAGCCAAAAATTGCCAACGGTGCTTCCGAGTTTTTGGTACAAGTATTTGGCGAGCAAGGTAAGCATGCAAGAAGCGCCGTCGGTGTTAGCGAATTACCACTTAATGCACCGGTTGAAATTGAAATGATTGTCCGCATAAAATAGCTTTATATTTGACTTGAACGCTTGTGAAAAATGAAATATTATTCCAAGTGAGTTTGGAAACCAAAGCGCTTCCTTCATTGTTAAAGACAAAAACTGGTGAATAAATGAAAAAGACCATACTGCTATTATTTCTGATTTCTCTTTCGGCTTCGTTTGCTCAGTTTAGAGATGATCTTAATAAATCTGTTGATGTTAAAAGCGGAATATTTAATAAGAACAACTCGGCTTTTCCATTTGGACTTCTTGGAATAGAAGACTTCCAGATGCGCCATAGTTTTGGTCTCTCATACTCCGCATTTGGCAGCGGTGGCGGAATGGCTCTTGGTACTTACACCAACAGTATGCTTTTTCAATTTAGCGATAAACTAAACCTTGAAACCGATATAAGCGTGCTAAACTCACCATATAGTTCTTTTGGAAAAGATTTTGCTAAACAGATTAACGGAGTTTATCTCAGCCGCGTTCAGATGAATTACAAAGTCAGTGATAATATGTCTGTGATACTTCAATACCGCAGTTCACCTTTCGGATACTACAATCCTTATTATTCCAATGGGTTCTTCTCAAATTCCAGAGATTATTTCTTTGGAGGAGATGAATTCGGGAAAGAGTAGCGCATTTTTATTAAATTTGGCTTTGAAAGTACAAGAACTTTTTTTTACGGGAAAAATTGGAAAAGTATAATCCAGCAAAGCCAAAACAAAAACCGGCAAGCCTAAAATCTCCAACAGTAAACATTCTAATAAATGTTTCTATTTTCTTACTCTCTGCCGTGATCATTTTCATGGTTTATTCGCTTTATATAAAACTTTCGTATAAAGAGGATCAAGAACTTTTGGCGCCGGATGCCAAAGGTGCGGAAGATATTATTCAAGTGGATGTAAGAAACGGCTGCGGAGTAAGCGGCGTTGCAGACCGCTATACTGATTTTTTAAGAAGCAAAGGTTTCGATGTCGCCGACATTGGAAATTATGTATCTTCAGACGTTGACGAAACTCTGATTATTGACCGGATTGGAAATATGGCGAACGCTTACAAAGTTGCTAAGTCGCTTGGAATCAAAAACGAAAATGTGATTCAGCAATTGAACAAAGACTATTTTATTGATGTAACAGTAGTGATAGGTAAAGATTATTTTTCATTGACACCATTTAAGTGAGGAAACATTGGACGCACTAAAATTTGCTAAAGAGATTGCAGAGCTTACTAAAGAGAAAAAAGGTTACAACATTAAGATTCTTGATCTTAGAAAACTCTCCGGCGGAATTGCTGATTTGTTTGTTATCTGTTCTGCCGATTCCGACCGACAAGTAAAAGCAATTGCAGATGACGTTGATGAGAAGCTATTAGAGCGGGGAATTAAGTGTTACCACCGTGAAGGTTTTGAAACGCTTAATTGGGTTTTGATGGATTACTTTGATGTTGTGCTTCACGTGTTTAAGCACGAAGCGAGAGCATATTATAACTTAGAAAAGTTATGGGGCGATGCGCCGGTAATTACCGTTGCAGAAGACAAATAATTACCTTAACGGAGAAAAGATTGAAAAAATATTTAATAGATTTATTCAGCACGACTTCAGAAAAACTTCCTTACCTAAAAGAAATTGATTACGTTCTTAGCGTTCCGAATCAGAAAAGTCATGGCGATTATGCAATTAACGCGGCAATGATTCTTTCCAAAAAATTGAAAAGAAATCCTCGCGAGATAGCAACAGAAATAATTGAGAATCTTGAATACGACAAATCGGTAATTGAGAAAGTAGAAATAGCCGGTCCCGGATTTATTAATTTTTATTTCACTTCGTCATACATTCCTTCCATCATAAAAGAAATTTTTGAGAAGAAAGAAAATTTTGGCAGATCAGAAAAGTACGCCGGTAAAAAGGCAATGGTGGAATTCATTTCCGCAAATCCAACCGGACCGTTAACAGTCGGGCATGGAAGAAATGCGGTAATTGGAGATACAGTCGCAAACTTGCTTGAATGGATTGGCTACGATGTTGACCGTGAATACTACTTCAACAATGCCGGAAGGCAAATGCGTGTTCTCGGCGATTCAGTCCGCCTTCGCTATTTAGAGTTACTTGGTAATGAAATCACTTTTCCGGAAGATTATTACCAGGGCGAATACATTAAAGAAATTGCGGCAAAACTGATTAGTGAGCATGGTGATAAACTAACAAGCGAAGATGCTGAGGGAATTTTTAAGCAGACTGCCGAAAAAGAAATCTTTGCCGATATCATCAAAACGATGAATGCAATTGGCATTAAGATGAAAAACTTCTTTAATGAGCATACTTTGTACGAAGATGGAAGGATTACAGCTCTGCTTGAAGAGTTCAAGAAGAAAAATCTTTCTTATGAAAAAGAAGATGCTATCTGGCTTAAACTTACCGAGCTTGGCAACGAGCAAGATAAAGTTATTGTGAAATCAACCGGCGAGCCGACTTACCGCTTGCCCGATATAGCTTACCACATTACCAAATTTGAACGTGGTTATGATTTAATGATTGATTTGTTTGGCTCGGATCATAACGCAACTTACCCCGATGTACTTGCCGGTTTGCGCGCCTTAGGTTACGATTACGAAAAAGTGAAAGTTCTTATTCATCAGTTTGTTACAATTATGCAAAAGGGTGAAGTTGTAAAAATGTCCACCCGCAAAGCTAATTACATTACTCTGGATGAATTAGTTGATGAGGTTGGCGCCGACGTTGTGAGATACTTTTTCAATATGCGAAGCATTACAAGCCACTTAAATTTTGATCTTGAGCTTGCTAAGAAGCAGTCGGATGAAAACCCGGTTTTCTATTTGCAATACGCTCACGCCCGCATTGCTTCAATTCTAAGAATGGTTAAAGAACAAGGTTTGGATTCTTCGCTAGAACATTTGGATTTACTAACCCAGCCGGTTGAGCAAGATTTGCTGAAGAAGTTTTTTGAGTTCCCAAATGAAGTTTTGTTAAGCGCAGAAAATTATGAAGTACACCGGATTGCAATTTATCTTGAAGAGTTAGCCGCATTGTTCCATAGGTTTTATACTGAATGCAGAATTATCGGCAGCGAAAAGAACTTAGCTGAAGCAAGAATTTCTCTCAGCATTGCAACTCAAACAATATTGCGAAACGGCTTGTCAATTCTTGGTGTAACTGCGCCGGAGAGAATGTGATCATACGTTAAATTAATAATGGAAAAAACTATTCTTACATATTCTGGTTTCATCCTTGCATTAATATCATCATTCGTTGCTGTATTACAGTTTAAGGCAAAGAAGAAATTGGAGCTAGATAAAATTAATCTTCAAAAGAAAATTAATGATGAGTCAAATAAGCAAAAAATCAGATATGAGACTTATAAAGAATATCTTTCAAAGTTGGATGACATTAATAGTAATCTAATGAAAAATATTTCAGGGGAAGAAATGCAAAGTGCAATATCTGAAATGTATGAAGGGATCTTAAAGAACCCAAATGATCAACAACCGATTAAAGAATATCTTGATAAAATGAATAAGTTCTTTTCCGGTTGGGCTAGAGAGCAAGCAAGAAACGCGGAAGAGCTGAATGGTTTGAGATTAGTTTGCAGTAATGAAATATTGGGGTTACTTGATAATTATGAAAGTATGGTAAAGAACTATCTCAATGATGTTGCTGAGGCAATGAAAAATCCAGATATATTTTTAAAACCGGATTTGAATTCACCCAATGTTTCACATCAAAAAACTAACTATCAAAAAATGCTTGAAACAAGAACTCTTATTGAAAAAGCAATGAGAAAGGATATTGGAGTAGAGTAATCGTCTCAATTGTGTACTAGACGTTATAGTTCAGAAGTTTAGATGCAATTTCCTTAATCCGCAATTGCCACCGAGAGCGCGTAAACTTCCTCAGCTCCATTTTCTTTAAGGACTCTGCCGCATTCTGTAATTGTAGCTCCTGTAGTCAGCACATCATCAACAATAATTATTCTTTTGCTGATTACGTTTTTCTTTTTCCTCAAAACAAAAGCTTTGTGCACGTTTTCTTTTCTTTCTTCAAGCGTCATTGTGGTTTGTGAAAGTGTGTAGCGGGAACGCTTTAATACGTTTGGCTTAGTAGGTATAGAGAGCACTTTACTTATTCCTTTACAGATTAACTCAGCTTGGTTGTAACCTCTTTCAGCTTTCTTTAGAGAATGAAGTGGTACCGGAATAATCATATCGGCATTCCAAGTTTTAACTTGTTCGCCAACTTGGTTTGCGATTAATCCGCCAAGGAACTTACCGACTTGAAATTTATTGTTGTATTTGAGAGCATGAAGAATGTCTTGCAGTTCTTTGTCTTTTTCGAAAACGAAAGCAGATTGGAAAGCGCTGATAATATTGCTGTGAGAAAACTTACGATGAAATTCCCGCTCCATTCGTTCGGGATCCGCAATCTGGTTTTTACTAATACATGACTTGCAGACACACTTTTCAGTATCAGCTAATTTGGTTTTGCAAGCTGTGCAAAAGCTTGGGAAGAAAAATCCGAGCAATTGATTGGTTGCGGTTTCAAAAAACTTATTTGATTCCATTCCTCGCAAAATGACCCCCGCATATTTTGTCTTTTATTTCTATATGGTTATAGAACCAATTTTTTACATCTTCAAGACCTTCAAGTGTAAGGATTGGCTTCTTAGCGACATATGAACTGAAAATGCTTTCAACTTTTCTAAAAAATCGGTCGTGCTCAAGTTTGTGGGAATAGTAACCTTCAAACTTGGTTTGTTTCATCAAACCTTCTTCGTAATCAAAATGTTTGCGTAAGAGTGCAAGCAAAATTTTCAACTGAGAATGTACTGTGCGGCTTTTCTTCAATATGAATGCAGTGTAAATTTTATTGATAACGTGCGTCATCTGCTCATGTTGTTCATCCATCAAAGAAATTTTTACTTCTTCATCAGCGGTAAAGGTAAGAAAATCCATTTATGTCTCTAAAAGTTAAATCATCCCAAAACGCTTTCGCAAAAACCATTCAAAGCCAAATAAGAAAATCACAGCGCCAAGCATCCAAGAATAATTCCACAATTCAAATTCACTTTTCGTCAGAATGCCTTCATCACGTTTCTTTGCGGCATCAATCAAATTTTTTAGGAGGTTGCTCTGTTCTTCAATAGAAAAATACTTACCGTTAGTTGAATTAGCCAGAAGTTTTAAATAATCTACACGCATTTTTGTATCTAATAATTCTAAAGAAGACGCAATGACCGAAAATCGTGTTGTCGCTGGCGCCATTGAAAAAGAGTTTACTTTTGTATTTGCGGTGGAAACAAAATCTCCTTGAGAATCCGGGGTGTAAGAAGCAGTATAAATTCCGTTACCTTGAGGAGTCATAATTAATTCGTTCTTATTACCAGCTTGAGAAATTGATAATGCAATTTGCGCTGTGTCTATAGGGTTGAAAGCGTTATCGTAAAGTTCGGCTGTTAAATCAACATGCTCGCCCGGAGAATAAATTTTCTTGTTAGTAGATAGTATAAACTGCTTTTTGTTACCCGAAAGACTTAGCCATTTAACAATTTCATTAACAAAGTTTCTGAAAAAATCCGGATTGTTTTCGGAAGTTTGCAGCGACCAGCGCCAATAGTTGCTTGCATTAATGCTGAATGATCTCTGGTACCCAATCGAACGGACAATTATTAGTGGGGAATTTAATATTGCATCACGAACCTTTGATTTCACAATAACTTTACTTTCCGGCTTTGGAAGAATCTCTGCAGAAGATTGATAAACCGGTGGGAGATTATTCCAGACTGCTATCGAGTTCCCTATTTGAGAAAAGCTAGAAACAAATTCATTCTTCTGTATTTCCGGTTGGACTTGAAAAGCTTCTTGTGAAATGTTTCTTATGAAGAACGGCAGATGCTTTTCGAAAAGTTTCAGTTTCCCAAAATCGTTTGCTAATGAAACAGAAATAAAAAAGGGAGTTCCCTTTTCAATTTTAGCTAATACTTGGTTCATCAACTGCTGAGGCGTATTTGTAGAAGGGAAATCAATAAGAAATAGAACTGAAGAACTGTCGAGTGAATTTGATTTCTTGTTATCCCAAAGTTTATCTCTGGAAATCTGGATAAACTTATTCACTTGAATGTTCTTGTCGCTTTCCAACGCTTTGGCAATTGCTGAAACATCGGCTGAAGGGGAACCGGAGACAAGCGCAATTTTTACTTTTGTATCTAAAACAGTTATAAAAAATGTCTTTGAATTATTTAGCTGCGAAAACTCTCCTGTAATCGGAGTAAGAGAAACGCTCAGCTTTTTCTCTCCGCCATCTTTCGGCGAGTAAAGAAACTCAATTTGATTAATGCCGGAATTGCTAAGCAATATATCTTTGGAGTCAATCAATTTGCCTTCTTCAAACAAACTGGCTCTTGTTTGTTTTCCATCAAAACCATTCTGCCGAATAACAGTTTGAATTTTAGTTTGTGAACCGGCATAAATGAACTGGTTGTGTTTGATGTCGAATATTTCAACGTCATTTTTAGTGGTTGAATCGCCAATCCCAACCGTGAACAGTGGAAATTGCATTTTCTCGAATTGGTAAGTCGGATCGGCTCCTTCAGTGATAATTCCGTCGCTGACTAATGCAGCGGAATTGATAGTGGCTTCATTCCTCTTAAACAAATCAATTAGAGAGGAATAGTTTGTCAGTGGTTCATCAAAACTGAGCTTTGGGTTTTCTGATGAGAGCGAATCAATATTCTTTCCAAATGAAAATACCTTCAAGTTCAGTGCTTCTTCAGAATTTAACTCACTGATTAAATTTTGAATGGCTTCACTTCTTTTTATGCTGTCTTTGGCTGAAATGGATTCAGAGTTATCAACCAAAAGAAATGTGCTCCTTTTCTCGAAAGTGCGATTTGAGATAGATAGAAGCGGTTCAAAGATTAATAGTAGAATCAAAACAAAAATTAACGCACGGATTATTGTGAGAGTTAATTTTAATCCTTGCGAAACTCTCGGCAAAGTGTATCTGTAGATGAAAACAGAAAATGCAACCAATAAGACAGCAAGAAGAAGGTAAACCCAGAGATTTCCGGAAAGTGAAAGTCGAATGTTTTCTAAGCCGAGCATGGTTTTGTTTAACTCTTCTTAAAGGAAGTTTCCAGATTCCAGCTCTTCATCGTTTCATAAGTTTTGTAATCTGTTAAATCAAAATGGATTGGCGTAACAGAAACGTAATCGTTTTTCAAGGCAAAATGATCCGCCTCGAGAGAGTTATCGGTTTCAATCAAATTGCCGGTTAACCAAAAATATTTATTTCCGTAAGGATCATTCCGCTCCTGATAAATATCATCCCACTTGGTTTTTCCTTGCTGGGTTACAAGAATTCCTTTTATTTGTTCTTCCGGTAAATCGGGAACGTTTAGATTAAGAAGTGTTCCGTTCGGAATTCCATTCTTAACAACCATCTCGGCAAGTTCACCGGCATATCTCGCGGCAAATTCAAAATGTTTTGCATTATGACTTGTAACGGAAACAGCAATTGCCGGAATATCCATTATAGCAGCTTCACGTGCGGCAGAGACAGTACCGGAATAAATAATATTTATTGCCGCGTTAGAGCCGAGGTTAATTCCGGAAATAACTATATCCGGAGTTTGCTGCAGAATGTTGCGGACACCCATTTTAATACAGTCGGCTGGAGTTCCATCAACAGCATAGCCGAAAAATTCTCCATCCTTATAATATTCTGTTACTCGCAATGGATATTTCATAGTAATAGCGTGACCAACTGCGCTTTGTTCGGTTAGAGGTGCAACAACTGTAACTTCACCAATTTTTTTGAGAGCATCGGCAAGTGCCCAAATTCCCGGGGAGGAAATGCCGTCGTCGTTCGAGACAAGTATTTTCAATTTCTTTCCGTTAGTTTTTGAATGATATTGCTGCAAATATAGTCAATTGCCCTGAAGCATTGAAGGCGATTTACAAAAGGAAAGTGATAATTATTAGAGTAAAAAGAATTATTTTTTGCCTACAAAAATTCCCCCGAAGAAATGAAACGACTGATATTAATTTTCCTGTTTTGCATAACATTTCAGCTAATGGCACAAACTGAACCAACAGAGATATACGTAATAGATTCTTATATAACTCCGGAAACACCGCACCGGCTAATTGTTACATTCTCTACAAGTGAAGAATGTACTTCGGTGATAAAAATAAAATCCAGCAAGACTTTTAATGTTTCGGACTCGCTTACCGATAATCATCGTGTTGAAATTGACCTGGCAGACTTGTTCAATCTTACTGAAATCAAATACAGAATTCTTGTTAAGAATAATAAGAAGAAAGAAACAACAAGCGAGGAATATGAGGTTGCGTTGCCGAGTGAAGCATTGCTTACAACTACTTCCGATAATAATTGGTATCAGATGTGTATTGGCGGATTGGTTTTTGCAATTCCTTCAATGGAATATTTGGTTATGGATGGAAAGGATTATATAGGTTTGAGCAAAGAAATTCCACTTCTCAATTTTTATGGGAATGGTTACAACTATCCGGCTGGCTATATTGGCTTGGAATATTCACATTACCTAAATGCACCGCACAAGAATTTTCTAAGGTTGGGTTATAAGCACATGTTTCAATTTAGAGAGATTAAGTATATCTCTCCCGGGCTTTCTTTCTTTGGAGATTTCAAAGGCTACAATGGTTTGAGCGCTGAAGTATCTCTCGGGCTTTTCCAGATTAGAAATATTTTTACTGTCTATACACGATACCGTTATAATTTTCAGATAAAAAGCGGCGGCAAAGATTTCTATGAATTTTCACTTGGGCTGTACTCTAACTTCTTCTCAATTAACTTGTAATCCGCTTAATGAATAAGAAAACTGAATTTTTGGATTTAGGTACTCGCGGTCGTTACAACACCAATAACAAGTTGAATGATCTTACCGGGAAAGAATGGCTGAAGTTTACGAAGAGCTGGTTTATTCACCGTCCGCCAAGAAGAAAAGAAAACGAGGTTCTTCATCCGGCAAAATTTCCGGAAACGCTTGTTGAAGAATTCATTTCATTTTTCACAAAGAAGAATGCCTGGGTGCTGGATCCATTTTGCGGAACCGGAAGTGTGCTGGTTGCATCGGCATCGCTTAAAAGAAAAGCTGTTGGTGTTGAGCTTAACAAAAAATACTTCGGCTTAACCAAAAAGAGAATTGAAAAGCTTGAAGACACGAAAGGAATTTATCCTTTGCTCGGTAATTCGTTGGTGCTGAAAGATTGTTTAGAAAACACAGAGCTTCCCAAAGTTAAGTTTGATTACACAATCACTTCGCCGCCATACTGGAACCAACTGATTCGCAGTAACATACGCCAAAGTGAAAGGAAACGAAAAGGTCTCGACACACGTTATAGTAGTAAGAATATTTTAGATTTGGGCAACGTTAAGGATTACGAAGATTTTTTAGAGAAGCAGGCGCTTGTGTTCGATCAAGTTTATGATGTAACAAAAACAAACGGTTACTTAACAATTATTACAAATAATGTTTATGCGGATGGAAAGCTCTTTCCGCTTGCGTTCGATACCGCTTCCTCACTTACTAAACGAGGCGGTAAAAGCTGGACCTTGAAAGATGAGAAAGTCTGGCTTCAAGATGATAAAAAACTAATTGCACTTGGTGTAAACAACGCTTGGGTCGGTAACAGGCATCATCAATACTGTTTAATTTTTAGAAAGGAAAAATGAGCGAAATACTTTCTGTAAGCGAAATAACCGGACTTGTAAAACAAACTTTAGAAGACGAGTTTGATGAGGTAAGCGTAATTGGAGAAATCTCAAATTTCAAAGCACACGTTTCCGGGCATTGGTATTTTACACTCAAAGATTCTAATGCGCAGATTAATTGCACAATGTGGCGCGGATTGAACAGCTACGTTTTCTTTAGTCCGAAAGATGGAATGAAAATTATTGCTAACGGAAAAATTACTGTTTATCCGCCGCGAGGCAGCTACCAATTAGATGTGCGTTCTATGAAGCCGGCTGGTGTCGGGGAACTTCAAGCAGCATTTGAAAAATTAAAGCAAAAACTCTTTGAAGAAGGATTGTTTGATGAAGAGAATAAAAAACCAATACCAAGATTTCCGCAAAAAATTGGTGTAGTTACTGCAATTGATGGCGCTGCTTTCCAAGATATGAAAAGTATTTCATCACGAAGATATCCTTTGGCTGAATTAGTTATTGCCTCTTGCCGCGTTCAAGGAGAGGGAGCTGCCGAGGAAATAGTTAAAAGCATTAAGTTGTTAAATCAACAGAATGATATTGATGTAATTGTTGTCGGCAGAGGGGGCGGCTCTCTGGAAGATTTATGGGCGTTCAACGAAGAAATTGTTGCGCGGGCTATTTTCGCTTCCAAGATTCCGGTTATCAGCGCCGTTGGTCACGAAGTTGATTTTACAATTTCGGATTTTGTTGCCGATCTACGTGCGGCAACTCCTTCAGCCGCAATTGAACTTGCGACTCCAAACAAAGATGACCTCTTTGGTTATATAAGTGAATTTTCCTATTATAATTCGCAGAAAATGTTTGAGATTCTAAGAAGCTGCCGCGATGAAGTCACTTCACATATTACTTCTTACGGATTCAGAATGCCTCAAGATTTTATCAGAAATAAAACGCAATATTTGGATAGCGTTCTTTACAAGTTTTCCAATTTGGCAGATAACAAAATTGTTAGCGGTAAAACCCGGATAGATTTACTTGAGAGCAAAATAAATGCAATGAGCGTGGATAGCGTTCTAAAACGGGGCTTTTCTTATATCAAACAGAATGAAAGAGTTATAGCAAGAATGAAAAACTTTACTACTGAAGAATCATTTTTAATAAAATTTTATGATGGAGAAGTGAAGATAGATGGCAAAGAAGAAAGAAAATAATTTTGAGAGCTCGTTAGCCCGGCTGGAAGAAATCTCCGCGCAGTTGGAAAGCGGCGATGTAGGTTTGGAAGATTCAATCCGTCTTTACGAAGAGGGAATAGAGCTGGCAAAGATTTGTTATTCTACTTTGAAAGACGCAGAGCTAAAAGTAACTGAACTAAAAAAGCAGCTTGAAGAAAACATAAAGCAATAGCGAGGAAAGTTTAATGGTTGATGAATCAAAGTACCAGGTTCTGTTCAAAGTAAATTCACCTAAAGATATTCGCACGTTAACAGTTGCTGAACTAAAAACTTTGTGTGCTGAAGTCCGCGAATATATGGTGGATGTTATTTCGCAAGTTGGCGGACACTTTGGCGGCGGACTTGGAACTGTTGAGTTAACAGTTGCACTTCATAAAGTATTTGATACTCCCAACGATTTAATTGTTTGGGACACCGGGCATCAAGCTTACCCACACAAGATTCTTACAGGCAGAAGAGATCAGTTAAATACTATTCGGCAGTTGAACGGGTTAAGCGGTTTTCTTAAAAGATCCGAAAGCGAGTACGATGCATTTGGCGCCGGACATGCAACCACTTCGGTTTCTGCTGCACTTGGAATGGCTGAAGGAAGTAAACAGCAAGGCACAAACAAAAAAGTTATTGCAGTTATTGGTGATGGCGCTATGACCGGCGGCATGGCTTACGAAGCGATGAATAATGCCGGAGTAAAAAACAGCAACTTAATTGTTATTTTGAATGATAATAGAATGTCCATAGCGCCAAACGTTTGGCAGATACACAATTATTTTAACGAAATGATTGCACATCCCGAGTATAATAAATTCAAAGGTGCGGTTTGGGATTTAACCGGTAAGCTCGATCAGTTTGGAGATCGAATCCGAAAAGTTGCTTCAAGACTTGAACGCGGAATTAAATCTGTTATAACTCCGGGAATTTTATTTGAAGCGCTTGGCTTCCGTTATTTTGGTCCAATCAATGCGCACAATCTTGTTCAGTTAATCAAAATTTTTGAACACATTAAAAATCTTAACGGACCGATTCTAGTTCACGTGTTGAGCGAAAAAGGAAAAGGTTATACACCGGCAGAAGAACATGTTCAACGTTATCATGCCGCAACACCATTTGATAAAGTTACCGGGCTAGCCTATAAAAAATCTTCTTCGGCGCCGGCTTACACTACCATCTTTGGTAAAGCTCTTGTTGAAATCGCTAAAGCGAATGAAAAGGTTGTTGGTATTACTGCCGCTATGCCCGATGGGACCGGAATGGATCATCTTCAAAAAGAATTTCCAACAAGATATTATGATGTTGGAATTGCTGAAGAACATGCTGTAACATTTGCGGCTGGTTTGGCAACGCAAGGTGTAATCCCAGTTGTTGCAATCTACTCTACATTCTTACAGCGCGGCTTCGATCAAATTATTCACGATGTTGCTCTGCAAAAACTTCATGTAGTATTTGTTTTAGATCGTGCCGGTTTAGTTGGCGCAGATGGACCAACTCACCATGGCTCTTTCGATCTAAGTTACCTTCGCTTGATTCCGGGCATGGTAATCATGTCTCCTAAAGATGAATCCGAATTGAGAGATATGCTTTACACAGCAGTTAATTATGAAAAGGGACCAATAGCAATTCGCTACCCCCGTGGTTCTGCTCTTGGCGTGGAAGTAAAAGATGGTTTTTCGAAACTTGAAATTGGAAAAGCGGAAACTTTGCAAACCGGAAAAGATGTTGCTCTTTTGGCTGTTGGCAATATGGTTGAATATTCTAAGGCAGTTGCAGAACAATTATCCGCTGAAGGTTTAAGTGCAGAAGTTGTTAACATGAGGTTTGTAAAACCGCTCGATTCTGATTTACTAGATTCGGTTTCTAAACGATTTACCAAAATTGTAACTTTGGAAGAAAGTACAATAGTTGGCGGGTTTGGTTCTGCCGTACTAGAATATTTTGCTGAAAAGAATTATAAGAATGATATTTTACGTATAGCACTTCCGGATAATTTTGTAGATCATGGTACGCAAGAAGAATTGCATAAGATCATCGGGATTGATCCTGAAGGAATCTTCGAAAAAGTTAAAGCACTAATTCACTCAAAATAAATTTCTGCTACGTTATGGAAAAAACAAAAATAGCTATAATCGGTCTCGGTGGTATTGCGCAATTGGCACATCTGCCAATTTTAACTAAGCTGCCAAATGTTCAAGTTGTTTCAATTGCAGATACAAGCCGTACCCGCCTAAAAGTTGTTGGCGAGAAATATGCAATCGAAAGTCAATATCAAGATTATCGTGAGATGCTTGCTAAGGAAGAAATTCACGGTGTAGTTATAGCAACACCAACAGACAGCCATGCTGAAATTGCTGTTAACTGTTTGAAAGCAAAAAAAGATATCTTAATTGAAAAACCAATCGCACGTAATTTAGAAGAAGCAAAAACGATTCAAGCTGCTGCTAAAAAGAACAAGAAACAAGTAATGGTTGGAATGAAATTGCGCTACCGTCCGGATGCAATGTTAATGCGCAGCTTAGTTAACAGCGGTGAACTCGGTGATATCTTCTATATCCGCTGCGGCTGGCTTAGAAAACAAAGTAGCGAGCAGAAGTGGTTCCTAAACAAAAGCCAATCGGGCGGCGGTGTTTTGATTGATCTCGGAATTCTTGTTCTTGATCTAGCACTTTGGATAATGAATGATCATAAACTTAAAAGCGTATCAGTTGAAACATTTTCTCATACAACAAAAGATGTTGAAGATACTGCTGTAGGTTTAGTTCGTTTCAGCGATGAAAGAGTAATCTCGTTTGAAGTTAGCTGGGGCTTGCATGCCGAGTGGGATAAATTTCATTTAGCTGCTTTTGGTACTAAAGGTACTGCACATTTAAATCCACTTAAAGCGTATAAGCGTTTGGAATCCGGGCATATTGATTATACTCTTCCGACTAGCGCAACTGCATCAAATTTGTATAAGAAAGCTTTTGAAAATGAATTGAAGCATTTTGTTGCCGCTGTAAGAGATAACTCTCCAATGGTTTCTTCCGGTGAAGACGCTTTGATGCTAATGCAATTGCTTGAAGCTATCTATAAATCTGCTGAACTAAAAAAAGAAGTTATGCTCTGATGAAAACCAAAATTCTTCTTGTAGATGATGAAAAAGATATAGTTGAGTTTCTTCAGTACAATTTATCTAACGAAGGCTTTAAGGTGATTACGGCATTCAACGGGCAAGAAGCGTTAGATAAACTTTCTCAGAAGCCGGATTTGATTATTCTAGATGTAATGATGCCTAAGATGGATGGCTATGAGGCATGTGGCCGCATTAGAGCTATTGATGAATTCAAAAATACACCTGTAATTTTTCTCACGGCAAAATCTTCGGAACTTGATGAAGTTCACGGCTTAAATATTGGTGCGGATGATTTTATTCAGAAACCGATTTCGCCAAAAAAATTGATTGCGCGTGTAAAATCAAACCTCAGAAAAATTGAATCAGCCCAAGCAGAAACAGTTGGAGAAAGCGAAATTGTTATTGGTCCTTTGGTTATCAATCGAGATAAATATGAAGTTACAATAAAAGGGAAGCTGGTCTTTTTCCCGAAAAAGGAATTTGAGATTTTATATTACCTTGCGTCAAATCCCGGCAAAGTGTTTGATAGAGAAAAAATTCTAAGCGATGTTTGGGGAGATGATGTTTATGTTGTCGCTCGCACAATTGATGTTCATGTTAGAAAAATCCGTGAGAAGCTTGATAAGTTTGCAGATATAATTGAAACGATTAAAGGTGTTGGCTACCGCTTCAAAAATTTGGAGTAACTTGAAAAAAGTTTTATCAATACGGAACATCACACTTCTAATCTCTTCGTTTTTCACCATACTGCTTTTTTTTATACTAGCTGTTTTTTCGCCATCAGCTTTGGAAGTCATCCTTCTAATCTCTCTCTTCCTTCTATTTAGCATATCAATACTATTGCTTTTACGGTACGAACGGAAACAAGAGCATAATGAAATAAAACAAGTAATTAAGAAAATTAGAGGGAATGAATACAAATCTTCCGATGAAATTTCTCTAAGCAGCAATCTCCGTGAGCTTGAAGATGAAATAAAAGCAATGTTCAGCCGAACTCAGAGCGATATTCAGAATCTAAAAAAATTAGAGCAAATTAGAACTGAGTTTCTCGGTAACGTTTCTCATGAACTACGCACTCCAATATTTTCGATTCAAGGTTACATTGAAACGCTACTTGATGGCGCTTTGGAAGACCCAAAAGTTAACAGGGCATTCCTTCTAAAGGCAAATAATCACACACTTAATCTGAATAATTTGTTGAATGATTTGATTGACATCTCTATGATTGAGTCCGGTCAAATGAAGATGAGCTTCCGCTATTTCAACATTCATGAATTGCTTAAAGTGATTGAAAACGAGTTTAAGCCGGAAGTAGTAAAGAAAAATTTAGTACTCAGTATTCATTCCCCAAATCCCAAATTGGATTTATATGGCGATAAGCAAAGACTTAAACAAGTTCTCTCAAATCTGATTACGAATGCGATTAAGTACACAGAATCCGGCTCGATAGAAGCCGGTGTAATCGAAGAGGGGAACTATGGTAAGATTTATGTTAGGGATACCGGCTTAGGCATCCCTGAGGCTGATTTATCGCGCATATTCGAGCGCTTTTACCGTATAGATCGTGATCGTTCCCGCGAGATGGGTGGAACGGGGCTCGGATTAGCAATAGTTAAGCATATAATTGAGGCGCACGATTCAAAAATTGAGGTTTCCAGCAGACTTGGAATAGGCAGCGAGTTCATTTTTAGACTAAAAAAGTAGAAAAGGCTCATTTCACAGAATAAATTTTAAACCAACCTTTTATTGACTACATAGGCTCATTTCCATATATTTACGCCTCAAAATTTGATACATCGGAGGAATGATGTTTGCTGTTGTTGATATAGCAGGACAACAATTTAAGGTAACCGAGAATACAAAGTATTACGTACCTCATCTTAAAGCTGAGCCGAATTCTGAAATCGTATTTGATAACGTACTTCTCTTTGGTGATGATAAAGCTACTAAAGTTGGCGCGCCAACTGTTAAAGGTGTAAAAGTTCATGCAAAGGTTCTCGAACACACACAAGACGATAAAGTAATTGTCTTCAAAAAGAAAATCCGTATCTCTTACAAGAGATTAAGAGGGCATAGACAACAATTAACAAGAATTGAAGTTACTAAGATTGCTTAGTAGCTGGAGGTAATTTTAATGGCACATAAAAAAGGTCAAGGTTCATCCCGTAATGGTCGCGATAGTAATCCGCAGTTTCTTGGTGTTAAAGCATTTGGCGGAGAAAAAGTTTCTGCCGGATCTATTTTAGTTAGACAAAAAGGGACAAATTTTCATCCCGGCAAAAATGTAAAATTAGCCGGTGATCATTCTTTGTTTGCTGTAATTGATGGTTTCGTAAAATTCGAAAGAGGAAAAAACGACCGTCAGTTTATCAGCGTTTTGGAATCACGCGCTTAAAACCACATTAAGTATAGTTGAAATAAAAACCCCGGTTTTCGCCGGGGTTTTTTGTTTTAAAAATTTTGGTCCGATGAATCAAACAGCAGCAAGAAAATTTACAGTATGTAAGTTCCTACGGATCCGGCTTGCAAATAGGAAGAATAAATTGTTGTTCCAATTTTGATTCTAAATGTCTGTACTGATTGCGAATCATTGAGAACTAAAACTGCAATTCTTCCATCCGGAGTTTTGAACGCAACATTCGGCAGAGTAGAGAGCCATGTTGAAGCGATTCTTACAGAGCCCGGACGAACAAACTTAGCCGCGTGAGCAATAATATAATAAGCCGGATTACGAACTACAGTATTACCGCTAAGAGTTATAGCTCCTAAACATTGGGTGCATCCGCCTTGTGTATGCGGCTCTAAATTTGGATCGGAAGCTAAATTCCACTCAATAATATTTTTGCACCAGTTGAGAGTTCCGCCAATAAACAATGTTTTGATATGCCAGCTCAGATCCCCGGAAAAATTACCCGGTGCGCCAATCCATTGTTCGGTAAAGTATAATGCTTTATCCGGATGAGCATCATGTACTTTCATCAAATCTGTTATTGAGCCGCCATATAAATGGAAAGCTGAACCATCAACATATTTTTTTGCTTCGGGATCGTTAAGAACCGTTATTGGATAATCGGTTCTATCCGCATTATGATCATAAATAATAATCTTAGTATCAATTCCGTTTGAAGCGAATGCCGGTCCCAAATTTTTCTTGATGAATGTGGCTTGTTCTATTGCAGACATTAGCATACTTGGATTATTGCCGCCATAAAGTGGTTCATTCTGAATAGTAATAGCGTCAATTCTAATTCCTTCAGCTTTCATTTGCTGGATATACTTTACAAAGTATTTTGCATAAGCAGAGTAGAATTGCGGTTTCAAACTCCCGCCAATTGAAGAATTGTTCGTTTTCATCCAGATTGGCGCGGACCAAGGTGAGCCCATAATTTTTATGTTAGGGTTTATAGCTAAAATTTCTTTCAGAACCGGTATCAAATCTTTTCTTTCCGGCTCTATACTAAAGTTTGCCATAGATGTGTCGGTTTGTCCAGCAGGCAAATCATTGTAAGTGAAAACACGGTCGCTTAAATCGGAAGCGCCGATGCTGATTCTTAAGTAACTCATTCCAATGTTAGTCCCATCAGCAGCGAATAATTCTTTTAATAACGCTGCTCTGTTGCTCGCACTCATTTTGTTTAGCAAAATTGCGCTTCCGCCGGTAAGTGCACATCCAAATCCATCAATAGATTGATATTTATCTGTTTCATTAATCTCAATAGTTTGGGTGTTAGCATCTGTAGTAATATTTTGAGGAAAGGTTTGCTTTTTGAACAATACAGATTTATCAGCATTGGTAAGCCAAAATTCCGGTGTAGTTGAAGAGTTGTTGTTCTTGCTTTCCGGTTCGGTTGAGCATGACAAAACAAGAATCAAAATTGTAGTAAGTGTGGCAAACTTCTTAAGCGTAAATCGCATTGGTATTTCCTTGCTTCATTAATAATAAATAAGAATTCACTGCATCAAAAATATGTTGGAGAGGTTGATAAACCAATTAAAAATCAAGTTTAATTTATTGACCTTGAGTGAGCGATATAAAAAAACCCCGCTGGTAGCGAGGTTTCATAAAAAAGAGTTTATTCAAATATTAAAAACCGAGTCTCGTCATAGCTTCAACCAATTCCTTTACTGAAGCAACGGATTTATCAAGTGCTGCTTGTTCTTCAGTATCAAGAGAAAACTCGACAACTGTTTCGACGCCGTTTGCACCGAGTACGGTAGGAACACCTACGTAATATCCGCTAACGCCAAACTCACCTTGTAAATAAGCGCAAGTTGGTAGGACTCTCTTTTCATCAAATATAATTGCTTCTGCCATTGCAATAGCAGAAGAAGCCGGTGAATAAAAAGCCGAGCCGGTTTTGAGCAATTCAACAACTTCGCCGCCAGCCATTTTGGTGCGTTTAACCATAGCTGCCATAACTTCTTTCGCTTTTACGGAATCTTTGTATTTGCGTTCAAGTAATTCCATTACCGGAATACCATTAACATTTGCGTAGCGAACGATAGGAACCATCGTGTCGCCATGCCCGCCGAGAACCATTGCGTTAACATCCTTAACCGAAACACCTAATTCCCAAGCAATGAAAGTAGAGAAACGGGATGAATCTAAAACTCCGGCTTGACCGATAACACGGTTGTGAGGGAATCCGGTAATTTTTTGGAAAAGTGTAACCATTGCATCGAGTGGATTTGAAATTACAATTACTGTAGAATTTGGAGCGAACTGTTTAACATTTTCCGCAACGGACTTCATTATTTTTGCATTAACAGTAAGAAGATCGTCGCGGCTCATACCGGGTTTGCGCGGCAAGCCCGCTGTAATGATTACTAAATCCGAACCTTCCAAATCTTTGTAATCATTTGTTCCTTTAACGTTCACATCAAAACCATCAACGCGTGATGCTTCAACAATATCAAGCGATTTGCCTTGCGGTAAACCTTCAACGATATCAAATAGAACTACATCACCAAGCTGGCGTAGTGCAATTAGTTGAGCTAAAACGCCGCCAATCTGACCGCCGCCTATAAGGGCAATTTTTTTTCTTGCCATAATTTTCTCCGAAATGTTTAATTAATGTTTCCGGTGAAAAATAGGAAGTTTGCAAACTAATTCATATAAGAAATTTTGAAAAGATTAGTGAAGTGAAAGCTCTAAAATCACTTCTGTGCCGGTAGGAGTAAAGTTGTAGCGAAGATCGTCCAAAAAGTTTTTCATAATATGGATACCGCGTCCGCTGTCTTTTAAAATATTTTCCGGTTTAGTAGGATCGGGAACAGCTTTCAGATCGAAACCTTTGCCTTCATCTTTCAAAACGATAGTGAGTTTAGAGTCATTAATATTAACTGTTATACTAACTGTTTTGGATTTATCAAAGCGGTTACCATGTTTCATGCAATTAGAAATGGCTTCAGAAAATGAGAGTGCGAGATTATTAATCTTGCTGTCATCAAGATTAACTTCTTTTGCTATCTTAATAATGTATTCTTCAAGCTCAGGAAGAATTTCCGGGTCACTTGAGACAACTCTATTGTAAGTTTTTTCAGCCAAACTCTCTATTCTCATTTTCAACTTCGGTTAAAATAAAACTACACATATTTATGTGCAAATAATGAAGAAAATAATTTAGAACTGATAATTCATTCTAATGCTCAAATTTGCCATTTCTCGGGTAGAATTGTCTTCGGCTTTTATGAATTCGAACCAGCCCAAAAATTTGAGAGAAATTTTTTCTGCGATCAAGTAGGTCAGTTCAGCCATTGGACCAAAGCTTTGATATTCTGACGCTTTTGTTTTAACTACACCATTCCTAAAGTTGAATGTTGATAGTGAAAAATAACGTACGCCGACACCGAAAATAAAACCGTAATAATCATAGGTGAATTTTGGCTCTGCAAATACTTCTTGAAGATAACGCTGCGGCTTACCGGAAAAATTAGACCACTTGAAATCACCTTGCTCGCTCAACTTCAAATATCCGGCAACAAGAAAGTTTGTTGAGCGGGTTATTTTATAAAGAGAAGAATCGCGAAACGCGAATTGCCGGAATGAGTAGCTCCGGAAGTTTGGATTCAATTCTTCGTAATCGAATACAGTGTAATTTGCAGAAACTTCTGCTGAATTCATTGAGAGTAGTTTCCCGGTCTTAAATGTTCCTCCGGAGGCAAGTTTAAGTGTGCGCTTAATATTATTGTTTGAACTGCGCTCTGCCGAAATGTAAACAGTCTTGTTTAAGCTTCCTTCCAAATTAATAAAAGCAGTGAATAGAGAATTAAATTCATGCTCATACATAATATTCCCAATCGAAAGCAGCTCATCGCGGTCATCAAAATTATCTTTGCCGGGTGTATCGTACTTAAGTTTTCTGTGAAATAAGTTAAGAAGAATTTTATCAGATGACCCGATATTCCACAAACCGGTTACTGAGAGATTTGCGAGCTGAGAAGAATTATTTTTTTGTTCTTCCAGTCTTCCGCGCTCCTCAAAAATTGATGAGCTAAGTCCATCATATCTTACCGGTTGATGTTTTTCGTTTCTTTCTGAAAAAGAAAAGCGAAGTGATAAGGCTAATTCTGTAGTTGTGTATTCTGCCAGCGAAGCAAATTCTAATTTGAATTCCTCAATCTTAGTATCGTAGTTTGTGTTAGCAATGCTCTGCGTAGATATAAAGCGAGTTTCTCGGTCAATATCGCGCCATGCAACCCTACCTTGTAAATCAAACGAAAAGGGAGTGCCGACCGGAAGGAAGCGGATTTTATCTTGTATGAAATAACTTGACTCTGTACGGCTCTGAATATTATTGGTAATATCGAATTCATTAGCGGTTGTTTTATCAGCTAAGAAGTAAAAGTCTCTCCGCTGCTGGGAATAATATGCCGAGATAGTATTGGAAAAATCTGCTTCAAAATTATTTTTTAGGTCGAAGCTAAGGACGCGCAGAGAATTTCTTCTGGGACTAATATCCTCATTGTGAAATTTGAATATTGAGTTCACTTCGAAATCACCAAGTTCGTAGCGGTCAACGTTGGCTTCGGAACCATAAACTAATCCAATATCGCTCACCCCAATTTGATTGTTCTGCTCAAATCCGGCAAAAGGTGTAATCTGAATTTTTTCTGTCGGAATATATTTCAGAAAGAGTGAAGAGGTTAGCAAGGACGCCTTGCTTAAGCCGATGTTTCTATCGTCGGAATAAATATTGTTGTTGAAGTGGAGCCCAAGTTTTAGCTGCTTATCAAATGTGTATTGTCCCATAGCCCAAAGATATTGCTCATCTTTAATATTTCTGGTATTGGTCTTAATAACTGTTGAGATGAAATTTTCTTTAACACCGAAAAAGAAATTGTTCCCGGTAAAAAAGTATTTCAGCAGCGTATTATAGTTGTGAGTGTTTAACTGCTTTTCGTATGAATTTGTAATTAATTTTTCTGAATAACTTTGAGAAGAAAATAGTAGGCTGTCCTTGCTGACTTGAGCTTGGATAGAAATGAAACAAAAAATTCCAATAGTAAAAACTATTTTCTTATTCATGAAGTCTTTTCATTGTGAACTTATTCCCTACAATAAAATCTCTGTCTGTCCGCGTGAAGGTATAATTACATTCTTGAATCCGGAAGATTCCAAATTGTTTTTGTATGCTTGCTGTTGTTCAAGCTCTCCATGGACAAGAAATATTTTTCTCAGCTGAGATTTATCAAAGCGGTTAGTGTAGCCGAGAAGTTCATCGGAATCAGCGTGGGCGCTGAAAGAATTGAGAACAATGACTTCGGCTTTAACATCGTAAGCATCGCCAAAGATTTGAACATTCTTTTCTCCGTCAATCAATTTCCTTCCGAGAGTGTGTTCTGCTGCGTAACCAACAATCAAAATAATATTCTTTGGATTACTGATGTTGTTAGCCAAATGATGAAGAACCCTTCCGGTTTCAGCCATTCCGCTGCTCGAGATAATTATACATGGTCCATCAACAGAATTTAGATTTTTGGAATCCTCTACATCTTTTATATAAGTGAGCCGGTTAAAACCAAGAGGGTCTTCGTTTTTTCTTATGAATTGCATGGTCTCGGAATCGAAACATTCCGGGTGGAGCCGGAAAACTTCTGTTGCGTTTACTGCAAGCGGACTATCAACATAGACCGGCATCCTTTCGGCTTTATTGCTTTCAAAAATTCTATGGAGCGCATAAACTATTTCTTGGGTTCTACCAACGCTAAATGCCGGAATAATAACTTTAGATTTTTTCGAGTGCGCTTTTTTCAAAACATTTGTAAGCTGCTCTTCGGAATCCGTAGGATTATCGTGGTCCTTGCCGCCGTAAGTGCTTTCGCAAATCCAGTAATCAACATTTGGAATTTGTTCCGGGTCTTTAAGAATAGGCAAGTGTGGTCTGCCTAAATCGCCGGAAAATCCGAGAGTAATTTGTTTTCCGTTTTCTGTTATTTTCAAAAAAACAATTGCAGAACCAAGAATATGTCCGGCATCGTAAAATGTTAGTGAAATTTCCGGAGTAATCTTAAACTCTTTGCGGTAATTAATTCCAACAAACTTTTCCAGAGTTTCGAGCGCATCGTCTTGAACATAAAGCGGCTCAAAAAGCTTTTTGCCGTCACGTTTTCTTTTTTTATTAACATACTCAACATCTTTCTCTTGTATATGCGCGCTGTCTTGCAGCATTATCGTGCATAGGTCGCGCGTAGCAAAAGTTGAATAAATTTTTCCATCGAAGCCGTTCTTAACGAGCGTAGGCAAATTTCCGGCGTGGTCAATATGCGCATGAGAAAGAATAACAAAATCAATTTCGCCCGGGTTAAAGTGATCGAAGTTTCTATTAATCTCGAATGCGTCTTTACGTTTACCTTGAAACAGTCCGCAGTCTAAGAGGAATGTAGAATTTTCTGTTTGTATGAGATGCATTGAGCCGGTTACAGTTTGCGCGGCTCCAATAAATTTAATTTTCATATATCCACGAATTGTTTTTCAAAAGGTATCTAAAGTAGGTCTGATATTCAAAGTGAAGAATCAAAGGCTAATGATTTTATAATTCTTATAGCCAAAATAAATTTCTTTAACGGCGGTTTTAATTACTGTTGCAACCGGAACAGCTAACAGCATACCGAGAACGCCAAGAGTTTCACTCCCAACTAAAATTAGAATGATAATCATAAGCGGATGCATATCCGTACTTTTGGAGAAAATATTTGGCTGAATGAATCCGTTATCGAACGTATATATAATTGTGAACATGAGCAGCAAACTTGGAAGCATTGATAGATCGCCAAACTGAATAATTGAAATGATAATTGCCGGAAGCCCACCAATTACAGGTCCGAAGTAGGGAATCAGATGTCCCGCGCCGGCAATAAATCCAATTGAGATTGCGTTGTTTATTCCAAGAAGAGCCAAACCAGATCCGGAAAGAATTCCAACTATTGTTGCATCAAGAATCCAGCCTCGGACGTATCTGCCAAGCTGAAAGCCGATTTTAGTTAGCACATTGTAGGAAACTTCGAAGCTTTTGTTGGGCATAAAATTAATAATGCCGTGGAGAAGTTTCTTGCTGTCTTTTAGAATGAAGAAAGTCATAAACGGAATAATTACAATCACTGCAAGAAATGAAAAAATACCTTGAACGATGTTGCTGAGATTATTTATCCATCCTAAAATTGTACTGTTAAAAAAAGAGGAAATTCTTTCGCTCAAATCAAAAGATGCCAAGAATGGAAACTTTGTTTTGAGAGTTTGTTCAAACTGTGCTAATGATTGATTAACAGCCTCGTCGCTAAGCGAATTTGCTATTGTCTCTAACTGGTTTACAAGCTTTGGTAAAAGAATTGAAACTAGTGAGAAAAGAAGTAAGCCGGTAAGAACAAAAATTGAAAGTACTGCAACTACCCGTGGAATTTTGTTCTGCTCTAAAAAATCTACTACCGGATTGAAAATCAGTGAAATTAGAATTGAGACAGCCAACAACGCCAAAACATCAATGTAGATATAAGCTAAAAATAAACTTATAACTGTGGCTGCAGCTAAACCGGAAATGAACTTCAGATTTCTATTTTGGGACTCGTTCAAAGTGTTAGCCAAATCGTGTGGTCAAAATATTCCTAAATCCCCAACCAAATTCAATCTTATATTTTAGTATGCTTAATTTGGAGAGCGGCATTTTCTTTATATTTGCGGTGCATTTATAACAATTATGGAATGAAAATGGCTGAAATTTTATTACTTAAACAAATCAGAGAGAAAGCGGCACAGAGAAAAAGAACTTTAGTTCTACCGGAATCGCATGATGAGCGTGTTTTGAAAGCTGCCGAAATTTTAACGAAAGAAAAAGTTGCTTCAGTAATTACCTTGGGAAACGAGGATAAGATTAGAAGCGATGCTTCAAAACTAAGTGTTGATCTCCAGGGCATACGAATTATTGATCCGGACAAATCTGAAAAGCTGAGCGACTTTGCAAACATTTTTTACAATCAGAGAAAACACAAAGGTGTAACAATTGAACAAGCCCGCGAAACTATTCGTCGCGATATTTTCTTTGCTGGAATGATGGTGCGCGAAGACTTAGCACACGCAAGTGTTTCCGGTTCCTTTGCTACAACCGCAGATGTTACTCGCGCTTCAATATTCTGTGTTGGACTTCAGCCTGGAATGTCTATCCTATCAAGTTTCTTTTTGATGGCGTATCCTGACAGAGCTTACAGCTTTGCTGATTGCGCTGTAAATCCAAATCCCGATGCGGGCCAATTAGCCGATATTGCTATTTCCACTGCAGACAACCACAAAAAACTAACCGGCGAGGAAGCTTACGTTGCAATGCTTTCTTTCTCAACAAAGGGAAGCGCTGAACATGAACTTATTGATAAAGTCCGTCAGGCAACTCAGTTTGTAAAAGAGAGAAGACCGGATATTAAAGTTGATGGCGAATTACAATTTGATGCTGCTATAGTTGAAAGTGTTGGCAAGAAAAAATCTCCCGGCAGCGAAGTCGCCGGTCGTGCAAACGTTTTAGTTTTCCCGGATTTGAATGCTGGAAATATCGGTTACAAAATTGCTCAGCGCCTCGGCGGTGCAGAAGCAATTGGTCCGGTAAATCAAGGATTGAAAAAACCATTCTTCGATCTCAGCCGCGGCTGTTCTGTTGAAGATATTGTGAACACAGCAGCAATCGCTTGCTTAATGGCTGAATAAATTTCCCCTTAAAGATAAACTCTTAAACCCGATCTGAATGATCGGGTTTTTTATTGAACTAAATCTGTAGGTGATTATGTTTTACTGTTATCAAACGAAGGGAAAAAAATGAAGATTATTCAAGCGTTAAGTTTTATAACAAGTATTACAATTCTATTTGCTGCAACTATATCAGCAAAGATTAACCCTCCGGCGAATGGAGAATCATCCGGTAATATCCAGGATGTTACAGTAAAAGATATGAACGGGAAGGAAGTAAAACTTTCTGATTATAAAGGGAAGGTATTGTTGATTGTGAACGTAGCCAGCAAGTGCGGCTACACAAAACAGTATGCCGGATTGGAAGCAATCTATGAAAAATATAAAGCCGAAGGTTTTGAGATTCTTGCTTTCCCGTGCAATGATTTTGGCGGACAGGAACCTGGAACGAATGAAGAGATTCAAGAATTTTGTTCAAGCACATATAGCGTTAAGTTCAAACTCTTTGATAAAATAAAAGTTCTTGGTGATGAAAAAGCTCCTCTTTATGCACTTCTCACAAACAATAAAAATGTTGAGCAAGGCGATATTAAGTGGAACTTCGAAAAATTCTTGGTTGATAAAGAAGGAAACATTGTCAGCAGATTCAGAAGTAAAGTAACTCCGGAAAGTGAAGAGTTAACTAAAGCAATAGAAAAAGAACTAAGCCCCAACCCAAACCCTTCCCCAAAGGGGAAGGGCTTTTAAACTGGATTCGAATAACCCCTTTCCTTTGGAAAGGGGTTTGGGGATAGGCTCTTATTCGTCAGCAATTTTGAGTATAGCATTCTCGTTTTTCTTTAGAGGCGGGCGTTCAAACATTATCGTCATTTGTTTATACCAGGAAGCCAAATCATTAGAAACTTGATTCCATGTAAAGCGCCAGGTCCAATTTCCGCCAGGTCTTCCCGGATAATTCATTCGCGCTTCATTGCCAAGATTCAAAATGTCCTGCATAGGTATAACACAAATATTAGCCGGTGATTGATAAGCAGCGCGGATTAATTCGTAGGTCAAATTATCACCGTAGTAATTAAAATATTTTTGAGCCCATTCATAGACCCCGGAATTCTTATGTCTTTCACTTTCCAAAAATCCGTGTGTAGTTTCATTATCGTGAGAGCCGGTGTGAACTACACAATTCCTAATATGATTATGGGGCAAGAATTTTTTATCGCCTTCTTCGCCTAAACCAAATTGTATAATCTTAATTCCCGGAAAGTCGAAATGATCGCGTAACTCTTCAACAGAATCTGTAATCACTCCTAAATCTTCTGCAATGATTGGAAGTACTCCAAGTGATTTCTTGATAGCATTAAAAAATTTGTGTCCCGGTGCTTTTACCCAGCGACCGTTAATGGCTGTTTCAGCGTCTCCGGGAATTTCCCAGAAAGCGTCGAATCCTCTAAAGTGATCTATGCGAACAATATCAACCATTGTAAGCAAGTTGCTGATTCTTCTTCGCCACCAAAGAAAATCATCTTTCTCCATTTCTTTCCATTTATAGAGGGGATTTCCCCAAAGCTGTCCCGTAGCGCTAAAATAATCCGGTGGAACGCCGGCAACAAATTCGAGTGAACCATCTTTGCGCACAGTAAATAATTCTTTGTTAGCCCAAAGATCAGCGCTATCGTAAGCAATAAAAATTGGCAAGTCCCCAATTATCTTTATTCCATTCTGATGAACAAACTCGCGGAGTGACGTCCATTGTTTATGGAAAGTATATTGAACAAATTTTTGATACTTAATTTCATCGGCTAATTTTTTCTTCCAAGAGCTTAAATCCTTTCTGAATGCAATTGAGGCATCCCATTCAGTCCATTGTACGCCGCCATGATGAGATTTTGCTGCCATAAACAAAGCATAATCTTCTAACCAATATTCATTCTTAGAACAAAATTCTTTGCACTCATCAGAAATGTTTTTCGATTTCGAAAAGTTATGGAAAGCTTTACGAAGCAATTTTGTTTTGAGTTCAATTACAGAACCGAAATCAATTTTATGAGCATTATACTTATGCGGGTGGGCTAAATCTGCGTCGGAGAGTAATCCATCACGATGCAAAAACTCCGGACTGATTAAAAGTGGATTTCCAGCGAAAGCTGAGAAACATTGATAAGGCGAATCACCATATCCTGTGGGTCCTAATGGAAAAACTTGCCAAAGTGTTTGTCCGGCAGCTTTTAAAAACTCAACAAAATGATAAGCGCTTGGTCCTAAGTCTCCAATTCCAAATTTTCCGGGCAAAGAGGTAGGGTGAAGCAAGATTCCGGCAGAGCGTTCAATGTTCATAAAATTCCTTACATGATTGTGATTAAAATCGCACTTAAAAAAATAAAACAAAAAAACAATATTTTCTTAAAACTATTATTCTCTATATTGATTTTAAAATTGATAAAACAATTGAACAATTTTTTGATAAAGCATTCAACTGATTGCTTGAAAAATAAAAATTCTTTATTGTTGCCATCGCCCTCACAAAGAAGTTCCATACAGAACTTCGGAAAGAAATTAACTGTTTAGATATAAATTTTAACGTTTACCCGAAACGGAGTTTGAATGAAGATTAATCGTCTTTTTACTATTTCCGGGCACGACCCGCTTGAGTCAATTGAATTTACAAAAAGAGTTTCAGAAATAAAGAACCCGGATGGCTCCATTGTATTTAGAATGGAAGATGTTACTGTTCCAAAAGAATGGTCGCAAGTTGCTACAGATGTTTTAGCTCAAAAATATTTTCGTAAAGCGGGCGTTCCAAAACTACTCACCAAAGTGGAAGAAGAAGGTGTGCCTAAATGGTTACAGCCAAGTCAAGCCGATCCAAAACTTTCAGAGCTTTCGGAGAAAGATAGATTGTCTTCGGAAACAGATTCACGCCAGGTATTTCATCGTTTAGCGGGAACATGGACTTACTGGGGCTGGAAAGCCGGTTATTTTGATTCTGAAGAAGATGCAAATGCATTTTATGATGAACACATGTATATGCTCGCAAGTCAATTTTGCGCTCCTAATTCTCCGCAATGGTTCAACACCGGTTTGCATTGGGCTTATGGAATAAATGGACCAGCGCAAGGGCATTATTATGTAGATTATAAAACCGGTCAACTAACAAAATCGGAAGACGCATATACTCATCCGCAGCCGCATGCTTGTTTTATCCAATCTATAAAAGATGATTTAGTGAATGAAGGCGGCATCATGGATTTATGGGTTCGTGAAGCTCGCTTATTTAAATATGGCTCCGGAACCGGATCAAATTTCTCCGATCTTCGTGGTTTGAATGAACCGTTAAGCGGAGGTGGAAAATCTTCCGGTTTGATGTCGTTCCTTAGAATTGGAGATCGTGCAGCCGGTGCAATTAAAAGTGGTGGAACAACCCGCCGCGCTGCTAAAATGCTAACGTTAGATGTAGATCATCCGGATATTGAAGAATATGTAAATTGGAAAGTTGTTGAAGAACAAAAAGTTGCAGCTCTTGTTACCGGTTCTAAGCTTCTCAATTTTCATCTTAATAATATTATTAATGCTTGTTTTGCAGAGCATCCGGAGAATGAGCGCTTCAACAAAAAGACAAATCAATATTTACGCAAAGCTATTCTTGAAGCAAGAAAAGTTGCTATCCCGGAAAATTACATTGACCGAGTAGTTAAGCTTGCTAAACTTGGTTTCAAATCAATTGATATTCCGGTTTACAATGAAGATTGGAATTCTGATGCTTATGCCACAGTTGCCGGTCAGAATTCAAACAATTCAATCCGTGTAACAAATGATTTTATGCAAGCTGTTATTAATGATTCAGATTGGAATTTGTACTGGAGAACTGAGCTTAAGAAAGCAAAAAAGGAAGAAAGAAAACCAAAAGCTTGCAAAACAATAAAAGCTAAGAATTTATGGGATGATATTGCTTACGCAGCATGGGCAAGTGCCGATCCGGGAATTCAGTATGATACTACAATTAATGAATGGCATACATGTCAAGAGAGTGGAAGAATCCGTGCATCCAATCCTTGCAGCGAATATATGTTCTTGGATGACACAGCGTGCAATCTCGCTTCATTAAACTTGGTAAAATTTTATGATGATGATAAACAAGAATTCAATATTGAGGCTTACCGCCACGCAACTCGTCTCTGGACAATAGTTTTGGAAATCAGCGTGTTGATGGCCCAATATCCATCTAAAGAAATTGCACAACTCAGTTATGATTTTAGAACTCTTGGTTTAGGTTATGCAAATCTTGGTTCACTTTTAATGAGACAAGGAATTGCATACGACAGCAAAGAAGCATTTGCAATTTGCGGCGCACTTACAGCAATTATGCACATGAAAGCTTATGCTACATCTTCGGAAATGTCCAAGGAACTTGGCTCATTCCCGAATTATGAATTGAATAAAGAATCAATGCTGCGGGTAATTCGCAATCACCGCCGTGCCGCTCATAATGTTCCTAAAGAAGAATATGAAGGATTAACAATTTACCCAATGGGAATTAATCCGGAATACTGTCCATCGGATTTATTGCAGGCAGCAAGAGAAGATTCAGATAACGCTTTAGAACTTGGCGAGAAATATGGTTTCAGAAATGCCCAAGTAACAGTAATCGCTCCAACCGGTACAATCGGGTTGGTGATGGATTGCGACACTACCGGAATTGAACCGGACTTTGCTTTAGTCAAATTTAAGAAACTTGCCGGAGGCGGATATTTCAAAATTATCAATCAATCAATTCCGCCGGCGTTAAAGAAACTTGGCTACAACGATGATCAAATAAAAGAAATTGTAAAGTATGCTAAAGGTGCCGGAACGCTTGTTGGCTGTCCTTACATCAATCACGAATCGCTGAAAGCAAAAGGTTTTTCAGAAGATGTTCTCAACAAACTCGATCAGATTCTTCCATCAGTATTTGAGTTGAGTTTTGCTTTTAACAAATACACCTTAGGCGAAAAATTCTTAAAGAACCAATTAGGATTCACCGACGAACAGATAAACGATTTCAGTTTCGATTTGCTTACAGCTCTTGGTTTTACGCGAGATGAAATTGCTTCGGCAAATGATTATGTAAGCGGAACAATGACGATTGAAGGCTCGCCATTCTTAAAGCACGATGACTATCCGGTATTTGACTGCGCAAATAAATGCGGCAAAAAAGGAAGCCGGTTTATACAAGCTGAAGCACATATTTATATGATGGCATCCGCTCAGCCATTTATAAGCGGCGCAATTTCGAAAACAATTAACCTGCCAAACAATGCTTCCATCGAAGATATTAAATACGCTTACCTTCAATCGTGGAAGTTGGGAACAAAGGCAAACGCATTATACCGCGATGGTTCTAAGCTTTCTCAACCATTAAATACAATGACTGAAGAAGAAGTTGAAGATTTGATGGAGAAGAAAGAACAGAACGATATAGTCAAGATTGCCGAAAGAATCATTCATAGATATATTGCAAAGAGAAGGAAACTTCCGGATCGTAGAACCGGATATACTCAAAAAGTTAAGATTAACGGACAAAGCGTTTACATCAGAACCGGTGATTATGATAACGGACAGCTTGGTGAAATCTTTATAGACATGCACAAAGAAGGCGCAGCTTTTAGAAGCTTACTGAACTGCTTCGCGATTTCTATTTCACTCGGATTGCAGCACGGCGTTCCTCTCGAGGAATTTGTGGATGCGTTTGTATTTACCCGCTTTGAACCGAGCGGAGTTGTTAGCGGACATAAGCGAATTAAAATGTCAACTTCAGTTATTGATTACATTTTCCGTGAGCTTGCTGTAACATATCTCAACAGAAACGACCTTGCCCATGTTGAAGAAGATGAACATGTTAAACAAGACCATCGCTTAAATATTGAACCGGATTACATCAGTGAAGAAATAATCAGCGAGACAGTTATTCAGAAGGATGATATGCTTCAGCCAATAGACAAAATACAGCTTGATGTTTCCTCTGAAAGAACTACTGCCGCTATGACTCAACATCAGAAAATTATGAAAGCGCGCGAAGCCGGCTACACCGGCGATATCTGTCCGGAATGCCAAAGCATGACAATGGTGCGCAACGGAACTTGCTTGAAATGTACAACTTGCGGTGCTACAACCGGATGCAGTTAATCTGAAAAATACATGTTAATTGACTTATGAAAGGGGGTTTTCAAAGCCCCTTTTTCGTTATATTAAACTGTGATTTCGTTGACTTTTATAACTCAAAGGGATAGATTTTCACCCTCTTTTTACGATATGATTGCGGAAAATCTTAAAAAAGTAGAAGAAAAAATTGCCAATGCTTGCATAAACTGCGGCAGAGAGCGTTCTTTAATTAAACTGATTGCTGTTAGCAAAACTCAGCCGGTTGAACGGATTGAAGAAGTTTTGGATTGCGGAATAATTCATCTTGGCGAGAATAAAGCTCAGGAGCTACGAGACAAATCCGAAATTGTAACTGGAAATTTCTCGTGGCATTTTATCGGGCATCTGCAATCAAATAAAATTAAGTATGTGATAAAATCCGCCGAGTTTATTCATTCTGTAGATTCTATAAAACTGGCTGAAGAAATTAATCTGAAAGCTGAACAGATTAGTAAAAAGCAAAAAGTTCTTTTGGAAATTAAAACATCCAGCGAAGCAACAAAGTTTGGACTTGAGACAGAAAAAGAAATTTTAGAGACTGCTGAGTTTTGTCTGACTCAAAAGAATTTAGAACTTACCGGCTTGATGACGATGGCTCCTTATTCTGATGATGAACAGTTAATCCGTAAATGTTTTTCTTCTTTGAGAGAAATGAAAGAAATGTTGAGTTCAAGAGGAATAACTCTTAGCGAACTCTCGATGGGAATGACGAACGATTTTGAATGGGCAATTGAAGAAGGTGCAACGATGATCAGAATTGGAACGGCAATATTCGGCGAACGAAATTATAATTAACGGCGGAAAAATGAAGTTCACTCCGTTTGGTATCAGAAGTCAAGAATTTAATCGCACTGTTAGAGGTTACGACCGTGACGAGGTGAAAGCATTTCTTGAGAAGATTGCGGATGAGTTTGAGCGGATGGAGAATGAGAACGATAAGTTCAAACACGATCTTGAAAAAATGGATGAGCAGCTTAAAGAGTTTAAGCGTCTTGAGAAGAATTTGCAGACAGCATTTTTAAGCGCGACTGAAACTTCATCTAAGGCTGTTGAATCAACTAAGAAACAGACAGCGCTTATACTGAAGGAAGCTGAACTAAAAGCTGCCCAATTAGTTGAAAACGCTAAAGAGGCTGCTAATAAAACGCGAGACTCGGTTTTGAAACTTCGAGAAGAGAAAAAGCTTCTTGTTGCTAGAATAAAAGCATTGATTGATACACAAGCTTCTATGCTCGAGTTCAACGTTGAAAATATTGAGACGAAACCAAAAAAGAAGCAGCCTACAAAAACTGAAGAACTATCTGACGATCAATCGGAAATTAATGTTGATGACATTTTGGAGAAGCTATTATGAGTTCCTTATTAAGTATGATAAATGAAACTTTAGAAGTAATACGTAAAAAGACTACCAATGAATATGAAGTTGGAATTGTACTTGGAACCGGCTTAGGCGGATTAGTACGTGAAATTGAAGTTGAGCATGAAATTGAATATGGAGATTTGCCTCACTTTCCCTTATCAACTGTTGAATCGCATCAAGGTAAATTGATATTTGGAAAGATTAACGGAAAAAATGTTGTTGCGATGCAAGGGAGATTCCATTACTACGAAGGTTACACGATGCGGCAAATTACTTATCCAATTCGTGTGATGAAATTTCTTGGTGTAAAGACTTTGCTTGTTTCAAATGCGTGCGGAGGAATGAACCCAATTTACCGCCGCGGCGATGTAATGATTATGCTCGACCATATTAATTTGCTCGGCGATAATCCGCTCATCGGCAAAAACGAAGATGAACTTGGACCAAGATTCCCGGATATGAGCGAGCCTTACAATTTAGAACTCATTAAACTTGCTGAAGAAGTAGCTTTGGAAAACAAAATCAAAGTTCAGAAAGGTGTTTACGTTGCAGTTCCGGGTCCTAATCTTGAAACGAAAGCCGAGTATAGATTTTTAAGAAACATTGGCGCTGATGTTGTCGGCATGTCAACTATTCCGGAAAATATTGTTGCTAACCACATGGGAATGAAAGTTCTCGGATTCAGCATTATTACAGATGAATGTTTCCCGGAAACTTTGAGAGCAGTTGATGTTCAAGAAATAATTGCTACAGCTATGGGAGCGGAACCAAAGATGACTTTGATAATGAAAGAAGTGATTAAAAAATTATGATAGACAAAAAATCATATTATTATTTAACTCCGGCACTTCTGGTTGTTATAATCTTCTCCTCAAATTTTTTGAGTACTGATTTGTTCAAAGCCGGATATTCAAACTTTTCTGTTTGGTTTGTACTCTCGCTCTTCTCATTTGCGTGCGGCTGGCTTATTAACAAAACTCTTGGTTACATCTACGGCGGGAAAATCCTCTTTGCAGTGATTGTGGCTTCGGGTTTTATTAGTGTTCTGTTAGTCTCAATTTTCAAAGAGTATTTTGGAATGAGCGACTTGATCGTAGAGAATATGATTCTTTACATACTTCGTAATATTACACTTGGCGCAATGTCTTTCTTTGGAATGGCTGTCTGTGAAGTTATGATTTTGCAGCGGGAGTCGGTTCAATCTAAACCCAAACAAGACGATATTAAGAAATATGTTGAAAACGCTAAACGGGAAGCTCAATTAGCTGTTGATGAAGCAAAAGTAAAAGCGGATAGAATGCTTACTGATGTTCAGCAGACGATGAATGAAATGATCAACCGGAAAGAACAAGTCGAACGCCGCTTAAAAGAATTTATTCAAGCCGAGCGTGAGCTAATTAAAGCTTACGAAAAAGAGGACGAAGAATAATCTTCGTTCAGTTAATTATAGTTATAAATCATTTACCGAGATAAGAAATGTTTAAGCAGTTTGATGAAAAAATAAGTTATCCAAAGATCGAAGAAGAAATTCTGAAGTTCTGGAAAGAGAATAACATATTCGAAAAAAGTATATCCACACGCGATGAGAAAAAATCGTTTACGTTTTATGAAGGACCGCCAACTGTAAATGGCCGCCCGGGGATTCACCACGTTATGGCGCGCGCGTTAAAAGATTTAGTTTGTCGCTACAAAACCATGACCGGCTACCAAGTTCACCGTAAAGCCGGCTGGGATACACACGGACTTCCGATAGAAATCGCTCTTGAAAAACAACTGGGCTTCAATCAGAAAAGTGATATTGAGAAATATGGCGTTGCAGCTTTCAACCAAAAAGCTAAAGATTTGGTTTACGATCACATTGAAATGAAAGAAGGCTGGCAAACACTTACCGAGAGAATGGGCTACTGGATTAATCTCGATGAAGCGTACATTACTTGCACAAACAATTATATTGAATCAATCTGGTGGTCGCTTTCTGAGTTGTACAAAAAAGGATTGATTTACAAAGGATTCAAGATTGTGCCGCAATGCCCGCATTGCGAAACTCCGCTTTCATCGCACGAACTTGCACTTGGTTACGATGATGTTAACGATCCAAACGTTTATGTAAAATTTAAGCTGAAGGATGAAGACGCGAGCATTTTAGTTTGGACTACAACACCCTGGACATTGATATCTAACGTTGCACTTGCTGTTGGACCGGAAATCGAATACGTAAAAATAAAACATGAAAAACATGGCGTGATGTATCTTGCTAAAGCGAGATTGTCTGTGATCAAAGAAGAATATGAAATTCTTGCGGAGCTGAAGGGAAGTGATCTTCTCGATAAAAATTATGAACCGCTTTACTCATTCGTCCCGGTTGATAAACGAGCTTGGTATGTAATCCCGGGAAGTTTTGTTAGTACAGAAGATGGCTCCGGCGTTGTGCATATAGCTCCGGCTTTTGGCGCGGACGACTATGAAGTTTCCAAAAAATTTGATTTACCTTTTGTTCAACCGGTAACTAAGAGCGGAAGATTTACAGATCAAGTTACACCTTTCGCGGGCAGATTGGTTAAGACAATCCAGTTTCAAACACATGAAGAAAAAGGTGTTGACCCGGATGTGCTTCGTGATTTGAAAGAGCGCGGCTTAATTTACCGTGCCGGCAACGATTACAAACACTCTTATCCTCACTGCTGGCGTTGCGATAATCCACTCATTTATTACGCACGCGATAGCTGGTATATCCGCACTACAGAAATTGCAAGCAAGATGATTGAGCTTAACAAAAAAATAAATTGGTGCCCACCGGAAGTTGGTGCCGGGCGTTTTGGAAACTGGCTCGAAGAAAATAAAGATTGGTCGCTTTCACGTGATAGATATTGGGGGACGCCGCTTCCAATTTGGTTGAATGAAGATGGCGAGATGCATGTTGTTGGCTCTATCGCAGATTTGAAAGAAGGATTTGTTGAAAGAGACGGCAAGAGAGTTTCGGTAGAGGATTTGCCGGCTGAAGAAATTGATCTTCACAAACCTTTTGTTGATGGTGTAAAGTTTGAGAAGGATGGAAAAATATTTACACGTACACCGGAGCTCATTGATGTTTGGTACGATAGCGGCTCAATGCCTTTTGCTCAGTGGCATTATCCTTTTGAAAACAAGGAAATCTTTGAAGCGAATTTCCCTTCTGATTTTATTTGCGAAGGTATTGACCAGACACGCGGCTGGTTCTATACGCTTCATGCAATTTCCACTATGGTTTTTGGAAGTGTGGCATACAAGAATTTAATTGTTAACGAATTAATTCTTGATAAGAATGCGCAGAAGATGTCTAAATCCAAAGGCAATGTTGTTGATCCTTTCTTGATGTTTGATAAGTATGGCGTTGATGCGACTCGCTGGTATTTAGTTACAACAAGTCCGCCATGGAAACCAACATTGTTTGATGAAGATGGAATTACCGAAGTACAGCGTAAGTATTTTGGTACACTCGTTAACACTTATAACTTCTTTGTGCTTTATGCTAACATTGATAAGTTTGATTTCAGCGAAGCGGAAATTCCGTATGAAGAAAGACCGGAAATTGACCGTTGGATTATTTCCAAACTGCATTCAGTGGTAAAAGAATACCGCGAGCTGATGGAAAATTATGATGTAACAAAAGCTGCACGCGCAGTTTCCAGTTTTACAATTGATCAGCTTTCTAATTGGTACGTCCGCAGAAGCAGAAGAAGATTCTGGAAATCGGAAGTAAATAAAAACAAACTTTCGGCATACCAAACTTTGTTTGAGTGCTTGCTCACTGTTTCAAAACTTACAGCGCCTTTCGCACCGTTTATTTCGGAAGAACTGTATTTGAATCTGAATAACGTTGCTAAGAAAGATGAACATGAATCGGTTCACTTGGCGTTGATTCCGGATGCAACTTATTTTGATGCTGAACTTGAGGCGAAGATGGATGTGGCTCAGAGAGTTGTATCTCTTACTCGTGCAATTCGTGCGAAGCATAATTTAAAAGTCCGCCAGCCGTTGTTAAAGATGATGGTTGCAGTAGATAAGAGCAAGCGTGAAGCGCTTCAGAAAATGGAAGACGTAATCCTTGAAGAAGTGAACATCAAGGAATTGATTGTACTTGAAGACGATTCTTCGATTGTGAACAAATCGGCAAAAGCTAACTTCAAAGTTATTGGTAAAAAGTATGGAAGGTTGGTTAAGTCGCTGGCTAACGCAATTAAAGATTTAGATAAAGCCGCTATTGTTGAGTTAGTAAAAAACAACGAGTATGAACTTTTGGTTGATGGCGAAAAAGTAAAAATCACAAGTGAAGATGTAGAAATAATTAGCCACGAAATTGAAGGCTGGTTAGTTGAAACCGAAGAAGGTGTTACTGTTGCGGTTGATACCGAACTTAACGAAGATTTGATTGCAGAGGGTTACGCCCGTGAATTTGTAAACCGTGTTCAGAATATGAGAAAGGATGCCGGCTTTGATGTGATTGACCGTATCAAAGTTTTTATTTCCGGCGACGAAAAATTAATCACTTTTGTAAATCAGTTTAATGATTATATTGCAAACGAAGTATTGGCAGATCAAATTATTCCCGGCGAGAGTGCCGAAGGCTTCAAACAAGAATTTAAGATTGCCGATTACAATTGCACAATTACAGTTTCGAAATTATAGTATTTAAATAGAACGTCGGAGGCATTAATGGCTAAGAAAGCTGTTAAAAAAGCTGCAACAAAAAAATCTGCTGCTAAACCGAAAGCGGTTAAAAAGACTGTTGTAAAAGCAAAAGCAGCAAGTAAACCAGCTAAAGTTGTAAAAGCAAAAGCGGTAAAGGCTAAACCGGTTGAAAAGAAAAAAGCTCCGGCCAAAACTACCAAGCGCACTCATGTTGAAGTAATTTCGCCAACTAAAAAAGTAAAAAAGATTCAAGGATATTCCCGTAAGGATCTTGAAGAATTCAAGAAAGTAATTCTTGAAAAGCGAAATGAAATTATTGAGCAGCTTCAGGTACTTAAAGACCAAATGATGGACCCAACTACCGGTCAGTATGTGAACGAAAATTCTCCTTACTCACTTCACATGGCAGAGCAGGGAACTGACGCTATGGAACGTGAAAAATTATATCTCTGGGCTCAGCGCGAAAATAAATTTCTCGGCTATCTTGATGACGCTCTCCAGCGCATTGAAAACGGTACATTCGGAATTTGTATTGAGTGTATTGATGAGCCGCAGAATCTTTGCCCAACTTGTCCGTTAGTACCAAAAGAAAGATTGATGGCAGTACCGCATACTCAGCATTGTCTTCAAGTTAAACAGAAAATGAAATCGTAAGGATTAGCAAACTTGGTTGTTCTTTATATATCTCTAATTATCGTTATTCTTGATCAGCTGACGAAGTTTTTGGTTAAGGGAGGAACAATTCCTCTCTTAAACCTTCATGTTCAAGGAATGGATTACGGCAGCAGCATAAATGTTTTCGGGGATTTTTTCAAAATTACTTTTGTTGAAAATCCGGGACTTGCTTTTGGAATTGACGTAAACGAAACTTCAAAATTATTTCTATCGCTTTTCTCTCTTGCTGCCAGCATTGGAATTCTGTATTACATCTACAAGTCGAAAGAGCAGAAGCTAATTGTTAGAATAGCGCTTGCATTTATTCTTGGCGGAGCGGTTGGTAATTTGATTGATAGAATGTTTTACGGCGTTTTCTACGGATACGCGCCGGTTTTTTACGGCAAGGTTGTGGATTTCTTTAACGCAGATTTTTTTGATTTCACAATCTTCGGCAGAACGTACGACCGGTTTCCAATTTTTAACATAGCTGATTCTTCAGTTACTGTAGGCGTTATTCTACTCATCCTTTTCCACAAAAGTGTTGAAGAGAAAAAAGAAATTTCGGTTGAAGCAAATTCAGTTGTAGTAGAAGGTGAGACTAATCCCGAGTTACCAAGCGAAAATAATAACCAAGAAATGATGATTGATGGCGAAGATAGTAACAGAAAAAAAGATAAGGATTGATGTTCCGGAAGGAAAGAAGAAAGAACGACTAGATGTGTTCCTTGCTAATTCTGTTGAAAACGCTACACGCTCCCGCATTCAAAAATTAATTAAGTTCGGCGGTGTAACCGCAAATGGTGTTGTTGTAAAACCAAATTACCAAGTTTGCCCAAATGATGTAATTGATCTTACAATTCCTACCAATCCACGCCCGGATGAAACAGAAGCCGAAGATATTCCGCTCGATATTGTTTATGAAGATCCATATTTGCTCGTAGTAAATAAACCGGCGGGAATGGTTGCGCATCCTTCTCTCGGCAATTACACAGGTACACTCGTTAATGCGCTTCTGCATCACACTAAAAGACTCAGCGATTTAAATGAAGATTCTTTCCGTCCCGGAATTGTTCACCGCATTGATAAAGAAACAAGCGGCTTACTTTTAATTGCTAAAGATGAATGGACACACGCGCAGCTTGCTAAACAGTTTTATCACCACACAATTGACCGCGAGTACTGGGCTGTTTGCTGGGGAAGATTTAAGCAGCAAAAAGGGGAAATAGTTGGCAACATTGCCAGATCGAACAAGGATAGAAAAATATTTACCGTTAGTGAATTGGAAGGCAAACACGCTCATACTTTTTATGAAGTGATTGAAGAATTTGATTTTGCTTCCTTAGTTAAACTAAAATTAAAGACGGGAAGAACCCATCAGATTCGTGTTCATCTTAATCATGTTCATCATTCAATCTTTGGCGATCCAACTTACGGCGGCAGAAAAATTGTTTACGGATTGGAATTGCCCAAAATAAAAGCCCGCGTAGAAAACTTGTTAGAAATTATGAAGCGTCAAGCACTTCATGCAAAAACACTTGGCTTCATTCATCCACATACAAAAGAAAAAGTTTTTCTGGAATCTGAACTGCCGGAAGATTTTGTTGAATTACTAAATAAATTAAATATTTAGAAACTCAAGAGTTTTTATATGGTTAATGAATGAAAAACTTAAACCCTGTTAAAGCGCTTCGTTATTTTACATATTCTCTCTTCATCCTTTTCTTAACTAGCTGTGAAGTTGCGCGAGAAGGTCCACAACATCCATCTGTAATAAATGGACTACTTGACAAAGCTAAGCTTTTCATTGATTTAGCAGTTATTATTTTTGCTCAAGATTCTAGGTATTGGGGAGATGCATTTAAAAACATTTATTATGCTGCGCTGAGCTTAGGGCGCATAAAAAACATTAATACTCTAGTAGTGCCTTCTAAAAAATTCCATCAAAACGTTTGGAAAATTTCACCCATCATTGTGAGGAGATACTTCAATGATACACTCCGACTTATTAGAATTAGATTTGATTATAGTGTTAATATGGGTGAAAATATTTCATTTCTAGAAGAAGCTGAACAATTTCGAAAAGAAGCAAAGACCCCTTTTGCAGTCTTAATAGAAGTAACGAGAGAGCAAATCAAAAAAAACTATAAAAATTGTAATGGTATAACTACATCTTGCATCTATTGTAGCATCACGCCTAAAAATGATTGTCAAAAGAAACGTGCGTTAGAAGATCTCAATATTATTCAAGGGAAAATTGAAGATCTAATTGATAATAAATTGCCAAGTTATATTGATAAAGAAAAAGTAAGTATGTAACAACTATCCATTCGAATTAGTTAAGTTGATTGCCTTCCCTGACTTTAGTTTATTTCATTCCATTCCACGCAGAAATAGCTTCATCAAATGGTTCGAGCGCTCTCGGAACTGCGCCATGCATATAAGAAATTGCCACTCCGTAATTAACAATAGGCACACCCACAAACTTAGCTTGCTTAATTCGCTGCTGCATCATTTTGCGTGTTAACATGCACCCGCCGCAATGGACAATTAGTTTGTACTCGGAAAGATTCTCTGGGTAATCGTGTCCATTCACAACATCAATAGTTAAATCTTTTTTAGTGTGAAGCCGCAGCCAGCGGGGAATTTTAACTTTGCCGATATCATCTTCCTGCGCGTGATGAGAGCAAGCTTCGGCAACTAAAACTTTATCGCCGCTTTGAAGTTCCTCAATTCGTTTTAAGCCTCGCACATATTCCGGCAAATCTCCTTTGTAACGTGCCATGAGAATTGAGAAAGTTGTAAGTGGAATTTCATCCGGAACATCAGCCGCCACGCGCATAATTGCCTGGCTATCTGTTACAACTAATTTTGGAGGCTGAGCCAGTTTACTTAATGCCGCGCGAAGTTCTTTATCCTTAGCAACTACAACAATAGCATCAACATCAAGAGATTCTCTGATTGTGTTCACTTGAGGCATTATCAATCTGCCTTTTGGCGCGCCAAGATCAATAGGAACGACAAGAACAATAACATCGTGCTGTTTCAGCAAATCACCAACTAAGGGAATATCTTCGTCGCTTGGCAAGAGCCTAACTATTTTTTCTTTAAGCTCGTGTATTCCTTCACCAGTCAAGCATGAAACTGAATGAAACTGAACTTCAAATGAATTTAATTCTGCAACAAGTTCGTAGTTAATTCCCAGTTCGGATTTATTTATTACAGCGAGAAAAGGAATTTCAAGCTGCTTTAGATGTTCTATTAAATTTCTTTCTTGCTCACTCAACTTTGCTTGCGAATCCAAAACGAGCAGCGCAAAGTCCGATTCGGAAATAACTTTTACAGTCCTGCTAATTCTCTTCTCACCGAGTTCTCCAACATCATCAATGCCGGCTGTATCAATTAAAACAACCGGACCGAAAGGAAGCAACTCCATCGCTTTGCGAACTGGATCAGTTGTGGTGCCGGGAGTTTCACTTACAATCACTAAATCTTGCCCAATGATTTTATTCATCAAAGAAGATTTACCAACATTTCTTTGCCCAACAAAAGTTATATGTATTCTTTCAGCTTGTGCTACTTTACTCAATTTTAATTCCTAAGTCTTTAGAGATTAGATTCAATAATTCATTTTCATCGAGGAGTTTACTTTTCATCAAAGCTTTTACGAATGGTATTTTGTTTACTTCTGCATATATCACTAATTCTTGAATTGTCTCGTAGCCAAATGCAGTTATTAATGATGCGGCAATTGCCGTTGAGTTAATCAAGTTTTCTCTGCACCGTTCAATGTTTGCAGTAATTCCATCAATACATTTTTCTGAGAGATTAATATTGGAATCTTTCAGCATTGAAAATGATTTCAAGAATGTGTGTGCAATCATTGGCATAAATGCATTCAGCTCAAGGTTTCCGGCAGAAACCAAATTTGAAATTATTACATCGTTGCCTTTAACAAGTTCACAAATTTGTATCGCGTTTTCGAGAATTACCGGATTCACTTTACCGGGCATAATGCTGGAACCGGCTTGCATCGGCGGAAGATTAATTTCTCCAATCCCGCCGCTCGGTCCGCTCGACATGAAGCGCAGATCGTTACACATTTTTATGATTGAGGTAGCGCCGGCTTTTACAATTCCGTGAACCTCAACGAACACATCAAGGTTTTGTGTGGCATCAATAAGGTCTTCGCTTTTGGCAATTGGCAGCTTTGTAATTTTTTTAAGAATGCTGTTTACGTTTAGAACATATTCTCTTGAAGTAGCGATTGAATTTCCAACTGCAGTTCCACCAAGATTAACGGAACGCAATCGTTCTTCGGCATTGTACAAGCGCCATCTATCGCGCGATATAGCTTGCGCGTAAGCGCCAAATTCTTGTCCGAGTGTAATGGGAACTGCATCTTGAAATTGTGTCCGTCCAATTTTAATTACGTTTCTAAACTCTTCTTCTTTTTTCTGAAGTGAATTTTGCAAGCGCGCAAATGAATCTTGAAGTTCGCGCAGAAGGTAAATGCTTGCAATTCTTAAAGCAGTAGGAAAAGTATCATTAGTTGATTGGCTCATGTTCACATCATCAAGCGGATGAACATGCGAGTAATCGCCAAATTCTTTTCCCATGTTTTTCAATGCAGTGTTAGCTATTACTTCGTTTATGTTCATGTTCAACGAAGTACCGGCGCCTCCTTGGTATGGATCAACAATCATCTTTTCATAAATACTGGCAAGGGTTCCCTTAATACACGCTTCTGTTTCCGAAAGCAGCTCATTAATTGCTTCATCAATTGCAGTGTATTTGTCCTTGAAGAGAAGTCCGCATTTGTAGTTTGTTTCAGCCGCGGCAAGCTTAACTTGCAAAAATGCTTTGATAAGATACGGGTGAATTTTTTCTCCGGAGCGGGGAAAGTTCTGCAAACTTCTAAATGCATGAATTCCATATACAGCATCATCCGGTAATTCAATTTCGCCGAGAGAATCTTTTTCTATTCGCATAACGCCATAAAATTTTCTAATCAAATATATCAAAAAGGGAAATAAGAGAACCGGCATAAAAAAACCCGATCCGTTATAAAACGAACCGGGCTTTTCTATATACTCAATACTAAGTACTATATACTTATTACTGTTACTTCATCAACAACATTTTGTTTGTTTTAACAAAGTTATTTGTTTCCAATCTGTAGAGATAAATTCCGGAAGCTAATCCGCCGTTGGCGGAGCTTGCATTGAACTGGAAGTTATATTCGCCGGCATTTAAGAAATTATTAACTAATGTTGAAACTTCCTTACCAAGAATATCATATACAGTCAATTTCACGTTTCCAGCTTTTGGAATAGAGAATTTAATTGTTGTAGATGGATTGAATGGATTCGGATAATTTTGTTGTAATGCGTATGTAGTTGGAACTGATCCGTTTTCTTCTTCATTAATGCCAACTGGAATTCCAAGTACAGCCATAGCACCTCTTAAAGCTGTTATGATATACTTTGGATTATGAATGCCACCACTCTTATCATTATGAGCAGTATTAGCGTTCCAATAAGCTTGCAATTGTGTCTTTGTCCAAGTTGTTTTGGGTACCGGGAAAGCAATAAATTTACCTGTTGCGTCGTACTGTCCATATTCTGGGCTGAATGTAGAACCCGGGATTTTTCCTAATTCTTTCATGATCTTGTTAATCATACCCCAGACTTCTTCTTGCAAACCTTTCACTAACCCATCATTATCATGATCGCCTTTTCCATTCATAAAGAATTTTGCATCTCCAAAAGATCCGCCAAATGTAGCACCATGACATTGTGCACAAGCATCCATGTTATCTTCTGCTTTTACTCTTCTATGGTCCGGTCCTAAAACGTAATCTCCTTTAGCATCTTTCTTAAATTTACTCATGCTAAAAGAGTGACCGCCCCACTGATTAACAGTAGTGCCAGTTAAAGCATTAGCACTATACATATGACATCTAACACAAGCATCTGCCGTGGCGCCAAGATGACCGGTTTTCAATAATTTAACTCCACCTAATTCGAGCATATTACTTGAGAGCAATATATCACCTTGAGGACCGTAATGTGGACCAAAGCGAGATGAAATAGAAGTAGCAGCAACGGAAGCATTCGCTTCGGCTCTTGATTGATGGCAGTTTATGCACATAGCTCCCAATCCGGCACCTTGAACAGCAACGTATGTAGGCTTAGTTACATCAACTGTATTTACTGTATAAATTTCTGCAGAAACTTTTCTTAATTGACGGGTGTTTGTTGCATCGTGAGGATTATGGCAGCCTGCACATGTTATAGCTGAATATGAAACATCAAAATAAGGGTCTGTGCTAGGAATTCCTCTTGTGTATTGAGAAAATCCAGCGCCGGTATGGCATCTTACACATGATTCACGTCCAGCACCTGTTGGGTATGAAGTAGCCCCTGAATGTAAAGATGCATCCCATTGTTCCGGGAAAATATGATGTGTTCCTGAATCATGACAAACAGCGCAAGGAGCCGGATCATAAGTTGCGTCAATTCTTTCATCAGTAACTGCACCCATGTGTGCGCTTGCAGGACCATGGCAAGATTCACATTGAATGTTTGATCTCATCATCGCATCCGGGAAATCCTTATATGCTTTTACAGCATTGCCGGCAGCTAAAACAGTTGGAAATGTAAAAGGAAAATCATCAAAGCCATCGTTTTTAGCTGTTACGCTTGCATCATAACCTGTTGAATGGCACCCAACACAGGATGCTTTATAAGTTGGTGCATTGATTCCATCAAGTTTTTCATCGTTACCAACGGCATGTCTCGTTTTTTCATAAGAGGTAACAATTGTTGAGTGACAAGTTTTGCAACTTAATTTTGTATCAACGCCATTAACAATAGTATTCTTGTAACCAAGATACTTTGCTGCATTGAATGTTACAGTTGTAGTATAAGAACCATCAGTAACAGTCAATTCATAAGCCCCGGCTTTATCAGGTACAAATGATGCAACTTGTGTAGAATCATTTTTAATATGTTTTACAGCACCTATTGTGGCTGTTGAACCGGAAGGTTTTCTAGTAATTGTGTAAGTAACAGCGGTTCCGAATTTCTTACCAATTAATGAAGCTTGAAAGTACATCTTTGAACCTATCCCAACATTTTTTAATCCACTAGCAGCAGCAGTATAAATATCAGTATTAGATTTTACAGAATCTCTCGGCGAAATACCCAATGGGGCTACGCGAAATTTTACTACAGTTTGTGCGAACACTGCAGTTGAGAGCAGAACAACAGCTAAGACTAAATAAGTAAATCTAAGTCTCATAATGAATCCTCCAGTGATTTGATTTTTTGTTCGACATAAAAGTCTTAAAAATTTTTAGATAAAAAGACATCGGACAACTTTATTCTTTTTTCCGATAGTAAAATAAAAAGTTTATTAAAGATGTCAAAGTCTTTATAAAAAAAATCTCATTTTATTGTCGAATATTTAAATAGGATGTTTAGTTGATATACCGTCCGTCGAATGCTATTTTTGCTTGAATTTTTAGGAAATTTTATGCTGATCTACAATACTCTGACTCGCAGAAAGGAAGAATTTAAACCATTAAACCCGCCAAATGTCACAATGTATATGTGCGGACCTACTGTTTACGATTATTTTCACATCGGAAACTCGCGTTCTTTTATCATGTCGGATATTGTGCGTCGTTATTTGGAATACAAAGGCTACAAAGTAAAATTCGTAATGAACCTTACTGATATTGAAGATAGAATAATTAAAAAATCTAACGAGCAGCAAACAACAGCAGAAGCGATATCGCAATTTTATATAGATGCTTTTTTTGAAGACATCGAAAAATTAAAAGTTAGAAAAGCTGATTTCTATCCCAAAGCAACCAGCCACGTTGAAGAGATGATAGAATTAATTAGTGATTTGGAAAGGAAGGGAATTGCTTACAATGTTGATGGAGATGTTTTTTACAACGTTAAAAAGTTTGATGGCTATGGAAAGTTAAGCGGGAAAAAGATTGATGAACTTGAAGCCGGCGCACGAGTAGAAGTTAATGAGCAGAAAAACAGTCCGCTTGATTTTTCGCTTTGGAAAAAAGCCAAACCGGGAGAACCAAGCTGGGATAGTCCTTGGGGAAAAGGAAGACCCGGATGGCATATTGAATGTTCTGCTATGAGTACAAAACACCTTGGCAAGACGGTAGACATTCATGCAGGCGGCAACGATTTAATATTTCCCCACCACGAAAATGAAATTGCGCAAAGTGAAGGTGTAAACGAAAACCAGTTTGTAAAGTATTGGATGCACTTCGGCTTTCTAAATATTCAAAACGAGAAAATGTCTAAATCGCTTGGTAATTTTTTTACAGCACGTGATGTGCTTGCTCGTCACTCTGCCGAAGCTGTAAGATTATTTTTCTCGCAAACACATTACGGCGGACCGCTGAATTTTAGCGATGAACTTTTAACTTCAGCCCAGAAGGGAGTGGATAAAATTATCAACCTTGCTGAAAGGTTTGAAGAGTCAATTGCAAAAGCTGATGAGAATGGAATTCAACCGGAGTTTGCTCTCAAAAATTTTTATAATGAATTTGAAACTGTAATGGATGATGATTTCAACACTCCGCAGGCTGTTGCCGTAATTTTCGATTTTGTACGAGCGGCAAATAAAGTGATCGATGAGAATCCAAATCTGACCAAATCATTCTTGCTGGAACTGAAAAACTTTTTAGCCAAAACTGCTGAGGATGTTCTTGGTGTAATTCATTTTGCAGATTTGAGGAGAGATTTACACTCTTCATTAGATATAGATGCAATCAATAAAATGCTGGAAGAACGGGAAGCAGCAAAAAAGGAAAAAAATTATAAATTGGCTGATGAAATCAGAAATAAACTGAACGATCTTGGGCTGATAATCCAGGACAGCAAAACTGGACCAACTTTCAAGAGAAAATAAAATCTGCGGTTTCACTAATTAATTATTTCTAAATTGAAAAGAAAAATTTCCGCGGAACACTAATGAAGAAATCAATACTTACAATAAGCTTATTACTTACCTCCGCTATAAATATTTTTCCTCAAGGGACCAGCGGTTCAAGTGCAAAATATGAATACCGCTATCTCATTGATATGCCAACTACCGGAGTTATTGGTCGCGGTTTTTCCGGGATAACAATGGAAGCTATGCCGTACGGCGTATTCATAACAAAGATAGAGCTTGGAGTTTTTGACGGAGTTAGTTTTGGTCTTTCTTATGGCGGTGGAAACGTTATTGGTACTGGAAAAATAAATTGGTACAAACTTCCCGGAATAAATTTTAGAGTAAGAATAATTGAGGAAAGCATAGTTTTGCCGGCAATTGCTGCCGGATTTGAATCTCAAGGGAAAGGATACTTTGACAAAGCTCTAAATCGTTATGAAATTAAGTCGCCGGGATTTTTTGTTGCAGCATCCAAAAATTTTGATCTATTGGGATACTTCAGTGTTCACGGAGCGCTCAACTATTCGCTCGAACGGGATGATAACGATAAGGACCTCAACTTAGCATTTGGTTTCGAGAAAACTTTAGGTGAGATCTTTTCGATTCTCGGAGAATATGACATTGCTTTCAACGACAATACTCTTACGTCTATCGGTAAGGGAAATGGCTATATGAATTTCGGCATACGTTGCGCAATCGGCGATGGTTTGACAATCGGGCTCAATTTGAGAGATATGCTTAAGAACAAAAAGATTGATCAAAACATTGCCGACCGTGGTTTGTTTGTTGAGTTCATCAAAGGAGTATTCTAGACTGTCTTATTAATTGAACAAACCAGTTTACACAAATAGACACACCATCATTCCGAATCACTTTTTGCACTTCTTTAAGACATTTTTTAGGTATAATTTTTGAACAACAAGTTAAAACTCATTGAGGTGTAGCCATGAAATCATTAACTAAATTATTGTTGATCATCCCGCTGCTATGGCTGGGAGGTTGTTACACGCAAATTGCTGTATATGAACGTGACTATCCGCAGTATGCAGAACAAGGGGAGGAAGAATATGCTGAAGATGATTCTTTAGCGTACAATGAACAAGATGATTACTATTATGATGACTATAGAAATTACGGCTACAGGAGATTTCTTTTCGGTTATGTACCTTCTTTGTATTTAGGATATAATTATGGTCCTTGGTACAATAACTATTGGTGGACTGACTGGTACGGCTACACGTACTACGGAAATTACGGTTACTTAGCCGGCGGATATTACTATCCTTGGGGTTATTACGGTCCTCACGTTTATAATAACTGGCCTTACTATGGAAACTACTGGAATAATAACTACGGGCCATACTATTCAAAGTACAGAAACAATGTTGCATCTCGTTTAAGAGATAAAGCCACGGGAGAAAGAAACGGCTATACAAGTTCCCGCTCTGGCGATAGAACTGGCCGTCCATCTGCCTCATACAGCGATAGAAATAGAAACGACCGGGCAAATGAAGTTGATCTAAGCAGAACAAGAGTGGGTAGAAGTAATGATGGTAGCCAAAGCGGATCCCGTGTTTCTAAACAATCGCCTTCTAATTCATCCGGTAGAAAGTCTTCAGAAGCAAGACCTCGAGAACGCAGTAGTTCCGGTAGAAGTGAAGTCTCCAGACCTAGTCGAGGTAGTTCCGGCAGTTCATCACAAGGAAGAGAAAGATCTTATCAAGGCAGTTACGCTCCAAGACGTGAGAGCGGTAGTTCATCACCAAGCTACTCACCCCCATCAAATTCCGGTAATAGTGGCGGCGGTTCTCGTTCAAGTGGGTCAAGTTCAAGCGGGTCCAGCTCTAGCGGTTCCGGTTCTAGTTCAAGAGATGGCGGCGGAAGGAGCAGATAAAAATGAAATTACTCAAACTAATAATCAGCGAGGGGAACATGGAAAAAGGATTTAAGTTATTACTCGTTTTGGCTTTGATAAGCTGCACTACCTTAGCTCAAAATTTTAATGATGCATTAAGATTAAGCGAGAGCGGAATTTCTCTAAACGCGAAAGCATTAGGAATGGGAAATGCTTTCATTTCCCGTTCAAGTGGAGTTTCATCATCTCAATTTAATCCTGCGGCAATTGCCTTTACAAAGAAAGCTCAGTTTGATCTAAGTCTGGATTACAATAGCAATAAAAATGGTGCAACACTTTTTAATAATCTCTACAATGCTGATCAGTCATCTACCAATCTGAATGAAGCTGGAGTAATACTTCCGGTTCCAACAATACAAGGAAGCATGGCTTTAGCAATTGGATTTAATCAACAGAAGAACTTTAATAGAGTTCTTAGTTTTTCCGGGTTTAATTTTAGTAACAATTCTATGATTCAAGACTTAACAAATTACAACGAAGATTTAGCTTACAATCTCGCGCTCAGTTATCCAGTTTACGATAATACCAATAAGTACTTGTATGATACTACAAGGATAAACGGCAATCTTAATCAGAGCGGTAAAATTTCGAGTGATGGCGGAATCAACAGCTGGTATTTATCCGGCGCATTAGAAGTTGAAAAAGATGTTTTTGTTGGCGCCACATTAAATTTGCTAAGTGGTACATTCAATAGAACTAGAATTTATACCGAAGAAGATTCAAAGGACAAATACGGCGCAAATTTATTGCTCGATCCACTTGAGCCAAAATCCGCGGATTTTCAATCATTTACTACTACAGATAAAATTGCGTGGGATATCGCCGGTTGGGATTTGAAACTTGGTTTGATTGCAAAAGTTAATGAGTTAGTAAATGTTGGTTTTACAATTCGCCTTCCAAGAACATTTACTATTAAGGAAACGTATAGCGTTTCCGGTAGAAGTGTTTTTGGTACTGGAATGATTTGGGATTCAGAATATTCGGATAGTAAAATTGAGTACGATGTGAAGGCGCCTGCTGAATATTCTGCCGGAGCTTCTTTTGGAGAAAAGAATTTTACATTATCCGGAGAAGTAAAACTAATTGATTTTTCTTCTATGGAATTCTCTTCCGGATTTGACGGAATTGCCCGCGATGATAAGAATAGAGACATCAAAGAGTTGATGAGATCTGTAATAAACATAAACGCCGGTGGAGAATATGTTTTTACAAATCTTGGTTTAGCTGTACGCGGCGGATTTATGTACATGCCTTCAGCTTTCAAAGATGATCCAAGTGAGTATGATAAAAAGTTTATCACAGCCGGTATTGGATATAATCTTGCTAAAGGAATGCAGTTAAACATTGGTTACGCTTATGGTTGGTGGGATGATTTTGGCGATAATTATGGAAGCGGCGTTAGCAGAACACTTCAGCAAATAACTGCTAGTAACTTAACCACCTCAATTAAATTTAATTTTTAATCCTTACTTTTGATTGACTACAAAAAAGCGCCACATAGAAGGCGCTTTTTTTATTAAGTATAGTAAATTGCCAGTTTTCAAGAAAGAACAATGAAATGGCTGCGTTAATTATTTAGTAACAAAATTTCTTTCCTAATTCCTCCGGAACTATTTATAAATATCTTTTCTGTGACCAATACGTATCACTAGAATCAACAATACCTCATCTTCAATTTTATAGATTACTCTATAATCACCAATCCTAATCCTGTAAAACTCGGTACCTCTAAGTTTTTTACAACCAAATGGTCTTGGGTTTTCTGCAAGTTGACTAATCTGTTCAACAATCTTTACTCTCTCTTTTCGCGCTACATTTCTTAAAGTCTTATCAGCTGATTTCAGAATCTGAATCTTATACATAATTTTGCGGGATAAAATTCAATACATCTTCATTTTTTTTAACTGCCTTCTGTGCAAACTTGATATCTAATTGTTCCTCAAGTTCCTCAATTTTCCGTTTATTCTTTCTCGATTCTTTAATAAACTTATTGTATTCATCTATTGGAACAACAGCATATATTTTTTGTCCATCTTCATTTATAACGTAATTAGGTTTTAATTCCACGCTTCACCTATAAATTAAATTGTTAGTACTATGTAATTTAAGCTATTTTGAAAAAAATAAAAGAATTTTCAATTTGTCCAATTGCATCTAGTATATCTCTAAGCCACTCAATATCGTTTCTCATAAAGGAAGGGATTCCTTAAGTATGTTTTCTTTTAATCTGCCCCGTATTGCTTTAATAGAAATAACATCAACTTTCTGTTGTAGCAGTTGTTCTATTTCATGCTTGAAATCGAGCCGGTCAAATAATGATTTGTTCTTCTCCATTTCAACCAATAAATCAATATCGCTGTTATCATTCTGTTCGTTTCTCGCAACGGAGCCAAAAACCCGAATTTCTTTTACACCGAAAATGTAAGCTAATTTTAGAATGTCTTCTTTTTTATTTCTCAGTTCGGCAATATGCATCAATAATCTCTTGTTTTATCTAGAACTTCATTACAAATTAATTTATAAAATAAAAATGATTGGAAATGAATTTAATCTCAAATTCCCAAGCGATTGCGTCGCGGGTTACAATTTTATGACGAAGGTCGAGTATAAAATACTTTGCCAGGTTTATATAAAGCCCTTCCCTTCGGGAAGGGTTGTCCGAAGGACTCCTTAGGGAGGGATGGGCTTTTCTTATTCTAATTTTGGAAAGCATAAATACCCCTTTTACTTTTTGCAAGTTAACTTTAGAAGGTAACTTTGTCAAGTTCATGAAAGCAAATCCAAAATCCTATGCCCAAAATCCAAAAAATCCAAATTGACTACACTGTACTAGCCGCGTATCTTTGAAATGGTTTTTAAAGCTAAAGGAGCTGCCAATTCAAGGAATTATCTACAAGATAGAAAGTAAAGATTATTATCTCTACGATGAACACGGCAAAAAAGTTCGTTGTTCGTTACGGGGTAAGTTTCAGAAAGAGTTCAATTTGAAACGCGATAAGCTTTACGAAATTGACATTGCTATAGTTGGCGATAATGTCCGCTACGAAATGAATCATGACGGCAGTGGTGTAATTGAAGAAGTTTTGCCGCGTGTAAATCATATCTCCCGTAAAGCTCCGAGCATAAAAGGCTCCGGCACACGCGGCGAAAGATTAGAACAAAAAATTGCAGCTAACATAGATAACCTTGTAATCGTAAGCAGTTGCAAGAATCCAAAGTTTAATAACCGCGCGATTGATAGATTTATCGTGGCCGGCGAAAGCTCGCACATTAATTGCTGCATCATCATAAATAAAACTGATCTTGACGAAGAGGAGAACTACAAAGAATATTCTTCTCTCTACCGTTCGATTGGTTATGAAGTTGTTGAATCCAGCGTAAAGGAAAATATTGGTGCAGAGCAACTTCACAAAGTCTTCGATGGAAAAACCAGTTTGGTTTGGGGGCATTCCGGCGTTGGTAAATCATCTTTGCTAAATTGGATTTACCCTCACCTAAAACTTAAAACCGGCGAGGTTAGCGATTTTTCTTCTAAAGGGAAGCATACAACTGTTACCAGTTTATTAATGAACATTGACAAGAATACAAAAGTTATTGACACACCGGGCATACGTGAAATTGATCCTTACGGAATTCGTGAAGAAGACCTCGGACATTTTTTTAAGGATTTTGATGAGTTTATCAATGAATGTAAGTTTAACACGTGCACTCACAAACATGAGCCGGGCTGCGCTGTAATTAAAGCTGTTGAAGATGAGTTGATCAATCCGGAAAGGTATGTGAGCTACTTGAACATACTTGAATCTATTGAAGACGATATGAACTTCTGAAAGATAATTTCTCGCAAAGACGCTAAGACGCAATCAAAGCGAAGCAACTTTGGCTAGCATTCTTTGAACGAACTGCTTTACAAGTACGTCAGGCACACCGTCGGGATGATTTGATTTGAGCCTCATATCGCACTGATCATTTACGTAATCAATCAAATAAAAAGTGTGATCTTTTGTTATCGCGATTTCAGACGAGAAGTAATCGAGTCCGGTAAGTTTAGCAACGCGTGCTGTTATTTTCTTCAAAGCAGTAAGATTGTACTTCTCTAAATCTTTTCTTGTTACCGGGAAGTAGATATGCGTGTGATCATCCCACCAAGTTGGAATGGCTTGATCAAATGCCCAAATGACACGGAACCAAGCGCGCCTACCGTGAATTCTTTTGGGATGAATTATTTCTTGTACTAAGTATTTTTCGGTTGGACTCTTAATGCGTTCGCGTCTTATTTCATCAAGTGTTTCGGCGTTTTTTATTACACCTTGTCCACCGCCGCTAAAATAAGAGGGCTTGATAATGAACGGGCGCTTTAAGAAATCTAAATCAGCCGGATTAATATGAGGGCGAAAATCATGATCGAAAGCCGGAAGAATAAACGTTTTTGGTAGGCGGAATCTTTTTTGCTGAAGCCGTTTATGTATGATGGCTTTATCAACTGATTCGTTTACACGTTGGTATGGATTAATGATGTAACTTTTTCTCCGCTGAAGAATTTGAGCTATCGGCATGAATGCCGGATCCTCATCGGAAGCGCGGTCGAGATAAGCAGAGAAATAAAGCTTACGAGTTTCAAGAAGATGGATTACCTCTTCGTAATTAGTGGGCTTAATTAAAAAAGTGGTATATCCTTCTGATTGAAAAATTTTCTCGATCAGTTCGATAAACTCTTCATCATATTCCCAAGTATAAGCTATTGCTAAATCGAAATGCCGCATTGTGCCTAGAATTTTATGCAAAGATAGAGAATTGCCGCAGACGCATCAATTCTTACCCTTGTGATTAAAAGCGTTTAGAACTATTTTTTGCCACAAAATAAGAGCCCATCCCCACCCTTCCCAAAGGAAAGGGCTTTTTTAAATTAGGTTGAGTATTTAATACTCGACGTTCATCATAAAAAATTGTAACCCGCGATGTTACGAAGTAGTCCTTCGGACAAGCATCGGTGAATTAGCGAATAAAGAGTAAGATGAAGAAAGCCATACTGATATTGTTAGCCGCTTTAGCCTTAAGCGCGTGCAGCACTGAAGAAGCTGTAGTGAAGGATCAAACGAAAGTTATTCGTCCGCTTGATCTAAAAAAAGCTGCACAAGCCGCTTTTATCGAAGGCTCGGTTTTCGAGTTAAAGGGACAGCTAACAGACGCAATTAAGCGTTACACAGAAGCCTACAGCCTCGATCCTCAGCCGGGAATTTCTTACACACTTACAAAGAATTATTTTAAGATAAATAAACTTGGCTCTGCGCTGGGATACTCTAAACTTTCAGTTGAAGGAGACCACCGCAACGTGGAATACTTGCTTCTGCTTGGTTCCATTTATGATGCCTCACATTTCCCCGATTCATCCGACGTAGTTTATCGTGCGGTTCTCGCGCTTGATTCGACTAACATAACTGCTTACTTCAATCTTGCGCAAATTTCGGAAGCCAAACGTCCTTCCGAAGCGTTGGCTCTTTATAAAAAAGTTGTTGATATAATTGGTCCGGAGTGGACAGTTCTTGTCCACATTGTTGATCTGAATGAAAGACTCGGAAACATTGACGCGACAATTTCCACAGTTGAAGAATTGTTGAAACTAAATCCGACTGACTTAAATCTGCAAAAAGTATTGATAGACTCTTACATCAAGACTAAGAAGTTTGATAAAGCTATTTTGCTGATAGATGAATCTTTAGCCAGTTTTCCGGATGATCTAAATCTTGTCGAGTTCAAAGGTATTGCTCTTGTTCAAAAGGGGGAAATGAAACAAGCGCTTGGTGAGTACATGAAGTTGGTTAAGGATAAATCAATTCCGTTCGAAAATAAAATTAGAGTTGGTCTATCTTATCTATCTGCGGCGGAAAAAGATTCTTCCAATCTGTTATTGGCTAAGAGTGTATTCGAGCAGATAAATAAAGACACAACCGACTGGCAAGTGAAATCTTATCTTGGTGAGATTGCGATACGCCGGAATGATGAAGCTGCTGCAATAAAATATTTTGAAGAAGCAACTCAGCTTGCCGAGTGGAATCCGGATGTTTGGGTCAGAATGGGCGGGCTTTTGTTTGATTCGCGCAAATATAAAGATGTTATTCGTTTTATGGATCAAGCTGTGCAGAAATTTCCAAATAATTTCCCGATTAATTTGATTTATGGTTTGGCACTCTCGCAAAATAATGATCACGAGAAAGCGAAAGAAATTTTGAAGCGTGCGTTGAACCTCAATCCAAAGGATGTAAATGCTCTTGGCGCGCTTGGTTACACGCTAAATCAGCTTCAGCAAGATGAAGAGGCTTTAATCGTTCTTAATAAAGCGCTTCAATACGATCCGAATAATCTGCAAGTGTTAAGTGTAACTGCTCTCATTCACGAAACAAACAAGAACTATTCTTTGTCGGATTCGCTCTACGCACACGCGCTTAAGATTGATTCTGCAAACGTGCTGATTCTGAATAATCTTGCTTACTCTTGGGCCGACCGCGGAATTAAGTTGCAAGACGCATTAAAGATGGCAAAGAAAGCTATCGAAACTGAGCCGAAGAATTCATCTTATCTTGATACGATTGGCTGGATTTATTATAAACTTGGCGATTATAAAAAAGCTAAAGAAAGTATTGAAGAAGCCGTAAAGATGGAATTAGAAAACGCTACTCTGGTTGATCATCTTGGCGATGTGTATTTTAAGATGGGCGATAAAAAGAAAGCCATGAGCAACTGGAAAAAAGCATTTGAGCTTGATGGAACTAAATTGGAAATAAAAATTAAAATTGAAAAAGGGGAGTTGTGAAAAAAATATTATTGATTTCTTTTTCAGCAATACTTTTGTTTTTGGTTGGCTGTACTGCAACAAAACCTCTAGAAGAAGAACAGACAATTTCTGCCGAGAGGATTGTAAAACGACTTGAAGCTAACCGAAGGAAAATAAAATCGTTTGTTGGCAAGGGAACAATCTTCGTTATTACAAAAGAGCTTAACACACGAAGCAGTTTTCAAGTTGAAATTAAAAGACCGGACTCGCTAAAAGTTTCTTTCTTTGGTCCTTTCGGGATTGATTTGGCTTACTCGTTAATTTCTCAAAAAGATTTTCAGTTCTACGATGTAATCAACAATAAGTATTACAAAGGGAAAGTTAGACCGGGAATCATCAAAGACTTGATGAAGATTAACGTTCCGTATGATGAACTAATGGATGCAGTTACCGGCTCTGTAAATCTTACAAGCAAACTTCGCATAGAACCGGTTGCCAATCAGAAAGACGACGGCACTTACGAATTGATTTATTCAGATTCTACGAACAACACTGTTAGTACAATTATAATTGATGCAAGCAACTTGCGTATCATTCGTTATTTAATTTCCGATATGCGAGGCAAGGTTTCCTATCAAGCAGATTATGATGGGTTCAGAAAAGTTGACGATGTTTATCTTCCGTTTAACATCAGTATTAACGATAAAGCAAATGATCAGAAGCTTAGAGTGGAATACAGAAGTGTAGAACTGAATAAACTAACCGAAAAGTTAAAACTAGATATCCCGGATGATGCGAAAGTCACCGATCTATAAATATCTTTTCATATTTCTTTTTCTATTCTCTTCCGGTTTGTTCTGTCAAATCAAGGACAGCATAAAGCAGAAGAACCAACAGCTACAATCAATACGAGACGATATTTCAAATCTTGAACGTGAACTGAAGTCAAAATCACGCAAAGAGCGGGAGTCGCTTCAATCGCTTGAGAATATTAACAAACAGAATTTGCTTCTCGGCAAGCTCATCAACAATCTTCTTGTTGAAGAGAAGCAGAAAGAACAAGCCATTGGCGGGATTGAACAAGAAGTCCAAACGATAGAAAAGCGAATTAAAAATCTTAAATCTCAATACTCACGGTACATAGTTTGGTTTTACAAGAATTCCGGTTTATCAATGTGGCGTTTTATTCTCGACGCTGAATCATTCAACCAAGCTTTGGTACGCTATCAATATCTAAAATATATCTCGCGCCAAAATAAAATTACTCTCGATAAACTTACTGCTGGCAGAGCTAAACTTTCCGGCTTGCAGAATAATTTGGAAATAGAAAGAAAAGCCAAAGAAATTTTGGCCAACAAAAAATTGAAAGAGCAAGATGTTCTTGAGAAAAAAGAAAAAGAAAAGAAAGGATTGATTTCTGTTCTGAAGAAAGATCAAAAAATGATTGCTGATGAGATTAATCTAAAACGCAGAGCGGAAATTTTAATTAAGAACATAATTGCCAAGTTGATTGAAGCAGACCGTGAAGCAAAGAAACGCTCGCTTGAAAGCAAAGTTAAGAACGATAAGAAAGTAGCATCGGGTAAACTTCCACAATCATTTGATTATTCTTCGTTCCAAAATTTCGCGCAATTGCGCGGCAGTCTTGGCTGGCCCGTGAAAGAAGGAAGAATTGTCCGCAAGTTTGGCGAGAACAAGAATGAAAGATTAAAAACGGTTACACTCAATTACGGAATTGATATTGGCGTAGGCGCATCACAAAATGTTCTCTCTGTTGCAGAAGGAATAGTAAGCGCAATTGATTGGATTCCCGGCTACGGCAGCATTGTTATTGTTACGCACAGAGATGATTTCCGTACGGTTTACGGGCATGTAACCGGAATTGCAGTTAAAGAAGGCGATAGAATTAAAGCCGGTTCTACAATTGGAAAAGTAAGTGAAAGTTTGGAAGGAAATATCGTTCACTTCGAAATCTGGAATGAAAGAAATTACCAGAATCCGGAAGCCTGGCTTTCTTTAAGATAATTACTTGTTAACATTAAGATTATTAAAGGTATTTTCTCTGTGGATCTCAGTTAGTACTCAGTGGCTCTCTGTGTTATTAATTTCACAGAGTATCGCAGAGAGGCACAGAGTTACACAGAGTATAACTTTTGTGAGTTGAAATAATAATAATCTTATATTAATAATTTGTACGTTTAACTAAGAAGAACGTTTTGTAGAAAACAATCCGTTCTATCTGAAAAACAAAATTTGAGCTCCCTTCGATATACTTGCAAAGACAATAATTCAAAGGTTCGTTTAAATATTTTCTTCCAGAAATTTCATAAACTCTTCAACCGTTTCGAAAACGTAATCGCTGTTCATCTGCAAAACCTTGTCGCGTGCGTAACTATCCCAAAGTACCGAAGCCGCTTTAACGCCAGCTCTATGAGCTGCAATAACATCAGCCGGCGCATCGCCAATCATCAATACTTTGTTTCTATCCAAATTAAATTTCTCGACAAACATATCAACTCCTTCGCGGGAAGGTTTGCTTTCCTTTACGTCATCGCCGGTAACAATCAAATCAAATAGATCATAAACACCGATTTCTTTTAATGTAATTCTTGCAGAGTCTTTCCCCTTGCCTGTGTAGATGGAAAGTGGAATGCTTTTCGACTTAATGAATTTGAGTACATCAATCATTCCCGGATAAATATCCGCCATTTTCTGATGCTGAGAAGAGTAGAAATCAAAATAATCTTTTCTTGCATCTTGGTAATCATGCTTCATCCACTCTTGAAGAATTACATCTTCTGTTGGACCAAACATAGCAATGATTTCTTCATTTGAAACTCTTTTGTTTAGATACTTTTGCGTTACATGATTAAAAGAAGAAAAAATAAGTTCGTTAGTAGAAGTAAGCGTTCCGTCAACATCAAAAATAAATCCGTCAAAATTTCTCAACATTACCTCATTATAAAAATTGTAAGTTTTCCGTTATAGCTTAACGCCGCAAATTTATTTTCACCGAGTTGGTAAAATGATTTTACATCTGCAAAATCCAGTTTAAGAACTTCTTTCAGTAATTGTTTCTCTTCAGCTTCATAAATAATACCGTTATAAACAAAAAACACTTTCTTTTCGAACTCGAAAAAATTATACGAATTATTTGGCAGATTATACCGCAGCTTAAAATCATCAACTGTTACCTCATCTTTAACAGAAAAGATGATTAGCTTTTCGTTACTTGAGATCAAGTAAAGGTTCTTTTGGCTTGTAGAGTAGAAGAATTTTGAATCCACCTTAATATTTTCAAGGCGCCAGTTTAGCCGTCCCAGCAAAAAATTGATCGAGTGGAAAACGCTGTCTGCCGATACAACAAAAATACTTTTGCCGTCGGTTTCCAAATTTGCTTTAGAAAAATTAGAAAGTTCTTCTTCTTGCCAGCGCCAGATTAGCAATCCGGTGTTTGCATCAATGCTATTAAGTGAGCCGTCGCCGCGTGTAAAAACCAATTTATTATTTAGCAAAATCGGTTTTGTATATAAAGTGTCTTTCTGATCGCCATTTTGCCAATACTCTTGCAAGGTTTCTAAATCAAGGCAAGAAATTTTCCCGCTTGCCATTCCAAAAACTACTGCCGCTTTTGAATTGGTTTGTTTTGGAATCATCAATTCATTAGTGCCGGCATAATTAAATGCGAATAGTGGAGTTGTAATTTTGTCTTCAACACTAATTGATTGCAACTGCGAGCCGGTTTTAATATCGAAAGTATTGATGTCGTTGTTATCAGTCGCAATTACAAGAATGTTTTCTACAATAACCGGCTCGGCAGAAATATTTCCGGGGATTTGCTGTTTCCATAAAACTTTTCCCGTTGTATCGGAGCTTACAATTACGCCTTCTTTGGAAAAGGAAAAGAATTTTCCTTCAAAGTAATTCGTAAACGCGGCAGTGGAATCTAATTGAATTGTTTTTGTAATCTTTGCCGACAAAATAGACTGAGATGCAATGCTGCCAGCCTTCTTCTGCTGTGCAAAATTCAATACAACTAAACCAAGTAAAGCTATAGTGAGTAATTTGTATTTCATGAGTTCTTCAATTTTCGGTTTCAAAATTAAGCAATTCACCTCCCGATTTGAAATGTCTCAATTTTGGGTTTGAGAAAACGTTAAATTGTAAAGCCAGCCTCATTTTCATATATTTTGCCCGCTAATTTCAAAGAGTTTATGAATAATATCCGCAATTTCTGCATTATCGCTCACATAGATCATGGTAAATCAACTATCGCTGATGGGCTGCTAGAGTTTACGCATACAATTTCTAAGCGTGAAGCTAAGGAACAACTGTTGGATAGTTTGGATTTGGAGCGTGAGCGCGGCATTACGATTAAGTCGCATGCAATCCAAATGAAGTATGAATCCCAAGACGGCGGGCATTACACACTTAATTTAATTGATACTCCCGGTCACGTAGATTTTTCTTACGAAGTTTCCCGCTCGCTTGCTGCTTGCGAAGGCGCAATTTTAATTGTTGATGCCGCTCAAGGCGTTGAGGCTCAGACAATAAGCAATCTTTATATGGCTATTGATGCCGGACTCGAAATTATTCCGGTAATTAATAAGGTTGATCTTCCAAGCGCGATGGTTGATGTTGTTAGTCATCAGATAATGGATTTGATTGGCTGTAAGCAAGAAGAAATAATTTTAGCAAGCGCCAAAACCCGTTTAGGTATTGATCTGATTTTGGAAGCCGTTGTAAAACGTGTCCCAGCTCCAGCTGGCGATGAAAACGCTCCGCTTCAAGCTTTGGTTTTTGATTCTGTTTTCGATTCCTACCGTGGCGCTGTTGCTTATGTTAGAATTTTTAACGGAGTTTTGAAAGAGAAAGATGAAATCAGATTCTTCATTAATGATAAAAAACTTTTAGCCGAAGAAGTTGGAACGCTTAAACTTGGTAGAATAAAAGCCACAGAATTGAAAGCCGGAAACGTTGGTTATCTTATTGCCGGAATAAAGGAAATTCACGAAACCAAAGTTGGTGATACAGTTACGCACGTAAAGAATGGTGCTGAGCATCCGCTGCCTGGTTACAAAGATATTCTTCCAATGGTTTTCAGCGGATTGTATCCAACGAATACAGACGAATATGAGAATCTTCGCGAAGCACTTGAAAAATACCGCTTGAATGATTCGTCTGTTAGTTATGAGCCGGAAACATCTGTTGCTCTTGGCTTTGGTTTCCGATGCGGTTTTCTCGGGATGCTTCACATGGAAATTGTTCAAGAGAGATTGGAACGCGAGTTTGGTCAATCTCTTATAACAACACTGCCAAACGTGGAGTATTGGGTTTACAAAAAGAACGGTCAAAAAATTGTTGTTGATAATCCAGCCGATATGCCGGCTGTTGGCGATATTGAAAAAGTTGAAGAGCCTTATGTTAAAGCACAGATAGTTACTCCAAGTGAATATGTTGGCAATTTAATGCAGCTCGCAATGGATAAGCGCGGCATTTACAAAAATACAACTTACATTGATCCAACCCGTGCGGATTTGTCTTACGAGTTTCCACTCTCAGAAATTATTTTTGATTTCTACGACAAGTTGAAATCAATTTCGCGAGGATATGCTTCGTTTGATTACGAGTTCATCGGCTACCGAGAATCTGATTTGGTGAAGATTGATATTCTTCTCAACAACGAAAAAGTTGATGCGCTCTCAATCATTGTTCACGAAAAGAAATCTTATGATTGGGGGAGGAAAGTCTGCTCTAAGTTAAAGGAATTGATTCCTTCTCAGATGTTTGAGATTGCCGTGCAAGCAGCAATCGGTTCAAAAGTAATTTCAAGAACCAACATCAAAGCGCTTCGTAAAAACGTTTTGGCTAAATGCTACGGCGGAGATATTTCCAGAAAAAGAAAGCTTCTTGAGAAACAAAAAGAAGGTAAGAAACGTATGAAGCAAGTGGGAAATGTTGAGATTCCACAAGAAGCGTTTTTAGCTGTATTACAAATAGAAGATTAATTATTAATGTAGGGATGGCTCTCAGTGCTATCCGAATTTTAGAACATTTAGAAAAGCATTACATGGAATTTTTTAAGAAGAAAGAAGAAAAACCGGAAAAGAAAGTTTTGCCAAAAACCCAAGCACAAAAGTTTTGGGATTTCTGGAAGAACCTTTTCTTTGCAGCAATTGCAGCATTATTAATCAAAACATTTTTAATCGAAACTTCCCGCGTTCCTACCGGCTCGATGAAAACTACAATTGAGATAGGCGATTTTTTATTTGTGAACAAGTTTGTTTACGGCTCATCATCGCCAAGAACAATTCCTTTTACGAATGTGGTGCTTCCATATTTTCAATTGCCGGCAATTAGCGAACCGGAACGTGGCGATATTGTAGTCTTCGAGTATCCGGGCGACCGCGATGAACTTCAACCGGAAATAATTAATAATTATGTTAAACGCTGCATCGGCATTCCCGGAGATACAATTTCTATAAAAGAAAAAGTAGTTTTTGTAAATGGCAAAGAGGCCAAACGCCCGCCGAACATTCAGTACATAAATAATTATGTTACACCCGCCGGTGTTGCTAATCCCTCAATTTTCCCAAAGAATGCTCAATTTAACGAAGATAACTATGGTCCTATTGTCGTTCCAAAGAAAGGTGATGTTATAAATCTCTCGGTGGAAAATGTTGAGGCATGGCGGACAATTATTGATAGAGAGTTTGGACGACGTGTTGTAACGGCTGAAGGCGATCAAATTCTTATTGATGGTAAGGTTGTTACTAATTATACTCTTACAAAAGATTACTACTTTATGATGGGTGATAACCGCGATGACAGCGCCGACAGCCGGTTCTGGGGCTTTGTTCCTCGCGATAAAATAGTTGGACAAGCATTTATGATATACTGGTCTTGGGACCCGGAAATTCCTTTCTCTGATTTTTTCAAATTACTTAGTACTGTTCGCATAAACAGAATCGCAAAAATTGTTCATTGATTTTTAACCTATAAATTGATTACTTCTAAGTGCAGTTGAAATTTTCTCTGCACTTTTTTGTTTAATGAGATATCAACAGAAAATTCCCGGAAGGACAAAGATGAAGTTAAGACTTGCATTCATTTTTCTGCTTTTTGTTTCGGCTCAATTGTTTTCTCAGACAAAGTATTACATCTATTTCAAAGATAAAGGTGTTTCTTCAGCCACTAAACTGAACAAAACTTCTTCTGAGTACGTTGCTGCGGAAAGGGAATTAGCTGCAGCAGCAATAGAGAGAAGAAAGCAAGTTATGGGAGATGACTATTTAACATTTGAAGATTTGCCGATTAGCTCTTCTTACATTTCTCAACTGGAAACGACCGGAATTAAAATTGAGAACAAACTAAAATGGTTTAACGCAGTTACAACTTATTTAACAGATGAACAAGCTCAAGCAGTTGCGGCACTTCCGTTTGTATCTAAATTAGATAGAGTCCGTATTGCCAAACGTTTTGATCCGATTGAATCCAAAATTATTGCTGCGCCAAAAACAATTTCTACAGTTCAATCAACTACGGGATTAAATTACGGCGGCTCATTAAATCAAAACACGCTTTCCGAAGTTCCGGCTGTTCACGATCTTGGAATAACCGGTAAAGGCGTTCTAATTGGGATTTTGGATACCGGTTTCCGATGGAAAACTCATCCGGCATTAAAGGATTTGAAAATCGTAGCTGAACGAGATTTTATTCAGAACGATGATATTACGGAAAACCAAGCCGGTGATGCTGGAAATCAAGATTCGCACGGGACAAATGTTCTTGGATTGATGGCTGGATACGACCCCGGAAATTTAATTGGTCCTGCTTATGAAGCTTCTATTATTCTTGCAAAAACTGAGTATGTCCCAACAGAGACACGTGCCGAAGAAGATAACTACGCAGCAGCGCTCGAGTGGATGGAAAGCCTTGGAGTGCATATAACAACAAGTTCTCTTGGTTACAATCAATTTGATGGCGGTGTTGGAGATTATCCTTGGTCTAGTTTTGATGGTCAGACGACAATAACTGCCAAAGCAATCAATCTTGCTTTTCAGCGTGGTGTAACAACACTAACTGCTGCGGGAAATGAAAGAGCATACGCCTGGGGGAAAATTATTACTCCGGGAGACGCATTAAATGTTATTACAGTTGGCGCTGTAGATTTTACAAATAAAGTTGCTTCGTTTAGCAGTCCCGGTCCAACGTTTGATGGAAGAATCAAACCGGAAGTAGTAGCTATGGGAGTTACTGACTACGTTTCAAACACTAGCGGAAAGTACAACTACGGCAATGGGACTTCTTACGCAACACCAATTGCTACGGGTATAGCAGGTTTGCTAAAATCCGCCTGGCCACATTTAACTAATCAGCAGATTAGAAAAATATTTTTGGAATGTGGCGACAATGTTGTAACTCCAAACAATGACCGTGGCTGGGGATTAATTTCAGCTAAACGAGTGATTTCTTATCCAAATTTAAGCAGGGTTAATGGATATTTTAGAATGAATAAAATTTTTCTTGAACCAAATAAACTTGATCCTACTAAAGTTGTATTAAATTATAAAATAGGTACTGGTTCGTATAAGGGTGCAAACATGCAAATCAATGGAGATATCAAGTTTTCTTACTTGTTTGCAGATTTGGCAGATAATAGTTCGGTTGAATTCTACTTTACTTACAAAAAAGATGGTGCTGAAGTTAGAGAACCTGCTCTTGGCTCTTATAAAATCAATGAGCTAAATATTGTCGGTAATGAGATTGGAGAATTGCCAACAGCAATTTTGCTATATCAAAATTATCCTAACCCGTTTAATCCGGAAACTACCATTAGATATTCAATTCCCGTAGAGACGAGGCATTCCGCCAGTGGCGGATCGTCTTTACAGCATGTAACGTTGAAAATTTATGATGTGCTGGGAAGAGAAGTTGTAACGCTGGTAGATGAATACAAACAAGCCGGAACGTATAATGAAAAGTTTAACGTAAAGACGCGCCATGGCGCGTCTCTACCTAGCGGTGTTTATTTTTACAGATTACAAGCCGGCGATTTTTCTGAAACTAAAAAAATGTTGCTGATAAAATAGTATCAAATGATACCAAAGGAAGGGTGAAATAAAATTAAGAGTCGTAAGGTAATAAGTCAATA
>MHAZ01000002.1:104262-180565 GCA_001803165.1 Stygiobacter sp. RIFOXYC2_FULL_38_25 | reverse complement strand
ATCTAAATCCGTCGTTAACCAGTATATTGACTTATTACCTTACGACTCTTAATTTTATTTCACCCTTCCTTTGGTATCATTTGATACTATTTCAGAAAACTCATTTTTTTAACGTTAGAATAATTTCCAGCTTTTAATTCGTAGAAATACATTCCACTGGTTAATTCTCCATTCTCAATTCTCAATTTGCAATTATAACTTCCGGCCGCTTTGTATTCATCAACTAGCGTTACTACTTCTCTTCCCAACACATCATACACTTTCAAACTTACTTTGCTTGCTGCTTGTAACTTGTAGCTAATGTTCGTTTCCGGATTAAACGGATTAGGATAATTCTGCATCAATTCCGTTTTGGTTGGAATGGTTTCTTCATCTTCTACTCCCGGCAATACACCATTAACATATTTTTTTATTCCGTACCATAACGTTCCATAAAGCGACTGATCGAAATCAACCATGAAATGATATAGCGCGAACGGCTTGTATGTCTTTGCGCTTAACTCTGATTCACGGCCTAGATTATCCAGCGGATAAACACGGATTGAATCTGCAGTAATTGCCAAATCGAGTTTAAGTTTTAGCGGATAAATCTGTGTCGGCTTGCTTCCCCAATGATTATTGATTGATGTAGTGCCGCTCCAAATCATATTTGTATTCTGTACTTTGGAAACAAGAGTGATCAAATCTCTATCTTTATCTAAACGGAGATATGACAGCGAGCCAAAGTAATCTTTATCTGTCGGGTAGAAATAAATATTGCCGATTCTTTTTCCGGCCAGATTATTAAAAAATCCGGTTACACTCTGAAAGCCAGAGCTAACAATTGAATAAACTCCGTTCGCAACATCCCAGGTAAGTTGTTCGTTGTCAGTTTTGTATGGACTAACCGGTGCGGTTTGCATCGAAGTAAAATCAGTTTCGATGCCGCTGTTATAATTTCCCGTTTTTATTGAATTAACCAGTGATAATTTTTTCTCAAACAATACAGAACTTCCCCATGAGTTGGTATCGTTCTTCGGCATCAGATAAATTGTTTCCGGTTTATAGTTCACATTCTTTGGCGAAGAAGACTCCGCAATCAATCCATTTCTAAACGCATACGCCGCCGCCGGAAACTGCGCCATAAAAATTGGATTGCGATTTATACTAAAGTAAGAATCAACTTTATCATCAACCCAATTTGATGAACTTCCGTAATCAAATAGCATTACACCATCGGCTCCATTGAAAGAAGAATAACCCAGAATAAAATTCACAGCCTCTGCTTGAAACTGATTTGGAAACGGGTGATTGTACTCGCTAACAGTATATGGCTTGTTAGCCATTGGCACGCCGGCAAATAATCCGGGAATCGTTCCACCGTTTGCATCTTTCACCATTGGTTTATTTGAGATCAACCAATCTGTAGAAGACCAAGGAATATTTGGAAACGATGGATGATCCCAATAGGAATGATTATCTACATAATCGCCAACACTTTGAGCCGCTAAATCAGCAGCGCCAAGATTCCAGTTTGTGCCAACTATTGGAACCTTAACACCGAGTGTGTTCTTGAGATAAGCGAACATATCTTTATAGTAATCTTGCTGAAGCTTTATGTAGAACTCAGAAATATCTTTCACTCGCTGATCGGAATAACTTACACAGTCGGCGTAATTAATTCTTCTTACGTTTCTTTGCTCAAGCTGCTCGTCGGCTAACAATCCATTAAGCGATGCTTTTGTTACACTAACTTCATCAAGCCAAAATGTTCCCTTCTCCTTTCCAAGTTGAAATGTAATGCGAGCGTGTCCGTTGTTTGTTTCGCTTGCCTTAAAGCTGAATGTATAAACGTTCCAACTTGTTGAGATTAAGAAATTCTTTCCGCCGTAACCGTTCCAAGGCGATTGGTCATTCATTGTTGAAACATTTATTTGATGAGCTGCATCTGCTTTAGCCGCAAAAGAAACCGTGTAAAGAGAATCTTTCTTAAACGTAAGCGTCGGCTGCTTAAATTGAATATGCCACTCAGTACCGGTTGCGCTTTTCACAACTACTTTCACGGAATAACTTCCCATATAAGAAGTTGAATTATCTCTCGACGTATCGGCATCTGCACCGCTGCTGTTTTTTTCCAACGCCCAATTTGTTCGTAGATTAATTTTTTCAAATCCGCCATTAATTATTTGTTCACCCTGTCCGGGAAGAACAGAGCCGCTATTCCAAGCAGTCTTCAGATTTGCAGTTGAGGAATACTTCTTTGAAAGAAAATCATTCCACAAACTATCGAGCATTCGAGCGTGTTTATAAATTAGTTTACCGCCGCTTTTGATAGGCATAAGAATATTTTCTTTCCAGCCTCTGTACAATGAATTTTCGTTATTCGTTTCGAGCATTGCCATAACGGGATCGTTTACCAAAGCCTTTCCGGTGTAAGGATTAACATGTGTAAGAAGTTGCTGCGCGTATTCTTTTTGAAGCATAATTAAGTGGGGATCGAAATATGTTATCACTTTGAAATAGTCCGTTCCGTAATTTTTCACCGAGTCTGCGTAAGTAACTCCATCGAACGGCTTAAACATTCTTGAAACGTTCAAATTCATGTTGATGAAAATTCCATTCTCTTTCATTCGCGCTATAAAATTTTCCATCAGATCGAGATAAGTTGGATTTAGAATGCGCGTGTCACTTCCGGTTAACAAACTTGGTCCGCCCCAATCATTATCAATGTGATGAAAGCGGATAAGATTAATCCCCATCTTGCGCATTCTTCCGGCAACACCGGCGGCAACTTCTTTAGATGGAAATGCACCGCTCGCTACACAATTGCCTCCCCAGAAACGAATCGGCTTTCCATCTAAAACAAAATTTCCGTTTGCATCGGCTGATACAAATTTTCCATCTATAATTTTGGTTATTGGAAACTTCGGCAAGAAATTTTGAGTTGTGGAATCATTCCATGGCAAGTTAAAATTAAATCCGCCGGTAAAATTTTGTGCTGTGGCGATAGTTGAAAAACAAATAACGATAAGTAAAATAAGATTCCGCTTCATGTTCATCTCACATATAAAAAAGGCGACAATACATTGCCGCCTTAAAATACTATTTTATTGTTACCGTCTTTGTAAGTTTTATATCTCTCGACGAAGCTCCAAGCAGTAATTCATAATCACCGGCATCAAGTTTCCAATCGTGTGATTTTCCGTCAAAATAGGAGAGCGCTTTTTTATCAACGGTTAAAGTTATGCCCTTAGTTTCGCCGGCTTTAAGCTCTATCTTTTTGAACGCCTTCAATTCTTTTGCCGGTCTATCAATTTGAGGTTTCTTTTCACTAACATAAAGCTGAGCAGTTTCAGCACCATTTACACCTCCACTATTCTTTAGATCGAATGAAACTTCAAAACTGTTTTCGCTTTCATTCACGCTCAAGTTCGAATATTCAAATGATGAATATGAAAGCCCAAATCCGAATGGGAATAACGGCTCAATATTTTTCGTATCGAAGTGGCGATAGCCGACGTAAATATCATCCGCGTAATAAGTGCGTGCCGGAAAAGTTTTGTAAGTCGGATAAGCCGAGCAATCTTCCCAACGTTTTGGAAATGTAACCGGAAGTTTACCGGAAGGATTATAATTGCCAAGCAGTACATCTGCAATTGCGTTGCCGCCTTCGGTTCCGGCAAACCACATCTCTACAACACCGCTTACTTTATCCAGCCAGTTATCCATTACAACTGGGGCGCCTGTTGTTAAAACCACAACTACATTCGGATTAACTTCAGCAACTTTTGTAATCAGTTCATCCTGTCCGTCTGTCAATACCAAATCATCGCGGTCTCGTCCTTCGGTTTCTATCTGATCCGAAGTTCCCACAAACAACAAAACTTGATCAGCTTTCTTTGCGGCAGCAACAGCTTCATCGAACAAATTATTGCCCGGCTTGTTCCAACCTAAAATAGCAACAGCTCCGCCTCCGTCTTCATAATATTCCATTTTGATCTTGTAGAGTTTTCCTTCTACAAGCTGTACAGTATAATTTCTAGTTTCGACAGCGTGATTATTCCAATCATCTATAACAAGTTTGTCTTCAAAGTATAAACGAACACCATCATCGGTAGAAGTCCTTAAATTGTAACTGCCGGTTTTAGGTGCTTTAACGTAACCGCTCCATCTAACCGAAAAATTATCAACTCCAATTTCTTCAGCCGGACCTTTGTCATCCCACTGAAACTTTACATTCTTATCAATGCGCTTTAGTTTCGGCTCACCTTCCAGATTTTTGTTGTTGTAGTATTCAGCACTCAAGCCTTTCTTTTTCATCGTTTGATCTGTAAAGAGAAATTCGTTTTCAATTCCTTCAGCATCACCTTCAAGAATAATTCCTTGAGCGAATTCTATTTTAACATTTGGAAGCCTTTTCCTTAAAGCATCAAGCGGAGTAACCGGATCAATCGGCGTTACGTAAGCACTTCCGCCGCCGCCGGTTCTTGCTTTAGCAGCACTTGGACCAATAACTGCAAGGGTTTTAATAGCATTCTGCTTAAAAGGTAAAATATTCTTGTCGTTCTTCAAAAGCACAATTGATTCAAGCGAAGTTTGATAAGCAATCTTTCTATTCTGAGGTGTATTAACCAACGAAGGGTTTTCTATCCATTCCGGCTGATCAAACAGACCCAGCTTGAATTCAACAGTCAGTATCCTTTTCACTTTATCGTCAATCGTTTTAATAGGAAGTGTTCCATCCTCGATTGACGGCATTAGTGTTTTTTTATTTAGGAATGTTCCCTCGGGCATTTCCAAATCCATTCCACCTTTTGCAGTTGGGATTGATGAATGCACGGCACCCCAATCGCTCATCACCAAACCTTTGAAGCCCCATTCTTTTTTCAGTTTATCTACTAGCAGATAATCATTCTCTGCTGCGTAATGCATATTAACTTTGTTGTATGAGTTCATCAGACAGAGCACATCAGCTTCTTGCACACCGGCTTTGAATGCCGGAAAATAAATTTCATTCAACGCACGTTCGCTTACCAAAGCATCTACATACATTCTTTCATGCTCGTGATTGTTAGCGGCAAAATGTTTTATTGTAGCTGCAACACCTTCTTTCTGTACACCTCTAATGTATTCAACTGCTATTCGGGAAGTAAGGAAGGGATCTTCGCCAAAGCTTTCGAAGTTTCTTCCACCCATAGGCATGCGAACAATATTTACACAAGGACCGAGAATAACATGTCTTCCCTTGCCTTTAGTTTCTCTGCCTATTCCGCCGCCGACTTGATTAACCATTTCGGGATTCCATGTTGCAGCTATAGCTATTGAGACCGGAAATGCTGTTGATGGATTCCACCTAGCGCCGACCGGTCCGTCTGTCATTCTTAATTCCGGAATTCCTAAGCGAGCAATTGCTTTTGTTGCGAAGCCGGTTCCGCCTAGCAAATCAATTTTCTCATCAAGTGTTAATCTCGCAATCAAGTCGTTAACTCGTTCTGCAACAGTAAGCGAGGGGTTTTGATAAGGTAGTGTTTGTGCAAAAAGCATTGAAGAAAGTAAAACAAGCGATAATATTTTTTTCATTTTTTCTCCTTAGCGTTCTTTGCGGAAACTTTGCGCACTCTGCGTTGAAAATCTTTTGCAGTATAAAGCGCTGTAACCGCAGAACATGGAATTTATTTGTTGTAATAATTATTTATCGTTAAGATATAAGCGCCGGCACCATATCCAACCATCGGGACTGCACCGCCGTAGTTTTCATCATTGTCATTATAAAGTTCAGCAATGAAATTGAAATTGTATTTCGAGTATGATGTCACCCAATCAATTAATTGCTTTGCTTCTTTTTTCATTCCGTAATTGTTAAGTGCAATCGCGAAACGCAAATCCAAAAAAGCCCATTCGCTGTTTGTGTACCAATCCGGATTGTTTAGCCTTGCAAAACCATGCTTTTTGTTTCTGCGAAGCGCTTTATCATATTCCCTAAAATGATTTAAGAAAAGGTCTTTATCGTTAATAACGTTTTGAGTAAATGCTTCGACTGTTCCGCCATCATAAAAATCTTTTGTTGCCGGATTTTCCGCTTCGGCAAATCCTTTTATAAATCTTCCTTCATAGAACAGATTTTCTAATATTCCACTTTTAAGCCGTTCGGAAGCGCTCAAGTACTTTTGATATTTACCTTTGCCAAAAGATTTGAGCAGTTCAGCATAATCTCTTAGTCCGCTGGAATTCACAATTGAGGTAAACGCTTGCATCCTTCCGGGCAAATGTTGTTCCCACGGTCCCGATTCTTTTCTTATTAGATTATTCTCTTCGATGAAAGAAATAATTGGCTTGGCAATTTTTCTGGTAACTAATTTTTCGTTTGATAGGAAAAATTCTTTATCTCCACTCTTATTAATGTAATCTGTAAATGCTGTTAAGAATAATCCGAATCCATCAAGCTCAATATTGGGACCGAATTCGTTAAAATCCGATTCCTCTTTTCCAATACCAAAGTAGCGGCAGACGGAAAGTTTGTAATCTGATTTAACGCCATGATTGGCGCCATCTTTCCAGACAAAATTCTTATAGTATCCGGCGTCGGCATTCAGAAAAAAAGAAAGAGCGTTTTTTGCTTCAGTGTATAAACCGGCTTTTGTGAGAGCCATTACAGCATAGCAAGCATCTCGCAGCCAGCCGATATTCCAATTTCCCGGGGGAAGCGAAGCTAAAATTTGTCCGCGCGATTTTGGGAATATTTCTTTCTGCGAAACTTGCGCCATTTTTAGAATTGTAATTGACTGCTCGTAAAGATTCTTTTCTTCTTTTGATAGACCAGTTGGATAAAAAGATTTATCAAGCACTCCTCTCATAAATGCAACTTCGTGTTTAACTAAATCTGTGTTCATTGCGAATGAACAATAATCGCTTACCGCTTTTGTATTGTTGTGAAGCGAATCGTTAAATGAGAAGAAGAAATACTTGGTTGCCTTTTGAGATGGTTTTTCAACCAAGCATGATTTGGTTATTATATCCGGATAAATTTTATCAAACACATAATCAACGTTTTCAATCTTCTTCTTGCCTCCTTCAACAGCGGCGATAAAAATCTTTTCTTGATTCGCAAACGGAGCAAAGTAGAATATGTTATAGTCTCTATACTCAACTTTGATTACGTGCGTATTTTGAACATAAGAAACACGACGCGGTTTTGAGTTATCATTTGTGCGCAAACTTTTTATAAATGGACTTACCGGTTTAGCCAAATCATACATTTGAAAAATATGCGGTGTGATTGATTCGATGATATTCAGCTTTTCATTAAACACGGCAGCTATTAATCCGTTTGATGTAGTGATTTGATAGAAAGATTTTGCCGGAGGTTTAATTTTAGTGCTTTGCGCGAAATTATTAGCATCGTAAATCCCTACAAGTCCGCTATGAATTCCACCGCCACCGCCGCTATCAAAAACTCTGATAGCTAAAACATTTTCCTCTTTCAGCACACCAACCGGAATAGCATAGCAGCGCTGTGTATTCCATGCTGTTTCATTTTCCGGCGGAAATTTGCCCGACTTACCAATAAGTTTTCCATTTATGTAGGTTTCATCTGCGTCATCTATTTTTCCAAGATATACAAAGAGTTTTTTATTGAGTTTATTTTTGGGTACTTGGAAATGCACTCGGTACCATGCATAGCCATCATATTCGGGGAAACCTTGGTTTTCCCAGTTGGTTGGTACGCTTAACGATTGCCAGTTAACATCATTATAGCATTCCGTTTTGTAAGAGGAATCATCACCCATTAAAAATTTCCACTTCGATGGAAGCGAAATAAACTGAGCATGAATTGTAACACTTAACAAAAAAATAATAACACTGAGTTTTTTCATATGTCACCATTGAATGTTAGGGGAAGCCCATCCCTCCGAAGAAGTCCTTCGGACAACCCTTCCCAAAGGGAAGGGCTATTAAATTCGGTCGGGGTATTAGCTATTATAGAAATAATTGAAGCACTACCTAACAGCTTTTTAGCAAGTGCGGATAAATTCAAAATTATCCGCACTCAGTTTTTCAATTACTGTTACGGATTTGTTAATCCAAGTGCTTTCAAATAACCTTGATTGATTGTGCAGTTTTTGAATTTACAATTCTCCAGTAAATCTGCTAAAGCTTTTTTAACAACTTCGCGCGGAGGTTTTGCTTCTCGAACTTCTCCATAATGTTTTTTAGGAGTTTCCGCATACTTTACAATTTCATCCCACTCTTTGGTTTTTACAAATTGTACCATTCCGCGCGATGAATCCATTTTTTTGTAGGGCCAGAAACACCAGCCTAATTCATGTTTTTCAAGCAGCACTTTAAAAGTATCAATCCATGCATCTTCATTTTCGCCGCTTTCGCCCAGGTACATCGGAACATTGTATTTATTGGTGAAATCAATTACGTCCTGGATTTCTTTTTGTTCCGGTGGCATCCAGTAGCGGTGAAAAGTGTAAGCAAGATTATTTTCATATGGAGCGCCAAACATTTTGAAATTCGTATTCCATTGTGCGCCACCAAGAAAGATTGTGTGGTTCTTATCAACTTCTCTAATTGCTGCAGAGATTTTTTTGTAGAGTGGTTCAAGCAGCTTGTTCAACTCTTCTTTGTTTTCATAGAAATGGGGAATCGGCTCGTTCAATAAATCGTAACCGATAACAATGGTTTCATCTTTGTAGCGGTCGGCAAGTTTCTTCCAAAGGGCAAAGGTAGTTTTCTGGGCTTGCTCATCTTCAAACAGCCATGGATAACTCCAACTGTCGTCAATGTTATCGCCGGTTTGTCCGCCGGGGGCAGCATGCATATCAAGAATAACATAAAGATTTTCTTCGCGGCACCATTTCATTACATCATCAAGTCTTTGGAATCCTTCTTCCAGCCAAATTTCCGGATGATCTTCTACAAGAAAAAGTTTGAAATTGAACGGCACGCGAATATGATTCAATCCGGAAGCTTTGATGAAATGAATATCTTCTTTTGTAATGTAATTATCGCGGAATGTTTTCCAGAAATTCCTTGCTTCATCCGCACCTATTAATTCCTTAATCGTGTTATCAATCAACCGGTAAGAACTTACATTCTGAAGCTTAAACATGTAGCCTTCAGGATTGAGCCAGTTACCAAGATTAATTCCGCGAAGCAAAAATTTCTTTCCATTCGGCTCAACAAAATGCTTTCCATCAACTTTTACAAAACCTTTTTGCTGTGCGGATAGAGACGCTGCAAACAACAAAACTGCAAATAGTATTTTTTTCATTTTAAGTTCCTAAAACCAATTTGAGTTTAATTTCTTTCTCTGTTCTAAAGATTGCTGTAGCAGCCACTCATAAACTCTCGGATTATTATAAGTCTCGGTCCACGAATCGTGATTTGCTTCCGGGTACAAAGTGAACTGAACATTTCCGTTGCAGCGCTTCAGCGCGTCAACAAGCTCTTGCGATTTTTTAGGATCAACAACGTTATCTTTGCCGCCATGGAAAGCCCAAACTGGAAGGTCGCCAATTTCACAGATTGTCCATGAATCGCCCCAACCGCAAATTGGAACAATAGCTGCAAGCCTGTCGGAAATTTCATTAGCAAGTTTCCATGTTCCGTATCCGCCCATGCTTAAGCCGGTAACATAAATTCTATTCTCGTCAACATTATAGTTTTTGATTATTTCATCAATCAAAGCAATTAATGCATTTGTTTTCCAGCGAATTCCGCTTGGGCATTGCGGTGAAACAACTATGAAAGGAAATTCCTTTCCTTCTTCAATTAATCTTGGTGGACCATGTTTCTTAAGCAATTCAAGATTATCTCCGCGTTCACCGGAGCCATGCAGAAACATAAGAAGCGGCCATTTTTCTTTCTTATCATAATCCTTTGGCAGAGCAAGCAAATAATTCAAACTAACTTTTTGTTCAAAGTTGGTTGTCATTTTTTTCTCGATCTGCTTTTTCATTCCACTCTCCTTCACAACCAACTCCGAAGAACAGCCGTACGCAAAAGCTAATACCGCTAACAAAGAATAAATCAACTTCGATTTCATTTTATCTCCTATTCAACAACTGTGAACGAAGCTTCCTTTACGTCAACGGAATTTGTTCCTACAAACACTTTGAAGTCTCCCGGTTCTACAACATGCTTCAAGTTAATGTCGTAGAATTTAAATTTTTCCGGTGTGATGGTGAATTCAACTTTCTTTGTTTCACCCGGCTTCAAAGAAATTTTTGCAAAGTCTTTTAACTCTTTAACCGGACGTGTAACGCTGCCGACTAAATCTCTAATGTACAACTGAACAACTTCTTTGCCTTCAAATTTTCCGGTGTTCTTTACTTCAACAGTAACGGTTAGCGATTCATCTTTCTTGATATTTGTTTTACTTAATGTTGGTGCCGAATATTCAAATGTAGTGTAGCTCAAACCGTAACCAAATGGATAAAGCGGAGAGTTCTCCAAATCCATGTAATATGATGTGTAATGGTTTGTTGGATCGTGCGGTCTGCCGGTGTTTTTATAATTGTAATAAATTGGAACCTGCCCAACATAACGAGGGAAAGTTACGGTTAATTTTCCGTTTGGATTTAGATCACCAAACAATGCATCGGCTATTACAATTCCGGCACTAATTCCCGGATACCAAGCTTCAATAATTGCGTTAACATTTTCTTGAAGCCAAGGAATTGTAAGTGGTCTTCCATTCATCAACACAACGACTACCGGCTTTCCGGTTTTCTTAAGTTCTTTAACCAAATCTTCTTGAACGCCCGGCAAATCCAATGTAGCACGGGAGTTTGCCTCGCCGCTCATACCGCGGTGTTCACCAACAAACACTACAACAACTTCCGAAGCTTTAGCCGCTTTTACCGCTGTTGCAAATCCACTTTTATTTTTGCCAAGTATAGTACAGCCTTCAGCGTAATTTATTTTTACATTCTTACCAAGCTTTTGTGTTAATCCTTCATAAACAGAAACAACATCGTTGCTATCGCCAAGGGCAGACCAGCCGCCGAGAGGATTATCTTTTGATTTAACAAGTGGACCTATCAACGCAATTGATTTAAGCGATTTGCTCAACGGCAAGATATTTTTCTCGTTCTTCAAGAGAACCAAAGTTTCTTGCGCAACTTCTCTTGTTGCGTCAACTATCTCTTTACTCTTTATTGTTTTCTTCTCCCTTTCAACATTGCAGTATTTGTAGGGATCATCAAACAAGCCAAGTTTGAATTTAGCGATCAGCACGCGGCGGACAGCATCATCAACTAATTTAATATCAACTTTACCTTCTTTAACTAATTCAGCCAGATGATAAAAGTACGCGCTTGTTTCCATATCCATATCAACTGTTGCTTTGATTCCGAGCTCTGCTGCTTTCATTCTATCTTTTGCAACTCCGTGAGGAATTAGTTCGCCAATCGAATTCCAATCGCTTACAACGAAAGCATCACTTTTCCATTCGCCTCGCAAAATATCCGTCATCAAAAATTTACTTGCAGAAGATGGAACACCACCAATTTCATTAAACGAAGCCATCAGCGAACCGGCGCCGGCTTCAACTGCTGCTTTGTAAGGAAGCAAATAAAATTCTCTCAAGTTTCTTTCCGATAAATCAACTGTGTTGTAATCGCGCCCGCCTTCTGCGCCGCCGTATGCAGCATAATGTTTAACACAAGCCAATATTGTGTTGTTAGCAGATAAATCTTTTCCTTGATAACCGCGAACACGGGCGGCAGCCATCAGCGAACCCAGGTATGGATCTTCGCCACTTCCTTCCATAATTCTTCCCCAGCGCGGATCGCGGGCAATATCAACCATCGGGTTGAATGTCCAATGAATACCGGCTGATGAAGCTTCAATAGCTTGCATGCGCGCTGATTTTTCTATCAACGTTGGATTCCACGAACTTGCTTCTCCAATCGGAACCGGAAATGTTGAGAAGTATCCGTGAATTACATCCAAGCCAAATATGAGCGGGATTTTTAATCTCGATTGCTCAACGGCAATTTTTTGAAGCTTCATTGTTTTTTCTGAACTAACAACATTTAAGAAAGAACCTATTTTTCCTTTCTTTAACAATTCATCACTGGTTTCTGATGGTCTTCCTTGAGCGGCACCAGTTGCCCAATCGCCACTGTATTGAACAAGCTGACCAACTTTTTCTTCCAGTGTCATTAATGCTAAAACCGAATCTGCGCGCTGTGTATATGTTTTGTTCTGAGCAAAAAGTGCAGAGCCAATTAGAATAAACAAAAACATTTTTTTCATTGTGTAATTTCTCCTTTAAAGAAAGAGGCTTGTAAGAGCCTCTTATTTATAGATTAATATGTTAGACCAAAACCAAACGGAAAGAGAGGATCGTAATTTGCATCGCCAACATTAATTGGAATTTGCTTCATGCTTTTTGGCCACGAATGAGGAAGTTTCCCGGTAGGTTTGAAATCGCCAAACAAAACATCAGCAACTCCTTGTCCTTCTGTTCCCGGAAGCCAGGCAGCAACAAATGCATTTGAGTTCTTCAATTCATTTTCAATTAGCATTGGTCTGCCGGAAAGTAGAATTACTACAACCGGAACGCCGGAAGCTTTTGCTTTTTCAATTGCAGCAACATCTTCTTTTGCAAGACTTAAGTCCTCGCGGTCGCCAAACATTTCTGCATAAGGAGTTTCGCCAACAACCACAATGCAAACATCAGCGCCCCCAGCACCGGAGCCGTCAGTAGAAGTTGTTACAGCTGTTCCGCTCGAAACCGTGTTTTTAATTGCTTGAAGAATTGTTGTTCCGCCTTTAATTACGTTGCCGCTTTTGCTTTGCCAGATAATTGTCCAGCCTCCGCATTGATTGCCAATATCATCAGAACTTTTCCCGGTTACGTGAATTCTTTTTAATTCTTTTGAAAGCGGCAATGTGTTGTTATCATTTTTTAATAACACTAAAGATTGGCGGACTGCATCTCGCGCAACTTCTCTATGTTCCGGTGAACCAACAGCTTCGGTTAATTTTTTATTGACTCCATAGTTTTCCCAAAGATTCATTTCTAATTTCACTTTTAGAATTCTACCGGCAGCGTCATCAATTCTGCTCATCGGAACTTTGCCTTCATTTACTAATTCTTTTAAGAAAGTGATGAACTGAACATAATTGTTTGGTTTATCAACCCCGTTTGGAATCATCGCCATATCCATTCCGGCATTGATTGATATTCCAATTGCAGTCTTATAATCTTTATCTAACTGATCAATCGCAGCCCAATCGGAAACTACGAAGCCTTTGAAACCAAGTTCGCCTTTTAAAACATCTGTCATCAAATATTTGTGTCCGTGCATCTTTGCGCCATTCCAGCTATTGTACGAAATCATAATGTTCTTTGCGCCGGCTTTAATTGCTTCTACATAACCCGGCATGTGAATTTTTCTCAGTGTGGCTTCATCAACTTCAGTATTACCTTGATCTTTTCCATTTGTTGTTCCGCCATCACCCATAAAATGTTTTACACTTGCAAGAACAGCGGTTTCACCGGATAAATCTTTTGTCTGCATTCCACGAACGTACGCGGCACCGAGTTTCTTCACAAGCTCAGGATCTTCGCCATAGCTTTCGTAAGTTCTTCCCCAGCGTTCGTTGCGCGCAACAGCTACGCATGGTGCAAAATCCCATTGTATTCCGGTTCCTCTAATTTCTGCTGCTGTAACAGCAGCAATTTTTTCTACCAACACCGGATTGCGAGTTGCGCCAAGTCCAACATTGTGCGGAAAGATTGTAGCGCCATCAACATTGTTATGTCCATGCACCGCATCAATTCCCCAAATAATTGGAATGCCTAAGCGGGATTTCAAAGCTATGTTTTGGTATTTCATGTATGTATCAGCCCAGCCTTGAGCTGAAATATCCGGCGATTCTGTATCGCCGCCGCAAAGCAATGAACCAATTGCATACTTTGCAATATCCTTTGGGGTTTTCTTGATTGCGTCTAAATCAACTTGGGTCATCTGACCAATTTTTTCTTCAAGAGTCATCTTTGAAAGAAGCTCATCAACTTTTTTGTTAAGCGCATCTTCTTTCATTTTTTGCGAAAAGATAAATGATGATCCTAAGATCAAAGCAATCATTATCACCTTAAATTTCATTTCAGCCTCGTTTGTTTATTTGTCATTCGGAAGTTGTTTGTTTCTAATTGTATTTCCAGTTCAAGCAATTCTTGTGGTTGAAAGCAGTAAAACAAGGAAGGGTTGAAGCAACCCTTCCAAAATGATTATATCTTTTTCAGTTCATTCCAAATAAGAGCGCTGGAACCAAGCACTGCTGCACCTGCGCCCGGCAATGCAGATGGAATTACTTTCACTTTATTTTTGAAAATGTTGAGCATGTATTCTTCCATATAACGTTTGGTTGGAGCTATAATTAAATCTCCGGCTAAAGCAAGACCGCCGAAAAGAATTATAGCTTCCGGGCTTAAATGCGCAACTGAATCCGCCATTTTCAAACCGAGAATCCTTGCAGTGTAATCAAAAGCAGCAAGAGCAAGTTTATCTCCCTTCTTTGCCGCGTCTGCAATTTCTTTGGCAGTAAGTTTTGTAAAGTTTTTATCACGTAGTACACTTGGAGTATTTGTTGTTCCAATTAATTCAAAAACAGTTCTGCGTATTCCGGTCGCTGATGCATAAGTTTCCAAACAACCTTTTCTGCCGCAGCCGCATTCTCTTCCATTAGGATCAAGAACCGTGTGACCAATTTCCCCGGCAAAGCCATCTGCGCCGTAAACTAATTGTCCGTTAACAACTATTCCGCTTCCTAAACCGGTACCAAGAGTTATTACAATAAAATCTTTCATTCCCTTGGCAGCGCCGAAGATCATTTCTCCAATCGCGGCAGCGTTTGCATCGTTTGTAATTGCCGCTGGAAGAGAAGAATACTTCTTCACAATTTTCAAAACATTAACGCTCCCCCAGTTTAAGTTTGGAGGAGAATCAACAGTTCCTTTGTAATAGTTTGCGTTTGGTGCGCCCAAACCGATTCCAACCAGTTCATATTTCTTTTCAAGCTTCTTAAAAGAAGAATCAATCGCTTTAAATAATCTTTCAAATAACTGATCTGCTTTTTGCTCTGCTCTAGTATGTATTGATGATTCATAAATTATTTTTCCAGCTTCGCTTACAAATCCAAAAACCGTATTCGTACCGCCAACATCAATACCAACTGCAACTTTTGTTTTTTCCATAAAGGTTTTTCCTTATTCGTTTCCGCATTTCTCTGCAGAATCAACTTTATATTTTCTTGTTTATCGTAACGCCGGCTTGTAGCCTTTAAGACCATAATACGCTATGTAGAGATAGCAGAGTACTGGAATAAAGAATGCATGATGAATTCCTATTGTGTCTGCAAAATAACCTTGGAGAACCGGAAGCAACGCGCCACCTACAATTGCCGTACACAAAATTCCGGATGCTTGTCCGGTATGTTTTCCTAGTCCGTCAATTGCTAAAGTAAAAATTGTTGGAAACATAATTGAGTTGAATAAACCAACAGCGAGAATTGACCACATTGCAACTTGTCCAAATGTAAACATTGAGACCAAAACCAAAACTGCCGCTACAACTGCGTTAGCAAGCAAATATAAATTTGGTTTTATTTTTGTTGTAAGGTATGAGCCGAGAAATCTTCCAACCATTGCGCCGCCCCAATAAAATGAAACGTATTTACCGGCATCGGCTTCTTTTAAACCGGCAATTTCCGGTTGACCAAAATAATTTACAAGGAATGAACCGATTGAAACTTCGCCGCCTACATAAACAAAAATACCAATGGCACCAAGGACCAAATGTTTATAACCCCAAGCACTGTGGTGTTTATCTTGCATGCTTTCGCCATCGCCGCCACTGGAACCAACTTCGGAAGCTTCTATCTTGGGCAGTTTGATAATTGCAAACATAGCCGCAATAGCAAAAAGTACTGCTGCTAATCCCAAATAAGGAGCTTGAACTGCGCTAGCTTCTGCAAGTTTGTAAGCTGAAACATCTGCCGGCAGCATGTTCTTCATTTCTTCTGCTGTCTTTACCGCGAGAGATAAAATTAATATTGAACCAAACACCGGAGCTATTGTTGTGCCGAGAGAATTAAATGCCTGTGTAAGATTCAATCTGCTTGAAGCTGTTTCCGGTTTACCAAGAATAGCCACATATGGATTTGCAGCAACTTGAAGCAAAGTGATTCCGCTTGCTAAAACGAACAGAGCGATCAAAAACATTATGAACGATTGATAACCCGCAGCCGGATAAAACATCAAGCAGCCAATACCAGCCGTGATAAGACCAATTACAATTCCGTTTTTATAACCAATTTTTTCCACCATCATTCCGGAAGGAAGCGATACGACGGCATACGCAGTAAAGAAGCTGAATTGAATCAACATTACTTGTGTATAATTAAGTGTAAAAACCGCTTTTAAGTGAGGGATTAAAATATCATTCAAACATGTTATGAAACCCCACATAAAGAAAAGGGATGTTAACACAGTTAGTGCAAATGTGTAATTCTGCCCGTTGCCGTTTGCTTTAGCAGATATTGTTGATGGTGCAGTAGAAGCCATTAATCACTCCATTATTAGTTAAGAGTTGCTATGCATTTATTTGTATGAAAGGAGAAAATCAGCGCAAAAATTATGCCTCATAAACTCGAATTTACGTATTGGAAAACTACTTTTTAGCTTGATTTTACAAGGTCAGAATTCGTTTCAAACAAACAATAACTATCGGTTTATTATTATGATAAGTTCACTTATTAATTTAATAAGCTAAAGAAAAAGAGGTCGAATCGGTTCTTCGACCTCAAAGAAAATTTTATTTCTGCTGAGCTAACTTTACTTCAGTAGAATAGTTTAGTGGTTCCGGCATTTGGAATCTTTGCATATTGCCGCCGCCAGCGCCTTGTCTCATTCCGCCCATTCCGCCGCCGCCCATTTGTCCGCCACCACCTTGTGCCATTCCGGCTCCAGATCCCCTTCCGGCAGTGGCTTCAGCTTGTTCAGTTTCAAACTTAATCTGCAAATTCTCGCCCGGCATAGCTGCTATCTGAAATGCGTAATCGGTATGAACCGCTAGCGGAACTTGCAGCTCGTAAACAAATTTGCCGTCAACATAACCTAACTTCGCTTTAATGCCATCCTGATTTTCAATTGGAAGTAGCGATAGAGAATATTTATCTGAGTTTAGAATTTGCATCTCGGTTTGTTTCTCTAACAACATGTTTACAATTTTATCCAATCCACCTTGCTGCTGAAACATTTCGCGTCCCATATTTTGCATTTGCTCGCGCGGTAAGTTTTTATTTGGAAGAGGATACTTAATACCAAATGTATTATCGCTTCCGCCGGAAGGAATAAACCATGTAATGAATCCGGCTCGCGTCATTTGCATGATTTTCATTCTGTCTTCGGTAACCAAGCACATGTATAAGAATTTGTCGTCGTTTGTAAACCCAAGAGAAATTTTCTGGTCCGGTAACATCTTAAGATGATTTTGCCAATCGGTAAAGTTTCCGTCAATTTTAATCTCTGTTGAACGCCATGTGTTTTGTACTACGGCGCTTGACCCGCAAGAAGTAAGAACGGAAAGAGCTGAGATCGTTAGAAGTATTAAAAAGAAATTTTTGTTTTTCATTTCATCCTCAACAAGAAGTTTTGTTGAGTGAAATTACTAATTACCGAAGAAAGAATGTATAACAAAAATGTTTCGCTTTTTCGTGATCGTAATCTTGATCTTGCTCATACTCTAAACAGAAGATTAAAATTATGATTAAGAACAAGATCGCGAATGATTGTGGCTAAATTAATTCAAACTCGTCCTTGAGGTTTTCAACACTTACTACAAACTTCCCTTTCTCAACTACCGGTTTCAAATTCAAACCAATAAACGACATATGTTCCGGTGTGATTAAAAACTCAACGGTTTTGGTTTCGCCCGGTTCAAGATAAATCTTCTCGAATCCCTTGAGCCTTTTGTTGCATGGAGAAACTGTAGCGAAAAGATCGGAGAGATACACCAACACCGATTCTTTTCCGGCACGCTTTCCGCTATTCGTTACATCAACTTTTACCTTAACACTTTCACCTTTCTTAATTTTCTTTTTCGAAAGACGGAGATTGCTGTACTCGTAAGCAGTGTAACTTAAGCCATGTCCAAATTTGTATTGAGGATTGTAAACATTGCCGTCGCGCGATTCAAGATATTTATGGTCATAGTGAACAAAATCATTTACATAGCGTGGATAACTAACCGGCATTTTAGCACTTGGATTAACATCACCAAACAATACATCAGCAATTGCGCGCGCGCCTTCCATTCCCGGCAAGAATGAAACAACAACAGCATTTGCCATTACTTCAATTTTACTAATGATGCGCGGTCTTCCTTCAAGCAATAAAAGAACAACCGGCTTGCCGGTTTTGAAAATTTCCGAAGCTAATCTTAGTTGAGTTTCTTCTAAAGTAAGGTCAACAATATTTCCCGGCGTTTCGCAGTAAGTTGATTCGCCAAGACAGAGTAAAACTACATCAACATTTTTTGTTGCTTTAACTGCCTCGTCAATGTTTATTTCTTTGTTAAAGTCTGTTCCGGCAACAAAGACTAGATTCTCTTCTCCAACTTTTTCTTTTACAGCTTCCAAAACAGTTTTCTTTTCTTTTGGATAAAGTTCTTCAACATTTCCTTGCCATGTGATTGTCCAACCGCCATTTAATACAGAAAGTTTATCCGCAGTCGGTCCGGTTACTAACAGCTTTGAGTTTTTAGATAAAGGAAGAAAATTGTTTTCATTCTTTGCCAGGATGATTGTTTCTTTAGCGGCTTCATAATTTTGTTCTGTATGTCTATCACCGGCAAATGTGTTCTCGCAAGAAGTTTTAGAATATGGATTTTCAAACAAACCAACCATAAATTTAACACGCAAAATTCTGCTCACGGCTTCGTTGATTCTTTTCATCGGCACTTTACCTTGTTTAACAAGCTTTACCAAAATTTTGCAGAAGGAAAAATCAAACGGAACCATACTCATATCCACACCAGCCATTACTGCCATGCGCACAGCCTCTTCCTGCGTATCTGCAACATTATCTCTTATGTGAAGGCGCTGAATATCCTGCCAATCGGAAATAGTGAAACCCTTAAACTTCCATTCATTGCGAAGAACCTCTGTTAACAAATGATAGTTTGCATGTCCGGGAATTCCATCTATCTCTGCAGAGTTAATCATAATTGTTTCTGCGCCGGCATCTATCGCATTCTTGAAAGGAGGCAGAAAATATTCCCGCAAACTTCGCTCGCCTATCCACGCCGGTGATCTGTCTTTTCCATTTAGCGGTACGCTATAACCGGCATAATGTTTTAAGCAGATTGCAACTTTATCATCGCGGCTCATGTCGGCAGCCTGCGCGCCTTCGATGTACGCTTTTCCCATTTCGCTAACAAGAAAAGTGTCTTCACCAAATGTTTCCCAATACCTTGGCCAGATTGGGTTTCTTCCAACATCAAGAACGGGATAAAAATTCCAGGGGATGCCGGAAGCCCGAACTTCTTTAGAACAAATCTCTCCGGCGCTTCTTTCCAAATCGCGATTGAAAGAAGAAGCCATTGCTAACGATTGCGGAAACAATGTTGAGCCAAGAGTGTAAGTGGCACCATGGATTGCATCTACGCCGTATAGTACCGGTATTTTTAATCTTGTTTTATTCAGAACAATGTCTTGTACATTTTTAATTATGTAACGCCAGTAATCTAAAGAGAAGGCTGCATCCCAGGCATTAAGCATAGAACCGATTTTATACTTAACAATAGCTTCTTCAAGTTTTTTCACATCAAGAATATGCTCTTGGTCTTTAGTCTTAGCTTGTGTGGAAACCGCTTGAAGAGTAATCTGGGTCATCTGCCCGACTTTTTCTTCGAGCGTCATTTGAGCAAGTAAAGATTTTACTTTCTTATCAATATCCGTTTCTTGTGTACGTGTCTTTACTGCTTGAGCCATTGTTATTCCATTGAGATGAGTTAAGGTTTACTTTTGCAAAAATACTAAATGAAGAAATTATTTGATGAGCATCATCTTTTTTGTTTGAACAAAACTATGTCCCGAGCGAAGCGAAGGATCTCCAACTCTTAATTGATAAAAATAAACTCCCGAGGATAATTGAGAATTAAGAGTTGAGAATTGAGAATCATAAACCCCAGGTTGTTTGTGTTCATCAACCAATGTTGTAACCTCTCTTCCAATTACATCAAAAATTTTTAATGTAACATATTGTAAAGACGAGGCATGCCTCGTCTCTACTGGAATAGAATACCTTATTGTTGTTTCCGGATTAAAAGGATTTGGAAAGTTCTGTTCTAGTTGGAAATTTGTTGGAACGCTTGAATGTTCTTCAACATCGGTTCCAATCTGCTCTATGATAATTCCGTTGATAATAGCCGTGTTTAATAATGCGGCAAAATGAATATCAAGCATATAATTAGTTACTAAAACATCATCTGCAACTTTTTCAATTGCGGTTTTTAATCCGGCTTCTTTCACAATATCGAGAGCCTTAACTACTTGTTTGCCTTGAATGTAAACATCAAACACCCTAATACCGGTGTTTGTTATAGTGTTTTCCGAAAACAATAATCTTACTTTGTATCTGCCGTTTGGAACGCGGACAATATATTTTGCGAGTCCATTAATTCCAGCTTGGTAAACAACATCATCTGTTGTGTTTGCAACATCAACTACGGAAGAAATTTTTGATCCTTCCATATAACCATAATTTGCCGTATCTGTTTTAAACTCTCTATCGGCAATAAAATCGTTATAATCATTACCACCTACATTTATTTTAAGCGGGAACTTAGGTTTAGGAGTAGGAATTATTGCTTTTGCCAAAGTAACGGAAGAATTTGCCGGGTTTGCTTTATCCTTTATTCCGGAAAGTACAATGAGGTTGGGTGATGAAGCTAAGTCAATTTTTTCAACATCAAGTTCAACTGTTCTATTATCGTCGAGCAATGTTGCTTTCTTAGTTTCCGGTATTCCGGCTAAAACATATTTAGAGGCAGTTTCGGCGGAAGCCTTTTCAACTTCTTCGGAAAAAAATACTTGTACTTTGGTTTCGTTAATTGCTCTTGCAGAAATAATTGTAGGAGCCTTTTTATCACCGGCACCAAGTTCAGATGATGTAGTTAAACTCAATATCATCTTCCCATCTTTGAAATTGATGTTGTCCGGAGACATATCGCTGTTATTTCCTCCCCATGTATGTGTTGCTTTCTCCCATCTGTTGGAATCAAACGAATCAAAATCATCGCGCCAGCTAAAGGTAAAATTGTTTCCGGTTCCATAATTGCCATTACCAGGTGAATATTTATAGTAAGCAGCCCAATCATAATGTGTAAATGCCGGAAGAATTTGTTCTGTGAATACACCCATCCAGTCTGTCCACTGAGGGAGCCACATATTAAACATTAATTTTTGAGCACGGGTTACTGTTTTTACAAATGATTCTGTCTGCCGGTAAACTTCAACTCCATCAATAAACCAGGCAATGTAATCGGGCGTCCACTCGAATGCGTAAGTATGATAATCTAACGCCGGATCAAAATTGACTGGTTGATGGCGGACATGATTTGTTGAGCCGGATGTTATTGTATTGTATTGAACATCATTTCTGTAACGACCTAAAATTTCAATATCAATTTCATTCCATTTATTGTTTGCCCATGGGTCTTCCGCAGTTCCATCAAAATAAGTAAACATTGTACTAAGAGTTCCCTCTTTTCCACACGCTTTAAAGCTTGCCTCAAATCTTCCGTAAAGAAACGATTCTTTTGTTCTATACTCTGCTCCTTTGTAATTCTTTGCAGTTACTTCTGAAAATTGAAACACCATAATGATCAGTACGGCTACCAAACTTATTTTTTTCATATAAATCATCCTTTTTGTTTTTGCTTTATACAACAAAGGGTGAGCATTTACGCTCACCCTGCTGCATTCCAATGGATCTAGGAGGCACCATGAATCACGGAATTTTTTTAGAATGTTACACCAACAGATAGTTTTTGTACATCTTTTAATCTACCAAAATCTCCATACGAGTAATCAACCTTAATTCCTACATTTCCAAAGAATGTCTGTTTAATACCGGCACCAACTGTAAACGATTCTTCGGAATCTTTTAGGAATAATGATTTATAACCACCGCGCAAAAAGAACATATCGCTGAACCCATATTCCATTCCGGCATTAATACTTTCATAATCGTCGGATGGATGCAATGCATCGAATGCAACAACTAGACTGTGCATTTCTGTGCGGAAAGGTTCGTAGGATAAACCAACTCTAAATGTTAAAGGCAGTTCCCATTCATCAGTTTCAAGGTAAGCAGGAATCTTTCCGTTGTTTCCAGTAGTGTTGGGATCCGGATCATAAAGAACAAGCGCTGAAGTTCCATTCAACTTCATCTTTGTTCCAAAGTTTTGAATAGACATAGCGAGCATAATTCCATCAAAAGGAGTTCTGTACATAACACCTAAATCAAGAGCAAATGCGCTGGCAGATGTTCTCCAGATACTTTGCATAATGAATTTTGGATTAAACCCGATTGAGAAATTATCTGTAAGGTTAATAGCGTAGGCAACAGAAAAAACAACATCTTGTGCCTTGAACATTTCGCCGGTACCTTCCGGTTTATCAACTGTTCTTACAGACATTTCATCCATAGAAGAACTTAGGAAGCTAATACCCAGAGCACCGAAGTTACCTAAGTTATACGTTGCAGCCATATAGTTGTAGCTAAGATCAGCTATCCAGCTTGTGTGATCGAAAGTAACGGAACCGCCAGGAATCCTTGCGATACCTGCCGGGTTCCAGAAAATAGCTGTTGGGTCATCAGCAACAGCAACAAATGCGCTTCCCATAGCAGATGCACGCGCACCCTGGCTAATTCCTAAGAATGGCGCTGCTGTTGTTCCGCGTTTTGAAACGTTCTTTGAAACGTCTTGTGCGGTGATAGCCGTTACAGCAAGTAAAACAATCATAATTATATTTATTCTTTTCATATTCACTCCACCGCTATTTGATTATCGCGAATTTGCCGATGTACTCGCCAACTCCAGGTGCATCAACATGATAAATGTATAAGCCGTACGCAACGTCGGTACCGTCTTCTGTAATTAGGTTCCAGGAAAGTGTACCATCTGTAACACCGGTTGTTTTTTCCAGAGTTTTAATCAAAGCACCCGTTACAGTATAGATTCTAACAGTGCATGAAGAAGGAAGATGAATAAAGTCTAAGCGTCTTGTTCCTCTTCCGTTTGCAACGTTATTTCTAACTTCCCAAGATGCAGCGCTTATATATGGATTTGGAACCACTGCAATTTTATTGAGATCAGTCTTGGCAAGTGATTCATCAACTCTTGCGCCTTTGGTAGTGAACTCAAAGTAATCGTCTTTTAGGAACGGCTTTGACGTAGTAAATCTAAAAACATATCCGGCTTTTGGCGCTGCATACATTGGCGCTGCCGGAATGCGCATTTGAAGTCTCCACGTCAACTTAAACTGACCGTTAACATATTCAATAATTACAGCGTCATCGCCAAGAGTAAATTTGCCGTCTTTATCATTATCAAAAATTTCCAAAGCCGCATCTTGACCGGTAGTTATATTTTTCACTTTAACCGGAGAGTTGAATTTGGTAAACGGTGTAGTGTAGAATGTACCTTCCGGCAGCCATTCAAATTCGTAATCTGCCGGCCAGGCAACATTACGTGCCGGAGATGATTTATCCGGAGCTATATTCATATCAACATTACTAAAACCGTTTACCCAGCCTTTTTGTTTAACAGCACCTATCGTATCTACTACAACCGACATTATCAGTCCATCAAATGGATTGCTGAACTGTCCTTTAGCAAATAAAGCAGTATCTACATCGGCAGTAATAGTTTCTTCAGCGCCGCCTACTGTTCTTGTTAATGTGTAGGATGTTGTTTTGAATGTTGGAAATGTACCGGCTGAGTTAAACTTAACTTTATAAACGGCACCATCTTTTACATTTGCAGGATTAAGAACAATAACGTTCATTTTGCCGGAACCAATTCCGCCTTTAACTTTACTTATATCACCAACAATTTGTGCGGTTGAATAACCGGCTGATGGAGCGTTTGGTGTTACAACAGCGCAGTTGATATCAACAAATGTTATTTGTCCAGAGAAATTCTGCGTAATTACCTTTGGTGTTTCAGTAGGCATTAAACCTAATGTGCCGTAATTCGGGTCGCCTTGATCGTAAGCTACAAGTGCGTAATAGTAAGCCTTTCCGTTAACAACAGTAGTATCTATATATGAATGCTGAAGACCGTTATCATAACCACGCCAGAACGAAGCACCTTCAAGCATTTTTACGCCAATAGGATCGGAGCCTTTAATACCATCTTTCAAATCGAACTGAGCAATTGGCTTCCAGAACTTTGGTTCGCCTTTAGAGTTGGTAATAGTTTTTATGTCATTGAATTCCGGTTCTTCACTTCTATAAAGCAAGTATCCTTCAAAATCATACTTTCTTAAGAAGTTATCGTATGATCTTTCCGAAATATCGTTCCAGTATAGGAACACTCTTTTGTCACCTGGAATAGCAGATAATGTTGGCTTTAGAGGCGGCTTAAAGAAGTTGTAATTACCATTATAAATATTTTGAACTGTCTCTTTGTTGAAAACCATATCGGCGTAGTCGGCTCCCATTACTAAAGCCATAGAGAATCTTTCTCTTTTATTAACCTTGAGCGGGAAAGGACCGGAACTAAAAAGAATCTGGATATTAGATTTTGTTAATGATGTGTCGAATGTTAGATAATTCATTCTTCGCCACATAGCTTCATCGTTCTTAGGCCAAATAGCGTTTGAACCTTTGTTCGATAATCTTTCGATAACCAAACATGTTAAACCAATTTGGTCGGATTCATCTTTATCTGTTCTATCAAAGTTGGGTTCACCATCATCAGGAATTCCATTTCCTTCACCATCATCCGGACCTACATAATTTATATCAAAGGGACCAACACCATCTTTACCTACGTCGTTATTCAACGGTTCGCCTTTATCCCAAGTACCATTGTTATTTACATCTCCAAATTTCTCCCAGTCCTTATCATTATCAATTCCATCATCTCGTTTTTCATCAACAATACCATCTTCATCATCATCGCGTCCGTTAAAACTATTACCTGGGCTTTCCAAAAATGCATAACCCATATAACCGGTTACCCAAGTATCAGATGCTGATTCATTTGCTATTGCCGGGTTATCAAAAGCATAAGTAATATCAAGTTTGGTATCATAAGAAGCGTAATCATCACCATTATCAGCCAAGCCGCCAACACCGGTATCTGCATAGAAACCAAAATAAGTTGTATCGTAACTTGCATCGGCAAGGTTAACAATATCGTAGTGAGCAAAAATGATATCTTCTGCAAGCACGTTTACCCACTGGAAGGTTCTAACTTCCATTCTTAAACCTAAACCGTTTCTATCTTCTTCTCTTCCGGCTATTGGATGATAAGAATATGGCGGTCTAGAAAACTCACGGTCTTGTGAATCATCCATTACAAAGAAAGCTTCTTGTTCAGCATTTGTTACACCTTTACCAAAATAGCCGAACCATTGACCATTCCAGCTTGGGTCTATGTTTGGCAGAGAAGTAGGCCAAATTTCCGGCCATGATTTTGGCTTATCGCTAATAGCCGGGCTTTGAGAAGCTCCGCCGGCATAACCGGGAACTGGTTCTGTAACCCAAAGTGTTCCTGATACCGGATCAGTGTCAACTTCTTCACGGTAAGATGTTTGAGCTGGATGGATATATTGCCCGTTACCCGGAGCTAAAACTGATGCTGATACAAGAGGGGTACAACCATCGGAATACATATGATTTGTACCTTTTGGCCAGTTCATTGAAGGTCTGTCTTCCCAATATCCAATCTGTCCATCATTAAAGAAAAGAGTACGGACAAGGTTACCATCCAATATTCCTCTTTTTCTATAAGTTTTATTTCCCACCGGTTCAGCAAGGTATTTCAAAATTTGTTCTCTGGATTGTGCCCAGGACAAATCACCTATTGCCAGCAGGATTAAAAACACTATTAATAAATTTTTCTTCATTCTAAACTCCATTTTCCAGATTTATTCTAGACGTTCTATTAAAAATTCACATTAAAACCAACACTAATTCTTCTTGGCGAAGAATACATTTGAGGATTATTCACATACTCTTGTATTGTGTTATGACCAATGATTGGAGCAGCAAATTCTGTTTCCAAATCTACATTTGCTCTGCCGGAAGACCCATAAACACCATACTCATTTTTTATATCGAACAAATTATAAACCAGCAAGAATGTATTAACATCAAAGCCAAATACTTTAAACACTTTGTTTGCTTTCAAATCCACATTGAGTGTGCTTGGTTTTCTACCATTGTTTTCAAAGCGTAGCCCTTGTGAATACCGTGTAGCAACCGTGTAAGGTGATCCGGAACCGTAATTCATAATGAATCCGGCAGTCCAATCGGAAGGATCGCCAAATGTTAAAGACATATTTACAGTGTGGGTTTGGTCCCAGTTCAAAGGAACAACTTTCTTGTTTCCCTCTACAGGAGGATCCGATTGATTATTATAATAGTTTTGCAGCGGATCGGAAGCGTTACCCGATGCTGTTTGGTAGGTGTAATCTATCTTTGCTGAAAACATGTCTGCGAATTTTTTATCGAGCGTAATTATAAGTCCTTTAACGTTTCCATAATCTTGATTAATGAAGCGTCCAAAGTTAAATCCTTCGTAAGTCTTTAGAATTTCTGTACCAAGTAAGTTTCTGATATCACTGTAATAAACAGAAAGGTCTATAGAAACATTCGGAAAGAGTACTTGCTGCAAACCAAGCTCATACTTAACTGTTTTCTGTGCTTTCAATTCGGGATTACCAACCATTGATGAAAGAGAGCTTGTTTGGTCAATTAAATAATTATGATTCTCGTAGAGTCTTTCGAAAGAAGGTATTTGGAAAAAGTGTCCGTAAGAAAAGTGAATTGCGCCTTTATCGGAAATCGGGAAAGAAACACCAAAACGCGGGCTAATTTGATATTCAGCCTCAGCAGTTCTAGTTTCGTTTGCGTGAGGGAATAAAGGATTGTTCAATGCGTTTTTCAAATCAACCGGCATTGTTGTGTTTGAACTGAAATAATCAAAACGAACGCCGGCATTTATAATCATAATATCATATTCCATCTTGTCTTGAATGTAAGCTGAAAATTCATACGGTTCGCGCGTGTATGCAATATTATATCTTGTGCCTACATCTGTATAACCAACTGTATATATCGAGTTTCCAAGTGAGTCAATCTGTCCTTCCGTCTGATCCTTAATATTTTTCCAGCTATTGAAAAGCTTATGAGCTCTTAATTCCGCTCCTATCTTAACCTTATGTTCTTTCGATACCTGAGATTCAAAAGCAACCTGTCCAATATTTGTAACTGTGTATCTTAAATATCTATCAGTCTCGTTACCACCCTGGGCAAAAGTATAACCGGTTGATGGGGTACCCAAATTAGGATCAACGTAACGAGTGTCATATTCGTCTGCATATAAATGTCCCCAATATTTGTGAACATTTGAAGAAAACTTTAATGTTATGAATGTGTTTTGAGAAGGCAGAAAAGAAATTTGAAGGTTGTTTATCACATTAGTTCTGTAATTATCTTTTGTAGCATCGGGTGTCCATTTGTAACCATGACTGTATCCTTTCGACCAGTTATCATCCACAAAAATGCTGTAGCTAAATTTCCAGTTTGAAAAGCCATAAGAAAGTTTTCCGTTGAAAGATTTTTTTTCAGACGGACTCATCGGTACCCAGGCACTATCTCCGGTTGGATTATCAATGATTGTAGTCCCGATTAAAACGGCTTTCTCATCGGAATTATTATAAATTCTTCTACCGTAGAAGTATCCGTCATCTTTTGTATAACGACCAGTAACAAAGAAGTTTAAGTTATCTAAAAGCTGAGTTGGTCCACTCAAAGTAACTTGAACGTCTTTGGGACCGCCAAGATTTATTTTGTTAATGTTCTGGAAAATATCCGTATGGTTCGAAAGATAGCTTCCCAAATAACCGGAAACCGATCCTTCATATTTAGAACCACCATCCTTTGTAACGATGTTTACGATACCGGACATTGCCTGTCCATATTCAGCATTAAAAGTACCGCTGATAATTTCCATTTGTCTAATAGAACTGTTTTCCACTTCTACAGACATACCACCGCTGAAAACGTCTGTGACTGTAACACCATCAACTAAGTAAGAAACTTCGCCGGAACGGCCTCCGCGAAAGTGTCCGTTAACAACGCCGGCTTGCAGATTAACAATTTGATTTAGGTTTTCAACCGGCATCAATTTAATTTCTTCTGAAGATACAATCGCAGAAGAGGCTGTTAGATCTTTAGTAATCAATGGTTGCTTAGCCTGAATTACAACTTCGCCTACGCTAACTGCCGTTGAAGTTAATTCAGCATCCGCTCTTGTCGTAAGGTCAATCCTAACATTAATGTTTTCAATCGTAACCTTATTGTAGCCGACTGAACTAATAATAAGAGTATATCTTCCCGGAGGAAGATTATTTATATAAAAGTCACCTTCTATATCGGTAGCAGCACCCATATTCGTTCCCTTGACCACAACGCTTGCGCCAATAACACCTTCCTTTGATTCAGCATCTCTAACTCTACCGGCAATTTTACCAGTTGTACCGGCAAACATTAAAGCATTCGCAGCTAAAACAAAGAACAAGGTAAGATAAACACCAAGGGAAACTATTTTTTTCTCCTTTGTGATTGTTCTCCACATAATCAGTTCCTTGAAAATTATTTTGAATGATAATCAAACGAGCGCCCCATATTCTGAGGCGCTCTTTAAAAAATACTATTTTACTAACATCATCTTCTTAACACTTACAAATGAACCGCTTTCTATTCTATAGAAATAGATTCCGGAAGATAAAGCAGATGCGTTGAAATTAACTGAGTAGTGACCGGCATCTTGATGCTTGTTAACTAAATCAGCTACTTCACGACCCAATACATCAAATACCTTTAAGCTAACATTACCGGCATTAGCAACAGAGTATTTAATTTGTGTAGTCGGGTTGAATGGGTTTGGATAGTTTTGATCCAATGAATATGTAACAGGCATTTCTGCATCTTCTACACCTGTTGCAATAACGTCGGTATCACCTAACCATGTGAAGCCCCAAAGTGTTGCATCCTTATAACCGTTATCTTTATTAGATGGTGTCCAGAAGATACGTGACTTTCTGTTAACCGTAAGATCGTCGGCATCAAAAATTCCAAGATCGAACATTACTCTGAAACCTTCTTTAACATAAATTTCATCTAACGGCATTGCTGCTGTATTTCTCTTTGTAGCTAAATCTTTAAGTGGAATTTTAGCTTCAATTACATAACCTGATGGGAATTTATCGTTCCAGTAATAATTAGGACCCGGTAACAATAAATCAGTTGTTTCAATTTCCCAATGATCTTCTCTAGCTTTCTGTTTGTTGAAACGCAAGTGGTAATCCGGAGTCTTTCCATGTTTGTAAGCTACTGTACGTGCAACTTCATCCATGTTGTAAAGACCAATAAATAATTCTGCGGCGTCTGCCCGCCATGTATCACCAGGATAATATTTGGGATCATCAAGAACAACATTATCGTTGATATCATAAGCTACGTACAAGTTATTTTTATCTAAAGCAACATAGACTGCTTCTGCGGAATTATCTGCATCGCCATCGTTTTTATCTTCGGCAGCAGCTATGAAACCGGTACCGTTAGATGTTTTTATTACGAATGGTGTAATACCAGCCCATTCATTTAAATTACCATCAGCGACAAAGTTTGGTGTTTTCAAAGCAATTGTTGGGATTCCTTTTGCTTTGTTTGTGATTGGACCAGCGTTTCCAATAGCTCCAATGTTTTGGTTTTTATCAATAGCTTGAATTGCATAGTAGAATGTTACGTCTTTATCTACTTTTGGTGATTTCAACAAGTGTTCAAATACTTGAACGCCTCTAACAATATCGGTACCAATTTTTTCTACGCCTTTTGCTGTTAAACTAGTAATAGGAGATTTGCTGGCATAAACGTAGTATTTTTCTGTTCCTTCGTTGGCAACATCGCCCCAAGAAACTAGATTAGAATATGTGCCTTTAATTGCACTAAGTACTGGAGCTGCCGGAGCTGTTTTATCAACTAATTGGAAACCACCTAACTGCATCATTGCAAATAAAATAGTTCCGGTTAATTTTTCTCCTTTTGGACCTTTATCTTCGCCGGCACCAATTGCAAATAAGTCGAAAGATATTTGTGTGATGTTTTCCGGATTGAATATTTTGTTGCCGTTGCTTCCGTTTTGTCCAAAACCGCCAATAGCCGGATGTTGATCGCCATCAATAAGTTTCTTCTCTACTAATGGTAAATCATATCTTGTCCAACCGGAAACTTGGGTTAAATCAATCGGAATTTTTGTCATCCAGTTTTCTGTTTGTCCGGCATTGCTCTGTTCAGAAATTGTAACTCTAAGCATTGCTCTTTTAGGAACTGATGTAGTAACAGCTTTTGCATTTTTAACGTAGAAAGAGAGAACTGTTCTTTCTGCCATTTTAGCAGGTGGTGTTGCAATTTTATATTGAGCGCTGCAGTAGCCGCCCCAATCTTGTGAAGCGTAAGCAGTATAGTCAACTTTTAATGCACCAGCAGTACCTTCCGGTTTATCTGTTGCTTCATCTGTCAGAACCATTGTGCTTGTATTGCCGGCACCGGCCCAGGACATAACATCAGTTGTAAATTTAGAAGCTTCGTTAGCAAAAGGAACTAGTGGTGGTGCGTATGCATCACCTGTTACTGCAAAACCGTCCATTAAAATTTCACCGGTTGCTGTAGGTGTGTTTGTACCAGTTCCCGGAGTAATATAAACGAAAGCTATTTCCGAGCCTTTAATTTTATCTAACTGAATTTCGCGGTCACCATCACCAAATTGTAAAGCCCATTCTTTTGTTTTATCGCCGCCATCTGCTTTAAAAGAAGCAAGAGATACTTTAGCTTGTTTCCATGTACCGGAAGCATCTGCCAAATCAACCGGCATTTCCATATACCAGAGATCGCGTTTGTTATCAGCATCATAATCTCCAAGCTTGAATTCCATAAAAACAGTACCAGCTTGAGTGGTAACTACCGGTTTTGTTACTTTATACCAGAAACTAAATTCTGTACCTGTTGATAGGTTGATATAGTTTGGTAAAGTTGGTTGTACTGTTGTTCTAACAATATAACCGCCCCAGCCTTCGCCGGCACCGACTGTATATGCAATTTTTACAGAGCCTGCACCCTCTTTTTTGTCAGCAGCATTATCGCTAACATCAAATTTAGCTACTGCATCGCCCTGATTGTTGTATGTCTGGGTTAAATCCCAGTATCCGTCTTTAACCGAACTGTCCATCGATTGCCAGACGTAGGTTTGTGCTTGTGCAGCTACAGCCATAACTAAAAACATTACAGCCATTAACAGTTTTTTCATAGCTCCTCCTATTGGTGTTTAGTTGGTTTTATTTTGAGTTAACTTGCAGAACAAGTTTTTCTCTGTGTTAATTTATTATACAAATAGATACCACAAACTCAAAGTCAAAAGTAAAATGAAAAAGGACAATAGAACGTGTATCCTGCCGCCTGATACCTTCATAATACCGTTATCAATACTCGATTGAAAGTTAATTTTTGATACTCCAATTTCGCTGCCGTAATGAAATACATAGCTTAACATTACAAGAACAAAGGATGTAAACAAAAAAAGGAAAAACGTAAAATGTAAATAGTTGATCTTAACAAATTCAATTAATAGAGAATTAGTAATCATTCCGGAGTTAACCAAAAACTCAATTAAAAACCGGGATACTCCTACAAACTCTCCCAGTATAAAAGCTATAAAGACACTCTTTGCGTTTATTTTTTTAAGGGTGAATCCAAACAAAAATACAGCAGTAATCGGCGCGCTTATAAATGCCTGTGTGCTTTGCAAAAAGATATAAATGTGAGAGTTCATCAGCTTAACAAACGGAACAAGCAGAATTACAACAAAGATTGTTGCAATTGTCGCCATTCTTCCAACCAGAACTAAAGTTCTATCAGATGCATCGGGATGGTTCGGTTTATAAAAATCTATTGTGTAAAGAGCTGCTACGCTATTAAATGAAGCCGAAAGTGAAGACATTACCGCCGCTAAAAATCCGGTAATGACAAGCCCTTTAATTCCGGCAGGCAAGATATCGCTGGAAATAAGAACCGGATAAGCTTCATCGCCGCGAATTTCCGGAAAGAGAGCCCCAGCAATTAGCCCGGGCATTACTAAGATAAAGAGCGGTAATATTTTTAAGAAAGATGCAATAAGTGTTCCGGTGCGGGCATCTTCGGTAGATCTGGCGCCAAGTATTCTTTGAACAATATAATGATCTGCACACCAATACCAGAAAGCTATTATAGGCGCACCAAATAAAATTCCAGTCCATGGAAAATCCGGATCGCTCATTGGCTTGAACATTTGGAAATGCTCAATTGGTAATCTTTCGCGCAAGCCTTGAATTCCGCCAACTTCAGAGAGCCCGAAAATAGTTAACAGAAAAGCGCCGATAAGTAAAAGTATTCCTTGAAAAACTTGTGTTCTTATTACCGCAGAAAATCCGCCAACAAGTGCATAAAGACCTGTAATCAGAATTATAATAATAGAGGAAGTAAAAATGCTCCATCCAAAAATCTTATTAAATAGTATTCCGCCGGCAAATAACGTAACTAAAATTTTTGTGATGATATAAGTGAATATCGAAAGTCCGGAAAAGAATTTTCTGCTTGAAGAATCGAAACGCTTTTCAAGAAATTCCGGTGTTGTAAATATTCCGGAGTTTCTGAAAATTGGGGCTATAAACCAGCCAAGTATAACAAGAAAGAAAATAGCTATTAATTCAAATTGAGCAACGGCAAGACCTCTGGAAGCGCCCCCACCGGCAAGACCAATAAAATGCTCGCTGGAAATGTTGGTAGCAAAAAGCGAAATACCAATTGCGAACCAGCCGAGCTTTCCTCCCGCGAGGAAATAATCGCTCAAGTTTTTATCGCTGTTCTTAACATACAAGCCAAGTGCAAGTACTGCAACCAGGTATATTAAGATAATTATTCCGTCAATGAGAGATATTGGACTATGCATAGACGCTATTTCAATCAAAAATAATACCGCCGCAAAACTGTGAAATAGTGCAAAATTTCGAAGTATTGCGGCGGTTATGTAAACGTTTACTTATTAATTTAATAAGTAGTCCGTTATTATTTTAATAAGCTATTTAACTACGACCATTTTCTTGGTTGAAACGAAATCACCGGACTTTAGAGTATAGAAATAAATACCGGAGGATAATTGACCCGCTCCGACTCGCGTCGAGCGAGGCGAGGAATTACGAATGGAGAATTGAGAATTATAACTGCCAGGTTGTTTTACTTCGTTAACCAGTGTTGAAACTTCACGTCCGAGAATATCGTAAACCTTAAGAGAAACAAACTGAGATTTTGGGACCGTATATTTTATCGTTGTTTCAGGATTGAATGGATTTGGATAATTCTGTTCTAAACTAAACTGAACCGGAATTTCCTTGCCTTCATTTTCTACACCTACTAAAACTCCATCCTTATTTGCATAAGGAAAATAGGTTGAACGCAACAAGCCGGCAACTTGTTTTTCCGTTTTGCGATCCATAGAAATTAAGCCCATAGTTTGCCAGCCTTGCTTTTTAACTTTGTATTGATACCAATCGAAAACGCACCACCACGTTATACCCATCAAGTTTCCAGCTTCGTTGTAAGCTCCGGTTGCATCGTACGGAAAATGTAATTTAAATCCGTTAAAAGTTTGTGTAAATACATTTCCTTGTTCACCTTCGGTAGAACCGTTTTCCGACGACCAGAAGCCAAACTCAGTATCAATTAATGGTTTATTGGGAAAAGCTGTTTTAGCATTATTCACAAAAGAGTAAGTTGGACCGAAATAGTTTTTGCTGGTTCCGTAAAAAATCCCAAAGTAAATTGTCCAGCCGGCAACATCAAGCGGTTCTTGACTTGCATCCGAAGCACCGGGTTTATCAGCCGCTGCAGATTGTGTTAATAATCTTCCATCATTATAGTTTGTTCTGTAATCGCTTTTTAAAGTGTTGTGATAAACTAATCTTCCACCACCATCAAGATGGCATTCGTTCGAAGTACTCCACATAACCACCGATGGTCTATTGTAATCTTTGAAAACCATTTCGCGGAACATTTGCTGATGAAGTTTGCGCGTATTATTAACATCCCAAACATCTTGCGTATCCCATTGCCAAACCGGAATCTCTTCCATAATTGCCAGACCAAGTCTATCCGCAATTAAATAAGTATAAAGATGATTCGGATAGTGCGCTGTTCTAAGATAAGTAGCGTTCAATCCTTTTATAGTAACAAGATCAGAATAAATAATATTTTTGGGAACGCTTCTTCCGTAATCCGGATGTTCTTCGTGACGGGCAACTCCGGGTAAAAACATGATTCGATTATTTAACAAAAACTTGCCTTGCTTGGCTTCAACTGTACGCACGCCAAACTGAGTGTAATATTCATCAAGAACTGTTGAGCCGTTAAGTATTGTAACTTTCATTACATACAAGCTTGGCGTTTTCATTGTCCACAACTTTGGACCGGAAATTTTAAGATTAGTTTTCCAAACTGATGAAGAACCCGCAGCAATACTCAAACTGTTTTGTGTTGTGCCTCCAAGAGAAACTTCGCTTCCCGCCAAATCTTTTACAAATTCAGATTGAATATTACTTTGGGTAACATTGGCTTCATAAACTTTAACAGAAACACTTACGTTTGAAGCCGAAGCATTTTTATTATTCAGAATTACTGTTGTTTCAATATTTCCATCTAAATCTTTGGGAACCACATTAGCGCGAACAACCGAAACCGGAGCGGAAAGTTCCAGATAAACATCATGAATTACTCCAGCCCAGTTAAACCAATCAACAGAGCTTACCGGAATAATATCTTTGCGGGAACCCCAAGCAATGTTATCAACACGGATTGCGATTGTGTTCGTAGTTCCGTAGTTCATTAACAAAGAGACATCAAAAGCAAAAGGTGTGTAACCGCCTTCGTGGTATCCAACATATTTATCATTAATCCAAACATCACATACATAGTTAACTGAATAAAACATCAGTTTAGCAAACTTGCCGGCATTTGCTGCATCAACTGTGAAAGTTCTTCTATACCAAACTCCGTCGTTATAAATTTCCGGAAATAATCCGTTTGGCGCGGTTGCTTCCGTCAGCGCATTTTCAACGCCGGGCAAAGTTTTCTTTGCCCAAGCAGTATCATCAAAACTTGCTAATTGTTTTCCGGCAGCCTCTGTTTCAAGAGCAGCAATACCGGCGGCATCTCTTTTTGCAAGTGATACATTATCTATTGTAGCAAAGCGCAGTTTTTTCCATTCGCCTGCAAGATCAATTATTGTACGTGAGTTTTGTTTTTCAAAAGTAGGTAACGGCATCCCGTTTTGGTGTGGGACTGCAACTCCGCCAATATCAATTAAGCTTAAGGATGTCTCAAGAGTTGTTGATTGTCCGAAAGAAATGCAGCTGACTGCTAACAGCAAAATCAATAACAGATTTACTTTTTTGTATAGTTTTTTCATTAGTTACTCGGGATAATTTATAATCAGCAAAACTTATAAACAAAAAGAATACCACTCAACAACTTTGTTTTTGCGATTTAAATTAGAAGTTGAAAAACCGAATTGGAGGTTTTTATAGCTTGAAGTTATTAAACTAATAACAGCAGCTTATTATTCTAATAATTTTTTTGCAGCAACAGTGGATACCTTAGTCTTACTTCAACCCTAACTCTTTGCACATTCTATAATAGTTAGGCGGCGCTAAACCAAGTTTCTTGGCAGCCTCCGAGTCTGAATCCGATCTTTGCCGGACATAAGCAAAATATTTCTCGCGGAAATTTCTCTCCATATGTTTAAGCAGCAATATTCCTTCCGGAGATTTAAAACTAATTCCGTCTGAGGAGAGAATTGTTTCAGTTGATTGGATTTTCTTTCCCAGAGCTGTTTCAATTATGAATGAGTCAATCAGTTTCTCATCAAAGAACAGCAAGCGCTGAACTAAGTTTTTCAGCTCGCGGATATTTCCGGGCCATTCATAATCAATCAAATATTTCATTGCGTCTTCGTTGATGACAGGCATTTCCTTTCCCATGTCGTTGGAAAACTCGCTCATGAAATAATCTATTAAATAATGAATGTCTTCCTTTCTGTGACTGAGAGGCGGAACGTGAATAGGTACTACATTTAATCTATAATAGAGATCCTCACGGAAACGTTTTTCTTTTATCTCTTCCTCAAGGTTTCTATTGGAAGCCGAAATTATGCGGACATTAACTTTCACCTTTTCCGTTCTGCCGATTTTTTCAACCTCTCCCTCCTGCAATACTCTGAGAAGTTTTACCTGTGCAGAAAGAGGCAGTTCGGAAACTTCATCAAGAAAGATTGTTCCATTGTGTGCCTGCTCGAATAAACCGGGCTTCCCTTTATCGGCGCCGGTAAAAGCTCCTTTTTCATAACCGAATAATTCGCTTTCAATTAGCTGATCCGGAATGCTGCCGCAATTAATTGGAATAAAATTTTCGTATTTGCGTCCGCTTGAATAATGAAGATTATAAGCGACCAATTCCTTACCGGTTCCGGATGAGCCGGTTATAAGTATTGGGGCATTGCTATTTGCAAACCTTGCAATCTGTTCTCTCAGCTTGTTTGCCGTTTCGGAAATGCCGACAATCTTTTTATTTGTAAGAATGTCTTCAACGTTTCTATTCAGCTTTTGATTCGACCTCTGTTTCTCTTTAATAAGCTTTCTTCTTTCGTAAGCGTTAAAGATCGCCATAATAAAATCGGTTGGCTGATAAATATATTCTTCAATATCGCCCGGATATTTTGTGCAGTACCAAAACGCACCGGCTTCAATTAAGCTGTGGGCAAAATCGTAATCGGTTATGTTCACAGTCATCTTTGTAATTACAATTATCTGGAGTGCCGTATCAAAATCTTTAATTTTTTTAATCAGCAGATCGCCGCGAAGACCGCCGGCAATTTGAAAATCCATAATTACTATATCATAAGCGTTCCGCTTTTTGTCTAGTAATTCTAACGCGGACTTGCCATCGGAAACCACATCAATAATTTTAATCCTATTGGCGAATGGCTTAATTGTGTTTTCCACTCTACGCATATCAAAATCTTCATCTTCGATAAGCAATACTTTTATTTCTTCTTCAACCATTCTTAACCGCTCCGCTTATTAATGTGGGATGCGAATTGTAAATCTGCAGCCGCATTCGCTCAGATTTTCAACATCAATATCCCAGCCACATCTTTGTTTTGAAATTTCGTACGCAATATAACAACCATAGCCGGATGATTGCGAACCGGCTTTTGATGTAACATTCTCTAAAAATAATTTTTTTATGCCGTTTTCATTTGTTTCAATTAGTTCCGGAGAAATTCCAGGACCATTATCTTCAATCAGAAGTATGGAAACTTTCTCTTCCGGTTTATATAAAGTTTTTACAGTAATTGTAAGATTTTCATCTCCGCCATGATCAATACAATTTTGTATTAGCGGCTCAATGATTTCCCAAATAACAAACTCGTTAATGTGCACAACCGGTACTTTGTCATCAAGGTCCACTTTAATATCAAACGAGCCCGATTTTCTCGCCGTTCTATTAAATATGTTTTCGATGATAAAGCGAACAACTTCATTAACATTTGTTTTGAATGCAAGATTACGAATAGTTTGAATCGGCGGATCGTACCATTTCATATCGTAAATTACACGCGACATAAAATTAGAATAGCGCGTTACGCGATACTTAATGTCGTTAATATTCTCACTCGAAAGCTGGCGCAGATCATCTTTGATAAAGCCCATAACTTTTTCAGCTTTATGATGTGTATGATAAATTCGTTTTGTAAAAAGCGCTTCCTTATCATGGTCAATTTTCTGTTTGATGCTTCTTTCGTGTTCTTCCAAAAGCAAATTTTGGGCTTCGTCTCTTTCCTTTACAGTATAAGTTGAAATGTAATACATCGCTAAAAGTCCAAGTAGGAATAGCGCGCTGTATATAATAGATGTTTCTTCATAGTTAGAAACAATTTCCCGTTGGATGAAGGAAACATCGGCTGTGTTCCTCATGTAAAGGGCGCCAATAAATTCGCCGTTCGGAACGAAAGGAACAAAAATATGATATGTCTGCCTGTTGCTGAGAACATTTACAATTTGCTCGGTTGATTCCAGTTCTTCACGGATATTTTTATAAAGCTTAATTACATTTTTATGTCCTTGCACAGTATCCGGTTGATCAATTGTTCTTGTGAAGATAAAAGAATAGAGTACGCGCCCATCATCAATGGCGTAAATTTTATCTCCATCGGAAACAAGCAAGCAAATTTCTTCAACATTTTGTTGAAGCATTTGCTGATTTAGTATGATATCGAAAAATTGAATTATGCGGCGGCGGTCAATATCATTAGCACTGGAATTTAACCTTGTTGTTTCAAGCAAAAGTTCCAACGTTGTAGAACTTAGGTTGGCAAATTTTTCTGCCGAATGTTTCTGAAACCACTCTTGAGTGTTCTCAACAAAATTTCTGAGCGATGCTTTATGAACAAACGACAGCACAAGCTGAAAAATTATCAAGCCGACAAACAACACAGTTAAGTGTTTGAATTCGAAATGATACCGCTTGAGGCTTTCTAGAAAAACATTCTTTTGAGTCATAAATCACTTAATAAAAAATTCGCCGGAGTTAATTACTTTTTCCGCAGTTGCTAAAGCTTCTTTAATACCAATTTCTTTTTTGATAGCAAGATTTAGATAATGAGCAATAACGTCTGAACACCTTGTGTATTTATCTAAAAATGGACGGCTAACGCCGGTACTAATTATTCTTTCATAAAATGCTATTTCGGGATATGTCGCCAAGAAACTTTTGTTCTCATATAGATTTTTATTAACCGGCAAATAGCCGCCTTTTTCAAATAAGAGTTTCTGCGCTTCCTCGCTAATCATAAATTTTATAAACTCGACCGCCTCATTTTTATTAGTTGAATATTTTGAAAGCATCATGTTCCAGCCACCAATTATACTTACCGGTTTACCATTCTTAAAATGAGGAAGCGGTACTATTGAATACTTTTGGGAAACATCTTGCGGACCAATATTGTTTTTGTACCAAACATCAAGACCGGACCATCCGCGCAGAAAAATCCCATCGTCGTAAATATATGTTCGGTAACATTCGCTCTCTCTACTATCCAAAACGGATTTCGGTGAAAGGCGGTATTTATTTACAAGATCAACCAACAGCCGCAATGCTTTCTCTGCCGCCGGAGTTTGAATTCTGATTGTATCGCTATCAAATATTTTGCTGTTTTGACTCTCAAGCAATTCTATAAAGCTGCACATCAATCCTTCGTAATCATCAGCCGGAAAAAGGTAAAATGGTTTCTTTCCTAAATTTAGACCTTGCCCGAGTTCTATAAATCGGTCCCAAGTAATAGAATTATCAAGTTCTTTTTTGATGGAGTTATAATTAGGTTGTTTTAATAGCATCTCCGTATTTATGTAAAGCATGCCCAAATCAAAGTAACTTGGAAGCGCAACAAGATTGTTTTTATAATAGCAGGTTTTAAGTGCCGGCTCTATAATTTGTTCACGCTGTAATTGATTTATATATCGGTTTAAAGGCTCTGTCCACTTTGCAAAACGCGGTACCCAAATTTGGTCAACGGAGAAAACATCAATCCTATCACTCTTGCTGCGCAAGTATCTGATAAGCAGTTCTTTTCTTTCATTGGTACTAAATTTTTCAAATGGCAAATCAATTGGAACAACCTCTATTTTTCCGGTATGTACTTTATTGAACTTATCAATTAGAATTTGGTGAGTTGGAGAAATGTTGTCTGCAAAATAAATTTTTTGAGCAGTTGGATTCGGTTGAAAGAGTCCGTTTCCCCAAAACAACATAAACGCAATAACAGTTACTGCAAGCAGAGTAATTGCTACAACGGAAAAGTAAAATGTTCGAAATTGATTTTTGAATTTTTCTATCATGTTATAGCGAAAGAGACTTCTTTAGTTCTTCATATTTTTCAAACCAGCTGGAAAAGTTTGGTGCATAAGGAACCGCAAGCTGCTGACCGCCAAATCCAAACCGGCGGTAAACAATAATATTCAGCATGTTTACTTTTATTGATTGCAAAACTTTTTCGTTGATCTGAATATTTTTATCTATAGCAAGTTTTGCCGTAGTGTTTTCCAGTTCTTTGTACATTTTTTTTGTTTGCAATATACCTTTTAGCTGCGGTTTTGCTTCCTCAAAAGATTCTATCTGCTCTTTCTTCCCTTCTCTTTTATCAACAAGTTTGATAACAGCAAAGCCGTCTTCAAGTTTTAGCGGACCATAAACCTCGCCAATCTTCATACTGCCGAGCGCTTTCCACAAATCGCCCTGCTGGTTAAGCGGGTAATATTTTTCTTCCTCAAGGGCGTTTTCAGTTTTTGAATAGATTTTTTTCATTTTGGAAAAATCTTCTCCCTTTTCGGCTCCTTCTAAAACTTTTTGAATCACATCAAGATCATCAGAAATAATTTTAGTAAACTTTACTTCGTCCGGTTTGGGTATAATGCCGCTATTTTTAGAAAAGAATGAGTATGCCTCTTCGTCCGAAACAGCTTGTGCTTTGAAGTTTTGTTTCATCATCAGGTTGGATAAATAGTTGTCTTTCCAAATATTCATATCGTCTGCAACTTCCGGCAGCTTATCATAACCGCGCTTCAATGCTTCGCGCGAAACGATTTGATTTTGAATGTACGTCGAAATGTAACTGTTTAATCTTCGCTTAATGTATCCGCTTTCGGTGCGGAGAAAATCGAAGCCGGCTAAGTTCATATAATCTAAAAACCCACTTAGTGTGATCGGGTTTTTTTCAAATCTGATAAACGTTGCCGCCAAGTCTTTCTCGGCTAACAGCTTTCTAATTTTCGTTATCTCTGTTTCGTAAATGGTAAACTTGCCCTTGTTGGGAATCAGAGTACTCTTATTTCCCTTTAAAAAAACATCAATCGCTTCGTAAAGTGAGTTAAACAATTTTCTATCTGCGTTAACCACAATTCCTTTAAAAAATTTCTTATAAAACTCTTGATAGATTTTATTTTCTTCTCTCTCTTCCACCACGCGCTTAACCTTGCGAATATCTTTATCATCCAAAGAATTTTTGATTGAAACGGAATAAACTTTGCAGATGTACCAGCCTTCCTTTAGTTCGATTACCGGCGTTACTTGTTCCGGAGCTAAATTGAAAATTGCATCTTCCATTTTTTTATGCATAGTACCAAAAGTTACTTCCGCGGTATTTTTTTGTTCATCTTTTTCCGGGCGTGTTGCTAAGATGGAATCGAACGAAGCACCATTCTTTATTGAATTTGCTATTCCAACTATCTCTGCTTCGTCAGTAGAAAAGATAAATTTCGTGTTTATGGTTCTTCTAATTCTTTCTTTTCCCACAGCTAGTTCAGAGTCGGGAGAGGCAATTTTGCTTTTCACTTCCTTAGTATATAGCATATCGCGCAAGTAGAAATCTCGCATAAAACCATACGAGTCTGTAAATTCTTTTGTCTTATCAAATCCGTTCTTAACCGCTTCTTGTGCTAATAGCTTTTCGGCAATCAAGGTTTTAAGAAAATCCTTTTTAATCTGAGTTGAATCAAAATTTTTATCGGGACGGGGATGAGGTGAAAGCTCAAACCGTTTTGTAAACTCTTCTTTAGAGATAGATACAGCTCCGGCTTTAGCCACGGCTGGTTTCTGTTGAGCTTGAATGGAAAACGTGAAAAGTAAAACGAAAAATGCGAAGAGCGACTTCAGATTTAGTGAGCTGGTTATTCTGTCAATCATTCTATTTTATACCTTTTAGCTTAATTCTTGAATCTTGTTCATAAAGAAAAGTTGCACAATAATATCCAAAGAATGAGTGAAATAAAAGGCAGCAATCCGGCTCACTTTTTAGTAGAAGTTAAACATTTTTGTTGTGTTAATTCTGTTCAAAACTTAACTTACTTAAGGTTTTGTTTCGCATCATTGCTCTAGTTTATATACAGCCAAAAATGCAAATGAGATAGATTCCCTTTCCTGAACCCAACAACAGAGGAGAAAACTCATGCGAAAAAAACCTATTTATCTTATCGCGCTCTTCCTAATTTTAGTTGCAGCTGACTGCAAAAAGAAGGAAGATAACCCAACAGAACCAACAACAACAGAAACCAAAACAGCCGTTCAAGTAATTAGTTCTACCGGCTTCGGCACAGTTACTACTTCAACAGGTTATGGTGTACAGGTAATTCCGGGTTCTGTTCCGCCAAACAATCAAGGCACAAGCGCAAATGTAACATTCTCAATCGAAAGCCCGGCAACACCTCCAAAAGCTTTGTCTTCATTTGCACAAGCTAAGTCGGAAATATTCAAAGTTGGTCCGGATGGTTTCTCTTTCCGCTGGCCAGTAAAAGTTTTAATTCCTTTCACGAATGCTGAAGCAAATCAAGTGCGTGCACTATTTTTCGATCCTTTACTAGACAAGTGGAAAGTTATACCAGCCTCAAATATTGATAACACAAAAAAAGTAATGGAAGTTGACGCCATCAATCTTGGTTATTTTGCCGCGGCAACAGTTTCCCAAGGATTTTCTAAAACCAATGCAGATGATGCCGATGGTGGTTTTGAGATAACAGGCGCTTCGGATTATTATTATACACTAACCGTCAAATCTGCAAGTAACTTCAAATATCCTTATCAAGCGGCTTGGTACGGAAATACTATTGTTGGGATGTCTGGAACTACAGGCTCTTATCCTACCGGCGGACCGAAGCAGCCAACACACATACTTCTTCCTCAAGCCACGTATGAGATTTGGGTATCGCGAACAAAGCCTGGAACACTTTCAGAAATACCTAAAATTTATACTTACACTATTCCAGCAACCGGAACACTTTCTAATTCCGTTTCATACACAAGCGCGCTTTCTTCCGGAACCGGATGGACATCGCTTGCTATGCCTAGCGGTGGAGAATGGAAAGAAGGTACTCCGGATACTTGGCCCAAACCAACAAGCACTTACGGCACCGGTGAATTTCAAGCAACATTAACATGGATTAATACCGCTAGTAAAAATTCAGATGTTGACCTTCATCTTTACGGTCCTAATAATATGCACGTTTATTGGGAATACGATAGATCTTCGGACGGAACAATAGAACTAGATAGAGATTGGATGGAAGAAGTTGGCAACGCGGTTGAGAACATCTACAGCCTGCAGCAAATGACAAAAGGAACATACACAATTAAAGTGAATTTGTACTCAGGAGATCCGGCAAATTACGCTGTGCGAGTAATTAGAGCAGCCAATGTAAAAAATTACAGCGGCACAGTAAGCACTGTTAACGATAAAGACGATTCAAGTAAAATGATAACGTTAGAAACATTCACAATTAATTAACAGCATTAATATTGAGTCTACTTTTTTGTGCGGAGAATGTTAATAAAGCTCAGCCATGAGGAGTGTAATATGAAAGTATTTATTCTTTTACTCGTCCTTTCATGTATCTGCTTCGCGCAAGACACCATCTACAAAACAGATGGTACAGAAATCAAATCTAAAGTAATAGAAATTACTAATGACCTTATTAAGTACAAAAAATTCAGTAATCTGGATGGACCCTCATACACTGTATCAAAAGCAGATGTATTTATGATTGTCTATCAGAACGGTGAGCGGGAAGTATTCAAGAAAAAGGAACAGCCCGTTAAAGTCGAGGAACCTAAGCCTGAATATCAAGCTCCTACTCCCGTAAGGGAAACACCGGCAACCGAAATTAGATACGCTCCTTCTACTACTCCGCAAGAAGCATTTACTAAGACGGTGTTTTACATTCCTATTAAATTTGGTGTTCATTCTTATACGGAAGAAGCCTTTAGTAAAATTTACGGCGCTTGCTATATGGTTGGAGCCGGAATTGGAGTATGGTTTCCAAATCATATTGCCGGCGAGCTAAGTGTTGATCTTATTTATAACCGCAGCACTAAAGTTGAGATGACTGGAAACATAAGAGATGCCGAGGCAAATTTGACTGCAATTCCCATTAATCTAACTACTTATTTTTGGTTTGAATTTCCCGAGGGAAAGATTGTACCCTATATTGGCGGAGGTGTTACTCATATTTCCGTAACAGAAACAGTCGAGTTTGAAACAAGACCATACGGTTCCAGTACATGGACAAAGAAAGAATTATCCGAGTCGGTAGATAAGTGGGGATTTAATCTTCTCGGCGGAGTGCAAATTTACTTTCTGGATATTGAACTGCGGTACACTAAAACCGATCCCAATTTAGGCGGAATTTCATTTATGGCTTCTTTCAATTTGCCGCTCAATTAATAATTAGCTTTGAGTCTCTTTATTCTCAAAGAGACTCAAAATTTTTTCGGGTTTGATGAATCAAACCCCTACAGTTTTTTTAGGCGTTTCATTCATGAAGCCGGCTTTTAAAAAATCGAATTCACAAAATCAGTTGGTTAATTGAATTTCACTTCCAACTCTTCGGTCTGGTGGTAGCCTCTTTTTACAATTTTATCTCCCTTAAACAAAGCCCATGCCGGTGCCGGTTGATGACGTTTAGTCATTTGATATAATTCTTGTGCACCGTTAGCTAAAAACATGTAAACCGTTTTCTTTTCGTTAAATGGATTTGGAAATGTCACATACAAGCCATCGTTATTATAGTTATATGTTGTGCCCATCCACTTGAAGAAATACTTGCCGGTTTCAATTCCAAATTTTTCACAGATGGTTTTCGCCAAACTATTTTCGGTTGGCGAACCAAGAATTACCAAATCATTAGCAGCTAATTCTTTTTCACTCACCTCTCCATCTTTCTTAATCGGAGAAAACACTTCAGTAAATCTATCTGCAATTACTTTTTGGTAACGAAGCGCAATAGTGTGGTTAGCTTCAATTTGTTGGTTAGTTCCGTAAACAATCAAAACGTTAGCAAAATCATCAAATAGATTTTGGTATGTGTAGAAGTTTTTTCTCTCAACCGGAATATCATTTCCATAATTGAAAATAATTTTTACCGGTTTTTCTTTGAACTCAATCTCAAAGGTTTGGTTTGCTTCTTTTACTTCCACTACTTTAACAATTCTATCTTTGGCAAAATCAAAAGCAACTGTTGTAAGGAAATTGTAAGCGGTTCCGCCTTGGCTGATGCTTAACTTTACTTTGTATCCTTCAGCAGATTGCGCCACAGAAGCAGTTAAACCAACGATTGGAACATCATTACGGGTTAACCATTGCAGTGCAAACTCTTTTATTTCTCGTCCGCTCAACTTTTCAATCGTTGCAAGAATTTCATCTGTTTTAATATTCTTCTCTTTGTATTGCTCGTGAATCTTATTCATCACTACAGAAAAAGTTTTGTTGCCAAGTTTTAATCTAAGCTGATGCAACAAGTAAGTAGCTTTGATTCGGGGTATTTGATAATTGTTATACTTATCATAAATCGTCTTTGCATTAAGAGGTTCAACCGTTCCTTCTTTAGAAATAGTGTAAAGCAATCTGTAATTCAATTCCGTTAATTCATCTTTAGTATAATTGAAGGCGCGGTCAGCATCATCCGGAAGTTGCTTAAGCAAATTGTAGTATGCGGCAGTTCCGCTTACAAACCAGTTTTCTTTTTCACTGGCGGGATAAACTGTTCCCTTCCATAAAGATTCTTTATCAAAAGAATAAACATCTTTCATTTCAGAGTAATTTGATGCCGGAATGGAGATTTTTTGCTGCTGTACAGTTTTAGTTTTTAACTCTTTTAGTTTTTCAGCAATATGTATTGGCGAAGTAGCCGCATAACCAAGTGTTAATCTTGGAACTGCGTTTGCCAGATCGGGCATTCTTCCATTTTCACCAACCATCTGTTCGCGCAGAGTTACTTTACCATTGTGAAGGAGGAACACCATCTGCTCAGCCATTTCCGAAGTTGTAACTTTTCCATCGCAAGCGTGCGGGCGATTTATTGGAGAGGAATTCCACAAATTAATTCCGACTTGGTAATCAATGCTTCCTTTATTCTGCTGATAGAAATTCCAGAAAGCTATATCGCGGTTAACCGGACGGAAGACTATATCGCTCGGCGCATCATCCGGATTCGATATGTATTCCTTTCTCACTTCCAAATCTTTGTTGTTGTTATCACTCCAATAAAAATCTTTTGCATCGTTATACCAATCTTGTTTACTGCTTCTCCACAATTTCCATTTGTTAGTTCCTAAAAGAAGAATGGCAATTTCATTTTTCTTTACATCACCAATCAACCAATCGTTTGTGTACATTCCGTTGTTTTTAGTTGTCATAATTCTCTCAACATCATCAACATTGTTTGCGTACTGAGCGGCTCTGCGGATTCTATTTGATTGAGGAATCCCATCTGCGTTGTAAGGAGTTTGCTGAACCGTTGTTTCGCCAATCATTATGCCGGCAGAATTAATATAAAAATCTGCTCCGGAATGAATTCCGCCCGGATATGTTTGATAGACCAATCTATTCCCTTCTGTGGGAACAACATCAACAATTACATTCCAATGATAACCCGTATAGCCGCCCCACATAAAAAGCTGACCAAAAACAATTTTTCCATCTTGAGTAGCCGAGTTGTTAGCAAGAAACGAAGAACATTTGTGAAGCCGCTCCGGCAAATTAAGTTCATCTTCGTTTGCAAGAAAAGATTTTCCGGTTAGCGGATTTGGAGTTACGCTCAACGCACCTTGCAGATAATCTAGATCAACAGAGGAATTGATTGAAACAATATCAAGAAAATCTACAGCGCGGTCAAAAACTTTTGCGCCGGCTTTTGCGGCACCATCTGCAATTCCTTTCATCTCGGTTAAATATTCTTCATCATACTTGCGTAGAAATGTTGCGTCTGTACCAAATCTGCTTTGCCGCCACGCTGCGGCCGGATCTCCGGCATTAGCACTTACTGCTAACTTCTCAATGAACGTTTTGATTTCATCAGCGAGTAAATATCCATATTGATAACCGCGTTGATATGGTTTTCCTTCAATGTGAACAAATATCCATCCTTTATCTTCGTAACGGAACGCCGGTCCCTGCCAACGAACTGTCTCGAGTGGAATGTATTGCGAAATGTCTGTTACTTCTTCAAGCTGAATATCATCGAACCAAACTTTCCCTTTTGCGCTGCCATTGTATCCAAAGTTCAAACAAACTTTGTCGGTAGATTTTAATGCAACGAACATTACTTCGAGTTTTTTCCAATCGCTTGTAGAGCCAATTGCTGGCGAACTATTTGTAAACGGAAATGATTCCATTGTTAAACACGCTGCAACCGGAGTTGGATATTGATCATAATTGTTTGAGAAGACTGATTCGGATTTTGCCCAGCCGCTTAATCTATATATATGTCCCACTTTCAAACTTACTTCTTCGGATGCAATTTGTGTTTTGTTCCATTCTTCATGATCAACCAAAACACTTTTATTGCCGGCGTGAAAAACCGAGCCATCAAAAATTACTTTGCCATCGCCGGAGATTTTCCACGCGTTACCACCTTCTTCAAATCCGGCATTTTTTACACTAATGTTATTCTGTGCTGTGCTAAGAGAAAATGAAATAGCAAAGACTAAAAGGATGAGTTGAACTTTCTTCATATAAATCTCTTTCTAATGTTTAGTGGCGGGAAAAATAAGGAAGTACGGTTTGAGATTGAAATAAAAATCCCGCTTTTAACGGGACTTTTATTCATTACTAATCTGAAATTATTATTTCACCAAGACCATCTTTCGTGAGTAACTATATTGATCGGCTTGAATTCTATAAATATAAACTCCGCTCGCTAAATCTCTCGCCTCAAAAGTAACTTCATGCCATCCGTTAGCCATTTCTTTGTTAACCAAAGTTTTTACTAATTCTCCGGTCATGCTGTAAACATTCAAGGTAACTCTTGATGCCTTAGGTAATGCGAATTTAATTATAGTTGTCGGATTGAATGGGTTAGGACTGTTCTGCGATAAGGAGTAATTCGCCGGAATTATCGAAGCGATATCCTCTACGGAAGTAATAACAGACACACCTATAATATTACCTTGGTAATGACACTTTGCAGCGCATGTACTGTTATTAGGTTTTTCAATATTGTGTGGATACCAGCTAACAGCTTCATTGTATTTCATCGCTAGCGGTCGTACACGCCCGGTAGGTTTATTTTCCATGCGCCAAACATCATGTCCGTTCTGTCCGGTTGACTTAACAAATCCTCTAAAGTGGCACGAGATACAATCAACAGTTGTGTGCTTAGAATAATTTGCAAAACCTGCGTGAGCTGGATTTTCATGACATTTTTGGCATGTTGCATCACCTTCAGTTTGCCAATCAGCCTTTCTATCTCCCGGGTATGAATGAACCCCGGTATGGCAATCGGCGCATTTTAAGCTTTTATGTACAGCGCTTTGAATTCCTTCTTGCACCTGAGGGTGCCTTTTAATATTTGTACCGTAAGCTTTTGGATAAGGCGATTCAAGTGACAAGAAACCATTCATTGGCGGCTTATAATATCCAATATGGCATGTCTGGCATACATCGTTATTAGCTTTAAGATTATTGCCGGTTAGAAATGTGTGTGATTCTACATTTGTAGTCCAGTCCATCTGATACTGGGTTAGGTTATTGGATTGTGTCTTTAATGGTTCAGCTCCATCACCTGATGCTTGTAGCTGGTTCCAAATCGAAAGAACATCACCTGATTGATATTGCTTAATATCAGTTTTGAAATGGCAAGTTGAACAAGTCGTATGACAGCGGTAGCAATCTTTGTTGTCATATGCTTCGCCAACACTTTCACCATTTACTGTGCGTAATGAAGCGTGCTTCTGTTTGAATGTAAGGCGGTGTGTTGATTTGTCAAACGCAGATTTTGATGTGTGGCATCCATTCTGGTTACATGACATTGATGCTACAGTAGTGTAATTACGAGTTTTCTCTTGCCCGGCTGTTACATTGTCATCTTTTGCAGAAAAGCGTGCCCAGCCGCCATAATATTTTTCCAACTTGTGACTGAATAGATTTGAAGTTGTAATATCGGTATGGCAGTTTACACATTTCAAATTAGCATGCTTGCTGGATTTGAATTTTGTTGAATCAACATAAAGCGGTACAGACTCTGTAGTAGTAGCCAAGGTAATTGTCTTTTTCAATGATGAATTAGAATGGCATAGGTAACACTGACTATTTGAAATCTGACCCAAAAGAGAAACATTCACTGCTAAAAATAAAGAAAAGGCTAAAAACAGTTTTACTTTACGATCCATATTTGTCTCCTATAATTCATGGATATCTATTTAGGGTGGAACTTTCTATCCGAATGAATATAAAAGCAACGATTCTTATTAAGATGCGTTTATCGTTTTATATCTTACGAAACTTATCTCCTGAACCTATGAATACCTAATTAACAATAATTAAAAAGTCTTCATCTTAATAGTAAATACACGTTGGTAGTACTAAGTAGTTCATGCTAATGGCAAGGCATTTATATTTTCCCCAATTCGGATTTAAATTCAACAATATGTTGAAGATAAAAAAAGCCGTTTCAACTAATTGAAACGGCTTCCAGTAATCTACGTAAAGAAAATTATTTACTCTTAAGTGTGTCCGCTGCTTCTTGTTTCTTCAAAGCTGCTAACCAATCAGTTAAAACAGCAAAATCTTCATCGTTACCCTTAAAACTGACAGGATGCTTCAAATCATTTTGTACTTCTTCTTTCTTAAGATATTTCTTAAGGAAATCAGTAGTTAATTTATTTCCAACATTTGAAAGATCGGGCGCACTAGATTTTCCCTTTTTCAGAAATCCTTGCGTTTCAATTGCATGGCAACCAACGCATTTATTCTCTTTAAATATACTCTTGCCTTTTGGATCTTCCGACGTTTGAGCATTTGCTGATGTTAATCCAGCAAGAACTATTAAGAGTGTAAACATCGCTTTTTTCATTTTATCCCTTCCTGTTTTCTCAATTTGATTAAAACATTACTCTAACGTTTAAGTAAGTTTTATCCACTTTTAAGTTTTCATCAATATCAGTAAGATTCTTTTCATAATAGACCGTAAATCTTATGTTTTGGTTTATCACATAAGTTACACTTGGTACAATTCTCTGAAAATCCAATACCGGTTTACCTGTGGCAGCTACTTTATCTTCAGAAGAATAATTATCATAATGCAATCCCAAATGCCAAATTTCGCTAGGCATAAAACCGGCTTCTACTGCAACACCGCTATACTTAAAATCCTTCTTGGCGGTTACTAAAGAATAATTATCATCAGTTCCTGTAACATAAGCAGCTTGAATATCCCATGCGTCATTATAACGAACATTTATTTGTGGCGAAAACCGTGTGAATGAATTACTTAACTGAGGTATCTGTGTGCCGGCTGCTTCTGTTCCAGTGTACTTTGTGTCCGTTCCCGTGTAATAATGCAGAGTAAATGAACTACCGTCAAATCCTTTTATTACATTCTCCGGTAATTTCAAAACAAGTCCTCCCCAATAGTTCATATATTGATTAACACTTGCTGCCGATACTCCTGGTGAAATACCAGCATATATAGTTGCCCAATCGTATTTACCAAAATATTGGATACCAGGTCTTGCGCTGGACATATCCATTGACGATTCACCCTTACCATTTGATGCCTTCAAGAGAAATACTTCTCCCTTTAAGTTTGGTAGCTGCGGCAACCGATTTGGGTATGATGCAAACTCCATCGGCGAAATATTACCAACCTGGAAGTTTACGTATGGAGTATTAAGAATATTCGTGAAATTGAAGTAGAACCAATTGAACTTGAACGCGCTCTTTGCATACTCTAATTCAGAGAAAAACGAAATATCTTTATAGATTGAACCAGCGACAAAAGCTTGTAACCAAACAGCATTTCCAATTGTCCACTTAGATGTTTTTGTTTCTCCTGCATCTTTCAGAAATGATTTTGTATCAAGTTCGATTGGCGTCATATTCAACCTGAAACCGAATATGTTGGATACTTCATCTAATAAAACTCCGCCGGCATCAACCGGGTAGGCTTCTTTGTAATCTTTCTTATATGTATTCATTAATTGGTATCCATTTTTCAGATATTCTTCACCAAAAGAATTAAGACGTGGAAAAACAATATGGCATGAATTGCATGACAGCCCTGTTTTTCTTGCCCACTGACTTGTAGCAAAAAGTGTATTTGACAGACCGCAAATTGCAAATACTGTAAAGACCGTAATTAGAAATGACTTCTTCATTTGTAACCTCTGAATGTTGATGATTAATAATTTGAACGATTCTTATTTATTAAAACCGGATATCTTGGTTTTTTGTTTGATTAAAATTAGATATGACAATAAAGATTATGAAATTAAATCTGATGAAAAATTTTTCATAATTGTACTTCAAGTATCATTTTTAGCTATTTTGGGCTAAAATCATAAGGAATTTTAGCTTGCAGATACTTATTGCTGAAGATGAGAAACCCATTGCCGCTTCACTGAAAAAACGGTTTTTAGAAGAAGGCTTTCATCCAATGATAGTAACGGATGGTGAATCTGTCCTTTCGGCAGTTGAAAAAATCGTTTTTGATGTGATTCTTCTGGATTGGAGAATGCCTAAACTTTCTGGCTACGACGCATGTAAAGCATTGCGCGCGCGCGGGATAAAAACTCCGATTATTCTTCTTACTGCATTGAGTGATATTTCGAACAAAGTTGAGGCTCTTAATGCCGGCGCAGATGATTATATTACAAAACCTTTTTCTTTTGATGAACTTTTTGCTAGAATTCATGCGGTTCTAAGAAGATTTAATTCGACTACAACTGAACTATCTTTTAGCAATTATACTCTTAATTTAGTTGACCATACGCTTATTAAACCAAATGAAACAATTAAGATTAGTCAAAAAGAATTCGAACTGCTCAAGTTTTTTTTGACGAACAAAAACACAATTGTAAATAAAGATCAAATATGCGAAAATGCTTGGGGAATTAAATGCTCTCCTCTTTCTAACATTGTAGAAGTAACAATTAGGAATTTACGACGTAAGCTTGAAAGTGATACACATAAAAAATTTATAAGGACAATTTACGGTGAAGGGTATGTTTTCTTTGTTGATGAAATCCTTAAACATTAACCTGTCAAAAACAGTAAAACGCAACGCTTTTATGATTGCTACTGCGTTTATCATTTTTATGTTGATATTTAACGTGTTACTCTACTTTGTAATTACATATCAACTTACCGCGGTTCTCGATGCTAAAATAAGCCATGAAATTGAACACATTTCTTCAGCATTTAGAATTAAAAATAATTCTGTTGAAATTTTACGTCCCAGCGAATTTCAAGAATCTGACCTGGTTAAAGTAAATGACAATCCATTTTTCATGCAGATTTATTCTAAAGTAGGGCAAGTATTCGTTAAAAGCGAAAACATAAAACATTTCAGCCTAATTGCGTTATCATATCCTGAGTTTTCATCTAAAGAGTATTTTATAAATACCGATACGAAAAAAGAAGTGATTCGTACTGGATATAGAAAGTTATTCAACGAGGAAGGAAAACACATCGGTTATCTACAACTTTCCGCAAGAAGATTAAGAATTGAAGCGGCGGCTAAAAATATTTTATACTACAATATACTTTTGCTTCCCTTTGTTTTGTTAATAATTGTATTAATAAGCGTTGTTATTTCGAAAAAAACATTTCAGCCAATAACTGCTATTATAGAAACCGCAAACCGAATCACAGCAGCAAATTTGAAAGAACGCCTTACTCTTGATTCCGATCCAAATGATGAACTAAGCAAATTAAAGTCCACCCTGAATAGTTTATTTGGCAGATTGGAAAATCAGATTCAGCAAATTTCTGCTTTCTCAGATAATGCCTCGCATCAATTAGTTACTCCTTTAACAGTTATTAATACTGAACTCGAATCTCTGATAAGGCACACTAATTTAGACGCGGAATTAAAAGCGTCTGTCAACACGCTTAAAGAGCAATCAGATAGAATGACACAGATTATTAAGTCGCTTCTAATTCTCGCACGTGTTGATAAAGCTCGTGTTAACAGCAATGCTGTTTTCAATCTTCATACATCAATAGACAACTTAATTAAGCCCTCATTACAAACAAATCAAGTGAAGTTTATTGTTGACAGAGAGATATACTTGAAAGGTAATGTAGATCACTTTGTAATAGCGCTTGGTAATATTATAGACAATGCACTTAAGTATTCCGATAACTCGCCGGTTACCGTTACAGCAACAAATGATAAATACAATTGCGTTATAAAGGTAATTGATCTTGGAATAGGAATTAAATCGGAAGATAAACCGAAAATATTCGACCGGTTTTTCCGTTCAAGTTCTGCAGAAGATTTAGGGCTAAATGGCTATGGTTTAGGTCTTAGTTTAGCAAAGTCCATTATTAATTCAATGAATGGTGAAATTCAAGTACAAGACAATTATCCACAGGGCTCAATATTTATTATTTCTCTCCAATCTGTTCGTTTCGAATAAGTTTGTGAAAATATTTTACAAACTTCTATTGATAAAAGATTAACGTTTAACAACTTACGCTTCTCAAATCAAAATTGCGGCTATTGCCAGAATATCTATTACAATCAACATCCAGCTAACTTCTTCTTTTTTGCCTAACGCAAGCTTAATTATCGTCCACGAGATGAATCCCCAAATAATTCCTTGTGTAATCGAATAAGTAAGCGGAATCAAAATCATTCCGAAGAATGCTGGAATTGCATCATCCAGCTGATTCCAGTTTATTTTAACAACCGGCTTCATCATAAAAACACCAACAAGAATTAACGCCGGCGCTGTGGCTATTGCCGGAACTACCGAAAGCAGCGGCGAGAAAAACATAAATGGAAGAAATAAAAGTCCGGCAACTACTGCAGTAAGTCCGGTTCTTCCACCTTCTTCAACTCCGGCAGCTGACTCTATATATGCAGTGCCGGAACTTGAGCCGAGCAAACCGGAAATTGTAGTTGAGAAAGCATCTGCAATTAATGATTCTTTAACTCTTCGCGGTTCACCGGTTTCATCAATCAAATCAGCAGCTTCTGCTACACCAATAAATGTCGAAATTGAATCAAACATATCTGTAAATAGAAATGCAAAGATTACCGGAAACAATGCTAATTGAATTGAGTTAACGAAATCGAGTTTTAAGATCAAGCTGAAATCCGGAAGAGCAAATAAGCCGCGCCAGGTAACCAAAGTAGAAGTTCCAAAGTTAATTGCCGAGGCGTCGCCGTAAAGTCTTCCAATTGGAATTGCTATCAAGGTTGTAAATACAATTCCGGCAATCAGCGCACCTTTGATTCTCTTTATCACTAAAATTGCTGTAACAATTAATCCAACAAGAAATGTAACGGTGATTGAATTGAGCTTTGCAATTCCAACAAGAGTTGCCGGATTAGCGACAATAAATTTTGCATTCTCAAAGCCGATGAAGGTTATGAACAACCCGATTCCCGCAGCAATTGCAAAACGTAATTGCCTTGGAATAGCTTGCAAGATTTTTACACGTATGTTGAAAACCGAAAGCAGAAGAAAAATAACGCCCGACCAGAAAACTGTTCCGAGTGCAACTTCCCACTTAACACCCATGCCCAATACAACAGAGTAAGTGAAAAAAGCATTAATGCCCATTCCGGGCGCAATTACAATTGGGTTCTTAGCGTAAATGCCCATTGCAATGCTACTGAACGCGCTAACCAAAACAGTTGCTGTTAGTAAGCCGCTAAAGGGCATTCCGGAGTTTGTGAGTATTGCCGGATTGACAACTATTATATACATAGTTGCAAGAAATGTAGTTATGCCGGCAAGAATTTCAGTTTTGTAATTGGTGTTCTGCGATTTGAAATCAAAATAGTTTTGCATTTTCTTCCCGCTGCCAGTTTTCAAACGGAAACTAAACTTTAAGATTTACAATCTCAATTAAATTCTAACTGATTTTGATTGAATGAAAAAGCCGTTCCAAATTACTTGAAACGGCTTCTACTGTTGAAAATAGTCGTAACGAAAATCATTTATCCGTTACATCAACTTTTAGCGTTGCCGTTGTACCGCTTTGAATAACGACAGTGTAGTTCTTGTCATCATCTGCTGTAAAGATAATTGATGGGGTATCTTTTTCGTTCTGAATAACTGCGGTTGCCATGGATGAACCTTTAACAATTTCCTGATAAGATGAAGTTGCCCCGGCATTAACATCATTAATGTTGATAGTGTTTGAATTGGCTAACTTGATCTGAACGTTTGCTTTGTTTGTCCGTAAATTTTGCACACGTACACTTGGCGGTTTAGTTGAACATGCCGTAGTTAATAAGATTACACCAAGAAGAAAGGCGGCTAATTTTTTCATATTATTTCTCCAATGTTTACACACAAAAATATTGAGTTTATGTATAAATGCTTGTGCCATGAGTAACAAAAATATTTGGCGATAGTGTAACTATACTAACTGTGTGTGAATTAAATTTCGAGAACACAAAAAGGTCATTAGAATAATATTTTCGGGTTTGATCCCGTCGAGCCTCGGCATTCCAGCGAAACTGTAATCAAATCCCTACAATTTTTTGTAGGGATACATTCATGAAGCCCGCTTTTTAGATCTATCAGCAATAAATCTTCCGATTGAATCTAATTGACACAACTAATTACATTAATGAATTATCATAGCTCAACTTTTGGCGGTATAAGCTGATAAACAACCGGCGTTACAACACGGGAAAGCAGCGTTGAACTTATTAATCCGCCTATTACAACAATTGCCAATGGAGAAATTAACGGGTTTGTTGAAACGGCTATCGGAATTAATCCCCCAATTGCCGTAAGTGATGTTAAGATAATTGGAAGAAATCTTATTTCGCCGGCTTCACGTATTGCCTCGTGAAGAGATTTTCCTTGTCGTCTCAATTGATTTGTAAAATCAACGAGAAGAATTGTATTCTTTACTTCAATACCTGCAAGAGCTATTAAGCCAATGATGGCAACAAAGGAAAGTGAATTACCGGTAATCAGCAAAGCTAAAACCGCACCAACCATTCCAAGCGGAATGACTGAAAGAACAATTACCGTACTCTTGAACGTTTTGAATTCAAGAATGAGAATTATGATAAACAGAAATAGCGTGACAATAATAACAGTTCCGAAACCACCGAACGAATCTTGCCGGGACTCTAACTCGCCACCCATTTCGTAATGAAATCCAGCGGGGAGTTTTTTACTATCCATTTTCGCTATTACTTCTTTAATAACGTTATCATTTAAATATCCCTTCTTTACATGTGCGGTGATAGATGTCATTCTATTTTTATTGTGGTGATCTATTTGCAGCGGTGAAGATTCCAAATGTAACGAGGCAACTTGTGAAAGTGGTATTGGCTTCCCCTGAAGATTATTTACGTATAGATTTTCAAATGCACTGAGCGATGTAAGCTCCCTTTTTGATTTTGTGAGCAACACATTGTAGTTCTCTCCCTCACTGTCTGTAAGTTTTGCAACATTGAAACCGGCAACTGCAAGTCTTACTGTTTTCGCAATATTAATAGTAGGAACACCAAGCATGTGTGCTTTCTCTTTGTTGATGTCTACGCGAATATCGGATTTCAAATTGCTCAGTTGGTTTTTAACATAGATAGTCCCCTCGGTTCTTTTAATCAGTTCTTCAACTTCTGCCGCAGCAGTCCGAAGCGTATCCAAATTATCGCCAAAGAGCCGCACTTCTACAGGTGCAAGTACCGGCGGTCCCTGTTCAAAATTTTTCACTTCTACAGTTGCACCCAGGTAAGGCGACCATTTTTTTCTTAAATCTTCAATCAGCGCCAATTTCTTTTCAGAGCCGGTGTGCTCATTCAATTGAACAAAAATCTGAGCAAAGTCTGCTCGCGCATTTTCTTGCATTACATTGTAATAAATCTGCGGATTTCCTTTACCAACATTACTCGCAAAATATTTTACTTCGGGGATTTTCTTCAATTCACTTTCTATCTCTTTCGTTACCGAATTTGTGTAATCAATATTAGATTGAAGCGGCGTTGTAATTTCAATTAGGAATTGTGGTTTTTCAGAAGCCGGGAAAAGACTGAATCCTATTACAGGAAACAGCATCATTGAGCCGACAAAAATGGCTCCGGTTAGTGCCAATGTTTTTACCGGTTGATCCAGAGCTCTATCCAGCAATTTGGAATAAGTTCCTCGGATAATTTTTTTCAATCCGCGGAGAAAAATATTTCCTTCCGGATTTCCTTCATGCTCTTTCAGCAATTTGTTTGCAAAAAACGGAATGATGCTGAGCGAAACAATCATAGAAGCGAACACGCTGGCAATTACAGCAGCCGGAAGACTGCGGATGAAATCGCCCGATACATCCGGCAGAAATGCAAGGGGCATAAAAGCGATGATAAGTGTTGCAGTGGTTCCAATTACAGCAACACCAATTTGTTTTGTAGCTTTTATAGTTGCATCTAAGCGCGAATGCCCATCTCTTAGCCAGCGTTCTATATTTTCAATCACGACTATGCTGTCATCTACTAGAAGCCCAAGCGCTACAACCAACCCAACAATACTTAATTGATTAAGCGTAAACCCAAACATGCTTAGTAAGACTACTCCAATAGAAAGCGAAAGAGGGATGGACACCATTACAATAAGTGTAGCTCGTGAACCAAGCGGAAGTAATGTAAGTGCCACCAAACCAATTGCAATTAGAAAATCTATCCCTAAACTGCCAAGTCTGCTGTTTACATTTTCTGCTTGATCAAAATGAGCAACTGCGTCTATATTCTTTGGGAGCGATTGTTTGAATTTCTCCACTACAGGCTTATATATTTTTTGAACTTGCGAAATATTTTCTCCCGGCTTGAGCGCCGCCACCACAAAAACGCTTCTGTGAGAATTTAACCGTGTTATATGTTGATCCTTTTCAAAATCAAAATAGACATCGGCAACATCTTTCAGTAAAATATTTCTTCCGTTAGCCGCATAAACTATTGTGCTTTTTACTTCATCCAGACTTTCATAATTACCGCTTGTTTTGATGTTGAAAGTTTTAGTACCGGCATGAACATTTCCTCCGGGAATATTTATTCCTTCGCTTTGCACACTTCCCAAAACTGCTTCAAGCGGAATATGCATTGCACTCATCTTATCAAGTTTTAATTCAACACGAACAATTTTTTCCGGTAATCCGTGAATCTCAACATTTTTTAGCTGCTGTAGTTTTCCCAGTTCATCTTTTAAATCTTCGGCTGCTTTCTTAATCTTCTCTAAATTTGCGTTTTCTGATACCATTGCTACTTGCAGAATATTCACGTTTGATGGAAGCAATTTTCGAATTTCAATTTCGTAAATATCCTGAGGTAGTTCGCTGCGCATGTTATTCACTTCACGAATCACTTCCTGGTATTTATCATCTACGTTACTTCCGTGTTTGTAACGGATATCAATTACTGCCAATCCATCTTTGATAACGCTTGTAACTTTCTTTACATTTTCCAAGCCGGACAGTTTTTTCTCAATTGGGTCAACAACAAGGTTTTCCATATCTGCCGGGCTTGTACCCGGATAAATAACTACAATTGGAAACTCCGGAAAATTAATTTCCGGATCTTCCGAGCGGGGCATATTTAGAATTGTATTTACTCCAACTATAACCGCCATTATAAAAACAAGGAGCGTTAGCTGAGGATTTTTCACTGCATATTCTGATAGTTTCATTGCTCTTTTCCTATTTTATAATTTTAATAGATGAACCATCAGTTAAATAAGCACTCCCGGATGTGATAAGTACTTTTGATTTTTCAAGACCGGCTGATACAAGCAGCTTCTCTTCATCTAATGCATTAATCTTTACTTTTACTTTTCGTGCCGTCTTGAAATCATCAGTTACAAAGACAAATGCAGAATTTCTTTCTCCATCTAAGATTGATTCGTATGGAATTACCCACGATGATACACGCTGCGTTGGTGTAATTACTGCTCTTCCGAATAAGCCGCTTGCCAATTGAATCTTCGACTTTGATGTTAATTTTATATCTATGGTAAATGTTCCGGAAAAAGGATCTACTCCTTCCGATTTGCGGAAGACTTCGGCTTCAAATTTCTCATTCTGTACCGCATCACATTCTACAATAGCAAAATCATTTATGCTAATAGCTGACCATTCGTTATCGCTCACACCAACTTTCAAAATCCAGGTTCCGTTGCCGGCTCCGTTAGTTTGAAGAATAGGCGTTCCGGCATTAACGAGTTCCCCTTCACTAACAAATTTTTTCAAGATATAACCGTTGCTTATCGCGCGGATTTCGGAATGATTTAGATTGTACTTTGCTATTTCAAGTTGGTGAGCCGACAGATCGAAAGCTGATTTTGCATCTTGATATTGCGCCAATGTTGCTACGCTATCTTTGTAAAGATTTTCTACTCTACGTAAATCTCGAGCCGCTTTTTCATATCCTACTTTCGCTTGCGAAACCGAGGCATCGATTTCGGTTAATTCAAGTGTGGCAAGTAATTGTCCCTTTCTAATTGCATCTCCTTCTTTCACATAAACGGCTTTTACAATTCCACCGGTTTTGAAAGAAAGAAAAGTTTCGTCATCCGTAGTAAATTGCCCGGAAGACGAGATGTTCTGAGAAAGGTTTTCCTTTCTAAGTTCTACAACTTTAACCGGAATAGCATCATTCGCTATAGATGCTTCTTCCTTTTTACAACCTACAAAGACTATGCTTGCAGTAAGACTTAGAACGAATATTTTAGTTATGATTTTTTTCATGGCTTTATCTTTTTTTAATTGATTTTGTTAGTGGCTAATTCTCTTTCATAATTCGCAATAGAGATTAAAACTTTGTATTTATTGATGTTTGCAGATAATTCCGACGATAGCAATTGAGTTCTGGCGTCAACTGTTTCTATGAAAGAATTAATCCCTTCTTGATAACCTTTCATAATTAGTTTGTGGTAACTTACAGCTGCTTCTAACTGTTTAGTCGCAGTGATATAATTTTGGTTTGCTGTTGTTACTGCATTAGCGGCTACGTTCACACTTAAGTGAAGCTGATTGGTAACATTTTGTAAATCCAGCTCGGCACTCTGCAAATTAAGTTCAGCTTCATCAATTTTATTTTTGTTTCGGAAAGCTTCGAAGATAGGCATATCTAACTGCAAGCCGAAAATATAGTAGCGCGATTTTGAATTGTAATTCCATTTTTGATCTTGTGCGCCGAGATCGAGAAACGCGCTTACTTTTGGAATCCAGTAGAGATTATTCATCTTTGCTACAGATTCATTTATTTCAATTCCTTTTCGAAGCATCTTTACTTCTTCCCTATTCGATAGTGTCCGATCTACTAACGGAGGCAAAGCTGAAAGTTTTTCAATTTCTTCACCTGAGAGCTTTGCATTTACCGGCGATTCTAAATCTTTATTCAGTAAAAAATTGAAATAGTACTTTGCATTACGGAGCTGATTTTCTGCTTCTACTTTCTGAGATTTTATGTTTTCTATTTCACTTTCAGAGCGAAGAATATAAACAGGCAGACCGGTTCCGTTTTTCAAGAGTGATTCATTTACCCGTTTACCTTCCAGTGCATGCTGCAAAACATTATCATAAATCTTAGCCGCAGCAGAAGCACTTAGAATATTGAAGAACGCTACTTTTATTTCCTTCACCAGTTCGCGCTTGTACATTTCAACTTCGATGCTTTTTAATTCAGTTTGACCGTTCTGCGCTTCACGGTTAAAGATTAGATCGGTATTTAAGAGTGGCGCCGCAGTTCTGATTTTAACATCGTAGAATTTATACGGAAAAAATGTTTGCTCAACATTTTGAATCTGAGGAAACGAATTTGATCCGGTTAACTGATTCAAAGTTTTATATACCGGATTCATTAAGTCGCCGACCGGAATTGAAATACTTCTACCACCTTCTCCGCTCGTATAATTCGCTTGAAAATTAATCGAGGGGAAAAAGTAGCTTGTCGCAATCTTCAAAGAGGCAATAGCTTTTTCGTAAGAGATTTTTTTTTGCTGAAGAACAAGATTATGTGAAATCCCTTCTTGAACGTATTGGTCAAGAATAGATTGCGCACCTACTTCTTCAAAAAGAAGTAGCATAATTAGAATATACATTGAGTGTTTTATCATGATAGCATCTATTTAGTTAATTAAAAAATTCGTTGTTGATAATTTTATACACCACATAAATAATATACAGTGTTGACCAAGGGGACAAAAAATATATGCTTTTCTACATAAGTTTTTCAACAAAGGTGTGAAGCATTGTTAATGAATAATCAACTAAATTACTTGTTTGCCCTTCATAGAATTCTGCCAACACAACTCCTCTTCGTATATGCAACGAAGCAATACCATGCATTAACGACCAAAGAATAAAAGCTAAACCATCATCGGTTAATCCGGAAAAGTGCCCGGCGTCCATACATTGATCAATATTTTTTTTAAGCAGATCGTACGCCCTATCCTTTCCTTCCCATCTCGGGCAGTTAGCTATTTTAATTGTTGGATTAGGAAGGATGAACATTATATCATAGTAGTGTTGATTTTCGAGCGCGAACTCTAGATATGCTCTGCCATGAGCAAATAGACGTTCCACCGGATCAGCAACGTTCTGAATTGACATTTGCTTTTCTAGCAGTTTCATAAAACCAATATTATGCAACTCGAAAATGATAGAGTCTTTGTCTTCAAAGTAGAGATATATTGTAGAAGGATGGTATTCGATCTTCTCAGCAATTTTACGGATAGAAACATTTTCGAACCCCTCACTTACAAAAAGATCCATAGCAGCATCTAAAATATTCTGCCTCATTTCGGCTTTTTCTTTTTGTCTTCTTTCTGCAATGCCCATGGTTTCTTTTCCTTTCACTGCAAATATAATCAACACTGTTGATTTTGTCAATAAGCGACGTATCGGGGTTGTAAAAAAGACTCGTTAGCAGTGCAGAATAAAATCTTCCATTGCTTCAACTAATAAGATCGGCCGGTAGCTCATTAAAGATTTTCAATTGAACACATTCTCTGCTTATCGCCGTTTCATGTCTATAAGATATTCTGTGCGAATTTTTGTTCTTTATTTTAATTGCATGATTCTTTAAAAACAAAAAAAGTATATTTTATTATCATTAATTATACTTGATCAGCAATTTTCATAGAGCAATTGGTTGTAATGAACAATATTGATACTTATACAAAGTTTTTCTTCTCTTTCGAAAACCCTCTTTTCGTAGCTTTGATAGTTAGTGTATTGGTTATTGGCGCTGTTATTCTTGTTTTCATAAAGGTAATATTTCCGCTGCAGAAGAGCTTTGTTACAGCACAGCAGAAACACTTACTGGAAAAGGCAGAGCTTATGGCTCTGTTTGCCGAGATGGATCCGGACCCGCTTATTAGAATTGATTCCCAAGGATTAATAATTCATACCAACGAAGCATCGAAGAAAATTTTTCCGGAGATAATACAAGAGAAAAGAAATATAGAGGGAATTTTACCCGACTTAATGAGCCGAACAAATTTCGGCGAAGTGCCTTCTATTGAAAAAGTTGGTGAAAGAATTTATTCCGTACTGGTGCGACCGCAATTGGATAACAGTTTTACAAATATTTATATGCATGATATTACACAAATCAAAAACTACGAATACACTCTTGAGACTTACAAAAGCAGATTAAAATCATTTGCTGAAAGGTTAGATTCTGAAAATGAGCAGCTTAAAAAAACATTGTCGTCCGAACTACATGATAATATTGGACAACTGTTAATACTAGTAAAACTAAAGCTTGCCAATATGGAGAAGCACCACGCCTCTGAAATAGAATTAGATGTGGATTCTGTTTATCATAAAATTAGAGAAATTTCAAAAAATTTACGCCCGCTTGAATTTAAGGATGAACGACTTAAAATGGCTATGCAAACATTAGTTCAAACTGTTTCACTCAACTCGCAAATTGACGGTTCGTTTGATTTTCTGGGTGAAGATGTTGTAACCGATCCAAAAATTGGTTTATGCATTTATAGAGTTGTACAAGAAGCCTTGAACAATATTATGAAACATTCCCGGGCAACTGAGTTTTCAGTTCAAATAGGAAACTATAGCGATAAAATTAACGTGGTAGTTTCTGATAATGGAATTGGTATTCCAAACGAGTACTATAGCTCTAAAGAATTTAAGAACTACGGCACAGGTTTGTTTAGTATGAAAGAGAGAATTGAAAATCTTGGCGGAAATATAAAAATAAACTCGTTCCCGCAAGAAGGTACTACATTATTTATCGAATTCTACAAAAGAGGTTAGCAATGGGGAAAATTCGACTTTTAATAGCTGACGATCACACTATTCTTAGACAAGGTTTAGTTGATATTTTAGAAAAATACGATGACATCTGCGTTGTAGCAGAGGCAGAAGATGGCAAAAGTTTGGTAAGTAAATATTTCACTTTTCTGCCTGATGTTGTTTTAAGCGATGTTGAAATGCCAAATTTAAACGGCTTAGATGCTGCAAAAGAAATATTATTGCGGGACCCGGAAGCAAAAATATTATTCCTCTCTATGTACAATTCCGAGGAGGATTTTTATAAAATAGTGCAAACAAAAGCTTTGGGATTAATACCGAAAGAAATAATTAAAAATGAACTAGTCCATGCTATTCGGACAGTTCATAAAGGAGAAAAGTATTTTCTAGGTAAATCGGAAACAGACATTAAAGCAATCATCACAAAATACTCCTCAATATCAAACAGCAACTTTGCAGAGGCTCGTTCTATCTCGTTAACTCCAACGGAAAAAAATGTACTGCTCTTTATTGCAGAAGGAAAAACAAGTCAGGAAATAGCTAATCTCACTCATAAATCAAAAAGAACTGTTGATTCAATCCGTTCAGCAATAATGAGCAAATTAAATCTTCACACTCTGCCTCAGCTAATAAAATATGCTATGGAATTATCTTTCGCATCGAAAAATAAAGGCAAAACTCTATAGCATTACATTTGACATTGTTAAATGCGACATCAAATCTATTGTGTGCTTTCCTAAGATAAACCATATCATAAAAAATAACTTTATTATGCTTTTGTAGTATTAACTGTACTTCTAAAATGCGATATTTGAGTGTCATCAATAAAAATTTATAGGAGATAAAATGAAAAAAATTATTATTCTATTTTCTTTTATAGTAATACTTATCTCTTGCACCGGCGGCACTCAAACAACTGGAACTAAAGCACTGGATACTCAAACCATTGGAGCTATATTTGATAAAGCCGAAGCAAACAAACTTTTTGATAATGTTATTGAATCCGTTAAAATGAACCGGAGTGAGCTGGATTTGATTCTTTCTCAGACTAACAATTACGTAATGTTTAATGTTAACAACGGGGAGCTTATAATTTTGGGTGATGGACGTAAAGTTTTATACCCTGCCGGAAAAGTTGTTAATTCTACAGATGTTTTTTACGTAGTAAGCAAATCCAAAGTGATAGAACTTTTAAATCTTGGTTCCGGGACAGAAATATTTTTTGAAAGAAGGCTCAAAGTATTCTCTATTACAAAGGACATGAATACTTTAGAAGAGTCACAACCTTGTCCACCTTATTGCGATTAGACCCAAATGCCTCTAACACACATATTATTATATTTATCTATTCTGGCTTGGGCACTAGCCGCTATCAAACAGTATAAGACAAGTTACTTTACTTTTTTCTTGTTAAACGCCTTGAGCGATCCAGTTACTCGCATTTTGTATTTGAGTTTCCAATTATGGCCACTTAAATTTTATCCAACTTTTATACTGCTGAAAAATTTCTCTTTAACAAGCAGATTTAAGTTGCCAATGATATTAACTACAAGTATTGTAGTTTTATCTACATCTTTTTTTATAGGCGACAATGTATTCTGGCTATATTTGCTCTGTCTAATTCTTTCACTTCTGATATTTTTTACACTTGTAAACAAGCTTATCGAGCATATTAATCAGACAAGGAGTTTTAGCTTGTTTTTAATCTTGTTGATTTTTTATCAATTAATCACTTCAATTAAATATGCTGCTATGCTTTTAGATATAGGCAAAGGTGGTATAAGTTTCTATCTAGCCAATTTCTCACAAATATTGTTGGGTATCGGCTTTATCTTTGTAAATATTAACACTAAGAATTTCCCAATTAAAGCGGAGAAATTTTAGAGCGGTAATTTTAGGTTAGTCACATTTTCGCCTCTAAAATTTCTCCCTTCAAGTTTTCTTTCCCAAATAATATAGTACTTATACCGATGCTAAGTACCACTCGCCATACTATCTTTAACTAACATTTAGTTTACTTATTTATGTTGGGAGGTAAGTAATGAGAATTTATTCCGGTAATATGAGAGGCGAAAAGTATTTGGGCAACAAGCGCAAGCTAGAGATTCATGATCTCGACAATGAAAAATCTTTATGCCTTGTTAATAATATTGTCTTTGCCAAGCAAGATGTCCCATTCAATTCGCTAAATGAAGCTCGCAAGCAACAATATAAAAATTGCTCTTATTGCATTGGCAATCTTAACCGATAGTCTTTGTGTTTAAAATAAAAAACCCAAGTGTGGGGGGAGCACTTGGGTCAAGAGGAATAATAACATTGCTGTTATTAATCTCTAAACCAAAGTAAAAGATTTTTTGTTTCGAGTCAACAATTTTTTTCGCAAAATATTAAAGAAATTTTTGTTAGTACTTGTACTATAAATAAGCATAGATACCGTAAGCGTGTCTCTTATGGCGAATTTTCCTTCGAAAATTTCTCAAAAAGCACAGAATATTTATAGTACTTATACTGATTCCGTTTTAATAATTACTTGGTAAAATTGCAGTGGCGGGATAAAATGTTGGTTAAGGAAAGAGGGGATCCACTTCGATTACAATAAGGGGAAGTTTAACTTCCCCTTATTGTTTTAAACAATTCATAGTAACATTGATTTTTTACGAATCATTTAGAACTCAGAACGTCAACAAAACTAATCTCTTTTTCACCGCATGAGAATAACCTCGCAGAATACTAAGCCAAAATTAAAGCCAGCCACAGTATTAGAACTACTTCAAAATATTCACTTATTAATCGAATCAGTCATAAGTTAAAGTTTGAGTAAAAATTAACTTGACACGGAATAGTATTCTAATTATTTTATATCAGAAAATTTTATCTGATTATGTATTTTGTTATAAGGAGATGAAAATGAATTACCACTTTGTACTAAGAGAAAAGCAAAACAAATAAAAATTTTTACAACTAAATCGGATATAATATTCCGCTTAAAAGTTTGTAGATATGAATAATTACGAAAATAAATCCATACGCGATATCGTCCTGTCGCATCCGCAGTTGATAGGACTGTTCGAGAAAAAGAGAATTGATTTCTGCTGTAATGGGCACGTAACATTATCGGCAGTGCTGAATGAGAAACGATATACAGAAAATCAAAAAGAGAAATTCTTAGCGAAGATTGAAGAAGAAATTGCAAGTGAGATTATAAACACACCAGTTCTTCTTCCGGAATTCACGAAGTTAAAAGAACTTTGCCAGTATATTATACAAACTCATCACGCATACGTAGTTAAAGAAACTATCGAGATTCCAATTCTTTTTGAAAAAGTTGTAAAGGCTCACGCAGCGAATCATCAGGAAGTTACCGAAGCCGGGCAATTAACTCTAAACCTACTCAAAGATTTAAAATCGCATTTACATAAAGAAGAAACTATTCTATTCCCTCTCATTAAATATTTGGAAGATTGTAAACACTTTGAAGAAAAGCCCCACTTGGGAAGGAATCAATCCATTCGAAAAATAATTAATGTTATGGAATCAGATCACCAAACCGCCGGCATAGTAACAGAAAAGATTAGAGAACTATTGAATGATTACAAAGCCCCGGCAGATGCGTGTACAACCTATGCCCTGCTTTTGCAGAAACTGGACAGCTTCGAAAAAGATCTACACATACATGTTCACTTAGAGAACAACATTTTATTTCCAAAAGCTATTGAACTGGAAGACTTTTTACACACAACATATAAGAGGTAATCAATGAAGAGACTAATTCCTTATTTGGCACTTGCAAGCTTTCTATTGGTAATCGCTTGCGGCGGGGGTGAAAGTAAAAAAGATGAGGCGACATCAAAACAAGAAAAAATGGCGAAGATTTTTGGAATTTCTGTTTTCGAATTAGAAAACGGAATTGGTCCAATAAAAGAAAAAATGAATCTCGGTCAATTGGATGCAATTAAAGTAGCAGCCGGTAAAAAGTTATTTGAGTCCAAATGCAGCCAATGCCACAAGTTCGATGAAAAATATACCGGACCGGCTTTAAGGAATGTAACCAAAAGAAGAACGCCGGAATACATAGTAAACAATATTCTGAATCCGGATGAAATGGCTAACAAACATCCTGAAGCAAAGAAATTGGTGGCTCTCCATGCAACCAAGATGACCTTTCAAAATGTAACTCAAGAAGATGCAATGAACATTCTAGAATACTTCCGCTCTGAAGAAAAATAAATTAATTCATCAAAAGGAGAAAGAAGATGAAGCACATCAAACTAATCGTTAGCTTATTTGCGGTAGTAATTGTTGGAATAATTTTATTCAACTGTTCGGGATCGGGAGAATCTGCCTCTGCCGAAGACGCAGCTAAACGTACATATGTTAAACCGGGAAGCTACGATGAATTCTATGCGTTCATGTCGGGTGGATTTAACGGACAGTTGTCTGTTTATGGTTTACCATCCGGGAGAATGTTTAAAAATATAAGTGTGTTTTCTCAAAACCCCGAAACCGGGTACGGATATTCCGAAGAGACTAAAGGAATGTTAATGACATCTTACGGATTTATTCCATGGGATGACGCTCACCATCCTGTGCTATCAAAAACTAATGGAGAGCAAGACGGAAGATGGATATTCATAAATGGAAACAACACACCAAGAGTTGCCAGAATAGATCTAAGCACATTTGAAACCGCAGAGATAATTGAAATTCCAAATTCAGCCGGTAATCATGGTTCACCATTCTTAACTGAAAACACAGAATATGTAGTTGCTTCAACAAGATTCAGCTTGCCAATTCCGAATAAAGATGTTCCCATTGCATCTTACAAAGAAAACTTTAAAGGAACCGTTTCTTTTATTTCTGTTGATAACAAGAGCGGCGATATGAAAGTAGCTTTTCAAATTTTGGTTCCGGGGCTGAATTATGATTTAGCTCATGCAGGTAAAGGACCTTCTCATGGCTGGGCATTTTTTACCTCGTACAATAGCGAACAAGCAAATGCGCTTTTAGAAATCAACGCATCGCAAAACGATAAAGACTTTATTGCTGCAGTAAACTGGAAAAAGGCAGAAGAATATGTGAAAGCAGGCAAAGCGCAAAAAGTATCTGCCGAATATTATAACAACTTGTATAATGAAGAAACACATTCCGCTGAATCAAAAAAGATGAATGATGTGCTGGTTCTTGATCCTAAAAATTGCCCCGGAATGATTTATTACATACCGACACCAAAATCACCTCACGGAGTTGATGTTGATCCGAGCGGCGAATACATAGTTGCCGGCGGAAAACTTTCTACTGTAATTCCGGTTCATTCATTTGAAAAAATGATTAAGGCAATTGAAGAGAAAAAATTTGACGGCGAGTTTGGCGGAATTCCAATTCTGAAATATGATGCGGTAGTTGCCGGTGAAGTTGAAAATCCGGGCTTGGGACCATTACACACAGAATTTGACGGCAAAGGCTATGCTTACACATCGGCATTTTTATCATCTGAAATTGTGAAATGGAAAATTGGAACTTGGGAAGTTGTAGATAGAATTCCAACCTATTATTCGATTGGACACTTAATGATTCCTGGCGGAGACAGCAGGAAGCCGCACGGTAAATATGTTGTTGCTCTCAACAAGATTACAAAGGATAGATACTTACCAACCGGACCGGAAATAACACAATCCGCACAGCTTTATGATATAAGCGGCGATAAGATGCAGCTCTTGTTAGATTTCCCGACAATTGGAGAGCCTCATTACGCTCAAGCAATTCCGGCAGATTTGTTAATGAAGAATTCTAAAAAGATTTATCCAATTGAAAACAACAAAAACAAATATGCGGTACGCGGCGAAAAGGATGCGCGAGTTGAACGAAACGGAAATGAAGTTCATGTTTATATCAGCGCAACAAGAAGTCACTTCAAACCGGATAATATTGAAGGTGTTAGAGTTGGCGATAAGGTTTACTGGCATGTAACAAATCTTGAACAAGATTGGGATATTCCACATGGATTTACTGTAAAGGGATTGAACAACTCGGAACTGTTAGTTATGCCTGGACAAACCAAAACAATTGTTTGGACTCCAACGAAAGCCGGAATCTATCCTTTCTATTGTACAGATTTTTGTTCCGCGCTTCATCAAGAAATGCAAGGATATGTAAGAGTATCGGATGCGGGAAGTTCTGTTAAGCTGTCTTTTAATTAATGTAAGGGAAGAGATTCCGGGTGAAGAGATGAAAAATTTATCGAAGTGGTTAATGATTATTGCAGCAGTAATTCTTTGGGGAGCTTTTCTTTTTCCAATTTGGAATATTGATTTACGGGCGCCTCAATATCCCGAAGGCTTGGGGTTAAGAATTTGGGTGAATCAAATAACCGGACAAAAAGAAGGTGACCTAAATCTAATTAATAATCTTAACCATTACATTGGAATGAAAACTATTCATCCGGAATCTATTCCAGAACTAAAAGTAATGCCATACATAATCGTAATTTTTTCTGTGCTGGGAATTGCCTTCGGATTATTCAACAGAAAATGGCTGAAGGCATTCTGGCTTGTGTTATTGCTGCTGGTTTTAAGCTACGGTCTTTACGATTACTATTTATGGGGTTACGATTACGGACATAACCTAAATCCAAAAGCACCAATAAAAATACCCGGAATGACTTATCAACCACCACTGCTTGGAACAAAACAATTACTTAATATGAACGCGAAATCAGTGCCCGGAATTGGAACATACATAATTACATTTTCAATACTTCTTGCAGCTACATCAACATATCTTGATTTTAAGAAGGAGAAAAAGAATTGACGGCATACAGAATAATTTTATTCCTTATAGGCTCACTCTTGCTCGTCAATTGCAGCAAAGAGCCGCAGCCAATCAATTATAATAAGGATGAATGCGCTCACTGCATGATGATGATTACCGATCCAAAATTTGGAAGCGAGTTAGTTACGGATAAAGGAAAAGTTTACAAGTTTGATTCGATTGAATGCCTGGCAGATTATGTTTCGGTAAGCCGCGGATTTACAGCTGAAACTTTATGGATTAGCGATTACGCAAATCCTAATTCATTAATTGATGCGGCAACGGCTTTTTATATTGTTAGCCCTAAAATGGAAAGCCCGATGAGTATGAATATCGGCGGGTTCAAAAACAAGAGTGATATGGAAAAAGTATTCGCAGAAATGAGCGGACAAAAAATGAATTGGAAAGATGTGCTTAATTATGTCAAGAATTCGAAATAGCGTTTTAATCTTATTTCTTTTTCTGTCAACTGATTTCATATTTCCTAAAACTATAACCGTTGGGAAAAACGAAAAGATAAAATCTATTAAACAAGCGTTAGCTCTCTGCGAAGATGGAGATGTAATAAGAATCACCGGCGGATTTTATCCTGAGAGCAATTTAGTTGTAACCAAACAAATTTCGCTTCTGGGAATTGACTTACCGACAATCAGCGGCAGTAGAAAAGAAAGAATACTTACCGTAAGGGCTAACAATGTTGCTGTAAGCGGGATTCACTTTGCCGACGCTGGTGCAAGCTTTGTAAAAGATAACGCCGCCGTGAAATTAGATAGTGTTACCGGCTGCGCTATTGAGAATAATGAGTTCAGTAATAATTTCTTTGGAATTTATCTCGGTAAAAGTTGGAATTGCAAAATCCGGAACAACAAAATTATTGCATCGCAGAAAGCACAAACTTATTCCGGTAACGGAATTCATCTCTGGTATTGCAAGAATATTATTATTGAGGGAAATACAATAGACGGCCACCGAGACGGTATTTATTTGGAATTTGTTAGAAGAAGCTTGATAAAAAATAATTTCAGCACAAGAAATCTTCGTTACGGACTTCATTTCATGTTTTCCGACAGCTGTGAATACTCACACAACACTTTTCAACATAACAGCGCCGGTGTTGCAGTAATGTTTACACATCACGTTCAGATGCACAGCAACTTATTTATCAATAATTGGGGCGGAGCTTCTTTTGGATTACTGCTAAAAGAAATTACCGATGGAAAAATCTACAACAACAAGTTTGTTAGAAATACTTGCGGTATTTATTTAGAAGGAAGCAACCGAAACATCGTCGAGCATAATCTTTTTGAAAATAACGGCTGGGCAATTCGTTTAATGGCAAATTCTATGGATAATAATTTTATGAAGAATAACTTTGTAGGCAATTCGTTCGAGGTTACAACAAACAACACAAGAAACTACAATACCTTTGCCAACAACTATTGGTCGGATTATCAAGGTTACGATTTGAACAAAGACGGAATTGGCGAGACCCCGCATCATCCGGTAAAATTATTTTCATTGTTGGTTGAAAAGAACCGACCAACACTTTTGCTTCTCAGAAGTTTTTTTGTAGAACTTCTAAATACTGCCGAAAAAGTATTCCCGGTTCTAACGCCGGAAACATTAGTGGATAAATATCCGGAAATGAGTTTTATAAAATGATTAGAGCAGAAAAACTATATAAGAAGTATGGCGCGCTTGAAGCGTTGAAGGGTTTGGATGTTGAGATTAAGTCGAATACTCTCACATACATTGTTGGACCAAACGGCTCAGGTAAAACAACTTTTATTAAATCTGTTCTCGGGTTAGTAAAGCCTACATCCGGGAACATATTTGTTGACGGTACAAAGTTGAATGGAATATATAATTACAGAGCAAAAATTGGTTACATGCCGCAGATTGCAAGTTTCCCGGAAAACCTTAGTGTGAAAGAGGTATTGACTTTACTCAAAGAGATACGAAACGTAAATGAAAAATTTGATGATGAGTTAATCCATTTGCTTAATCTCGAAAAGGAATTTGAAAAGCGGATAAAAACATTATCCGGCGGAACCAAACAAAAATTAAACGCAGTGATTGCATTCCTTTTCAATCCGCAAATTCTAATTCTGGATGAACCAAGTGCGGGACTCGATCCGGTTTCAAGCAGTATTCTAAAAGATAAAATTTTAAAAGAAAAGAATGCCGGCAAAACAATTTTGTTCACTTCTCATATCATGAGCGAACTTGAAGAACTTGCTGAAGAAATTATTTTTCTTCTCGAAGGAAGTATTTGCTTCGCCGGGAAAAAGGATGAATTGATTGCGATGACTGGTGAAAAAAACTTAGAGAGAGCCATTGCCAATCTAATGGTTGGAGAAAAAGTATGAACGCGCTTAAATCAATAATAAAATACCAAGTGCACGATACCTTCAGAAGCAAGTGGCTCGTTGTTTATACTTTGTTCTTTGTTGTTTTAAGCTATGGTTTGCTTTCCTTTACCAATGATTCCAACAAAGTTATTCTAAGCTTGCTGAACATTAATATGATTGTAATCCCTCTGACAAGTTTAATCTTCGGTACAATCTATTTGTACAACAACAGAGATTACATCATTCTGATATTATCTCAGCCGATAAATCGGAAAACACTCTTTGTCGGATTGTATTTAGGTCTATCGGTACCAATGGTTTTAAGTTTTCTTCTTGGTACTGGATTACCAATTCTGATTTACATTCGGAACTTCAAAGAAGCCGGAACTGTGTTGTTAAACTTGTTCGTTGGCGGCGTGTTTGAGACTTTTATTTTCGTATCCGTTTCTTTTCTAATTGCGACTATGAATGAAAACAAAATGAAAGGACTTGGGCTCGCGATATTTTTATGGCTCTTTTTTACGGCTCTTTACGATGGACTAATCTTAATTACGCTTCAAGTGTTACGAGAATATCCTCTGGAGATTCCTTCCATAATATTTACAATACTCAACCCGATTGATCTTTCGCGTCTTCTTGTTATCCTAAGATTTGATATTTCCGCATTAATGGGCTACACCGGAGCTGTGTTCAATCAGTTTTTGGGAAGCGGATTTGGAATGATTGTTTCGATTATTTCGTTAGCAGTTTGGTGCGTCGTTCCTTTGTTCTTTGGTCTTAAAACTTTTTCCAGAAAGGATTTTTAGCCAGCAATTACTCTTTCTACTTTTTCATTCATTTTAAATAAACCATTTTCTTTGTATGAACAAAGCCATGTTCTGAGCGAAGCGAAGGATCTCCGGCTTTTAGTGTGTAGAAATAAACTCCGCTTGGCATCTCTCGACTTCGCTCGAGATGACGCGCGTTAAATGTAATTTTATAATTTCCGGCTTGCCGGTATTCATTCACAAGTGTTGCAACTTCCCTTCCCAGTACATCATAAACTTTTAGGCTTACGTTGCTTGCCGCTTGTACCTTGTAGCTAATAGTGGTTTCCGGGTTAAAAGGATTAGGGTAGTTTTGTGACAAACTAAATTCAGATGGAATTTCTTTTTCCTCTTCAATGAATGTTGTGCCGCCGTTAGTTGTTTTTAATATTGTTCCATACTCTCCGGCAGCCCAGCCGGTGTTTTCATCAAGAAAAAATACGGTGTATAAATCATTTGTAGTACTGCTCTTTTGTAGCCGCCAATCATCGCCTCCGTCTGTGGTTTTTAATATTGTTCCACCTGTTCCTACTGCCCAACCAACTTTTTTGTTAACAAACTGCATTGAGTATAATATAGCTATTGCTTCTGTCTTTCGTTCTTCCCATGTTTCTCCTCCATTTGCAGTATGAAAAAAATAACCACCGTCTCCACATATCCAACCATTGTTCTCGTCAGTAAAACAAACAGCCTGACGACCAAAACGTTTAACTAAGTTTTGCTTTTCCCATGTATTCCCCCCATCAACTGATTTAATCAAAGTTCCTTGTAAAGTAACAGCCCATCCTTTTTGTTTGTCAACAAAATAGATTGAAAACCACTGTTCAATTCCTTCAACTGGAATCCACACCCAATTATTTCCATTATCTGTGGATTTATAAATGCCTGCTTTTCCATAAACAAACCAAATATTGTCTTCAAAAAAGGCAACCGATCTTATATATGAATCATAAGGAAAAATTGTATCCCACTTTACGCCACCGTTAGAAGTTTTAAATGCTGTATAACCAAAGACAAAGCCGTTATTTTCGTCACTAAAGTATAATTTTGTACACGATTTCTTAAATGTAGTTAGTTCCCAGTACGATCCTCCATTTGTGGTTTTGTAAATTCCTCCAGGAAAAGAACTTCCGACCCAGCCAAGGTTTTTGTTAATAAAAAATATGCTTCTTAATTCGTTCCAGCTATCATTTAAAAGTGTTTTCCAAGTTGTACCACCGTCTTCCGTTTTTTCTATAGTACCACGCTCACCAACAGCAAATCCGAGTTTACTTTTGCTTATGTCAACGGATTTGATGCTTCTTATTGAGTTTACCTGATTCCATGTTTTACCCCCATCGTTTGTAACAAAGGCACCGCTTCCAAATGCTATTCCGCTATTCTTATCTGCAAACCAGACACTATAGAACGTTGTTGTAGAATTAAAATATTTCTGGCTCCATGTTGTTCCGCTATCGGTTGTGTTAAATATTTTTCCGTAAGTACTTACTGCCCACCCATTGGTTTCATCAATAAAGAAAATTGATTTTAATTCCCCTGCAAGATCAACCGAAATTCCCTTCCATGTATTTCCGCCGTCTGTTGTTTTTGTAACAGTTCCTTCATTACCTACCGCAAAACCGAGATTTGCATTAACAAAATATATTTTGTTCAACGTGTTTATTGTCTTGCTATTTTTCTTTTCCCATGTGGCGCCGCCATCAGTCGTTTTTAGTATATACCCGTAATAGCCGCAGACAAAACCTACATCTTTACTTACAAAACAAATTGAATAGTGTGTGATTTTTATTCCGGTGGATAATACTGCCCATGTTTCACTTCTATCTGTTGTTTTAAATATCGTTCCATCAAAACCCAATATGTAACCGGTATTCTCATCAGCAAAGTGAATAGAACTGAAACTCATTTCCGTTCCCAAATAAATATTGTTCCATGTTTCGCCGGCATCTGTAGATTTTATTACTGTACCGAGATTGCCTACAGCTATCACTGTGTTAGCGTTTATAATCTTAACATCATTTAGTGTGTTGCCCTGCGGTACCGGGGACTGCCACACCCACTGGGCGAATAGGTTTGAAACGATTATAAAATACGCTACTACAATTTGCAGTTTAGTCATTTTTGCCAATGCCTATTTCAGCAGAATCATTTTCTTGGATTGGATAAAACCATGTCCTGAGCGAAGTGAAGGATCTCCGGCTTTTAGTGTGTAAAAATATACTCCGCTGGATAATTGAGAATTGCGAATGGAAAATTGAGAATTGTAAACACCAGGCTGTTTGTATTCCTTAACTAGTGTTGCAACTTCTCTCCCGAGTACATCATAAACTTTTAGCGTAACAAAACCTGAAGTCGAAAGTTGATAGTTGATAGTCGTGGAAGGATTAAAAGGATTAGGGTAGTTTTGCGATAAGCTAAATTCAGATGGAATTTCTTTTTCCTCTTCAATGAATGTTGTGCCACCGTTAGTTGTTTTTAATATTGTTCCATACTCTCCGGCAGCCCAGCCGGTGTTTTCATCAAGAAAAAATACGGTGTATAAATCATTTGTTGTGTTGCTTTTTTGTAGCCGCCAATCATCGCCTCCGTCTGTGGTTTTTAATATTGTTCCACCTGTTCCTACTGCCCAACCAAGATTTTTATCAATAAACTGCATTGAGTATAATATAGC
>MHAZ01000002.1:0-104251 GCA_001803165.1 Stygiobacter sp. RIFOXYC2_FULL_38_25 | reverse complement strand
GTATAATATAGCTATTGCTTCTGTCTTTCGTTCTTCCCATGTTTCTCCTCCATTTGCAGTATGAAAAAAATAACCACCGTCTCCACATATCCAACCGTTGTTCTCGTCAGTAAAACAAACAGCCTGACGGCCAAAACGTTTAACTAAGTTTTGCTTTTCCCATGTATTTCCTCCATCAACTGATTTAAACAAAGTTCCTTGTAAAGTAACAGCCCATCCTCTTTCCTTGCTAATAAAAAATATTGAAAATAGCTGTTCAATACCTTCAACTGGAATCCAGACCCAATTATTTCCATTATCTGTAGATTTATAAACTCCTGCATTTCCATACACCAACCAAATGTTTTCTTCAACAACAGCCGCCGACCTGATATACGAATTAATAGTTAAAACTGTGTCCCACTTCATGCCGCCATTCGAAGTTTTAAATACATTATTGCCGAAAGCAAATCCGTTATTTTCGTCTTTAAAATATATTTTCGTGCATGATTCATTTAGCATTTGTTCCCAGGAAACACCTCCGCTTTTTGTTTGATAAATCTTTCTCGGCCAAGAACTTCCGACCCAGCCAATATTTTTGTTTATAAAGAAAACACTTTTGAAATCATTCATGTTATCGCCAGAAAGTGTTTTCCAAGTTGTTCCTTTGTTTTCTGTTTTTGCTATTAGACCTCGTTCTCCGACCGCAAATCCAAGTTTACCGTTGCTAAATTCTACTTCTCTGACGCTGTTGATAGAGTTTTCTTGACTCCATGTTTTCCCACTATCGCTCGTAACAAAAGCACCACTTCCAAATGCTATACCGCTATTCTTATCTGCAAACCAGACACAAGAAAACTTTGTTGTAGAATTTGAATATTGCTCGCTCCATGTTGTTCCGCCATCGGTTGTGTTAAAAATTTTGCCGGAACCACTTACCGTCCATCCATTGGCTTCATCAATAAAGAAAATTGATTTTAATTCTGCAGTTAAGTCGATGGTAATTCCCTTCCATGTGTTTCCGCCGTCTGTTGTTTTTGTTACGGTTCCCTCTTTACCCACGGCAAAACCGAGATTTACATTAACAAAATATATTTTGTTCAACGTGTTTATTGTCTTGCTATTTTTCTTTTCCCAAGTTTCACCGCCGTCGGTAGTTTTCATTATGTATCCGTAAAAGCCGCAGACATAGCCTATATCTTTGCTTACAAAACAAATTGAATAGTATGTTGTTTTTATTCCGGTGGATAATACTGCCCATGTTTCACTTCTATCTGTTGTTTTAAATATCGTTCCATCAAAACCCAATATGTAACCGGTATTCTCATCAGCAAAGTGAATAGAACTGAAACTCATTTCTGTTCCTAAATAAATATGGTTCCAGGTTTCCCCGGCATCTGTTGATTTTATTACTGTACCGAGATTGCCTACGGCAATTGCTGTGGTAGCATTTATAATTTTAACATCGTTAAGATTATTTCCTTGTGGCATGGGGGACTGCCACACCCATTGAGCAATTAGGTTTGATATAATTACAAAATACGCTATTGCGATTTTCCGTTTAGTCATTTTTGCCAATTCCTATTTCAGCAGAATCATTTTCTTGGATTGGATAAAACCATGTCCTGAGCGAAGTGAAGGATCTCCGGCTTTTAGTGTGTAAAAATATACTCCGCTCGGTATCTCTCGGCTGCGCTCGAGATGACGCGCGTTAAATGTAATTTTATAATTTCCGGCTTGCCGGTATTCATTCACAAGTGTTGCTACTTCTCTTCCAAGTACATCATAAACTTTTAGCATAACAAAACCGGGAGTTGAGAGTTGATAATTTATAGTCGTTGATGGATTAAAAGGATTAGGGTAGTTTTGCGATAAGCTAAATTCAGATGGAATTTGAAATTCCTTTTCGTTTATTCCATCAACCATGGAAAGATATTTTGCCCGGCTTTGTTTTAATATCTGCCGGAGTTCTTCTTTAGTTGCTGCCGGTGCAATTGCATAAGCAAAGGTTTCTTTTTCGCCGGGAAGCAGATTAACCGGTCCTCCGCTTATAACAAACGAAACATCTCCGTAAACTTTATCCTTTGTTATTCCGTTTGAAATTGAATACCATTTTTCTTCATCTTGAAAGCCATCTTCAAGAATTATTTCTCCAACCCGCCAATTGCTGTTAATTCCGGCATAACCGGTCTTTTGCTGCGATAAAAGTGCGGCACCAACAATAATGTTCTCTTTGTTTACTGCGTAAGCAAAATTGCCGGCAGCATCGTATGATGTAGAATCGCTGAAATAATTATTCCCCAAATTCCAATCCAAGTAATAGCCGAGAAATAAATTTTTGATTTCTTGTTGAGAGGTGTTCTCTAAAATAACCTTGAGAATTATGTAAGAGTTATCCGGCGCTATATTAAAGGTGTACGAATCAAAGTTCGCTTGAATTCCAAGCTTAGAACTTCCTGCATTATCATCGTTAAATAATGAATGTCCCTCGTTTATAGAATTGCCGGTTTTAAGCGAAACCGGTTTTATAGTTTTGAAATCTTTGCTCTGATCTTTATTGAGTCTCGCTCCATCAATCAATTTGTCTGCAGAGGTTCCAAACATTAACGCGCCTTCATAAAGAAGATTACTTCCGGCAAAGAATTTGAAACCGCTTCCCTTAGCATTCTGTCTGAAATCACTAAAACCTAATCCGCCATTATTTGTAACCGTAGCAACTATTTTACCATTGTTATGTGTAGCGAAGGAAGGATTAAGATTAACAGCAATCCACTGAAAATCGGAATACCCGGGCGATTCATATTCTATTAACAAAAATATAGTGGTATCCGGAGGTGCGTCTTTTGTTAAGACAAAACGAATGCTGCGATTTATAATTTTGCCTTGTTCGCCAATGTAGCCGGTTTCAAGTTTGTTATTTATGAATTTTACAAAAGTCTCTTTGCAAGAAATTGAAACGCTTAAATTGTTTACGGGTTTAAAATAATTTGTGAATTCTATTTCTACCGTTGTAGTGTCTTCAGCTTGCAAAGCATTACTGTTGGCTGCATTAAAAACAGCATTCGTTGCTCTTGTAGAATAAATATCATGTTCAGCAACGGCTCTATAAGCGTTGATGCGCCCTCTGCCCAATAAATTTTCATACTGTGGTAAATTCTTCTGATCAATTTTATCACATGTAACACGTATTCTTTCTGCCGCTTGCTGTGCGGTTAAATTTGGGAATTTGGAAAACACAAGACCCGCTAAACCTGCAACTAAAGGTGCAGACATGGATGAACCTCCGGAAGTTTTAAACGGTGGAGCCATACCGGCTATTGTTGGCCATGTTGATAAAATTGATGTTCCGGGCGCCATAACATCAACGAACTCGCCATAGTTACTCGCCTCACTTCTGGTATCATCATTATTTGCCCACCCAACGGAAATTACTCCATTATAACTTGCCGGATAAAACGGCTGCCCGGAGTTTTCATTGCCGGCGGCAGCAACTACCAAAACTCCTTTTGAAACTGCGTAATCAATTATTGCTTGTTCAAATTTTGAGTATTCATATCCACCCCAGCTGCAACTAATTATTTTGGCTCCTTTATCAACGGCGTATTTTATTCCTTCGAAACCAAAAAGAATAAAGGGCTTGTCATTTTCGTCGCGGTGATTACTCTGAGAAACTTTTACGGGAAGAATTGTACAATTAAAACCCAGCGATGATATTCCAAAAGCATTGTCTGTTACTGCGGAAGCTATTCCCGCCACATGAGTTCCATGATAGCCGTTCAGTTGAGTGTAATCTTCTCGCGGATTGTTATCCGGCTTACTGCTGATGCCGCCAAAATCCCAGCCGTTAACATCATCAATATATTCCCCTCCATCATCTTCATCAATGTTGTTGCCGGCTATTTCCTTTTTGTTGAAATAAATATTTGCGGCTAAATCCGGATGATCAATATCAACGCCGGTATCTATGATGCCAATTAATATTTCTTTGCTTCCTTTAGCTACGCCCCATGCTTCTTTGGCTTTGATGACATCAAGATAAGACTGTTTCCCGGAAAGATAATATTCGTCGTTTGTATCGAAGCAAACCTTGCGGACATATTTTGGTTCAGCCCATTCAACTTCCGGCAGCGATGATATCTTTTTAACTACAGCGTGTAAACCATCGGAAGGATTTATTGTTAAAGAAAAAATTCTGTTTAACTGTCCGGCTCCCTTTAACAGCTTTGCGGAATTTGCAAATGCATTTTTTACTTGAGTTACAACTGATTGTCTTAGTCCGTAATTAAATTGTTCTCGTAGTCTTTCGTTTACATCAACTAAAGAAGTTTGCTCTTTTAATTTAACTATGATTGTGTTTGAGAGGTAATAAGAGTTGCCGTACCGGATGACGGAATTTTGCGTCTGCGGCAAAACATAGCTTGCCATAATTAACAAAGAAAAAACAACTGCCGCCCGCTTCATAAAACTTCCCCGTATTCAAAAATTATTTTAGGAAAATCATTTTCCCGTGAGAATATAATTTCCGGTTTGTAATCTATAAGAATAAACACTGCTTAGAAATCGGCTCGTATCAATTCCGCTAAATGCAGGACCGGGTGAAAAGTAACGTGTGGAGACGGGAGATTTCATCTTATCCAAACCAATTTCTTCTACAAGATCGTTGTAGTTTACCAAACGAATATTGTTTAGCTCGAAGATGTTTTCTTTCTTAGCAATTTTAAGCGCGTTAAGCTCTGCATTTCTATGCTTGCTCATCTCAGTTAGACCAAAAGAATTCATGTCAATCATAGCGCGCAGTTCATCGTTATCTTTACCAATATGGCAAACAAGCAAGTTTACTCCGTCCGCTTTCATTGCAGAGAGCCTGCCGTACAGAGAATCTTTCTTTGCAGCAATATCATCCGAGTACATGTTCTTCAATTCAACTTCGCCAAAGTATCTGGAAATACCAAGCTTATATTCCTTAGCTAACTTCTCAACAATCTTTCTCATCTCCGGTTTATCAACAGCGGTACCCATGTGATAATCCATATAAGTAATTTTCAAGCCGCTCTTTATTGCTCTTTCAATCTGCGCGCGAAGCTCTGTTTCAACTTCATCAAGTTTGGGATTGTTTGCAAAGAACGCTGCCCGCGATGGAAAGAAGTAACCATTTTCATCAACTAAAGAGGGTACTTTATCTCTGCCGGCAACCGGACCCCAACGGTAATTTTTCCACTCCGCATTTAATGTAAGATGTATTCCAACAGTAATTTCGGGATGAGCTTTAAGAAGATCAACTCCCTCCTGATACCAGCCGCACGGGAACATAACCGATGCAGAAAATATGAGACCGGTTTCAATTAATTCTTGGGCAGCTAAATTTACCGAGTGAGACATTCCAATATCATCACATCTAATAAGCAATTTTTTCTGAGCGCTGCCTTCCTGGCTGTAATTAATTGTGTTGAATGAAACTGATATGGCTAAGATTAAGGCGGCAAATCTCATAACTGCTCCGGCAAAATTCATTTTAGAATAAACATATAACAACCAATTAGAAATAATCTTGTTTGTATCTATCAAACATTTATAGCTGTGGTATTCAAAAATTCTACTGCGCCCTGGGGATTAGGCGCATAGCCGTCCGCACCCATTTTCTTTGCTGCATCCATTGATAAGGGCGCGCCGCCGACTATTACTTTTATTTCGGGAAACTGTGCTTTAATTTCTTCTACAGTCTTGAACATATTAGCCATTGTTGTGGTTAGTAATGCGCTGAGTCCAACAGTGCAGCCCGGGTTTTCTTTTATCTTAGCTATAAACTTTGCTGTGTTCACATCAACGCCAAGATCAATCACTTCCCATCCGTTTCCTTCAACTATCATCGAAACTAAATTTTTTCCAATATCGTGCAAGTCTCCCGCAACAGTGCCGAGCACAAACTTTCCTTTCTTCTTCACTGTACCGGCTTTGAAAAATGGTTTTAGATGAGCCATAACAGCGTTCATTGCTTTTGCAGACATCAGCAATTCGGGAACGAAAGCTTCTCCTCTACCAAACTTTTCACCAATAATTTGCATTCCTTCGTTACATGCTTTCAAAATCAGTTCCGGCTCGCAAGAAGCATCCAGCGCTTTTTTCGTTAGCTCATCCGTTCCTTCTTCACCAATTAAATCTTTTGGAAAAGGAGAAGCAGTATTAACTTTTCCTCTCGCTACGCAATAACCGATTTTTTCTATAAGCTCTAAATTTTCCATCTGTAATTTATCTGCATCAAGTTATTGGCAATAAGGTAGCGATTTATAAACAGAAATTCTATTTACGAATAATATCACCTAGCGGCTTCTTGACAATCTTTCCGGCTCTAAGTAAGTTGAGTTCAGTTTAAGTTGGTTCCATTCAATTCAACTTTCGGGGGAACCGGAAAACCCCAGAACGAAGAATTTAAAATTACGAATTTGGAATTGGGATTTACGAAGTAACGCCAAATAGATTTTCTCCGAATAAAAAATAAAGTGAATGCTTGTTTGCCGTTTGCTTACGGAATAACACGCAGAAAAAAGTGATTTAGTTTATAAACAAAGTAAAAACCGGTAGATATGATGCACGAAAGAGCAGAAGTCAATCGGGATAATTAATAGTTATATTGAAGGGAAGCATGAGAAATATTTTAGTTATAACCTTTGTTCTGTTAATCAGTTATACTCAATTTTATTCTCAGAATCATGATTTAGTTATTTATTATGTAGAAGTGCCATTTGATGGCGGACATAAAATGTATTATGGTTTTATTAGTCAAAACGGGGATACCATTTGTAAGCCAATATATGAGGAAGCTTATAAAATCTATGATACTGAATATATTAAAATCAGATTGAATTCTAGAGTTGGCTTAGTCAATCAAAGAGGTGAAATTGTTATTCCGGCAGACTATCAGGATATCGAAACAGTTAGTGAAGGGATAGTGCTGATTCACAACAATGGCAAATGGGGGTATGTAGATTTAAATAATGTGCAAATAATTCCTTGCCAATATATTGGAGCTAGCAAATTCATCGATGGGAAAGCAGTTGTAATCATGGAAGACAATCGGACAATTGTCATAAATACTAAAAATGAAGTGCTATCTGAAATAAATGAAATTCTGAATTATGCTATTACAAATCAGAGCGATGTTATATCATACCTATCATCAGAAGATTTTCAATCAGCTTATGAAAATATGCCTCAAATAAATACTAAGCGTAGTATACATTCTGGATTTGAATGGATTCGTCGTTATAGGTTTGATCACAATATTACTTTTTGGACGAAGTATGACAACGTTTTTGAACATACAACGAGGATACCTGCAATAAACATGTACCAAGCATTGTATTATGTCATGAACAAACATAAATATGAAGGATATTTTAAAAGTGTTGGTGCTGAGAAATTAGAAGTTGTGTTCGAATGGAGTTACGTAATTATATTAAAAAAAGATAGCTATATAGAGATAATTGAAATAGAGCAAGACCCTTAACTTCAATATAACCCGTAACTCAAAGCGACCGCTTCTTGTTAAGCGGTCTGAGTTGCAGTTATTTGGTTTAGCTTTTCAAAGTAAGTTGTTCTTAAAAGTGTGATTGCAATACAAAACTGGTTTTAAAAATAAAATTGCATTGATAATTGCTGCTTTGTTGTTATGGGCGACGGGCTAAACGCAACGCCGTTATACCACTTAAAAACCATTGTGAGTATTATGAAGCATAAGCTAATAATTATTTTTGCATTGGCTCTAATCATATTTGGTTGTGAAGATGAAATAACCCAACCCGATGAATTATCGAATAAGAATTTGCTTCATAGACAATATCCTGAAGCTACTAAGAATTCATATATTGAATATTTTTATGACTCATCATTTAAAGTCGTTAAACGTGAAAATTTCGGTGATGGCAAATTGGAAGCGAAGATTGAATACTTTTATAATGATAAAAACAACATTATCAAAGAAACAACATATCATACTTATTTTGGCGGTCCTGAATATTCTTATTTTCTTCACGAATACGACCAAAAGAATTTTATTGTGAAAACTTTAGCTTATCTATTTATGGGAACTGATACATACGATTTTAGGAGTACTACAACTTATGAATACGACACTAATAATAGAATAGTTGTTGAGAGTATTTATAATACTGAGGGAACTAAAACAAAATATTTGGAATTATTTTATGATTCAGTTGGTAATGTAATTGAGACAAACTTTTACCAAGGTGGGAAATTATCCTTTAACGATAAGTACAAATATGACAATAAAAATAATCCATTACAGTTTTTAACTAAAAGTGTTGATGTATATAATCTAAGTCCAAATAATATTGTTGAGCATTCACAAATAAATTATATGATGATTGGTGCGGACTATGCACGTAAATATAGCTATGAATATAATGGAAGTAATTTCCCGATAAGTTGTACTTCTGGTTCTCAAAAGGTCATATTTGAATATTATTAAAAATTAAACGTGGTATAACCCGGCGCTCAACACGGATAGCCCCGCAAAGCGGGATAGACTGTTTTTCAGTGCGGCATTTGTGTAATTAGAAATTATGTTTACAAAATAAGTTGCTCTTTAGGGTAGTTTAGGGCGTGAGATAGAAAAGAAAGTTTTGTTTATTGAAGACATGTTGTTGAAAATAAAAGGGAATAAGATGATTAAGAATATTATCTCACGCCCTGAATTCTAAGAAATATTTTATCCGACATAAAGACAGCGGACAGGTAAATAAAAGTTGTTGCGGTTAATTGGCATTGCTATTCCCCGCATAAAATCTGCGGGGCAGGCTGGTCTGCCGGTTAGCGGCAACGTAGTTTTACCATTAAATCAGAGGTCTAAATTTGAAAAAAACATTTTATTTGTTATTCGTAATTCCAATTTTGTTTTGCTTTCATCAAGAATATCATAAAAGCGAAGTTGCCTTTACTATCGGTGAAAAAGATTTAATACCTGAAGGAATAACATATTCGTCATCAACAAAATCATTCTATCTTAGCAGCTTAAATAAAACAAAGATTATTCAAATTGATTCTACAACTGGAAAATATCGAGATTTTATTAGTTCTAAAGTCTTAGGAATGATGGTTTTAGGTCTTGCTGTTGATGAATCAAATAAAGTTTTGTGGGCTTGTGCCGAAAGTCTAGAAGATAATCCATATAGAACAACAGTTGCTAAGTTTGATTTAGAAACGGGTCGGTTACTGCATTCTTATGAAGGTAACGATACTTTAAAATATTTAATAAATGACCTTGTCTTAGATTCCAAGGGTAATGTCTATTATACAAATCTTGCGAATCATAGTGTATTTAAAATTGATATAGAATCAAATAGGGTTGAACTAATATTGAAGGATATGAATATGAAGTATCCAAATGGTATTACTATCTCCCCTGATGACAAATATTTATATGTTGCTTCGGATACAAACGGGATATGTGTAATAGACTTAAAAAAACGGAAACTATTAAATACTAATCTTTCTGAAACTTCTAAAGGAATTGATGGATTAAAATTTTACAAAAATAGTTTAATCGGGATTCAAAATGAGGTACAAAACAAAAGTGAAATAAAAATCATCCGGTATTTCTTAGATTCCACTATGATTAGGATGTCTGAACAAATGATTATTGATCAGGACAATCCTACCTTTGATATTCCAACTACGTTTGTAATTGTAAACAATAACTTATTCTGTATTGCGAATAGTCAAATAGGTAACTATTCACGAAAGGGAATAAAAGATAAATCAATTTTAACTAATGTAAATATTCTAAAATATAAATTGTAAAATGGTATAACTCGCTTTGCCACCAGGCCGCTTCTTCGAATCTGTCGTAGTGAAAAATTATTCGCCCCAAAAGACGGCGGACAAGTTGGCGGTAGTTTTTCTGTTTGTCACATCTGTTCCCCGCACATAATCTGCGGGGCAGGCTGGGTGGCGGCTTATCGGCAACTACCTTATGGGAAAAGTTAACGAGGTCTAAATATGAAGTGGAAATATTTTGTCGGCTGGCTACCATTAGTTGTGATTGCCTTTATAAACGGCTCGTTCAGACAAGTTGTCTTCCAGAGCTCTCTTGGAGATTTGCATGCACATCAGCTCTCAACAATTATTGGCATCACTTTGTTCGGATTCTATATTTACTGGATCATCAGTCGTTGGCAGCCAGAATCATTGAAAGAAACAATGCATATTGGATTTTTGTGGATGGTGTTAACTATTGTGTTTGAAACCGGAATGGCAAAATTATTTCAGAACCGTGATTGGTCTTCTGTGTTTGGGGATTATAATATTTATGAAGGTCGCGTTTGGATATTGGTTTTACTTTGGGTAGCTGTTGCACCTTCATTATTTTATAAAATTCAAAAAAAGAAAAGAACTCCCGCCTAACACGGCAGCTCCAAATTAAGTTTGGGGTAAACTAATTTCAGTACGGCATCTGCCGGAAAGCGGCACAGGTAAATAAAAGTAGTTGTAACCAATCGTCATTGTTGTTCCCCGCACATAATCTGCGGGGCATGCTGTGGTTTAGTTCCCATACCGTTTTTTAATTATCCTTCTTTCTGTTGCTTCAATAATATTTTGTCTGCTTACCTACATTTACTTTCTTTTTGATATAATAAAATTGCCTGTATTTTTGTATAGACAATTTTACTAATTAACCAGTTGTCTGAATGGAAAACAGAATCATGTAAACTGTTGAAATAATTCAAGTCAGTCATTTTTTATTAACCCCGGGATTAATAACGGGCTTAGTAAAATAAAACTAAACTTTGAAACCGTTTTACGGTTTACTTTCTAATTCAAACAATAGGTTAATTATGAAACAGCAGAAACTAAAAACACTTTTGGCTTTTGCAGCCATTTATATAATATGGGGTTCTACTTACCTTGCAACCCGCTATGCAGTTGAAACAATACCGCCGTTAATGATGGTTGGAGTAAGATCTCTGACGGCGGGAGTAATTCTTTATTTATTAAGCCGGTTTAAGAGCAAAGAAAAGATCAAAAGGGAAAATATTTTCCCTCTGTTTACATTAGGGGCAATGTTCTTTTTGATCGGGCATGGGCTGCTGGCATGGGCGCAGCAATACGTTCCTTCAGGAATGGCGGCGGTACTTGTTACACCTGAACCATTATGGATTATGGGGATAGAATGGTTTTTCTTAAAGGATATACGTATAAAACTAAGAGGAATATTAGGATTATTTATAGGCTTTGGGGGTGTTGTTTATCTTGTGGCTTCTACAGCAGGCAGCACAACATCAAATAATGATTTTCTTGGTTCTGCATTAATTGTTTTAGGCACTTTTGCATGGGGAGGAGGCGCTGTTTATTCAAGAGTTGCAAATGTTCCAAAATCCCCTATGTTGTCATCCGGGATGGAATTATTTTTCGGCGGTACACTGGTTTTGATAACCAGCTTTATCATTGGTGAGCCATCGCAATTTCATTTAAGCCAGGTTACTTTAAAATCTTTCTTTGGGCTTTTATACCTTATTATTTTCGGATCTGTGATTGCTTTCAGTGCTTATGTATGGTTGCTGGGTCATACATCTGTTACACGGATTTCAACCCACACTTATGTAAATCCCGTAATTGCGGTTTTCCTTGGCTGGCTCTTAGCCAACGAGCAGATATCTACTGCCCTATTAGTCGCCACAGGCATAATAATTATATCTGTATATCTTGTACTTTATGATCAGTACCGGGATACGAAAAATAAACCGGTAGAAGAGGTTAGAGAGTAATTTTCCCTTTGTTCATTATTTTCTTTAATTGCCTACTATATTTTTGCGGACAAACAAGCACCTTGCCCAACAGCCAGCTAACGTTAGCGTTCTTAGCTGTTTTTGAATTTCACTTTTTGATTTTGTTCAAAGTGTTCTTTTTAATTAATTAATTTGCCCGGGTGCGTATGAAAACAAGTTACGCACCTTTGGCTAAATATTTATCAGTTGTGTTTTACTTGGCTTCCTAGTCCGTTAGCTAAAGGATGGGCGGCTCGTTAAGCGCAACGTGGTTACAATCGCATGAACCCTTGGTTAGAAATAGAACTTACAGATTACGAAAGCCACATGGCTTTGTCTTCAATTGCCCAAGCGCAATTTTTGTCCGGCGTATTTGCACAAGCCGTACAAATCTATTCTCCAAAATCCGTTGCTATACTTGGCTGTTCCGGCGGGAATGGCTTAGACGCAATTTCCAATTCGGGAGTTGAACGTATTGTCTGCGTTGATATTAATTCTGAATATATAGCAACAGCTAAGAAAAGATTTTCCGGTTCATTTAATCAATGTGAATTTCTCTGCTGCGATATTCTTTCTTCATCATTTTCATTTAATCCGGTAGATTTAATTTTCGCCGGACTCATTTTCGAGTATGTTGATTACAATTCCGCGCTAGCAAATATTAGTAAAGTTATTAAGCCATCCGGGCATTTAATTGTTGTTCTGCAATTACCCAGCGAAGAGATTCCGGAAATTTCTCCAAGCAAGTACACAAGTCTAAATAAGCTGAGTAGAATATTTAACTTTGTTCCGCCGCTCAGTCTTCAAGAAGCGGCAAAAAATTATGGTTTAGAAATCATTGAGAACAAACGGACAACTCTTAAGTCGGGCAAATCATTTCAAGAAATGGTATTTCTGAAAACCGCGTAATATTTTGTTGCAATTCTTTCATTTGCTATCGCATTGTTTAAGGGAATATCCTTAAAAATATCTTGCAATATTAAGGGTATATCCTTAATATTCTTGTGAAAAAATAAGGTAATACCCTTATGGTTGATCTAAATAGGATGCTTACAATAGAGCAGATTGATAAAAAGATGCAAAAATTTGCCGCAATCGCTGATTCTGACCTCCCGGCTAAAGGATGGATCCACTCGATCAGAACAGCTCTTAATATGTCTCTCGCCCAACTGGGCAAACGCATTAAAAAAACCGCTCAAAGTGTAAAGGAAATTGAAGAGCGGGAACAAGACAAAAGTCTTACGCTCAAAAGATTAATTGAAGTTGCCGAAGCTTTGAACCTGCGCTTTGTTTACGGATTTGTTCCTAAAGATTCTTCGATGGAAAATCTAATAGAAAAAAAAGCTATGGAAGTTGCCCGGGAAATTGTAATGAGAACTTCTCACACAATGTCGCTTGAAGATCAGCAGAACAGCGACTTGCGGTTACAAAATGCAATTAAAGACCGTGCGAGAAAAATTAAACAAGAGATGCCGAAGTTTCTATGGGACTAAATTTAGACTATACGGATGGACGGACTCCGATTGATGAAGATGAAAAAGAAGGATTATTAATTAAAACTATTTCTACGCTTGGCGAGCTAGATGAGTTTGAACAGCTCAATGTAGAAAAAGCAGTCGAGTGGACTCTCAAACGCAAGCTTGATTACAAAAAAATTTTAACGGAAGATTTTGTTAAAGAACTTCACAAAAGAATGTTTAGCGATGTCTGGAAATGGGCTGGCGATTTCAGGACTTCAAATAAGAATATCGGCGCGGATAAATTTCAAATCGGCATTATGCTCAAAGATCTTCTTGATGACTGCAAGTATTGGATTGAGCATAAAACTTTTTCAGAAGATGAAATTGCGGTACGCTTTAGCCATCGTATAGTATGTATCCATCCTTTTTCAAATGGTAACGGAAGACACTCCCGTTTAATTGCAGACATTTTAGTGAGCAATGGATTAGGCAAACTCCATTTTACATGGGGCAGCAAGAATCTTACTAAAAAAGGAGAAGCGCGAAGCAAATATCTTAACGCCCTTAAAGAAGCTGATGGCGGTGATTATAAATTGTTAATAGAATTTGCACGTGAGTAATACCTAACTTGAAAAGTAAAAATGATTTTTTAAATATTACTTCATCAACACTAATTTCTTCGTTAGAGAATACGCGCCAACTTGTAAGTGATAAACATAAACTCCGCTGTTAAGATTAGAACCGTTAAATATTACTTCATAAGTGCCGGGAGATTTTGTTTCGTTAACAAGCGCGGCTACTTCTTGTCCAATTGCATCATAGACTTTTAAGCTAACATAGCCGGAACTTCTGATTTGATATCTAATTGTTGTTGTTGGATTAAAAGGATTCGGATAGTTCTGATATAACTCAAAATTATTCGGCATTCTTCTTTCAAATTCATCGGCAACAGACACAACACTCCCAACCGGATAAAATGTGTAAGCAACTCCGCCTTTGCTAAACCAGGCTTGAGACACAGTAGCTTTATCATAGACATAAGATTCACCGGCAGATTTTCCCGGATCGTGAACTATCGGCATTCCATCACTAGAAAAACCGGCAAGCATTAACAAATGACCGGCGGAAGAAATAGGAAGCCCAACGGACATTGCAATTCGTCCACCCTTTTCTAAAATTTTCTTAGCATCGCTCCAGGTGCGGTAACGGGTAACGGCGCCGTCTAATCCATACTCGGCTGCATTTTGAACTACGCGCGGCCAAACACCAAACATCTTGTGGTAATTATCATAAGTTGAAAGCGCGAACTGATACGGATCAACAGCAATGCTGTAACTTTTCAAAATCATTGAGACGGTTGTTGGCGAACAGATATCTTTTCCTATCACCGGATCAACATTATACTGAAAAATAAAATTCGGAGAGATTGGGATAAAGATTGCGGAAGGTTTATCATTTACAAGTTGACTGATATTTACATTGCTTGTAGTTCTTGAATCGCTGACAAAAAAACTAAGTTTATGAATTGATGGCGAGGCTGTAGCAACATCTTTTCTTGTTAAGATTACTTTAAACTGCCACTTAGATACGTAGGAATTGAGTACCGCCCAGTCAACATTTATTTTGCCGCCGCCGAAAGTTGTTGATCCGTAATCCGACCAAATATTATTCTTCCAGTAACCAACAGTAAGCCATTGAGACCAGCTTCCCGCATAAGGGAACCGCATTTGAACTTTGAATCCGCAATTTTCGCTTGGCGCACTTCCGTTATAAGATGGCAAACCTTGATTAAACGGATAGAGCGAAGCTTGCTCTTTAAGTATTACGTAGCCTTCAACAGAATTATTCTGAAGAACAAAAGATTTTCCATCGTCGCTTAGTTTTACGTTTTCACTGGTTTCAATTTTTGCTTTGATTGAATCAATACGTAGAATATAATGCTGGTCGGGATAGACTTGGGCAAACTGCTCTTCGTTGAACATCAAAAACGCTGCCGCAAATAATATAAATAGAAAAGTCTTCTTCATAAAACCTGTTCTTTCTTCAGGAATATATTCTCTTTGGTTATTAAGATAGGTAATTCCCTTTGTAAGAAAAACAACCATTTAGGTAGTAAAACTTTGTGAAGCTAATAAAAACAAAACCCGCTTCGGGGTTATAAGTGTGCACTCAGTGGAATTCGAATTCCCGACTTGATTATTAAGAGTCAGCTACTATAGTGTATAACTTGTTTTCATTAACAGTTAAGTGTTTTTTTTCGGTTAATTAGTGTGATAGCTATTGCGGCGTTTAATTCAAATCATGTTTTAAAAATGTATAAATATCCCCATCTTTAAGGTGAACTACCTCTTTCATTCTAATGTTTTTTTGAAGTTCATCAAGTGTGAAAAGAAAATTGTAGTTGGATTCCTTAAACCAAACAAGGAATATATTCTCATCTTCGCTCCGAATACTGCTTTGGAGCTGATCAAGCTTTATTGATTGAGGAGAATTATAAAATGTTTTAGCTGGACTACGTTTGCATATTAAATTAGCTAAAATGTAAACCGCTTCTGGCTTGTTACTATACATCGAATAACTTTTGCTGAACGGTTCATATTTAATAAGATAATTAATCATTTCACTTTTCTTCCACTTACTACTACTATATCCCAAGCCGGGCTGTTTTTCATATTCCCCAATAAAATGTTTTGTGTTTTCCAGTGGTTCTTTAATAAACAAAAGCATTGCAATAGAAAATGGAACGGCTATTAATCTTAGATTGAAACTCTGTATAGGCCAGCTTAAAATTCTATCTGAAGTAATAAATAAAACGAAAATGATGGGAATGTAAATTGGAGCGAGCAGCCTATCCGATATTTTATCGTATGCAGTTGTTGTTGAAGAAATGATTATGACACCACTATATAGAATAGTAAAAAGAAGACTTGGGCCAATTTGTTTCAGCAGTAATATTTTGGAAATTTTTTCTCTATCGGAAACAAATAAAATCCAAATGGTAATTATGAGCAATATAAATCCCAAATAAACATCGGATAATTTTAACGGTAAATACCAAGGAAGTAGTGTGTTCCAGAAAAAATTAATATTTTCAAATAGCGTGTATGAGGAAACTGCTCTTTGACCAATCAAAGTATTTGAAAGAAAATAATTTCTAATAATCCATCCCCCAATTGGTAGCGATGCAACGATTGTAAAGCTTAAAAACTCTCCTATTCTTTCCTTGAAAATATTTCTTCCCCATAAGAGAATACAAATCATTCCGGTAAATAAAAGTACAACTCCGGTGTATCGAGTTAGGCAAGCTAAAGCAGCCGAAACAGAAATCAGAATAAATGGCAGCAGCTTTCTCTTTCTTTGATAAGTTTCAATATTATAAAGAAAGATTAACAGTAGAGAAATAAACAATGTTTCCGACAATGCCATAAACGAAACTTTTATCAGAGTAAATGAGAATAAGACTGAAATTGTACCCAGGCAAACAAGCGCAAATGATTTCAAATGCTTTAACAAAAAGATTCCGGAGATATAAACATTTAGACCAAAGAGGAACGAATTTAAGTAGCTCGCAGAGATAAGTGGATCAATAGAAGTTAAAAATTTTAGCAAGGCTAATAAGATTGGATAGAGGGGCGGTTGAAGAACGAAATAAACTCCATCGTAATTAACAAAACCTTGATTAGCTGTTAAGTTTCTTGCAACTGATATGTAAACAACTGAGTCCGGAGTTAAGCCTGCTCCTTGATAACCAGTAAAAGTTATAACAATAATTGTCCCTACCGCCCCCAAAATACCAATAAATAATTTCTTAAAGATGTTTCTGTATTTCGCTTGCAGTGCAAAATTAATCAACGTTTATCCAAAATATCAGTTGATTATAACTCCGTGAGATATTTGGAAAAGACGCCGCTAACATTTGAGAAACTCGATAACTGTCATTTGACCCAATTCCAACCTTACTTTTCAATTCATCTCTTTCTTAAAAAAATATTCATTTGCGAAATAATAATTAACCGGTTTTGATAAGTCTTTTGTTGCCGGTAAAAAAAACAACTCCCCCAACTATCATTGCGCCTATTCCATACAAAGGAGACAAAATTTCGCTTTTCTCTCTATCCCTAGTGATTTGAATACCGCCAAAGTCTATTACCTTTTCTTTTTTTACAAAGTCTAATCCTGTATAAAGAGTAAAGATTAGTCCTATAACAAAAAGGAGCAGACCAAGTGATTTAGTAATCATAAAATATTCCTCTTGTTTTGCTTTAGATTATTCGGAATAACATATCTCTCATAAATATTTTTCACAGCGTTTCATTGAATTTCACTTACAATGAATTGTGCTGCTCAAGCCAGTTAAGCATTTTTTTAATGCTTCCGGTTGCTAATCCTATACAAGTATCCGCAGCGCCATAATATATATTAACAGTATCGCCATCCTTTCCAATAGTGTATCCGCATGGAAAGACAACATTTCCAACATCGCCCCGTTGCTCGTAAGATTGTTCCGGTGCAAAAATCCATTCGCTGCCGCGTTGAAGACAATGTTCAGGTTTATTCAGATCGAACAAAGCGAGACCTAGTCTGTAAATACATCCCCCGCAAGATTGCCTTACTCCATGATAAATTACTAACCAGCCTTGAGGCGTTTCAATTGGGGGCGGTGATAGACCAATTTTGTTTGCATCCCACCAAGCGCCTTTGCGCGCATCCATCATTAACTTATGGCTTCCCCAATGAATTAAGTCGGGTGAATAAGAAATCCACATATGTGCTCTTGGCGCACTGACGGGACGATGAATTAAAGCCCAATTACCGTTTATTCGGTGTGGTAGCAAAGCAGCGTCTTTGTCTTCGGGAGACATAATGATTCCGAAGCGTTCATAATTTATAAAGTCGCTTGTTTGTGCTAATGCGACACCAGGACCATCTCTGGTATAGGCAGTATAGACTATTACATACTTTTTTAATTCTTCCACATAAGTAATTCGTGGATCTTCTATGCCCCACAATTCTTCCGGATGATTCTGCGGATCCGGCAGCAGAGTTGGTTGCTTATCAATAACCCATCCGTCTATTCCGTTAGCAGACCGAGCTACGCAAAAATGAGAGAGACCTCTTCTATCTTCAACCCGGCATAACAATAATGTAGTACCATCTTCTAATAATGTTGCGCCGGCGTTAAATACACTGTTTATCGGATATGGCCAATTGTCTGCGGTTAAAATCGGATTTAATTTATTGCGTTGGAAAAGTTCAGCATGTTGGTTGTTCATTATTGTACGACCTTCATTGAAAGTTGTGAGTGTTCAGTTAGACGTAATTCTAAAAGCGATTGAAGAAAAGCCAGTGTTGATTCAGCACCTTGGTTTTCGTTAAGGCGGTCAGAGTGTAATCCATCGCGGCAACCACCGGTTTTGGGATCATAAACCGGAAGATTTAAATCATTGCGTCCTAAGAACCATTCGAATGCACGATGTGCTTCTTTATCCCAAAATTTATTTGCTGTAATACTATAAGCCTCGAGACAAGCGGAAACCATAGCTTGAGCTTCAACTGGCTGCTGATCGAAACGGGCAGGTTCTCCTCCCATTTTATAAAAGCCATTAGAACCAATCGAAACAAAATGACCACCTTTAGCACGTTGTAATTCCGAAAGCCATGCAAGAGATTCTAAGCCTGCGTCACTCATTGCTTTATTTGGAATTAACTTTCCACAAGTAAGTAATGCATGAGGCAGTGCCGCGTTGCAGTATGAAAGCTCATTTTCATACCAATGCCAATCAGCGGTACTATTGTTTTGATACAGAGTTAATAGCCGCCCGGCAAGCTCATCACGTACTTGGCTTGCCCTACGATCACCGGAAAATTTTTGTGAATATTCATTAATACCGATTAACGCAAACGCCCATGCGCGCGGACTAGTGGTTGGAAGAATAGCCGGTAAAGTTTGTTCAAATAACCATGCCGCCATACCATGAAGAGATGGAGAATTACATTTATTTAATACTGCACCTAAAGCCCAAAGTGCACGTCCGTGGCTGTCATCTGAACCTTGTTCTTCCAACCAATTGTGCTGGTAATCCATAAAGTTTCTAAATCGCCCGGTTTGAGGATTGAACGCATAGCCAAGAAATGCCAGGTATCTGGTTAATAATTTTTTACTATCGTTAATTCCGAGTTCTTCCAACAAAGCGCTAACTAACAACGCTCTGGCATTATCATCTGTAGTATATCCATGAGAATAATTAGGAACGCTAAACAGTGAATGTTGAAGCATTCCGGTTTCATCTGTTATACTATACAAGTGATTTAATTTTAGCGGCGGAAGTTCACCAGGATATTTATCCAAAGCCTTTGCAGCAAATCCCGGTGGAATATAGTGGCGGCGTTCGGCTCGTGCTCTTTCAAAACTTTCCATATATCGTTTAGCAACTTCGGACCAAATCATTGCTCTGCCAAAAACATAAGCACGCTTCCGCATTGCATGACGCTCAGCTTCATTATCTAATAAGTTGATAACTTGTTCAGCCAAAGCTTCGTGGTCCCGGAATGGAAATAAAACTCCTCTTCCTTCGGAAAGCATTTCTTGCGCGTACCAATATGGAGTTGAGATTACAGCTTTTCCGGCGCCTAATGTATAGGCTAAAGTGCCGGATGTTATTTGTGCTTCATTAAGATAAGGTGTGATATAAATATCCGCTGCGCCGATAAATTCTATAAGCTCTTCCAGATTTACAAAGCGATTATAAAATATCACATTACTTTCTACACCCGTTTGATGGGCTAACCATTGAAGTGAAAGGCGGTATGTTTCTCCTTCTTGTTTTATAACGTTGGGATGGGTTGCGCCAACTACGATATAAACAATATCCGGATAACGATTAACGATAGCGGGCAAGGCGGAAATAACAGTTTCAATTCCCTTACTTGCGGAAAGCAATCCAAAACTAAGCAGTACGGTTTTACCTTCAACCCCAAACAAATCTTTATTAAAACTTGGATCAACAAATGGAACATCGGGAATACCGTGAGGAATAAAATCAATTTTACCGGCAGAGATATTATAAATTGATTGCAAGAATTCGGAACCGCGCTCACTCATTACTACTAACCGGTCTGAAAGAGCTGCAACCTCTTCCAAAACAAGTTTCTGCTCATCATTCGGATTTTTCAAGATTGTATGAAGTGTGGTAACAATAGGCATGCGCAATTCCCTCAGCAGTGAAAGGATATGACTCCCGGCTTTGCCGCCATATATACCATACTCAAATTGTACGCATACCATATCAACATCATTGATGTTGAGAAAATCCGCCGCCCGCAGATATGATTCTATGTCTTTCTCTACCAACTCAAACCGTACACGTGTTGGGTAAGCATAACCATCTTCAATATCATTAACCGGCATTGCAATACAAGTTGTATCCAAGTACTGAGTTGCAATAGCCTCGCATAAATCAGTTGTGAATGTTGCTATACCGCATTGGCGGGGCAAATAATTTCCAATAAAAGCTATTCGATTAATTGTACTGCTTGTTATTTTTTTCTTCAAGACGATAAACTCCTTCTACATTTAAATGAGCTAAAGGATTATGTAGATGCACCCGTGGATAATATTCTTTTGCGATAATTTCCTATCACATTTCAACATAGTAAGTGATTGTCTATTTTTTAGTTGGTTTAACATCAACATTAGCTGTTTTTTCAGTTGCTTTTTTTATTGCATCGAGTTCTTTCTTGGCGGATTTTTTATCAACTTCTATTTTCCTTTCAGCTATTATCTTGGCTTTTTCAAGTTTTAATTCAGCCAGCTTTTTTGCTTCCGTTACTTTATTTTCAGCATCAGCTCCATTTGCTTCAGCCTTATTTTGCGCCGCGGTTTCATCTTCTTCAACTTTCAATTCAGCCTTCACACTATCTGCTTCAACTTTTTCTTTTGCAATTTTCAAAGCTCCATCTATTTTTTTAATTGCCTCAGTTCTGGCGGATTCTAATTTTGCCGCAGCTTTTATTTTAGCAGTTTCAATTTTCTTTTCCGCTGCTAGTTTGGTGGTTTCAACTTTGTTTAGCGGTTGGCTTTGAGCGAATAAAAACGTTGTAGTTATTATTAGCAAAGTAAAGGCTAATATATTTTTCATTGTTATGTTCCAAAATCGATTCAATATTTTATTGTAAATAGCTTCTTAGCATCCAAGCCATTTTTTCATGTTGTTCCATTATACCGGTCATAAAATCCACGGTGCCGTAATCTTTGCTCGCTTCGTTAATTGTAGTGATATCTTTGCGTAAAGAGGATATAAGAGACTCATGATCAATGAGCAATGTTTGAAGAATGGTTTCTTGACCGGTAAAATCAGCATTTTGTTCGCTCAATCTGGTAACCTGTAGGAAGCTTTTAAGCGAGCCCAATGCAAAATGACCTAATGAACGTACTCTCTCGGCTGTGTCATCAATAATAATATCTAATGCATCATACTGGCTTTCAAATAGTTTGTGCATTTCCATGAAATTTTTCCCTTGTATATTCCAATGTGCATTACGAGTCTTCGTATAAAGAATAAATTCATCCGCTAACAAGGTATTTAGATGAGTTGCGATGTTTTTTAATTTTTCTTCTGAAATCTCAATATTCGGTTTCATTTTATTCTCACTTTTATTTAGTTAATAAATTCGTTTGGTTATTCTTGCATTAAAGTTTCTGCTAATCTTTTTTAATTTCTTTAAATATCTCTTTCAGTCCCGGGTACAAAACTATTGTGCAAACAACATTTACAGCCGAAAGCACACCAAAGATTACCAGCGCATACGTTGAAAATTCCATTTGGCTTTCCATTCTAATAGTTAATTAACTCACTTCCGTTATCGAAACAATCCGCTTCAGGCAGATAAAAAAATTGCATTGCCACATTAACAGAAGCCGTTGGAGATTTTTCTGAAATGATATCCATAAATGGTAAAGAGTATAGCTAAAGAAAACAGTTGTGGTTTACGCAATAACGTCCAAAAGAAAAGCTTCCAGTAATAAAATCTTTCTTCACCTACTATTCCCAATTTGAACATAGAGCGAAATAGTGCAAGTACGTAATTTGAATTAAGATGAAACACTTTTTTCTTCTTCGGTTTATAATCCCGCAAAAAACTTGTTACACGTTCATAATAATATTTGGGTGAATAAATAGTATTCAGAATTTTTTGGTAGCCTTTAAGTAGTTCCGCTCTGTCCATGTTAGGAATAAAGTTGACTGAAAAATCTGTGTTATTGCCGGTAAAATCCTTCAACATTCTTCCTTCACTAAGAAGCCTTTTCTGAAGCTTCGTACCCTTTGGCGCATTTAGCAAACCAACCATAGCCGTAACAATTCCACTTTCTTGAATGAAGCTGGAAAGTTTTTCGAAAATTGATGGCGGATCATTATCGAAACCAACAATAAACCCGCCCTGAACTTCTAAGCCAAAATCTTGTATTTTTTTAATACTTGCTATCAAATCGCGATTCCTATTCTGAGTTTTATTACACTCGGCTAAACTTTCTTCATTAGGAGTTTCAATACCAACAAACACCGCTTCAAATCCAGCAATTACCATAAGCTGCATAAGGTTTTCATCATCAGCGAGATTGATAGATACTTCCGTGTTGAAATAAAACGGATTATTTCTTTTCTCATTCCACTCAATAATGGCTGGAAGAATTTCATTTTTCAATTTTGATTTATTGCCGATGAAATTGTCATCAACAAAAAACACAGGTCCCCGCCAGCCCGAAAGAAATAGTAAATCCAATTCTGCTAATACTTGTTCTTTTGTTTTTGTCCGCGGCTTTCTGCCATACAAAACCGTTATATCACAAAAATCACAATCGAAAGGACATCCACGGGAATACTGAATGTTCATCGAAGAATAGTTATTCATTGGAACGAGATTCCAAAGAGGCAACGGAGTTGTAGTAATATCCGCCCAATCTTCCGAAGTGTATTTATGTTGTGGGTTTCCTTCAGCTAAATCATCCAAAAACAATGGCAATGTTTTTTCGGCTTCATTAAGCACAAGATGATCAACTTGTTGGTAATCATCCGAACTGCTGGTAAACAAAGGACCGCCGGCAACAATTTTTGTGTTTAGTGTTTTGCACCTTTCAATTACTTGTTTTGCTGATTCACTTTGAATGGACATCGCGCTAATAAAGACATAATCCGCCCAAAGAATATCACCGTCTTTCAATTGACTTGCATTCATGTCAATTAATTTTTTGTTCCATTCTTCGGGCAACATTGATGCAACAGTCAATAATCCCAAAGGGGGAAAACTTGCTTTCTTGGAGACAAACTTTAGAGCATGTTTAAAGCTCCAGAATGTATCTGGATACATCGGATAGACCATTAATATATTCATTGATAAGTCCTTATCAATAATTAGCTTTTATTACGTATTCAGTATCAACAGTTTTTGATAAGGTTTCAATCGGGCAAAGGGATGAAAAATGGACTACATCCATTGGGTGAGATTATTAGAAACCTTCGTACGATTTTTGATTTAAGAGGTAAACATTTGTTCTATCGTATGTTCAGCTACTACAATAAAAACAACTTTTTAAAAACCGGTTTTTAATGTAGCCGCCCCATATTTCATTAAAACCGGTCTATATAATTTAGCCAGCAATAATTCTATTTTTTGTCTTTACCTCTGTTGCCCGATCCATTTTTATTCTCATTAGTTCTACCTTTATTATTTCCATTATCATGATCACCTTTACTCCAATTGCTGCCGTTTCCCCTCGTTCCCTTATTGTTATCACCATTTCTTTGCTGCTTTATCCAATTCTTATGTTCCGGATGATTTTTATTGGCAAAGTACTTTGAGTCTCGGCTATCTCTAATTGATTGCTGATCGTGACGATCTCTATAATTAGCATATTTTTCTCTGTAGTCGTTATGATTGCGCCACGGGTTTCGCTCGTTAACTACTACTTTGTAAGAGTTATATAAATCAAATTTTCGATAGCGGTAAGGTAAGTTTACCGAATATCTCCAACGCCCTCTATCATTATAATAAAAACGGTGTTGTGGAACATTGTAGTAAACTTCAATATCAGGCAGATAATAAAATTCTGCATAATCATTTCCGGTTGGACCCCAAGCAGGCTGGCTATTTAGATTAAAGCTGATACCGAAACTTACTTGCGCATTTGCAGTGCTTGCTAAGCACAGTACAACGATTAACACTAATAAGTAACGCATGACGTTTTCCTTTTGATATGTTGTTTATTCTAGCTTCCGTAAGAACAAACAGCGATTCTTTAATTAATTATTTACCAATGAAATACTTTTAGTAATCTGATTCAGTCCTTCACCGGTATATGTATAGTTTGCAATTTCTAATCTTGTATGAAGTGCAAGTTTTTCCATTATGTTGTGGATATGGCTTTTTACTGTAAAAGTTGACACTTGTATTTTGTGTCCTATTTCTTTGTTAGTCATTCCTGTGCTAAGCAGACCGATTACTTCTTGTTCACGTTTTGTCATGCAAACAATTTCTTTCAGTTTAGATTTACTCTTTCCAACAGAATGCTCAACAATTTGAGAGAAGAGAGAATTAACTAGTGTCTGTGGCAATACTGTTGAGCCTTCTGCAACATTTCTTATCGTTGCTAAAAAGTCATCTAGAGAAGCATCTTTTAAAATAAATCCGTTTGCGCCGGCTTTTACAAATTGGAGAATATCTGTTTGAAGTGGTGCGAGATCCATTACAATAATTCTTGAAAGAGGAAATTCTTTCTTAACCATTTCCACAACTTCTAAGCTATTCTGGCTGCTTAAGCCAAGATCCAATAGAATTACGGTTGGTTTCAACTGTTTTATTTTTAGAAGGCTACTTGCACCATTTTCAGAACCGGCAATTATTACTATGTCTTTATGAGGTTTTAATATCTTCAGAATGCCATTTTTAAGTAACCGGTTATCTTCGATCAGCAACAACTTTATTTTTTGTAGTGTGTTCGTCTTATTCATAAATACTCATAATTAGAAATAATATCTTAGCCCTACTGCCGAATCCATTGCAAAAGCCGGTTGAGCTGTTAATTGGAGAGATGGAACAAATTCAATAAACATATCAATTGGAGTGTCGCGCGGAATCCAGGCAAGACCAACTACAAAACGAACAGCTAATGAATTGTAGTATCCTCCGCCGGTATTGAAACGGGCGCCCATTCCATAATAAATTGGATAGTCTTCAGTTGAACCTACCGCATCAAAAACATGTAATAAATAATCAAAGTGAAAATGAATTCTGCTATCACCATTATAGTAAACATCGGATGCAGCAATTCTGTCTCCGCCAATAGATAAACCAAAACCGAAATCCCAAGCTGTCGAATTTGAGGTCCACAATTTTGCTGTTAGTCCAGTTGGTTCGCCAAGTATAACTCCCATTCCAAACGAATGGTTTTGTGCAACGGATTTGCCGATAAACATTATCATAAAAAGCGTAATCATTATTAAGAGAACATGTTTCAAGTGAAATCTCCTTTACCTAAGCATTCTTTACTTCTTTGTGTAAATAAGATGCAACTAATTCTGTGCGAGTACAATCGGGCATAGGGATGAAAAAGGGACTACTTCCTTTAGGTGAGAAGTTGAATATCCCCGTCATTTTGATGACGGGGATATTCAGGTTTTGGAAACTGCTATTTAATAATTCTAAAAACTATTCTACGGTTCATTGCTCTGCCATCTTCTGTTTCATTGTCTGCTACCGGGTTTTGTTCACCATAGCCAACTGTAGAAAGTCTAGAATCTGCAATACCTTTAGAAACGAGATAGCTCTTAACAGTAATTGCTCTATTTACAGAGAGCTCTTTATTGTAAGCATTACTGCCTATATAGTCGCAATAGCCTTCAACCTCAACATTTACTTTAGGATTGTTGTTTAATAGTGTTATAGCTTTATCAAGAACCGGGTATGATTCCGGCAGCAGCTCGGATTTATCAAATGCAAAATTCACACCGACTAATACTATTCTATCATTAACTGCTACTATATACTTATCAACAACGACATCTCGTGTGATAATTTTAGGAATGTGTTCAATGATCAGTTCTTCAATTTTGTCATAGTCCACCTTTTCCGGAGTTATTACTTGGGTTATTCCCTGGCATGGTTCGCATAGCTTAGATGGAGCGCCTTTACCAAATACAAATTGAAGACCGAGATTTAGTGTCATGTAAGCATCTCTTCCATTAACTTCAGTAGAAACAACAGCTCCATCTAGTTCCGAATTGAACATTTTATGAAAGCCATATTCTGTCATAATTTTCCAATCTGAACCAATTGCCCACTCTACACCACCGCCAACATTAAAAGAAAGAGCTGTTTCGTTTTCATCTAAAGCAGGTGTAGCCCAATTTGAAAGCATTCGTAAACTAACACCTGCACCGGCAAATAAATAAGGTGAAACCGGTTCACATGGAAGTACATAGTAAAGCAAATCTAGATCGCCTGTTACTAAATTTGTTGATTCTGTTATCATATTAAGAGAGGAATTTTTCCATTCACCTTCTTGGTGAGTAAAGACGGTCTTAAATCTTAAACCAACATTTTCAGAAAAATTCTTTTCTATTGATAGAAATCCACCATAATTAGAATTAAGTGGTTGAATATTGACGTTGGAGAATCTTGGATAAGTTAGACCAAAACCGAAACTCCAATAGTCAGTTACAATTTGCGCTATTGAGCTGCCGATACCGATTGTTAACAATAGTGCAATGGTTAGTATAATCTTTTTCATTTGTGGTTTCCTTTTTTTATTCTGTTAAACTCAATGCTCTTATTTTTTTTGATCTATTCAAAAACATCATACCTACTACATAATCGTTTTGAGTAAGGTGAGGAGTTACAATCTCCTCACCTTCTATTCGGTTCTTTTATAACTTATCTTTTATCAACAATATTCGCGTCCAAGGTTACGGCAGCAATACGTGTTAATGCTCTACCGCGTAATGTTGCACCGGTTGTTAATGTGATTGATTGATCAGCAAGAATATTTCCGTAGAATATACAGCCCGTGCCAAGTGTTGCAGAAGTGCCTACAGACCAATAAATATTTTCCCACTTTGCGCCACCGGCTAGAACAATGCTTGTGCCTGCATCGGTTATTAGCGTTGAACCCATCTTAAATATCCATACTGCATTTGGGTTGCCTCCAGCATCAAGAGTTAGAATTGCGTTCGCTCCCGTTCCAGATATTCCGCTAGTTGAAGAGTTTACATAAAGACCTGGGGCAAGAGTTAAACCACCAAGTTGTCCCGGTAACGAGATAGCATTTAATGATCTTCCCTGAGCATCGTTATAAGCAGCAGTCAAAGCGTTTTTAGCAGTTCCAACTATCGGATCAGCAGCCATATAAAGAGTTCCGTTAACAACTCCCGGAGGGAATCCGTTAATTGTTGCTGTTGGGAATGCCCCAACATCACCATAAATGAAAGTAAAACCGGTATTGCTAACTCCGGATCCAGCAAGAATTGCAAAAGCGCCTGCTGCCCCAAGATCAACACCAGCAGGACCAGATAGTCCAATTGCAGTAAAGTTGGCTACAAAAATTTTGTTACTTGTTATAGTGAATGTATAAGTTGCGTTCGATGATACAATGGTTACTCCTTCAGTCCAGCTCGTAAAAGAATATCCGGCATTTGGAGTAGCGATTACTGTTACCAAAGCACCCGAATTAAATGAACCGCCTCCGCTTGTCGTACCACCAACCAATGGATTCGATGAAATTGCAACTGTGTATTGTGATGCAGCTGCCGTAAAGTTTGCTACTAAAGTTCTGTTTTGAATTATAGTAAACTGATAATTTGCATTTGTCGAAACAGCGATTCCGTTTTCCGTCCAATTTGTAAATGTAAAGCCGGCATTTGGTGTTGCCCTTACTGTTACATTACTTCCCGTGTTATATGTACCTGTTCCGGATTGAGTTACTGCTCCGCCTAACAATGGATTTGCCGATAGCGTTACTGTATACTGGGTTGGAGCTACAGCAGTAAAGTTTGCTTCTAATATTCTGTTTCCACTTAATGTAAATGTATAACTGGCAGTTGCTGCTGGTATAACAGTTCCGTTTTCCGTCCAATTTGTAAATGTAAAGCCGGCATTTGGTGTTGCCGCCACAGTTACACTGCTGCCGGAGTTGTATGTACCTGTTCCGGACTGAACTACAATTCCACCTAATAATGGATTTGATGAAAGCGTAACAGTATACTGAGTTGGAGCTACAGCAGTAAAGTTTGCTTCTAAAATTCTGTTTCCACTTAATGTAAATGTATAACTAGCAGTTGCTGCTGGTATAACAGTTCCGTTTTCTTTCCAGCTAGTAAACGTAAAGCCGGCATTTGGTGTTGCCGTTACTGTTACACTGCTACCCGAGCTGTAAGTACCCGTTCCGGACTGAGCTACAATTCCACCTAACAATGGATTTGAAGATAGCGTTACTGTATAAGTCGGGAGAGCTGCAGTTGTGAAACTCCACACATAATTAGCTGCCAGAGCATTGCCAGAAATATCCTTAGCTCCAGTTGTAATTGTGGTTGTATATGTTGTATTTGCTGCAAGATTGCTTAATGGTGCAAAAGTGGCAGTCTTACCAGAGTAAGACACAAAACCTAAAATTGGTGTTGTACCTTGCATTAACGTAAATGTTGATGTGGTAATTGTTGAAGCATCCATTACTACACTGAATGTTGCAGCAATTTGTTTGTTCAACGCCACACCAATTTCACCAGGAGTAGGGGTTGTAGAAATAATTGTAGGTAAAGTGACGGCTGTTGGTGCGCCTGTTGTAAAGCTCCACACATAGTTAGCTGCCAAAGCATTGCCTGCAAGATCCTTAGCACCGGTTGTAATGGTGGATGTATAATTTGTATTCGGCGCAAGATTGTTCAACGGTACGAAAGTAGCAGTTTTGTTAGAGTACGACACAAAACCTAAAACTTGCGTTGTACCTTGCATTAATGTAAATGTTGTAGTTTGAATAGATGTAACATCCATATCAACGCTAAAAGTTGCGGCAATTTGTTTATTCAAAACCACACTAGTTTCGCCAGAAGTTGGGGATGTAGAAATAATTGTAGGTAGAATGATGGTCGCAGCCGCGCCTGTTGTAAAATTCCAAACATAGTTCTTAGCTAATGTACTACCTTCTGCATCTTTAGCACCGGTTGTAATTGTGGCACTATATGTTGTATTTGGCTCAAGATTGCTTGATGGTGCAAAGGTAGCCGTTTCACCGGTATAAGAAACTGTTCCGGATACAAACGAGGTTCCCTGCATTAAAGTGAAAGTTGCTGTTGTAATGGATTCTGAATTCATCGCTTCACTAAATGTTGCGGTGATTTTAGAATTGAAGGCTACACCAGTAACCGCATTTTGAGGACTGGTTGAACTCACAGTTGGTATAGTTATAACCGGAGGGTTAACGAGACCGCTTCTTTCCTCACAGCTTACGATTGTTAAAACCATTAATAGTGGCATTAACCACATCTTAAAAAGGTTTTTTATTTTTTTCATTTAAGTTATTCTCCTATGACAGATTAGTTTTCTTTTTCAATAGAACGATACACCAATTATGAGCCCGAATAAATCGAGCAAAGGGATGAAAATGGAACTACACCTTTGGTGCGAGCATTCATTTCACTAAATGTTATTCTTATTAGCCTTTCTTTTAATTCACTGCATTTCAGTTTCAATAGTTGGCGGCTTATTTGTGCTGATGATAATTGTGTAGTTTGTATTCACTTTAGTTATCACTGAAACAGATTCATTCCGGATAACATCCGTAGCTGTAATGTTACCTTCATGTACTTCTTGGTAATCAGTTGTTTGTCCCGTTTCAATATTGTTAAAGCTAATTATTACGTTCTCTGAAGTTTGCAAATTGACATTGACCATGTTCAACTGCTCATTCTTTATGCGAACTTGAGGATCATTATTACTTGAACAAGCTGCGATGACAACAAGTAATACAATTGTTAGAGTAACCTTTAATATGTACTTCATACATTCTCCGAATTAAATTATTTTTTACAGTTGCATTTCCAGCAACAGCTTGCGTGAGATTTTAGCAACTAGAATTAGAGTAACCATCTTTCAATTGTGTTTCTATCTAATCTGCAATTATTCATCATCCGATGAATAATTTCTCTTTTAACGGTGTTGAATTTTAGAATAGCCGAAGAGTATAACAATCGTGCAGAGGGATGAAAAAGGGACTACTACTGTTTAATTATAAGTGTTGGAAGGTTATAAAGATTATAGCGAGGTGTACTTGCGAGAAATGTTTAATTACTTCTTTACCATTTTTAGAAACCCCAAAGCAGCCAGCTGCTTTTAGCTTTCTCCATAAGCTTTCTAAACTCGGCAGAACCACTCTTCAAATTGACAAATGTAGAATCGAAGTTATTCGCAATAGATTTATCCATTAATAATTTTCCTATGGTTCCTTTCCCAGTTTGAATTTCGTGCGTTATCTTAGATAAATCACTTGTAACATTAGAAGTATTATCAATGGTAGTTTTTAATGAGGCTAAAATTTCATCCATATTGACCGGCTGGACAGTTGCAATTTTATCATTGTCTTCAATTTGATTTTTTGTTCCTATTCCCGGGGAGATAATTAATATTTTATTTCCCATTAGACCTTCCGAACCAATACTTGCAACCGCATTCTTCTTTATAAACTTTCGGGTATCTTCATCAATAAGAATTTCAATTCTAACAGAAGTATCGCTAACAACACTAATGCTTTCTACCGTGCCAACATTAATTCCCGAGAAGCGAACATTATTCCCCGCTTGAAGTCCGGCAACATCTTTAAATACTCCACTTACACGAAAAGTACTTCTGAATAATTGCTGCCTTTCACCGACAAAGTAAATTCCAATTATGAACACAGCAACACCCAGTGTAACAAACACTCCCAATTTTATTTTATTACTTAAGTCTTGTTTCATCTCAGACACTCAAATTTTATTTCTAATTTATTTTTCAAAGAATGATTTAATCCATTCATCTTCTGAGTTTTCAAAATCGGAATAGGAGCCTTCTGCTTCACAGATTCCATTCCTTAGTACAATTATTCTATCGGCTGTAAGTTTTGTGCATTCAATATCATGTGTAATGATTATGGAAGAAGTATTATATTTTTTTTGTACTTCTACAATCAGCTTACTTATTTCTTTTGAAGTGATCGGATCAAGTCCGGTTGTTGGTTCATCGTAAAGCATTATCTCCGGTTTTAGAATTAAAGTACGGGCAAGCCCCAACCTTTTGCGCATACCGCCCGAAAGTTCCGATGGTGTTATGTCAATTGAGTCGGAAAGTCCAACATTTTCTAAGGCTTCCGATACCAAAGAATTAATAGTTTCTTTTGTTAATGAATGTAATTGTCTTCTAAGTGGAAATTCTAAATTTTCTCTAACTGTCATGGAATCGTAAAGCGCGCCGCTTTGAAAAAGGAAACCAATCTTTTTACGTAACTCAATTACTTCTTCGGCTTTAATGTCTTCAATGTTGTTCCCCAGAATAAATAGCTTACCCTCATCAGCTTCATTTAAGCCGACTATACATTTTATTAAAACTGATTTACCGCTTCCGGATTGTCCAAGTATAACTAGGTTTTCTCCTTTATTGAGAACAAGACTGATATCTTGCAATACATGATTTTCACCAAAAGACTTTTTCAAATGTTTCATCTCTAAAACATATTCGCTTTTCAGATTATCAGTTTCAGTTTTAATATCGGTTTCACTAAATATCAATTTGTTTAACACTTTTTAGTTTTCGAACAAACTTGTTATTTGCACTGCTACAACATCTATTAGGAATACCATTAACGATCCAAACACAACCGCCGAGTTTGCCGCTTTTCCAACTCCTTCGGTTCCTTTATTTGCATTATATCCTTTATAGCTTCCCACAATAGCAATTGCAAAACCAAAGAAAAATGTTTTGATGAATGCCGGAAAGACATCCTTAAATTCTAGGCTTTGGAATACTTGAGAAAAGAATAAGTGAAAGCTTACACTTCCTTTTAAATTCACTCCAACATATGCACCAAACAATCCCACAGCGTCAGCTAATACGACTAATAACGGAAGCATTAAAGTTGCAGAGAGAACTCTTGTTACAACTAGGTACTTAAATGGATTCGTCCAGGAAACTTGCATAGCATCAATTTGTTCCGTCACTTTCATTGATGCAAGTTCAGCGCCAATTCCGGAACCAACTTTTCCGGCAAAGATCAGCGCTGTTATTGCCGGTCCAATCTCACGGATAATTGAAACTGCTACCATTGCGGGCAATAATGATACTGCTCCAAACTTCATCAAAGTTGGTCTAGATTGAACAGTAAGAACAAGTCCAATTATAAAGCCGGTAATTCCCACCAGAGGGAAGGATTTGTAACCAATCAGAAAAGACTGTCTTAGCAACTCATTGAATTCATAAGGTGGTTTCCAAACTTCTTTGAAGAACCGTAAAGTGAAAATTGTAATCATTGATACTTCTAAGAAGAATTTCTTAAAAATTGAATTCGAAAAATTCCCGCTGCTTGCCCCTTGAGTTATTTCCTTCATCTGGTTTTCATTTCCAGCAATGTGCGAAATATGTTTTTCCATATTAACAGCATTTAAAATCTTTAATAAATGTTTTGGGACTAAAGTCCAATAAGTAGTGGGTGTTGATTAACCCCACGCTTAAGCGTGGGGTTAAGGCAAGTAAAAATTAAATAGGGCTTTAGCCCACAACTTAACTTGATAGCGGGATTTATATTACAACTTGAAGTTGCGCCAACCAACTTCTTGCCATTTTCACACATTCCCTCAAGTTAAGGCTGACTCAGAAGTGAATGGTTCGATTTTTCATTTTTCTTTTCTCTTTTAGCTGCTTTTTTTTCTTTCATGGTTTTCACTGGTTCTTTTTTAGAACCCTTTCTGGTGTTTTGTCCTTTGCTCATCTCTAATTCCTCTTTGATTAATTACAAAATTTTCTGTGCAATTATTGTATTGATGCAACTAGTTTTTGCATTTTTTCTTTGCTAAGGCTTAATTTTATTTGAATGCGCTCCCACATAGCGCCTTTCTTTCCCTCATCGTAACGTAAATCACGTTCCGTTAAGGTTGGATACTTCTTCATGAGTTTTGCTTTTTGAATATCCCAATTCTCCTTCATAGAAGGTGTAGATATTGAAAATTGCCGGTGGTGTGTATGTTTATTTGCATTCATTTTCCGTTCCAAATCTTAAATTGAAGCCTAATCCTATTCTGTTATTTGTTAAGCTTTACTTTTACGCTGCAGGGGTTTTCTAATATATTTATCTGCCTTTCTGCTTTCCGCCATTTTGATCTGATCTTGTGTAAACCGTTCAGCTTTTGCTTTTTCCATTTCAATAATTTTTATTGTTTCCGATTCCTCTTCTTTAAATTCGGAACGCAAGACAACAATATTAGCTTCCAACGCTGCACGTTTTAGCTCTAATCCATTTTTTTCTCTTTCAATTTCTTGCTTGCGTAATAATTGTTCAGCGTCGTTTTTCGCTTCTTGCGATAACCTTGCTGAACCGGTTAATACTCCTTCCGGACCAACATAAACATCAAGCAATTCAATACCGCTGTCAGTTAGTTTGAACTCGCGGATTTGGTTGGAATGCGCCATACCTCGCGATTTAAGAATATATAATCCTCTGTTACGCTCGCCGCCAATTTCAATATCACGCAATAGCAGCCATGTATCAATTAAAGAAGAAATAGACATATCGGTAAGTTCTTGGCTTTCTCCGCTATCCGATAAACTTGCAAAGAAGGCTGTGATATTCCGATTCTTCAGAAAATCAACAAGGCGAAGTAGCATTATTTTTACTTCGGTCTGATTCCCCCCTATTACGAACGCATCTATTGGATCGAGAATTACAATTTTCGGCTTAACTTTATTAATTAATTTTATGGTTGTAGTTAGATGATGCTCTAAACCAAAAAGCGTTGGACGGGTTGCATGAAAATGAAGCAATCCTTTCTTTTCCCACGATTCTAATTTGATTCCTATTGAAGACATATTACGCATAAATTGACTGGGGGATTCCTCGAAAGCAAAATAAAGAACGCGCTCCCCCCGTTTGCATGCAGCCTCTACAAACTGAGCCGCAAGACTTGTTTTTCCTGTACCTGCCGTACCGGAAACAAGTATTGTACTGCCACGGAAGTATCCTTTGTCGGATAACATTGTATCTAATCTTGGAATGCCGCTGGAAATTCTTTCGTTAGAAGAAATATGATTTAATCCAAGTGAAGTTACCGGCAGAACTGAAAAACCGTCTTCATCAATTAAGAAAGGATATTCATTCGTTCCGTGAGTTGAGCCGCGGTACTTCACTATTCGCAATCTTCTAATTGATGATTGATCGCTTACTCTATGATCGAGAAGAATAACACAATCGGAAACATATTCTTCCAAACCCTGGCGTGTTAAAGTACCATCGCCACGTTCACCGGTGATTATTGCTGTTACACCTTTCCTTTTCAGCCAGCCGAATAATCTGCGCAGCTCTGTTCGTATTGCCATCGGATTAGGCAATGCAGTAAAAAGTGATTCAATAGTATCCAACACAACACGTTTAGCATTAATTCTTTCAATTGCTTGATGTATTCGAACAAACAATCCTTTTAAGTCATATTCACCGCTTAGTCCAATTTCTCCTCTCTCTATATTAATATGCTCAAGCCATATCTTTTTTCGCAATACAAGGTCATCTAAATCGAACCCCAGAGAAGAAACATTAGTGGTTAGCTCTTTCTCGGTTTCCTCAAAAGAAATAAAAACACCAGGCTCGTTATAGCGCGTTGCCCCGCGTACAAGAAACTCCATTGCAAATAATGTTTTACCGCAGCCTGCGCCGCCGCATATTAAAGTAGGTCTGCCTTTTGGCAAACCACCGTTAGTAATTTCGTCAAACCCTTGAATGCTGGTTGGAGCTTTTTGAAGAACCTTTCTTTCAAATGCTGCTTGTGTCTTTTTCATAATTTTTTCTCAATTATTTTTATTGATAGTAACAATACTTGCAGAACATAGCACAATCGTTAAAAAATAATTTTTTAATCTTTTGCACGATTGAATTTTAGATACTAATAAAGAAATAAACCATAGTCCAAAGGGATGAAAAAAGGGCTACTTCTTTTAACGGGTTTTTTCCGGATTTAACACTAATGAGTTACTATAGTTATCAAACCAGAGATTAACACTAATACACCGGCGGCTCTATTTACCCACATTAAAGCACTCAGATTTAGTCTCTTTTTGAAAATTGTTACTCCGGAACTTAGCAGAAAAAACCATGCGCTTGATCCGATAAATATTCCAAAGACAAGTGTTGCAGCCGAGAAATAACTTAGTCCGCTGCCTAAACCAAGGGAATTGAAAACCGCAATAAACGCAAATATTGTAAATGGATTTGTTAGTGTTAGGAAGACTGTGCTAAGATAAGTTCTGAGAACGCTCTTATTATTGTTTTGCTCATCAATTGTTTTCGGTTTTGAGAAAAATATTTTTACCCCCAGCAGAAGAAGTAACGCACCGCCAATAAGACGAATCCAAATTTTATAGGTAACAAGCGTAGATGAAATCATTGTAAGACCAAAAGCAGCCACAGAACCATAAAGCAAATCCGCAGTCGCGGCTCCAAATCCAATAGCAACAGCGTAAATTTTTCTTTCTGTTAGCGTTTTGCGTATGCACATCACTCCAATAGGACCGAGAGGAATTGCCATAGCAAAACCAATAACAATGCCTTTTAGAAAATAAGTTAGCTCCATAGATTTTTTCTACTTATGCATTTCTAAAAATATTTTGAAATGAAAAACTGTTATTTAATCTTGTGTTTAAATTGTGTTGTTCTATAACCAGAACCAACATTAAGATTAATAGTAAATAAGTATTCACCTTTTTCAATAAGGCTAACGCCGCTGCCAAAGTGGTTCATCATTGGTAAAAGTTGTACCGATGCCGTTTTCTTAGAAGGATAGACAACTTCTACCTTCGCGCTTGTATCGGCAACTTGTTTTCCGTTAAGAGAATTAATTACATCAAAGATAAGATAATGTGTACCCGTCAACATTTTATTCTTAGTGTCTTTATCTATAAGCAAGCTATTATCTTTCATCTTATACATATTACCGCCCGCACTCGTTTTCATCGTTTCCTTGATTTTCTTCTGGCTTATAATCCACACTTTAGTGATGATACTATCTTCTTTTGATTCAAAAACCGGTTTACCGATTGAACTTGGAAGTTCTTTCTTGGCGATTGCTCTCTTTGAATTAACCTTCTTGTTAGTTTGCGCGCTGATTGCAAGCATTAAACACAATGCAATAAACACTGTAAGTATTATAAATCTTGTTTTCATTATTGACCCATTACTTAATCAATTTATAAAATGGAACAGGCGTGCTATTCCTTTTTTATTTCAGGTTAAAACTTCGGCTGCCATTTAATTGCTACTCCGGTTGCTTCGAGAGAAGAATATAAGCCCAGAGTGATGTTTTCATATTTGATCCGGTGAAATTCTGGAATTAATATTCCGCATAAAGCTCCAATTCCAATCCCAACCATCACATCGGAAGTAAAATGCTTGAGTGCTTTTATTCTAAAATATCCCAACACTAGCGGCGGAACCATTGCAGCGGCATATAAAAAGTACTTATTGTTTCCAATCTCCGGGTGATAATCGCTATAAACTTTTGCCATAAAGAAAGTAGATGCGGCAGCTGACGCCACATGCCCGCTATAAAAAGAATTCCTGTTATGACCACTTTTCTTCTCTTCATAAGTCAGCTGCTCGTAGTAAGTAACCGGGCGCAATCTATTCTGAAAAGTTGGACCAAGAAAACTCCATTCGAAAATATTTGTTGTGATTGACATTGTTTCAGTATACATAAGCAAAATATCGAACCAGTCCTGCTTTATGCTTTTGTCGAAGAAGAGAAGCCCCGGCAACACAATGCTTGCGCCAAGAACATAGTCGGAATAAACTCCATTGGCAGAAGCTTTAGAGGGATCTTGCTTTAATGACCAATAATCAAGATTATTTATAACACTCCTGTCCAACGATTGTATCTCGGCTAGTGCGACATCTTTCTTTCCCAAAACAGTAGTAATTCCGATCAAGTTTGTTGTTAAACCAACAGTAAGAATTGGACCCGTTACCCAATAATTAACATGATAAGGATGAAATGACGAATCACTTACTGGTTGTTGTGAATAAACCGGTTTACCCATACTGAATATTATAACCATAATTAAAGTGAGATAATAACAACTAAACCTATTAGCTTTATTCTTTTTCATAGTTTCCTTTTTTGCTAAATAGCAGCCAACCGCAAAGTAATCCAAATCCAAAAGTGAAAACAGCGGGCAGCAATCCAAAATTATTTTTGGTGAGCCAATCATTTTGATTGATTTTCTCTCTTACAATGCTTTCAACTAATCCTCCGCCGTAGAAATACAAAAAAAGGATAACTATTATTAAAAACGTTGCAACTGTAATTGTATTTTTTGAAATGATCATAATTTTTAACTCCACTAATTTTTATAATTTCAAAGTGCAATTCTTATGGATAAGGGAAGCGTTGAAGTAATTTCAACTAGTGATTTATTATTTTCATGCTGATCCACAACCCATGTCGCAATGAAATATCCCAGCACTGCTCCGAAAAAGTCATCAGAGGTCCAGTGTTTATCTTGATAAACTCTGGAGACAAAAGTTAATGCGGCTGGTATGTAAGCAACTGCCTTCAGCCATGTTGGCTTAACATTTCTAGATATCACAGTTGAAAGAACGAATGCAGCAGTACTGTGTCCGCCGGGTATAGATTGGTCGTCGGTATTAAACAAAGTAGTGAATGGATGAAACGAAGCTCTTCCTTCTTCTTTGTAGGGTCTCGCTCTGCCTAATGCCATTTTTAATATATAAGTGATAGCACCGGCATAGAGAGATGCCTGCCCAATTTCATAAGCTACTTTTCGAGTTGTCATATCATTAGTTATCAAGGAATGCGCAGCTAATCCGCTGAAAAGTACAACCGGCATATAGAGTTCTCCCCATATTCTTCCAAATTCAATAGGAACGCTGTTATAATATCTTCTGTCTTTCAAAACGGCAGTACGAATCGGCTCATCATAATTCAACATAATCTCATAGGTCAAGAAAATTGTAACAGCTGGAATTACATAATCTGTTGCTTCCCATTTTAATGGTTGCTTTATAAAATCAACAGTCTCTTTTCCAAACTGAGAAAACGTGTACTTAAACTGACCGACAATTGATATCTGGCAAATAATAACTATTAGCAGCGATAAAAAGATTTTCTTCATTATAGCATCCATGTTGTTTAAAAATGAAGAGTGATTCCAAGTCCATATGAATCGCCAAAAACAAATGGTTGGATATTAATTCCGCGAATCCCGAGCTGAGATTTGTTACTATCGTTTTCAATTGGTTTCTCATGTTGGTCAACTACCCAAGTCGCAGCAAGGTAACCGATTGCACCTCCCAAGAAAACATCTGAAGCCCAGTGCCTATCGAGATAAACTCTGCTTATTACACTAAGTGCTGCCGGTACATAAGCAATTATTTTTAACCACAACGGTTTGGCATTTCTTGAAAGGACAGTTGTAAGAGCCATTGTAATGCCTGTATGCCCGCCGGGAAGTGATTGATGATCAGGATTATCATACCGGGAGAATGGACTATAAACTTGATTCCCTTGTTCGAGATAAGGTCTTGCTCTTCCAATTACATATTTTAATGTACCGTTTACTAAAAAGGTATAGAAAGAAGCTTGTGCAATTTCAAATGCTATTTTATGAGCTGTCTTATCATCGGCATACAACGCATATAAGCTAAAACCGCCAAACATCATCTCGGTAAAATATAATTCACCCCACATATTCCCGAATTCAATTGGATAACTCTTGGCGTACTTTTTATTAAGTCCGTAAATCTTATCATTGTTAACATAATCACGGATTGGATTATCGGCTTGCATAACTAAAAATGTTCCAGCGCCTAATAAACCCAATTTGAGCAAATCGCCTCCATCCCATTTAGTTGGTTGTATAATGAAACCCAAAGTTTCTCTTCCGAACTGTGAGAAGTTATATTTGTTCTGCTGTACGGAATCCTGTAACCTGGGAAATTGTGCGAATGCTGAAGATGCGAATATGATTACCAAGAGAAGCGATAAATATAATTTTTTCATTTTTGCATCCGTTTATTTTTTATCTGTAAATAAAATTTCAGTGACCATCGCTTTATTTCTTAAACTTGAATTCTTCTAAAAACAGTTGGAGATAAATTCTTTGTTCGGTTCTTACGGAGTGTACGCTTGCATAATCTCTAGGATATCTATCGCTGTAGTAAATGAAATGTTCGAAACCTATACTTAGATTATTGTATAGTTTGAATGAAATTGCCGGCTTAATAACAGCCACATAATTCTCTCCCGGAACGTTTCCCGGAACACCTTCAAACATATGCATCCACCAGTAGTACCCCATGAATGAAAGACCAAGCCAACCGCCTACGTTGAAATTACATTCAAGCTTTGTCTGCGCTCCGTAGCCGTAATTATAATCTTTAACTTGTGTGGTGTCTGGTCCAAATCTATTACTAAGTGCACCGAAGGGAACAAGATTTACATGTAGGTTTGTGTACAAACTTGAAGTCTTACCGACAAGAAGTTTAGTAACTATTCCAGGTCCAAAGCCTATGGTACCAAGTTCAAAAGTTTTATTATCAAAAAAATTCATGTGCTGAAATAAGCCAGCCAACATTTCAAGATTACCGGTTTGAACATTACGACCGAATAACATTCCATAACCCGTTATAAGTGAAAGAATTTTACGTCCTACACCAAAATCCATATCTGTTTTAATTCTGAAATAATCAAAAGGTTTTCTGGATCTTTTTTCGAATGGATTTCCGTAATCAAGGGTAAGGCTGAAATTAAAACTATTAGTTCCTTTCTCAACCGCTATTCCATCATTAACTCTATGGTAGCCGCCGGATAATGTTACATTCAACGGTTCTTTCTGATATACTTCTTCAGAAGTTAACCGGGTAAGTTTGCCTTGTAGAAGTCTGCTAAAAAATCTTGTTGGTGTAAGAAAGGCAACAGCCATTTCTCTAAAAAATCTTTCGGTTCCGGTTGTTTGGTCATCTAGAATATTTGAACCGAGCCGGTAAAATATTTCTCCAAGTAAAATGCCGTGAAGCGGGGTATTGATAATGTCGTTGTAAGATGGGCGTGTGTTCTCAGCAAAATACTCCCATTCAAGACTACCTAGATATGCAAAAGGTATAGATTCGTAAAATGAAAAGCCGTTTGCACGACCAGCATTAAAATACATTGACCCGGCATATGGATGGAAAAAGTAATTCATGCCAAACCTATCTATGTCCCATTCCCATCCCTTCTGCAAATTATACCTCCATGAATTAAATCCTACTCTCGAAAAATCATAGTTGAAGAGATACCTATCAATCGCAAAAGTTGTAGCATTCGCAAGGGTAACTCTAAAAGCAACCATTCCCCAAGAAGACTTCTCGTTATACAATGGATTGTCATCACGCAAATCACCATACATATTGTACTTCATCGAATCGGGAGTCTGCGTTTTTATTGTATCGTTTAATGCGTAAGCCCTCTGCGATGGAAGCAAATCCGAGTAACGATTAAATTCTTTTACAGTTGTCAGACGATTTACACTTGCATTTTGATTGTGTGTAATATTGCTATCGAATGCAGCTTTAAACTGCGCTTGCATTGATATTGAAATCAAAACTAAGAGAATTATAATGTATCCAGTTTTCATTTAGTTAATCCTTTAGATAAAACATCCACTACCAACGTTGTTTTAACCTTTGTTCCTTAGAATTCAAGAATATGATATGAATGAAGCAGTGATGGTTCAATCGGGCAAAAGGATGAAAAAGGGACTACATCCTTTTTTTGATAAGTTAATTCAATTCTTGTTCATGATTTGAAAGTCTTAATGATGCACTTCGGTCGAATATGTCATTACACACGGGTTATTGTATAAGAATTATACTTATTGGTTTGGCTGGAATAATTAAAACCCAGCTGCATATTCCGCTTTTCTGCAACTGGGTTTAGGAGTTGTGTATGCAAAGAAAAACCAATTAAGCTTGCAAAAAATATTTTATTCGCCTGCTTAATTCCTTTGAGGTCTATTCGTTGCTGAACAATAATAAAAACACACTAATCGTATTCCAATAGTCCATTAGAATGAAAAAGGAACTACATCTTTTCAATCGTTTGAGTTACGCAAAAGAGCTGTTGTATCAAGAAGGGATTGATTACTATTTATTGTGAGACACAGCCGTAAGTTGCTCACGTTAAAGAGTTTTTTCAACTTTCAATAAATGCAAACCTCTTTTTATGGAGTCGGTTCTATCCAGATCCTTCTCAATCCTGGTTATTTCTCTTCTGTCTTCGTTTGCCTTATGAAGTTTTTTATTTTTCGCATACCCGGTGAAAATTAAATAAAACACCAACGATAAAACGCCAACCGCTGCAAGTATTTCAATAATTATTATTTCAGCCATTAAAAAATTCCTAAGTTAAGGTTATAAGGTTTGTTGATATTTTTTCGTAATTGTACAAATAGATTACTCGCGAATGGGTCTGGTAAATTAAGCGTGATAAAAACTCATTATTACCTCTCCAAAGGAACTGTTGGCGGAAAACCAACCACATCAGCAACTCCGTTGCGTAATGCAAACCATGCATACTGCAAGAAATAGTCTTCCGGATTACGCGTGTATTTTATTTCACCAAGCTTCATTGTTCCCTCTTCATCCGGAATGTTACTACCACGAATAACAAAAACTTTTCCAAAGAAAGAAAGTATTCTGTTGAATATTCCCTTTTCACTTCCGGTTACTTTATCCAGGAGTGCAATAGTTAAATCTCTATACACCACTCTCAAAGAGCCATTGGCTCTTCCCGAGTTAACATTAATCATGAAAGACGCAGACTTGATATGCCCGCTTTTAATACGTTGATGTTCAGCGGGCTCAACGAATGCATTCAGTTTGGTTACATCCATACTGCCGAGTGAGCCGGAATACCTAAAAGAAAAAACCTTTGATGTAAGAGGGATTTCCATTTGCACTTTCATAACACCGGAATTCATAAACACACCCTCAGCACGAATAATCGCTGTGTCTGGTTTGATAATACTATTTGTAATTCCACCTATCGAAGCATTCACCTTTGTAAAAGAAATCACTCCGGGAGTTCCTTTTACGGCAAATTTTTCACAATACTTCAAACGCCCGTTTGTAATTTTTATACTATCAATTTTAATTTCTTCTTTAAGAGAAGAGAATAATTCGTTAGGCATTTGTGGATTGGCTGAACCTTTTTCATAAGGTTTATCCATGTTAACCAGAATATCTGCGAACATATTAGACGCGTTAATACTTTTGGCTTTATATAATTTCCCTTTAAGCAGTGATAAACAATCCAGTCCAGTAATTTTCAACGCTGGAATATCAAAACGAAACCTCGTTTGCCGAAACTGACTTTTCGCAAAGATTTGTTCATCATTAATTAATGGCGAATAGTTTATTAGTTCAGCTGTCAATTCAGAATCTACTACCGAGAGATGTAGTTTCTGAAGACCAAGACTATATTGAGACTTTTGGAAGTTGAGAGTGATTTTGCGTGCATCAAGCGCAGATTTTTGAAAAAGGTTTGTAGAATAATCTCTCTTTAAAATAATTTTAAGCCAGGTAATACCGGTTACTGATAAAGAATCTGCTCTGCAAGTGAATGAAGAGTCATCTGCTCTTATTTGTAGTGAATCAAGTGATAAACGATTTTCCCATACATTGAAATGAATGCGGCTAAGCCAAATAGAATACTCCGGGTTGGCTTCTTCAAAACCTTTTATAATTCTCTCCTTAAATGTATAATTGATTATAAAGTCCTGGAATAAAACAATGAGTAGCATACTAAATAGAATAGCTGCCCCAATCCCATAACCAAAATATATTGATAGTCGTTTAAGAAGTGTTTTATGCTTTTCGTACGAATCACTTATCTTTTCTTTTGTCTTCATCATTTTACTTTCGGTTTCCTTTTAAGTAAAGATCTAATGTCGTTATCATTTTCTGATCCAAGCAAAACTGCAATCCATCGTGTGCTACTATTGTTTTCTGAGGCAAACTTGAGAGCCATTGTAAGCGGGATGCAAAGAATAGCGCCAATCAAACCAAGCAAACTACCCCAAAAAATCAGAGAGAGAATCACTACCAATGTTGAAAGTCCGAGTTTTAATCCCATCAATTTCGGTTCAATTACATTTCCTACAACGAAGCCAACAAGAAGATTACCAACTATTACAAGCAGTGCGCTCCCAACTCCAAGTTGAACAAGTGCAAGTAATGCAGCTGGTATAGCAGCAATGATAGAACCAATACTTGGTATATAATGAAGCAGAAAAGCGAGGAAACCCCAGAGTATCGGAAATTTGACACCTAAGATTTGCATCCATACTGCAATTAAAATTCCGGTAACCAGATTTATAAAAGTTTTTAAAACCATGTAGCGTTTCATATCTACAATAAATTGTGTGAACATTGGGAAAGACTGTTCGGGATCACCAAGAATTACGCGAATTTTTTTGGGGTAACTTGATATCTCTAATAACATGAATGTGACTGTCAGAAGTATCAATACAACATCAGAAAGCACAGAGCTCATTCCCGAAAGTAATCCGGCAGTAAGTCCCATCACTGCTTCCGGATTAATATATTCTAAGAATATTTCCTCTGTTACAGCAATACCTTTGCTAGTTAAGTAAGAGCAAAGTGCAACCACTTGCTCTCTAATTCGCGTTTGCAACATAGGAAGTTCATTTGTAAAACTGCTAAAAGATGAACCGATCTGTGCGCCAATTAGAATTAGAATTGCTACCATGCAAGCCATTACTATAAGAACTGCAATAGACGATGGAATATGTTTCTCTTTTAGCCAAAGCACTGGCGGAGTCCCAAGAAGTGCTAGAAAAACAGCAAGAAGAAAAAGTACAACAACCGACTGCGCGAGGTATATCCCGGCGAGAATTATTACTAACGCCGCAGATGAAACTAGTATGTTCTTTCCGTTGAATGAACCGTCTTGCTGTATCGTTTTCATAAATGATTATATTTTTTTTAATCTTAAATCAGAAATCATAGCGACAGCAGAAACGAAATAAATTATTACAAACCAATCGAGGTATTGCGGTACAAACAAATATCCCAGCAAAGAAATTGTTGAGACTGCCGAAGCCGCCAATACTGTTGGAACTCCAGTAAAACCTTTTTGCTTATACGCTGTGAAGTAAGCTAATCTAATTGATGCGGCACCAACATTTAAGAAGCCGGCAACAAGCATTAAAGTATTTTCAATACCTACAAACCAGCCAAACACAACTGATGCAGCAACTGCCATAAAATCCGTGAAGCTATCCAGATAAACACCAAGCGTACCGCCGCCGATAGCTCTCGCTAGTTTTCCATCAAAGTAATCTAGAAGAAATTGCAAGAGGATGAGAACATATGCTAATACAACTAGTCCCTTAAGAGAGAAGTAGATTGAAAAAGAAACACTCAGAAGACCAAGTAGCGTAAGTAAATCAGGCCAGCGCAGAGTTTGGAGCTGTTTGAATAACATTGTAATTATTCCTTATAAATCACATTCAAAAAAGTCTATTTCAATTATGCTAATTCGTATCTACTTCATTTTACATGACTATACTAATCAAACAATTCTTCGACCTTGAATTATTCTTAGTAAAACCATAACAATTGCTATTACAAAGAGAATATGAATAAAGCCGCCCATTGTATAAGAAGTAAGGAAGCCAAGCAGCCAAAGCACTATTAGTATTATTGCGATTGTATATAACATGATCTTATCCTTTAGGTTATTATTTGTTATCTATTTTTATTTTCAGAAGCATCGTCATTTTCGTTTATCCTTCTTGTCATCATTAGGATTTGTTCTATCCGGTTGTTCTTTATTATTATTTCTTGGAGGAGTCACAGCTCGCGTTTTTGGCTGTTGGTTTGTATTATTATTCACTCTTGGTGCGGGTATATTTTCCGGTTTAGCAGCACGGACTTCTTTATATTCAGTTTTTGGACGCTCTACATTTCTAACGGGTGTAACAACACCATTGTTTCTGTTATCACTTGGTGAATTTATCTTTCGTATTTCAGCCGGCTGTTCTTTCCTAATCTCTTTTTGTGGATTGCCCGACTTCTTAAACTGATAATCACGGTTTCTAATATCAATCTTATCAGGCTGCGGTTGTGGGTCTTTAACATTCCTAGGAGTCTGAATATTTTCTGGTTTTGTCTTTATCGCTCTTTCCGTATTGCGTTTAACATCTCTTAGTTTGGAAAGATCAGTTGGTGCATGTTTATTTCTTCCGTCGTTTTTTTCTACCTGCGGTCTGTATATCTGTAGTTGATCATTATTTAGAGTCTGTCCCGGTTTATCTCTTTCGCGAACAGCGACCGGTTTAATTGTTTTACCGGTTACCTTTTGTACATCATCTCTTTCCGGACCGGTTATATAAGTTGAACGCCTTTTATCATCATAAAATGTTTTATTAATAACGGTCGAGTTATTAATCAACTGCCGATTGTTTCTGCGGTCTATATAATTGCGACCTATGTCCCGCCTTTCAATATCTCTATCTCTAACAAAGACCCATCTGTCAAACGGCAAATCATAATAATTGCTAAATGTTATGCTTATTGAAACACCAGGCCTCATTGGAGCCCAACCAAAATAACCTTCCGATCTTCTCCAAGTTACCCACGATGGACCCCATTCACTATCGGGAACCCAGAACCAGCCATAATAATTACTATAGTCCCAACGGCCGTAGTGGAAAGGTGCCCAGCCCCAATCATAGTCAGATATCCACATCCAACCATAATCAGTTAACAGCCAATACCCATTCGATAAATATGGGACAAAGTTTGAACCAGCCGAAGGTATCCATACATAACCATGATTAGGATCTTCAATCCACTGACCGTAGGGGTTTAATCTGTCGTAAAATATTTGGAAGCTAACATCAACTTGTTGTGCTAATGTTTGTATCGGAGAAATTGCAAGCATGATATTTAGAGTGATTATAAGTGCAACGATTTTGGAAAGGCATATTGCGTTTAATTTTTTCACTTCCGTACTCCTGCTAAAACTTTTTTGAGCATTTATGTTTTCGATTGAAACTCGCAAAAAAGATATGATTACAACCAGAGTCATACAATCGAGCGAAGGGATGAAAAGGGAACTACATCTTTTTGTTGAAGAGTGCGTACAATATAGTAGACAAAAAAAACTGCAATTTTTAGTTGCAGTTTTTATGCCCACTCAATTTCGGTATATGAACTCAGAACTTTATCGGTCTTTATTTAACAACGGCTTTTTTATAATTCAGTTTTGCTAAGGTGAAAATCAGTTAGAGTCTTTTCATAAACGGACTGACTCTAGAGAATAGCTTCCGAAAACTCTTGATAACACGACTTACGACCGCCCAATAACCTTCAACATCACTTACAATTCTGTTTGCCCGTAGAGCAACAGCATCTATGTTATTCATCATTGTATTAGTACTTTCTACAAACTGATGGATTTCTTTACCAAGAGTTTCCAGCTGATCTATAATTCTTTTCAAGTAAATTATTAGAAAGATGCAAAGCGCAGATGAGCATAAGAGCAGGATTACAAGAAGAATATTTATGATTGACATAATAAATCACCTTTCCAATTAAGTTTTACGACTGTTGGGGTCTTTCACTTTTGGGCAGCATATTCTTTAAATGTTGATTTTCTTTTTCGATTTTGCGTTTATCGCCGTGTGCAATGCTTACTACTTGATTTTTCGCGTCGGTAAGAATGTTTTCTGACTCTTCCAGCAATGCATCTACTTTTACTTCAGTGTCAGCGAATAGCCTTTCGGACTTTTTTTTTACATCTCTAAATAGTTGAGATGCTTTCTCTTTAACATTCGAATAATATTCTTCGGTGTCTTCGATGATATCTTGTGATCTGGTTTTGATATACTTGCGCAGATCTTTCCCGGATTTAGGAGCGTATAGAAGTGCCAATACCGATCCCACGGCAGCACCAGTAAATGATCCAATTAATAGTCCTTTTCCCATTCCTTTATCTTCATTTGTCATTTTATACTTCCTTTATTTTAGTATGTGAAAAATTCATCTCTAAATGCATCAGAGATTTTTTTATTTTATTTCAAATCAATTATCACCAGATATTTGTGAATATTCAATCGGTCTAAGGGATGAAAAAAGAACTATATCTTATCTTTAGCCAGGTAATGTAAAATTCTATCGGCGTCTTTTACAATCTTGCTTACTTGAACTGGAACCAGTTTATAGCTGACTTCAGCCTGCTCTAATCGTTAAACAAGTCTCTATGTAGTAACGCGCTGATCTCTATGGTGACCATTTTGATGTTGTGATTTTCCAAGATTGTTTTCAATTAGCCTTGCCAACTTATCCGCCGCACCGTTTATCGCCTCATCTAATTTTGCAGACTTCTGAGTTACAGCAACTGGTTTTCGTCCTTCAAGCCGGGCTTCCATCATGCAGCGTTTATCTTCCTTACTTCGTTTATGACCATTTTCGTCACTTAGATGAACCTCAATTCTTGTAATATGATTGCTTAAGCGATTCAAAGCATTTTCCACTACGTTGTGAACTAATGTTGTAAGTCCTTCATGACATTCAATATTATGATCTGTATTAATTTGTATTTGCATGTATAGCTCCCAAGCGTTTTGAAATTTTTTAAGAGTTAGATATAATAAATTGATAAACACCAATTACTATTGCCACCAAAACAAAAAAAGACAGAATTAACGAGCCATAGTTTAACTTCCTGTCCTCACGTGAGTGGTTAGATAAATGTTTATTTGGCATTGTCATTTTATATTAGCAACAACACTTTCACTTTGTTGTTTTTGCACCGTTACTTTTCCACTAGCACTACAACTGCAAACTATAAGTGATATAGCAAAAATTAGAATTAAGGATACTGCGCTTAGCTTTTTCATTGTGGTTCTCCAATTAAAATTGTTTCAAGTGTGATTCTAGTATTTAATTTTTGTTTCACTGAAAAATATCTGTAGTCATATAGTGATACAATCGTGCGAAAGGATGAAAAAGGAACTACTTCTTTTGTAGTGAATTCAGGACAAAATAGAAAGCCGCAACTTTTTGATTGCGGCTTTTCGTTGTTCTTATTCGGAAGGCTTAATGATTTACGCCTTTCTAATTATTTAACCCAATATTACTGTCTCTCTAAGTAAGCTACTTTAATTTCTGTTCTTCTGTTTTGAGCTTTACCTTCCTCAGTATCGTTAGTAGCTACCGGTTTGGTCTCGCCAAATGCTTCCACAAAAATCATATCTGCATTAAATCCCTTACTAACCAAATAATCTTTTACTGCATTAGCTCTTCTTATAGAAAGCTCCATATTATATTCTTCCGAAGCTGGCGAAGAAGTGTGCCCGGCAAGTTGAATTTTAGCGTCATTCAATTTTGAGCAGACATCGTACACATTATCCAAAGCTGCTTTATAATCTTGTGTTAACTCGGCTTTGTTAACTACAAACAATACATTATCAAATGTCTTAAGTCTTTCGACTTTCATTTCAGCAATAGCAATATCATCAGAAGCATCAAGTGGATTTGTTCCGCGGTTTACTTCTACTCCGTCATAAACAGTTCCGCCATCCGTATCTGCTTTCAGCGGATCAGTTTTATATTTCATAACTTCATCACCATCTTTTAATGTATCGCCATCGGTATCAGGATTAAGCGGATTTGTTTTGTACTTCATAATTTCTTCACCATCTTTTAAGCCGTCCGAATCAGTATCGGCATTTAACGGATCGGTTTTATAAGTCATTACTTCTTCACCGTCTTTCAATCCATCACTGTCAGTATCTTCATTAGTTGGGTCAGTTTTGTATTTATAAACTTCATCACCATCATTAAGTCCGTCATTATCACTATCAACATCAAGTGGATTTGTTTTATATTTTTTTACTTCCTCACCATCTTTCAAACCGTCACCATCTGAATCCGGGTTATTTGGATCTGTCCCAATTTTAATTTCTTCTCGTTTCGTAAGCCCATCCATGTCATTGTCTGAGTCCATACTTTCACCGGTAAACGTGAGTCCTAAACCAATACTGAAGTAAGCATCATTTAAGTCCACAATTTTGAAATAATTCAAGTTTTCGGTAAGCATTAGGTTTACACCTGCACTAATATCAAGCAAGGTTTCATCGCTGATTTTAATTTCCGTACCGATACCGACTGGGAATACTCCGGTCCATCCACTCGACTCAACTACCAACGGAGAAACAGTTATTGGCTTAGTGTTTACATTATAATACGATGCCCCAAAACCCGCGTAGAAATAAGGATTGAACGAATCCAAATCGAACGGTGTAAGAAGTAAGCGAAGATCTATAGGAACAATCGTTGTGCTGTACTCTCCTAAACCTCTGGACCTTGTAGCATAGTTAAAATCGTCGCCGCGAAGATTACCGTAGCCTATGCCTATTTCCGCATTGAAGTAATCTGAAAGTTCATAACGCAATAATCCACGCAATAGATAAGATGACATTGACATACCGTTATCATCCTCAAATTCTGTTGCCGGCATTACGCCGTTAATTTGGAATCCACCCTTCAATCCAAATCCTTTGAACTGTGCATCAATATTGGTTGAAAACAATACTAATGTTAGTAAAGCAAAAATTGTAAATAATTTCATTGTAGCTCCTTGATTAATTTTAATAAGAAATCACCCATGTGAGTAATTAACACGATGAATATTGAAAGAAAGATAAACTCATACTTGCGTCACAACAATCGAGCAAGAGGATGAAAAGGGAACTACTTCTTTGGGTGTGATTATTAGATTCTGTTTCTACCTAATGGATAAAATTGTGCTACGATTTTCTTATCGACTGTACATACGCTTTAATAAACGTAGTATTATTAGAAGAAGAAACATTCACGAATGTAATTTCCATTACGTTTCCTTCTTCATCTACCAATTCATGTATTCCATTTGAATCATGAAAAGCCGGTAATTGAAATGTAACAACATCAGCTTCCCTTCTGCCTTGAATAAAATGAACGCCTCCAAATGGAACACTCACCACTTCTTTATGCCCCTGGTGGAATTCAAATTGTTGGATTGTTCCAATCAGCTGCCCTCTTTCATAAAGATTAATCATTATTTCTCCATGAGCATGTTTATTTCTTCAAATTAAACTGTATAATTCCTTACATAAACATCTGCTCTATTTCGTTTATTTTTTTAAAAACATCAGCATCCTACTAAAAATAACATAGGGTTTTTCTTCATGAGGTACATGTCCGCACTCGCTAATAATTTCTATTCGCGCGTTAGGCATTTCCTTGCTGAGTCTAATTCCATTTTCTAAAGACAAAATAGAATCATTATCACCCCATAATATCAAACATTTGGTTGTTATGGATTTATAGGCTTCTATCAATTTTTCATATTCGACAGGATTAATTTGCTCTGCCGTAGTGATGAATGTGTATGGGATATTCTCGCCATAATAATAAGAGGCATATCTTTCAATTAATTTTTCGTTAATTAGACTCTTATTAAAAAATACTTTGCCAAGTATAAATTCGGCTTTATAACTGTTTGGAAGCTGAAACGATAATTTGTTAACTACCGGTATGGTTAATAAATCAATAAACACTGGGGCATCTTGCATATATGCTAGGCAATCTATTAGAACAAGTTTATCAACCCACTTTTTACTTTTATCCTTGGCTAATAATATATCAGCCTGCAAAGCAACTCCACCTCCATAAGAATGCCCAATGAGATACAGAGACCTCGAATTAATCTTTCTTATAAATCCCGCAACTATGTTTGCTTGTTCTTGAATTGAATATTTATCGTCTTCTGGTTTAGAGGAATTGCCAAAGCCTTTCATATCAAGAAGATATAATGTGAACTCATCTTTGGAAAATAATTCTTTAATATCATCCCAGGTATGCAATGAAGTGCCAAAGCCATGTACAAAAACCATCTTTTTTCTTCCATGACCAATCATTTCATAATTTATTTCGATATCGGGTGAGTAAGTATAAGTCGAGCTGTGAGTTGTATATTTCAGAGCGGGTATTGATTGAGCACAACTTGAAATATAAAACGCTATGACAAATAGCATCAATATTTTTAAGCGGTCTATTTTATATGAAGCTCTCATGATCGGACTAAAAATTATTTATCATTGCCGGATTTTTCTTTAGTCCGGGTTTTCGAAACTGCAATCATTATTCCTAAGCCAACTATTATTAGTGAACCTATGCTAATCCAAATTGGTGTTGCACCAAGTTTATGTGCAGAAAAAGCTAATCCTAAAGTAACAAAGGCAGTTCCTATTAAGAATATTGCAAAGTTAGACATCCGATCTTCCTCGTACTACTTATTGTGATTAGCGGTACTGATGTTCTGTTTCTTTCCAACCGAAACACCACCAGAAGCAGTGCAGCTGCATAGAAATGTTGATACTCCAAAAATTAATATTAAGATTATTACGTTCAGCTTTTTCACGATAGGTCTCCTTTTCGTGTTGTAGTACAATTCATTAATACTCTGATTAATGCTTAGTAAAAAGATAGGATTACAAGCTGCTTCGTACAATCGTGCGAAAGGATGAAAAAGGAACTACTACTTTTCATACAAATTAAGGAAGAGAACCAAATTATTTATTATGCTGACCATGCCTTTCTTTCCTTTACCATTTCTATAGGCAATAGAAGCAATACTGCTTCTTTAAGTACTTTATTACTAACCGGTTTTGTTATAAAAAGATCTGTACCGGATTCGAATGCTGTTTCCCTCATTTTAGCCTGCGCATGTGCAGTAAAGCATAGTATGGGTGTACATGAATGTAATGGAATTGCCTTCATCTCTTTCATTAACTCAAAACCATTTTTAGTTCCCTTCAAGGAGATATCCATTATAATTAGATCGTAGTTTTCTTTACTGAATTTTTCATAGAACTCTTCTGCTGATTCACAAAAATCCATTTCATAATCTTTTATGAAAATCATTTTCAAAACTTTTTGCGATAAATCATCATCCTCTACAATTAGGAGCTTTTTCATATAATAAGCCTTAATAGTTTATACAATATAAATTTTCTGTGATGCGATTTTGAATTAGCCTTTACTAAATGTTACTCTAAAAGTCGAACCGATATTTTTTTTACTCTCTATTTCTATTTGTGCATTGTTAATTTTGCAGTAGTTTTTTACAAGCGCCAAACCTAGTCCATTTCCATCAAAACTTCTTGTATAACCTTGCTCTTCTTGAACGAACGGATCAAACACTTTGGGAAGAAATTCCGTACTCATTCCAATCCCGGTATCCTTTATCTTCACTATAATAGCGCCCGTACTATTCTTTTCTAAAAGTATTTCAACTTTACCCTTTTCGGTGTATTTGATTGCGTTATCAATCAAGTTAGCAAAGACTTGGGTTATACTGTATTCATCAGCAATTATATTCGCGTCTTTATCTTTACACGTATATATTAACTCTAATCCTTTTTTCTTTGCAGAAAGCTGATGCTCTTGATATAATTTACTAAGTATAACAGAATGGAGATCAACTCTTCGTAAATCCGGTATGTAACCGCTGGTTTGTAATTCCGATACATTGAGAATCAAATCTACAGTTCTAATAATTCTTTTTGAAGCCAGATCAATACCTTCAAAACAATTACGAGCATCCAAATCCATTTTATCACAAAATGAATCATTTAGATATTCGGCATTACCAAGTATGATATTTAATGGCGTTCTAATTTCATGAGACATCTGCGCAAGAAATTCTGTTTTCAATTTATCGGATTCTTCGGCTTTCTCTTTAGCCTTTATCAATTCTTGCTCAACAAGTTTTAATCCATTGATATTGGTACAAGTACCAAACCATTTGAGAATCTTGCCACTTGCATCCATAATCGGTACTCCGCGAACAAGAAACCATTTATATACACCATCTGCGCGGCGAAGGCGGGATTCAATCGAATAGGTGGCGTTATTTTGTGTGGCGTTTTGCCAGGCATCCCAAGCATGCTGCTGGTCTTCCGGATGGAATGGTTTATTCCAGCCATGACCGTAACTCTCCTCAAGTGTTTGTCCTGTATAATCCAACCACTGTTGATTAAAATAAATATTCCAACCATCCGGTCTAGTAATCCAGACCATTTGCGGCATGGACTCGGCAAGAATTCGAAATTCAGTTTCACTTTTTATTAATGCATCTTCTATACGTTTGAGCTCGGTGATATCATTTATACTGGATAGAATACATTTTTCCATTTGTATTGTAATTAATTCAGCAGAGAATAAGCCTATCAGAAAGTGACCGGATTTTTTCCTAAACGAAAATGATTTACTGGATATTCTTTTTCCCCTCAATAATTCCGAAATAACAAAATTGCGGTCGTTCTCATCTACCCAAAGATTTAACTCCACTGTGGTCTTTCCAACTGCTTCTTCAGAAGTGTATCCGGTATTCACAAAAAAAGCATCATTGACTTCAATAATTTTTCCATCTGATAGTCTTGTGATAATCAGCGCATAAGATGCGGAGCGGAAAGCTGAAGAGAATTTTTCTTCGCTTCTACGCAGTTTAACTTCCGCGCGTTCACGCTCGGTTATATCACGTATATTACACTGAATTACCCTTTGTTCATTTACCAAATACACATTGCTTACAAATTCAACATTGATTTTTCGTCCATCTGTTGTCTCAAGCGGTAAGTTTTCATAACGGACATATTCTTTCCGTTGCAATTCTAAAAATTTATCTTTATTAGCAGCTATGTCCTTGAAGAATCCAATCTCCCAAATTTCTTTTTCAATAAATTGCTCCTTTGAGTAACCAAGTAAATCAATTAGAAATGGATTTACGTCGGTAATCTTTCCGGTTTCTGCGTCAAGAATAAGGATTCCATCTTTTGCAGTTTCAAAAAGGCGGCGGTAGCGGTTTTCCGATGACAACCGAGCCTCTTCCGCAAGTTTACGTTTGGTAATATCCTCAATAGCTATAAGAATAAATTTTTCTTCAGCTAAGTTTCTATCAATTTGCCGGGCATTTAATAATAATGTACGTTTTCCAATTGCAGAAAAATTGTGTTCAACTTCATAGTCATCAAATATTGATTTTTCGGGAAGGATTGTCTCTAACAACTCTTTCAGTTTAGGAATATTCCATTGCCGGTTTCCCAAATCATAATTTAGTTTTCCAATAGTTTCTTCAAAATCAACTTTGAAAAAATTATAAAACGACCGGCTGGCTGCTACTACCCGTAAGTCTTTATCAAGAATGAGTAATGGTTCGTGAACTGTGTTTATTATATTTTCCGCAAATTCATTTATGTTATCAATGGATTTCAGATTAGTTTTTGAGCGAGGAGAATTATCATCTGATTTCATTTCCTCTTTTATACTACTTTTTGTCATTACCCTACCCATGAATTCGACAAAAAATGCAATCATTAGGGTGTAAATGCAATCACCCAAAAGGATGAAAAAGGGATTAGATATTCTGTGGTGGACTGAAAAATGAAATCTTACAAATGCGGGCACAGTGAAGCAATCTACTGTGCCCGCAGGAATAGATAATTTTATTTACTTCACTTGTTACCAAGTTCTCTTAATCAAAGAAATATCTTATTCCCAACCCGGCATCAATTCCAAAGCCGGTACCTGCCGTAAGTTGTAATACGGGCACTAATTCTAAAAATATGTCTAAAGGTGTTGAACGAGGAAGCCATGCAATACCTAAGACGCCTCTTATACCAAAAGATGATTCATAACCTGCACCGCTGTTAAACCTGCCACCAATTCCATAATAGAGTGGAAATCTTTCGCTAGAACTTATTGCGTTAAAAGAGTGCCATAAATAATCCATATGAAAATGTACACGCCCGGTTGATTCGTAGTTCCCTTTGTATGTGATTCTATCACCTCCCGCTGATATACCAAAACCGAAATCAAAAGCATTTACTTTTGATGTCCAGAGCTTTGCGCTCAATCCGGTAGGCTCTCCAAATACAATCCCAAGACCGAATCCACTATCTTGTGCAGCAACCGGTATTGTGAATAGCATCATTATGCTAATAAAAATAATTGGTAAGATTTTCTTTCTCATAACCGTAACTCCTTTTTCCTTTTGATTTGTTTTACAAATAGATTTATTCATGCAATAACATTTCCAACTGCTCATTACAGTCTGCAATCAAAAAATCATTTTATGGTTAAAAGTAGTGTTGGGTTAGAAAGAATACAATCGTACGAAAGGATGAAAAAAGGATTACATCTAACTACCTGGTTTGATTCTTACAAGTATATGGTTGAATACACAACTAAGAGCAGCTACTATATTTATTATTTATGTGCATAGTTGGCTATTTGTACGCGAGTATGAATTGCTAATTTTTCTAAAATGTTATGAACGTGGCTCTTTATGGTGTAAGTTGAGAGATGTAGAGTTTGTGCTATTTCTTTATTTGTGAATCCTTCGGCAATTAATTCAATAACTTGTTTCTCTCTCTTTGTCATTCTAACCGACTCGATGATTACAGAGGTGGTACTTCCATTAATCGCATGCTCAACAATTTGGGAGAAAAGAGAGCCCATTAAGTGAGTTGGTAAAACTTTTAATCCTTGATTTACGGAACGGATAGTTTCATACAAATCTTTTTCGTTTGCATCTTTAAGAATAAATCCCGAAACACCGGCTTCTACAAATTCCAATACATCTGCTTGAAGCGGTATGAGGTCCATAACAATTATTTTCACATCAGGATTGTGCTGCTTGCTAAGTTTAACAATTTGCATGCTGTTCTGGTTGCGAAGACCTAGGTCTAACAGCAATATAGCCGGTTTAAATTTTTCAAGAAGCGATAAGATGTTTTCGCCGTTGCCAACAGTACCAACAACATGCATATCTTCTTGTTTCTTTAGAAAAGACTCAAGTCCATCTCGCAGAAGCCGATTATCTTCAACAAGCAAAATTTTAATTTTTTTCAGAAAGCACCCATTATTGTTTATAAATATTACTATTGATTATAAGAATAGATAATTTACTTGTAGCTCAACGTTAGCGGAAAGTTCAAATTGAATTTACCTCTATAACTTTGTAAAAACAACATGTTGGAAGCTATTAGGATAGTATGCATTGCCCATTAATAAAGTAACCGAAGGAGTCGTCCTAAAAAAAGGTTAACTGATATTTAGGACGATTCAGTACTACAGTAGAATTGCTGAAGTGAGTGAAGCGACCGGAAATTCCGCGAAGAGAGAAAAATATAACCTCACTCTTTCCCGCTTAAAAGCAGCGGGATCTTCGAAGTGTTTTATTGTAAAGTAATGTTCACTTTTCGAAATCGCGCTACAACAGAATTGAAATTATTGCAACATCTCGGTTCACTATCTTCAACTAATTCGTTTTTATTGACAGTGAATTGACAGTGAAATTTCGAAATGGTAACTGAAAATATGTCAGATTGGAAAGATTTATCGAAAAGACAAAAAGTAAAACCCCGATTTCTTGCGATTTCGGGGCTTTTTGTGCTCCCTGGGGGATTCGAACCCCCGACCTGATGATTAAGAGTCATACATCAATCGTTATAACTTGTTAAAAGCAAATAAGTTATTTTTCATTGACAGTGAAATTGACAGTGAATATCCCGCCATCAAAGCTATTTTTTTCCCTCCGGCTGCTTTTTATTTTGAGCCGACCCACTTCCCTCATACTAATCGTCGGTGTTCATTCCATTATTCGCATTTCCTCCTTTTAGGGAGATCTTTAATCCACTTTTACTGACAGTTCTAAGTAGCTATTACATATATCTCGCTTCGTTAAACGTAGATAATGATAAATATTTATTTAATCCTTAACTTGTAATTGTTAAAAAATTTGCACATATAGTTCAGCACTCCTTATGAAAAACGAACAAAACATAACTTCGGAAACTATTAGTAGCCTTCCATTGTTCTCTGAACTTACTTCCACGCAATCAAGCCAGATAATCTCTATTTGCAAGATCAGTACTTATAAAAAGAATGAAATCATATTTATGGAAGAGGATCCCTATAAAGGATTTTACATACTTTTGAAAGGTTCGGTTAAAATTTATAAATTATCTTTTGAGGGAAAGGAATCAATACTTCATTTTATTAAACCATTTGAGTCATTCGGTGATGTTCCACTTTTTGAAGGGGGCAATTATCCCGTAAATGCTCAAGTAATATCCGATTCGGTTTTAGTCTTTATTCCTTATAAAGAATTTATGCATCTGATCAAGAATAATTCTACTATCTGTTTTAATATGCTTGTTGGATTTTCAAAAAAAATGCGTCATCTTACTCAAAAAGTAGAAGAACTTTCAACCAAAGAAGTTACCAACCGTTTTGCAAGATATCTCCTTGAAGAAATCAAAAAATCTGGTACAGAAAATCTTCCCGAGCCTTTTATTAGAATTAACTTGTCAAAAAAAAATATCGCTTCATACATTGGAACAATCACAGATACGCTATCTCGGCTTCTAAGAAAACTACAAAAAGAAAAGACAATCCGTGTTTCTGGTAAATCAATTTTTGTTCTTGATCTGCGTAAAATTAAAGCTTTAGCAAAATAGAGTTTTTGTTACCCTCTTCTAAAAAAGTATTAAATCCGACTTAAGTCAAAAGATATCTTCTCCAATAATGGGATATTTCAGATGTAAAAAAAGGAGATATACCATGTTATTTACAATTTCAAAACTTGTGAAACTGTTGGCAGTTACCGCAGTTTTCATTTTCATTTCATCAACACAATCATTTGCACATTGCGACGGATTAGACGGACCAGTAGTAAAAGATGCCCGCAAAGCACTTGAATCTGGAAATGTTAAGTTGGTTCTCATCTGGGTGAAGCAAGAATATCAAGAAGAAATCATCACTTCCTTCAACAAAACCCTTGAAGTACGCAAATTATCACCGCAAGCGAAGGAATTCGCGGACATGTATTTCTTTGAAACTCTAGTCCGTGTTCACAGAGCTGGAGAAGGTGCCCCTTATACCGGTATTAAACCAGCCGGACGTGATTTGGGTCCTGCTATACCGGCAGCAGATAAAGCTATTGAAACCGGTTCACCAAAGGAATTAATAAAATTCTTAGACGATGCAATTCATGAAGGATTACATCCGCTTTATATGAGTGTTAAAGGGAAAAGGAATTTCGATCCTAGCAATGTAGAAGCCGGAAGAGAATATGTGAAAGCTTATGTTGAATATGTTCACTATGTTGAAAAGGTTTATCAGTTAAAATCTGGCGCGGCTCATGGAGAAGAGGGTTCCGAAGCTCATGCGCATTAGTTGATTGTAGATTTTGTTCCTCCTCCAAATGAGGGGGAACATTCTTAATTGAAACTGAATTATGTAGCTCTTTTGATTTTAATCGAATAAGTTTAGTAATCATTTACTTGATCAGATGGCTTCCCGGAATCAAAGCATCGAATTCAGAAAATAGGAAGCAATTATCAATTAATTGAAGAATGAGGAAATAATATGTTTATCAACACTATCGAATTCCCACAAATAAAAACTGGCAAAGAAGCCGAGTTTCTAGCATGGTTCAAGTGGTCAAACAGCGTTTATAAAAATTTTGACGGATTTATTTCCAGACAGTTACTAATGATGACTAGGGGTAAAGAAGGATTTGTAGCTCTGGTTAAACACCACAATGAAAAAACATTTATGGCAATGCATACCAGCAAAGAACGAGCGGAAGCATTTGCCAAGTTAAAACCGTTGTTAGAAGGTTCAGTTTCCGCAAAATTTTATGAAGTGATTATTGATAAAGAGTAAGTAGAAAAATGCTTTTAAGTAAAACATATTGAGAAATGCTTATGTTTTCAACAGTAAGGTATTTCGTTAAGACCAGTATAATTTTTCTTTTAATAGGAATCATTTCCGGTCTATATTCATTAATTGCAAGAAATTATTTTGGAGAGTGGCCTCACACAGATATCGTTTCTGCTCATACACACATAATTCTTATCGGCTCGGTAATGATGATGATTATGGGTGTGGCATTGTGGTTTTTTCCACGCCCAGATAAAGAGGACAAACTCTACAAACCCGATCTTATTCTTGCTACATATTTTATAATTACCATTTCAACTCTTATAAGATTTGTTTCCCAAGTTATTTCTGCCTTTGTCTTGCATAACGAACTTCTAAAATTCTTACTTACAATTTCCGCACTCGGACAAGTATTAGGTATAATTATTTTTTTCTTCTCTATGTGGGGTAGAATCAGATCAGTTGGAAGTCATATTAGAGAATCAAAAGGAGAAAAATTTTGACCATAAAGAAAATTACATGATTAATATTTTTTATTATGTAATAATACTCTAAGGTATTAATCAAATGAATTCAAAAACAAAAAAGGCGGAGTTATGATTGATTCAAACATTGTACTAACAGGACAAACCATTGCCTATACTTTTTACGTCCTCGCTATTATGGCTTTAATGGGATGGTTTGCTTACAAGGTAACAAGAAATGGTTCCGGCAAAGAAATCAAGCCGGTACTGTTTTATTCTTTCGTTGGATTTCTAATACTTATTGGAGTCTCTCTTCACATTGTTACCCATGAAACAATTCCTTGGAAAGCAATGGACTTAAACCGAGCGGAGATTAAAGCTGATAAGGAATTTCATATTACCATGGCTAATCATAAGTTTCAACTTCCTTCTAATAAACTAACAATAACAAAAAATGAGAAAGTAAAATTTGTAGTTGAATCTAAGGATTTAACTTATGGTTTCGGATTATTCAGAAGCGACAACTCAATGGTATTTCAGATGCAAGTAATTCCCGCTCATAACAATGATATACTATGGCTATTCGACCGCCCAGCTGTTTATTCCATTCGTTCAACAGAATATTCGGGACCTAAAGGAATTAACATGATTGTGAGAGATGCCGTTGAAGTGGTTGAATAAAAAATTTTACAATTTAATAGGAATTTAAAAATGAGCTTAATACAAACATTAACAAACGGCACACAAGGTTTATTTAAACCCAACTCATTAACGCCGATGCAAAAATTAACTTTGCGCTTTGTTGTAGTTGGCTTAATCTATTACGGAGTTGTTGTTATTGAAGGAATGTTGATGAGATTATTCGAAGTTAATCCAAGTCTTGCTTTAGGTGTAAGTCAGGAACAGTTTTTTGCAATAATGACAGCACATCCTCTCGTTGGAATTTTTGGCTCTACATATGCAATAGTCTTTGGCGCCTTTCTTTTTCTTGTTCCATTTTTAATGAAGAAACCCTTGTGGAGTATCAAATTAGGTAACTGGACTTTTTGGTTAATTACAATCGGCACCTTTGTATTTTGGTTCGCGGGATTTGTATCTCACTATTCCCCTCTCTATACACTTTACTGGCCTTTGCCGGCAGACTTTTCCCAGTTTAGCGTTTTAGGTGGAACATTCTTTATTGTTGGGATTGCGCTTGTTATGGTCGGTACCGCTCTCTTTGTAATAAATATTTTTAAGACGATTACATTTACACCGGCTGGATGGGAAAAACAACCAGGCTCTGCACTAATAAAATCTGCACTCGGCTTAAGCGGTTTATCAAATCTATTTTCCAAAAAGAAAAAAGAACATTTAGTTTCTCTGCCCGTTGCTGCAATTGCAAGAGGTACTGTTGACACAGCTTTTAATGCCGTCGTTATTTTATTCACCGGCGTTCTAATCTTAATCTATATGGTTGCAGAATTGTTTGGAGTTAGTCTTAAACATTCAGCTGTTGATGCATTATTGTATAAAAATTGGTTTTGGTGGGGACTTGATTTAATTGCCGATGGACTAGTTTTAATATTTGTTGCCGGAACTTGGTATTTACTTGCAACATTAATTACGGGCAAAAAATTATTTATGGAAAACTGGGCTCGTGCAGCTTTATTCATTGAAATGGTTGTTAGTTGGACTGTTTGGTCGCATCATTTAATGTCGGATCAAGCACAGCCGGGTATTTTGAAAATTCTATCAGGTGAAATGGTAACAGCGTTTGAACTCATTACTCAAGGCTTGGCTTTCTTTATTACACTTGCAACTCTTTGGAGTGCTAGACCATTAAAAATGAGTCACCCGTTAAAATTTTTACTTGGCGGCTTACTCGGATTTGCTCTTGCAGTTCCAGCCGGTATTATGCAAGCTGATTTAGGATTGAATAGAATTTTACATAACACTCAGTGGATTGTTGGTCCTCACGTTCACGTTGCAGTCTTAATAGGATTGACAATGACATTATATTCAGCAGTATATTTTTTATTCCCAATTCTTACTAACGGCGCTAAACTTTATAGCGAAAAATTAGTGAGCTTTCATTTTTGGGCACATCTTCTTGGTGGAATTGGAATGGGCGCCTTTATGGGCATGGCAGGCTTAAGAGGAATGCTACGCAGAACTATATACTCAAACGGAGAATTCAATCTTTATATGATATTGGCGGCAATTTCTGGCTCGCTTCTTCTTCTCGCATTTTTGGCTTTCTTCTATAACATTGTAATGAGTGTAGGTTTGAGAGGTGTGATTGAAATCTTTATGCCATCTAGATTGAAGACAACTGATTTATTACCTACTGAGAAATAGAATTAAAGAATTATCCGTTTGATTTCAATCCCTTATCAATTTCGATTGGTAAGGGATTTTATATTATTAGTATTTTAGGTACATGATAATTAATCACTAATATTTTTTTTAGGAAATGCCCCTCTGGTTAAGTACAAATATGGATAACTTTTATTATACTCCGTAATTTTTCTTAGTCGAACGTAGAGCGATTGAAAAAAATATCGCCGTTCAACAGATTAAAATATTATGAAAAGTGAAATGGAATTTTTTATGAAAACAAATTTTATCTTGAATTTCATATTCTGCTAAAAGAGAAAGAAAATATCCAAACAACTATTATTGGGATGAATTCAAAGAGGTGAAATGAAATCATTACATATTCATTATTTCCAACACGTAACATTTGAAGGTTTGGGATGCATCGAAGAATGGGCGTTGCAAAACGGACACTCTCTTTCGGCAACCAAGTTTTATGAAAGCCCTTTACTTCCCGATTTACAATCTATCGATTGGCTCATTGTAATGGGCGGACCGATGAGTATAAACGATGAAGCAAAATACCCATGGCTTAAACCAGAAAAGGAATTTATTAAGAAAGCCATAAATGAAAACAAAGTTGTTATTGGTATTTGCTTAGGCGCTCAATTAATAGCCGATGTTTTAGGAGAAGATGTATACCCAAACGAATACAAAGAAATTGGCTGGTTCCCAATTCAACTTACGGAACAAGGGAAGCAATCTTTCATTTTCAGCGGTTCTGCAGAAACTTCAATCGTATTCTGTTGGCATGGAGACACGTTTGATCTACCCCAGAATTCTAAACTTTTATTTTATAATGAGTGCTGTAAAAATCAAGCCTTCGTTTATAAGGAAAAAGTTTTAGGACTCCAATTTCACCTTGAAGTTACAAAACTATCGGTTGAACAATTAATGAAGCACGGAGAAAAGGAATTAATAAAAGGTGAATACATTCAGACAAGCAATCAAATTCAAGCTGGTATTCAAAATATTGCGAACTGTAATAAGATGATGTTTAAGATTTTGAACCGTTTAACGGAATTGTAAAACTTGTGAATTGATGATTGAATCTCACTTTTAACTATAATTAACAACGGAAAAATAATTGACTTCAACTAAAGAAAGACCTTCCGGTCATAAAAAGCCGCTGGTATATTCATGTTCCGGGTGCAGTAATATTGCTCAACTTGCAAACGATGTTGCCGTAAAAATGGATAGAGCCGGTTTAGCCGAAATGTCTTGCATTGCTGGTGTTGGCGGGAATGTAAAACCACTTGTAAAGTTAGCACAATCCGGCAGAAGAATAATTGCAATAGATGGTTGTGTTTTAAAATGTGCAAAAAGCTGTCTTAATAATGTTGGTGTAGAACCGGATGTTCATTATGTGCTTACGGATTATGGAATGAAGAAAGAATATCATAAGGACTATAATGATGAAATTGTTGATGAATTTTATGAAATAATTAGCGGTAAAAATAAAGATGCTGATTAAAAGATAGACCGGGAGGGCTGGCTCAGAAAAGAATAGTTCTGATATTGCAGCATAGGCGCAACAGACAATAGGACTTGTTAATTAAATAGTATTTAGTAAACTTTAACAGGCTTCACCTTACTCACACAATCCGTTCATTAAATTTTACTCTAAAAGTTGAACCGACATTCTTTTCACTTTCCACTTCAATAACCGCATTGTTCACCTCACAATATTTTTTAGCTAACGCAAGACCTAAACCATTGCCTTCATATTTTCTTGAATAACCGCGGTCCTCTTGAACAAACGGTTCAAATAATTTTGGTATAAACTCATTTGAGATACCAATTCCGCTGTCCTCTATTTCTACTATTACGTTCGATGCATCTTTCAAAATTCGGACTTCAACAAATCCTTTGTCTGTAAACTTAATTGAATTATCAATCAAATTAGAAAAGATTTGTTCAACACAATATTGATCGGAAGATACAGTTGAGTCTTTGACCAAATTCCTAAAACGGAATTCAAGATTCTTTGCGTTTGCGGCTAAAGAATATTCCGTTATAAGTTTGGGAATAATATATCCACCTAAATCAACCCTAATTATTTGAAGATCAAATGTTCCGGCATATAGCTGCGATATATTTAAGATGGAATCCATTGTTTTTGTTATTCTTTTACACCCATGTTCTATACCGCTAAAAACATCTAAATATTCCTTTCCTAATTTATCTTCAAATTCTGACTTAATAAAACTTGAAAAACCAAGAACTGCATTCAACGGAGTTCTTACTTCATGAGACATCTGAGATAGGAACTCAGATTTCAATTTATCGGAAGCCTGAGCTTTGACCAAAGCTGCTGTCAACATTTCTTCATCTTTTTTTCTTTCCGTTATATCGCGAATAATTCCTTGATAATACTTCACATTTTCTATTTCAATTACTCTCGCACTTATCTCTACCGGGAAAAGAGTTCCATCTTTCTTTTTATGAATGTTTTCCAAAAGCAAGCCACCGCTACGATAAACCTCGGTCATCTGTTCAAACACACTATCTCTTGAAGCTGTATCAAGTAAATCCTTGATATTCTTGCCGAGTAATTCTTCTTTTGTATAGCCATAAGTACTGATAGCTTTGTCATTAGCTTCCACAATGATACCATCTTGATTCAAAAGTAAAATAATATCGTTTGCATATTTAATTAGATAATTAAAATGCTGCTTCAATATGTTTTTTTCTAATTCGGCCTGATAAAGTTCTTTATAAAATAATAGATTATTTTTTCTCAGAAAAAAACCAGTAATCGAACCAGATGATATAAGTAATAAGAAAGTTACAATAGTTGCAATGTAAGTGCTTCTTTTAAGTGGTGCATATATCTCGTCTTTATCCTCTTTCGATACTAAGAACCAAGGTGTGTTTGGTATGTGCCTAATAGCCGCTAAGACCTCAACACCGCGGTAATCTCTTCCCTCTACAATTCCTTCCTTGCCATCAGCAGCCATTGCCGCCGGTAAGTTTTTATCTGTGTCGGGTTGTATAAAATTTAAGGTTGCGTTTTTGTGAAACCTAAGTTCGCTTAGATAGACCAGATTATTTCCCTCATGTCTAACAATAAACGATTCACCGGTATTACTCAATGTAGGCCAACTTAAAATTAATGGACATAGGAATTCGAGCGGATCGATTGAACAAATTAGTGAGCCAACAAGGGTTGTGTCACGCCCGCTTATTTTCAGCATTGGTACATGTATGTCAATTTCGGTGTTGCCGTTCATTTCATTCTTGTGAATATCCGAAAACAGAACTTTCTTGCTTGCAATGGCAGTTGATCCATTTTTTTTGTCGAATGAATCAGTTGTCATTTTGTTTAAGGGTATATTTAAAATTTGTTTAAAATTAGGATCAACAAATGAAATCGATTCGAAGGAATAACATTTTCTATAAGCATCCAGCATACTGGTGGCATTTTTTTGACTTATTAATTCATTTGAATTAATTACGTATTGTTGCAGTGAGCTATTTATAGGATTTGCTCGGGAGATAATTTCTGCACTCCGCAAACGGTCGCCTATCCAATTTGAAATTTGATCGGACTTATATTTTGAAATTGATAGTAATTGTTTTTTAATTTCAAACTCTAGGCGATTACGATGCTTGTGATAATAAAAATAACCTGCAAGTATGATTCCAAAAGTGAGGGTGATAAAAATACTTAGTATTATGAAGTTGAGTCTTGAGCGTCTACGTTGAACATTTTTCATTTGATCAGCTCCTCTGTCGACGTGTAAATCCTTTGCGTAATTGGCAAGTAACCAAACCACAAAAAGGATTCAAGTTGTTTGGTAAAATAACGGAAAAATACAAATTGAAGCCAGTTTACCTTTATCTTTTCATCGAATTTCCAATTCCCCCGCGTTTGTGTTGTTGAATTAGAGACGCCTTTCCCAATTTCAAAATTTAGCGGTGAACCCGAGAATAGGCGTAATTCCAAAATCATATCTTGGTGTGGAAGTCAATTCCCCGTTAGCGTCTGCTTTGAAAGAGTAGGAACTTACGTTATCTCTGTTATACACATTCCATAAATCAAGATAGACCGAGAACGACCAAGTATCAAAAACAAATTGCTTATCAATGCGAATATCCAACTTATGATAATCGGGATAACGTGCAGAATTTTTCGCACCTTCAACAACATAGAACGAATTATTTTTTTTTACAACTCCAATTGCGGGCGTATAAGGGTTGCCGGAAGCATATTGAAACTTAGCTCCAATTTGCCATCCCGAACCGACCTCGAGACCGGAGATAAAATTTATTATGTGTGGTCTTTCGTATTCAAAATCGTAGAGGTCTAAGAATTCATAATCTCTTCTTTTTGATATAGAATAAGAATATGAAGCGCTTCCTACAAAACCATCGGTAAATTTTTTTTGTAGTGCAAATTCAATTCCTTGTGCATAACCGCTGCCTGTATTTATAAGAAGATCTGAAATGTCCGGATCAACAATAAGATTTGAAAATTCTTTATGATAAATTTCAATACTTGCCTTGGTATCATTGCTTAATCGCTGTTCAAGTCCGGCAATATAATGAGTGGCATAACTACTTTTTAAAAATAGGTTGCGTGGATCGGGCGCAACTTGGTAACTTGCCGGCAATTGGTAATATTTTCCCCAAGCAAGATTCAATGTGGTTCCATTCGTAAAATTATAAGAAAGGGAAATCCTCGGACTAATATTATTTTCTGATGTAAGTGCAAAATAATCATAACGCAAACCAGCTGAAATAACAATGGGGCTAAAAATGTGAAATGATGATTGCAAAAACAATGATGACTTTGTTGTTGGATCTGGGTGATAAAAGATTGTATTGGCTGGAATAATTATTCCGCTGTTTGTTGTACTTTCAGCACTCCATGAATCATTTCGTGAATCAATATATTTTATTTGCCCGCCAATCTTAAATTCGAGTTTTGGAGTTAGCTGATAATTTACTTCTGCTTTCAAAGTGAATTCGTTTTCGCGAATATCATCACCCTTTAAAGTGCGGTCGGTTTCGGTTCCTTGAAGTGTATTCCAACCGTTACTTGTATATGAGGCTGTTACAAGTGAAAAAGCGTTTTTAGAAATTAAAGAACGCCAATTAATTCCTATTGCTGCACCATAATCATCACGCGTTAAGTAATCATACTTACTCCATGATGAAGATTCTTCTTTGGTTGACCCTTCACGCTCAATCTGGTCTAAATAATAGAATCCAACAAGACTAATTCTATTTTTATTATTTATATCGTAAGATATTTTCCCAACAGCATCATAATAACTTGGCGCGGTGGGTTTATTCAAAATCCCCGTAAGAATATCGAAAAATCCGCGTCTTAAAGAAAAAACCATATTGCTATTTTCAATTAATGGTCCATCTAACATCACTCCGAAACCGGCTATATTCAAGTTTGCATCAGTATTAAAAACTTCTTTATTGCCGTCTCGCAAAGTCATATCAAAGACAGAAGACATTTTATCACTATACTTGACAGGAAAACCGCCGGTAAGAAAATCTACTTTTTGCAGCAAGGCGGGATTAACAATGCTTATAATTCCCATCGATTCTCCTGTTCTGGCAAAATGAATTGGATTATAAACTTCAATATTATCAATCAGAGTTAGATTTTCATCAGGGCTGCCTCCTCTTACAATAAGCTGTGCACTTTTTGCGCCGGCAGTTGCAACCCCAGGTAGTGATTGCATTACTCTGAAAATATCCTCTGCGGAACCTGGCGATCTTCTAATTTCTTCCGGAGTTATTGATCTGAAACTAACAGGGTTTTCGGTAGGTTTAGAAAAATAATCCGCTGTAACATTTATTTCACTCATTTCCATGACTGCTGGGCGGAGTTCGAATATAACAGTATGATTTCTATTTGGATTAATAATTAAATCTGTAAAAGCTGAAGGCTCATACCCAATCATAGATGACTTTAGAATATATTTTCCGGCGGCTACATTCTTAATAACGTAATATCCATTTACATCGCTAGCTGTACCAATATTGGTCCCAACAATAATGATGTTTGCACCGGGAAGAGGTTGTTTTGTAACAGCGTCCCTTACCTCGCCAGAAACTATGCCTGATGTACTTTGAGCTATTATTTGACCAGTCAAAATTCCAAGCACAAATGCTATTAGAAATAATGCTTTTCGAATACTATAAGATGAGTTTTGCTTCATTATAATTTCCTTCTCTAAACAACAATTCATTTGATAAACTTGCGCTATTGAGACAAAACAATTATTCGCGCTTGATAAAATGTGGATGGTGGCTAATTGTGCATGCTTGGGTTTTCTTCAACCACGAGAGTATAATTTTGAATCTTTCTGATTGTATATTATTTAGTTAACTCTTTTTTATTAAGTGATTTCAGTACCGGCTTCTTAATATTTTTATATTTGATTTTCTGTTCGTCATTTAATTGATCTTCAATTTCTTCAAGTAAATCTTCAATTTTATCTACACGGTTGTCGCGTCCTCTTTTAACTTTAATTTTTTCAAAGAATCCGGGTTCATCTCCATTCTTAAATCTTTCTTTTAATTCTGAAATGATTTTTTTGTCTTCTTCAAGAATTCCTTTTATTTGTCCAAGCGGCGCATTGATGGTTTTATATTGTTTATCGCTGAGTGCTAAATATTCTTTCACTTTATCTATTTCTAAAAGAGAAACTTGGTCCTGGGCAGTTATTGCACTAACAATAATTAAACCAAGAAAGGTGATTAAAAATTTTATTTTCATTTCATATCCTTAAATGTATTGATTGATATTAGTTTTATTATTGAGCAACGTGTTTGAACGTTTTCCATGCGACAAGCGTTATTGCTACCCAAATCACTGACCGGACAACCATTGCGTTTACACTATGAGATGCAACAGCACCGCTCAAAAGGTAGATTACTCCTACAGTAAGCAATACAATAAGATGCGCTGCGACTACTATTGTTGTGAGTTTTAACGACCATCTGTTGTTTATCCATAGCGCTACACCAACAAAAACACCAATCACCCCCATTGTCACATTGTAAACAAGCAAGGGAGTAAGTACAACGTAATTCGGTCGAGTAATTCCCAACAGCACTTGAGCGCCTTCTACGATAGTGAGAAGACTGAACACAGCAGCGACGCCTGCGGCTATTTTTTTATAAGTCGTTTTATTCATTGTAATACCTTTCATGTATGTTAGCGTAATTATGTTCCTCTAATGGCAAATTCATTTTTCAAAAAAAGACTCTCATCCAAAGTTCCGTACGTTGCTGTACCTGCTTTGCACCATACTCCGTAGTATTGTCGCCGGCAAACATTGTTGTCCAAAAAATAAATTCTGTGTTGGTAATAGGTTTATAACTCATGTAAAATGAGAGGAGAAAACTATTGTCCGTCAGATTGTATATTGTGTAAAGAGACGGAGTAAAGTAGAGCCAATCAAACGGCTCGGGTTGTGAGATTTTTAGGTACAGATAATCTTGCATCAATGTAGTGCCTCTAAAATATGTTTGGCTTACTCCAAGTGTTTGTTGTGTGACAATAGGATTTATATTCTCTGCACCGTTGTTCAAAAACTGACTGTACTGATAATATTCATCTTTGCTAAGTCCTGCACCACTGTGATAGTATTCCGCAATGATTGTTGTGTTTGATGCGTCGAGATAGCGCAATCCTAAAAGAAACGAATACTCATCAACTCGTGCGGAAGAGAGCGACCCATTTACAATTGTGAAACGATCTGCATTTTGATTGTAACTTAGTTCACCGTGAATCTCGATATTATCCTGAATGTTTCGCGCAAAATCGAAACCAAATCTTTTTGGTTTTTTTACACTGTAATATGCGAACAAGTCTACATCAGTATCCCAGAGCAGAAGAGATGACTTTAAGGCAATATCTGTATTATTAAATTCTCCAAATGAAGTACCTGCAATGTCTGAGGTTGGAATTAAAACCGCCAGGAAGGAAAAGCTTTGTAACGCATCTGATGAAAAACTTTTTACATACTCTATGTTAGCCGAAAGTAAACCCGCTTGTGCAAGTTCCGGATTTTCCGGGTCTTTCACCGGATTAACAAATCCAACCGGATTGAATGCGTAACCTTTGCCCCAACTGTAAACTCGTTTACCAGCTTGCAAATTTGTATTGAATGAGGGGCTAAAACTCGCGTATGCTTCAAATAAATCAAATCTTGAATTGGTGTCACTATAGTATGATGCATGAGTTTTTAGAACAAATCCCAAATCACTTGTACGGTATTCAGCGTTTAGATATGGTTCCAATCTGTATTGAGAAAATAGCGATGACGAAGGGGGATTTTTAAAGAATTGAAGTTTATACAGCGCTGAGTTTTGATCCATGTTAAACAGCGAATATTTCACATCAAGATTACCGTTCCATTCAAGTTTCTTTTCTGGTTCCTCTTCTGTAATCTCCAAGTCCTCTTTTACTTGTCCAAATACAACAGCTGCTAATGCAAACATCAAAACGAAAATAAACCATAATGGAAATTTCATTTCTTCAAATCTCCTAATCGTCCCATGTAGTTTTGAGTAAATACTTCATCCGTGAATTGGCGTTTTTTGATGGTCTGATAAATCATCAACGAACGATAACCTTTGTATAAAGGACTGTATGTTTCTATTAAAGAAGGGCGTGTTATGCCGCCCCCGAAATTTTTATCATCCTTAAATTCCAGTGTTTTGATCAACATGCCGCTGGCTGAATAAGCTTCAACTTTACGCAGTATCTTTTTGTCCTTGGTAATCCACATTTTAAGTTTGTCGTAGGCAACTGTTTTGTTCTTGGCTTTTAAGTCGAGGATATTCTCCGTGTCCGTTCCTTTGGAATATGTTGCGTCATATTCGGTCGAATATTCCAACTGCATAATATCCGCATTATTAAAAACGCCCCCAACAACGGATTGCAGACTTGTAATGCGAATAGGTTTATTTGCGCTTGGAATATAGAGCCACATATTTTCCCCAAGTCGTAATGTTGAACGCCCTTTTTCACTTGCCGGTGAAATGTAGAGCATAGCAATTTTGTCTTTGCCTTTCTTCACGGTGAAGAATGTAAACTCCTTTTTAGAACCATCCGATTCTTCATTGATGAGTTTTCTAATAGATTCGTATGATTCCGGCATAAGGTTATCGTCAACTTCCTTTAAAAGTTTGTTGGCGTCCTGTGCTATAATATTGAATGCGAATAGAATCATAATAATAAACATCCATAGTATTTTCATAACTTTTCCTCTTTTCGTATTAGAGCAAACGGCTCTTTAATTTTATACTTTTCTTTTTTTCACTTCTAATTATGACCCAAAGCATCCACAGGTTCCATCTTGGAAGCTTTATACGCCGGCTGGAACCCTGCAAAAAGCGATACGACCATAACAATAACGGCAACTATTATTACTTCACCTGCTGGAATACTTGGAGCAAGTGACACGTTCATCGTTCCGAATGTGAAATCAATCTTTGTTATATTCATAATCCACAATGTCCCAAGTCCAATTAGTATTCCTGCCAAAGTACTTAGCAAGCCCATCGCAAACCCTTCAATAAGAAAAAGAGAAAGGATCCGCCGGGGCGGAGTACCAATAGCGGCAATTGTTCCTATTTCACTTATCCTTTCATACACAGACATCGTCATTATATTGAGAATACTAACCAACACAATTGAGATCAGAATAAATTTTACAACCAAAATTAGAAGATCAACTATACGTGCGATACTGGCAAACGGCGAAAGTTGTTCCCATGTATGAACCTCAATTTGAGCTTTCGTAGCGCTTACTGATTTTTTCAACTGTGCATATACTTTATTAAGTTGATCATATTGTTTTAGATGAATTGCAATCTCAACTATCTCGGGCTCATTCTCTCGAAGAAGCGACTGTGCGTCATCAATGTGCATATAACCATCTTTGCCGGAGGGACCGAAAATATTTTCTGTCATTGCAGCAACATGCAATGTTACTGCGTTAACAGAGCCGTCTTTGTTCGTTGCAACTAAAACAATTTCATCACCAATCTTTAATGAAAGACCCTTCATTAAATTTTCCGGCACTAATATTTCGCCCGGTTTAATAAACTGATCGGGATCGGTTATGTTACCTTTAATTCGTTTAACAAATTCCGTTACCGTACGGTTTTCCATTTTGGGATATACAGCACTCATACGAATGTTGGATGTTTGTGCGTAGTTGCTAATCATTGCACCAAACTTTATACGTGGACTGTAAGCAGAAATTTCGAAAATATTGTTTAACGTTTTTTCAATATTTGCTAACTCTGTTCCCGAAAGAGTAAGACTTAAAGGTAAATTATCAATAGATTCCACATAACCTTTTCTGTGGATTTGCAAATCGCCCATTGCAGTATTAGTTAATGTACCTACCATCTGAGATTTAAAAGAAATTGCTAAACCGCCAAATACTATAACGAGAACCACACCAAAAGTAATTAGTGATGAAGTAAGAATCGTTCGTCTTTTATTTCTAAATAAATTTCGAAATGCAATCATGATTAGATTTTTCATTTCGTATCCACCTTTTTGATCTCTGAACTGATAATGGCTCCATCTTCTAATGTATAAATGACTTCGGCTTCTCCAACAATTTTCGGATCGTGCGTTGAAAAGATAAATGTTGTTCCAAATTCATTAGTCATCTCGTGCATAATATTGATAACCTTAAATGCTGTAGCGTGGTCAAGATTCGCAGTTGGCTCATCTGCAAGAACAATTTGCGGATTAGTAACTAATGCTCGAGCTACAGCCACACGCTGCTTTTGACCGCCGGAAATTTGATTTGGATATTTTTTCTTTTGATCGGTCATCCCAACCTTTTCTAACAATCGCGAAACACGATCATTACGTTCTTTTGACGGAAGATGGTCAAGCATAAGAAGAGGATATTCTACGTTTTCATATACGGTCAAAACCGGGATTAAATTAAAATTCTGAAACACGAATCCTATAGTTTTACCTCTAAAAGCGGCGCTTTCCGTACGGTCGAACATTCCAACATCAACATTGTTTATAAGAACTTTTCCTTCAGTAGGCTTATCCAGACAACCGATTAAATTTAGTAATGTTGATTTGCCGCTGCCGGAAGGACCGATAAAAGAGACAAATGATTTTTTCTGAATTTCGAGATTGATCATTTTAAGCGCTTGAACAGGAATGTCTCCCGTCTGATACACCTTTGTTAGGTTTTCTAATTGAATTAAATCCATCGATTACTTTTCTCTAAATTATTACTAATTATTTATGATACTTGCTTTTATATTCTTAACCGGCAGCAAATTCAACAACAGTTAACATGGCGAATCACCATGCAGTTTCTCCAAAATTTTTTAATCGTGTGCCCGTAAATATTTTCCTTGAATTAATTCTCAAAACTTTTCCCAATGATTAAATATTCTGTTTAAAATAAATTCTTAATGCCGAGTTTGCGTCTTGAGTATTAAGAAAATATTTATAATCTCCGTAACGTTCATACAATAAGAAATCCAGTCCCAAATAACTATTTTCAAGTAGTTGATAATTAATTCCAATATTCAATAGTCCAACAAACTCTTCTCCTTCAGCTCCGCTTAGAGTATGAATCCAAAATCTTTTATAGTTTGAATAGAGTTCCCCGAAATTCTTAATAATAGCTTTAGCTCCAATCTTTGCACTGGCGCCGGGACCGATGTTATAATCTTTGCCGTACACGGATGCGTATTGTGAGTTTGTAGCCCCCATTAATATCGCAGATAACCCAAAATAGTTTTGCAGAGAAACTGACCCCGATAACGGTACCGTATTTATTATTTGACCGGTAACACTTGTTGCCGAGAGTTTGTAAACAGTATTTATATGAATGTCTACCTCTTTATAAATGCCAACAATGTTTTTTGAGTTTTCGAATAATTTTAATTTACTATCCCATAAGACACCGCTTGCAAAAATTCCCGCAATATTATCGCCCGGTGCAATATTAACTTCTGAATGCAGTGTGAAATAATCAAAAGGTTTTTGATGTTCTGAAACGGAAAATTGATCGCCATAATTTAGGTCTGCTCTGAGCGCGACATACGATTTACTATTGTTTATTTTACTGCTAAAGAAAACATTATGTACGCCGCTGGAAACAATCACGTTAAATTTTGAACGTTTGTTTGGTTTACCGGCTTTCCACATAGCACCGCTAATCATACGGTTCAATCCTTGCATTGGATCCACTACAGTTGATGTGAATTCGCGTAAGAATCTCTCAAATCCAACCACGCTTTCATCTATGATTAAATTAGAAACACGGAAAGAAATCTCACCTAAAATAATTCCGGTAACCGGTGTATTTACAATGTCATTATAGGAGGGGGGTTCGTTCTCCATGAAATATTCCCACATCAAACTTCCGCCAAATGCATATGGTGCCGATTCCCAGAATGTTAGTCCGTTTGTTCGTGCTGCATTATAATAATTTGAGCCATGATACGGATGCCAAAATTGGTTGATTAAATATCCGTCAACGTCCCACACAAAACCGGTCTTAAAATTGTTCTTTATAGTTTCCCAACTTATGTTGGACCAATTTTCACCACTTAAATATCTGTGATAACCCCAAACACTAAAATTTAAACCGATAATTTCAACTGCGGGAAGCCAATAGTTTTTTTCTACGGCACTTTCTTTGTCTGACGTAGTTATATACTTCGCGCTTGTGTTTCTAGCTAATCCCGCCGGTAATTGTTCATAGAAATTCGACTGGGCAAGAGTTCGCCCAGTAAGTCCACTCAAGAAACCTATTAGCAAAGGAAGAATGAAAAGGTTATACCCAGTGTAAAATTTAGCCTTCATACCGCCTCAAGTATTTATTCAAATAATTATTTTTTCTGAACAATCCATCCACCGTGTATAAATGAATTGTAAAAACGATTTGCCTTAGTAAATCCTGCTTCATATAGCAATTTTTGTATTTCAGTTTCAGTAAAGAAACTTTGTTCAGCAGCTTGTATCGCTATTTGTATTGCTAGTTCCGAAGATAATCCACTAAGCTTCATAAAATTTCTCCATGCTTTAGACATAAACTGAAAATTATCAAGTCTCGGATCACCATATTGATCAACAATAGCCAACTTCGCCCCGGATCTTAATCGCATTGCAATATTCTTTAAGAGTGATAGTTTTTGTTCTTCCTCAGAAATGAAGCGTAGTACAAATATCAGTGTGGCGGAATCATATTTTTCCTCTTCCGGTAAATCTTCTACAAATCCTTTTAATACTTTAATACGTTCACTTAGTTCAAGATCATCAACCTTTGTTTTAGATATTTTTATCATTTCTTCTGAAGGATCAACGCCGGTCATTTGCCAATTAGGCATATGGTTTCCAAAGGTTGTTAATTCCATTCCGGTTCCGCAACCAACCACCAAGACATTTGCAGATTCATTTTGCTTTTCCACTAATAGAGCTATCAGCATTTTGAAAAGCTGCTCGTAACCGAAAACGGCTTTACGGGCTAAGTCATCATAATGCGCTGCTTTCTTAGGATCAAAATCTATATTACCCATTGTTTCTTTTTACTCCTTTTGATATTAATCTATTTTTTTGCTGAACCTTAATGAACTAAATAGCAAGAGCGTTGCACCCATACCAAAAAGGATTACCGTTTCAAGCCATAAAGATGAAAAACCAATTCCCTTTAACACAATTCCGCGAATGATGATGATGAAATATTTCAATGGTATTACATAAGTAATATATTGTACTATCTGAGGCATGTTTTCAATTGGGAAAGCAAAACCAGATAGATAAATCATCGGCATCATTATCGCAAAGACCGATGCCATCATTGCTTGTTGTTGAGTTTTAGAAACAGTAGAAATAAATAATCCTATACCCAAATTCGAAAGTACAAAGAGTAGTGCAGTAAAAAGAAGAAATAATTTATTCCCGCGTACTACAATTCCAAACCATTGGGTCATAATAACCATTACAATTATTAAAACAACAAAACCAATTAGTGTGAAGGGAATAAGTTTTCCGAGTATGAGTTGATAATTCTTTATTGGTGTAACTATTAATTGTTCAAGCGTCCCAATTTCACGTTCTCTTACAACTGCCATTGACATTAAAGAGATTGTTGAGATCATCAAGATCAGCCCCAAAATTCCTGGCACCATATAATTACGTGTCTTCATTTCGGGGTTATACCAAACTCGAACCTCTGGAATTAAAGATCCGCTTAATGAAATTTTCATTCCGAGTTTATCCTTTGTTTCGGCTACAATCCCTTGCGAAAATTTTGTAGCAATCCCTTGAATGTATCCAAGCGCTATGGATGCTTTATTACCGTCCGATCCTTCAAATAGAGTCTGAAGCGGTGCGGTCTCGCGTCTGTTGATTTTTTTTTCAAAATCTTTCGGGATAACTATTGCTACAAGAGTTTTTCCTTCATTCAATAGATCCGTTACTTCTTCATAATTACTTGCATAATGATCTATTGTGAAATATCCTGATTGCTCAAACCGTTTTATAAAATCTCTGCTTGTTGAAGTCTTATCCTGGTCGTAAATAGTTGTATGAATAACATTAACATCCATATTAGCAGCGTAGCCAAGGAATATTAATTGCAAGATGGGAGCCATAAATATTACTACGAGCATTTTTTTGTCCCGTCTTACTTGCAAAAGCTCTTTAATAATAAATTGAAAAATCGTTTTCATATCTCTCACTTAATTTTTTGATTTTTTATCAACTAACGTTGCTAGCGCAATAAATACTAATCCGAAAATTCCGAGATAAATTAATTGGTCCCAGAAAGCTGAAATTCCCGCACCTCTCAAAAGAATTGCTCTTAGAATGACTATATAAAATTTTGCTGGAGTAATATTAGTTAGCACTTGAATTGCAACCGGCATACTTTCTATAGGGAAAATAAACCCGGACAAAATTAATGATGGAAGCAATGAGGTTACGTTTGCTGCTTGAAATGCAACTTGCTGAGAATCAGATATTGTGGAGATAAATACGCCCAAACTCAAAGCGGCAAATAAAAATGCAAATGTTCCTAAAAGCAATAAAAGTATATTCCCTTTGATAACTATTCCGAATAGAATATAACCGGCTAGTAAAACAATTGTAGCGTTAATCAAAGAGATTACAATGTAGGGAATTGTTTTTCCGAGAATAAACTCGATTGAGGATAATGGTGAAACATTGATCTGTTCTATTGTCCCTCTTTCTTTTTCTCGAACAATTGAAAGCGATATCGAGATAACCGCAGTAATAATTAAAATCATTCCCATTAAACCGGGAATAAGAAATCTTGTGGACTGTAAGTCCGGATTGAACCAAAATCGTGGTTGAAGATCGATTGGTACATACAAATTTTTACTGGTTACAGCCAAATACTCTTTGGTTAGCTGAATTGAATAACTATAGGTTGCGGCGTTAACATAGTTTTGAATTACATTTGCGGAAGTGCCATCTACTCCATCAACCAAAAACTGGATTTTCACTTCCTGTTTTGAAAGCAATCTTCTAGACATGTCTTTAGGAAAGACAACAACAGCCTGTACTATTTTTTTATCTAATAACTCCTTTATCTGATCATCACTATCGATGTATGTAACAAGATCGAAATACTCGGAACTGATTAAGCCGCTTATATAATCTCTTGTGTACTCTGAGCGGTCTTGATCGTACACTGCAATTTTAATATGATGCACATCGAAGTTTATAGCATAACCAAAAATTGCCAGCAATACAACCGGGAAGAAAAACACAATAAACAGCATTCTTGTATCCCGTTTTAATTGTCTCATTTCCTTTTTTGCAATTGCAAATATTCTATTGAACATTTTTCTTGCTGTCCTTTTCAATTAAATGAATAAATACATCTTCGAGCGTAGGAGTAATTTTTTCTACCCGCTTTACAGATATTCCGTTTTTTTCTCTTAGTATTTCATAGATGTGATTTTCATTAATCGTGCTATCGTTCAAAATAACGTGGATGTAATTGCCAAAAATTGAAGTTTCCCCAACCCATTTTTCTTTCTCTAAAATCTCCATGCTGTCAACTATACGGTCACTTTCTATTTCAAGTATCGGGTTTTTGATGTAGTTTGTTTTGAGCTCTTTGGAATTTCCCTGTGCGATGAGCTTGCCTGCATTAATTAAAATAATATCATTACAAAATTCTGCTTCATCTAAATAGTGTGTTGTAACAAGCACTGTGGTTCCGCCTTCTGAAAGTTCGTTAATCAAATCCCAAAAATTTCTACGCGAGATCGGATCAACTCCGCTTGTTGGTTCGTCAAGAAATACAATCTTAGGTTCGTGAATTACAGCTGTACCAAGTGCTAAACGTTGTTTAATTCCTCCCGGTAAAGAACCTGTAATAACATTTTCCATATTTTCTAAATCTGCAACTTTCAGCACCCATTTTTTTCTTTCCTCATATTTCTTCCCGTCCAATCCATAAATTCCGGCAAAGAATCTAATATTTTCTACTACTGTCAAATCATTGTAAAGAGAAAATTTTTGAGACATGTATCCAATATTCTTTTTGACAAGGTCGGATTGATTTTTAATACTGTAACCGCTAACAAGTGCATCGCCGGATGTAGGCTCCAATATCCCGATAAGCATTCTTATGGTAGTAGATTTACCTGCCCCGTTGGCACCGAGGAATCCGAAAATCTCTCCTTGCTTCACATTGAAGTTGATATTATCAACAGCCGTAAATTTTCCGAATACCTTTGTCAGATTATTTACCTCCATTGCATTCATTAATAAATTACTCTCCCTAAAGATCTTTCTAATTTTACTTTGGCTATTTGAAAATCCACTTCTGCTGTTTTGAGGTTTGTTTCTGCTTGCAGTTTCAAAGTTTCCGCGTCAATTAAATCCGTACTTGTGGCTAACTGAGTGTTGTATTTTTCCGAAGTAATCCGATAGTTTTCTATTGATTGATCCAATGCTTCTTTGTTTACTTTCACTTTCTCTTCAGTCTTGATTAGGTTTAGGTAATTTGAGTAAACTTCTATTTGAATATTTTCTTTAAGCTGATCAAGACTGGTTTCAAGTTGTATTTTAGTTTGCTCGGCTTGCGAAACTTGTGAAGAAGTCAAACCCCAGTTCCATACATCCCAGCTTAATGTAACTCCAACATCCCAGTTGGAGTTAAACTCATCTTTTGCCGGTTGAAATCTTGGGTTCGGATTGCTGTAATAATAATTACCAGTTAAATAGATTGAAGGCAACCAATTGGATTGAGCCGCGCTCACTCCTTCTTTGCTCGCCTCAAAACGATACTTCAATGATTTTAATTCTTTTCGATTATTAACTGCCTCATCGATCATATCTGCAAGCTGGTACTTTTCGTAATTAAATGATTGTTCGCTTGCGGCAACTTTTGTCTGTGAAGTAAGATCAATTCCTATAGCTTTATTAAAACCGATTCTTGCAAGCTCTAAATTATTCTCAGCTTCGATAAGCATAAGTTTTGTATTGGAATATTGTACTTCCAATTTCAACATATCATTCTTTGAGATCAGCCCGTTCTCGAAAAAACTTTTTGTGTCTTTAAGATGTTCTTCCATCTGCTGAATACTTTGTGCTATTACTTTCTTGATCTCATCGGCTTTGTAATAATTCCAATAAGTGCTGTAAATATTAAACGCAGCTTCATTCCCTTCCTTTGAATAATCCTGTTCTGAAGCACTGAGATTTAATTTCGCCGAGCTTCTTAACGATAATAATTTAAATCCTGTAAACAGCGGCTGGCTGAATCCAAATTTGAAAGTGTAATTGTTTAGTATCGGTTCGGAAATTCTAATTGGATTCAGAGAAAAAGGCATTGTCACTTCAAATGGCGGAATATTATCACTTAACTTTGTATAATTTCCAAACAGTTTGAACTGCGGCAAGAATTGGCTGTTAATTTCAGTCAGTTTTGAATCGGCATAATTTAATTTAGACCTGGAGATTTTGAGATCCTTGCTGTTCTGCAATCCTATTTCCAAGCTTTCTTTTAGAGTTAGGATTTTCTCTTGAGCAAACAACGAACTCGCAAAAAGAATTATGATTAGTAGCTTTTTCATTTTTATTTCCTTTTCAATTTTCATCAAACTTTACTTACTCATATAATGAATAAAGACATTTTCCAATGACGGTGTAATGATTCTTTTGTCGATTTCCATAATTGAGTTTTCTACAAATATTTTTTTGATCAGAGCATAATCTTTCTCATATTCAGATACAGCTATGTTTAGTCTGTCACCATACATCTGAACTTCAAAATCTGTTGTCGCTTTAATTACATTATAAGCAGTTCTTACAGGCGTGCAAACAATCTCCACTACCTGCAAATTCAATGATTCTTTCACATTCTTCGGTGTATCGCAGCTTATTATTTTTCCCTTGTCCATCAATGCAACCCTATTGCATCTTTCTGCTTCATCGAGATATGGAGTGGACATAAATATTGTAATCCCCTCTTTTAATAGATTAGATAGAATCTTCCAAAAATCTCTTCTTGAAACCGGATCGACACCAGTCGTAGGTTCATCCAAAAAAATTATTTTCGGTTTGTGAATTAGTGTACATGCCAGCGCAAGTTTTTGCTTCATTCCACCAGAAAGTTTATCGGCAAGCCTATCTCTAAAAGGAGTGAGTCTAGTAAATTCCAGTAGTTCATCACGTCTTTTTTCAAAGTGTTTTACTCCATGAATATCAGCAAAGAATTCAATATTTTCATCAATTGTTAGGTCGCCATAAAGAGAAAACTTTTGAGATAGGTAACCGATTTCATCTTTTATTAAATTCTTTTGTGATAACAAATCATACCCTAGAACTTCTGCCGATCCGCTATAGGGGTTGAGTAACCCCACTAACATTCTTATCGTGGTTGTTTTTCCGGCGCCGTCCGGTCCAACCAGTCCAAACATTTCACCTCGGTTCACATGATAGTTTACTCCATCAACAGCTAATACAGAACCGTAGCTCTTTTTCAAATCGTTTATTTTTATTACTGCTTCCATTATTTACTCGCTACCTTTATAAAATAACTTTCGCATCAGCCGGCATACCCGGTTTTAGATCAAAATCTCTGTTTGGAATTTCAATTTTGACAGCAAACACTAGCTTGGTTCGCTCATCTTTTGTTTGAATGTTTTTTGGAGTAAACTCAGCTTCGGGCGAAATAAATGTTACTTTGCCATCGTATTTTTTATCGGGGTAAGTATCTATTGTTATCTCAGCCTTTTGTCCTAGTTTTATCTTTCCTAATTCCGCTTCGGAAACATAAATTATCAGATTCACACTTGAGATATTTGAAACCTTTACCAGCGAAGACATTGGTGAGACTGTTTCTCCAGCTTCCACAAATTTTTTGACGACGAAACCATCCAGAGGAGATATTATATAACTGTCCCTAATATTCTTTTCTAAAAGACTTACTGAAGCTTTTGCTTTTCTCAAATTAGCTTTTGCCTGTTCAATTTCTTCGGGTCTAAATATTTTTTTTACTTTCTCATAATTTTCTTTTGCTGATGAGAATTGAGCAATTGAGACTTGGTATCGTGCAGTCATATCTTCATATTGCTTTCGTGTTATTGATTTACTTTCCCACAGCTTCGTATATCTTTCGAAATCGCTTTTTGCCAGATTGAAGTTAATTTCGGTTTGTTTCATCATTTCTTCAGCTTGCTTTATATCTTCAGACCTTGCGCCTTTTAGCATTAATTTAAGTTGTGCCTCAGTTATTTGTTCAGACGCAGATGCCTGTTCAAGCTGGAATCCTAGCGCTTCATGGTCAATAACTAGTATTGTATCACCAGCGTTAACTTGTGTGCCTTCATCTACAATAATTGATTTTATTTCCCCTGCATTCTTTGAACTAATTGTAACATTTGTCGATTCAATCGTGCCGGTAGCTTTAATATTTGAATTATCTTCACCTCCGCTACAAGCATAGATTGATATAAGTAGAACTATTGAACTAATTAATTTAGTTGGCTTCATTTTTCATCCTTTTATTTATTGCTAATAATTTTTTTCCTTTTTTTGTAAGCATTCCATTCAAAAGAATATGAAAGACGTAGTGAAACACTGATTTGTAATCCAATTGGTTCTGTATCAAATAATTTTTTTCAGTTGAAATAATTAAAGACATACTAAAAAGCTTCATTATTAATTCGTTTGGATAATCAACAATGAGATTATGTTTTTTCGAATGGTTTATTAAAATATTAATAAGCGGTAGCACCCTTTCTTTTCGAAAGAGAACTATTTCTTTCCAAAGATTCGGATATTCTTTTTTTAAGTTATTTAATGATGTATCATTAAATAACCGAATATAGTTTTCAATCAATCTTTCCAAATTTTCTATTTTTGTTACCATTGAACTCTTTTCCTGTATTAGTTGTAGCAGTCCTTGATACGCTTTTGTGAGCTCATCAATAAAAATCGAGCTGGTGATAGCTTGTTTAGATGAAAAGGCTCTGTATATGGTCTTTTTGCTAATTGCAAGATTCGAAGTAATTTCTTCAAGAGTAATTCTTTTATAACCTTCCGCCATCATTTTGTCGCTTATAAAATCACTTATTAAAATTTTGTATTCTTGAGTATCCATTACAATGATCCGTTTATATGTTAGCTAACGCTCACTAATTATATTTTAAAAAAAATTTATTTTAGTAATAATTTTTCTATTGCACCTACTACTTTCTTGCCCCGTTGTGGCAGTGAGAATGCAAAACTGCTCATTCTCCATTCCAGTACTACTAATCGAATAAATCCTAGAATTATTGTTGCTATTTCATTTGTCTCTACTTCAATTACCTGATTCTTTGTACGGGCTTCATCAATGATGTCTTTAATTAGTTTTTTCCTTTTTTCAATTATGTTAAGCATTTTCTCTCTCAGTAACTCGCTTTGACTAAATATCTCTTCAGAAAATACGACAGAAGTCATACCAGGATTTTTTTCAAGGAAATCAAAATGATATTGAATAAACCTCTGTATTTTTTCTATCGGTTTTTCATACCTATTTACTTCTTGAAACAAGCTAAAATCAAACTCATTAAACCGACCCAGAATTCCCAATACTATATCCTCTTTGTTGAGAAAATGCCGATATATTGCTGGTTCACTTATTCCAACCCTTTTTGAAAGTTCTCGAATAGAAAAGGCTTGATAACCCAATTCATGGATTATTTTAATTGCTTCATCGACGATTAATCTCTGTCTTTCTTCTGTGCTTATACGTGCCATAATCTACTATAGTCCTTATGTTAGTTATCATTCACTACAAATATAACACAGACAGTCCTTTTTGTCAAGGGAAATTTTTAGCAATTTTTTGTCACAGGAAAATTCCAAGCAATACTTGAACTACAATTATAACCATATGAAAAATTCTGTTAACAAAATAAGTTTTTAAGTTTTTCAGCGATAGAATGGTAATTATCACGTAACTACCTATTAAGGAACAAATGAATACGAGAAGGAGAAAGCGCAATTTATAAGGCTTGCAGTCATCGACTGGTGAATGATCATATAGAAATGGATAACCGATTGTCCTATAACTTCTTAAAAGGAATTGTTGGCGATCAAATAAATATAGTGTTAGCCTGGAAGAATTTAATATGGACAGGGCTCCGTAAAGCAAGAAAATTTTGGGACTCATTCTGCTAAAGTACCGAACAACTCATTTTTTTAATTTTGGAGTCTATATTATCAACTCCAAACTAAAAATGCCCCTTAAGTATCGACAAATTAGTAACTGGGCCATAATGAATCTATCGCTGTAAGCAGCGCTGTATATAGACGATATTATTTTTGTAAGAAAGTTGCAAACCACGATCCAATAGTCGGGATTAGAGATCCAGAAATGGAATGGAAGAATCGGCAGAATATTTCTTTTGATTGGCTTTGGATTTACTAATATGGCCATTAAGGTGACACAGAAAGTTGATCACAATAAGTACTATTTAGCGAAGGAAATAGATGACAACAAAGTTGAAAAAAGTGCTTCAAATAATTGAAGGTTGGAAAAAATTACAATAAAGGAGTAGTTGATTTTGCTTCTAATAAAGATTCATCGTTATTTGAGAATAACATCTTTATGCGGTTGTCAAACAGCTTAACACATCTGAAGCAGAAACCATTTATTCTGCAAAACTTGGATACCTAACGTCGTTACATGATACAGCTAAGTTTTATAATTACTCACAAGATTACCCTCGTAATTTTACAAACAAAAACTCCAGCTATAAAAAAAAGAAAGTTGTGGTTTATTAAGATTAAGATATTGATAAGTACATAATGTCATTCGAGAAATAAAACATAGACTTCCCGAGTAATATTCTTAAAGATTTCTTTATGGTTCTTAGGATATTTTCAAATTTCGTGCACTTGGACTTTCTGAATTGCAACAAACAGTTAAGGTCCTTTTCAAGATGAAAAATTTTCAATTTTTTAATGAAGCTCCCCGCCGCAAGCGGCGGGGAATTTAACCCTTAGTGATTAAAATGGGTTAAATCATTCTTCTCATCGCTATACTAAGTTGGTGTTATTAGAATTTTATTTTTATTAATCAACTTGAAGTAGCGATTCTTTCCAAACTTTCGGCTGTTGTAGGATAAATGAAATCTGTTATCCTGAGGGTCGTTTTCCATTTTGATCTCCCTTGATTGTGTTATTTATTTTTTTTCTTATTAGGTCTGAATAATGATTTGAAGATCATAACATGCTCATTGAATTACTTTAAAAGAATACAATAATAGCATACATGTCTTCTAATTGATTTACACATTTGATGTTTTGTGCAACTACTCTTGTAATCAATTATTATGGTAACCTGGTAAGCCAGCAACCTACTTTCCGAAATAATTTTTAAATAATCCATGCTTATTCGGTTAATAGTATTTATGGCTTAAAACGGTAAATCCTCAGTTTCTTTAATAGCATAGGAAATTGAAGACTTATTTTTTATCACCCAAACAGATCTACTTGAACCATTAATAAATTTATTCCGTTTTATGAAACCAAGTTTAGTAAGTGCTTGACCAATGCGATTTCTAACTGAATTGTCTATGTGATCGGGAAATAATTCTCGGTTAATCTCAGTTGTACTCAAAAAGCGAGCGTCGTCATCGTCATGTTTACACGGCACATATTTCTCAATGATCACTTCTTCCTCAAGAGTAGAGTACGAGAACTCAAGACTATTAAGAGATATTTCTTTATTCTGTTCATAGGTGAACCAATGTGTTTCACCGGATAACAAAAGATGTTTTGCCTGAGCAAAGACTTTTTTCATATCTATATTGTGATCAGCATTGATTTCCATGGCAGTAATGCAAAGAAATCTTCTATTGCCGGTGGGATCGTTCAGAAATTCTTTTCGGTTAACAGAACCAATAAAACTTGATCTTTTCTTAATTGTAATTGAATGTTTGCGGTAAGGGAATCTTTCTTTTGTAATCTTTTGAGTAATCAAGGATTTCAAAGAATTAATTTCTTTTCTTTCAGGAAAATCAAGTTCATCAAGATTAACAATTAGATTCTGATAAGCGAAAAGCTTAGAATCCTTGTTGTTAGCGCTAATTTTCCCGGCAAAGTAGTAATCAACCAATTCATCTGGAACTAATCGTCTAATCCATCTTGATTTACCAACACCTTGCTCGCCGTGCAGTATCAAAGCACTTTGGTTAATATCGGCGTCCCTAATTACTCCGGCAACAAGTCCTAATAACCACTTTTTGAGATAAACCGGCCAGATTGCAGCAAAATTTAGTTCTGGAATAATTGTACTTGCTAATTCACCGATATAGTCATAGCCATCGTGGGGAGGCAATTTCTCAAAGTAATCGGCAATTGGGTCAACTTCTCGTACGAAATCAGAAAAAAGAATAATCTCCAAATCATTAACGGAGATTTTAATTGACTCTTCCATAAGAATCTTCTGATAAATTGAATTTAGATCCCGGTCATCAAGATCTTTGTACTTGGAAGTCGATCTTTCTTTATACGTGATTATCTGTTTGGGCAAATTATAGAAAAACTCATATTGATAGGAAAGAAACTCTCGGGCAAACAAATAACTAAGATTCTTAGTACGCTTTTGAGTTTTCATACCGTACTTTGCAGCAATTTGCAAAATAGATAGATGCGTGATTGCCTGGATTGGGTTTTTTGCTAAATCGTCGAACCACTCTTCGAGTGAATCAAAAGCCTCACTATAACTTTTTTTTGCAACGGAACAAAAAATTAATCGTCCGGTCGTATCAAACTTTATTAATGATTGACCAACTCTTTCTATATCAGATATTGAAAGAATCCTTTCACTTAAATAAAGAAGAGCTTCAAAAACCGAACTATTTTCCTCTTTATCTTCACTAAAGCTTACTGAAAAACCTTCAAAATCTAATTTAACCGATAAATCATCTGGGTTAGTTGGTAGCTTAAGCACACTAACGGCACTATTCTTTTTCATAGTAATCTCTTTCAATTTTCTCATTCATGCGACAATTAATTAACCCAATCCTGCAGTAAGCCATCTCTCTTCTTAATAAGAATTCCGGTGGTGACCGATAATGTAAAACGAAGAAATATGAGAGGAAGAAAGCGAAAATATTGTGAAATGATGGGATTGAATAAACTACAATACTTATTGTAAATACGAGAATACTTAAACGCAAAACGAAAAATACTAAATAAAAAAGGGGGGAAATTCTAAAATCGTGGACAAAAACAGAATATAGTTGGAATAGCCCTAACATAATCATCGTGTCGTACCGTTATCATGTTTACAAATAAAGTCTAAGAATAAGTATCAAATAAAACATCATCAACATGACCAAAATAAGAAAAAATGCTACAAATGCAAATACTAGAACCGAACTTGAATCATAGAACAAGAAAGTACATGAAATTAACCTGAAACGCCCTTTTCTACATGTAGAGAACAGTAAATTTCCTTAGAATCTGTAAGAAGATAGGCATGCAGCTGCTAGCAAAAAGTTGATTTTTGAAGCCAATTCAGAATAAAACATGGGCGGTTGCACAAATTCAAGTGTTTAAAGCGTCTTGGTACTCCCAAATTATCAAAAACTCAAAGCTAAGCGACACAATGGTCACGACGGCTTGGAATTACGGTGCCTCTTTAATAAAATTGCCGTCGAAGTATGATTTCTGAAGTAAGCGATACAATGATTAGTGAAACGAGCATTATGCATTTAACTAAGGATACGAAGACATGGTTGAACATTTCATTGAAATACCCGACCACAAAATACAAATCATAAGGCCTAGTAATAGTGCTTTATTCATTCCACCTTATAGAGCATATACTCTAGTATTACCAAAGAACCGCTCGGACCCCCGCGTTATTTTACAAAATACGGACCCCTTGTACAGCGACTCAATAATTATAAAAGGATAGGTGAAGTTATGAAAAGAAATTATGGTGTTATGGCGCGAAAATTAAGGAAAGCGTCACGGTACAAACGCAATCAAGTTATTTATAAACTTGGGATTGATCCGACAACTTTTGACAATTGGCGAAAAAAAGGTCTAGTACCTATTGATCAATATGAAAGACCCCATATATATCTTGGATCGGATATAATCAAATTTCTAAAAGAACTTGCTATAAAACGTAAACATGCCTGCAAAGCTGGGGAAATATTTTGTGTTATCTGCCAGAAACCAGTATCAGTAAAGCTGGAATCGATTAATATCGTAGAAGGTAAGAAGAAGCTTTCTTCGGAGCATGAATCGAGAGTAATACTTGGTATTGGTAGCTGCTGTCACAAAGTACGACGATTCTCTACTTCAAAAGATGTAGAGAATTTTATAAATCACTACCGACATAGTGCAGATACTGAAAAGATTATAACAAACCTTAGTAATACCCACTATATCGGTCAAATCTCTAATATTATTTCCACGGAGGAAATATGAAGTATTTACATGAAAATTCATTGTGGTTGAATAAATACGAAGAGTATTTAACAACCGGCAGAAAACTAAAACAATCGACTATTGCTCCGGCAATCAGCTCCATTGACAATTTTCTGAAGCAGTTTAACAAGAGTCTTGAGAAATTTAAAGACTCTGATGCAACAGCATTCCTTAACTCATTGTTGCAATACAATGAAGAAGGAATTTGTATCTCGAAACCGGTAATCAAAACTTATTGCCAAGATGTTAAAGCATTTTTTGAGTGGTTGAGAAAACAGCCGGGCATTAAAAGAAAACTAAGCAGCATTGACTTAGTTTATTTTGACCTCAGCAGTGAAGTTTTGGCGGAGATTAAAACTCCACCAAAAGTTAAATACCCAACTCTGCGGGACGTAAAAGCTCTGGTAGGATCAATTCCGACTAATACGGTTATTGAACTAAGAGATAGAGCTATAATATCCTTTACTTTCCTTTGTGGCTCTAGAATTAAGGCCATGTTAACTAGTACAATCGGCGACGTAAACTTCGATGAGAAGTATGTAACACAGTTCCCTTCAAAAGGTACCAAAACCAAGTTCAGCAAACAGTTAATCCTGAAAATGCATGATCTCGATGAAGAACTTTTCAAGAACATCATTGAATGGATTAAGGTTTTAAGAACAATGGGTTTTAAGGATAAAGACCCGCTTTTCCCAAGGCTTAAGTTAAATCGCGAGAAATTTCTCGGGTTTAGCAAGAGTGTGGAATTTGAAAAAAAATTCTACAAGTCACATACACCAATTACTCAAGCTTTGAAAAAGAGAAGTGAGGCTGCTGGTCTTCCATACTACTCAACTAATGACTTGCGTCATGGTTTATGGAAAATTATTCAGAAAAGTTGTGGAAAGGATATTGAATTATTAATTGCATGTTCAATACTGTTCTCACATGATTTTTTGAAAACTTCAATAAAGACTTATGGACGTATGTCTTATGATGATGCTCTTGATCGTGTTAAGAATTTCAAGATAAATCCAGATGAATAGTAACAAATAGCTGAACAGGAAGATGAAACTGTCCACTTCATCTTTCTTTCTGGCACACCATTTGTAAGATATTAATTACCTAAAAATTTTCAACACCAATTGTTAGTAGGTTGTAAGTCAATCAAGAAATAAATAACGGAGGTAGGAGATGTAAGGCGTAATAAATAGTAATTGTTTTGCACAATCTGGCAATGCCAGAATGATAAAGTAAGTGCCTTCTTAGCGCAACGGATAAAGTAAGTAGCAGTGCAAATCTCAATTAATGCCAAGCGGTTTATGATGCTTACCCACAGCATCTTAAATCAGTGTGTGTATTAATTCCAAAATCGAAGCCCACGAGAATTATCTCTCTCAGCGGCTGGTAAAAAAATCATAATTAACAAGGAAACGATGATCGTCTTGGATCTACTGGATGTATTGGATTTTTTAGCTGAAGAACAGAGAGAGTTGGCTCTGAGTGCACTGTTTAGTGAACTTACTATTTACTCGCATTATGTGATTCTGGAATCGCAACTGAATTGGGACGGAGATGCTTCCTATACTGAATTCAAAAAATACCAGAATGAAGTAATAAGAGAATGTGCAAAAATCGAGATAAGCTTTTGGGGTAGCGTTGTAAGAAGATATCTCGGCTTAGAGCCGCTGACACTCAGAACTGAATTATGGCTATAAGCGAAATATATAACATGTGAGGATACGTATGAAAGATGTAAATGAAGTTCGTAACGATTACGAACTACTCTCGTTATCAAAGGCCGCATCAGAGATGTCTATTGGAATAACAGCTCTGCATCAAATGATTAACTCCGGGCTGATTGGTGTTATCCCAGTAGGAAAAAGAGAAAAGATATCGCGTGGGGAGTTGAAAAGATTCGAGAAGGAGTTTAGTCAGAAGCTGGACAGATTGAGCAACAATTACTTTCACAATCAGATAACGGCAAATGACATTTTAATTAGACCTGTAAAGAACCCGGGTGAACCTTTGTTTACTAGAACTGAATTAAAGAACTTATTTAACAAGGACAGATGATACGATGGCCTATTTGAGAGGGAAATATGGAATGCTTTACTATGGATACTATGATAGCTCCTTAAGGAAAGATGTCCAACATCCTGCTGGATGCCGCGATACGCCAGAAAACCGGAAAAAGCTGAAAGAATTTCTAGTTCGACTTAACGTTGAATTAAAACGAAAAAAAGAATTGCTGAAGGGCTGGAGAACTATGCCCTATACTATTTCTGATTCTTTCAAAAAGTTAGAAGAGATATATTCGGACAGTCCTGATGGGACGAAAAAAGATATAGAGCGATTCAAAAAGAAGTTCCTTGAATACTTCAATCCCAATTCTCCCATTAGTGAAGTTAATAAAGTTAACTGTGAGCGGTTTCTTCTAGAAATTAAAAAGCTGAAGCAAAAGAAAAACTCTATTCATGCTTATGGGAAAAGATTGTATCACTACATAAACTTTCTCGCTAATGAGGAAGAAGTGATAGTTCCTTTTAAGATAAACAAGTACATCAAAACGAAGCCGGAGAAAGTTCCAAAGCTTACTTTCAATGACGAGGACTTTCGTAAAATCTTTGAAAACCTTTATAAGAAAAGCCGGCTATTTAGAACAACAGTGTTTTGTTTGGCATATATGGGAATACGAACGACGGATCTGCTCAGCATCTTATGTGAAAACATTGATCTGGAAAAGAGAACAATTTCTTTTTATTCGCCCAAGGGAAAGAAGCAACGCGAAATTGGTTTTCATAAAGACTTGGTTCCTATACTAAAGCCAATGATTGATGATATTAAAACCGGCAAACTGATTTCTTATAAAAAGCCAGAACATTTGGGTAGAGCTTGTACAAGGTATTTTGAGCAAATCAAAATTGGCGGGAAAAAATACGTTGCTAGGACTTTTAGAAAGACATTTATTACACACTGTAACTTGGTGTTTCGAATGGATAAATCCATCGTGAAAGAATTAGTCGGTCATAAGCAAGCCGGCATTACAGATCAGTACTATACAGAGTTTACCGTTAACTCCATGAAAGATGAATTAAAAAAATATGGTTTTCCATTGCTTGATTGGATGAATAACAGCGATCCAAATTATTATAATGAGGAGGATAAAATATGACGTAGCTTTCACCTATAAAAAATTAACAAGCCCTATTCATTGAGTAGGGCTTTTTTGTTTTAAACCACTGCGCATAAATAGAGTGGTATCCGATTCAAGTGCTTTGTGAAATTAAAAGCGCCGTGCGCGCGTTCAAATTGCTCAAATAAATAATCGATTGCTAACAAAATTAAGGAGGCTAATTATGCCTTTTGAAAAATTCAAACGTACCCACAAGTCCAATAACGAGCCGGTAATTTCAATTTACGGAAACAGATTCCATTACTCGGCTCATTTTGTAAAACTAGCAGAACTAAAAGGTTTTTCTTATGTCTCATACTATATAGATGAGAGCGAAAGAAAAATAGGGTTTGAGTTTAGTAAAGATGAAGTTGATGGCTACTCTTATACTCTTGAAAGCCGGAATAATAAGATGTGGCGCAGCACCGCAAACGAAGTCCTTTCCAAATATCCGTGGGTACGAAAAATTGCTCTTCTAAAAGACAAGAACGTAGGAAAGTTTGCTGCGAAAAAGAAAGAAAATAAATGGGTCATTCAACTCTGCCCCTCTTTCGAGTACAGAATACCCCGGGATGAAGTCGCCAATATTGGCGATGTCAAAGGTATCTATAGGTATCTTCTAAAAGAAGAGCTGGTTTATATCGGGAAGGGAAACATAAGACAAAGAGCTGGTGACAGCGAAAGAAAAGACTGGGAATATGATACTATAGAATACTCTATAATAGATGGTGAAGAGGGACAACTTCACTGGGAGTATTTCTGGATTGAAAATTACAAGGAAAAGAATCACAGATTGCTTCCTTATTACAACAAAGTATCCGGTAATAAACCAGAATAAATTCTTAACCAAGCACTCTAATAGGTGCTTGGTTTATTAATTCTAAAGGAGTAAAACCATTAACTAACTTATGCTTAAAAAAAATATTCAGCGTTTTTGAATTTTTGTTCCGAATATTACAAAGAATCTTAATTATCCTTGTTAGGGAAGTGGGTCGTTCCTATTCTTGACAATATAATTCATTAAAGCTAATTTGAAGTGGGTGGGTTTCCATTCAAAACAACTTCTGGGGGAATCCTAATTAGAAGCGACAAGCATTGTTAAAATAAATGACTTTTTGAAACTGCTGCTTAGTTCTAAAAACTTGAAATCAACTTGATCAAAATAGAATTGCATATGATAATGCCTTGCTTTCATTTACCGAATCTAAATTCACTTGGTAATAGGAGAAGTCAATGGTGTTTCATTTAGCATATCCTTGTTGACTGAATAAGATTTTCAGTTTTGTTGAATAAAATTCAATTCCTCAATACAAATTGTGATTCATGTGGCGGAGCTGTAAACAATTACGAATTAGCGGCAAAGCCGTGCGTACGGCAGAATTACGAATTGGAAATTCGTGTAAAACTATTACAAAAATATAGGAGGTGGAATGAGATTACATTTTTTACTAACACCGAATACTCAAATTGTTCCGTTTAACTACCAGCATTTTCTTATAGGCGTTTTTCATAAGTGGATGGGATGGAATGAAGTGCACGATGAAATTAGCCTTTACTCTTTAAGCTGGTTACAAGGCGGCAAAATGATTAAAGATGGATTCAATTTCCCGAATGGCGCAAAATGGTTTATCAGTTTTTGGGATGAAGAAATTGGCAAACAATTAATTATGAATGCGATGAAAAGTCCCGAAGTATGCTGCGGAATGATTGTCAAAGAAATTCAAATGCAAGACACGCCGCAGTTCAGTTCCAAGGAAAGGTTTATTGCATCAAGTCCGGTGTTTATTAGAAAGTATGATGAGAATAGAAAAGCGAAGCATCTTACTTATGATAATGAAGAAGCGGATTTATATTTAACCGAAACGCTGAAAAAGAAATTGAAGAATGCAAGCATGAATTGTGACGTAAAAGTGAGTTTCGATAAAGCTTATCAAAATCCTAAAACAAAACTCGTGAAGATAAACGGTATTGATAGCCGCGCGAATTTTTGTCCGGTGATTATTGAAGGTGACCCGGCGGCAGTTAGGTTTGCATGGAATGTCGGTGTAGGGCATTCAACCGGATGCGGGTTTGGGGCACTGTTATAGGATTATATATCAGTGAGCATCTGTGTAATCCTTGTCCTATAAAAACACAATAGAACACGGATGACACGGATAAAACGGATTAACACAGAAAAGGAGAAAACATGCATGTAGTTAAATATTCGGGTCCGTTTGGGTTTATAAAACCATGGACGGCGGTAAGAGATGGAGAGACTTTTAGTCAGCAATTTTTAACACCTTCTATTATCAGAGGAATGGAATTAAAACTCTTTCCCGAATTCTTAAGTGAGGAACTCTCAGACAATAACATTCATAAAATTATCAGGCATCGCCTTTCCTATAATACCATTTCAGTTCAACAGGAACAGATTCATCCAAAAGCATTTACTGTGAAAAGAAATATTGCTTCTCGTCCTAAATCAATCTTAAAGAGAGGAATACTGATTAATCCCATTTTACATTTAGCTTTTGAAAATTTCAATGATGCTCAAAGAGCTTCTGAACAACACATCTGTCTTTGTCGTAACGAAGATGTTTTATTACCGGACAAGGTTGTTCAAGAATTAACAGAAAATGAATTCGACATAATTGATGGATTTGAATTAATCTTTGTTAAAGGGAATGATTCATTCATGGTTGGGTTCAATAGGTTTAATAATTTAGAACCGGAACCGATGTATGGGAAAATTGAAATCCATGGAAATCCCACAAGAAGTGAAATTGCAGAATGAACACTTACATTAATGTTCTTTTTGCCAAAAGCAAAAAAAACGGCGGGACAACTCTTATCGAGCATACCGAACAAGTAGTTTGTGCTATTGAAACAATCTCCGCAAAACTAAATCTCGATACTGATATAGCACGCAAAGGAGCTGTACTGCATGATGTTGGTAAAGCGCATCCTTCATTTCAGAAGAAACTATTGAACGATGAAACAGACTTGATTGAACAAAGAACAGAACTCCCTTTGCGACATGAAATATCTTCTTTGTTGTTTCTTCCATTATTTCCCGAAAGCGAATGGAATTTTTTAATTGAAATGATAATTAGTCATCATAAGTCAATAAAGTCTTTAACTCAATCAATAAACGGGAAAGGAATACTTGATTTAGTAGAAGGATATGGAGAAGCGTCAGTTTTCGAACGACATTCCGAAAGATGGGACGAGTGGAGTATTGAATCAAATAGAATAATAGAACATTTCGGATATCCAACAAAAACATTGGCAATTGAAGAAGCACACAATGCCTTTAACTATGTTTTGGAATATTGTGAACACATGTGCTTTGGCTGGTCTGAGTGGAGAGGTTTGTTAAATGCTGCCGATCATTTTGCTTCAGCGTTAGTAGAAAACACTAAAGAAAGAACAAAGAAAATATTCACTACACCTAAGCTGGATTACTTTTTTGCAGAAAAACGCATAAATGAATTGTATCATTTGTCAATTTTTGATGTTAAAGATAAGAGACCACATACACTAGTTACAGCACCAACCGGCGCCGGTAAAACAGATTTACTTATTAAACGCTGTAAAGGAAGAATTTTTTACACTCTTCCCTTTCAAGCATCTATTAATGCAATGTATAAAAGAATCAAAGAAGCATGCCCGAATGACGATGTGAGGTTATTGCACGCATCAAGCAGATTGATTCTCACAAATAACGAAGTTCATGAGGAAAAAGTATTACAATCTCTAACTGGGGCTTCAATAAAAATATTAACTCCTTTTCAAATTGCTTCTGTTGTTTTGGGAACTAAAGGCTTTGAAGCTAATGCACTTGATTTAAAAGGTAACGATGTTATTCTGGACGAGATACATTCATACAGCGATACTTCAATGGCATTGGTTTATGAAATAATAAAAACACTTTTGCATTTACATTGCCGGATCCATGTTGGCACTGCAACAATGCCATCTTCTCTGAGGAATTTAATTTATGATTTGTTGGGTGGAGAAAATAATGTGTATAAAGTCGAGCTGACCGAAAAACAATTGGAAAGCTACAATAGGCATGTCATTCATAAGGTAGAAAACGACGATGCTGCATTTGAGATGATTGATAAGGGAATCAGTCAAAACGAGAAGGTGTTAGTTGTTGTGAACAGGATAAATAGAGCACAAACGATTTTCGAAAAGTTAGAAATACTTCATCCAACCATTCCGAAAATGATGCTTCATAGCAGATATAAAAGAAGTGATAGAGCAAACCTTGAGGCGAAAATCAAAAGTGAATTTGATGAGAAAGAAAACCCGTGCATTGTAGTTGCCACCCAAGTTGTTGAAGTAAGTCTCGATATTAGTTTCGATAGAATGATTACAGATGCGGCTCCTTTAGATAGTATGATTCAACGCTTCGGTAGAGTGAATAGAAAAAGAAATGCTAATACTTTAGGGCAGCTGAAAGAAATCCATGTAATAAAGCCTTCGGAAAATAAGAACGATTCCAGGCCATATAATTACGAAGTTGTGAAAAATAGCTTTGATGAATTGCATGATGGTTTTGTTCTAGAGGAAAAAGAAATCCAGAGAATGATTGATAACGTTTATCCGAAAATTGATATTGCCTCGATAAAGTCACATTCTATACTTGACGAGCAAGGTATTAGAATTCCCAAATTGTGTGACTATCCCAAATCAGTTTTGTTGGACACTCTTGATATAGATTCAGCTTGTTGCATAGTTGAAAACGATCAAGAATCGTATGTTAAAGCCAAAAGTGAAGAACGTCCCAAGTATGAAATCCCAATTTCCATAAGGACAACATTCAACAAAAACTTCAGAACAACGGGCAGATTGACTTGTGGTGCTTGGCCTTTCGTAATTCCAAACGAGTATTATGATGATGAAAAAGGAATGTTATTAAAAGGAACAGAAAACTTTTTGTAAGAAATAGGAGGAAATAATGTATGCCTCAATTATAGGTAAGAAATTAGTTGCACTAACAAATCAAAATGTGAAGAAAAAGTTGAGCGCAAAAGAATTTTGGAAAGATGTATTTATTCCACTTTTCTTTGATGAACAGAAATATTTATTAAGTGGCGGTAACACACCTCTGGAAAATCCTAAAATATCTTGGGAAAAGAAAAAATATCCAACCGCGGAAGAGCGAAAAAAAAGAATAGAAGCAACAATTAAAAATATCGAAACCGGTATTCCAGATACAAGCAATTCACTTGTCGCCGGCAGTTCCGATCTAGAAGCAACTACTTCGGGTCAATTAACGAGTTTCAATTTACCAATGGGCATGGAAGAAATATACGCGACATGGATTGGAGTTGGATTAGGAATACGCGTTGAAGGTGGGTTAGTAGTTTTATTTGAGAGAGAAGAAATAATTAAACTTTTATATGATGGATGGAAGAAATACAGAGACTTATTAAATGAGACAAACGATTTGAAGGGAAATCAAATTGAGACGTGGAATGGACACTGGTTAACCTTTGCTCTCAACAACTCGAACTATAAAAGGCAATTGTTCGTGCCTGCATTCAAACAAGAAAAAGGATTTAACAAATTTGATACAATAAGTTGGATTAAAGTCTTATTCGCGCTCGCAAGAAAATTTCCAAATGAAAAATTGAACGCTTATATCTACAGCCTAGGACAAACAAATACAACGGTTGGGTTTATACAAATAAACTTGCCGGAGATAAAACGAGAAATCGAAATGTATGATTATCTATTTGGCGAAATGAGAGATGTTGGGAAAAGGGCTATAGACGAAGTATATAACACACAGTTTATTTTTAGAACTGCTTGTCAAAATGGTGTTATCGGGTTACAAGAAATTCAGCCAAAAGATTTGAAAGAGTATTTCCCTCAACGCAATAAAGAAACAACATTTCCAAAGATCAAGAATGATGAAAAAAGTATAATAAACTATAACATTTATTTATCATGGGTGATTGCTATGCTAAACAACAAAACAACAATTCAAGCTGCTGAAGAGACAGCTAAAATTCTTCTGTCTTATGTAATACAAACGGATCGTGCAAAAAAGACTCAAACAAACAATGTAAATGCTCTTTTGGAATCATATACAAGGAGGGCATTCATCGAGAACGTTACCGAAATACTAAAAGGAGATTCATCGAATAGTGATTTCCTAAATTCATTAGTTGAAGAAATTGATAAAATGCAAGCCGATAAATTCCCTTACTTCCTCACATTGGTAAAATTCAAGTATGCTTTTTTAAATAATAAAAAATCATAAAGGAGAATCAAATGAACAATTATATTTACTTAAGAAGCCTCCGTCATGCGGAACATACTGTGTTTTGCGTTCAAGATGGCCAAAAATCTTACTATGATCAACAGTTCGGAATCCGTTGTGCTTATTCAAGTGGTCAACAAGTTAAACGTTCTATTCTAGATTCTATTCTCGACTCTTTAAAAGAAGCCCAAGCTCCGATAACATTCAACTACGAAATAACGAAGGATAATGGCATTTCAAATAAAGAACCTTGGTCGCCATGCGATCCAACTTACACAGATCAGCTTTTAGGTGGTTGGATGAGAGCTCAGACGGGTGAGACACCGGTAAAAAGAAGAAGTCCGTTTTCAATTTCAGCATTACGACCGATACATCCATTACTCGGCGGATTGGAAAACCAAAAGGAGAATCTTACATTTGATAGAAGTAGCAATCCCAACCAACACCCGGTTGTAGTAAAAGATGCTAACGGCACAATATTAACCGAGGAACAAATTGCTCAATTCCTTTCTGAAAACAAAAGAACATTACCACGAAGAAATTGGATTCCCGACAATACTCGCGCTACAGGATTGTTTGTTTACGACGTTGTAATTGATTTAAGAACGCTTTTTTCTGTATCTACAAATCAACATGAACCAGAGTTAACATTGGAAAAAATTGAGAAACTAAAATCTGATAACTGGGTAATTGGGAAAAATAGTTTTGGTGAATGTTTAGTCTGTCCTAAAGAAAGAAGAGAAAAAGTAATTGAAGCAGTTGCGAGTGGTTTAATTAACTGGAGAATAACAAGTAACCAATCCAGAACATTTAGCTTAATGGAAACACTTGCTATTTCAATAAGTGATAACGCAAATAAACTAGCGGCTTCAATAAGAGCAGAATTGAATGAAGAAAGAGAAAGAAGCGCTAAACCGGTTATTGATAAGAATACCGGTGCAGATGTTTATGTTACTCTTCCGTGTAATGGTTATATAGCTGGTGCAGGTGCAGAACTCAATGCTCTCGAGAATGCTGAAGCAAAATTAAAAGAGCTAATGCTTGCTTATGATTACGAAAACCAATTGTTATAATCGGTGTAAATCCCCCGCAAAGCGGGGCAAGCTGTGCAATCCGTGTCAATGAAAACCAATTATAATTTTTAGGCAGACTACTTAAATCTAATGTTCAGTTTAATAATTTTTAATTCCTAATTCGCAATTCTGCCACAGGCACGGCTCTGCCGCTAATTTTCAATTGGTTAATCCTAATTCGTAATTTCTAATTAATATGACCGGTACTCAAATAGCATATTATTTTCTTTGCCAAAGAAAGCTCTGGCTTTTCCTTCGCAATATAGACATGGAGCAAAACTCCGATACGGTTGCGCTCGGTAAGTTCATTTCCGAATCAACTTACGAAAGAGAGAAGCACGAAATTCATATATCTGATGACGAAGATGAAATTGTACTTGATTTTTATGATGACAAAACAAAAACTATTCACGAAGTAAAAAAATCCGATAAAATGGAAGAGACCCACAAATGGCAAGTAAAGTTCTATATATCGGTATTAGAGAAAAAAGGAATTGAAGGTGTAACCGGAGAAATTGATTATCCCAAACTGCGCCAAAAAGAAAAAGTTGAACTAACAGATGGAGATAGAATCAAACTCCAAGAGATCCGAGCGGATATCCAGCGCATAAAAGAATTGGAAATTCCGCCGGATGTAATCAATAAACCATTTTGTAAAAATTGCAGCTATTACGACCTCTGCTATGTTTAGTTATAGTTGGATGCGTGGCATCTATAGATTTAATCATGAAAACAAAAAACAAATTCCCTATTTTTGATAAGGTTATAAAAGAGAATACAAATGGCAGTTACAGCAGAAGCAATTGATAAGGCAGTGGAAATATCCAGACAATTTGGAGCATCAAAAATTGTTTTATTTGGAAGCTCTGTCGAGGATCTTTCATCTGCAAGAGATTTGGACCTTGCAGTTGCCGGTCTTTCCGGATGGAATGTAATTCGTCTCGCAGCAAAACTGGAAGAGGTACTCAAACTTAATGTTGATGTTGTTTCGCTTCAACCCGAGAATAAATTTGTATCGCACATCTTAACCTATGGTAAAGTATTGTATGCATAACCAACGGTACCTTCAAGAGGTTGCGCTCGAACTAGAGAATTTAACTTTGCTAATCCAAGAGTTGCAAAAAATAATTGATGCGCAAGAGTTAAACGAACCGGACATTGTTCTTAAGACTGCAACCTCAAGTTTTATGGCTCAGTACTATACCGGCATCGAGAACATATTAAAACGGATTTCAAAATATTTCAGTATCCCGCTTCCCAAATCGGATAGCTGGCACTTCGAATTATTCTCGTTTTTCTGTAATCCTCCGCATTCTCATCTCCCTATTCTTTTTACAGATGATATTAAAAATGAAATAAATGAACTAAGAAAGTTTCGTCATAGATTTCACCACGGTTACAGTTTTACATTAGAGTGGGATGAGTTGTTAATCGGCGCTAAAACAGTAATTGATACATTCAAACCATTTTCCCAAAACGTCAACTCCTTCTTACAGAAAAGCATTAAGATTAATTCTTAACCGTCTCCAATCTTAATTAGTAAACCTTTTTGCTAAAATTGCATTTACTACGACCTCTGCTACGTATAAAGACACGGATTTCACAGATTAACACGGAATTAAAATGAATTTAATCGATGAGGAATTAACTTATAAAATAATTGGCTGTTGTATAGAGGTACATAAAAGTCTTGGAAAAGGCTTCAATGAAATTGTATATAAAGATGCTTTACAATATGAATTCAATAAAAATAAGATTTCGTTTGAAAGAGAAAAAGAATTTCAAATAGGATACAAAGAAATAACTCTTCCTCATAAATATTTTGCAGATTTTATTGTATTCGATAAAATTATTTTAGAGATAAAAGCAATTGAAACGATAACAAATTCGCATATTAAACAGACTCTTAATTATCTAGCCGCCTCAAAATTAAAAGTTGGCTTAATTATTAATTTCGGGGAAGACTCATTGAAATACAAAAGAGTAATTTTATAACTAATCGGTGAAAATCCGTGTAATCCGTGTCTATGAAAAGAAATTACTACATCTTTAGCAGCGGTAAATTAATCCGCAAAGACAACACATTATACTTTGAGCCCGGCGAAGCTGCCGAACCGCCTGCGGTGAGCGAAGTCGAACCGGAAGAAGTTGAACTAACCGAAGAAGAAATTTCTGTAGATGATGATTCGGTTAGCGAGGCTGAATCGGAAGATAACGAGCCAAAGAAACTGCCGCGTAAGCCGATTCCGGTAGAAGATATTGATTCTATCTTTTGTTTCAGTGAACTGCGGTTTAATACAAAGTTTCTGAACTTCATTGCGCAAAAGGAAATCATCCTACATTTGTTTAACTATTATGGCTATTACACATCCTCCTTCTATCCACGCGAGCCATACATATCCGGTAAGCTTCTCGTTAAGCAAGTACAAACATATTTAGATAATGAGAAGAGAGTACGGCTTGCCAGAAAGTTCGTGCTAGGTTCAGCCGAAAACATCAAAAAGAATTTGCAGTATTATAATACCCGGGGCAAAGACCTTTCCCCGTTTTTGGAAAAGACCGCCGGGCTAATTAGCAAAATTGATTCTACGGAAGACGTTCAAGAACTAATGGGAATTGAGGGAAACATTCGGTCAAATTACTACATCACGTGGAATCTGTTAATTGATCAAGAAATAAAATTCGAGAAGAGGCAGAAACACCCGCCGACCAATCCAATTAATGCTTTAATATCATTCGGTAATTCGTTAGTCTATACAGCCGTACTAAGCGAAATATTTAAGACCCAGTTAAATCCATTGATAAGTTTTCTACATGAGCCGGGTGAGCGGCGTTTCTCTCTTTCACTTGATATCGCTGAAATATTCAAACCGCTTCTTTCCGATAGAATAATATTTTCACTCCTCAACAAAAATCAAATTCAAGAAAAACATTTTAGCAAAGAACTGAATAAATGCTATCTCACCGAAGAGGGTAGAAAAATCTATCTCAAAGAATTTGATGAAAAACTAAAAACCACAATTCAACACCGGCAGCTTAAGAAATCAGTTAGTTACCGGCATTTAATTAGATTGGAATGTTACAAGATCATTAAACATCTCCTTGGCGAGAAAGAATACAAACCCTTTACAATCTGGTGGTGAGATGTATTTAATAATCGTTTACGATGCCGGACCTAAGAAAGGCATTAAGTTATTGAAATATTTGCGCCGTCATTTACTGTGGGTACAAAACTCAGTCTTTGAAGGAGAGGTTACGGAAAGCGAGTTCGAAACTATTAAGCGGGAGGTAAAAGAAATAATTAACACAAAGAATGACAGTATAATTTATTACACGCTTGGCTCTAAGGATTACGTTGAGCGCGGGATAATAGGAGTTGAAAAGAATGATACAGATTCGTTTATTTGATCAAAGAAAATTGTCTTCCTTCGATAAAAATGTTGAAAGTCGTCGTACCCCCGGTAATTTAGCACAATTATACATTGACGATACAAATAGCAAAAAATGTTTGTATTAGGGAATAAAAAGCCCTTAATTTGGGCACTCTTAATCGCACTACAGTAGAATTGAAACAATATTTAGAGCTATGTGAAAACATAGACAAAGCATCTCTTAATCGCACTACAGTAGAATTGAAACTGTAGAGACATATTCCGGTGGTAATGTTTGGTGGAACTCTTAATCGCACTACAGTAGAATTGAAACATATTCTTGATCTTTCTTTGTCCATCTTCCAGTCATCTCTTAATCGCACTACAGTAGAATTGAAACTCTATTAGCGTGGTTCCACCGTACTCCATGATAAGCACTCTTAATCGCACTACAGTAGAATTGAAACATAGCTATTTTTAGACACTTCAAAAGTAGTGCCTCACTCTTAATCGCACTACAGTAGAATTGAAACCATTTTGTTTACAGTAGAGTTGTCCAACCGAACCATCTCTTAATCGCACTACAGTAGAATTGAAACTATAATAAAACGTCTTTCTCATAACTCATCCTTCGCTCTTAATCGCACTACAGTAGAATTGAAACTGGTCTTATATCGGTACTATTCTTTTGTTTTTAGCTTCTCTTAATCGCACTACAGTAGAATTGAAACACCACATAACCAGCAAATCAATGCGACCTCATTCGAGCTCTTAATCGCACTACAGTAGAATTGAAACGTCTTTAAAATCCTTTTCATTTAACTCAATAATGTTGCTCTTAATCGCACTACAGTAGAATTGAAACTCTGTTGCGAATATAGCGAAGACAATTTTATAGATCTCTTAATCGCACTACAGTAGAATTGAAACTTGTTTGACGGATTAACTTCTAACAATTTTACTTTCCTCTTAATCGCACTACAGTAGAATTGAAACGAGAAGTAATGGAACAAAAGATTGAGGATGAAGTAATCCTCTTAATCGCACTACAGTAGAATTGAAACGAGATAAATACGGTGGTTCATTAGAGGAAAATTTCCCTCTTAATCGCACTACAGTAGAATTGAAACAACTTTTCCGGGCAACTTTACTTTATTACGTGATAACTCTTAATCGCACTACAGTAGAATTGAAACCTTTTTAACCAATTGGCTATATTTAGCCAACTGTGCTCTTAATCGCACTACAGTAGAATTGAAACTAGCTCATCTCTCAATAACCTATACAGTAATGTATCCTCTTAATCGCACTACAGTAGAATTGAAACCCAGAGTATAGATCATGTGTTTTTATCAACTCACCGGCTCTTAATCGCACTACAGTAGAATTGAAACATAGCTATTTTTAGACACTTCAAAAGTAGTGCCTCCTCTTAATCGCACTACAGTAGAATTGAAACACACATAGACCGTATTTATATCCCCCTCTCCTTGTGCTCTTAATCGCACTACAGTAGAATTGAAACTACTCGATATAGGATAAACAACAGAATCGCCATCGCTCTTAATCGCACTACAGTAGAATTGAAACCACTTTTCGCATGGTTGTTTTATTAATCTATTGTCCCTCTTAATCGCACTACAGTAGAATTGAAACACTTATTGGAACTATTCTAAAACTACTTCAAAATATCCTCTTAATCGCACTACAGTAGAATTGAAACACTTATTGGAACTATTCTAAAACTACTTCAAAATATCCTCTTAATCGCACTACAGTAGAATTGAAACTGATTATCGTTGTGTTTGTTCACTAATTCTATAATCTCCTCTTAATCGCACTACAGTAGAATTGAAACTCGTTCATTATCACCTTGATATAAACTGGCACGTTCTCTTAATCGCACTACAGTAGAATTGAAACAAAATTCCGGGTGGTTAGCTCGAAACGTTTCTTCCCTCTTAATCGCACTACAGTAGAATTGAAACTACGGTATCCGATTCTGGGGTAACAACGAAGGAAGCTCTTAATCGCACTACAGTAGAATTGAAACGTATAGTAATAATACAATGTGTCGCCCGCCTTTATTCTCTTAATCGCACTACAGTAGAATTGAAACTCCTCAAACACGGCTCTACTTCTTCGTGATTTCTTTCCTCTTAATCGCACTACAGTAGAATTGAAACATTTTTACAATATTGCTAAATGTTCTTTGCGCTTTGCTCTTAATCGCACTACAGTAGAATTGTTGAAGTGAGTGAAGCGAACGGAAATCCCGCAAAGCGGGAAAACTGTACTCTCACCCTTGCCCGCTAAAA
>MHAZ01000001.1 GCA_001803165.1 Stygiobacter sp. RIFOXYC2_FULL_38_25 | reverse complement strand
TTTACACAAAGAAACACAATTGACACTATTCCATTAATTTGATACCCCGCTGCTTGCGGCGGGGAGCTTCATTTGAGGAGAAAATAAATGAAATACATAAATAGATTTCTTCTTCTGTCTCTATTATTAGTTTTCTTTGCAGTTGCCGGATGTGAAGATAGATCAGAGTTAAACCAGCCCACTGCACCAAGTACCGGGCAAGTTAGCTTTGAACGTTTTGTAGTTATGGGAAACAGTTTAACAGCCGGTTATCAATCCGGTTCATTATATCAAAGCGCTCAGGTTTTTAGCTTCAGCAAACAGATTGCTAATTTGGTTAGCGCAAAGTTTGAGCAGCCGCTTGCCAGCGATCCCGGTCTTGGTAGCCGAATTGAAGTAGCGTCGGTTTCGCCATTTGCGCTAAAGACTAATAAGAGTGTTGGCGCGCCTATAAATCTTTCTTACGCAGCTCCATATAATAACCTTGGCGTGCCTGGTGCTTTTGTTTATGATATTGTTAATACAACAAAGACAGCCGATTCATATACAGCAAAAGCCGGTTCTCTAAATCCAATATTTGATGTTGTGCTTAGAGGACAAGGTTCTGCATTCCGCCAAGCAAAGGCTCAGAAACCTACAATGCTTTTTTGCTGGATTGGCAATAACGATATTCTTGGACACGCAACAAGCGGCGGGACTGTTCCATTGACTGATCCTAATGTATTTGGCGCGTTATGGAAACAGCTCGCGGATAGTTTAGGTTCTCTCAATACAAAAGTTGTAATTGCAAATATTCCTTCGGTTACTTCAATTCCGTTTTTCACAACTATTCCTCCGGCAACAAAAAATCCGGCAACCGAACAGATAATTTTGTTCTACGGACAAACAAAAACCGGTGTTAGACAATTAGTTATTGGACAAGACTTGGTTACTCTACAAGCCAGTGCTTTGTTAACTGACGCAAGTGGTAACCCAACCGGAGTAGGTTTATCCCCAACAAAACCTTTACCAGATGCTGTTGTTCTTGATAAGGATGAAGTAGCCGTTGTGAAGACTACAGTTGCTTCGTACAACCAAACTTTGGCTACACTTGCAGCCTCCAAAGGTTTTGCAATTGTTGATATCAATACATTCTTCAATAATGTTGCTGCAAATGGAATTGTAGTTGATGGTACAAAGTTTACAGCGGAGTTTGTGAATGGCGGTTTATTTAGTTTGGATGGAGTTCATCCTTCCAATCAAGGCTACGCAATTGTTGCTAACGAGTTTATCAAAGCAATTAATTTGAAGTGGGGTTCAAACATACCTCCAATAAATGTTGCTACTGTTCCGGGCAGTTTAGTACTGGCTAAAAAAGTTACAACCAGTTCGATGGGTACACCAATAATTCCAAAAGGTACTTTGGATAATCTTTTGTTTTAGTAAATTAGGGATGGCAATGCCATCCCTTTAATATTTACGAGAACAATATGAAACACATCAATTATTTATTACTCGTTCCTCTCGCATTTCTATTTGCTTGCGTTTCTGCAGAGCAAACAGCCGATCAAACAGAGAAAAAAACTCCGGATGTTTATGTTTTTGATGATGTTAAAAAAGTGGAAGAACCTAAAATTGATCCACCTAAGGTTGAAGAACAGAAGCCAGAAGTTAAGCCGGAGCCTGTAAAGGTTGATTCTGTTATTACTGATGTAGCAACAAGTGTTAAAAAGTTTACGGTTCAGCTTGGTGCTTTTACAACTAAAGAACGGGCTGATTCATTCGTAAAAGAACATCAGGCTAAGACTTCTTTGCCTCTTGCAATCTCTTTCAACGCCAAAACAAAATTTTTTGTAGTACAAGTGCCGCCATATAACACCAAAGAAGAAGCTGATTTAATCCGGGACAATCTTAGAAAATTCTCAGCATTTGGAGATTCATTTACTATAAGTGTCGAGAACTAAATTGAGTCCGATGTTATTTAACATTCTTATTACCATCGTTTCATTGGTATATGTATTTGGTGTTGTAGCACTAATGGACTTAGCCGTTAGAAAAGGATTTCCGCAAGACTTATCAAGAAAAGTTGTACATGTTGCGGCTGGTTCTTGGTTAATCTTTTGGCTTGTTTATGATTCTTCTCACTGGACGAAATACTTAAACATAACCGCAGCATTTATCTGGACTATACTTTTGCTTCTGAAGGGTTTTACTGCCAAACAGGATGACCAAGCTGTAAAGACTATGACAAGAACCGGCGACAGAAAAGAGTTACTACGTGGTCCTCTTTATTTTACTTTAGTAATGAATTTGCTTGGAACTGTGTTTTACTCAACCCCATTTGCACTAACAGCAATGGGCTTTCTAACCTGGGGAGATGGATTAGCTCCTGTAGTTGGTACCCGGTACGGCAAACATTCTTATAAAGTGTTTTCGAAAAAGACAATTGAAGGCAGCATTACTTTTTTCGTTTTCGGTTTAACCGGCGCAGTTTTGTTCAATATACTTTTCGGTCAAACTACAAATTTCGAGTTTATGCTTTTATGTGCTGTCGTAGCTACAACTGTAGAGGGAATTAGTCCGAAGGACTTTGACAACATTTTCATTCCACTTTCAATCTATTTGCTTTACTCGGTTTACCATATTTGAAAAACCTAACGGCTTAATCAATTTTTGATTTTGCCTTAATAATGATAAATTAATAAACAAAAAAACATAATAAGAGAGGCGGGAGAATGGCTTTTTCATTAAACAGAATAATGCTGATCGGAAATCTCGGTCAGGATGCTGAAAACCGTTTTACTACAAATAATTTGTCTGTTACTACTTTTTCACTTGCTACTACCAGAAGCTATAAAGGCAAGGATGGAAATTGGGTAAATGAGACTACCTGGCACAATATTGTTTCCTATAACCTACCGGATTTTTACAAAGATCAGTTGAAGAAGGGAAAGAAGTTTTACGTTGAAGGAAGACTTTCCAAAAGAGATTACACCGATAAAGAAGGTGTAAAACGTTATGTAACAGAAATCATTTCCGAACAATTGATCCCGCTTGAAGGCAGAGAAGGCGGTTCTGGTTCTGGCGGCGGAAGTTCTTACTCCGAGAAAGCGACAACTTATAATGAGCCCGATGCCGGAGCTGGTGCAGTAGATGATGATCTCCCGTTCTAAATGATATGTTGAACTAAGTAAGGATTTGCATTAATTGGAAGTTGGCTGGTCTTTAAAAATTATTTTAATTCTGATTTGTTTTGCCGCTTTAGCATTTTTCTCCAGTGCAGAAGTAGCTCTCTTTTTAATTGATAAAAAGAGAATTAAAGAGTTCAGAAAAGAGAATCGTTTAATTGCCGGTTACATAGAGTCAATGCTGGATAATTCCAGAAGGCTGCTTGTAACTATACTCTTAGGAACTACAGTAGTAAGTGTTGGTGCTTCTATTGTAGGTGTTGATTTAGCTATAGAATTTGCAAGAGTTTTTTCAATTTCTACTAATGTAGCTATTGTAGTTCAAATAGTTATTCTAACCATCTTTATTTTATTTATTGGCGAAGTTACTCCTAAGTTATGGGCTAATAAGCATCCGGAAATGGTTGCTAAACTTGTAGCACTACCAATGTACTGGATAAATATTATTTTCTATCCGGTGTCGAAAGTGCTAACAGATGTATTACGGTTTATGACGAAAAGCCTTGATAATTCAAGTTCCAGAACGGCTATTCAAGAAAGCGAGATTGCAGAACTTGCAAACTTGAGCATAGAGAAAGGTACAATTGAAGAAGGCGAGCACGAGCTTATTCATGGAATTGTAAGCTTTAAAACAGTAATGGCTCGCGAAATTATGACCCCTCGTGTTGATGTTGCAGCAATTTCTATCGACGAAAACTTTGACGATTTAATGAATGTAATCAACGAATCCGGTCATAGTAGAATTCCTTTATATGAAGATAGTTTGGATAAAGTTATTGGCATTATTTACGCTAAAGATTTGCTTCCATATCTCAAAACTCCTGAGCTGAGAAAAAATCTTCAACTTAGAAGCATAGCTCGCGAAGTAATTTATGTCCCATCAACAAAACTCATCTACAATTTACTTCATGATTTTCAAGAGAAGAAAATTCATTTGGGGATTGTTGTGGATGAATATGGCGGGACTGCCGGTCTAATTTCTCTTGAAGATATTCTTGAAGAGATAGTTGGTGAAATTCGAGATGAGCATGACCGCGAAGAGGCAGAAATAACTAAGTTGAACGACACAAGTTATTTGGTGCTCGGCAAAGTTTCTATTGATGAAATCAACGAGACACTGGGAGGAAATTTCTCTTCGGAAAATGATGACTACGATACTCTTGGAGGATTCATTCTAAATCAAGCAGGCAGTATTCCTCAACAAGGCTATAAATTTAATCATGCCGGTTTTGATTTTACAGTGAAGGAAGTTGTAAGTAACAGAATAAACAAAGTGCAGATTGATAAAATTGCCAGCTAATGAAAAAAGGTTGCTTCATATCGCTCATTACAGTTATAACAATATTGGTTATGGCTGGCATTTATTTCTATAAAACAAATAAGGGCTTCTTCCAGGACTTTAGCAGGGATACAATAATCAAGATGACAACAAAAGAGTTTAGCGATAAAATTAAGAAACTTGATTATACTCCTTATAAAGATTCTCTGATGACAGTTCTTAAAAAGGAAGCAACGCTGCTTAAAGATAAAAATTTCGAAAAAGCCATGAGCCAATTTGGTTTTGTAGCAGACAAGATTAAAGAAGCAATTCATGACGGCGTAGTTGATTCAACCGAGTTCGCTCAAATTAAATCATTGGTGAAAGAACATGAAAGATCAGCGAAAGACAGAAATTAAAGTAGGTATTACTGTAGTTTTAGGAATACTGATTTTTGTTTGGGTGTTCGGGTGGGCCAAAAACCTAACAGTAGGATCGGAACGGAAGGAAATCTCAGTAAAATTTAGTTCCGTTGCCGGTTTGGAAATTGGAGATCCGGTAACAATTAATGGTGTTCGTAAAGGTTATGTAGATGATATACTTATTAAAGGAAACGAAGTAGTAACTGTTTTAAATCTTGAAAAGGAAGTTAATCTTAAAACCGACGCTACATTTTCTGTTATGATGCTCGATTTGATGGGCGGGAAGAAGATTGAAGTAAATCCCGGCTCTGCTTCCGAAGAAATTGATTACATAAAGATGCAGAATGGAGAATTCCTCGGAGATATTGCTTCGGCAATGGCTATGCTTGGGACAGTACAAAATGATCTAGTTGATGTAATCAAAGAAGTTAAAGTTACACTTAGCTCTGTTAATAAAACTCTCACAGATCAGCAGTTCAATAACGATTTAAAAACAAGCGTTAGCAATTTGGTCGAATTGACTGAGAATTTAAATTCACTCATAAAAGCTAACAGCGGAGAGATTAATAAACTACTCAAGTCTGGAAACGAACTGGCACAAAATGTAAATGAATTCATTAAAACAAATAAGGATTCTATTTCGCAGACACTTTCGGCTGTTCAAGATGTGTTGAAAGAATCCAAAACCATGCTGGTTAAGGTGAACTCTTTGATTGACCAAACTAACAGGAGTGAAAATAATCTGGGTAAAATTTTGAACGATCCTAAATTACTTGAAGACATAAAAGAATCAATCTCTCACGTAAAAGATCTCACTCGTATATTAGTAGAGCAGCTCAAAGCTAAAGGCATAGAAGTAAATGCGCATATTTTCTAAAGTCTTAATTCTAATATTTACGTTTTCTTTTGCGTCCTATGCTCAGGAAGGTAATCCAGTTTACGCTAAAAACGGAATGGTTGTTTCTGCCAGCACTTTAGCAAGCCAAGTAGGATTAGAAATTCTCAAGAGAGGAGGAAATGCAATTGATGCGGCAGTTGCAACCGGTTTTGCATTAGCTGTAACTTATCCGGCTGCTGGAAATATCGGCGGCGGCGGATTTATGGTAATTCATCTTGCCGATGGTAAAAATACAACTCTTGACTTCCGCGAAATGGCTCCGATAAAGGCACACAAAAACATGTTCCTAGATAGTCTCGGAAATTTTCTCCCGGATTTAAGCCAGAAAAGTTGGCTTGGCGCCGGAGTACCGGGCACAGTAGCTGGTTTAGTTTATGCTCTCGAAGAATATGGAACCATGGATTTAGAAGAAGTTATTCAACCGGCAATTGATTTGTCTAAGAATGGGTTTCATCTTGATTACAGATTAGCGAACTCGATCAATTCCGAAAATGAGGTTTTCAAAAACATCGAAGCTTCAAAAAAGATTTTTACTCGGGATGGTGAGAAACTAAAAATAGGAGAATTATTAGTTCAAAAGGATTTAGCTCGGACGCTCGAAATTATTAGAGATGAGGGAAGCGACGGATTCTACGAAGATGAAATGGCAAAAAAGATTGTTGAGGAAAGCGATAAGAACGGTGGAATATTTACTATTGAAGATTTCGAAAATTATAAAGTGGTTGAACGTGATCCGATTATTGGAAATTATCGAGGTTACGAAATAGTCTCTATGCCGCCTCCATCTTCCGGTGGAATTTGTTTATCAGAGGCACTGAACGCACTTGAGCATTTTACTTTCAAAAGAGAAGAGTGGGGAAGCAGCAGATATATTCACACTCTAACTGAAATTCTGAAGCAAGTTTACGCCGATAGAGCTGAACACATGGGAGATGCAGATTATTATAATGTGCCAACTAACTATTTGATTTCTAAAGAATACGGTGAAGTAATTAAAAATAAGATAGGCGAAACTGCCAGACCGGCAACGGAATTTCATCCGGCAGAGATTCCGAGATTCAAAGAGAAAGAAGAAACTACTCACTTCTCCGTTGTTGATAAATTTGGGAATGCAGTTAGTACGACCTATACGCTAAATGGTTCATACGGGAATAAGATTGTCGTTGACGGGCTTGGGTTTCTTCTAAATAATGAGATGGATGATTTTAGCGCAAAACCTGGTGCTCCAAATATGTTTGGTTTGATGGGAAGTGAGGCAAATTCGATTCAGCCAATGAAGAGAATGCTCAGCTCAATGACGCCAACGATAGTACTTAAAGAAGGAAAACCATTATTAGTTGTTGGTTCACCGGGTGGTTCTACAATCATAACATCCGTTCTGCAAGTGATAATTAACGTCCTCGATTTCAAAATGAATGTTTACGAAGCTATTAACGCTCCGCATATTCATCACCAGCTATTTCCAGATCAAATTGATTATGAACCATTTGGACTAAGCGAGGACGTTAAACAAAATCTGATTTCTCTTGGGCAGAAGATTGGTATTGAGCGCTATTTGGGAAGAGTGGAAGCTATTTATATTGATCAAAACAAAAACTGTTTCTTCGGAACAAGTGATCCGAGAGGTTTCGGAAAGGCGGTAGGTTTCTGATGGTACTTGGTATTGGAATAGATATAATTGAGATTGAACGCATCAAGAAAAGTATTGATGATTACGGCGATCATTTTCTAAATAAGATTTACACAAAAACAGAAATAGATTACGCGCAAAGTAAAAGTAACAAGTACCAACACTTTGCGGCAAGGTTTGCGGCTAAAGAAGCAATTTACAAAGCCTTATCCAACGATACCGATACGGTTTATAGTTGGCAAGATGTAGAAATCTATAATGAAGTAAACGGTTTGCCAAAGGTTAATTTTTACGGCGCGTTGAAAGACTATCTCAACGAAAACAAGCAGCTTAAAATCTCTATGAGCCATTCTGAAAATTACGTTACTTGTGTAGCAATACTATCCTCCAAATAGCCATCCAAACAGTTTGTTACTTATGTTACGCTCGAAATAGTTCTTTGCCACCAAATCTCCAAAGAACAAAGGGAAAAATCAAAATTCACTTGATTATTCAAAATTCCTTAGTGCCTTGCTGTCCTTGTGGCTAAGTTATTTGGATATATGCGTAACGAGAGTTAGTAATCCCAAATAAACTTATTCTTTATATTTGTTGTTAGAATAGCAAAACAGAAAGGCAATTTTGAACGAAAAGCGAGTAATAGTAGCAATGAGCGGCGGCGTTGATTCTTCTGTGGCTGCGGCTTTGCTTCATAAGCAAGGATACGAAGTTATTGGCATCACAATGAAAACTTGGGGATTTATGGAAGTAGGCGGCGCGCCTAAACATGAATCCGGCTGCTGTTCTTTGGACGCAATCTTTGATGCAAAGAACGTTGCAAATTCTTTTGGAATACCCCATTACACAGTTGATTTCACTAAAGCTTTTGAAGAAGCCGTTATTGATAATTTTGTAGAAGAATATTTGAATGGTAGAACGCCGAATCCTTGCGTGGTTTGTAATAGAAAAATTAAGTGGGAAGAACTTCTTAAGAAGGCTGATTCGCTCGATGCAAAATATGTAGCTACCGGGCATTACGCAGTTGTGGAGCAGAACCATGAATCCGGCAGATATACTCTCAAACTTTCTCAGGATACAAGAAAAGACCAGACTTACGCACTTTGGGGATTAACACAAGAATCTTTATCGCGAACAATTTTTCCGCTTGGGGATTTAACAAAGGAAGAAGTTAGAAATCTTGCTGAAGAATTTGGTTTGAAAACTGCTAAGAAACCAGACAGTATGGAAATCTGTTTTGTTGCTGATGATAATTACGAGCGGTTTCTCAAAGAAAGAGTTCCAGAGTTAATAGAAAAAGTTGATGTAGGAGACTTTGTATATCATGGGAAGAAAGTTGGCGAGCATAAGGGAATTCCATTTTACACTGTTGGTCAACGCCGCGGACTTGGAATGGCTTTCGGCAAACCAGTCTATGTGAAGAGTATTGATGAAAAGAACAATGTGGTGGAGTTAGGAGATAAAGACGAACTGCTCGAGTGCATCGTCCAGGCTAAAGACCTTAACTACGTAAGCCGAAATGAACTGAAGAAAGATGAAATCGTATTCGCAAAGATTAGATATTCTGATAAAGCAACTCCGGCAAAAATTCTCTATGCTGATTCTAAAACTATCAAACTGAGTTATTTGGAACCGAAGAATGCAATTACACCAGGGCAATCACTTGTAATTTATGATGAACAAGGTTACGTCTTAGCAGGTGGGATTATAGACAAGTACACTGGTTAGTAGCTACTCTCTACAAACCAGCAGAAATTAAAATGCTCTTTCATTGTAGTAATCTTATTACGATATTTGCAATAGTTGTTGGCTAAACGAGTTAACGGAGGTAAGTCTTCGAACATAGGAACGGAACAAATGGGGCGCTTAATGCAAGAGTTCTTCTACTCAATCAGAGTTATGAACCGCTTACAATCTGCAACGTAAAAAAAGCCGTTGTACTTATGATACTTGGCAAAGCAGAATTAATAGCTCCGAATGAGAAGAAAAATCTACACACTGTTTCTATGACTTTTCCGTGGCCAAGTGTAATCAGGTTGAGTGATTACATTAAAGTTCCTTACAAACGAATTATTCTGACGCGCAGAAACATTTTGCGGCGAGACAACCACAAATGTAATTACTGCGGCAGAGGCGATTTACCACTGACGATTGATCATATTAAGCCAAAATCGAAAGGTGGAGATGACAGCTGGGAAAACCTTGTTGCGGCTTGTTTGCCGTGCAATAATAGGAAAGGAGATAGAACTCCGGATGAAGCTGACATGAAACTGCGCGCTAAACCTTACGCACCGAATCATATCCACTTCATGACTAATAACTCCGGTAGGATTGAGGATACCTGGAAACCATTTCTATTTCAATCCTAAGAATGAACTAATTTTTATTATTTTTACAGCCCATTAAAAAAACTGAATATGCCAAAAAAAAGAATACTAAGCGGAATGCGCCCGACCGGCAAATTGCACATCGGTCATTATGTTGGCGCTTTAGAAAACTGGATTAAGCTTCAAAACGATTATGAAAGCTTTCATCTAATTGCAGATTACCACGTTTTAACTACCGGATTAGAAACGGAAGACATTTATCAAAACTCAATAGATATGGTGATTGATTGGCTTGCTGCCGGGCTCGATCCGGAGAAAAGTCCATTTTTCCGCCAATCGCAGATAAAAGAGCACACAGAGCTTTTCCTAATTTTCTCGATGCTGATTACTACTGCAAGATTAGAGCGCAATCCAACTCTAAAAGAGCAAGTCCGAGATTTGAATATCGAAAATGTAATTTATGGACATCTCGGTTATCCGGTTCTACAGTCGGCGGATATTCTTCTTTATAAAGGTGATGCAGTTCCGGTGGGTGAAGATCAAGTACCTCACGTAGAAATTACAAGAGAGATTGCCAGAAGATTTAATAATCAATATGGAAATGTTTTTCCAGAACCGGATGCGTTGCTTACAAAATTTGCTCGCTTGCCAGGTTTAGATGGCGATGCTAAGATGAGTAAGTCTCTTGGCAATACAATTTTACTTTCTGATGATGCAGAAACAGTAAAACAGAAATTACGCAAAGCTGTTACCGATCCGCAAAAAGTTAGAAGAAACGATCCGGGAAGACCGGAAGTATGTTTAGTTTTTACTTATCACAAAAAGTTTAACAGTGGAGAAATTCCGGAGATAGAAGCTAACTGTAAATCCGGTGCACTTGGCTGTGTGGATTGCAAACTGAAATGTGCTGCTAAGATGAATGAGTGGTTGGCGCCAATAATTGATAAGCGTAAACATTACGAAGCCAATTTGAGCGAAGTAAAACAGATCCTAAGCGACGGCGAAGCCAAAGGAAGAAAAGTAGCTCAGGCTACAATGAACGAAGTTCGTGAGAAAATGAAGTTAGGTTGACGTGTACAAAATTCATCTAAATAGTTTCGAAGGTCCGCTCGATCTTCTTTTATTCTTCATCAAACGTGATGAGCTGGACATCTACGATATTCCGATTTCGCGCATTACAAAAGAGTTTAGCGAATATCTTCATTTATTAGAGCAACTTGATCTTGATTCAGCCGGCGAGTTTATACTTATGGCTGCCACGCTGATGCAGATTAAAGTGAGAATGCTTCTTCCGCGCGAAGTTGATGAGAAAGGTGAAGAGATTGATCCGCGTGCCGATCTTGTTAAAGCATTATTGGAATACAAGCGATACAAAGAAATGTCGGAAGAACTTTCCTTCATGGAAGCGAACCAGCGCAACTATATGTATCGCGGTAATTACGATTCCGATGCAAAAGAAACGCCGCCGGATTATGAAGTTCTGCTTAAGAACATTTCCATTTACGATTTGATAAAAGCTTTCAAAAAAGTTTTAATGGACAAACCGGCTGAACCGGTGCATCAAATTAAAAAATGGAATGTTACAATTGATGAGCAGATGGAGTATGTAGAATCAAAACTAAAAGAAAAACCGGAAATGAGTTTCCTCGAATTAATGGTTGATATGAGAGATAGAATTAAAATTGTTGTTACATTTATTGCAATGCTGGAAATGGTAAAAGACGGAAGAATTGGTTTGCGCGAATCCGGTATATTAAACGATTTCATAATTTACGCGACAGAAAATGGATAACATTTATAACTCGGTAATAGAAGCGCTCATCTTTGCGAGTGATGAGCCAATAACTCCGCAAGAAATTATCAACGCAATAAAAGGCATTGATGGACCGGACTCTGATGTTGACTCCGGCGAGATTGACGCTGCCGTTGAAGAACTTAACAAAAAGTATGATGAAAGCGGAAGCGCTTTTACAATTCTCAAAATTGCGCACGGATTTTCTTTTGCTACGCGACCAAACAACGCAAAGTATGTTGGTTTTCTTTCAACTGAAAAAAGCAAAAGAAGATTGAGCAATGCCGCACTGGAAACTTTGGCTATTATCGCTTATAAGCAGCCGCTTACAAAACCGGAATTAGAAATGATTCGCGGGGTGAATTCCGATTATACATTGAACACTCTTCTCGAAAAGAATCTCGTAACAATTTCCGGCAGAGCTGAAAGCGTTGGCAGACCGCTATTGTACGCTACTACAGATGAGTTTTTGAAATACTTTGGTCTTCACTCTGTAAATGATTTGCCAAAGCCGCGCGAGATTGAAGAGATAATGAAAGATGAAGACTTCCTTGAGCAGAAAAGAAAAATTATGATGGGCGGCTTAGAAGAACAAGCCGAAGCTGAAGCATTGCTCGAAAAAGAAATATCCGGCGATTCATCTGATGATGGTGATGAAGTAGAAGAAATTGATGATGCGGAAATTGAAAATGAAGAGGAAGAAATAACCTCGTTTGAAGAAAATGAATTAGGAACGGATTTAGAAAATGAAAGTAAGACTGAATAGGTTTCTCTCCGAATCGGGAGTTGCATCCAGAAGAAAATCTGAAGAGTTTATTAAAGAAGGAAGGGTTAATGTTAATGGTAGAACTATCCTCGACTTGGGAACTTCAATTGATACAGATACGGATATTGTAAAAGTAGATGGGGAAAAAGTAAAACCGGAAAAGAAAGTTTACTTTCTCTTGAACAAGCCAAAAGGCTTTATCACAACAACCGAAGATGAAAAGGGAAGAAAGACCGTTGTTGATTTAGTAAAAACCAACACAAAGATATTTCCCGTTGGAAGATTGGATTACGATACTACCGGTGTACTGTTGCTTACCAATGATGGTGACTTTGCAAACTTTCTAATGCATCCGAGCAATAAAATTCCCAGAGAGTATAAAGTTGCGTTGGACAAACCGATTGAGGATGAGCATAGAACAAAGCTGACTAAGGGGATTACCTTGGAAGGCAGAAAAGGAAAGTTTGAGAAAATTTACTACGCTCACAAAGATTATAAAGATAAACTTGTAGTTACAACAGTTGAAGGTAGAAATCACTTTGTAAAAAGAATGTTTGAAGCGCTTGGATACACAGTGAAGAAATTGGAAAGATTAACTTACGCGCATTTCGATACTAAAGGAATGCCGATAGGTTCTTATAGAAAGTTATCCGATCAAGAAATCAAAAGTGTTTATGCTCAATACAAACACTAAAATATTGTTCATTCTCTTTTTTTCTGCTTCTTTGGCAATCGCTCAGGTTGCGCAGAAGGATACACTTAGCGAAAAGAAGCCTCAGCCAACTGTTAATCAGCTTGCAGAACTTCGTGATCAGTTAGATGATTTCTTTGGCGATCAGAGTTTTAACAACGCATTTTGGGGAGTAATGGTTAAATCGCTTAAAACCGGAGAAGTTATTTACAGACGTAACGCCGATAAGCTATTTACTCCGGCGTCCAATATGAAATTGTTTACGAGCGCAGCCGCTTTTTTAATTCTCGGCGCTAATTACAAATATCAGACTTCTTTCTTTGCCAACGGAGAGTTTCTGCGCGGAACGCTTAAAGGCGATTTAGTCATTCAAGGTTCCGGCGATCCAACATTTTCAAATCTTTTTTTTAGCGGCAGCGCTACTAAAGTTTTTGAGGATTGGGCTGATACGCTTAAAGCCAAAGGCATTTACGAAATCACCGGTGATATTTTTGGCGATGATTCATATTTCGACAATGTTGGTTTTGGAAAAGGCTGGTCATTGGATTACGAATCAAGCTGGTTTGCAGCTCCTTCCGGCGCGTTAAGTTTTGATGATAATCTTGCTGAGATTAGAATTGAGGCAAGTGAAATAAATTTTCCGGCTAAAATAACTGTTGTACCGGAAACAAATTTTGTAACAATTATCCCAAAAGTTATTACAGCAGATGAAAACGCTGAATCCGATGTTAAAGTTACACGAGTACGTGGAACCAATTTAATTACCGCAAGCGGTCAAATTGCTAAAGGTTCTAAGGCAATTATTGAGCACGTCTCTATTTCTAATCCGGCAATGTATTTCCTTACTGTTTTAAGAGAAGTCTTAGAGAAGCGCGGAATTATTATTCGTGGCAAAGTTGCCCGTTTGGATGATGCCGGTAAAAATGTTGATCAGAATAATCTCATCCCGATTTTCAAACATCATTCTGTTCCGCTTAGACTTATTATTCGTGAGATGAATAAGAACAGCAACAATTTTTACGCAGAGCAAATCTTAAAAACGATTGGTATGGAAGAAAAGGATTTAGGAACTGTTGATAACGGCGTTAAAGCTTGTAAAAATCTTTTTAACGATATGGGAATCAATGCTGAGAGTATGGTAATGGCAGATGGTTCCGGTCTCTCGAGACTTAATTTGGTTACGCCAAGACAGATTATTAATCTTCTTGCATACATGTACAAGAACGAAGAATTTGAAAAGTATTATGAATCGTTACCCATTGCCGGTATAGATGGAACAATGACTGATAGAATGAAACGAACTGTGGCGGAAGGAAATGTTCATGCTAAACCGGGCTTTAATGAATTTGTTTCGGCACTTTCCGGTTACTTAAGAACAACTTCCGGCGAGCCGCTTGTGTTTTCAATGATTGTAAATAATTATTTAACTCCGCCGGCTTTGGCTAATTATATTCATGATAGCGTTTGCCAGCGGTTAATAAATTTTAATAGAAACTAAAACGCACGATACCAATAGGAGGTTTAATTGGAAAATGTAAACATGGAACAAGACTTAAACGCTTTGATGCAGAGACGGTTTGAAGAATTACATGAGCTTAATCAAAAAGGAATTCCGGCATTCGCATATAGTTATGATGTGGATTCTTACTCGAAAGAAATAAAAGACGATTTTGATAAATACGAGAATAAAGATGTTAAGATTGCCGGAAGAATTATGGCAATTAGAAGAATGGGCAAAGCCTCTTTTGCTCACGTTCAAGATCATCATGGAAGAATTCAAATATACATTAAGAAAGATGATGTTGGTGAATACTATGATGTTTTCAAACTTCTTGATATCGGCGATATTATTGGTGTAGCTGGATTTGTTTTCAAAACAAAAACCGGAGAAACATCTGTACACGCAAAATCATTTCAACTATTGTCGAAATCTATCCGCCCAATTCCTATTGCTAAAGAACAAGTTGATGAAAACGGAAATAAAGTTGTTTTCGATCAGTTTGCTGATAAAGAATTGCGTTACCGACAGCGTTACGTTGATTTAATTGTTAATCCGGAAGTGAAAGAAGTCTTTGTTCAACGTTCAAAAATTGTAACAGAGATTAGAAGATACCTTGATGCAAACAGATTGCTCGAAGTTGAAACTCCGATACTTCAGCCATTGTACGGCGGAGCCTCTGCAAGACCGTTTGTAACTCATCACAATGCTTTGGATGTTGATTTGTATTTAAGAATTGCTGATGAACTTTACTTGAAGAGATTGATTGTTGGCGGATTTGACGGCGTTTATGAAATCTCAAAGGACTTCCGCAACGAAGGAATGGATAGAACTCATAATCCGGAATTTACAATGCTTGAGTTATACGTGGCATACAAAGATTATTTCTGGATGATGGAATTTGTTGAGAACATGGTTGCTAATCTTGCACAAAAAGTATTTGGCAAAACTGAGTTCGAAATTGAAGGGAACATGATCAACTTCAATCCGCCTTGGCAAAGAATCTCTATGGTTGATGAATTGAAAAACCAAGTTGGAATTGATGTGTTGGCTGCTACAACTGAAGAGTTAAAGACAATTCTAAAGAGCAAACATGTTGATCTTGAAGGTGGCGAAAGCAAAGGCAAGTTAATTGATTTGCTTTTCGAAGCAACTATTCAAGCAAGTTTAATACAGCCTACTTTTGTAACAGATTACCCGGTTGAACTTTCGCCACTTGCAAAGAAACATAGAACAAGAGAAGGCTTGGTAGAACGCTTTGAAGGATTTGTTTTAGGAAGAGAAATTTGCAACGCATTCAGTGAGCTTAACGATCCGATTGATCAGAAAAATAGATTTGAAGACCAAAACAAAATGCGCGAAGAAGGCGATGATGAAGCTCAACAAATTGATGATGATTTTGTTCACGCGCTTGAATATGGAATGCCGCCGACCGCCGGTCTCGGTGTTGGTGTTGATAGATTGGTGATGTTATTAACAAATCAATCTTCAATACGCGATGTACTTCTTTTTCCACAAATGAGACCGCTGAAATAAGATGAAAAAATTCTTAAGCATTCTTCCTTACTTAGTATTAACTCTAATTGTAGGAATCTACTTCGGGATTAAGCTGAGTAACTTAATTGCATTCTCTGAGAACCAGAAGCAAACACAGAAGTTTTCTGAAGTGCTTGAATTTACAGAGAAGTACTACGTTGATTCTGTTAACTCAGAAAAGCTTGTTGAAGACGCTATAAGAGGAATGTTTGAAAACTTAGACCCGCACACTGCTTACGTTGATGTAAAGGAACAGCAAGCATCTGAAGAAGAATTCCGGGGCAACTTTGAAGGAATTGGCGTTGAGTTTCAGATTGTGAACGATACGATTACTGTTGTTTCTCCAATTACAAGCGGGCCGAGTGAAGCTGTTGGAATTATTTCCGGCGACAGAATTGTTAAGATTAACGGCAAAGATTGTGTTAAGTGGAAAAGTGACCAAGTAATAAAACAGCTAAGAGGCAAAAAGGGAACAGAAGTTATTCTTGCTATTTATCGCCCTTCAAATAAATCTGTTTCAGATTATAAAGTTATCCGCGACAAAATTAATTTATACTCTGTTGATACAGCAGTTATGACCGATAGGGAAACCGGCTATATCAACATAACGCGGTTTTCTGAAACTACTACGGAAGAAACTATAGCTGCGCTCAAAAAGCTATCTTCTCAAGGAATGAAACAGCTTGTTCTTGATTTAAGAAATAACCCGGGCGGTTATCTAAATCAAGCTTATATGATTGCAGATCTTTTCTTGAACGAGGATAAAATGATTGTTTACACAAAATCACGTAATGAAAGGTTCAACGAAGAATTAAGAGCAAGTAAATCCTATCCTTATGAAAAACTTCCGATTGTCGTTTTGGTAAACGGTGGAACTGCATCAGCTTCAGAAATTGTTAGCGGCGCAATACAAGATTGGGATAGAGGTTTAATTGTTGGTGAGACAACTTTTGGAAAAGGTTTAGTTCAGCGCCCGGTTGAATTATCAGACGGCTCAGCTGTACGCATTACTATTGCCAAATACTACACGCCAAGTGGCAGAGAAATTCAGCGCAACTATAAAGACAAGAGAAAATATTACGAAGAAGTTCTAGGAAGAGAAGAAGCAGACAGCAACAATTTAGATCATACCGCGGAAAAGGATTCTTCAAAGCCGAAATTCAAGACTAATGGCGGTAGAATTGTTTATGGTGGTGGTGGAATCACACCGGATTACATTGTTGATGCCGGAAAGATTTCTAATTATTCTTTTGAACTGAGGAAGAACAATGTTTACTATCAATTCATTAGAGAGTGGATGGATAAGAATGGTGCCTCTCTTAGAAAGAAATACTCTAACAACATAAGTACATTTGAATCAGAGTTTAATATTTCTGATCAGCAGATGAATCAGTTTGTACAATTTGCTTCAAAAATGAAAGTTAAATTTGATTCTAAGGGCTATGCTTCCGATAAAGAAGCTATTAGAATTAGACTGAAAGCTTTTGTTGCCCGCGATTTGTTTAAGAATGATGGATGGTATTTAAGTTTATTGTCTAAAGACAGACAATTCAAAAAAGCTATAAGCTTGTTCGGAGAAGCGGCAAAGATGAAAGGTTTACCAAAATAGTGAAGACATTTTCCGACAAAATAAAAATTGCAAATAATTATGGAAGTGAAGTTAAAATGTTTCCATACGAAAGGACTTTCCCAAAGTTGGATGAATCTGTGTTTCTGGCTTCCGGCTCAAAAGTTATTGGTGATGTAGAAATAGGGAAGAATTCATCAGTCTGGTATAATACAGTAGTAAGAGGCGATGTTAATTTTATTCGTATTGGTGAGATGACAAACGTACAAGATTGTTCTATGCTTCATGTAACTAACCAAAGATTTCCGTTAGTAATCGGGAACAAAGTAACAATCGGGCATAGTGTAACGCTTCACGGCTGTGTATTAAAAGACCTATGTTTGATTGGAATGAATGCTGTTGTGTTAGACGGTGCCTTGGTCGAAGAGAAAGCAATGGTGGCGGCTGGCGCGGTAATTAGACCGGGATTTATTGTTCCAACCGGAAAACTTGCAGCCGGCGTTCCGGCAAAAATTGTTCGTGATCTTACGGAAGAAGAAATGGAAGAGTTTGAGAAATCAGCAAACCGCTATATTAAATACACTGAAACAACAGTGGATTCGCTGATTGATTTTCTGAATAAAAAGGAACCTAAATGAAAAACGTAAAATTGTTTTCAGAGAAAGGAATTCGACTCGAAAAAAAATGTGTTGATACACTCGTATCAAAATTGAAGGATGAACTGAATTTTGAAATTGATTCGCTTGAATTCAATTTTGTTGGAACTGAAACTATAGTTGAGATCAACAAGACACATTTAGAGCATCATCATCCTACAGACATAATAACCTTTAATTATTCAGATGAAAACAATAGATTTGACGCCGAAATTTTTATTTCTGTGCCGGAAGCTGTCGAAAATTCTAAAAAGTATGGCGTTACTGCCGATAATGAATTGGGAAGATTAATTATTCACGGTATCTTGCATTTGTTAGGTTATGATGATACAATTGCATCAAAGAAAAGAAAAATGAAACTAATTGAAGACGAATTAACTGAAAAGTATAAACGATTTGCAAAAGGACTGCTTAAAAAATGACTTCTAAGCTTGTTGATGTTTTAGCTAAAATATTAGAAGGACTTAGCCGCAACACTTCTTTAGAAGAAGTTAGTAAGGGTTTGATTAAGAGTAAGCAATTCGATGAGAAACTCTTAAGCGCCGCATTCTCATTGGTTTATGATAAGATTTTACTAAAAACAAATATTAAAAAGTTTGAAGACACGTTTGCACAGAAGAGTACAAGAATTCTTTCCGAAGATGAAATCAATTTTATTGGACTTGATAATTATAATTATCTGCTTCATCTTATGAATGTTGGGCTTATTGATTCATCAAACTTAGAAGCAATTCTCAGCCAGATATCGTTGTTCCCCGATCTCAGAGTAACCAGAAAAGAAATCAACTGGATTATACTTTTGTCATTGGTAGATTTTGACAGCGAACTTTTACCTGGCAGCAGATTTCTTTTATACTCTTCCGATACTGTTAACTAAAAAGGCATTTAATGGCAAAAGCTAAAGACTTAATTCTTGTTGAATCTCCTTCCAAAGCGAAGACGATTAATAAATACGTTGGTAAAAATTATGTTGTGGAAGCAACTGTAGGGCATATAAGAAACCTGCCAAAAACAAAGTTGGGGATTGATGTTGAAAACGGATTTACTCCAACACTGCTTAATATTCGCGGTAAAGGCGATGTAATTAAAAAAATCCGCTCGCTTGCTGCTAAGTCTGATAAAATTTACGTGGCAACTGATCCTGACCGTGAAGGTGAAGCTATTGCTCAGGATGTTGTAGATATTTTGGATGTAAAGCAGCACGAGAAAATTGAACGCGTTTTGTTTAACGAAATCACCAAGAAAGCAGTTAACGAAGCACTTAAAAATCCAATTAAGATTGACGATCATTTAGTTATTTCTCAACGTGCACGCCGTGTAATGGATAGAATAATCGGCTACAAAGTAAGTCCTTTCTTATGGCGCGCTGTGATAGATTCTTCCGGCAGTTCTTTATCCGCAGGCAGAGTTCAATCAGTTGCGCTTCGTTTGATCTGTGAAAGGGAAGAAGAAATTGAAAAATTCATCGCGACAGAATATTGGTCACTGGTTGCAATTTTCAAAACAGATAAGGGTGCTGAACTTACAGCTAAACTTTATGAAGTTAACGGTAAGCAGATAAAACTTCCTCCTAAACCTCAGATGACAGAGGCAGATTGGGAAGAATTCTTCAAAACAAATTTTGCTATTTCAAGTGGAGATGTTGCTCAGAAGATTCTCGAAATTCTGCAAGCAAAGAATAATTATGCTATCAGTGATATTTCCAAAAAGGAAAGCAGAAAGAATCCTTATCCGCCATTTATAACAAGTTCGCTGCAAGTAGAGTCTTCCCGTAAACTTAGAATGAGACCTCGCAGAACCATGATGTTGGCTCAGCAGCTTTACGAAGGAATTGATTTGGGCGCCGAAGGCACAACCGGTTTAATCACTTATATGAGAACCGATTCAACTCGTTTAAGCGCAGAAATTGTTGATGATGCAAGAGCGTTTATCGCTGAGAAATATGGTAATCAGTATTTGCCGGAAAAGCCAAAAAGTTACGAGAAGCAGAATAAAAAAAATGTACAAGATGCTCACGAAGCTGTACGTCCTACATCGCTAAAGTACACTCCGGAATTTGTAAAAGAGTATTTGGATGAAGCACAATTCAAAGTTTATGAACTGATTTGGAAAAGATTCATTGCTTGCCAGATGGAATCTGCTCGTCTTGAGACCACTTCAGTAAGCATTTCGGCTGATGAATATACATTCCGCAGTTCCGGCACAACAATTTTGTTTGATGGATTCCAAGTTCTGTATGAAGAAACAACTGAAGAAACTGGCGAGAAAGGTGAGAACGGTGGCGGGCTAATTCCAGCCGGATTAGAAGTCAACCAAAAGATGGATTTGAAAGAGTTAACTCCAAATCAACATTTTACAAAACCGCCGGCAAGATTTACAGAAAGTACTCTTATTAAAGAGTTAGAAAATAATGGTATAGGCAGACCAAGTACTTACGCAATGATTATGGGCACCATTGTAGATAGAGGATATGTTGAGCAACAGGATAGAAAAATGATTCCGACTTCACTTGGTAAAAAAGTAAATGGCGTTCTTGTTAAAAATTTCCCAGATATCATTAATGTGAATTTCACCGCTCAGATGGAAGATGAACTTGATTTAATTGCTAATGGTGAAACTGAGTATTTGCGTGTGCTAAATGATTTCTATGGTCCGTTCATAAAAGATTTACAAGAAGTTGAAGCTAATCTGGAAAAAATAATTTGCGAAAAATGCGGCGGGGAATTAGACCTTAAGATTGGGAGGTTTGGAAAGTACTTCGCTTGTAATAATTATCCTGAATGCAAGAACATTAAGTCGCTTAAAGAAATTGCCGGCGGCAGCAATGAACCGGAATATACCGGCGAGACTTGCCCTAAATGTGAAAGCAAAACAGTTTACCGCGAAGGGAAGTTCGGCAAATTTATCGGCTGCGAAAAATATCCGGATTGTGATTTCACAAAAGTTATTACTCTTGGTATGAAGTGCCCAAAATGTAATGAAGGCGAAGTAATTACGCGCAGAACAAAACGCGGCAAAATATTTTACGGCTGTAATAAATATCCCGATTGCGATTATGCAAGCTGGACGATGCCAAAACCGAAAGAAGAAGAACAAGAAGAGCCTATAGAGTCTTCTGAAGAAGAATATTAAACCGGACAATGAATGAAGCAGCTTGAATTAAAAACCGTTGCTGCTGAAATGCTCACCGAACTCTCAGGCGTTAACCGCGCTTCCGATAATACAGTTCAGGCATATACCCGAGATGTTAACGAGTTTATTTTGTTTTGTGGCGAAAAAGATATTAACCGGATTGATAAAGTTACGGAACGTACAATCCGCCAGTTTGTAATGAAACTTAGCGCGGATGAAGTTGAAAAGACGACGATTTCGAGAAAACTTTCTTCACTTCGAAAATTGTTCGAATTTGCCATCAGAAACGAAGTTTTAGAGAACAATCCGATCACAAAAATTCCTAATCCCAAATCCAAGAGAAAGCTGCCGGAAACAATCAGTCTTGATTCTTTTCTGGAAATTTATAACTTCATAAGTAAAGAAAATGAAGTTCTTGAAGCTAAGAGAATTAAGGCGATTTTTGAATTACTTTACGGCTGTGCGTTTCGTGTCTCGGAATTATGTTCCTTGAATATCAGCAGTTTGGATTTTCAAAACTCAAGCGTAAGAGTACTTGGAAAAGGTTCGAAGACAAGAATTGTACCGCTTGGTTCAAAATCCAAAGTGATTGTTAAAGAGTACATTGATACCTTGGCAGACCGGAATTATAACAGTCCGCTATTTGTATCTAAAGAGAATAAAAGAATTGATCGTTTTGAAGTATATTCTATTGTGAAAAAGTATATTGGTAAAGTCTCAGATATTGATAAAAAAAGTCCGCATATTTTACGGCACAGCGCCGCAACACATATGCTTGATAATGAGGCGGACATAATGGCGGTAAAAGAAATACTTGGTCACGAAAATTTATCAACAACCCAGATATACACACATGTAAGTATTGAGCGGTTAAAAGCATCATATAAGAAAGCCCATCCAAAATCCTAAAAGGAGTAGCTATGAATATCAGAATAACATCCCGTAAGTTCAAAGCAAAAGATTCTCTAAAGGATCTCATCAAAGGAGAAGTTAAATCGTTTGAAAGATTTAACGACAAGATTATGGATTGTAATGTGGTTTTAAGTTTTACACATAACAAAGACAGCATCAAAACAGCGGAGATTATTACCAAATTGCCAGGTCATACTATTACAGTTTCTGTATCAAGTGATGAGTTTGAAAAATCTATTTTGATGGCTGTAGATAAGATTGTAAAGCAACTCGTCAAAGTAAAAACTAAAAGAATTGTTAGAAAGAAAGCCGAACCAAAGGTAGCTGTAGATGAAGATTGATGAAAAAAATATATCCAAGAAAGAAAGTATCTCTGTTGAATTCTTTTTCAACAATACCAAGGAGAAGTTCAAACTTAGACATGTAAATGAACAAATAAGTCTTTCGAGAAGGATTTTCGAACAGAACTTGCACAGACCGGGTTTACCTTTAGCCGGTTTCTTGGACTTGTTTTCATTTAGCAGAGTACAAGTTTTTGGCAATACGGAGATGAAGTATTTAGAAGACTTAACTTTTGATGAGAGAGTTAAGTCTTTGGAAAGAATTTTTAAATTTGCAATCCCTTGCGTGATGATTACTAATGATAATCACGTGCCTGCTGAAATGCTTAGTTTGGCAAACCAGTATGAAGTTCCGATTTTCGTTTCCCCTTACGAAACAACAAAATTGGCTTACCTTGTTTCCGACTTTTTAGACGATCAGTTCTCTCCGCGCCTTTCCATACACGGTTCCTTTGTAGATGTTTATGGCGTAGGAATGTTATTTGTTGGAAAGTCCGGAATAGGGAAAAGTGAAGTTGCTTTGGATTTAGTAGAACGTGGTCATCGCTTAGTAGCTGATGATGTTGTTATCCTTACTAAGAAGGGGGAAGGAATTTTGATGGGCTCCGGTACCGAATTAGTTAAGCACTTCATGGAAATTCGAGGAATCGGAATCATAGACATAAGAAGTATGTTTGGCGTTCGCGCTATCCGTTACCAAAAGCGCTTGGAAGTAATCATAGAACTCGAAATCTGGGATACTGAATCAGATTACACCCGGACAGGGTTAGATACAGACTCAATTAATGTTATGGATGTTGAAATGCCGCTAATAAAACTTCCAATCTTACCGGGCAAGAATATAACGGTAGTTTCAGAAATAATTGCTTTAAATTATCTTCTGAAACATTATGGTTATGATGCGGCAAAAGTGCTGCAAGAGCGTATAACCAGCAAAATTCAGCAGAAAACGAATAGTTTGAATAGATCGGTCAACTATTTTGAGCACGATTTTGAATAAGAAATGAGATTAATAAATCCTTGACACGATTTTAGTGATTTGTTATCTTCGCACCTCTAAAAAGCTATGAAAAAATTCTATTATTTTTCTAAATCGAAGTTGAAGTTTGTCGAGATTCGCAATTTCTACAAGAAATTTGTGTTCCTTGTAGCATTTTTTGCGGTTCTTGCATCCTTCTTTGTCTTCGGAAGTTTTCTTGTTTTCAACGAATTCATCAATCCGGACTCGGAAGTGAAATCGCTTAAAAACAGTAATAAACTTCTGAAAGAAAAATTTGAACAATTAGTAGAAAGATATCAGCAGTTAGATGAAACCGTTACACGCCTCAACGAACAAAGCAAAGACTTACGCCTAAAAGCTAATCTTGAACCAAAACAAAATGAAATTAACTTTGGCATTGGTGGTAGCGTGTTTGAGCCGATTGAATCGTTTAGCGCCGGCAAAATCAGCTCATTTCTAAAAGATGTAAATAGCTACGTTGATCAAGTCTCCCTCAAAGTTAAATTAGAAAAAAATAACTACTCAGAAATTACTTACACTCTAAAGCAAAACGAATCACTCTTTGATGTTATTCCTGCCATAAGACCTTGCGAAGGAACAATCTCGGATGATTTTGGTATGCGCTTCCACCCGATATTAAAATTCTCAAGAATGCATAACGGAATTGATATCATAACTGATGTTGGAACAAAAGTTTATGCACCTGGCGGAGGAGTTGTTGAAAGTGTTGGCTGGAAGGGAGGTTATGGTTTAACAGTTGAAATTTCTCATGGCTTTGGATATAAAACACTATTTGCTCACTTAGAAAATACTAAAGTAAAACAAGGTCAGAAGATCAGCCGCGGAGAATTGATTGCTTATTCAGGAAACTCCGGAAGATTATCTTCTGGTCCCCATTTACATTATGAAGTTCAACATAATGGCGTTACGCTGGATCCGATAAATTTTATTTATGATGATGTTAAAATTTTTGAAGTTGCAAAAAAATAACAATTTAAACAAAAAGGAGTTCCTTTTATGATTTGGACCGTCGAATTAGCATCTTATCTTGATGACGCTCCTTGGCCGGCAACAAAAGAAGAGTTAATGGATTACGCGGAAAGAATTGGCGCTCCATTAGAAGTAGTTGAGAATCTGCAAGAATTAGAAGATTCTGATGAACCTTATGAATCTATTGAAGACATCTGGCCAGACTATCCTAGTGATGAAGATTTCTTCTATAACGACGATGATGAATTTAAGTCGTAGTAAAAACAATGAACAATTATTGGAATTTTGTCTACGAGCAAAATAAAGCTAAAGAACAGCTACAAAAGATTTCCAATTCAAGGCGTGTACCACACGCCTTTATTTTTTCCGGGCAAGAGGGGGTTGGTAAGTTTAATACTGCTATTCAGTTTGCCAAAAGCATTAATGAATTAATATCTGGCGCTAACAACAACTCTCTCTCTCAAAGGATTGATGAATTACAAGAGCCTTACATTAAGTTGATTATGCCATTACCTCGAGGCAAAGGAGAGACTTCCGAAGATTCTGGTATAGAGAAATTACCTAAAGAAGTTATTGAAGACTTAAAGGGTGAACTTCAGAAAAAAGCAAAAAATCCCTACTATAAGATTGCTATTGAAAATGCAAACACAATAAAAATCAGCAGCATTAGAGAAATTAAAAAATTTATATCTCTAACTTCAGATAGTTCAGGCTTCCGTTTCGTTATTATTTTAGATTCCGAATTTATGAACGACCAAGCTCAAAATGCATTGTTAAAAAGCCTGGAAGAGCCGCCGCTTGGAATAATTTTTATTCTGCTCACTTCGCAAAAAGAAAAACTGCTTCCAACCATTGTGTCTCGTTGCCGAGAAATTATTTTTGAGCCGCTTTCGAAAGATGCAGTGCGACAAATACTGATAAACAATTTTAGTATTGAAAGCCAAATAGCTAAGAAGGTCTCAAATTTCTCAGATGGTTCTGTAACTCAAGCCATTCAATTAATTGGTTATGATTTTGAAGCCATTCAACAGAAAACTATTTCTGTTTTGCGTTATGCATTTGCAAGGAAATATCAATCCGCTCTAAGCGAGATATTGAATTTTTCAAAAAATCAACCGGATGATGCAATACTTTTCTTGTTAAAAATGATTAAAACTTGGCTAAATGATGTTGTTCGGCACAGAAAATCGGTAGATGAATTAGCTTTTGAAGACTCGCGGGAAACAATCGAAAAATTTAATTCTAAATTTTTCGATAGCAATATTGAAGTTCCTTTTTCAAACTTGGAATATTTAGAATCTTGCTTTTCGAGAAATATGAACTTGAATGTCTTATTTCTGAACCTTATATTTGAACTAGCATCTGTTGTTAAGAGGAATTAAAGTGACTCATATAGATCTCCCGGTCCAGCAAACAGAACTTCTGCTCGAAGAAGTCTCTTCTAATTGTAAATCAACTTACGAAAATATAATTCTCAGACATATAAATGATAAGTGCCAAAACATGAGTCATTGTATGATATCTCAATCTGGTTTTCTCGAGAAAACTCCAGTTGATAACCGTAATGTTGTTGAAATTTCTTGTTGTGGACTTCTCCCATCTAACTTTGTTTTATTTCCAGATGAATTAATAAATACAATATTTCCGGAAGATTTTGTGGTTATTTCCAATGAAGAGTCTTTAGAAATAGCTCAAGTTAAAGGCATTGGCGAGTTAGTCAAGAAGAAACGTCAATATATTGGACTCTTCAAAGAAGATTTGCCTAAGGTTTTAAGAAAAGCAACAATTGAAGATTTAGAACGAACTCGTAAGAATATTAGCGATGAACAAAAAGCTATTCCAAAATTTCGCGCTTCTGTTCAGAAGTTTAACTTAGAAATGAAGTTAGTAAGTATTCATTACCAGTTTGATCGTAAAAAATTGTTCTTCTTTTATACAGCCGACGGAAGAGTTGATTTCCGTGAACTTGCTAAAGAATTAGCTGCAGAGTTCAAGACACGTATTGAATTAAGACAAATTGGTGTAAGAGATGAAGCAAAGAAAATTGGTGGAATAGGTTCTTGCGGCAGACAATTCTGCTGTTATTCGTTTCTTAACAACTTCAAGAGAATAACCACTCAATTGGCAAACGATCAGAACCTACTTTCCAACATGGGTAAACTTAGTGGTCCATGTAATAAACTTAAGTGCTGTTTATCTTTTGAGATAGAATAAGTCCCCTTAAACAGAAATTCGGATTTTAAAATGAAAAAAACTGTAATTGTTGCGTCAAAAAGAACCGCAATTGGTTCCTTTCAAGGCGTACTTTCAAGTCTGTCAGCAACAGATTTAGGTGCAAAAGTAATTAAAGACATTTTAGAAGTCACTAAGATTAATCCATCTTCTGTTGATGAAGTCATAATGGGCAATGTGATTTCGGCTGGTCTCGGGCAAGCTCCGGCAAGACAAGCTGCGATTTTTGCTGGATTACCGGACAAGACTGAATGTTTAACTATCAATAAAATGTGTGGAAGTGGTTTAAAATCTGTGATGCTTGCTAATCAAGCAATAATGTGCGGTGACGCTGATGTTGTAATTGCTGGCGGAATGGAAAGTATGTCAAACGCTCCATACTTAGTCCCAAATGCTAGAAATGGATTTAGGCTTGGAAATGGAATCATTTATGATTCTTTGATCAAGGATGGTCTCTGGGATGTTTACAATAATATTCACATGGGAAGCTGTGCTGAAGTATGTGCAAAAGATTTTGCTATGACACGAACAGAAGTAGATGAGTTTGCAATAAGGTCATACAAAAATGCGATAGAGGCAATAAAATCTGGAAAATTCAAAGACGAAATTACTCCTATTTCGATTTCTCAAAAGAAGGGGACAATTACAATTGATACTGACGAAGAGCCCGGCAAAGTTAATTTTGATAAGATTTCTGAACTAAGACCTGCATTTGAAAAGGATGGAATAGTAACAGCAGCCAATGCGTCTAAACTTAATGATGGCGCTTCTGCATTGCTTTTAATGAGCGAAGAGAAAGCTTTTGAATTAGGATTAACACCATTATTTGAAATTGTGGCTCAAGCTTCAGCAGCAAAAGCTCCGGTATACTTTACTACAGCCCCAGCAGATGCAATTACTAAAGTGATTAAAAAAGCGAACTTACAGCTTAACGATATTGATTTGTTTGAAATTAATGAGGCTTTCGCTGTCGTGTCGGTAGCAGTTAACAGAATTTTAGGACTGGATAATTCCAAAGTTAATGTAAATGGAGGCGCAATAGCTTTAGGACATCCAATAGGTGCAAGCGGAGCAAGAATCCTAACAACTTTAATCTATGAAATGATGAGGCGGAATTCAAAATTAGGCTTGGCTTCTTTGTGCATTGGTGGCGGGGAAGCTAGTGCTTTAATAATTAAAAAATATGAATAGGGATAAAAATGAAGAATATTGCAGTTTTTGGCTCTGGGACGATGGGCAATGGAATAGCACATGTATTCGCGTTAAATGGATTCCAAGTTCAGTTATTTGATAAAGAGGAGACAATACTAGCTAGGGCTATTCAAACTATATCCTCAAATTTAGATCGTCAGATAAAAAAGAATATCATAACAGTCGAACAAAAAGAGTCCACACTTCAGAATATTAAGACCGAAACTCTCATTTCTAGCATTAGTAAAAGTACGGATTTGGTAATTGAAGCAATCGTAGAGAACAAACTTGCAAAAATTAGTCTTTATAACGAATTACTACCACTACTTAATCCTAATTTCATTTTGGCTACGAATACTTCATCTATTTCAATTACAGAATTGGCTCCAAAATCTCACTCAGATAAGTTTATAGGTATGCATTTTATGAATCCGGTTCCTATGATGGAACTCGTTGAAATTATTAAAGGGCATTTAACATCTGAAGAGACTTTATCAACTATTGTTAGTCTGTCAGTGGCACTAAAGAAGAAGCCAGTTGCTGTAAATGACTATCCAGGTTTCATTGCTAATAGAATTCTGATGCCAATGATCAATGAAGCCATATTTGCATTGTATGAGAATGTCGCAACTGCTCAGGATATTGATCAAGTGATGAAACTGGGAATGAATCATCCCATGGGTCCACTAGCATTAGCAGATTATATCGGTCTAGATGTTTGTCTAAGCATTATGGAAGTCCTTTATAGTGGTTTTAGCGATTCGAAATACAGACCATGTCCGCTATTGAAGAAAATGGTGGCTTCTGGTAATTTAGGCAAAAAAAGCGGTATTGGTTTTTATACGTACAACACATAATGTATATTATGTTAACTCATTTAATCGCTAAAGATTGATGTAATATATTCTTTAGGATCAAAAACAGCAAAATCTTCCATATGCTCACCTATCCCAATGAATTTTACAGGTACCTTATTCATTAAGCATAATTGCAACACTGATCCACCTTTAGCAGTTCCATCTAGCTTTGTTATAATCAAGCCAGTAATGGCAACAACTTTGGAGAATTCAACTAATTGGGTTTTAGCATTTTGACCGGAATTGCCATCTACAACTAAAAAAACATCTAAAGAACAGCTCTGACCTATCTTTTCTATTACATTAAGTATTTTCCGTAATTCATCTAGTAGATTCTTGTTGGTGTGAAGTCTGCCTGCAGTATCTATTAAGACAACATCAAAATTACCTTCTAAGGCAAGTTTACCCGTTTCGTATGCAACTGCGGCAGGGTCTTTAGAGAAATCCTCAATAATTTTAACGTTAGTCCTTGATGCCCAAATACTTAACTGTTCGTTAGCTGCGGCTCGGAATGTATCGCAAGAGCCAATAATCACACGTTTGTCTTGCTTGGAGTAGTAATTAGCAAGCTTTGCTATAGTAGTTGTTTTGCCAGAGCCGTTTATTCCTAATAGTACAATAAAATGAGGCTTAGTAATACCGGCTACAGTTTCTTTAAATGCCGAATTATATTCACTAATAAATACATCTTGTATCGTATTCTTAAGACTCGAAATATCGACTTGCTCCCCACTTTTTATTTTCTTCTTTAGTTGCCCAACTAAATTCTCGGTAAAATCTATTCCAAAATCGCTCTGTAATAAAATATTCTCAATTTCCTCGAGGTCTTCAGCTTCTATATTACGATTTGAAAATATAACATTGAGCTTTTCAGATATACTTGTTTTAGTTTTATCGAAAGCATTTTTAACGGACTTAAACAGTGAGTTATTGAATATTCCCATAGCCTTTTAGAATTTTAATTCCGCGAAAAAAATAAACAAAAATTGAACTGACGCTCAAAAAAGCACTAAAATACATCATAAATAGGCTAAATTGGCTCCCCTTTGCCGTTAGTAAAAGTGAAAGAAAGTAAATGCCAATCGAGAGAATTGTGAACTTGCCAAAATAATTAGATGGTGTTATTGTTTGTGTTTTTCTCGTTAAGTATATGCCACCAGAAAAAATAACTGCATCCCTTGTTAGCAAGATCACTAAGTATTCTAAAGGGACGTAGCTGATCTTCCACAAGGAAAAAATGATTATAGCAGTTAGTATTTTGTCAGCCAGAGGATCTAAGAGCTTCCCCATCTCGCTTATTTGCTCAGTCTTTCTAGCAACAAAACCATCGGCAATATCAGAAACAAATGCTATTATAATTATGCCAACTACAAAATAATTTGAATTGGGTATATTGTTATAATTTAAAAAGATATAGATAATGGGTAAGGATAATAATAACCTAAATAAGGTAATCAAGTTAGGAATTAAAAAAAGATCCTTTATACTAATCTTCATATTGATTTTTTTTAAAGTATTCATCAATTGAGATCGGATAATCGCCGGAAAAACAAGCTGTACAGAAATCGTCTTTTTTATGATCCGTCATTGACTGTAGCATCTCTTCAACAGTTAAGTATTCTAGCGAATCTACTTCAAGGTAATTTCTGATTTCTTCTACGTTTGAGTTGAATCTGTTTGCAATTAACTCCTCTTTTGATGGAAAATCCATCCCATAAAAACAAGGATGTGTAATCATAGGAGATGAAATACGTAAGTGTATTTCTTTTGGATTAGCCTCTCTTAGCAATTTGATTAATTGTTTAGAAGTAGTGCCACGAACAATAGAGTCGTCAACAACTACTATAGTTTTATTTTCAAGAACCCCCTTAACAATATTGAATTTAATTTTAACTCCAATTTCTCTGTTCTTTTGAGTCGGCGCTATAAAGGTTCTCCCAATATAATGGCTTCTAATCAAGCCGATTTCCAGTTTAGAGTTGATGCCCAATTTTTGTAATCCAGCTTGGTATCCAATTGCTGTAGTGTTGGAACTGTCCGGAACACTAATTACAATTACTTTTTCATTGTCCTTATCACGAGCCGGATGCGCTAATGCCAGTGTTTTCCCAAGTTTTCTACGCATTTTATCTACATTAGTGCCAAAAATTTGACTATCAGGGCGGGAAAAATAGATGAACTCAAAAACACAATGTTTTCTCACATCTTTTGGAGTTTTCTCCACTAACTGGAAAGATTTTATTTCTTTTGTATTTAAAGTGTTTTGATCAATAACAACAATTTCGCCTGGAGCTACCTCTCTTAGATATAGTGCAGAATTAATGTCTAGCGCACAAGTCTCTGATGTTATGATGTAAGAACCATTTAGCTTTCCAATGCAGAGCGGTCTTATTCCAAGTGGGTCTCTGGCTGCTATCAGTTTATCATCAGTTAAAATAACGAAGGAATAAGCTCCTTCAACTTGCGAAATAGCCTCTTTGATCTGTTCAATTTGGTCAGATTGCCTACTTCTAGCTATTAAGTGCAGTACAACCTCAGTGTCACTAGTCGTCTGGAAAATTGCCCCATCGTCTACTAATTTGTCTCTTAGAGATTTGGCATTCGTTAAATTACCATTATGTGCAATAGCAAGGTTCCCTAAACGGTAATTAACATGAAAAGGTTGAATATTTTTGCGTGAATCAGACGCTCCAGTAGTAGAGTATCTATTGTGACCTATTGCAGAACTTCCGTTTAACTCATTTGTAAACAAATTGGAGTCTGAAAAAACTTCGGAAACTAATCCAATGCCTTTATGAATATTAAAATGCGGTTTCGGTTTGACGTTTTCGAGTGAAAGTATGCCAGCTGCTTCTTGTCCGCGATGTTGAAGTGCATGTAATCCGTAGTAAGAAATGAGAGAGGCTTCTGGATGACCAAAAACTCCAATAACTCCACAATTACATCTTGGTTTGTCTATTTGATTTTTCATTTAAGTGATTTCTAATTGGTCGGAACGGCGGGATTTGAACCCGCGACCCCTTGAACCCCATTCAAGTGCGCTACCGGACTGCGCTACGTTCCGAACTAGTTAAAGGGATGATTGAATGAACAAGAGCAAATTTTTGATATCTTCTAAGTCTTTCTTATATGATTTTTGAGGTATAATCTTCTTTTTATCAGCCTCTGCTTCTTTTGGTGCACTTACAACATTCTCAAAATTAAGTTCATCCAGAATCTTTTTTGCTCCTTCTATCGTATACTTCTCTTCTCGCAATAACTGCTTTATCTGAAGTATTAACTTTATATCTTTATTGGTATAAATTCTATTACCAGCACGGTTCTTCCCCGGCTTAAGTTGTTCAAACTCTGTCTCCCAATACCGCAAAATGTACTGTTCTAATGCTGTTAAACGACTAACTTCACTAATTGAATAGTACAATTTTTTTAAGCCGAAGTCTTTCATTTTTCACCTTCGATGAGCTTGGATAGGAATAATTTCTTTATCAAATACGCACCTGCAAGATAACTATTTTCTTTGAATCCTGATATGTAACCAGCTGTTTTTGAGGAAGTTAACTGTTTCTTTCGGAAATCCTCGCGCGAAGTTATGTTTGATAAATGAATTTCAATAATTGGTATTGTACTAGCCTCTATTGCATCTCTAATTGCTACTGATGTATGAGTATAACCACCCGGGTTCAACAAAATTCCATCAAATAAACTGGAATTTTGAATTAGCGAGCAAATTTCTGATTCGGAGTTAGATTGACGAAAAGAAAAAATATCTTCTGAAAATTCAGAACTAAGCTTGCTCTCTATCATTTCTAATGTAAGATTCCCGTACTGAGCTTTATCACGTTTGCCCAGTATATTTAAGTTTGGACCGTTAATAACTAGAATTTTCATGAAGTTTCACTAATCTCTTCAATAACTTCTCTAAGTTTAGGAGGTAGGTAAATCTCGTTTACTCCTAACTCTTTAAGTGCACTTGTTAAAGTAATTATCTTACGCTGCAGTGAAGAAAGTTTATTAATTACAATTGTCTTATCAGTTCTCACAATACAATATCCGCCTTGAAAATCACCTCTCTCGAAACGTACTTTTGCGCCCAACTCGGCAGCAAGTTGTTTGAGTTCTACTAAAATATTTTCAAGTTCCTTCTCTTTTATTTTCATCTGATTTTGAAAGGGGTTTTAGAATCGTTAAAAAGATGATTGCAAGATATGAGAAAATTTCGATAAGAGAAAAACTACTTAAAATTGTAATCCTTTCACGAACTAATTCTAATACTTTGTTTGAATCAATTACACTTGAATAAATAAGGGATATGATTTTATAATCTTTCAATAACAAGAATATTTCAAATGGCGCTGTAACTAATATTATGAGAGTCGAAATGAATAACCATCCTTCCTTTTTCAGACTATCTTTAGAAACGATAAGGTAAATTGCATATAACACTACAAAGATCGGGAAAGCGATTATATTGGAGACTATCAGCGGTGAGATTGTAATCCACACTGTTTTGAGGTTCTCAACATCATATACTGATCTTAAAACTAACCCTTCGGGTTCGAATAGTTGATAAACTACTAAGTGACGGCTAATGTAACTTCCTAACCAAAATATAAATGAGCCAACAAGGAGAAACTGAACGATTTTCAGAAAAAGGTTATTATTTTTCATAGTCCATAATTTTTTTTCAAAAAATATAAAAAAGATATGATTCTTGCTTCAATAGATTTAGGTTCAAACTCAGTTATTTTGCTGATAATGGAATATAATCCATCAACAAATTCAATCATCAAAATTTCCGATTTCTATACAACCCCGCGAATCAGCGAAAGTCTAACAATTAATGATGGTATTTCCGAACTCGCTATAGGCAGATTAGAAAATGTACTAATGGAATTCAATCGGATAATCAAAGATTCAAGGTGTGAGCAAGTCATCGTTTCGGCAACGAATGCATTTAGAATTGCTAAAAACGCAATCAAATTGAAAAAGTTTTTAGAAGAAAAGTATAATTGGAAAATATCAATTCTAAAAGGCGAAGAAGAGCGTGGATATCATTTTTGGGTGCTATTATACCGGAATACCAAACGGATAATTCCCTTTTGATTGATATCGGCGGCGGAAGTACTGAGGTAGTTTTCGGCAATTCAAAGAACATTGATTTCAGAAGAAGTCTTCAACTAGGAGTTGTATCGTTAAAGGAATTATTTTTTTCTTCTAACGAATCGCTTTCTAATTCTTCCATAGAACACGCACGAAAACACATTGTTAGCAAGCTATCGGAAATTCAAGAAACTATCCCGGCAGATACCCGAACACTTGCCGTTGCCGGGACACCAACAACTTTATCCGCAATCATAAATAATGTTAAAAATTATTCGAATGAGTTGGTTAATAACACTATTCTTAAATCAGAACAAGTTGCCGGTGTTTGTACTCAACTTCAGCAAATGACTCCAAAAGAAATAAGAACCTCGTATGGTAAGATAGTAGAAGGTCGTGAAGACTTGCTTGTTGGAGGATGCTTAATATTGGAAGAGTTCATGAAGTATTTTAAGATAAATGAAGTAATCGTTAACACACGAGGACTACGATACGGCGCAATTTACGATTACTTAATCAAGAATAATCTTTATGCGATTAACAATTGATATCCGAATAGCAAAAGAAATAAACACAATCCTACAATGATAGAGAGCGTTTTTTTACCGCTTTGTGCATACGAAGTTGCGATAAAAAGGACCAACACCCAAACATAAAATAGCCCTTCAATTCCATATAGAACGTAAGATACCAATGGCTTAATCACAAGCGGCGGCGGATTTATTGTGAACCAATAAAATCCGTAAAGGGCAAAATGAAAAGGTGTCAAGAATAGGAAAACGAGTATTATCGGAATTAGCGAATAAGTATAAATAGCTAAAACGTCCTTGAACCTTGTTGGAATTTTTATGGCGTTAAAAATCAAAGTAATGAAAAAAGAACTCAGTATAATTAGAGTAACTGATACCAAGCCACCTAAAAACATAGAGCCAAAGATTGAATTATTTTCTTGCTGGAAATAGTTGTTCAGAATGTATTGATTGATAGTTGCCTTAATAAGCCAGACTGAAAGCAAGAAAACAATAAAGTTTTTTTTCTCAGCTTGTATAAGCTTAGTTGCTGTTTCAACAGGAGAAATAAGCAGATTCCATATAGTATCCCACAAATCAATATTTGGTACACGAGCGCGTAAAAAGGAATTACATTTTTCACAGTTTAGTGAATAAACCGGATTTGAAGCTTGGCAATTATTACATATCAATTGATTGTTCATTTTATCACAATTTTATCCTTAGCAAAACTTGATAACTTTTAGTACTTGCATCTGCTTCAACATCAAAATCGAAAAGGTGTGCATCAACATAAGCATCTATAAGGTTAAGAAAGTAGGTTAGACCAATAAAGACAGCAAACATATCCCTCTGATCTCGAAACTTTTCTCTTTGATTGTAATAAGAGGTATTCCCTTCCTTATTTTCTTCAGTGATACTTCCGTTAAATAAATCTTTGTACGTTTTGTAAGTTTTATTATTTGTATTCCACTGATAACCAAGATAGCCAAGAACTCCCCAGAAAATTGGGACTTTCCAATAAGACTCATTATAGAACTGACCAAAACCCGGAATAATAGCGCTGCGAAGAACCGAACCCCAAGCGGATTTTTGCATTGAAAACTTAGTAGTATCGGAGAGTGATAATTTTGTAACTGAAGATGAATCAATTTGAGGTGTTGATTTAGTGGTTGAATCCTTCTGTGCGTGAATGAAATTTGCGCACAGAATTAGAAATATTAACAAAACTTTTTTAATTATATCCTCTTCCAATCGATTCGAGTAATTCATATAGTCGTTCTAATTCCGCAGTTGAGTAAAATTCAATTACAATCTCGCCGGCGCCGTTTTTATCTTGCTTAAACATTACCTTTGTGCCAAGTATGCGCTGCATTTTTTCTTCAAGATCCTTTTTAGACGCATCACTTATTCTTCCGGTTGTAGGTAAGGAAACAATCTTTGCTTTTTTCTTTGGTGATAAAAGCTTTCTTACTTCATCTTCAACTTTTCTAACAGAATAACTATGCTTGATCATTTTTTCCAGAAGTTCTATCTGCTGAATTTCACTAGTCAAATTAATCAACGCCCGCGCGTGACCGGTCGTTATTTCATCTTTAGCTAAGCTTTGTTGGATTCGCTGAGGCAATTTCAACAAACGAATGAAATTAGTCACTGTTGTTCTGTCCTTGCCCACTTTGTCCGCAATCTCTTCTTGGGTAAGATTGCATTCGTCTATCAATCTCTTGTAAGCATTTGCTATTTCTATTGCGTTAAGTTTTTCTCTCTGGATATTCTCAATAAGAGAGAGCTCAAGCATGGCTTCTTTAGTATCAACTTTTATTATGTAAGCCGGTATTTCTCTTATGCCAATTTCTTTGCAAGAACGAAGTCTGCGTTCACCTGAAATCAATTCATAACTATTATTTTGAGCTCTGCGAACTGTGATTGGCTGAATTAGTCCGTTTTCAAGAATTGATTTTTTTAATTCTTCAAGAGCTTGCGGTTCAAATTCGGTTCTTGGCTGATATGGATTAGGCGAGATTTTTTCAACCGGAATTTTAGCTAATATATCAAATGAAGCACCATCATCTTTTTGAAGTTCGCTTGACTGAATGGCAATAGGCGCATCAGCTTTATCTTTTAATTTTGGATTGATTAGCGCGTCAAGTCCTCTGCCTAAACCGGGTTTTATTAAATTCACTTACTCGCTCCCCTTCCTTTGAAAATTATTTCTTTGAATTAATTCTGAAGCCAATGAAATGTAGTTCTGTGCACCGATAGAACTTGCATCGTATAGAATTACCGGTTTGGAATGGCTTGGAGCTTCCGATAGTCTTACATTTCTGTGTATGATTGTGTCGTAAACTTTGTTACCAAAATATTTTTTAACTTCATCAACAACTTGATGAGATAAGCGCAGACGTGTATCGTACATTGTTAACACAACACCTTCCACAGCAAGCTCTTCATTTAGATTTTTCTTAACGATATTGATTGTATTCAATAATTGACCAAGTCCTTCAAGGGCAAAATACTCGCACTGTACAGGGATTAAAACCGAATTTGCCGAAGTGAGAGCGTTAAGAGTCAATAATCCAAGTGAAGGAGGACAATCAATAAAAACAAAATCGTAGTTGCTTTGAATTGTTTTTAGTGCGTTCTTTAGAAGATACTCTCTAGCTTCGAGCGAGACCATCTCTACTTCCGCTCCAACAAGATTAATATTTGACGGAAGTATATCAAGGAACGGCATATAAGTATTCTGTATGCAGTTCTCTACCGGCTCTTGTCCAATCAAAACCGGATAAACTGATAAATCATTATTCTCAATTCCCAATCCGGAAGTAGAATTTGCCTGCGGATCAATATCAATCAAGAGCGTTTTAAATTCAGCAGCAGCTACAGATGCCGAAAGATTAATTGCAGTAGTTGTTTTACCTACGCCGCCCTTCTGGTTTGCTATTACAATAGTTTTTGCCATATATATTCAGTAGTAGATTAAAGTTCTATTTCTTCGCCAAATTTCATTACTATACATTTCTTCCCAATAGCTTCAACTTTCTTTTTAAATTCCATCGGATCAACTTCAATAACCGAGAAAGTATTGTAGTGCATTGGTATAGCAGTTTTAGGATTTGCAAGCTCAACGGCTTTTGCCGCATCTGTGATTCCCATTGTAAAATTATCGCCAATTGGGAGAAGCATATAATCAAGCGGCGTCATCTCGCCAATCAATTTCATATCATAAAACAATCCCGTATCGCCAGTGTGGTAAATACTCTTCCCTTCAATTGTAAGAATCACTCCGGATGGCTCTCCAGCGTAATAATTATCGGGTGTCATAGAGCCGTGATGCGCGATTGTTAATTTAACTCTTCCAAACTCGAACATGTGAGAACCGCCAATGTGCATATTGTGCGCATTGAAACCTTTTGCTGCAACATAATTTGCTAACTCATTTAAACAAATAAAAAGTGAACCGCATCTCTTGGCGATCTTGAAAGCATCTCCTATATGATCTCCATGTCCGTGTGTAAGAATGATATAATCAGCACGAACATCATTGGACTTAGCCGGCGAAGTTGGATTCCCATCTAAAAAAGGATCTATGAGAATAACTTTGCCGCTAGCAGTTGTTATCTGAAACGCTGAATGTGAAAAATATTTCAGCTTCATCACATTCCTCTTTAATTATGTTTAGAATTATTGGCTCGCAAATTTAACTAATTCCAAGTCTAATCATAGTTCCAAAAACATCAGATGTTTTTAGCCCCTTGAAATATACCGCGAATGTTTTTATCGGTAGATTTCCTTAGCGATTCATTAAGCAAGCGTTTCAAAGTTTCCCTTGAAAGTCCGGTTTTTAGATTTCCATTTTCCGCAATTGAAATACTGCCGGTTTCCTCAGAAACTATAACGCACACAACGTCAGCCATTTCCGAAATTCCAAGTCCGGCTCTGTGTCTCATTCCCAACGCTCTGCCATCCTTTTTCGTTTCAGTGGAAAGAGGAAGTGTACACCGAGCAGCTTCAATTATTTCGTTATTTATTATTACAGCGCCATCATGGAGCGGTGAGCGAGGGAAAAATATTGAGCGCAGCAAATTCTTGGTAACTTTTGAATCAATTAGTTCGCCGGTTTCAGCAACGCCCCGGATGCCGCCGCTTTTAACAATTACTATTAAAGCACCATGCTGATTTTGAGCCAATTCGTAAGCTGATTCTGCAATTACATCAGTTATTGTTGTGTGATCACTTTTAACAAAAAAGCTGATAAATTGACTTCTGCCTATAAGAATAAGTATTCTTCTAATTTCGGGCTGGAATAAAATGATAAACGCTATTACCCAAATGTCGGAAAGTAATTTGAGAAGCCACCCCAGCGCTTTGAAATTTGCTGCCTGTACTACAAATGAAAGGAACAGCACAAGAATTAATCCGAAAAAAATTTGTGCGGCAATTGTTCCCCGTATAATCGTAAATATCTTGTAAAAAATAGCTGTAACAAGCACGATGTCAATTACATCGAGCAGAGTTACGGAAAGAAATCCTATCCTAAATAATTCAAACATTGTTTAGCAATTCCGGATTATCAAAATATTTATTGAGCTCAATTGCATTTTTTGCTTTCTTAACATTATGCGTGCGGATAAAACAAGCCCCGTTTTTTATGGCTATGGTTTCGGCAATTAGAGTTGGGTCTTCACGTTCTTCAACCGGAAGATTAAGAGCTTTACCAAGAAATGATTTATTAGAAAGTCCTACCATAATCGGCTGCCCAATTCCCTTAAACTCTTGCAGCCTCTTTATGATTTCGTAATTATCAGAAGTTCTTTTGCCAAATCCAATTCCCGGATCAATAATTATATTTTTGATTCCGGCTTTCTTTGCGAGTTCAACTTTGTTCAAAAGGTAATCATAAATATCACTAACAACTTCATCATAAACCGGATTATTCTGCATTGATTTCGGCTCGCCCTGGATGTGCATGAGTACGTAAGCCGCATTAAACTGCCTCACAACGTCAAGAATCTTAGTGTCGAAGCTAAAACCGCTAATATCATTAATTATTTTAGCTCCGCATTTCAATGCTTCTTCTGCAACAACCGCTTTAGTAGTATCAACTGAAATTAGCGTATCCGGCTTTAGTTTTAATATTCCTTCGATAACCGGAATAACTCTTTTTAGTTCCTCTTCTTGGCTTACAGGGTCAGAACCGGGACGGGTTGACTCTCCGCCAATATCTAATACATCCGCGCCCTCATTAATTAATTCAATTCCTTTTGTTATAGCTTTTTCAACCGAAAAATATTTTCCTCCATCGGAAAATGAATCGGGGGTTACATTCAAAATTCCAAAGAGATATGACTTATCAAATGAAAACGGCTTATCTCCGAGAATTATTTCTTTTTCGTCATAACCTTCTATGTTATTGATAGTGCGCGTAATTTTCTGCCCAAGATCTTCATTACCAATAGCAATAATTTCTTTTGCCAAATCCTTAAACACGGAGTATGAACCTAAAACCAAGAGCTCGCACATATCGTTTTTATCAACGGCAGTTGTATAGCAAATCTCTTTATTGATGAAGATTATTTTCTTGATAACTTTTGAAAAGCGGTAATTGATTCCACGAATTTCTAAGCCGAGTAAATCTTTTTCGTAAAGGTCTCTGAAAATGTTGTACTTGGCGGAGTACCTTTTAAATACGTCTGTAAAAAAGAGCTCGATTAGGTGAACTGTCAAATCGCCCTCAAAAGTTTAATGGGTTAATTACTAATGGAAATTAAGAAAAAAAACGGCTTGTAATCTCTTTCGTTAATAATAATTTTATGAAAGCAGATTCTTAAACTCAACTGTTGCGGCAGTAATGTTATCATGCTTAAAAATCGAATTCCCAATTACAAACGAGTTACAACCGGCTTCGGAAACACGCTTAATGTTGTCCATCCCAATCCCGCCATCAACCTGTATCAAGTAGTGATAATTATTCTCTGCTCTTAGAGAATCTAACTCTGCTATTTTAGCTATGGAACTTTCAATAAATTTCTGTCCGCCAAAGCCCGGGTTCACAGACATTACCAAAATCATATCAACAAGTGGAAGAACTTCCTTCAAAGTTGAAACTGGAGTTGCCGGATTTAACGCTACACCGGCTTTTGCACCAAGCTCTTTAATCTTAGTGAGAGTCCTATGCAAGTGCACTACTTCTTCTTGATGAACTGTAACATAATTAGCTCCGGCATTAATAAATTCTTCTAAAAGATTATCCGGAGATTTAATCATCAAATGTGCGTCTATTGGCAGTTTGGTAGACTTACGAATTGCTTTTAACACAAATGGGCCGAACGTAATGTTCGGCACAAACTGTCCGTCCATAATATCGCAATGAATCCAATTGGCACCACCAAGTTCAACGTATCTAATTTGTTGGGCAAGGTTTCCAAAATCAGCTGTTAAAATTGACGGAGCTAAAATTTTATCTTTCATCGGTCACCTATTTTGCTTCCTGTTATCCAGACGTTAACACTATCTCCAACTTTAATAAGACTACCTTCAGCCGGAGTGTGGTCTATAATTGTATTAGGCAAATATCCGGAAGACTTAACATAAATTTTAGTGCCAATTCTAAGCGACAAAGATTTCAAAGTATTTTCAACTTCCGTAAACGAACGTCCTACCAGGTTTGGTACGCGAACCATTCCAAGTTGGGGTCCAATACTAATTTTTACATTTACTCTAGATCCTGTTGCCAATTCTCTCCCTTGAAAATACTGCTGCTCTACAATCAGATCGGCATCCATTTCAGACTCAACTGAATCTATATCTCCCAGCAGCAGACCTGCGCGTTCTAGCGTAACTTGCGCATCGCGTACAGTCTTATTAATTAAAAAAGGAACACGAACAAGAGGCTCACCACCGCTAATTGTCAAATAAACACGTCTGCCGGCTTTAACAAGTTTATTACCTTCCGGCTTCTGAAAAATTACTCTATCCTTGCCATATTTTTCATCATAACGGGTTGTTTGAATTACCGGGCTAAGATTTGCGTCTTCAAGTATGTTGAATGCTTCATCCTTGTTCATACCTACTACATTCGGAATTTTAGCTTCACTTCCGCTAACATAGAACGGCATTATTAAGAGGTCTATAACAAGTAAAACACCAAAGATGAGAATCAAAGCGGAAACGATTGGTTTCCAGATATTTTTTGATGGCTTTTTCATAGGTCAAATATATTAAAGTAGCTTCTTCCTACAAAATTGTTGATATAAATCATTTAAGGTTTTATTCCCAATTTTCATTTCTTTATTTTTGATTCAAACAAACAGAACATCAGCATGAAAAAAAGCATTTGTGTTTTTGAAGACGAAAAGTTTGAAAACCTACTTCCATTAGTCTTTCTTCGCCCGGTTTACGATTTGCGTTGCGGCATTCTTACCTTGCGCGAGAAAGTGATGCACAACTTTCCGTCTTACAGACTAATCCTTCACACACGCAAGGTTTTACATAACGCCGTTCAAGAGAGAAATCCCAAATTGAACGTAAACAACTTTGGAGATGAAGATATTCTGTTTATAAACGGGCGTTTGCTGATAGATAAAACAGTTGCAAAAGAAATTAAGAAGCTGGAACCAAACGAAATTTTGAAGTGTGACAACGATATAGTAGCTGCAAACATTTCTAATAGTTCTCTCAAAACAATTTTCGATGAGACTTCAGAATTTCTGCATTTTGAAAACGCTGAGTTTACAGAAAAGCAAACTACCGCCAGGTTATTTGTTTACCCTTGGGATTTGGTTAATGAAAATGGTAAGCAGATTCGCGCTGATTATAGTTTGTTGGTTAGAGAAGAAATTATACTTAAAAAATTCCCGTTGGTTGAATACACAAACAAAAAGGAAATATTTGTTGCTAAAGATGCAAAGTTGGATCCATTTGTTCATTTGGACGCATCTCAAGGACCGATTTACATTTCCAGGAATGTGCAAGTAATGTCTCATAGTTTGATTCAAGGACCGGCATTCATAGGCGAAGACTCAGTAGTGAAAGCACACTCAGCAATTTATCACGATACGAGTGTTGGCGAAGTCTGCAAAGTAGGCGGTGAAATCGAAGCATCAATCATTCATTCACATTCCAACAAACAACACGAAGGGTTTCTAGGCCACGCATATTTAGGAAGCTGGGTTAACCTTGGCGCAAGCACTAACAATAGCGATTTGAAAAACAATTACGGTTCAGTTTCTGTGCTGATCAAAGGAAAGAATGTTGCTACTAATTCACAGTTTGTTGGTCTAATTATGGGCGATCATTCTAAAACAGCTATCAACACTATGTTTAATACCGGGACAATTGCGGGCGTTTCATGCAATATTTTCGGAGCCGGATTTCCAGCTCGCTATATTCCCTCTTTTTCTTGGGGCGGAACGGATTTTCTCCGTAATTATGATATTGAAAAGTGCATCGAAGTCGCCCGCGTAGTTTTGAGCAGAAGAAAATTGCAATTAACGCTTGCTGAAGAACAGTTACTTCGCGCTGTTTATGAAGATACAAAGCATGAAAAAGTGAAGAAATCTTAGCGATGTACAAAAACTATTTCTACTTACTGAGAGCTTCTCAAGAATTAAATTCAATTTTGTCCGGCAAGAAACTATATGAGTGCTACACTCAAGAGCGCGATAAACTGTTTCTTCACATTCCATTAGAAGAATTTTCTTATTTCCATTTCATTATTTCAACCAATCCGCAAGAGTTTCACTTTTATTTTAAGGATGAACACCGAAAGGCTAAAAAGAATACAGCTGATTTCTTTGGCGATTTACTGCCGCAGAAAATTAAACAAGTTAAAATGGCTTTCGGCGAAAGAATTATTGCTTTCGAATTAGAATCCGGAACATTCTACATTCTCTTCCGCGGAAGCAAATCTAACTGCTTTCTGCTTGATTCAGAAAAAGTTCTTCATTCTTTCAAAAAAATTGCTGATGATCAACTTGCTAAGATTTCCAAAGAGCTGTCAGATCTTGAATTTGTTAATTCAACGGCATTGCTGTTAAACAGTATTGCCGGGCTAAAATCGCTTCAAGAGCTAAAAGCACTTCCTTATTTGTCCAAAGAAATTCTACGGCAAGTTGAGGCAAAAGATAATTCGGTAGAGTCCGCTGTTCAAATAATTGGTGAAATAATAAATGGTAAAATTGTTGTTGGGATTGATGTGGAAACCGGAGATACAGTTTTCCGACCTATCTCTTTTTTAGATTCTAAGCAAAACATGGAAGTAGAACTGTTCGACAATTACTTTGAAGCCATTACAAAATATCTTCACTTGAAACTTACAACTGTAAAAACTCACAATGCCAAGCATGAAATTGAAAAGTTTATCGAAAATGAAATTGAGAAAAGTGCATCGAAGCTGAATAACTTGAAAGCACGAATTGAAAATGGCTCGAAAGAAGAAGAATACCAGAGGAATGGCGAGTTGCTTCTTTCTGTAATTGGACAAATCAATAAGAGAGACAAAGAAATTATAGTAGAAGATTGGAAAACCAATCAATCGGCAACAATTAAAATTGATCCTAAACTTTCTCCTCAGCAAAATGTGAACAGCTATTTTGATAAAGCTCGCTCAGAAAAGATAGAGTTTGAGAAATCCGCCCAACTTTACAAATCTGCTAAAGCAAAATTTGACCGTTTACTTGTTCTAAAAGATGAGCTAACAACTGATACAACTGTAGAGCAGTTACAAGTAATCAAAAAAGAATTGAAAATGAATACACAGCAAAACTCAAGTGAAGATAAAAAAGATAAACTTCCATTCCGGCATTTCTTAATTGACGGCAAATATCATTTCTATATTGGCAAGGACAGTAAGAATAACGATATGCTTACTACAAAATTCGCGAAGCAAAATGACTTTTGGTTTCATGCGCGTTCTGTTGCCGGTTCTCATGGAGTATTACGCGTTGAAAATACTAAAGAAGCAATTCCGAAAAGAGTTTTAGAGAAAGCAGCTTCAATCACAGCATTCTACAGTAAATCGAAAACGGCTAAAGTAGCGCCGGTTACATATACTCTTAAAAAATATGTTTCTAAAAATGCCCGCCACGAACCGGGACAAGTTTCGGTAATGAAAGAAAGTGTTTTGCTCGTTCGTCCGGAAATTCCAAACGATTGTGAGTATATCGAAGAATAGTGTTACTTCACTTCTCTACCTTTAAAACCATGCATGCTTGTATGAACGCCCATCATTACCAACATTTTCTGGAAAAGAAAGTCTGATAATATTCCTCTTAGAATAATTGATAGACGCAAGCTTCGCGGTCTTCTCACAACAAGCTTTCCCTTTTTCAGTGCATCATTAACAATTGCTTTTGCAATCACATCATGGTTTTTTACAAGCGGGACAATAAGATTGCCAAGAAAATTTAGCTTCGCTCCTTCAAATAAACCTTGCGTAAGATAACTTGGATGAATGGAAGTCCATTTGATTCCTTTTTTGCCATGACTCCAAGTTTCAAATCGCAAAGACTCAGTAAGCCCCCAGATAGCCCATTTAGAAGCAGCGTAAACGGAAAGTCCTCCAACACCAATTATCCCGGCAGCTGAAGAAATATTTACTATATGACCGGAGTTCCTTTCATACATCTGTGGAAGAACTGCGTGAGTTGCGAATATAACTGCGTTAAGGTTCACGTCAATTGTTCTCTCCCAATTTTCCACAGGTTGATCTAAAAAATCTCCTCCTTTTACGTACCCAGCGTTGTTTATCAAAATGTCAACATGATCCATATCTATTCTTGCTTGTTCTGCTAATTGAGCTACGCGAGTTTTGTCTGTAACATCGCATTGATATGTAAATATTTTCCCGCCCAAATTTTCCAACTCGGTTTTTGCCTTAGCCATTTCAACTTCGTTCATGTCCCAAATAGTTACTATGCAACCCTCATTTACTAAGCGCTTAGATGTAGCCAAACCAATACCCATAGCACCGCCGGTTACAATTGCAGTTTTTCCTTTCAAATTCATTTCAGCCTCAAGTTTATAAATCAGTAAGTTGTTTTGTCATAATAATTCATTCTTTGTAAATTGTAAGTGAAGAATCAATTGAAAATAAATCATTCTGGTTAGCAATTCAATTAACTTTTGAGAACAATTTTGGAACAGTTCGTAATTCCTAAAGAGCAAGTAAAGAAAATCTTATTGATAAAACTTCGCGGCATAGGCGATGTAGTTTGTTCTACAATCGTTTTAGATAACTTACGGGAAGATTTTCCGAATGCTCAGATTGATTTCCTCACTGAAAAGCCATCTTCCTATGGATTAAAAGGCTTACCACAGATAAATAATGTTCTCATTTTCAACCGGAAAAGTCTAACAGAACGAATCAAACTGGCGTGGCAAGTTAGAAAGAGTAAATACAACCTCGTAATTGATTTCTTCTGCAATCCAAGTTCAGCACAAATTACTTTTTTCAGCGGTTCAAAAATCCGGATTGGCTTTCCACTTCGTGGAAGAAAATACGCGTACAATTATTTTGGACCGAAAGAACGCAGCAAATGGCACAATGCAATACTTCATCTTAAAGTGCTTGAGAAATTTGGGCTAACGACAAAATTGGAGAAGCTACATTATTCTCTCGATAAAAATAGCGAACTCTTTGCAAAAGAATATTTTAGTAAAACCTTCAAAGAAAGCGATTTTGTTGTTGGTATTTGTCCAACCGGAAGTTGGGCATCTAAAAAATGCGATGCAAAAAAGTTTGCTGAGATTGCTAAATTAGTCATTCAAAAGTATAATGCTAAGATTCTAATCCTTTGGGGCAAAGGTGATGAAGAAGATGGAGAAAAACTATTCAATATATTGAAAGATAAATCTGTTTATGCTCCACCAACTTCAATCCTTGAAATGGCTGCATTAATTTCCGGGTGCAAATTTTTAATTGCGAATGACAGCGGACCAATGCACATTTCAACGGCTCTTGGAACGCCGGTATTGAGTATTCATGGACCAACTGCGCCGCACCTTCAAGGTCCCTTTGGCGATAACCATGAATGGATTAACTTGCCGGAATTGGATTGCATCATTTGCAATTTGCTTGAATGCCCTCGCAAGCATGAATGTTTCTTGGAGCTTCCGAACGAAAGAATTATGGATAAGATTGAAAAGCTTATAAACAAAAACAATCTACTATCAGCTTAGAAATTTATAACTCGTTCTTATAACACATTATTTTGAAATGAATAAATCAGATTTACTCTTAAATAAAAAAGCTGCGCTAAGTCGTCCATTAATTTTAGATGGAGCTTTTGGAAGTGTACTACAGCAGCGTGGATTTTCTGCCGACAAAGATTTGTGGTTTTCATATCTCAGCATTTCCGAGCCGCAAGCCGTTTTACAACTTCATAAAGAATATGTTGATGCCGGAGCTGATATAATTACGACGAATACATTCCGAACAAATCCGTCTGCTAAAAAGAAAAGTAATCTTGCGATAACTAATTCGGACTTCGTAAAACGAAGTGTTACGCTTGCTATCCAAGCTAAGGGAGAAACCGACATAATTATTGCCGGCTCCAATGCTCCTGCCGAAGATTGCTATCAAAAAGAACGCACGATTTCATTATTCGATTTGGATTACAATCACAAAAAACATATTGAACTGCTCTATGAATCCGGTTGTGATATTATTTGGAATGAAACTCATTCACATCTGGATGAAATAGAAATCGTCTGTAAGTTCTGTTCAGAAAACTCAATCCCCTATTCTATGAACATTTACTTTGATGAATCACTCAAACTATTAAGCGGAGAACCTATAGATGAGGCTATTAGACTAATTAAAAACTTCCCGCCGCAAGCGATTGGATTCAATTGTATTAAGCCGACTGACTTCGAAAACTTATTGGATAAGATACAAATGCCCGGAAATTTTGGGTTCTATTTAAATTGCGGAAGCGGTGCAGTTACTGCTCAGCACATTTCGTGCGGCATTTCACCGGAAAACTATGTTGGTTACATAAAGGAGTTTGTAAGATTTAGCCCGACTTTTGTGGGTTCTTGCTGCGGTTCTAATCCGGCGCACACAAATGCCATAAAGGAATATTTTGATGAAGCGTATCGAAATTAAAGCTCCCGCTAAAATAAATATTGGCTTAGATGTCCTTTCGAAACGAGAAGACGGCTACCATAACCTCAATACTTTGTTTTACCCTATCCTTGATTTGTTTGACGTTCTGATATTTGAGTGGTCTGAGAGGTTCGAATTTATTTGCAACGCGTCATCTATTCCTAACGACGAATCGAATCTAGTAGTGAAAGCCGCCAAGCTATTAGAAAATTTTTCCGGCAAATCAATCACTGCAAAAATTGAGCTAAGGAAGAACATTCCTTCTCAAGCAGGACTTGGCGGCGGAAGTTCTGATGCAGCCGCTACTTTAATTTCAATTAACGAGATGTTTCAACTTGGAATTAAATATGAAAAGATGCTTGAATTAGCTTTAGAACTTGGCTCGGACGTTCCCTTTTTTATTAAAGCGAAACCGGCAATTGGTACTTCGCGAGGAGAAGCACTTAAAATGGTTAATGTTGATATTGAAGAACCAATTCTGATAGTGAACCCCGGAATTAATGTGTCAACTAAAGAAGCTTTCTCAAATATTAAGGGAAACGAAGCCGCTAGTGATTTTCTAGCTTTAATTACTGAAGGGAAATTCAGCTACTCTTTAGCAAGAGCACTTATAAAAAATGATTTTGAATCAAATGTTTTTAAGTTATACCCTGAGATAGGTGAGATTAAAAAGACTTTGTACGATTGCGGAGCTTTATTCGCTTTGATGTCCGGGACAGGTTCAACAGTTTATGGAATATTTTCAAATATAGAAGCTGCTAAAAAGGCGAAAGCATATCTTCCCCGGAATTATTTCTGCTTTACGAGTACTCCTCATATGTAACCGTGTCTAATTCAACACCAGGTTGCCTGTATGGAAGTTTAATAATCACTGTTGTCCCTGGAGAAATTACATTACCAATTTTAGAAGGGCTTGTAACTTCAATAGTACCTTGATGCTTAGTGATGATTTCTTTGGTTATAGACAAACCCATGCCGCTTCCTTCTATACTCGCTTTATTTACGTTTGTAGCTCTATAAAAATGTTCAAATACAGTTCTTTGCTCTTTCGCGGGAATGCCAATTCCGTTATCACTGATTTCAATTTCTATTATGTTTGCGTCTTCTCGTAATATTATAAATACCTCTCCATCATGCTGGGTGTACTTAATTGCATTTGAGATTATGTTTGAAAATGCCAGCTCAAGTAATAACGGAGCTCCAAACAAAACCCGTTCGATTTTTCTTTTATCACTGAAAATAAGTTTTATGTTCTTTTCCTTTACTTCCTCGGTGTGCATATCAATTATTTGCGAAATCATCTGCTCAACCTTTATAATTTCGTTTAAGTTGATGTCTAACAATTTTATGCGCGAGAACTGCAAAACATCGTTAATAAGCAATAATGCTTCCTCGCTTCTTAGCCTAGCACGTAAAAGCTTTTCTTCTACTTCAGCACTTAGCGGACCTACGTAGTTACCTAACAGCAAATCAACAATAGATTTTACAGCTGCGACCGGTGTTTTAATTTCATGCACTACGCCTAATGTATAACGTTGTTTTGTGTTTTCAGCTTCGTTCAGTTTCTCCAGCGATTCTCTAAGCTGTTGCTCTCGCTGGAATAATTGTCTAGCAATTTTATTTGTGATATAAACGCTTACAAATAACATGAATGAAAAAGTTAGAACAAATAGCAGTTCATATTCTGTCGTGTGGTACGCTGTTCGGTTTATAATTCCGGAAATTTTATGATTGGAAATAACCGAGTTGTGTTCCATAGCTATTAGAACAGCAAATGAAAGGGAGATTAGTCCGGCAAACATGTAGACAATGTAACCGGGCAGAATCAGGCTGCCTATTATCATGTGAAAAACAAAGAGCATGCAAAGAGGCGAGTCTATTGATCCCGTGAAATAAACAAGAAGTAAAAGCGCAACCAAATCCAGAATAATCATGATTAAAGAAGTGTGAAGGCAATTAAACTTGTTTGGGTCACAGCCGATTCTTAATCGGTATTTGTGGATTAAAAGATTATAACAAAGTATAACAAGCGTGATTGTCGAAATAGCTTGCACTTGTACTAAGGTTAGTCGGAAATTTAGAAGCAACTCCCCTGTTAATAAAAATGCAGTTAAAATTACAATTGCAAAGTAGCGCAATTTGATAAACCACAAATTTCTTGCGCGAATTGCCCTCCAGAATTCACCATAATGCTGCGCCCAATCTGGAACAAGAGAAAGCATATCTATCTCAAATGAATTAAAGTTCCAAGCAATCTGAATTAAATATAAGCCAACTGTACAAGAAAGTAAATTAACTTGACCTAAATAAAAGGGCTCGTTTAACCGAGCCCTTTTAACTACTTAAGCAATATACCTTCCACGTTTTATATAATGAGTATGCAGCAATTTATGAGAGATATGTCCGCACGGACCATCGGTCAAAAATTCTTCATACAAACGAACTACGTTTGGATTATCGTGAGACTTACGCATTTCAAGAGACTCATCTTCAGCATAAATTGCTTGTGCGCGTTTCATACGAATTTCCGGAGTTGTAGGAATTGGTTGACCGCCGCCGCCTAAACATCCGCCCGGGCAAGCCATAAATTCTATGAAATGACATTCTGAGAATTTTCCACCTGCTTTAATATCATCCATAATTTTCTTTGCGTTTGCTGTTCCGTGTGCAATGGCTACTTTGAGCGTAACTCCTTTTAGCCAATCCCAATTAGGAACTAAGTGCTTAATTACATCGGGAACCGGACCGAATTTTTCACCAAGAGGAAGTTCAACATATTTGATTCCATCAAATCCGCGTAACGGAAGAATATTTGCGTTTGCAAATGCATCTTCGGTTTTGTTGCCGGTAACAAACTCATATATGGAGCGAATAGCAGCTTCCATAACGCCGCCTGTAGCACCAAATATCAATCCGGCACCGGAAGCTTCGCCAAACGGAGAATCGAAATCACCCTTAGGCATTTCCGGTAAATTGATTCCTGCTTCCTTAATCATTCTAGCTAATTCGCGTGTAGTCAAGCCATAATCAACATCTTTGTAACCGCTGTCATTCATTTCCGGTCTGTTGCATTCAAACTTCTTTGCAGAGCAAGGCATAACAGCAACCGAAACAATGTCTTCGGGTTTAATTCCGGCTTTTTCTGCATAGAAAGTTTTTATCAACGCGCCAAACATTTGCTGAGGTGATTTTGCAGTTGAGAGATTATCAATATACTCCGGATAGTAATGCTCTAAGAATTTTACCCATCCCGGCGAGCAAGAAGTAAACTGAGGAAGCGCTACCGGTTCTTTTTGGACGAGAGCTTTGTAGAGTCGTAGAACAAGCTCTGTTCCCTCTTCAAAGATTGTTAAATCGGCTGTTGTGTTTGTATCAAATACTTTATCAAAACCGATTCTGTGTAAAGCAGTATTTAATTCTTTAGTGAGTGAATGCCCGGCTTCCATTCCGAATTCTTCACAGATAGCAGCGCGCGGCGAAGGAGCCGTTTGAATCACAACATGTTTTTTAGGATCATCAATTGCAGCCCAGATTTCATCAGAGGGATCATTTGCACGAAGCGCGCCGGTAGGACAGCGGTTAATGCATTGACCGCAATTAATACAAATTACATCGAGCAATGGTTTATCTAAAAATGTACTGATGCGGGTATTGTGTCCACGCTCCACAGCTTCGAGTACGCCAACTTCTTGCAAATCAATACAAGTTCTAACACAACGTTTGCAGAGAACGCATTTGCTCATGTCGCGAATTACAGAGTATGATGATTCATCAACTTCGTAACGAGGGGCTTCAACATGACCAAAGTTATAATTATCTACACCATATTCTTTTGCAAGATTTTGCAATTCGCATTTACCATTTCTAAAACAAGAATAACATTCGCCGTAATGTTCACTCAACATCAAATCAATAATATTGCGGCGGGCTTTACGAACTGTTGGCGTAGAAGTTTTTATTTTGATTGGTGCTGTTATTGGATACGCGCAAGAAGCCTGGAGTGTTCTCATTCCTTCAACTTCAACAACGCAAACACGGCAAACTCCGGCTACGCAAAGGTCTTCGTGATGGCAAAGTGTTGGAACAGAAATTCCATTCATCTTGCAAGCTTCGAGAATTGTTGTTCCTAAAGGAACAGTTACCTTCTTTTCATTTATTTCAATAGAAATAGTTCCGCCAATGTATGACGGATCTTTCGGCTTCTCAATAACGAGCGGCTTCTGGCTAACAGGAGCTCTACGATTTTCTTTATTTTCCATGACTACCTCCGCTATTGAAAATTTCTTCTTTGAAGTTTTCTAAGATTGATATAAATGAATTCGGGCTCGATTGTCCCAATCCGCATTTTGAAGCCACTTGCATTGTCTTTCCGAGTTCCTTTAGCTTATTGATATAACCGAAAGTAAATTCACTTTTCTCTATCATTTCAACACCTTCAAGGAGTTTTGTATTACCGATGCGGCATGGCGTACATTGCCCGCAAGATTCTTCCACAAAGAATTCCATAAAGTTCTTAAGCACGTGCAGCATATTTCTGCTCTCGTTGAAAATCATTATTGAGCCGCCGGTTGCTGCATCTTCGTAACCTAAGGCTCTATCAAATTGTGTTTTTGGAATGCAAAAACCGGAAGCTCCTCCAACCTGAACAGCTTTTGTGTTCTTTGCGCCAACAAGTTCAAGAAGTTCTGAGATTTTTGTTCCCCATGGCAATTCGTAAACGCCAGGTTTCTCACAATCACCGCTGACAGAAAATAATTTTGAGCCGGTTGATTTATCCGTACCATGATTACAATACCAGGCACCGCCTTTAATTACAATGTGTGAAACCGCTGCGAATGTTTCCACATTGTTAACTGTTGTTGGTTTGCCCATGAATCCGGTATTAACCGGGTATGGTGGACGGTTACGAGCTTCGCCGCGGTTTCCTTCTAATGATTCTATTAGCGCAGTTTCTTCACCGCAAACATAAGCACCGCTGCCAAGACGAATTATAATATCGAAATCGAAGCCGGTTTTGCCGGCAATGTCTTTGCCTAACAAGTTTTCTTTTCTCATCGTTTCTAAATAATCTTCAAGAGATTTCAACATGTATTCATATTCGCCGCGCAGATAAACAATTCCGAGTTTTGCACCAATTACATAGCCGGCTATAACCATTCCGTCAAAAACTAATTCAGGGTACTCTAACAATAGAACTCTATCTTTGAATGTTCCCGGCTCTCCTTCATCAGCGTTACATACTATATATTTTTCTGTGGAAGCGGCTGCTGCTACAAGTGTCCATTTAGTTGCTGTTGGAAATCCGGCACCGCCTCTTCCTTTTAATTTAGATTCGCGTAGATCGAACAAAACATCTTCACGTTTCATCGAAACTACTTTCTTAACTGCTTCACCTTTTACGTAAGGTGAGAATATTACCGCTCCACTCCTATTTTTCTTTTCCATTCATCACCTCACTTAATCTCGTTCAAGATTTGAATAGCTTTTTCGGGAGAGACTTTTGGATAAACTCTTTCATTAACTAAAAGCGCCGGACCTTGATCACACATTCCGAGGCAGTTAACATATTCAAGAGTTATTCTGTTATCCTTAGTTGTTTCTCCGAACTTAATTCCGAGCTCTCTTTCGATTGCTTTTGCAACATTTTCTTTTCCGGCGAGATCGCAAGTGATTGTCTGGCACAAACGAACAATGTTTCTTCCTTTTGGATGGGTATTTAGAAACGCGTAAAAAGAAATAACGCTGTAAATTTCAACCGGATGAATATCGAGCAAGCGTGCAATTTCTTGCTGTGCAAAATCCGGAATGTATTTGTGCTTCCTTTGAATGTCTTGAAGAATAGGAAGTAGTGCAGAACGAGAATTGCCATGCTTTTTTACAAGCAGTTCAATTTCTTCGGTCATTGCATTTTTTTCTAGTAAAAGCATTATCGTTTCTCCTCTACTTTGTTAAGTAAAGCTTCTACTTTTGCTACTAGCTCATCCGGTGAAATTGGTTTTTCAACAAAGTCGTCAACCGGAACCATTTCACTTTTGTTGAAATCCATTCCGATTGCTTTTGAAACAGAGGTGTACATTAAGATCGGGGTTTGAATGTTTTCCCTTCTTAATTTTTGAGCTAGAAAGAAACCATCATCAGGTTCATCCATCATAACATCGAGAATAATCAAGTTTGGTTTTCTTTCCGTAATAATCTTCAAGCCGTCCTTAGGATTTGTGGCTGTAACAACATCGTGTCCTTTAGACTTGAGCACAAGCGAGCTGGCGTCCAGAATGTCCGGATCGTCGTCGATAATTGCTATTAGCGCCATAGCTTTCTCCTTTTAGTTCTGATTTATTGGTAAGTGAATTGTGAACGTAGTTCCGTAACCGAAAACAGATTCAACTTCGATTTTTCCGTAATACGACTCGACAATTTTTTTAACTATTGATAATCCTAAACCTGTACCACTTATTCCACGGGTCTTTTCATTTTTTGCACGGTAAAACTCGCTGAACAATCTGTCCTTCTCTTCCGGTTTCATACCGATTCCGGTATCGCGGATTTTGATGCAGACATAATTATTCTCTTGATGCGCTATAATGTATATGGAACCGCTTTCTTTATTGTATTTGATAGCATTGCTAATCAGATTTGTGAACAGCCGGGTTATTTCACTTACATCAGCTTTTATCGTAGGGAGATTTTCTTCTATATGAGTATCAATTAATATTTCTTTTTTCTTTATCTCAAATTCAAGGAACTGTAATGTACTCTTCAACGCTTCGGTAATATCAACATCTTCAATTTCACGCTGCTTAGTTTTTAATTCCATGCGGGAAATATCGAGCAGATCATTAACCAAATCTGTTAAACTTTTTAATCTAACTGTTGATCTGCTCAAATATTCTTTTTGTTTCTCTCTATCAACGCCAAGAGAATCATTTAAGATAATGTTGATAAATCCTTGTACGGCAGCGAGAGGAGTTTTTAGCTCATGAGCAACCATGGAAACAAACTGAGATTTAATCTGCTCTATTTTTTTGAATTGAGTTATGTTGCTAAGGATAATAACTACGCCGGCAAGGCTTCCATCCGGATTTGGAACCGGAGTGCAAGCAGCCTCAATAATTAATTCATTGTTAGGAAGTATTTCAATTTGAGTGGTATATGTCTTTAAGAGAATTTTTTCTTTCGCGATGATCTTATCAATAATTTCAGAAATCTCGGGTGGAAGTTTTTCTACAACACTTTGACCAATTTTTACATCTTGAATATTCAAAAACCGAAGTGCGGCATAGTTAAAATAAACCAGCTCTATATTCTTGTTGATTACAAGAACTCCATCACTGATTGCTTTGATAATAGTATTAAGCCGGGATTTTTCCGACGCGAGTTCAAGAAGTTGTTCCTCACGTTCTTGTTTGAGTTTAAGAGCTTCAAGAATCAGTTTGCGCTGTTTAATTCCCAGCTCTACCTGGTAAATTAATTCTTCAGGAGTAAATGGTTTTGGGATATAACTAAACGCACCTAAGCGAGTTGACTGTATTGCTGTTTCGTAGCTGGCATAAGCTGTAGCTATAAAACAAATTGTATTCGGAAAAGTATTTTTGATTTCCTTAAGAACTTCTAAACCGTCAATATCCGGCATCCTGAGGTCAATAACGGCAATATCAAATTCCTTTGATTTGCCTAAGCGAATTCCCTCTTCGCCGCAATCGGCTGTTTCTACTTCGTATCCTTCATCTTCTAGCAATCTTTGCGTACCAATGCGTAAGCCTTTTTCATCATCAACAATTAGGATACAATCTTTCTTAACTTCGTCAGACATTATTCCACACAATGTTAATTGTTTTTTGCAGCAACCTCGTAAGCTTCCAACTTAGATAGCAACTCTTCAACAACAACCGGTTTGTTCAAAATACCGTCACACTTAATCCATTCTTTCTCTTCAGCAGTAGAAGCACTAAACTTGAAACCGGTTTCGTACGTAGCAGATGTAAGTATGAATACCGGAATCCGCTTACCATGTGCAGTTTTCTTAATTTTGTAAGCAAGAATAAATCCGGAATCCATCTGTTCCATTATTAAATCCAGTATTGCCGCATCCGGTTTTTCTTTCTGAAAGATTTTAAATCCATCTTCTGCGCTCTCAGCAGTGACAACTTGAAAACCTTTTGCTTCCAAAAGCATTTTGTTCTGTTCAAGCAAATCAATATCGTCGTCAACAAGCAATATTTTTTTTACATCGGATAAGTTCATTTCGTTTTCCTTTAATTCACTAAAACATTTGTATTTAATTTTACGGGAAATTTTATTGTGAATGTAGTTCCTTTGCCTTCTGTGCTTTTAACACGGATATCACCTTTGTGCATCTTCACAATTCCATAAGTAATTGCGAGTCCTAATCCGGTTCCTTTGCCCATTTTCTTTGTAGTAAAAAAAGGTGTGAAGATTTTACCAACATTATCAGCCGGAATTCCGCATCCGCTGTCACTAATCTCGGTAATTAAAAATTCATCATCGCGTTTAATATTAACAGAGATTTCCTTTTTTTCGCAAGATTCAACTGCTTCCAGAGCGTTCGCAAGAAGATTAATAAATACTTGCTTAATCTGGTCGCCATCGCCATAAATATTTGAATCTTCCGTTAACTCGTTAACACTAAAAGAAACACTTGCATGGTCCGGATTAACGCTAAACGTCGTGATGATGCCTTTAACAATTTCAGCAATTTCAATAGAAGAGATTCGCAATTTACCTTGTCTGGCAAAGTTTAGAAGATTAGCCACAATGTTTTTGCATCTGTTAGCCTCTTCCATTATCAATGCTAAATCTTCGCTATTCTGATTTTCGCAGCCGGCTTTTTCGAGCTTACGCTTCAGCATCGAAGCATAAAGCATTATAGAGCCAAGCGGATTGTTTATTTCGTGAGCAACCCCGGCTGCTAATTGACCTATAGATGCTAACTTCTCCGCACTATGAAGCTGTTCTTGCGTTTCTTTTATCTCAAGATTTGCTGCTTCAAGTTTATCAATCAAGTAAGGCAGACACATATCTTCTTCAGCCAAATCTTTTGCAATTGCAATAGCATATTCTCTGCAAGTTGGGTAACCGCAAGAGCCGCAGTTTAATTCATCGCTTTTACTCGTCTTGTTCGTACGAATTAAAATTTCTGCAATCTCTTCTTCCGTAGGCATTGGTCTTCTCTGCGGCTTTGCGGTAAAAGTTCTACTTAGTTTAATATCTCTTGCGTTGAAAATATTACTCTGCCATTCCCTCTTATCGAATAAGTTGATTGTATCGTTAATATAGCCAACAACTTTTTCTCTTCGCGAGTAATAATTCATCTGAGAATCTATTGCCGGTCCGTTAATACAACCTTCACAGAAAAGAATATCCACAAACTTAGATTTTAGATTTCCATCTGCGATTTCTTGAATGATTTCTGTAACCTTTGTTTTTCCTTCAACTACAATTATATCTTTGTGTAAAATATCTTCGTTGATGTTTGCAGTTTTAAGTAAGCCGCCTACTAACGGATAAGATTTTCCCAAGTAAGCATGAGGCGCATCAAAATCAGATTCAGCCAGTTCATCATAATTCACTTTCTTGTATTGCAGCATCAACTTGATTTCTTTGAATGTAAGAACGGCATCAACAGCATCTGCAACTTCCGGATCAGAATGTTCGCTTTTCTTAGCAAGACAGGGACCGATAAAGACGACTTTTCTATTCTTACCATAAGTATCTTTCAAATAGCGCCCCATTGCTATCATAGGCGAAACCACTTGCGCTAAATTCGGCACTAAATTTTCATGATATTTTTCAATGAAATTATAAACAGCCGGACATGGTGAACTAATAACCGTTGCCTGATCATTCTTTTCAAAGCATTCCGAATAAAGATTACTAACCAGATCTGCACCAAAAGCAGCTTCGGTAACCATGCTAAAGCCAGCAGCACGCAGAGCAGATGGTAACTTAGAATAATCGTTGGGAAAGCTCGCCGGAAATGATGGCGCAACCATTGCAATTGTTCCACCCTCGGGTAGTAACTCATCCAATACAAAATAAAAATCACTCTGAATTGCTTTGGCATTTTGCGAGCATACCTTCACGCAATGTCCGCAACTAATGCATCGCTCTTCCATAACAACAGCTTGCCCGTTCAAAACACGAATGGCAATTGCCGGACACTCTCTAATGCAAGAGTAGCATCGTTTGCATCGCTGTCCGATTGTTGTTATGAGTCCGTTTGACATTTTAGCTGTGCTCTAAAATCTTTTTTCTATCACAATAATGTGTATGAAGAATTTCATGAGCGACGTGACCATTTGGTTCGCCAAAAAATTCTCTGTATAATTTTTGTACTGATTCATTTTCGTGCGACTTACGTGTCTTCATCTTAGAATCAATATCGTATAAAGTCTGAACACGTTTCTTAAGTTTTTCCGGTTTAGAATGAATTGGCTGACCGCCGCCGTTTATACAGCCGCCGGGACAAGCCATTACTTCTATGAAATGATATTTAGATTCACCTCTTTCAATCTCATCTAAGATGCTGCCGATATTTCCAATACCATTTACTACTGCTATGTTCACATCTAATCCATTAATAGGAATAGTAGCAGATTTGATTCCATCCATTCCTCGTACTTCTTGAAATTCTACATTCTCTAACTCTTTGCCGGAAATCTTTGCGTAAGCGGTACGCAAAGCAGCTTCCATAACGCCGCCGCTTGTTCCAAATATTGCAGCCGCTCCGGTTGATTCACCAAGCGGATTATCAAATTCATCTTCTGGTAAATCATTAAAATCAATTCCAGCCATCTTAAACATTCTAACTAATTCTCTTGTAGTAAGTACTGCATCAACATCTGCCATGTGCTCTTCTGATAATTCCGGTCTGGAAGATTCAAACTTCTTTACTGTGCAAGGCATTACAGAAACCACATAAATATCTTTTGGGTTGATGCCCATCTTCTTTGCATAGTAAGTTTTTAGTACCGCGCCTTCCATTTCGTGTGGTGATTTGCACGACGAAACATGCTTTAGTAATTGCGGACGGTTTTGCTCGATATACTTTACCCAACCCGGACAGCAGCTTGTAAACATCGGGAGATCGCCAGCTTTTGTAACTCTATTAATTAACTCTGTTGCCTCTTCAATAATTGTTAAATCAGCCGCAAAGTTTGTATCAAACACTTTCTTAAATCCCAAACGGCGCAGTCCGGTTACTAATTGCCCGGTTGCATTCGTACCTAGAGGCAAATTGTACTCCTCTCCGATACTAGCGCGAACAGCCGGTGCTATTTGAGCAACAACATATTTTTTCTTATCGCGTATTGCATTCATTACATCTTTAGAATGACTTTTTTCTCTTAACGCCGCAGTAGGACAAACTAAAATACACTGACCGCAGAGAATGCAATCGCTAACGTTTAGTCCTTTATTGAATGGTGTTGTAACGTTGCTCTTAAATCCGCGGTTTGTAAAATCAATAGCGCCAATTTTCTGAATATCGCCACAAGTTCTAACACATCTTCCGCACAAAATACATTTAGCCGGGTCACGTTCCATCGAGGCGCTGGAAACATCAATCGCATGATCTTTCTTTTCACCAACGAATCTATGCTCGCGTAAATTATATCTTTCGGCTAAATCCTGTAGCTCGCAATTCTTATTTCTAACACAAACCAAACAATCTTGCGGATGATTTTCTACCAGAAGTTCAACAATAGTTTTTCTTGCTGTTCTAACACGTACAGAATTTGTATCAACCTTCATTCCTTCCATAACCGGATAAGCGCAGCTTGGTGTTAATCCGCGCATGCCTTCAACTTCTACAACACAAATTCTACAAGCGCCGGTTGGGAATAAATCTTTCATGTGGCATAAAGTGGGAATGTGAATACCAACCGACTTAGCCGCATCAAGAATTGTCATTCCCTCTTCAGCTTTTACTTTTATATTATTTATCGTCATTTCAATCATTTTCTTTTCTCTCCTAATTAACCATAATAGCGTCTAAGCGGCAAGTCTCGTAACACATTCCGCACTTCGAGCATTTAACTTCTATGATTTGATGCGGCTGTTTCTTTTCGCCAATGATTGCTTCTGCAGAACATTTCTTTGCACACAGTCCGCAGCCACTGCACAATTCCGGATCAATACTGAACGTTAAAATGTCTTTACAAACTTTAGCTTCACATTTCCTTTCGAACAAATGTTCTTCATACTCTTCTCTAAAGTAACGCAAGCCGGATAGCACCGGATTTGGCGCGCTTTGTCCTAATCCGCATAAAGAAGTATCGCGGATTACATCGGCTAATCTTTGCAAGTGAATAATACCCTTGAATCGCTGAAGCGGTTCATACTTAATTCCAGAAGCATGATTGTAGCTAACCGGAATGCGTTCGATAATTTCCAGCATCCGCTTTGTACCTTCACGGCAAGGGACACATTTACCGCAAGATTCATTCTGAATGAATGTGAGGAAATATTTAGCGACATCAACCATGCAAGTATCTTCATCCATTACAACGAAACCGCCGGATCCCATCATAGCGCCAACAGTTTTCAACGATTCATAATCAATTGGTGTGTCTAAAACTTCATCCGGTAAACATCCGCCGGATGGTCCACCAATCTGCACAGCTTTAAATTTCTTTCCATCCGGAATTCCGCCGCCAATATCGAAAACGATTTCACGTAACGTAATTCCCATTGGGATTTCTACAAGACCGCTGTTTGCAATCTTTCCGCTTAGCGCAAATACTTTTGTTCCTTTGCTGGAGTTTGTTCCGATAGAAGCAAACCAATTTGCGCCACGGTTAACAATATTAGCTACATTAGCAAATGTTTCTACGTTGTTAATAATTGTAGGTTTCTGCCAAAGTCCGGCATCACTTGGATATGGTGGACGCGGTTTCGGCATTCCACGTTTACCTTCTATAGATGCAATTAGAGCGGTTTCTTCACCGCAAACAAAAGCGCCGGCACCTTTTTTAATTTTCAAGTCAAAATCGAAATCGCTGTTGAGAATATTTTTCCCGAGTAAACCATATTTACGACAAGCTTCAATTGCTAAATTTAATCTTGCAATCGCAAGAGGATATTCTGCCCGGCAGTAGATGTAACCGAATGTAGCGCCGATTGCATAAGCGCCTAAAATCATTCCTTCAATTACTCTGTAAGGATCGCTTTCCAAAACAGAACGGTCCATAAACGCGCCCGGATCTCCTTCATCAGCGTTACAAATAATGTATTTGTTTTCGGCTTCTTTCTTCTGAGCCATTTCCCATTTCATTCCGGTGGTAAAACCACCGCCGCCTCGTCCACGCAAGCCGCTGTCTTTAATCTCTTTTACTAACTCTTCGGAACTCATCAAACGAAGCGCTTTATCCATTGCCTTAAAGCCACCGGAAGCAATGTACTCATCAATTGAATTTGGATTGATAACGCCGCAGTTTTCTAAAACAAGTTTCATCTGGCGCTTGAAGAATGGAACTTCGTTTATGTTCGTAACTTTCTCGCTGCTCTTCCCAAATGTTCCAAGCAACTTCTTTTCATACATTCCGCCCTTAACTATGTTTGTCTCAAGCATTGCCGGAATATCTTTTGGAGTTACTTCGCAGTAAGAGATTCTGTCTTTGCCGGGAAGTTTAATATCCACGATTGGTTCTTTTGCGCAGTAGCCGATACATCCGGTTGGAACAATCTGAGCTTTTATGTTCTTAGCTGCTAATTCATTTTCGATAGCGGTTTTTACTTTGTCAGACCCGCTTGCAAGACCGCAAGTTCCCATTCCAATAAAGATGATCGGAAGATCATGAGTTGCGTAAGTTAATGTTTTATGCAAGCTCTGGTATTTTGCTTTGCAAACTTCGTTCTGATGGCACAAAGGTCCTTCTGTACAGCACGTAACAAATAGGTCGCATGGATTTTCAAGCGTATGCCAGCATTGATCGCAACATTTATCAATATAACTTTTCATTCCGCACTCACCTCTTGTTCAACCTTAGGTTTGGCTTCTTCTTTCTTATACTTATTCAAGATTTTTGGAATCTCTTTAACGGTAATTCTTCCATAATATTCTTCGTTTATGTTTACTACCGGAGCGATACTGCAAGCACCAATACAAGCAACTGTTTCCAACGTGAAAAGTTTATCGCGAGTGGTCTGCCCGGCTTTAACGCCAAGTTCTGTTTCAAGTGCGGTTAGAATATTTGCCGAGTTTTTTACATGACAAGCTGTTCCTCTGCAAACACGGATTACATTTTTGCCGAGTGGTGTTAATCTGAACTGATTATAAAATGTAGCGACGCCATAAACTGTGCTTAGTGGAATGCCAACGTACTCAGCTATTGCTTTTAATTGACCTTCCGGCAGATAGCCATAAGCTTCTTGCACATCTTGAAGCAACGCAATTAGATTGCTTCTGTCTTTCGGTGTGTAATGCTCAAAAATTCGATTCTCCATCTTTTTCTCTTTATTTGTCAATTGTTTCCATCTAATTCGCATATAATATGCCAGTGGAAAACCTCATTAGCGTTTCATTTTCGAATCTTTTTTGCGCCTCAGTTATAACTATTCCTATTCGTGAGAAACGATTCCTCATTCTTGAATGAAATTTGGAAAGCCGGACTAAGAGTAAAACCATTTCATTTGGGAATTACTTTGTTTGCCTTTGCGCCTTAGCGGTGATGTTCTTGCCTCTACACTCGCAGAAATATTTCTTGATAGATAATCTTACATTACCCTCTTCTTGGCTTCTTAACATCTTTGTTTTACTTTTGAACAACAAAAAATTTGGTGCTGTATGTCTGCCGATCATGAGAAAAATACTTTAGATAAGAAAAAAGCCGCTTGGATTTCTTTAATTGTCGGCGGATTTATGTTCGTTTCTAAAATCTCCGCTTACTTACTCACCGGTTCCTCAGCTATCTTTTCTGATGCTGCTGAATCAGTTGTTCACGTTGCGGCAACTTCTATGGCACTATACAGCATCTATCTCAGCTCTCAACCGGCTGATGAAAACCACCTTTACGGTCATGGAAATGTTGAATACTTTTCTGCCGGAGTAGAAGGTTTGCTGATTATAATTGCGGCAATAACAATTATTTATACATCCGGACACGATTTAATTTTTGGCGTTCAAACTCAGCAGCTTGGTATTGGTACTACAATTATTGGCGCTGCGGGACTTGTTAATCTTGTACTTGGTTTATATTTAGTTAAGAAAGGAAAACAAACCAACTCGCTTACTCTTGTAGCAGACGGCAAACACGTATTAACGGATTCTTACACAAGCATTGGAGTAGTTGTTGGATTGATTCTCGTTCTGATTACCGGATTTACTCTGCTCGATCCAATAATAGCAATTCTTGTTGCGCTGAACATTTTATTTACCGGCTATAAGCTGATACGAGAATCTATCGGCGGGTTGATGCACGAAACCGATAAAGAAACTTTAGCTTTAATTGTGAACAAGATTAATGAAATAAAGAAAGAATACTGGATAGATTTACATCATCTGCGCTTCTGGAAATCCAGCGACAGAGTTTACATGGATTTTCATCTTATACTTCCCCACTATTTTTCTGTAAAACAATCCCACATGGAAGAAGAATACCTAGAGCATCATTTGCACAGCATACTCACAAATTGCAGCGTTAGAATACATATGGATTACTGCAAAGAAAACGTTTGTAAGTATTGCGGCTATGCTGAATGCAAAGAAAGACTTGAACAACGCAGTATTAATTTTAAGTGGGATACACACAGAATGCTCGGCGACCCGGTTTATACTGTTCCGGTGGAAACGCTGAGCGTGTAATTTTAATTAATGAGCTCTGTTAAAATTATTCACATATTAGTTCCACCAATTAGATTCCGTATGTAAATTGGAACTGTAGAAAAAGCCTTCTCAATACCGAAATACTTGTAATGATCAAATATATACTATAGACAAATGTGGCTAATTAAAAAGAATGGCAAAAAAACATCACGTTACTTTGCCAAAGTCTTAGTTATTATCTGATTTAATTAACTTAATAAGGTCATCAACACTTTTGGCTTTCATAGCTTTAATAGATGAAAATATTAGCCATATTATTGTTAGTACCGAAATCATCAAGAAAAATGCTTGCCAAGTCGCAGCTTTTATTGATAAAGAATCTTTGAATTCAGTTGTGGGGAAAATGATTAACAGAGCAATAAGCAAACTCAGTGGGGTCAACCATTCTTTTCTCTTTTCAATATTTGATAAATGTTGGGTTAAAATTAGTTTCAATTTATCGGTAGTAATTTTCACAACCTCTGCTGTCAGATTTGAATGTACAGCACCAACTTGAATTGTTTCCTTGATCAATTCACCTTGCGCGGTTTCATTTGGCATCTAGTCCTCCCAAAAGAAGTTGAATTGATAAATAATTTGTTTTGCCGATTCCATAATTAGCAAGCATGAAAAACAATGTTTTACCGTTTGCGTGTTTCCCAATTGGTATAGGCGAAATTGTTGCTGTACCTAATGAATTATTCCAATTGGTCAAAATTATTTTTGCGATATCCTTGTCAGTCTCGACACGGAGTTCATTGTTCTTATTTGAAGCTATTTCAAAATGGACACTAATTTTTACTAACCACCCTTCAACATGTGTGTCAAAATAGACCCTTTCGTTTTCCGGGACTAAAAATTGTTTGGTGTAAACCGTGTCTTTGTTTCCTACTTTTTCCATTTTCCTCCTCCACAACTTTATCTGTTATTTAATAACCTTTAAGGTAAGCATGTATCAGCTAGCTGGCTTTAGCTTAAATCGTAAATCATAATCCGTACTTCTTACTTCATAACTGCTATCTCTTAGTAGCCGCTTTGTCCTTCGCTATAACTTCCTTTTCCATCTTCACTTTGTAATCGGAGAACTTCTTAACCAGCATTTTATCTGAAAGCACAAGAATTTGAACAGCAAACAACGCGGCGTTCTTAGCGCCATCAATTAATTGCTACAGTTTCAACCGGAACTCCGACCATTAATACTAAAAGATGGCGATCATATTAATGCTGTATTGGCAGCATGTGGATTTAATAATTACTTGATTATATACTACCGTCTATTCCTTCTGTGGCAATGTAAAGTGAAATGTGGATCCAACATTCTCCTTACTCTCAACCCAAATTTTACCGCCGTGCTTTTCAATAAACTCCTTACAAAGCAATAATCCTAACCCGGTACCAGTTTCGTTTTCTGTTCCTGATGTTGAGTGAGTTACATCTATTCGAAATAATTTATTAACAGTTTCTTCATTCATTCCAATGCCGCTATCTTTTATCCGTATTTCTGCACACCCATATTGAGAGCTCGCATCAACAGAAATGATTCCTTCTTTTGAAGTAAATTTTATTGCATTGGTAAGAAGATTCCGAACAATTGTATTCAACATATCTTCATCGGCTTTTACTTTTAACTCTGCTTGAATATTATTCATTATGTTAATGCTTTTTTTCTCTGCCGATTTATTCACAAGTAAAATATTTTGCCGAATAACATTTTTTAATTCCAATTGCTGGGGATGATATTCTATTTTCCCCGTTTGCGAGCGCGACCACTGCAATAAGTTTTGGAGAAGACTATGCGATAGATCTGCCGATTTCTTCATTTCACTGATATAATAAAGAACTTCTTCACTTTGCAATTCCTTAAAATCGCTTAGTAAGATTTCGGAGAAACCGAGCAGTGTAACAAATGGATTCTTTAAATCGTGAGCAATGATTGAGAAGAATTTATCCTTTGTTTTATTAAGATCATTTAATTCAGCAACATATTTTTCTATTGCCTCAGCATCCCTCTTCCTTGATATCGCATGTGCTATTTGCCCGGAAATAAAGCCTAGCAATTGCATTTCATCAAAACCGTAAGCTTTTGGATTATCATAGTCTTGAACAACTATCACTCCCAAGATTTTTTTCTCATCTTTTAGAGGTACGCCTAACCAAATTGCAGCTGGTGTTCCGACTACTTGGGCTTCTCCAGTTGCGCGAAGCTCTAAATCCTTTTGTGCATCAATTAATACAGATTCACCTTTTCGTAAAACATATTCGGTCAAGCCGTTTCCAAGAGGTTTTGAGGCAAATGGCGGGTCGTACTCATCCACCATATATGGGAACGATAGAACATTCTTTTGATCGTCGTACAAAGCAATAAAGAAATTTTTTGCCGGCATAAGAATAGTAACGGCTTCGTGAATTTTTTTATAAAGTGTGTTCATGTCGGTTGTAATTAACACCGCTTCAGAAATATCATAAAGGGCTTCGCGGATCAGTTCATTCTTTTTTCTTAAAGTGATATCCCTTCCTACTCCTATTATCCCCGTAATTTTTCCAGTGGAATCAATCAAAGGAAGCTTTGTGGTTAACAACCAATTTCTATGTCCTTCCTTATCAGTAAAACTTTCTTCGCGGTTAAGAACCGGCTTACCGGTATCAACAATCGTTTTATCATCATTGTAAAATGCATGTGCTGATTCTGGATCGAAAAATTCAAAATCTGTTTTACCTAGTACTTCGGCTTCACAAGCAGCACCCATGTTTCGAATATCGGCAGTATTAGCCAAAGTCTTTTTAAATTCAGAATCTTTTGCATAAATAGCATCGGGAAGATTATCAATGATCGTTCTGAATAATATCCTTTCCTTCCTTAGTGTTTCTTCCGTTCTCTTTTGTTCAGTTACATCTCTAAAACTCCAAACCCGTCCAAGAGTATTATTTTCCATTTTGTATGAAGTCGAATATCTTTCATATATCCTTCCATCCTTGAACGTGATTTCATCATAACTTTCTTCGTCAGGATTACTATATAACTCTTGAACTTTTTTAATAAATAATTCCGGCTGGATCAGCTGATCTAAAATGAAATCCAATAATTTATTATCGTCTTTCAATTGCAACAAGGAATCTGGAATATTCCACAGCTTTTGGAATTTCTTATTTGCTCTTAGAACACGACCATCGTTTGAGACTACTAAAATACCATCTGCTGTTGATTCAATTATCGCATTAAGAAGTGAAATAGTTGATTGACTCTTTTCATTCATTTTCAAATCCAAATTTTGTCGAATAGTTATTTTTACCAAAAATTTGATTGAATAGTTCTATCACAATAATACTGAATTGTTAGGATTCACTTTTATCATAAATTGAATCATCATCTGAATAACCGGGAAGAAATTCTTTTGCCGTGAGTTCAGACCAAATTTTGTTCTCTTTGTTTTGCAACTCACTATCAGCATAAATATTCGATTTCTCGTCTGCACCGGATAGGACAATTATTTCAACTTCATTTCCAAAGCTATCCGGAATTTCCACTGTGTTTTTTTTATCAACCACACTTTCCCGTTGTCTTATGGCTTGCATCTTTTAATACTCTTATTACTTTTTGCAACATAGCGTTACGTCACCAAAATATCAAATCCTAAGTCCACATCTCAAAAGTTCATGCTTCATTGAGTTATCACTTTAACTATAATTTACTCTTGCCAAAGAATTGAATTTTGCACAAAAAAAGTATCAAGCTTTTCTCTTAGTATTGTTTTGTCACTATCCTCAAGAAATGAAGCTGATAATGCATTTTTATTGCAAGAATAAAAATGTTTATAGCCCCAACCAAATGTTTCAATTAGTTTTAAATATTCATCGGATAAAGAAACATTTACCAGCGACCTAGCATCGGTATTAATTCCAACCGAAACACCTGAGTTATATAAATTATTTATAGGATGATCAGAAAAATTATCAAAAACATTAATTTGAACGTTACATGATGGGCAAACTTCTAAATGAATGTTCTTTTTGATTAAATATTCTATTAGTGTATCATCTTCAATACTTCTTACGCCGTGACCAATTCTTTGAGGAGAAAAATATTTTATTGTTTCCCAAACACTTTCAGCACCTTTAGCTTCACCGGCATGAGCAGTTCTTGGGATATCTTTTTTTACAGCATACTCAAATGCTTTTTTATGTGAGTCAATTGGGAAACCGGCCTCATTTGCTGCAATGTCAAATCCGACAATTACGGAGTTCTTAATAAATTTTTCAACAAGTTTCACAGTCTGAAGACTCTGCTCTTCATTGTAATGCCTTAGTGTACACAAAATAATTCCAGCCTTTATACCGGTAGAACTAATACATTCTTTAGCAGTGTCAGCAACAATCTGCACAACCTCTTCCGCAGCTATACCACCGTTTATATGCTGTAGTGGTGCAAAACGAATTTCTGAATAGATGACATTTTCTTTTTTAAGCTGAACAAATAAATCTTTAACAACTTCTTTTAAGCCAACCTCAGTTTGCATTAGATCAATACCCCCATTAGTGCATCTAAGAAAATCTCCAAGATTTAAACATTTTTCGGGGGCAATAAAATTGTTTTTATAGTGAGTATAATTTATCTGGGGATTAAGTTTTTTTACCACGTCATAGCTTAATGAGCAATCTAAATGAAGATGAAGTTCAATCTTAGGTAATAATTGAAGAATTGATTTGTCCATGTTTAGTTCCTAATGACAGTAGTAGTTCATAATAAGAAAATAGTTCTAGCTTTTATTTGCTCTCAGTTTTGTTTCCTCATCTATAATTTTCCGAATAGAATTTAATAAAGGGAAAGTTTCGGTGTGCTTTTGTCCATAAGTTAAATTGAACTCGTAATTAAAATCCTCCGGGTTTAGTCCTTGATTATGCTGAATTATTGTTTCAAGCTTATCAAGCCCTTTTACAAGTCTTGCTTCTTGTGAACTTGCATTTTCATATTCATCCCAAAGAGACAAAAAATATTCTCTTTGTTCATTTGGCAATGATTTTAACAGTGTTATTAAGTCTGCACGTTCTTGATTGGATTTATTAACTTTTCCCGATTGCTCAACTGCCGGTATATCACCATTAATTGCTTCGCCAAGATCGTGAATAACACAAATCTTTAAAAGTCTGGAAAAATCTATATCCTTAAACTCTTTTTCAAAAACCATTGCCATAAGACATAGCCGCCAAGTATGTTCTGCTGTGCTCTCCTTCCTACCGTTGGAAGTGTGTGCACTTCGTAAAACATTCTTTAGCCGTTCTGTTTGGCGAATAAAATCAAGTGATCTTTTAATAATTTCTTCTTCCATTTGATCTAACCTTTATGAAATCCTTTTAATAGCGAATTTGTCCTATGAATTTCTTTTATAGATAAGTGAAGTTAAGCGTTTGTCATAACATTCGAATAACAATTGACAATGTAATCGCGTAAGGTGAGTTATTAATTAAGATCATCAGAATCATAACTGTCTTAATTAATCCGAGTTCTGATTCTACTACTTGATATGTGTTTTTAAAGATGTTAAATCGTTCTAAAACTACAAACAATCCTATAAATCAAATCTCAACTACGCTACAAATACACTATATAAGACCATTTCTCGTTACTGACACCCTACAACTCCACTTTATACTTATTCGTAGCAGCTTTGTCCTTCGCAATTACTTCCTTTTCCATCTTCACTTTGTAATCGGAAAACTTCTTAGCCAGCACTTTATCTGAAAGCGCAAGAATTTGAACAGCCAACAACGCGGCATTCTTCGCGCCATCAATTGCTACAGTTGCAACCGGCACACCTGGAGGCATCTGCACCATCGAGAGAAGTGAATCAAGTCCATTTAAGGACTTACTTTGTACCGGCACACCGATAATAGGAAGAATTGTAAATGAGGCAGCAACACCGGCTAAATGTGCTGCACCTCCGGCACCGGCAATAATAACTTTTAGCCCACGCTTAATAGCTGTTTCCGCGTATTCTTTCATTACTAATGGTGTTCTGTGAGCGGAAATGATTCTTACTTCAAACGGGACTGAAAACTCTTTGCAAACATCAAACGCTTTTTCCATTACTGGTAAATCGGAATCGCTCCCCATTATAATTCCTACAACCGGTTTAGCAGCCATTATTTCTCCTAACAAATATGATTTCTTTTGAGTATTTAATTTTGTTGATGTAAAATAGTTTTAGGTAAGATAAAAACCAAAAACAGTAGTTACTAATAAAAAAGCGGAACCGGCAAAAGCCAACTCCGCTTTACAAGGAAGTAACACAAATTTATTTTCTTGTAATAGAACCAACACCGGAAACATTTGTTCTGGTCTTTTCCGGATTGCCGTAATAATCAATAGAACCAACTCCGGAAACTGAAGCATCCAGATATTCTTTTGCGAAGACATCAGCACTAGCCGCACCGCTTACACAGATGTAGCACTCTTTAGCTTTAAGTTCTTTCGCATCTATGTTGCCGGCACCGGATAACTCCGCTCTAACTTTTTCGGCAATCCCTTTCAAATCAACATTACCGGCACCACTCAAATTAACCGTAAACTCTTTTTCATTTATGCCAACTACATCAACGTTATTGGCGCCGGATGCTTCCAAAGCGCTTAAGCTTGGTGTAGTTATATCAATTGTAATTTCCTTTTTAGGATTTAGATTCTTTTTGGTATCTATGTAGAGCGTTCCACCTTTTACGGATGTTTTAATGTACTGAAGAAGGTTTTCTTCAGCAGAGATACGAAGCGATGGTGCCTTGCCAACATATACATTTATACTAAAAGCTCCGCCGGCATCTATTCTAGTAAACTCTTCAACGTTTCGGTTTTGCTCTTTCATTCTGCCGTTTCCGCGTATCCCCCAAACTGTGCATGCGCTAAATGTAACTAAAGCCAGAAGCGCAGCCAACAACATTCTATTTTTCATAATTTTCTCCACCTTTTGAAGTTTTAGACGGATAAATTATAGAAAAGTTCTGGCAGATATATTATAAGTTATTTAGATAATGCACTTAACTTCTTATATTAAATCCCGAAAATAAATTATGAATGAATCCCTATTGAAATGAGCTTTTTTACTAGTGATGAGGATTTGAACCGATTACAAGCCGAGGCGTTTGATCACCTTTGGAATGGGCGCTTTAGGCTGGCACTTCCAATAGCCGAAAAAGTGTTTCAAATAAGACCGGACGATAGCGACGCAGCAATTTGTTTGGCGTGGGCTCAGTTAGAGAATGGTAATCCGGTTAAAGCTATGGAGTTTGCTAATCTTGCCGTAGAGCTCAAAGGTGATTCTGTAAAAGCCCGTGTTTACCGCGCTTATCTTCTTTCACGCATGAGCATTTTTGAAGGCGCTATTGCCGACCTTGAACAATCCATAGATAAACAGAAGGAAACTTTAGCCTGGTCTTATCTCAACAAAGCAAGGTCGCTCGCCGGAATCCATAAATATGATGATGCAAGCCAAACACTTGATTTAGCTGTAATTATAGACGAAGGCAGACACAAAAATTGGAAAGATTTACACACTTGGATTGAGAAAGCAAAAACAATTTCTCAAATCAAAAAACTTGTTTCCGAACAAGGTTTGGTATTTGCACACCAGCAAGCTTACGAAGCAATAAAAGCCAAAGAGTTTTGGTTCTCTCTTCTTCTAGCAAGAAAGATTCTTGAAGAGCAGCAAGATAATGAAGCGGAACTGATCGAGCTTGAATCTATGCTTCATCTTTTCCAGATTCGCCCTGCACTTAAAAAAGCCCAGCAGTTACAAGCAAAGTTTAAGGACAATGATCGTTTCATAAATGTTTATTCCAACCTAAAAAGGTATAACGAGCTTGAAAAAGAACAAGACTCGATTACATCGAAAAGAATTACAAAGTTAAAAGAGAGATTAACACGCTCAATCGTTTCCGAACCGGTTGAGTACCGCTACGATTCCCTTTTCTATCCAAACGATTACGCGGATGTGTTCTCAATAAAAATATTTGATGTTGATTATGAAGCTAAGACCGGCAACAGAAATTACTCAAGACAGTTTGATCATGGCACAATAAAGTTTGGGGCTGAAATAATCTTCAACAATCATTTCTACCAAAAGGATGAAAAACGTTTGGATGGTTTTGCTGTTTGGTATTTTAACGATTTTGAAACTTACCGCAACAACTTTCAGATAAATGTAAAGAAAGATTGGGATTCCGTGATTTACGTTCAGACCTGGGGAAAAAGTAAACTAGCAAAGAACGGGCAAGCGAAAGTTGAGATTTACCTTAGCAACTTTAAAGTTGCTGAAAGATATTTTGTTATAAACACAACTGTAGTTGCAGAAGAACCGGAACGTCAAAAGGAAATTTCCGCGCCCCCTGGTAAAAAAACTTTCGATGAAACTACCGAGAGAACCAGAGAGCCGAGAAAAGTCCGCCCGTTAAATGAGCTCTTGGCAGAGCTGAATTCATTCACCGGACTTTCTAACATTAAAGAAGCGGTTAAAAACTTTGTCTCTTACCTAGAATTTTTGAAAGAGAGAAAGCGGCTTGGCTTGAAAGCGGAAGACAATATTTCTATCAACGCAGTTTTTCTAGGTAATCCGGGCACAGGCAAAACAACTATCGCAAGAATGCTTGGCGATATTTTTTACGCAATGGGAATTCTTCAGAATGGTCACGTTGTAGAAGTTGACCGCTCTGCTCTTGTTGGAGAGTATGTCGGTCAAACTGCACAGAAAACTGAAAAACTGATTAACGATGCAATCGGCGGGGTGCTGTTTATTGATGAGGCTTACACACTCGTTAAGAAAGGCGCTACAAATGATTTTGGGCAAGAAGCGATTGATATACTTCTTAAACGAATGGAAGACCGCAAAGGTGAATTCGTTGTTATAGTTGCCGGATATACTGACGAAATGAATTCATTTATGAATTCGAATCCGGGTTTGAAATCCCGCTTCACCCATACTTTTGTTTTTGAAGATTACACACCGGATGAACTGATTTTAATCTTCGAAGACTTGCTCAAAAAAGAGGATTACATTCTTGATAAGAGCGCAAAAGAAATTCTAAAAAAAGAATTTATGAGTCTTTACCGGGCAAGAGATAAATCTTTCGGCAATGCGAGACTTATCCGAAAGCTTTTTGAAAACGCGAAAGTAAACCTGAGCAAAATTTGTGTAGTACTTCCGGAAGATAAACGCACCAAAGAAGCGATGACTACTTTTACAGAGGAGGTCATTAATAAGAGCTTTGCAAAAAGCTCCGGCAAAGAAGTTTACATTCCAATAAATGAAGAGCAGCTTACAGAAGCGTTGGAAGAACTTAACAGCCTAGTTGGATTAACTTCTCTCAAAAAAGAAGTTGAAGACATGGTTAAACTAGCCCGCTTCTTTAATGAACAGGGTGAAGACATAAAGAAAGTTTTTAGCGAGCATATTCTATTCCTCGGAAACCCCGGCACGGGAAAAACAACAGTCGCTAGAATTATCGGCAAAATTTATTCCTCACTAGGAATTTTACCTAAGGGACATTTGGTTGAAACCGACCGCCAAGGTTTGGTAGCCGGTTTTGTTGGTCAAACCGCCGAGAAAACTAAAAGCATGGTTGATAGCGCAATAGGTGGAATGTTATTCATTGATGAAGCTTACGCCCTTGCTAAACAAGGAGATTCCGGCAGCGACTTTGGCAAAGAAGCAATTGATATTTTGTTGAAACGAATGGAAGATGATCGTGGTAAATTTATCGTTATTGCAGCCGGTTACACAGAAGAGATGCAGAAGTTTGTTTCAAGCAATCCGGGAATTCAATCGCGTTTTAGTAAATCTTTCTCGTTCGAAGATTATGCCCCAAACGAGTTAATCGAAATTGTTCGCCGCTCTACACATAGAGAGAACAAAAAATTATCGAAAGAAGCTGAAGACAAATTAAAAAAACATTTTGAGTACGTTTACAAGACAAGAGACAAAAAGTTTGGGAATGCAAGAATTGTAAGAAATATTCTTGATTCGGTAAAGCAGAAAACTCTTCTTCGTATTGCGGATATTCCGGTTAGTGAACGCACTGATGAAAAATTAAACACAATAGAACTAAGCGATATAAACGAAGTTTTAATCCGTGAAGTTGAAGCCAGAACTTATGAAGTAAAAGGTGATCCGCTTGTTCTGCAAAATGAAATTAATGAGCTAAATAATCTTGTTGGACTAGAGAATGTAAAGCAAGAAGTATTTAAACTAATCAGTTTTGCAAAAATCTCCCAGCTTAAAAAAGAAAAGGGACTTCAATCGCTTGAAAGGAATCTTCATTCAATTTTCATTGGAAATCCCGGCACCGGTAAAAGGACAGTTTCCAAGTTAATGAACAAGATTTTTAAGGAACTTGGCGTTTTACAAAAAGGACATATACTTGAAGTTGACCGCTCTGATTTTATAGCAAGTTATCAAGATCAAACAACTATAAAAACAGAGAAACTCTTGCAGCAAGCGCTCGGCGGAACTCTATTTATTAGAGAGGCATCTTCCCTTTTCCGCGATGATGATCCGTTTGGTGCTGAAGCTGTTGAAACAATTATCAAGCGGATGGATGATTCCAAAGGAAAATTTGTTTTAATTCTTTCGGGAACACCGGGCGAAATGCGTAAAATGATTGACTCGCATCCCGGAATTATTTCTTACTTCCCTAATATTTTTACATTTGATGATTACAACCCGCGTCAGTTGCTTGCCATTGCGTCCAGTATAGCCGAAAAGAACGGTTATAATTTGGATGAAGGTGCTTTGCAAGAACTGCTTGACCGCTTCGATAAACTTTATCATGCAAGGACTGAGATTTTCCAAAACGGTATCATTGCACGAAACATGCTTTACTCTGCTATCACAAATCAAGAAGAAAGGATTTTCAGTATCTACGAAAAAGCTGATGTTGATTTGAAAACGATTATCCTTGAAGACATAGAAAAAATTTCCATCTAAACTTACCATAACATGCTGCAGCTAAATGAACTAGAAAAAAAATACGGTTCTTTTGAAGCCGTTGATAAAATTAATCTTACAGTTACCAGGGGTGAACTGTTTGGTTTTTTAGGACCAAACGGTGCCGGTAAAACTACAACGATTAAGATGATTACCGGTCTCCTTTCGCCGACATACGGAAATATTTTGCTTAACGGGATTGATGTCTGGAAGAAGCCAATAGAATCCAAAATGAAAATTGGATACATACCTGACCAGCCTTTCCTTTATGATAAACTTACAGGCAGAGAATTCCTTTTTTTTAGTGGAGGGCTTTATGAACTGCCGCATAATAAACTAAAGAGCAATGTTGATGAGATGATTGAACAGTTAAAAATCGGGAGTTGGATTGATAAGCGTACTGAAGAATATTCTCAAGGAATGAGGCAAAGAATTGCCATCGCGTCTGCATTCATTCATCAGCCGGATTTAATTGTAGTTGATGAACCGATGATAGGACTCGACCCGCAAAGCGCATTTCTTGTTAAAAAGCTTTTTGTTGATTCAGTAAAAAAAGGAACCACGGTTTTCATGTCAACCCACTCCTTAAATGTGGTGGAAGAAATTTGTACCGATGTTGGCATCATTAACAGAGGTAAAATTATTTTTAGAGATAAAATTACCGAACTCCACAAACTGAAACAGAAACACGACAGCAGCATAGAAGAATTGTTCATAGAATTAACAGATGATGAATGAAACAGATTCTTCACATACTCAAGTACAAAATTCTCTCTTTTATAAGACTCGATTCCAAGTTATCGGTTGTAAGCATAATTAAAAATTTTGGCAGTGGAATTATTTACACTGCGTTTGCCGTAGGTGCATTTTACTTCGCTAAGACGCTCATAAATTTTTTACTTGTTGAAGTTACAGTTGGTCAATTCCTTCTGCACGAGTTTATCTCAATGATTCTTTTCATTTTCTTTATGTCAATTAACATCGGCAACATTGTCGTTTCTTATTCAACGCTCTATAAATCAGCCGAGGTCAATTATCTGATTACAAAACCAGTTGAACCGGCGAAGATTTTCACAATCAAGTTTCTAGATAATTTTTTCTACAGTTCCTCAACTTTGCTGATGATTCTCTTCGCATTACTTCTCGGTTATACATTTTATTTTCATCTGGGCATAAGCCAATTTTTAGTTTTGGTTTTGAATTTCATCCCCTTTATGGTTAGCGCAGGAAGCCTCGGCGTAATGATTTTACTGGCTGTAATACTGCTTGCAAACCGCTATGGCGTTAAGAGAGTCGCTTACATTATAACCGGAGGATATTTTGCTGTAATCTTTTTCTTTTTCAGAATTAACTCGCCAAGGCATTTGGTAAGAACCGTTCTCCGCCATTATCCTTTTGTTAACAAAGATGTTTATCTGGACGATCTTATTCCTTCAGTAATTAAAGTATTACCGAATAATTGGCTCTCACAAACCGCCTATTGGACTTTACATGGTGATACTTACAAAGTAGTTCTCTTTACAATACTTCAAATTGCTTTAGCCACCTTACTTTTCGGTTTAGCTTATTATCTAGGCAAGAAATATTATTTCAAAACCTGGCTTGTTAATCACAAATTAACTGCCGAGTTAAATTCAGACAGAAAAAAGATTTCCCGGTTCTTCAATCCAAACTCATCAACTGATATTGCTAGTCAGGTAAAATCAATTCTTAGAAAGGATTTACTTGTATTCATACGCGAGCCAAGTCAAGTTATACACTCCCTTATTCTTTTATTTCTGATGATGGTATTCGTTGTAAGCGTGGCTGGAATTAAATTCGTTGGGCTTGGCAATTTCTATCTTCAGACAATGATTTATCTCGCGATATTCATCTTCAACTTGTTACTAATTACCACACTTTCGTTGCGTTTCATCTTCCCTTTGATTTCGCTGGAAGGACATTCTTTTTGGAAATTGAAATCTGCGCCGGTTTCCTTAACAAAATATATATTCAGTAAACTATACGCTACAGCTCTTATAGTGCTATTCATAAGTCTTGTGCTTAGTTTCTTCTCTAACCATAAGTTCGGATTAATTCTAATAACTTTTTCCTTAATAGTGACTGTGATAGCTACAATTACAATTGTCATTATAAATTTTGGAATGGGAGGTTTGTTTGCAAACTATAAAGAGAAAAATCCAATCCGGGTTTCTTCATCTCAAGGTGCATCACTTACGTTCCTCATCAGCATTCTTTACATGCTTTTCTTGGTAGTTCTGCTATTTAAGCCTTTTAGCGAACTGTTTCTTTCAATTATGATTAAGAGAGATTTTAATTTGCTTCGGTTATTCTACTTCACTTTGCCGATGGTTTTGATTTCCGGATTGGTTGTTGCAGCATTTTACAAAGCTGCGGTTAGCGCGCTTAGAAGGGATTTTTAATCTTTCTTATAAAACATTTCTGAGATTTTTCCGGCAACAGTAACTGCTAGTCTCCGCGGCACCAATCTTGAAGAAACAGCAAGAACCTTATTGTACAATCCATCAACAACACTTGGTTTTTTGCCGAGTGCTTTCAAAGCTGTATCAACTACTTGCTTGGTTGTTCTTGGAATTGGACCAGTAGTTGAATTTGCTACTTTCTGGAATTCAGTTTTTGTTCCGCCGGGATTCAAGGAAAGGACATCTATGTTGTACTTTTTCAGTTCGTACCAGAGTCCTTCCGAAAGAAATGCATTGAAAACTTTTGTAGCGGCATAAGTTGTTGTGGTCGGCGTTGCTTGAAATGCTACAACACTCGCCAGAAATATAATCCCACCCTTATTATTTGGAACCATTGTCTTAACAAAGTGATGAGTTAGAACAGTTGGAACGATGCAGTTCAGTTTAATCATGTTCTCATCATTTTCGGCATCCGCATCAATAAACCGACCGCGGTAACCAAATCCGGCATTGTTAACTAACAATCCAATTTCTCTTTCGCCTACAATCTCAATCAATTCTTGCAAATAATTCTCAGAGAGCAAATCAACAGCAGCAATCAAAATTTCAATGTTGTATTTTGCTTCAAGCTCTTGTTTTAGATTTTCTAACCGTTCCTTTCGCCTGGCAACAATTACAAGATTAAAACCTTCTACGGCTAATCTGCGCGCAAATTCTTCACCAATACCGGAAGAAGCGCCGGTTATCAGCGCCCAATTTCCATACTTATCTCTTAATGATTTCATTTTAGACAACTTGAAAGGTTAATAGAAGTGAAATCTAAACTTTATATCATTTCACTAAGTAATTCCGGACGGGGCTGAGGAATGACAATCTTGTTAACAAGCAGTCCTCTATCGGCAATAACTTTTGCGCCGGAATCAACAGCACTTTGTACCGCAGCAACTTCGCCGGTTAATGTGCAGAAAGCCTTTCCACCAAGAGCCATAGCAAGCCGTATTTCAATTAATTTAACGTTAGCAGCTTTTACTGCCGCATCAGCTCCTTCAATTAATGATGCAACTGAGAATGATTCAATAATTCCAAGAGCTTCTAGTGCTTTAATTTCCGAATGACCGGACAACGCCGGGAAAATATCTTTGTGAACACTTGGGATAACAAAAGTATCAATCACGGCAAAATCTATTTGCTTAGTTGCTGCATCAACTGCTGCTTGTACTTCGGCAACATCTCCGCCAATTAATACAATATACTTTCCGGAACAAATTGTTCGTGAAAGAATTAACTGAACTTGAGAAGTCTTTAACATAATATCTGCAGCTTGCATTCCCGCTGCAATGCTCGTCATTTCAATCAAACCTATTGAATTCATTTCCATAACTACTCTCTTTTCTCACGCAAAGACGCAATGATACGCTAAGATCGCGAGGCTATAAATTATTTACTATTCTGTGAATTCCGTCTTTAAGTAATTTCTGATTAAAATTTATCAACAAGCCCAATTTTAATTCAGAAAGTTTTAGATATGTTAAAAGTTGAGCATAATGTACTGGCAATAATGTCTCAACCGACTTCAATTCGATAATTACTTTTTTGTTTATTAAAAGATCAAGTCTATAACCTACTTCGAACTTATTATTTTTATAAACAAGCGGCATTGGCACTTGTTGCTCTACTGATAAACCTTCTGTTCTAAGATCAAATGCCAAAGAATTTTCGTAAACAGATTCCAGCAAACCAGGTCCAAGTGATTTATGCAGCTCGATTGCAGTTATAACGACGATTTTTGAAATCTCGTTTTCACTCATATTTTCCCTTGCGTTCTTCGCGAGACTTTGCGTGCCTTGCGAGGTACTTCTTATCCTGTGATTCTAATAAACTCTTCAGAGACATGAGTAACTTTGCCGCTAATTGACGCATGAATTCTGGAGCCGAGTTTTCCTTCTTCTATGTCCGCAATCAGTGTCCCTTCATTTACAATTGCACCAAGTTTAATTACCGGCTTCGCAGCAACGCCTACATGCTGTTTCAAAAGAATTTTAACTTGAGTCGGCTTAGGACTCTCCTTTACATATGGAGTATGGTTATCATACTTAAGTACATCAATTCTCTTCATCAACTGCTTCAGTGGAACTCTTCTTCCCTCTTTTATTGGATGAACTTTTACCGGCTTCAGTTGTTCATATATCATTCCTTGTTTCTTTAGCTCAGCTTTCCCTTGATCGCAAGCTTCGCGCGGATACAAATCCTCCGGACAAGAATAGAGCGAACACAATCCGCAAGAGCAACAAAGGTCGGCATACTGATTCCAAACTGCTTCTCCGCTGGTTGAAAATACCAGCGAGCGCATAACTTTATGAGGCTGAACATCGTAGCCAAGTAAGTAGCGCGGACAAAATTCCGTGCAATAACTACATTGGTCGCAAGCGGATTTACCAATTCGGTTCATGCTTGCTTTCGGTCTTTCCATTCTGTTAATCAAATAATGTTCTTTTGGAAGAATGATTATTCCGCTAGTAGTTTTAGTAACAACTTCGGTTAGATCGAAAGTAAGTTTTCCCATCAGAATTCCGCTCACAAAAATTCCATAATCGGAAACCGTTGAACCGCCGGCATGATTTAGCAATTCTTGAAAACTTGTTCCAATTGGTACAAAAAAAGAGGATGGCTTTTTAACACACCCGGCAACAGAAATAAATTTTTGTGTAACGGGTTTGTCATCTATTGCCCGAGAAATGTTGTAGAATGTTTCAACATTGTTCACAACACAGCCAACATCCAAAGGTAAGCCGTGCGGTGGGATTAATCTTTTTGTTGCAGCGTAAACTAATTCATATTCATCACCGCTTGGGTAGAAATCTCCAAGCAAGCACATTTCCGTTTTGGTTTCCTTTATTCTTTTTTCAATTTCATCTACAGCTTCAACATTCTTAGCTTTAATTCCAAAATAAGCCTTCTTTGCCGATGTTTGCTTAGTCATTAACTCAACACCATTTACAATCTCATCGGGAAAATTGCACATCAATTCAAAATCTTTATGAATGAGCGGCTCGCATTCAGCGCCGTTCGCCAGCACAAACTCCACGCTCGATTTTGCTTTCACATGAGTTGGAAACCCGGCGCCGCCGGCGCCTACAACACCGGCATCAAATATTTTTTGTACTAGATTCATTCTTGTCGTTTCTCTTGATTACCACAATTGTTTTATCATCTTGATATTGGCTGTCGCTTGTACTGAATTTTTGAACATCCTCAAGAATTAGTGCGCAAATTTCTTTCGGAGTTCTATGAACATTGTCCAAGATAAGATTAGCTAATTTTTCTTCACCATAAAATTCAAATTTGTCATTTGCAGCTTCTACTACACCATCGGAGTAGATAACTAAAATGTCTCCATTCCTAAAATTCACATGGTCTGTTTCGAACTTGGCGTTTGGCGCCGGACCAAGTAATGGACCGGTTGAATGAAGCATTGTGATTTCGTTAAACTTTTTCCTATAGAACATTGGCGGATTGTGTCCGGCATTTGCGAAAAGGAACAATCCTTTTTTGTCATCAGAAATCTCACCATAAAAAAGAGATGCAAATTTATCATCGCTAAAAATTTTGTTTACGAGCTGATTCAAGCGCGTGAACATAAGAGAAATCTTAATTTGAAAACTGCTTGCCATTCTAATTGCGCCGGAAATATACATTGCTTCGGCTGCTGCGCCAAAACCTTTTGAAGCTGCATCGCCAACAACAATTCCTAAACGGTCTTCACCTTCACCAACTTTTAAGTAATCGTAGAAATCGCCCCCAACAATCTGTGCAGGAAGCGTTACCCCGAAAACATCGTAATTATGAAAGCGGTATTCATGCTCGGGTAAAATGCTGCGCTGAATTTCTTTTGCTTTATCAATGTCAGCAATCAAAGTCTTCCTAGATTGGCTGAGATATCTTTCATTCAACTTGCTGGTTAAAACTGTAGCAACAATATTAAGTGTGTCCCTAAGGTTTTCTTTGAGCATAGTGCTATTTACAGCTAGCAAATATTCGTAGTAGCGCCTCTCTCCGACTTTAATTTTTCTGCCAATTCCGGATGCAGAATATTTGAGAATTCCTTTGCTAATAAGAGTCTTATTTGTTTCATCGGCAAGGATTGTTCTTTCCTGAGCAATTCGTTCATAGAATGGGTAGTCTTTTAGATAGAGAAGAAAATCTTCTTGAATCTTTTGGACTTTGCCGGTTTGGAAAATAAGCCTGTATGCTTTTCTTCTGGGTTCAAACTTCCAAATTCTTCCGCCCTTAAGCTGGATAGCTTCGTTACTAATAATTTGTTTTAATACATCTGCAAGCAGATCTGTATCGGAAGTAAAATCCTTCGAAGCAACCGATTCTATTGTTTTGTAGAGTTTTCTCTGTTCCATTATTCCGCGTAAAAGTTGATAACTTTTTCTAGTGCTTCTTTGCAAACTAAATTAAACTCGTTCGATGAAAATGAATTCATAATGCTGTTAAAGGTAGGTCTATACACACCTTTTGCAACGTAGCCACCTCCCTCAAATACTCCAATTTTGTTTTTGTACATTTCTTCAGAAGGAGTAGGAATTGGAGTTCCAGCTTCGATTAAATGTTTCCACTTACTTTCAAAGTTTACCATTGTTGTTAAGTTTGGCTCCCAAGGTTCAACATCAGTTGGGTACATATCCTGATAAGTGTTGTCGTTGCCATATTCATCTGCTAAACCAGCTAAACCGTGTGCAAACTCATGAACAAAAATTTGGTTAGCTCGTTTATCATACGCGCTTGTCATCGAATAAAAGTTATATATCGCACCGCCGCCATACTTTGTAGTATTAACAAGAATAAAAATTTGATCGTACGGAGCATTCGCAGCTACATCCTTAACAGTGTGATAATCACTTGTCATTAAATAACGTTCACTATCAAACGTGTAGAAGCGGGAATTAAGAATAGTCTGCTTCCAAATCCCTTTGCCAGGAATATCAGTCTCACTTTCAGAAGAAGGAGCTTCAACTCCCCAAATATTTATTTTAGATTTATTTTCCTTGAAGGGCGAGTAATCAAATAAATATCCGGAAAAGCGGGTACAATCATCCTTAAACTTTGTCATTTCATCTTTGTTGTAACCTTCAGGAATGAAAACAATATCAAGCTTGTTAGAAGACTCCCCGGAATAGTGAACCTTAAAAGAAGTAAACGGCTTAATCTTTTCTTTTATAATGAAATAGCTTGATGGGTCAACTTCCTTTTCGAACAGCTTTTGAAAAACATTTTTCTTATCTCTTCGGTATAGTTCAACCAAGATTTTGCTCTTAGGAAAAGGAAAACAAACTGAGCCTTGCATAGAACGGATTGTAGTCTTCGATTCTTCTGTAGTTTGCCACTCCTGGTAAAGTGTGGAAAATCCACGAGAATAAATTTCTTGCTTATCTGTAGGATTCAAAACTTTGAGCATGTAATGCCCAAACTGAAGCTTGTCCAACAAATTCTTTTTCGAACCACTCCAGATTCCCTCTTCGATCAGTTTATCAAAAGAAATAGTCTCGGAAGTCTTATCGCCGGTGTGAAAGAAATCTAAGCGCATCGTCTTATCAACAAAATAGTCATCAAAATTAATTTGAGCTGAAATTACAGAGAAAGAGATAACTAAAAGTAGAAGTAACTTTTTCATCTATTCACCTTTATGGATTTACTTTACGAGAGCCTGGTTTAACAAAAGGTATGTTTTGCTTGCATAATGGGCAATCATCCAGCTGATATGAAACCACCTCTAATTGTAGAGTACTAAATTGAGGAACTCCAAATTGGACTTTATTATTACTTCTATCAACAATAAAACCAACGCCGGCAATAATTCCTCCGTTAGCACGTACAATGTCAATCACTTCGAATACTGAACCGCCGGTAGTTACCACATCCTCACAAACCAAATATTTTTTCCCTTCTTCAATTTGGAAACCACGTCGGAGTGCTAAAATTTTATCTTCCCTCTCAGCAAAGATGGATTGTTTCTTAAGCTGGCGTGCAACTTCCTGTCCTACAACAATTCCACCTATTGCTGGAGAAATAACGAAATCAATTTCGTGATCCTTAAAATGCTCAGCAATCCTTGAACAAATTAATTCGTTATGCTGCGGATGTTGCAATACCTTTGCACACTGAAAATATTGGTTGCTGTGGCGTCCGGATGTCAATAAAAAATGCCCATTTAAAAGGGCATTTGTTTCAATGAAAATTTCCAAAAGGTTTTGAGTGCTCATCAACTATCTCTATTTTATTCTTAATTGAACAGATTTACACTTCAAGAAATGTTAAGTACCAATTAATGATTTTCTGTAACTAATTGATTCTTAGCATCTTAAAAATATTACTCAACAGCTTGCTTAGCTTCACTATCTTTTTCTTCGTGAACTTCCGGTTTGGAAGGGACAAAGATTAATTCTTCTTTACCAACATTGTGAGAAACAACTATCTTGTCTCCCTCACGTATTGTATTCATAAGAAGTTCTTCAGCAAGTGGATCTTCAACATATTTTTGAATGGCACGTTTTAACGGTCTTGCTCCAAATTTAGGATCAAATCCTTTTTCTGCGAGAAAGTCTTGAGCAGATTGATCGAGCACTATTTCCATCTTGTTTGCGTTCAAATTCTTAATCAAATCCTTCATCTCAATCATAATTATCTTTTTGATGTCTTCCTTATCCAGACTTCTAAAGACTATTGCTTCATCAATACGGTTCAAGAATTCCGGATTGAAAAGACGCTTCATTGCATCTTCAACTGTATTTTTGAGCTGAGTATATTGGTCTTCGGCTGTTGAACCACCAAAGCCAAATCCGCCACCCGATTTAATTTCTTTAGTACCAACATTTGAAGTCATAATTATAATCGTATTCTTGAAATCTACTCTTCTGCCTAAACTATCAGTCAAAATGCCATCATCAAGTACTTGCAATAGTAAATTAAAAACGTCGGGATGAGCTTTCTCAATCTCATCAAACAAAACGACCGAATATGGTTTTCTGCGGACGCGCTCAGTTAATTGCCCACCTTCATCATAGCCCACGTATCCGGGAGGCGCTCCTACAAGTCTGGAAACAGCAAATTTTTCCATGTACTCGCTCATATCAATTCTAATTAGAGCGTCTTCGCTATCAAAAAGATAACGAGCAAGTTCTTTTGTTAATTCTGTTTTGCCAACACCAGTTGGACCTAAGAAAATGAACGTTCCAATCGGCTTGGTTGGACTTTTTAATCCGGCACGTGTTCTTCTGATTGCCTTTGTTAGTTTAAGAACAGCTTCATCTTGACCAACAATTCTTCCTTTAAGAGCTTGTTCCATCTTCATCAGTTTTTCGGATTCAGCTTGAACAACTCTGGTTACAGGAATTCCGGTTATCATAGAAACAACTATAGCAATGTCATCTTCGCTTACATCATGAACGAGGTCCTTTGTCTTAGCATCCCATTCCCGCTTAGCAACTTCAAGATCGGATTGCAAAGTTCTTTCCTTATCACGCAGCCTTGCAGCTTCTTCATAATCTTGCTGCTTTACAACTTGAATTTTTTCTTGTTTAACCTTCTCAATGCTTTCTTCAAGTTTCAGAATATCTTCCGGCACAGTGAAATTACCCATATGAACACGGGCACCGGCTTCATCAATAACATCTATAGCTTTGTCCGGCAAGTAACGGTCTGTAATATAGCGTTCACTCATTCTCACAGCGTTTTCTATTGCAGCTGTAGAATATCTAACGTGATGATGTTGTTCATACTTAAATTTAATGCTCTCGAGAATTTGAATTGTTTGATCGGGTGTTGGCGGATCCACCATTACCTTTTGGAAACGGCGATCCAGCGCACCATCCGTCTCAATGAACTTACGGTATTCATCCAATGTAGTTGCCCCTATGCACTGAATATCGCCACGAGCCAATGCCGGTTTGAACATGTTTGAAGCATCCAGAGAACCGGAAGCTCCGCCGGCACCAACTATCGTGTGAAGTTCATCTATAAATAAAATTACATCGTCTGCTTTTTCAAGCTCTGTCATTAGAGCTTTCATTCTTTCTTCAAACTGTCCGCGGTATTTAGTACCGGCTACAAGACCGGCTAAATCCAAAGTAACAATTCTTTTTTCTTGCAGAATGCGCGGTACTTTCTTTTGAACAATACGCAACGCTAAACCTTCTGCAATTGCAGTTTTACCAACACCAGGTTCTCCTATTAGTACCGGATTGTTCTTCTTTCTTCTGCTTAATACTTGCGCAACACGTTCAATCTCTTTTTCTCTGCCAATAACCGGATCGAGTTTATCTTCAATAGCCAGTCTAGTTAAATCGCGCCCGAAGTTATCTAACACAGGAGTTTTTGTTTTGTCCGGTTTCTTTGAAGATTGAAACTGTGGCGAAGCAGCAGACGCTTTGCTAGGATCTTTGCTTGCAAGAATGTTATTCAACTCTGCACGTGCGTTATCATACGTAACCATAAATTGATGTAGAATCTGCGTTGCAATATTATCTTCATCACGTAAGAGAGATAGCAGAATGTGCTCTGTACCAATAACATCCGATTTATATATTTTTGATTCTATCTGAGTAATCTTAAGAACTTTTTCAGCTTGCTTCGTAAGAGGAATGTTCCCGATAGTTAAAGTTCCGCCCGAAGTTCTAACCGTATCTTCAATAGCCTTTTTCAGCTTAACGAGATCAACCTCAAGATTGCGCAAAATTCTAACAGCAACACCTTGTCCTTCGCGAATAATCCCGAGTAGCAGATGCTCTGTTCCAATGTAATCATGACCGAGACGAAGAGCTTCTTCCCTGCTCAACCTAATCACCTCTTGCACACGTTCCGAGAAATTACCTTCCATAAATACCTCTGTTTTCTTTACCTAACAGCAAATTTGTACAAATTGTTTCATAAATATATCTATTGAGCCTTCGCATATCAAGGAACTTAAATTTTAGCTCATTCTTTTTTGGTGAAATTCATGTGTTTTTTGATTTAATTTTTATAGTGATGATTCCTTCCATTGGATATAAGCAAAATTAGGAGATTAAAATGAAGTTCATCCATAACAAATACCTTGTTGATTTAATTTTGGTTTTTGAAGCTAACCAAGTTCTAGCTCGCTGCTCTCATGCAAACGCCGCTCCAAAGGAAGTTGTAGGCGGCAGAATCGTCAATTATGCCGACTTACATAACGAAGCTTTCACATTCTCATGTTTCATTGTTGGTAATGGCGAAAAGTACTCCGAAGATGAAGTAATTAAATCATTTTCGCTTAATTCGGCTGTTCAAAAAATATGTGTTAAGATTGATGAATACATTGCTGCTCAAAAGTAATATTCTTTATCCTTTGTAATAGTTTTTCTTATTGATATTTTGAGTTTAGATTAAAACGAAACATTTCAGGAGAAATAATGGAAGCACTTACCGGTTTATCTGTCGTTGTAATTTTTGCAGCGATATTCTTCTTATTCCTAATCCTCTACTTTGTACCGATTGGATTATTCATCACAGCTTACTTTTCCGGCGTTAAAGTTAAAATTTTCAGAGATTTAATTGGAATGCGTTTGCGCAAAGTTTCGCCGCAAGTGATTGTAAGAAATCTAATCAGCGCTACAAAAGCTGGAATCATGTTAAACACTTCACAATTAGAGGCTCACTACCTAGCCGGCGGAAACGTATCGAACGTTGTTAATGCGCTAATCTCTGCTAACAAAGCCAATTTAGATTTACAATTCGAAAAAGCTTCCGCAATTGATCTTGCCGGACGCGATGTACTTGAAGCTGTAAAGATGTCGGTTAATCCAAAAGTTATTGAAACACCACTCGTTTCCGGTGTTGCAAAAGATGGTATTCAGCTAAAAGCTATGGCGAGAGTTACAGTAAGAACTAATTTGGAAAGGTTAGTCGGCGGCGCCGGCGAAGCTACAATTCTTGCCCGCGTTGGTGAAGGAATTGTTTCCACAATTGGTTCCAGTGATTCTCATAAAGAAGTTTTAGAAAACCCAGATAAGATTTCTAAAGTAGTTCTTGCAAAAGGATTAGATGCCGGTTCGGCGTTCGAAATTCTCTCGATTGATATTGCTGATGTGGATGTAGGTTCTAACATCGGAGCTATTTTGCAAACTAACCAAGCTGAAGCTGATCTTAAAGTCGCGCGAGCTAAAGCTGAAGAAAGACGCGCTGCAGCAGTTGCTCTTGAGCAAGAAATGAGCGCTGAAGTTGCTAGAATGAAGGCAAAAGTTGTTGAAGCAGAAAGCGAGGTTCCTAAAGCAATTTCCGAGGCATTCCGCAGTGGAAAGTTAGGTGTAATGGATTACTATAACATGAGAAATATTCAAGCTGATACAGATATGAGAACTTCAATTTCTAAACCAGACGATAAGAAAGATCAGAATGGATAATATATTTCAAATAATCATTTTCATTTTTGTTATTTGGAGTATCATCGGCTCTGCTTTGGGAAAGAAGAAAACTCAGAATAAACAGCCATTGCCGCGAAAGATTCCGCGAGGAGGATCATCCGGTCCTTCTCCGAACTATCGGCAGACTTCTCAAGATGTTTTGGAAGATATTCTTGGTTTTAAAATTCCTAAGACTGAAGATGAGTACCCGACAAGAATAAATTATGAGGCTGAAGATTTAGAAATATCATCTCGTGATTTGGAAAAGAATACAGAAGAAGTTTCAGCCCGCAATAAATATGAAAAAGCGATTGAGGATATTGACTATGATAAGCTTGGCTCTCTAGAACAAATGCCCCTAGTACAAGAGCAAGTCAAAGCTGAAAAAACCGATGCTTATTCTCAGAAGTACACCACATATTCAAAGACTTCTCAGATGAAATTAAATTTCAAGAACAAGACAACAATTCGAGATGCGATAATCTTTTCAGAAATTCTAGGCAAACCAAAATCGCTGCGTCATTAGTTCGTTGGCTTCTACCTTAAAATGATTTCATACTAAACAAGCCACTTATGTGGCTTGTTTTCTTAAGGCAATTACAAAAACAGTTATTCACCATTCCTTAGATAGCTCAAAAATAGGCTAATACTTTTATTAGCAAATTTATTTCTTATAGTTCTAAATCCACCGCCGTAAACCGGACTTGGATCTTTTTCAATCTTGTCTATTAATTGCTTAACAAGCAAAGTTGAATTCTGGCTTACCAAATAGAGGTATGAAACATAGTTGCAGCTTCCTTCCGTAACTGATTTTGATAGCACGCGCTTTGTATTCTGAGCAATCCAAACATGCAGTAACTCATGTGCGATTATAGATTCCAAATTAATAGCCGGCAATCCATTTAAGATGTAAATTTTATGAGAATACTTCGTTTGGTTTTTGTTCGTTGTTAAAATGCTGGTTTCGCAAAATCCTTTTACATCATCTGAGAAATAATCTCCGGCAACTCTTTTCAATTCAGTTACCGAAACTCCACTTATTGATATTTGCGATGAAGGAATTGGAATCCCCATTGAAGATAATTTACTTCTTACCTTTTCAAGTAAGCCACTTATTCTACCTTGATCAAAGATTGCATCTGAAAAACAAATATTGCAAATGCTTCTTCCATCAGAATAATTTCTCCCGCCGTTTGTTATTGATTTACTTATCAGCCTGTGACAACAAGTGCAGCGGGGAAATTCATTTTCATGATACGAATGATATTTGTTTCCATAGTAATCAACAGAGAAAGTGCCTACAAGTGTTTTATCACAAATTCTGCACTTAGGCGATATTTGTTCGTAGCATCTTTTGTGATACTTCTTGTTCTGGCTAATCATGTATTCGTCGGCAATGATTTTTTTGCAATATTCACATTTCAAACCTTTAACTTCGGCATAGCACTCGGAATGATAATATTTTGAATTGTCTGACATGAACCTATCCGGAAGAAGCTTCTTACAGTAATCGCAAACAAAGTGGTCCGGGTGGAAGTACTTATTCCCTATTTTCAGATAATCACCTTCAACTTCTTTATTGCATGATGAGCAAATAATACTTTGCCCAAAAGCTATTGAAGCGTTTAACAATAAAAGTAGTTGAAGAATCCTAACGTAGTTGCTGCCGATAGCCATAATCTCTTTTTGTTTTGGATAATAAAATAAGGTTTTCGCGTTTAGCTTTCTATGACCTCTTGACCAAAATAATTACCACACCGTACAGAAATTCAATTTTGTGCCAATAATCAATCTGGTATTGCGTAAAGAATTCTTGTTTTCGATTCTCAAAAACTTTCTTTACTTTTAATTAACCTAAAATTAGAATAGAAATGGAACCACTATCCGATAAAGCCCAAATTACTTTAAAAAAGATAGAAGGATTGAAGAACTTAATCTCAATCCCGAAGATTATTTTTGAAGTTTCGCAAGCTATAAAAGCTGAACCGGGAAATGTTAAGAAACTTGCGCGAATGATTGAGAAGGATCAAGGCTTGACTACAAAGGTTTTAGCAGTTGCCAACTCTCCTCTTTACGGACTGCAGAAAAAAGTTTCTTCTCTCGAGTTTGCTCTCATGCTTATGGGAACCGAAGAGACTCTAAGAATAGTAACGGCAATTTCACTTTCAGAATCTCTTAAAATTAAATCCACAAAGAATTTCGAATACATGGAATACTGGAAACATTCTATGCTGGTTGGAATGGCTGCGCGCGATATGTCAATCCGCTTAGGATTTTCAGATTTATTTGGCGAAGCATTTTTAGCCGGAATGCTGCATGATGTGAGCATCCAAGTTTTTGCTCAGTACTTGCCAAAAGAATTTGAGGAAATTATTGCTGCTTCCAAAAACAATAAGAAATTTTTTGATTGCGAAAAAGAAATACTCGGAGTCTCTCACGATTACATTGGCAAACTCCTTGTGCAAAAATGGAAACTCCCCGAAGTTATTTCGGAAACAATCGAATTTCATCACATACCCTCTCAAGCACCAAACGGTAAAGAGCTATCTGCACTTGTTCATCTTGCGGATTCAATGACGCAAGAGTTTTTAATTGGAAACTGCTTCTGGGATAAAACTCTTTCTTTCGATGGTAATGTTGTTGAGATATTAAATTTTAAATCCGCCGAAGAAATGGTTCACTTTGTTAGTGAATATCAAGAAATATTTAAGGATACTGCTGAATCAATCGTATTCTAACGAAAAAAGCTCAATCGGTTCTGATTGAGCTTTCCAAAACATAGTTCTACTTTACCGAAACTAACCTATCAGCAAGCTAACCATTTTTTCTTGATCATCTTTGGCAATATTGAAATGCCCCATTGAGAGTCTTTTGCTTTCTTCACCATACTTAAACCAAACAAATTCGTTTTGGATCTCAATCTTAGTTATAGTTCCCACTCCAAATACTTGATGAGTTAACTCGTGACCTACTATTCTACGATTAGCAATTTCTTCCTTAATCATATCTATAAATAAGTACAACGCAGTGCCGACAAAATTAGCAGTACCAAACAATTTGTTAAATTTCTGTCTTGTCAGTTCTTCATCCGTACGTAAAGAGTATTTAAGAGCGTCTCTCAATTCTTTAGCCTTCACTGCACATTTGTTCTTGTTGCCGCTTCGCTTGTTAAAAGAAATCAATTCATCTGTTATCATGAAGTATTCTAGAAATTCTTCTGTTGGATTTTTCTCCGACTCAACATAGGCAATTTTCTTTTTCTCTCTTATCTCGTTTTTAATCCGGTCGAATAAATGATTAATTAACTGCAGCTCTGCCGGTAAGTATATTTCTGAAAGTGTCTTCATTTGTTAATCCTTATTGCCAAAGTTGGCTATTTTGTTTTTATATAGTTATCTAAAACTTAAAGGCAAAGAGCATAAAAAAAGGCTGAAATCGAAATGAAATCAGCCTTTAGAGTACCGGAGGCCGGACTCGAACCGGCACGAGGTTTAAGCCTCACTGGATTTTGAGTCCAGCGCGTCTACCAATTCCGCCACTTCGGCGTCTATCAAAATTTGCGTCGCTAAATTAATTTTAATCGTTCACATACGCAAGAATTTGAGCGACAAATTCAAATTTTACTTCGGAGACTTAGCTCTTTCCACTAAAGGACGTTTACTTTTATCCTTATTAAGGCTGCTCAACACTATTTCTGCATCTTTGCTCGAAACATTAAAAAATGAGAATGCGTCAGATAAACGAACACCGGTGAATTTTTCATGATCTAACCCGGTTTTTTTCTTAAGCATCTTCAATAAGCCTTTTTCATCAAGTTCATCTTTTCTTCCCATCGCAAGAAACATTCTGGCTTTTCCTTTTTCTTCAAAACCTCCAGACCTTTCACGGCGTTCACCACGGTCTTTTCTTTCTTTTCTGTCACTACCACGCTCACTTCTCTCGTCTCGACTTTTACGGTCACGTCTATCGCCTTTATCATCTCGTTCTTTTCTATCTCTTCTATCAAATCGGTCGGAACTTTCAAACTTTCTTGGTCTTTCCGAACGGTCTCCACGATCACGCCTATCGCCTCTATCTTTTCTATCTCCGCGTCCGCGTCTATCGCCACGATCTCTATCGGAAGAAGTTTCCCGCGATTTATCAAACAAATCATGGATTCGAGCGTAACTTCCTTCTTCTAACTCATTTTGGAAATTAAACTTTAACAATGCTGCAACTACTTCTTCTGCACTGTTATTCATAAGAAGTTCTTGAGCGAGCATGATATAATTGGCGCCGGTTCCATACTCAATAAGACTGTTAACTTCAGTTAGAATTTTCGTTTTCTTGAAATCAATAACTTCATGAATTTGCGGAATTCTTTCTTTGCGGATTTCTGTCTGCGTAATTGTTTTGATGAATCGAAGTTTTCTAAACTCATCCGGTGTAACAAAAGTGATGGCGGTTCCTTCTTTGCCTGCACGTCCGGTTCTTCCTATTCTATGTAAATATGCTTCCGGATCTTGCGGCAAGGAGTAGTTGATTACATGTGTCAGTTCATCAATATCTAATCCGCGAGCGGCAACATCTGTTGCGGCAAGAATGTTTACTTGTTTCTTCCTGAACTTACCTAATATTTTCTCTCTGATATTTTGAGAAATATCTCCGTGCAAACCTTCTGCATCGTAACCTCTATCTAATAATTTTGAGGAAACGTTATCAACATCAGTTTTAGTACGGCAAAAAACCAATCCATAGAATTCTGAAGTTGTATCAATTATTCTGCACAGTGCATCAAATTTATCGGCTTCCTTTACTTCAAAATACTTTTGTTCGGTTAGTTCGGTTGTCTGTCCGGATTTTATTGTACGTATAATTTCATGCTTGCCCATATACTTCTTTGCCAATTCCATGATTCGTGGAGGCATAGTAGCTGAGAAAAGCAGTGTTCTTCTGTTTTTGTTAGTCCTACTAAGAATATCTTCAATATCATCAATAAAACCCATGTTCAGCATTTCATCTGCTTCATCCAAAACAACAAAACTAACTCCATCTACATTAAGGCTCTTGCGGTTTAAGTGGTCTATCATTCTTCCCGGCGTCCCGACAATTATATCCACGCCTTTGTTCAATCGGCGGAATTGAGTTTCGTATGATTGCCCGCCATAGATCGGCGCAACATGAATATTTTTATTTCCTCTTAAGGAATTAATCTCATCCGAAACTTGAATAGCTAATTCTCTCGTAGGAACAAGCACTAAGGCTTGAATCTTTTTTGAATTACTGGTTAACTGATCTAATATCGGCAATCCGAAAGCAGCAGTTTTGCCGGTTCCGGTTTGTGCCTGCCCTATTAAATCTGTTTTGTTAGCTAAAATTAGTGGTATGATTTTGCTTTGAATCTCGGTTGGTTCTTCAAAACCTTTCATTTTGATAGAATTTAACATCTCTTCTGAAAGCCCCAAGCTTTCAAAATTAATTTTGTTCATTTGTATCCTTTTTTAACTTAAAAATATGTGCGGTACTCGATGAAAGGTAACAACAGAGATATGGATCATTACTTCAACAACCACGCAACTAAATTACATATCAAAAATAATGGGATTCCGCTTAATATCATAGCGTTTTCGCGGAATCCCCAAAAATACTTTAGTTGTCTATGTTGCCATCCCATAAATATTTTTTTGTCTCAGCTACAATTATTTTGTTCAAAAATATCAAAGAAACGAGGTTTGGCAGCGCCATTAACGCGTTCGTTATATCTGCAAATGCCCAAACTATGTTAAGTGTTGCAACACAGCCTATAAAAACCATTACAACCCAAAGCCATCTGTAAGGAAGAACTGCTTTTGTACCTATAAGGTATTCTATAGCCTTTTCGCCATAATAAGACCAGCCTAGAATTGTCGAGAATACGAACGTTAAGAGCCCTACTGTTAAAATTAAGGGACCAATGACGGGAATATCGCTAAACGCTGTCTTCGTCAAGATTGCACCGTTCAAACCGTTCTGCCATTCGTAAGAATTAACAATAACCACTCCTGTAAATGCACAAACTACAACAGTATCCCAAAATGTTCCGGTGGAAGAAACTAGTGCTTGTCTAACTGGATTTTTAGTTTGAGCAGCAGCAGCAACTATTGGCGCGCTACCTAAACCGGATTCATTCGAGAATAGACCTCGAGCAATACCAAAACGAACGGCTTCCTTCATTCCGGCACCAAGAAAACCACCAATAGCTGCATGTCCGGTAAACGCTGATTGAAAGATTAAAGAAATTGATTGAGGTACAGTATCAAAATTAATTATTAACAAAACAGTACAGCCGACTATGTAAAATATAGCCATGAATGGAACAAGGTTTTCACATACTCTCGCTATAGACTTAATTCCACCAATAATTACAAATGCAGTTAGCGCTGCAAGAACTACTCCCGTAATCCAATTGGAAATACCAAATGAATCATGAATAAGAACTGAAATTGAATTAGCTTGAACCATGTTGCCGATTCCAAATGCAGTTACGGAAGTGAATGCTGCGAACAGAATTCCAAGCCACTTTTTGTTTAGTCCTTTTTCAAGAACATACATAGGACCACCGGCAAATGAACCGTCGGCTAATGTTACACGGTATTTAACTGAAAGCAGAGCTTCGGAATATTTTGTTGCAATACCGAATACTCCGGTTAACCACATCCATAAAACTGCGCCGGGACCGCCAGCAACAATGGCAGTTGAAACACCAACAATATTTCCGGTGCCAATAGTTGCTGCCAGAGCTGTTGTAAGCGCTCCAAATTGAGAAATATCTCCTTCCCCTTCTTTGTCTCTCTTAAGGGAAATCTTAATCGCTTTGCCGATAAACCTTTGAATGAATTTTAGTCTGAATGTTAAGTAAAGATGTGTCCCAAAAAGCAAAATCAGTAAAGGATAGCCCCATATAAAATCACTGATTTGTGTTAAAAGGTTTTCAAATGTTTGCATTCAGTTCTCCTATTTATGGATGATAAACAATGTTTGAACCTACCCAAGTTTTACCTTTATTGAAATCTACCCCCATCATCTTGCCTTTACTTGTTCTTAGAAGATTATTGACGAGAAGCGGTTTTTCATCTAACCATATAAACATCATTCTAACTTCAGCACGGGAGAATTCATCCGGCGTCTTTATGAGAGGCATATACTCAACCTTTTCCTGGAGAATGTAATTATCCCGGTCTGTTATAGAATCGAGCAATTCTTTGCTTACTTCAACCTTAACACCGGAACCGGCAAATGAGTAAAGCGGCTTAAGAACAAATTTATTCAACTCAGCAGGATATTCTTTCAGCTCATTTAGATAAAAACACTTTGGTGCAAACCTACTTTTAATTATAGGTAAAGTATGTTTGCTAATTTTGAAAAACCAATTTGGGTGTCCGGCCCATTCAACATCAAGCTCGGAATGGAAATCGAAGCCTGGCTTAACTTCTTTGCGCAGCAATTCATCAAAAATCACTCGGTTATAAATCCGGTGGATAGGAATTTCAATTCCCTTCTTTTTGTAGAATAATTTTCTTCCTCTTTGGATTACTTCCGAGATACAAACTGCTTCAATTCCCAGGTACTCTTTTGTCAGAGTAAAATCAATTCTTGTTTTCTGTTTCCAAGGTTCAATTTCAAGTAGCACAACATTTTCCAAGGAATGTTTTCCAACTACAGCAGTTTTGAATAAATCCAAATAAGAATCTTTTGTAAACCCATTAAAGTAAGTGGTGAATCCATTTGGTATTTCGTAAAACTGCCGATTGATATCATCAAGCAAAACTTGGAAAGCATATAGCGAAGGAAACCCTTGCAGCTCAATCAATTTTGGGATTGGTTTTCCATTTTCATCTGCACAAATAGCAAAATCAATTTGAAGAAAGAGAGGATGAGAATCTTCGTTTGGAACTGACAAGTTAGCCGGAATGGCATCTTGGCTTTTTATCTTGAACTCATCAGTCAAAAGGTAACTTGCAATCTCGTTAGCAGCAAGTTGAAGTTTCTGCGAAAGTTCTTCATCAATGAAAAGCGGTGTTTCGCAGATCCGAAAATCAAACTCACCATTAGTATAATTCCAAATCTCACTCAGATATTTCTGGTAACGTTCATCGGAATAATTCTTGTTAAAACTTTCACGTACCGAAGCTATCATTAAATATTCAATCCAAGATTTGTTTCTTCAATAATAAAATCAACAACTTTTCTGAGATCGTTTGTATTCTTGAATACTTGCAATTGCCGATAAGCGCCGGTTTTCATTTTTAATATTTCTTTTACGAATTCAATTTCATCCCGACTGTCAAGTTCATCAACAACATCATCAACAAATTCCAGAAGCTCATTAATCAAGACAACTGTTGCAACTTCCTCTTGCTTGCCAAAGTCAATCATCTTTCCTTCCAAACCGTAACGCGCCGCGCGCCATTTGTTTTCGTTGATCAAAATTCTACGGTATAAACGGAAACCAAGATTTTGTCTAAGCAGCTTATGAAGTTTAGCAACGACGGCTTGTATTAACGCGGCTACAGCGATGGTTTCATCAATCCTCATTGGTATATCGCAAATACGAACTTCGAGAGTGTTAAAGAATGGGTGCGGACGAACGTCCCACCAAATTCTCTTTGCGTTATCAATGCATCCGGTTTTCACAAGAAGATCAACATAAGAATTGAACTCGCCCCAACTGCCGAAATGATCCGGAATTCCAGTTCTTGGGAAGCGGTCGAATATTTTCGTACGGTAAGATTTGAAGCCGGTATTTCTTCCCTTCCAAAAAGGAGAAGTTGTTGTAAGAGCAAAAATGTGGGGAAGAAAATAACGGAGCGCATTCATTACATGAATTGTTTCCTCACGGTCATTCAATCCAACATGAACATGCAAGCCAAAGATTAAATTTGCGCGCGCTACATCTTGCATATCTTCTACCACACCGTGATAGCGGGGATGATCTGTAATTTTTTGTTCTTCCCATCTGGAAAATGGATGAGTACCGGCTGCCGCAATTTCAAGTCCATGAGCTTTAGCAACCTTAGCAATGCTCGATCTGAGTTTGATTACTTCAGCACGCGCCTCTTTTATATTGTAGCAAATCTCAGAGCCTACTTCAACAACAGATTGGTGCATTTCTGCTTTGACTTGCTCTTTCAAAATCATTTTTCCTTCATCAAGTATCTGCTCGATGTGAGATTTCAACTCTCTCGTCTTAGGATCAACGATTTGAAATTCTTCTTCTATCCCTATAGAAAATAATTTGTCTTCGCTCATGGCTTATTCGTTTCTAGTTTTGTCGGCTTTTAGTTTTTTCCGGGAAACAAAATCTTGAACAAAACTTCCCCAAGTTAAATTATTAACACCATCCTTATGCTCCTTTGCTCTTCTAATTGCCATGTTTGCAGCAGCTTCAACCACCCACTCAAAATTTTCAACACCAACAGAATTTACATCTGCATCCGGTGCCGGATTGCAAAAATCTATCGCAAGCGGTACACCATCTCGTACGGCAAACTCAACTGTGTTAAAATCATAACCAAGAGCATTGTTGAGAATAAGAACATATTCTTCAATTTTCTTCAGCAGTTTAGCCTCAATTGGCAAAGGGTTCTTAACATAACGTGCATGATGCGGCTGTTTTGGATCATACTGCATTATGCGAACATCACGTCTATCAATGCAGTAGCAGCGGAAATACTCTTTAAACTCAATGGCTTCTTGCAGCATCATAACAAGCCTTCCGGTTTCTGCATACGCGCGGAAAAAATCATCTATACTTTCCAACTTGTAAACATTTTTCCATCCGCCGCCGGCGTGTGGTTTGAAGAAAGCCGGGAAACCGATGTGCTTAAATATTCCATCCCAATCGAGCGGGAATTCCAAATTGCGAAATGATTTTTCGTTTGTATCATCTGGATGTAACTTAGAAGGAAGAATGACTGTCTTGGGAACCGGAACACCAAGTTTAACTGCGAGCGCGTTGTTAAAAAACTTCTCGTCAGCACTCCACCAAAAGGGATTATTAATTACAGCTGTTCCACTTATTGCGGCATTCTTTAAGTAAGCACGGTAGAAAGGAACATCTTGCGAAATGCGGTCAATCATTACCGCATATTCTGTTGGCTCTCCTTGTATAACTTTATTGACATTAGCTAATTCAGCAATAATTCCCGATTCTTTTTTTGAATTGACTCTCTCGACAAACGCCGGAGGAAATGTGTTCTCTTGCCCAAACAGTATTCCTATTTTTTTCATCCACTACCTTTTTGTGATTGATATATTTTCAAAGAAATATTTTTTCTTGATCTTATTCTTGCTCGTGATCTTAATCTTGATCGAATTCGTCTTTAATATTCTAATAGAAGAAAAGAGCACGATTATGATTACGAGCAAGATCACGAATGGTATTAGTTATCGTATCCAACTTCAGGTTCATATGCTCTATCCGAATTGCTCTTTATCAATCCCATCAGCATATTAACAATATCCTTCAAGATAACTTAACCTTCACATAATTCAACAGAATTTATTTTTTTCTTAGCGAAAAATACATCGAGACAACCAGCGCATTCCATAGCAGAGCCTCGCGAAATATCAAAATATCTACAACGATCTTTTGAAGTAAATTTCCCGTTTCCTTCCGCAATATTAAGAACAATTGATTCTGAGGCTCTAAGAATTTGATCAGCAGTTGAACCCTTGACTAAATTCGTACTTAAAAGATTATCAATCCAACCAATGAACTCAATAGACTTTTGATAAACTCTAAGTTTTTCGTGATCAAAATAATACGATACTTTTTCTTCCATTATAATTTCAGTCCCATTTTCTTTTTCGTGATCTTAATCTTGATCGTGTTCGTCTTTAATATTCCAATTGAAGCAAAGGGCACGATTTAAGAAAAACTTTTAACCGATCTTCCTTAAATATTCCGGGAACATTTCCCTCCACCAATTCCAGTCATGCCCGGTTCCGGGACGAACATCAAGCCAATGATTAATACCTTTGGCTGATAGTATTTGACTCAATCTTTTGTTTTCATCCAAACAGATGTCCCATTCACCTGTACCAAGGACTATTCCCATTTTATTTATGTGTTCTAAATACCAAGCATCGTTTAAGTTCGGCAAATAATCGGCTGGATTGTTGAAATAGCAATCATCATCATAGTAACCATGAATAAACTGTTTAATATCGAAAGCTCCGCCCATAGAAAACAAATATCCAACTTTATCGGGATGACGAAAAGCTAAATTAGCAGCATGATAGCCGCCAAAGCTGCATCCGGCTACGCCAACTTTTTTTGCGCCGGTTTCAAACTTTGCAAACTCAACTACATCGTTTAAGATTACTCTCTCATAAGCCATATGAGTCTTAACTCTATCAGCCGGGTGAATAATGTAGTTGTACCAGCTCATCGCATCAATTCCATCGGGGCAATAAATTTTTATTTTGCCGGAATCAAGTAAATGTGCAGCAGATTCAACTAAACCAAAATCTTTGTTCTCGTAGTACTTCCCTTTTGATGTAGGAAATAAAATTACCGGATAGCCGGAATGACCGAAGACCAGCATCTCAAAATCGCGGCTGAGATATTGTGTGTACCATTTATGATATTGTTCTTGCATGAGCATCAAGATTTTGTGAAATGTGAATTTTGGTTACAATATAGGTAAGGAAGTTAAAACTTGCACGGTGAAAAATAAAAAGCCGTCAAACTCAGATGAATTTGACGGCTAATTTTGAGCATCCTTGAGGGATTATGATTGATTTTTTACCAGAGCATTTTGTAGCTGTTCAACATCTTCATATAATTTGCGCGCTCAAAAGCAGCTGGTTCTGCAACCGCTTTTTGACTCATGCTTCCCTTCATCATTTTAATCGAATCATATTCGTTTTCAGTCATCCATTGCTCTAAGCTCTTCAAAATTTCGCTAACTCTTTTAACACCGCCGGTAAGCAATTCTGAACACATCATAGAAACATCGGCGCCAGCCATTGTAGCTTTAATAACATCGGTATGATTATGAACGCCGCTTGTTAAAGCGAGGTTAGCTTTCAACTGACCATAAAGAATTGCAATCCAGCGAAGCGGTAAACGCATTTCCCAGTTTGTGCTAAGAACTAAATTCGGAACAACTTCCAATTTCTCTAAATCAAAATCCGGTTGATAGAAACGGTTGAAAAGAACCAAGGCGTCAGCACCAGCCTCATCTAATCTTTCTGCCATATTGCTCATGGATGTAAAGAATGGACTAAGCTTAACTGCAACCGGTATCTTAACAGTCTTTTTGATTTCCTTCACCACATCAACGTACATATTTTCAATTTCTGTTCCGCTAACTTTTGGATCAGCTGGAATATAGTAAACATTTAATTCAAGAGCGTCAGCGCCGGCTTGTTCAATATTCTGAGCATATTTTACCCAACCGCCGGTACTAACACCGTTTAAACTTCCTATAACCGGAATGCTAACTGATTTTTTCAAATTAGCAATATGATCCAAATATTGAATTGGTGTAAGTCTAAATTCTTCCGGTTCAGGGAAATAATTCAAAGCCTCGGCATAACTATCTGCATGATATGTTAAGTAATGATCTAGTTCGCCGGATTCGTGATTAATTTGTTCTTCAAACAAGGAATAGCAGACAATCGCAGCAGCGCCGGCATCTTCCAAAGCTTTTACTGTATCAACACTTTGAGATAGCGGAGATGCTGATGGAACGATTGGATTCTTCAGCTTCAATCCCATGTAGGTTGTTGATAGATCCATTTTTCACTCCTAATTATTTTTCAATTTTCATTTCCCAAAAAATATCCGGCTGCATTTTAGTGCAACCGGATTTCGAATTAGCTCTTCACTTCTTCATCGTTAGCGCCAACCTTCATCCCAGCCATCTGCTCATAGAATTTCCATTTCTTAAGTACTTCAGCTTGTCCTAACGCGAGCAACTCTTTCGCTTCCTTCGGATGAGATTTTGTAAGCATGTTATAGCGTGTCTCTTTATAAATATAATCTTCCAATTTAATTTTCGGAGGTTTTGAATCTAACTTCAACGGATTTTCGCCTTTCGCAAAGTTATCCGGGTTGTATCTAAATAAAGGCCAGTGTCCGGAATCAACAGCGGCTTTCTGGTTTTCCATTCCTTTGCCCATATTGATACCGTGAGCAATACAATGGCTGTAAGCGATTATCAAGGATGGTCCATCATAAGCTTCGGCTTCTAAGAAAGCGCGCAATGTTTGAACATCATTTGCACCCATTGCAACCTTAGCCACATAAACATTACCGTAACTCATAGCCATCATTGCTAAATCTTTTTTCGCAGTAGCTTTTCCGCCGGCAGCAAATTTTGCAACTGCACCAAAAGATGTTGATTTAGACATCTGTCCGCCGGTGTTTGAGTAAACTTCTGTATCAAGCACCAAAATGTTTACATTCTTACCTTGAGCAATAACGTGATCTAATCCACCGTAACCAATATCGTAAGCCCAGCCGTCGCCACCCATAATCCAAACAGATTTTTTAACTAAGTAATCTGCAACTTCCAACAACTTTTCAGCATCAATTGATTTAACGCCTTCGAGTTTTTGTTTCATTGTAGCAACTCTTTCTCTCTGTTCGTAAATGCCGGCTTCATCTTTTTGATTTGCATTCAGGATAGCATCAACTAAATCCTGTCCAATTTGGTCCTGTAACTTCACAACCAATTCTTTAGCAAATTGATTTTGTTTATCAACCGATAAGCGCATACCAAAACCAAACTCAGCGTTGTCTTCGAATAATGAATTTGACCATGCTGGTCCGCGACCTTCATTATTTTTTGACCATGGAGTTGTTGGCAAGTTTCCACCGTAGATTGATGAGCAACCGGTTGCGTTAGCAACAATTAATCTATCGCCAAACAATTGAGAAACTAATTTTACATATGGTGTTTCGCCGCAGCCAGAACAAGCGCCGGAGAATTCAAACAAAGGCTGTTGCAATTGCTGTGCTTTAATAACACTTGTATTTATTAATCTTCTATCCATTTCCGGAAGCGATAAGAAGAAGTCCCAATTTGCTCTTTCTTGTTCGCGAATAGGAATTTGCGGAACCATGTTTAGTGCTTTGAGGCGAGTTTCTTTCTTGTTCTTAGCCGGACAAACTTCAACGCAAAGTTCGCAGCCGGTACAATCTTCTACTGCAACTTGAATTGTGTATGCAGAATTTTCCGGGAACTCTTTGCCCTTTGCATCCATGTGTTTGAATGTAGCCGGAGCGCCAGACACTAAAGATTTATCGTAAGCTTTAATTCTGATAGAAGCATGAGGACAAACCATTGCGCACTTACCGCATTGGATACATACTTCAGAATCCCATGCCGGGACTTCGAGAGCGATATTTCTCTTTTCCCATTGTGTTGTAGCTGATGGAAATGTTCCGTCAATCGGCATTTCACTTACTTTAACAAAATCGCCTTTACCTTCCATCATTTGGCTTAGTACGTTCTTAACATATTCCGGAGCTTTAGCAGAAACGATTGGCGGAATTTGGATTGCGCCAACTTTCAAGCTTGAGTAATCAATTTGATGTAGATTCTCTAAAGTTTGATCAACAGCCAAGAAGTTTTTCTTAACAATTTCTTCACCTTTAGAACCGTAAGTTTTCTTAATTGATTTTTTGATTTGTTCGATAGCTTCATCTTTTGGCAAGATGCCGGAAATTGCAAAGAAGCAAGTCTGCATAATTGTGTTAACACGTCCGCCCATTCCGGTTTTACCGGCAACTGCGTAACCATCAATAACATAGAAGTTTAATTTCTTGTCAATGATTTGCTGCTGAACTCTATTTGGAAGTTTATCCCATGTTTCATCTTTGCTGAATGGCGAGTTAAGTAGGAACGTTCCACCATTAACAATATTGTCGAGTACATCAAATTTCTCTAACAATCCAAATGTGTGGCAGCCTACAAATTTTGCTGTCTGAACCAAGTAAGTAGAGTGAATTGGGTTTGGTCCAAATCTTAAGTGAGAAATTGTTGTAGAGCCCGATTTTTTAGAATCGTAAACAAAGTAACCTTGAGCATAGTTTGGTGTTTCTTCACCAATAATCTTGATTGAGTTTTTGTTAGCGCCAACAGTACCATCCGCACCTAAACCATAGAACAAGCAACGAACAACTTCATCACCTTCAACCATAAATGCCGGATCGTAATCTAAGCTTGTAAATGTAACGTCATCATTAATACCAACTGTAAAGTGATTCTTTGGAGAATCGTTCTTCAAGTTATCGAGTACAGCTTTTACCATTGCCGGTGTAAATTCTTTTGATGACAAACCATAACGTCCGCCAACAATCTTTGGCATTTTCGTAAATGGGGCGGTTCCATCAGCCATAGATTCAGAAATTGCAGTAACCATATCAAGATATAATGGCTCACCAAGTGAACCCGGTTCTTTAGTTCTATCAAGAACAGCAATCTTTTCAACTGTTTTTGGAATAGCAGCGAGTAAATGTTTTACAGAGAATGGTCTATATAATCTAACTTTTAGAACGCCAACTTTTTCGCCGGTAGTTTTGGTTAGATAATCTACGGTTTCTTGAGCAGCCTCAGCGCCGGAACCCATCATAACAATAATTCTTGTTGCATCTGCAGCGCCGTAATAATCAAATAAATGATATTGGCGGCCTGTGATTGAAGCAAACTTATCCATTGCGTTTTGTACAATTTCCGGACAAGCATTATAAAACTTATTTACTGTTTCTCTTCCCTGGAAATAAACATCCGGATTCTGAGCGGTTCCTCGAATGAAAGGATTTTCCGGATTTAATGCTCTCTTCTTAAATTCTTTTACTTTTTCATCGTCAACCATAGCGCGTATATCATCATCGCTCAATTCTTCCATTTTCATAACTTCGGCTGATGTTCTAAAGCCATCAAAGAAATGAACAAAAGGAATTCTTGATTCTAAAGTTGCACGGTGAACGATTGCAGCTGTATCCATTACTTCTTGAACAGAGTTAGAGCAGATCAAACCAAAACCGGTTTGGCGTGTTGACATAACATCGCTATGATCGCCAAAGATAGAAAGAGCTGCAGCAGCTATAGAGCGTGCGCTAACATGGAAAACTGCTGGAGTTAATTCGCCGGCAATTTTATACATGTTAGGAATCATCAAGAATAAACCTTGAGAAGCTGTGAAGGTTGTAGTTAAAGCACCGGTTTGTAATGCACCGTGAACAGCTCCGGAAGCCCCGCCCTCACTTTGTAATTCAGAAACTGTTGGTACCGTTCCCCAAATATTTTTCAGTTGCTTAGCTGCCCAAGCATCCGATAGCTCGCCCATTGTTGATGATGGTGTAATTGGATAGATGGCAATAACCTCACTAACGCGGTAAGCCACGTGTGCGGCGGCTTCGTTGCCATCAATCGTAATTTTTCTTCTGTCCATTTATTCCTCTTATTTATATTGATAAATCAATCGTTCACTAAAACGCTTTTTCTGTGCAAGAATCTTGCCACTTAGAAGAGTAAGCTATCTTGTTTTTTAGCGCATTTTTGGGCAGTAAGTAATTCTGCACTCAAAAATTCTTTCAAAATTTGGGATTCAACGGTGTTCGAATCTTATTTTTAAGAATATACCTTAAAAGACGGGCTCAAAAATAGAAATTGGGTGGGATAAAATAAAGACTTCGGTATCTATATTTTTAACAAAATCCTACATGGATTGTTTTATAGCCATATTTATCACGAATTTTTTTAACTGCTACAAACATTTCCTTACGGATTTTATTCTCATTTTCGAATAAATCTGTCTGTTCGGCAAAGTAAGTGAAGTTATTAAGGCGTACACCGAGCAGTCTGACCTCTGCTCTTGGTGTGTAGCACTTTCTAAATAGCTGAAGAACTGTCTGATAAACTTCCTTATCGTCATCAGTTGCAATTATGGTTTTATCTCGTGTGATAGTCTTAAAATTTGAGTAGCGTACTTTAACACAAACTGTTGAAGCTAACCAATTTTTGTTTCTAAGATTCTGGCAAACAGATTCGGTTAATTCAAAAAGTATTTTCTCCAGAACTTCGGTGTTACTTCCATCATGATGAAAAGTGGTTTCGTGAGAAATGCTTTTTCTAATATGATCAAAATGGAACTCATCGGAACCGAGTCCGTTGGATTTGCGCCAAAGGTATTCGCCATACTTGCCAAAGATTCTCTGTAAAGTTTCAGGCGATAAATTTGAAAGCTGCTCAAGTTTATAGAATCCTTTTGCGTTGAGCATTTTTTTAGCAACCTTGCCAATACCCGGAATTGTTTCAACCGGCATAGGCGCTAAAAATTCTTTTTCCATACCGGGCAAAACATAAGTGATACCGCACGGCTTGTTATAATCGGAAGCAATTTTTGCTATTGTTCTATTTGAACCAATACCAATTGAACTTGGTAGCCCGAGTTTGTCGCTAATCTCCTTCTGTATTTTTGAAGCGAACATGAAAAGTGAGCCATAGATTTTTTCACATCCGGTAAAATCCATCGAAAATTCATCTATGGAGCATTGCTGAATTATAGGCGCATAGGCTTCTAAAATTACCCTTACAGCTCTTGAATATTTTGAATACTCTTTGTGATGTCCGCGTATGTAAATTCCGTTTGGACAAAGCCGGTAAGCTGTTTTAATCGGCATAGAAGAATGAAGCCCGTAAGCACGAGCTTCGTAAGAACAAGTTGTAACAATTCCTCTTCCCTTTACCGGATCGCCGCCTAAGATTACCGGCTTACCAATTAGCGATGGATCAAATAATCTCTCTACCGAGACAAAGAATGCATCTAAATCCAAATGAAAAATGGTTTTCATCTATTTCGCTATTACCCGAATGTGATTTATTGTTTGGTTAACGACCAGTGCGATTGAATAATTTTCCAATCACCATTTGCTTCTTTACGGTAAACTTCCGTGCAGTTCCATTTCCTCTTTACTTCGCCAACATGCGAAATTAAATTAAAAGTAAGCACCGCCATGTTTTCTACTGCTTGAACTTTTGGATTCAGCATTTCATCCTTATCAACATGGACTTTGCCACGTAAGGTTTCATAATACTTGCTTAGGTTTTCTTTTCCATCTAATCTGACTTCAGTCATAGAATCAAAGTAACAAACATCTTCTGCGCATATTTCCAAGTAGCCGGAAGGATCGCCATGATTCCATCTATCCAATGCGTTTTTCTCCATAGCAATAATTTTTTCTGCAATTGCTAAACTCATTTGGTCACCTCTAAGTTTTAAATAATATTTTAGAATTGGTTGTAACTGTTTTAACATAAAAGCAGCACGCGGATTTATTATGATGATTAAGATACTTTATAATTTACCTTAGAGATCATGTCAATCCGCGTGCTAAATAATTAATACCTAGCTACTTTTTTAGAATAATTCAGTTTTCAAAACATTCACTTGATATAGAATCTAATTTCAGTTTCCAAATCACTCGGCGGCGTTGTAGCCGGATCGTTGAGATAGAACTCGCAAATCGTTCCTGTGGTGGAAATATTATTTTCCTTAATCCACTTCATAGCGTCGCCGTATGTTTTTTCAAGTTCGCTGTAAGGTCCAATATGAGTGAACTGCAATACTTTGCCGGCAGGAATCATGCTATTCTTGATTTCATTTTTTTCACGAATATCTTTCCCTACCGGAAAACCAAGCTCAACATCAATATCGTTGATATCCATGTTGTAGTAAATTGCAAATGGAGCTCCGCTGCAAATGACGCCCGTTTTTTCAAGATGTGCTGAAATATCTTGATAAGATTTTCTAATAGTATCCGGCAAATGACTTAAGGAAGTTCTTGTTCTAATTGAAGCTGTAGGCTGAATTCTCTGTTCTTTAATTTCATATTTGAATGACATATTTGCCTCATTCCTATTCTTTAGCCCATGCAGGCATTGCATTCATGTAGCTTTCAGCGCGTTTCATAAAATCGGGATTACCCTCTTTTGGTGAAAACGATTTCAGCCATTCAGCTACTCCTACTTGAACAATCTCTTTAGCTTTTAGCTTGCCCTTTTCATCTGCACAATAGCCGCATAAGTTTGGAGCGACTTCTTTTGCAAAGTTTCCGTCAAGAACTATTCCACACGAGTGACAAAATTTCATTTCCATTTTACATCTCCTAAGTTGTTTGTGATTGATAAACCAAACTTATCTTAGGCTTGTGACACCAGTATGTCATGTTTGTTATTGAAGTGAAATTTTTCTTTTCTTCATCTCAATTAATAGTTTTTCTGGAATTGGTCTGCACTTACAATTCTTAGCATGTTCCAAATGCCATTTGATTCTTTGTTCAACAGTAGCTTTATCCGGCATCTTGTTTTTCAAATGCCATTCGGCATTAATCTTTCCCATTTATTGTTCCTCAAAAAAATGTTTTAATCAAGCTTCAACTTCGCGTTTGTAATTCATGCAAATCTTTTCGGCTTTTTCCTTTATTATGTTTCTTAAATACTCAGGTTCAAGAACCTCAACATGCTCGCCGGAGCCAAGTATAATTGAGTGAAGCCAATTATCATTCGGCATTGCTATCCTTACAATCATGCTTCCATCATCTTGATACTCGATTGTACCTTCATCAAAATACTCTTCTACTTGTGCTTTGATTTCTGCCGAATAACGCAGCACAATATTTATAAACTGGCTTTTATCGCTCGAGAGTTTCATGAAATCATGATAGCTTTTATTCTTACGCTTGAAATATTCTTCTTCTGTAACAAGATTACTCATTCTAACCAGTTTAAAAATTCTGTAATCATTTTTCACTTTACAAAAAGCGAACAAGTACCAACCGAAACCCTTGTAAACTAAAGTCATTGGCTCTACTGTGCGTTTTGCAAACTCTCCTTTTGAATTTCTGTAATCAAAACAAACAAGTTTCTTCTGAGAGACTGCGATCTGAAGTTCTTTCAAATATTCTTTTGGCTGTTGCTTTTGGCCCCACGGCATGATATCAATACAAAATTCTTCAAACCGCTGCTTCAGCAGTTCCATTTTATCATCAGGAACAAGGCTTAGAATTTTTTCTGTGACATTATCAATATCGCTGTCATCTAATGTTGGACTAACACCTTTCAGAGCAGTAAGAATTGAAGTCATATCTTGCAGTGTTAATACTTGCCTATCCAAGCGGTAGTTTTCCATAATGCTAAAACCGCCGTTGTTACCGGCATAAGCTACAATAGGAATTCCAGCCATATTGATTGCTTCTATATCGCGATAAACAGTTCTTACTGAAATTTCAAATCTATCAGCTAAATACTTTGCACTAACTCTTTCTCTATTAAGAAGTAGGACGACAATTCCGAGCATTCTATCAATTCTCATTAAACTACTCTCCTATTACAGTAACAACAATTTTTCTAGAGCCGCCGTGGTTGCGGTGCTCACATAAATAAATTCCTTGCCATGTACCAAGATTAAACTTTCCATTTGAAACCGGCATAGTTACGGATGAACCAATAATTGAAGCTTTGATGTGAGAAGTCATATCATCAGTTCCTTCAAGTGTATGCTCGTAGAATCTTGCGTTGCTTTCAGAAACAGCACTGTTGAAATATGTTTCCATATCAGTTCTAACAGAAGGATCAGCATTCTCATTTATCGTTAAGGATGCAGAAGTATGTTTGATAAAGATGTGCGCAATACCAACAGAAATGCTTTTCAGTTCGGGTAACTGAGAAAGAATTTCATTTGAGATAAGATGAAACCCGCGCGGCTTAGACTTAAGAGTAATTTCTTTTTGAAAAGTCATATAAAGTCATTAATTGTTATTAAGTAGTAATTCAATTGATTGTGATTTGTCATTCAGTTGTTTTCAATTGTTTTTGCTTTCCAATGGATTTGATATAATTATTGAGCTTAACGCCTAAATTATTTATTTCATTTATAAACATGTTGAACTGATTGTCATCGATGAGGTTTCGGTTATAAGCTTTTGTTAACCATGTCTTTGTTTCATATAAAGAACCTCTCGCATAATAATTAAAATGGTTAGACTCGCTATAGTGATACCTTCCAAAGCCTTCGCTGATATTTGCGGCAACTGAATCCACAGAACGGATTAGTTGTTTTCCTATAGTTTCTTTTGAGAGTTTTTCCCATTCCAAAACAATTTTCCACACTTGTTCACCTAAATCCATAGATAAGTTATATACAGTCAATTCCTCCAACTTCATATGTACCTCTTGAGACAATTGAATAACCAATTACCTAATGACTTTTTACAACAATAATTCCATCTGTTTTTCCCCATCACTAAATTTTTGTTCATGTTCAAGAAGCCATTTTTTCCGCCATAGACCTCCTGCATAACCGGTCAGACTTCCATCACTTCCGATTACTCTATGACAAGGAATAATTATTGCAATTGGGTTTTGCCCGTTAGCCTTGGCTGCTGCACGTATTGCCAAAGTATCTCCGATCATTTTCGAAATGAAGAGATAGCTCTTTGTATATCCGAATGGAATTTTAAGCAGTTCATCCCAAACTTTTCGCTGGAACTCAGTTCCTTCCGGTTCAAGGTTTAGCTCAAATTCTTTTCTTCCTCCATTAAAATATTGTTCTAGCTGAAGAGCGCACTCATTCACATAATTATTGGTTTTGAATTCGGTCTCAAACTTATCTTCTACAAAAGAAACTTTAAGAATTGCATCTTTGATGCCGGTTATTTCTATTAAGCCAATCGGAGAATTCAAGTAAGCTTTATAAACTTTGTTTTCCGGATTCTTCTTCATAGCAATACCTTTTTACAATTTACATAAGTAAAAAAACTACTACTGTACCATACTTCTATAAATTCCAACAACTACTCCAACTAACTTAAATCTATCGGAATTAGGATTGACAATTATTGGCTCATACTGTTTGTTTTCAGAATGAAGTTCAATAGCTTCATTTGTACGGAAAAACTTCTTAACTACAGCCGCATCATCTAGTACAGAAGCAACTACTTGTCCGTTACGCGGTTCAATATTAGGATTTACAATTACAATATCACCGTTAAAAATATTCGCATCTATCAAACTATCCCCCTTAACTCGCAGCAGAAACGAATCTTTCGGCATTCTGGCTACTGTTGGTAGTTCGATTGAATCAATGGCACCGGGATAAATTGTTAGTGGGTTTCCGGCTGCAACTTCTCCTAAAATTGGACGGGTAATAAAAAACTTGTCCTCAATAGTGAGCTCGATACCGCGTGATAATTTAGGACTTTTATTAATATAGTTTTTTTTCGCTAATGCCTGTAAGTGCTGCTGGACTGTGGCCCTGTTCTTATATCCAAAATGCCGGGCAATATCAGCTAGAGTTGGCGGCAGCTGATTAAGCGCTTTTCTCTCAACCAAATAATCCAGAATTCTTCGCTGTGTTTTTGTTAATTCTTTTGCCACTTAAAGTTATACCATACATTTGTATGGCAAATTAATTCGGATTGTAAAAAATATCAAGTGAATTCTTACATTAAGAAGGGGTGAGCGAATTTAAAACAAAAAGCCTTGGAATAAATTATTTCAAGGCTTTTTAAGTACACCCGCAGGGATTCGAACCCCGAACCTTCTGATCCGTAGTCAGATGCTCTATCCAATTAAGCTACGGGTGCATTTCAATTTTTTACGTGCGAAATATAGCAATAACTGATTTTACTTCCAATGTCTTCAAAATTAGATTTTCTTTTCTTAGAATTTTTGAATTAAGTTTCCGATAAATTTTTTGGTTACAATTGCTTTTCAAGGAAGATGTTTACCGGTTTATGTACGCGGCTTTGCAGCAAGCTGAAATAGCCGCCGAGAAAGATGAAGTCCCCATTGGCGCTGTTATTGTTTACAAGAACAGAATTATTGGGCGCGGTTATAATCAGACTGAAACTCTAAACGATGCGACAGCACACGCAGAAATGATTGCAATAACGGCAGCAGCAAATCATCTTAAATCAAAATTTCTTGATGAATGTGAACTCTACGTTACAGTCGAACCTTGTGTTATGTGTACCGGCGCGATTCTGCTTTCCAGAATTAAACGAATTTACTTTGGAACATTTGAACCTAAATTTGGCGCTTGCGGCTCATTATTCGATCTAATAAACACCGGTAGATACAATCATAAACCGGAACTTTTCTCCGGAATTTACGCTGACGAATCAAAAATGTTATTAGAAACTTTCTTCAAATCGAAAAGAAAAAACAACAACGGGAAATAAGTAGCGTTGGATAATGTTCCGAAACTACTTATGTTTCGAACACTATTAATTGAAAAATTGCTCACCAAATTTTGCTAAACATGAGAATAATTATTTTTGGCGCACCGGGAGTTGGTAAAGGAACACAAGCAAAAATTATCGCTGCGAAATTGAATATTGCACATATCTCTACCGGAGATATTTTACGCGCGGCAATTAAAAATGAAACCGAACTTGGTTTGCAAGCCAAAGCAATAGTTGAAAGAGGCGAACTTGTTCCCGATACTATAGTAGGTGCTATTATTAAAGACACGCTGCAAGAAGTAAGATGCAAAAACGGTTTCATTTTGGATGGTTACCCGAGAACAATCGCCCAAGCTGAAATACTGTCTAACATTTTTAGAGAACTCAATACAGAAACAATTCATCTTGTAAAGCTTAGAGCTAAAGACGAAATCATTATAGACAGAATAAGCAACCGTTTAGTTTGTGGAGTCTGTGGAAATATTTTAGCAAAGAATTTGGTTACCGAACATTTTGTATGTCCAAATTGCAAAGCCGAAGAGAGTTACTACAAACGTAAAGACGATGATGAGGAAGTGATTAAACGCCGCTTAAAAGTTTATCATGAGCAAACCGCACCGGTTTTTCATTACTATGCAGATAAAGCACATGTGATTGAAATTGACGGTACGAAAAATATAGATGAAATCTCTCAAGATATATTTGCTAAACTCGTTTAGCTCTGATTATCATCTTTCTTTTTGATCATTACTTTTACGGCTTTCCCGTTTTCCAAACGGATAATTTTTGCATCAACTTTCCGTACAATTTCATAATTGTGCGTTGCTAGTAGAATTGATGTCCCCCGCTGATTAATTTTTTTCAAAATCTCAATAATTTCATCCGAAGTTTCCAAATCCAGATTTCCGGTTGGCTCATCTGCTAAAACTAAATCCGGATCATTAATAATAGCGCGGGCAATTGCAACACGCTGCTTTTCTCCGCCTGAAAGCTGCTGGGGCATATTATTTTGCTTATGTGCAAGACCTACATCAGATAAAGCATGAAGAACTTTTCGCTTAATCATTTTCTTGGGTGTACCGGTTGCATGAAGAACAAAAGCCAGATTATCGTAAACATTTCTATCATCCAGAAGTTGAAAATCTTGAAACACAATACCAAGCTTTCTTCTGAGAGTTGTTAATTCCTTAACTCTGATAGCATCGGAATTAAAACCGGCAACTTCAACATATCCGGCTTCAGGAAGAATATCCATATAAACCATACGCATTAAAGTAGTTTTTCCAACACCGCTTTTCCCAATCAAGAAAACGAAATCTCCTTTATCTATTTGAAGATTTAGATCGCTGAACACAGGCTGATTAGAGTATTTGAATTCTACATGATTAAACGTAAGCATATTAATTTCTCTTTTTTAGGACGAACTGAGCTCTTTCACATTTGGGTGAAGCATTACTAAATGAGAATGCTTCGTAACATCCGTAAACGTAAAATTTTGTTTTCGAAATCATATCAAAATAATCTTCGAACGAAAAAACACGCTGACGGTGATTCTCTGTTACAGCACTGCCGTCTTCGCATGTTATTACAAATTTATTCTGATGAATCTGCTTTACCCTGTTGAAAGAACTTATTTGCTGATACTTTATGCCTCGAAATTCTCCTTTACGGTTCAAGTGCTTAAGATTACGCAGACTATTCTCTACAAGACTGACATCAAAAGTGAAAATACCATTTTGCTCAAGACAAGATTCCACGCTGTTCAGCATTTTAATAAAAGCAGCCTTGGTCAAAAGATAATTCACGCTGTCGAAAGTTGAAAACACAAAATCAAATTTTTGTTTGAATGGAAGCGCCGTTATATCGCAATTAATTTTGTTTGCAAACTGATGATCGAATGAAAGAAGCATTTGTAAAGATAAATCGCACAAAGTGTAATCAATGAATTTCTTACGAAGATAGCCGGCAACTTCCCCGGAACCACAAGCTAACTCGAGGACTGAAATATTTTTTTTCTTTATGATCCGGCTAAGTTTCAAGATATACGTTGCCCACATTTTGTAATCAATTGAACGCATGAGGTGAGAATAAATCCGGGCTACGTTTGAATAGTTCTTAACTAACATGATTCTTACTTCTGTTGCTGATAATTTTCTCTGCCCACACAGCAGCCTCAAGCATACTCGTTGGTCTTGCTATGCCGAAACCGGCAATATCGTAAGCTGTTCCATGGTCCGGCGAAGTGCGAATAACTTTTAAACCAGCTGTATAATTAACACCTCGTTCAAAATTCAACATCTTAAAGGGAACCAAAACTTGATCGTGGTACATTCCTAATATCGCGTCAAAATCCTTGAATTGCTTCGTTCCGAAAAATGCATCCGGCACAAACGCACCAAGTATATTTCGGTTCTTCAGTTCTCGAATTGCCGGATTAATAACTTCAATTTCTTCCCTTCCTATTCTTCCCTCTTCTCCGCTATGAGGATTCAGTCCGAGCACAGCTATCCTTGGATTTCCTTTACCTAAATCATTTTGTAGAGCTTCACCCAGAATATCAATTTTCTGCTTGATAAGCTGTTTGCTCAGAATTTCAGAAACAGTTTTATGCGGAATATGAATTGTGGCAAGTCCGCAAATCATTTTCTTGGAAAGGAACAGCATCATAAAACGATGGCTGTTAGAAAGACTGGCATAATACTCTGTCTGTCCCGGAAATTTTATTCCGGCAAGTTCAAATGATTTTTTTGAAGTCGGCGATGTGATGATTGCCGAAGAATTGTCTTTACAAGCTAACTGATAAGAGTGTTCAATTGCTTCCGAGGATACTTTCCCGGAGATTTTTGTTGGTCTTCCAAAATCTAATTTGGTTTTGCCTAAATCATAAATTGAAACAAATGATGAAGAGAGAGAATCATTATTCTCTCTCTTGAAAATCTTAAATGGAAATTTTGGGTTTGCGATTGAAGCGGTTTTTTCGAATACATTAGCCGGGCAAATAAAAACTATTTTTCTTTTAGCCGGATTGAACAATTTGCTGATTGCTTTAATTGATATTTCCGGACCGATTCCGTTAATATCTCCGCATGTGAAAATTAGTGTTTTCATGCAACAGCCAATTAGCTGTTCATACTAAGCATAAATTCTTTATTGTTCTTAGTACCCTTCATTTTATCAAGAACAAATTCCATAGCCTCTTGCGAATCGAAATCAGCTAAAATTTTTCTGAGAATCCAAATCTTGTTTAACTCATCATCACGCAACAATAATTCCTCTTTTCTTGTGCTAGATTTTAGAACATCAATTGCCGGGAAGATTCTTCTATCAGCAAGACCTCTGTCTAATAGCAATTCGCTGTTACCGGTTCCTTTGAACTCTTCAAAAATAACTTCGTCCATTCTACTTCCGGTATCAACTAATGCAGTAGCTATAATTGTTAAACTGCCGGCTTCTTCAGTATTACGAGCAGAGCCGAAAAATCTTTTTGGTCTGTGAAGTGCGTTTGCATCAACACCACCGGAAAGAATTCTTCCGCTATGAGGAATAACTGTATTGTGCGCGCGGGCTAAACGAGTAATAGAATCAAGTAAGATTACAACGTCATCGCCGGCTTCAACCATTCTTTTGGCTTTTTCAATAACCATGTTAGCAACTTGCACGTGGCGTTCTGCCGGTTCATCAAACGTAGAGCTAATTACTTCCGCTTGAACTGAACGCTGCATGTCGGTTACTTCTTCCGGGCGTTCATCAATAAGAAGCATAATAATTTTTACTTCGGGGTGATTTCTTGTAAGTGAGTTTGCAACTTTTTGTAGCAGAATTGTTTTACCGGCTTTAGGAGGAGAAACTATTAAACCTCTTTGCCCTTTGCCGATAGGAACGAGCATATCCATAATTCTCATAGAATATTCGCCCGGTGCGGATTCCAGTTTAAGCCTCTTCGTAGGATAAAGCGGCGTTAAGTTATCAAACAAAGTTCTTTCACGGATTGCTTCCGGATCTTTTCCATTAACAGCTTCGACCCTAAGCAAAGCAAAGAATCTTTCGCCCTCTTTTGGCGGACGAACTTGACCGCTAACATAGTCACCGGTGCGAAGGCTAAAGCGTTTAATCTGCGAAGGCGACACATAAATATCATCGGGTGAAGGCAAATAATTATAATCGGCAGAACGAAGGAACCCGTAGCCATCGGTTAGAACTTCCAGCACACCCTTAGAGAATGTTAAACCATCCTTCTGAGATTGTGCTTCGAGAATTTTGAAAATGAGTTCTTGTTTGCGAAAATCGCTGTATCCGGCTAGACCGAAATCCTTTGCAATCTTGTAGAGGTCAACAATTTTTTTCGATTGCAGTTCTGAAATATCCATTGGCATGGGTTGTTCCTATTGATTTGTTAGAGCTTGATTTGACTAAAAATGAGTTTTAACTCGGGGTTAAAAATTTATTGATTAATGAATTATTGTTTTGCAGAATACTACTGAGGCACGACGAAAAATTATACTCCGCCGGTCTTAATGTCAAGTCTTTTTTCAAGTATTTTAGCTTTTATTTCACCTAAGAGATACATGCTTCCCAGCAAGACCATACAAGAATTTTCACGTTTTGCCTTAAATAGTGATATATACTGCCCGGGCTCACTAAGCGGCTCCAACTCTATTTCTGTCCCTTTCAACAACTCTGCCATCTCGGAATACTTTGCCGCACGCTCATCATCTATTGAAGTAAAGAATATTTTGGTGAAGTAAGGAGCCAAATTTGAAAGCATAGTCTTAATGTTTTTATCTCGCATCGCGCCAAAAATTAAAACTCTTTCAGAATAAGCAGCGTATTCTTTTTTGAACTCACTCAAGAAAGATTCAACTCCTTCGGGATTATGAGCTGAATCGAAGATGATTTTGGGTTCTGCATTATAAATCTCGTAACGCCCTTCGATTTTTGTATTCTCAATTACTTTTGAAATTCCTTCAGCTACCGAAACGAAACTGACTTCCCGGATTGTTTCCGTAACCGCTCTCACTGCTAAAGCTGCGTTATAAAGTTGATGAGTGCCTCTCAGCGGTGTTTCGTAAATATTGAATTGCACAAGATGAGTTTGAACTTTTAGGCAATCCTTATCTTGAAAACTAAATTCATTAGCACGATAAAGTTGGCTGCTCGTTTCACTTGCCTTCTGTGCTATAATTTTTTCTGCTTCGCTAGGCAGTTTGCCGGTAAAAACCGGTTTCACCTTTTTAATTATCCCGGCTTTTTCAAACGCTACTTTTTCTAATGTATCTCCAAGATGAGCTGTATGTTCCAAACTTATTGAAGTAATGATTGATGCAGCCGGGTCTATAACATTTGTAGCATCAAGCCTTCCGCCTAATCCGGTTTCTATAACAGCATAATCTACTTTCTGAGTTTCAAAGTACTTGAATGCCAGAGCAGTTGTTAGTTCAAAAAAAGTTGGTTTCTCTTTATCAATGTATTCATCAAGATTGGAAACGAACCCGACAATTGCTTCGTCCGGTATTTCCTCACCGTTAACTTTTATTCGCTCGTTAAATCTTACAAAGTGAGGAGAAGTGTATAAGCCAACATTAAAGCCATGTTCCATTAAAATTGATGCGAGGAAAGATGCTGTACTTCCCTTTCCGTTTGAACCGGCAACATGAAAACATTTTAATCCAAGATGCGGATTCCCAATTTGCTCAAGCAGTTTCAGCGTGCTTTCTAATCCAAGCTTAATTCCAAATTGGTGAAGAGAGAAAAGTTTTTCTAATGCGGGTTTTAATTCCATTTTATATCTGATACGAACCAATCATCTCAGAAAGTTTTATAATCTTTTGCTGGCTGCAAAATTCTTCCAGCCCATCTACAATTTCATTACCGGCATTCGGATTTATAAAATTAGCGGTCCCAACTTGAATAGCTGAAGCGCCTACAATCATAAACTCTGCGGCATCTTTCCAGTTCATAATTCCACCAAGACCAATAATTGGAATATCAACGTTTCTCTTTATCTCTAAGACTTTAGCAATTGCTACTGGTTTTATCGCTGGACCGGAAAGTCCGCCGGTAACATTTTTTATCTTAGGTTTTCTCGTGTAGATGTCGAATGAAGCGCCAACGAGTGTATTGATTGCCGAGACTGCATCTCCACCCTCTTTTTTAACAATTTCTGCAAAGTCAGCAATCTTAGGAACGTTCGGCGAGAGTTTAATGATAATCGGCTTGTTAGTTGCAGCTCTTACTTGCTCTGTAATTCTTCCAACCGATGAAAGATCGTTGCCAAAAATTAATCCGCCTTCTCTAACATTTGGGCAAGATACATTAATTTCAAATGCTTGGATTGTTTCTTCGCTCGTCAGAATTTTTACACACTCAACATACTCTTCAATTGAACTAGCAGCGATGTTGCAAATGAGAGTTGTGTTCAACTCTTTTAGGAAAGGAATTTTCTCTTTGATAAAAACTTCGACGCCGACGTTTGCCAGACCAATAGCGTTTAACATTCCGGAAGGTGTTTCAACAATTCTCTGAGGCGGATTTCCCTTACGTGGTTTCAACGAAAGTGATTTTGTTACAATTCCACCAAGTTTGCTAATGTCGGTTAGCTGAGAAATTTCGTTGCCATAGCCAACAGTTCCGGAAGCTAACAAAACCGGGTTTTTCAACTTAAGTGAGCCGATATTTACCGAGAGATCAATTTTGCTCATAGCTTTACTTCCTTCGCTTCGAAGACCGGACCATCTTTGCAAACAAGTTTATAACCTTCACCATTGGTTGTTTCTACCGGGCAGCCTTGACAAATGCCAAAACCGCAAGCCATTGCGCATTCTATCGAAATTTGGCAATCGTAATTTCTTTCTATACAAATTTGCTGAAGCGCTTTAAGCATTGGATTCGGTCCGCAAGAAAAAATACGGAACGATGTAAGATTGTTTTTTTCGACGTAGTCAGTAAGCAATTCCACTACTGTTCCCTTAAATCCAAGTGAGCCATCGTCTGTTGCTGCTTGCACGTTTAACAAATCTTCTGTTAATACTAAACTTGAATTACGCGCGCCTACAAAACTTACTACTTTCTTCTTATCCAGCTTTGAAGTTAAAAATGGGAATGGAGCCGAACCCAATCCGCCGGCGACTATTATTGCCGTAGAGTAATCGCCATCATAATTAAAACCATTACCAAGAGGACCAAGAATATCAAGTTCGTCACCAAGACTTTTCTCGGATAAAATTTTTGTTCCTTCACCATGAATATCAAACAGAAAATAAATTGAATCGCCTTCAACGTTTGAAATACTGAATGGTCTCCGCAGCAATGGGAAATCGCTTTCCGATACTTTTATGTTACAAAATTGTCCGGGTTTGGCAAGCTTCGCAATTCTTGGCGAAAACAGCTTTATCTGGAAGATTCTTTCACCAAGTTGTCGTTTGGCTTCTAATATTGATTTTTCAATCAGCAAGTGTAATTCTCAATGATAGGTTGAATAGAAAAAGTTTTTACGATTTAAGATACTTCTCTTCAATAGCTTTAATTTTATCAAGCCGGCGCTGATGGCGGTCGCCAAGAAATTTTGAGCTTAGCCAAACGTCGGCAAGTGATTTGAGTGTTTCATCACCTAAAGCTTTTGCGCCCAAGACCAAAACATTAGCATTGTTATGCTCGCGAGAACTTCTCGCACTGAATTCGTTATAGCAAGTAGCTGCTCTAATGCCGGGAATTTTGTTCGCGGTTATACAAGACGGAATTCCAGTCGCGTCCAAAATAATTCCGAAGCCGACTTCTCCAATCTTAACCCTGTTAGCTACGTTAAAAGCAATGTCAGGATAATCAACAGCGTCTTCCGTAAATGTGCCGAGGTCAATCACATCAAAACCTTTTTTCTTTAAGTAATCAAACAAGACTTTTTTTGCATTAACACCGGTATGATCGGAGCCAATCGCAATTTTGGTATTTGCTAAATCCATGCTTTCTGTTGTGGCAGAACTTTGCGAAACAATTTTAATTTTGTTTTGCTTAATTCTATCTAGCGCGAGTGGCGAAATAACAGAATCTTTCCCAACAACTAATTCAGTCAAGCCGGACTTGATAAGATTCAGCACATCATTTTCTGTAATAAGCTTTTTCATCAGATCAGCTCTGACCTCTTGTTCATTTTTAAGTATTCAACAATTTGTCTTACTTCTTGCGCGTTATCGCGGTTGCAAACCAGCAAAGCCTCGTGAGTATCAATAATTATTAAGTTCTCTACACCAATAGTAGCAACAAATTTCTTTGGCGAAAAGACATAAGAGCCAAAAGTTTTCTCTGTGTAAACATCTCCAACCAACGCATTGCCCTCTTCATCCTTTTCTGCAACTTCGTAAACAGCTTCCCAGCTTCCAACATCATTCCAGTAAAAATCAGCTTTAGTTAAATAAACATTATGCGCTTTTTCCATTACGCCGTAATCAATCGAAATACTTTTTAGCTGACCGTACACATTGACTAATTGTTTTTCAAAATCAGTTGTGCCAATTGCGCTCTCTATTTCAAGAAGTCCTTCGTGCAAATCCGGTAAAAAGTTTTTGATTTCTTCCAGAATTGTATCAACACGCCAGATAAAAATCCCGGCGTTCCAAAGGAAATCACCCGATTCAATAAAGCGGCGTGCCGTTGCAAGATTTGGCTTTTCCGCAAACGTTAAAACTTTGTAAATATTGCTCGAGATTTCTTTCTCATCAAACTGAATATAACCGTAACCGGTTTCCGGTCTGTTTGGAGTAATGCCAATTGTAACTAATCCCTTCGATTCATAAGCAAACTCTGCCGCATTCTTAAGGCATTTTCTGAACTCATCTTCATCTTTGATTAAATGATCCGATGGCAATGTTAAAACTACCGCTTCATTGTTCTTGGCTTTTATTAAAACAGAAGCTAACCCGATGCAAGCGGCTGTGTTTTTGCCGAAAGGCTCATCTACAATATTTTCTTGAGGCAGCTGTGGAAGCTGCTCTATTACTCTCGGCTTCTGAACCTTGTTAGTGATTACAAAAATATTTTTCGGTTCTACTAAACCTTCCATACGTTTAACAGTATCTTGAATCATCGTATTATCGCCGAAGATGCGGATAAGCTGCTTTGGTTTACATTCTTTGCTTCTTGGCCAAAAACGAGAACCGACACCGCCCGCCATAATTACTGCATATAGTTCCATTTAATTTCCCTTATTTTTTGAAGAAATGGATTTACCGAATCCTTCCGCTTTTGTTAAGTAGTTTGTAATATCAACTTCTTTACCGCGAACCACAGCAACAATTACAATTAAGCAAGCTCTAAGAGATTCGATTACATTTATGCTCGGCGCAATTTTCTTTTGATGGATTAAATCCAATCCCTTCGCTAAAATTGAGTGCATGTTTGATAAAACTTCAAAGCCAATTTTTTGCGACAGTTCGGAATTTTCTTTCATTACTTTTATATAGGAATGGATTTCGCCATCTGTATAATCAAATTTTAGAACACGGTTGAGGAATGAATCCAACTCTTTAACCGGCTTCAAAACTTTCTCTTCAAAGTTTTCGAAGTTGAACGGAGCTTCCTTTTCGAGTTCCTCTAATATTATAGCTTCCTTCAAATCGTCGGCAGTTGATCTTTTCGGCAAGTCAATCGAATAATCAAATGTTGCTGTGGTTCCTTTAATCGGTATCTGGGTCAAGTCAACTTTGATTGGCGTTTCTTCTTTCTCACCAAAAAGTGCTTTTGCAGCTTGCGGAGTTAAAATATCGAGTACGTTACTTAGGTCTTTTACCAAACTGTAGCTTTGCTCTTTGAACCTCTCGCTAAGTTTAAGAAAATCAATCTTACCGCTTTCGATGTAATTGAGCAACTCGCTAAGCTTAATGCCCAATTTTGAAAGCTCTGTGATTTTCTTAAAATTCTTTAATTCTTCAGCCAGATTTTCCGCGCCGGAGAGCCGCTCTTTAAGTATAGCAACTGTCTCTATCTTCTCAGAGCTTAGGCGCAAGTTGTTGGCAGCACCAACAAGGCTTTGAATTATGTATTGTTTGGTCAGATCCAAAGGCGGCAACAGTTTCTTTTTTGAAATTGATAAAACCTACTGTTGAAATGTAATGAATTTTGACGATTTATTAGAAACGGTTTAATCATAAGCATTATCTGAATTCCCTTTACGATATTCTTCATTCACTACATCGAATAGGCAGTCGCTGTTAAGACGATTCCTTAAGACAAGAATTTATTCTCCAATGCTCTCAACATTTAAAACTTTTAATGGCTCGCTTGAATAAAGATATATAGAAAAACCTTGACCTGGTTTAAACTCAGCAAAACCAAGAAAAAAATGATTTACTGATAAATTTCCTCCACGTATTTCTAATGGCGTCCAAGGTCCAACTGTTACCTCACCTGGAACATCTTCTTTTCTTATTACTCTTGTATTTAATGTAAGTAATATGTTCCAATTATGGAAAGTAAGATTTCCTTTTCCTCTTGCAGTTAATTTTGTTCGCCATTCAGTATCGTTTAACTTTTCAGATTCGCTAATTCTCCATTCTGGCGTTATTGCTTGATTTACATTTATCGAATGAGCTGTTATGCCACCAGATTGATTTTGAGATATAATTACATCTCCTTCAACATTTTCAATATTGATTGGTTTTTCCTCTTTCTTATCTAACATTTTCTTTCCCTTAATAATTTTTTCTTGGGTTACTACTTTAGTTTTTTTATCAAGAGTATCAGTATTTACACTATTTGGCTTGGCTTCTCTTTGCTCATTCTTCTTTATGCTTGACGAAGGATTAATCCCAAAGTAAGTTAGAATTGTTACTACTGAGGCAATTAAACCAATAAATAAAACAATGAGTGACCATTTGCGTTTTGTGGACATTTGGAAACTATTTATAGAATTAGTTGTTACGCCACCTTTTTGATCTTGGCTGATAACAACGTTTCCTTCGACTTTATGAATCTCAATGTGCTTATTAGGATTCTTTTTCATATAAAACGTGCCTACTTAAATTTTCATCCTTCGTGTTTTGTCTTAAAACCTTTCATCATCCAGCGTCTTGCTAAGATCAAGGCAATTGGGCTCAGTACAGCTATAAATCCGTAAATCAGCCACATAGATTCTGTGTTCATCATTTCGTGCGGTTTATCTGCCGGACAGTAATTCATCAAGAACCAGCCGGAATATAAACTCGTTACAATCTTAGTTAAGAACCAAGGAAATTGGCCTATTCCCATGTAAATGCCGGTCATGTTCTTCGGCGCAATCTCAGCAACCCATTGTAAAAATCTTGGCTGCCACATTGCTTCGCCAATTGTCATAAGAACTAAGTAGAGCATCAAATTTGTAAAAGTTGGTCCAAGCGCTAAAATAAATGTTGGCGCTGCCATCACAAAAGTACCAATGATCATCATAGAATAGGCATTCTTTTTAGTCGTAAGCGCCGCTACAATTGGAGTTAGGACAAAGATTAGTATCGGATTCAAGTTCACAAAAAATTCAAAGTTCGATTGAACGAAGCCATCGAAAGCTCTGCTTGTGTACAACGGAAGCGTAAGCCAATTGTGAGCAAATAATGTTTGTACGGGTATCAAAGCAAATATGAAAAAGAGAAAGCGTAAATCCTTTAACGGAAAATTCTTAACATAAAATCTTAATTTTTCTTTCGCGCTCATTTTAGAAAGCTCATCTTCCGATTCAACATCAGTAGTCTTTTCGGCGTTAGCTTCTTCAATTGCTGCATCAACAGCCTTCTTAGACATAATGAAATAAACAACAAACCATCCGGCAACTGTTAAAGCTACAAATACCCAGAACACGCCAAGAATCCCAAATGATTTTCTTACCGGTGGAGAAATTAAGCCGGGCAAAAATCCGCCAAGGTTCATCAGAGCGTATAACATTGCGTAGCCCATTGCCGCGGTTTTTTCAGTTGTAAATTTTTTAACTGCTGCATAAGCCGCCGGTTGATAAATTCCGTAACCCAATACAACTCCAAGTATTCCGAGCATAGCAAAAATGTGCGCTCCATTCCATAAACCGGGACTTCCAAGATGTGGAGCTGTACTCAATAAAATTCTACCAACGAGCATAAATGATAATGAATAAAGAAGAGCTTTCCTCGCGCCGATAATATCAACTGTTGCTCCAAGGAACAGCATGCTTAATGTAATTCCCGCGGTTAAGACGCCCACCATGTTTCCGGCTCTAATATCATCTAATAGTGTGTACTGATTAAAATAAATTGCCAGTAAACCAACAACTCCAAAATATGTTAGTCCCTCCAAAACGTAAGAAAGATTTAAGCCAAATAATGCCCGCGATGTGTGAAGTAAATCCTTAAAGGGTTGTGTAATTTCTTTCCAGGTATTCCTTAAGATGCTGATTACGCTGTTAATGTTAAACATAGTTTCCTCAGAATTAAGTAAGTAGTTAAATTATATTTACTTCCGGTGTTAAATTAATACCAAATTTATTTTTAACTGCCCCTTGAATTCTTTCCGAATATTCTTTGATTTCCTTTCCGGTTGCGCCGCCGTGATTTACAATTACAAGCGCTTGTTTTTCGTAACAGCTAACATTACCAATTCGTTTTCCTTTGAAGCCGCACTCTTCTATTAGCCATCCGGCAGCTAACTTATATGTTCCGGCAGTAGTGGCAAAAGAAACTATATCATGATGTTCTTTTTTTAGTTCAGCTAATTGTTCCGGCGATACTTCGGGATTCTTGAAAAAGCTGCCGGCGTTGCCCAGTATTTTATAATCCGGCAATTTTTCTGTTCTTATTTTTTTGATGTAGGAACTTACATCTTCAATGCTGATTTGATCTACCGATCTTTTGCCAAATTTTTCATTTAATGCACGGTAGTTAAGATGGAATTTTTTCTTTCTCGATAACCTAAGCTTCACTTTTGATATGAGGAATCTGCCCTTCAATGTAGTTTTAAAAATGCTTGAGCGGTAATCCAGTTCACATTCAGCTACGGTAAGTACTCGCTTTTCACGGCTAATCAGATCGAATCCCTCAACACTTACAAGCACATCCTTAATTTCAACACCGTATGCTCCAATATTCTGTATTGGTGCAGCGCCTATTGTACCGGGAATTAAAGCTAAGTTTTCTATTCCATAAAATTTATTCTCTACACAGAAAGAAACAACATCATCCCAAATCTCTCCGGCTTCACATTCTACAATTACATCTTCAACAGATTCATTGAGAACACGAATACCTTTATTCGATAGATGGGCAACTATACCGTTGAAATCATTTAAGAGTAATAAGTTACTCCCGCCGCCTAAAATTAAAATCCCCTCTTTCAAAAATTCAGACTGAATAAAATATTCAATCTCATCATCGTCTTTTAGCTCGATAAATTTTTTAGCTGTGGTGTCCAGATTGAACGTATTATAATCCCGTAAGGAATAGTCTTCTTTTATCAGTAATTCGGAATTCATGCTTAGTTGTTTCTCCAATCAACAATTTCAAAATTAGAACCGTCCGAGCTAATTATACTTGCTCCAAGCTCGTCAGTCCTTAGAATTTTCGTATGCAACTTACGTAATCTATCCAAAACATCATTAGATGGATGATGAAATTTGTTCATTATTCCGGCACTTATTAAAGCATATTTAGGTGATACCGATTGGAGAAAATTCCCGGAAGAACTCGTTTTACTTCCATGGTGACCGACTTTTAGAATATTTGATTTTAGGAATTTTCCATACTTAGCAATGTATTTCTCTTCAACCTTTACACCGGCATCACCGGTGAACAGAATGGAATTTTTAGCATAAACTAATTTGAATACGCCGCTGTTATCATTGGAAGATTCTGAATCGCCACTTTGCAAATTGCTATGCAAGAAATACAATTTGGCGTTACCAATGGCTAAACTTTCATGTTTGTAATAGTGAACCGGAATTCCGTTCCTTTTTAATATTCCTTCGAAGTCCAGATCGTTCTGCTTTGTTGGATTTATCTCCGGCTTAAACAGCTCAGCAATTTTTTTCTCCTTAATTAGACTTAGTACACCCATGTAGTGGTCTGCATCAATGTGCGAAATGAAAGCATAATCAATTTTATCTACGCCAAGTTTTTCTAATAGAGGAAGGATTACACGCTTTCCGTTATCAAACCGGAGAGTTGCATCACCGGCATCCACCAAAGCAGTTTTACCATTTGGAAACTTGATGAGAAAAGCATCCCCTTGTCCAACATCTATGCTGACTATTGTAAGTTTGTTCGTGGTTAATAGCTCTTGATCATCAAATTGAATAATTGTAAAAGTTAAGCCAACAAAAAGAAAGATAAATACCACCTTAGCTTTTATACTTTGGAATTTCTTCCACGAGGTAACTAAAATGCCCAACGATAAATAGAACATTATACTGTCGTAAAGGGAAAACTGCTTGATACTGATAAATGAGTAATTCGGATTGCCGAAAAAGCGGACGATAAGAAACAACAAGTAAGTCAGAAATTCATTGCAAGAAGCATAAATACCGGCAAGCCAGAAAGAGACTGTAGAAAGTGCGAGCGATACAATTCCCAATCCTACTATAACACCCGAAATTGGAATTACAAAGAAATTGGCTGCTAATGATGTTAGCGATATTCTGCCAAAATATGATAAAGTAAATGGCAGCGTTCCAATTTGAGCAACGAAAGTTGAGCCCAAAAACAGTAGGAAGTAATTCAAAAATTTGCCGGAATATTTACGAGCGTACACAACTTTCTTAATTATCGGGAAGAAAATAATAAGCGCCAAAATTGCAGAGAAAGAGAGCTGGAAGCTGGGGTTAAATAGTTCAACGGGATTTAGCAACAAAATAATTAACGCTGCCAAAGAGAGTGTGTTGTAACTGCTCGATTCCCTACCAAGAAATGGGGTGATGAGTATAACGCTTGCCATGATAGTTGAACGAAATACCGGCGCTTCTGAACCGGTAATGATCATGTAAGCAAATAAGCCAATTATGGTTAGCGAAACGCGCCAGTATAAATTAAAGCGGTTAAACAGAAATAGAAAAATGATTACTATGTAGCCAACATGCAGTCCCGAAACAGAAAGGACATGAACAACTCCGGCATTCATGAAATCCGAATTAGTGTTATAGTCTATGCCGCTTCTATCCGCTAATAACAAGCCTCGTAGCAATCCTTCCGTAGTCTGGTTATGTAGTGTTGTAATTTTATTATCTAAGTACTTTCTTATTTCATGAATAGAGTTTTTGAAGGTTGAAACAACCTGATGATTCACATGAATGCTTTCTGTACTATAGGCTGTTGCTAGAACAGACACTCCGCGGTCATTGAGGTATTTCTCATAGTCAAACTCATATGGATTGCGGGTATTCTTAGGTCGGCTTATTGTAGATGTAAACACCGCATGGTTGCCAACTTTCAAATCGCTATACAGACTATTTATTTCTTTTTGAGAATCATAAATATTGCATAAGATTTTTGTTTTGCTCTTGTACGTTTTTAGTCCAACTCTCAAGGAATCAGAGTTAATGAAGAATGTTATCCTTCCTTCTCTAATCAATTCAATTTTGCCAATGCTGCCAAACACTTGCGCGCTTTTAATTTTTGGAGTTCTAAATGGATAATGTACTTTTTCCAGAGTTGTGGTTGTATACATTACCGCTCCTAACAACAGAGCCGACAACATGACTGAAATGTTGGAAATGGATTTGCAAAAGTCTTTCGGAATAAATGTAAGTATAGCAGAAATTGCAATTAGCAAAATGAAAAGCAGCAGTAAGTAGTTATGTTCGAATGAGCCGTAATATTGAAGTAGGATTCCACTGATAAATAATAAAGTAAACTTTATGAGTGGATAATCTTTCACGGATGATTCTCCAGAATTGCTTCTTTAATATCAACCAGAGATTTGATCTTCTGCGCGAGTGATTCGGCATTCTTTCCGGCAGCTAAACCAATAGCCGGATTTTTTGTATGCATCTTGATTGATAAGTCTTCATAATTACCATGATCAGAACAAATTAGCAGCGTAACATTTTTAGGCAGCTTGGTAATAACGGAAAAAAGAAACTCATCAAGAACTTTAGAAAAGTATTCCAGCATTTCACTATTTCTACCATGCCCAAGATGATCGGTATGGAATATTTCGAAAAGTGTGAAGTGATTTTTGCCGGCAATATTCAGTAACCTCTTTGCGGCGGTTTGGGGTTTTATTATCGGGAGTTTATAACCCATGCGTTTGGTTAGGCGCTCATTATCAATCTCCGCGCTTAAGGCATTACCCCGGTGCAAATCTGCAATTCTATTGAGTTTAACATCACTCAATAAACAACTTAGAGTTGTAACACTAAGGCGTCTTCTGCCGGAATTAACATAATCAAAAAATACTTGAGGGTAAGCATTAGCAAAAGCTACTTTTTTTTTCTTACGCATAAATTCGGCAAATATATTTTTCTCTTTAATCTCCGGCACTAAAGTAGAATATGGATAGGGTCCAAAGTGTTTGCCAATAAATTTTGGTGCGTTTATTCCACAAAATATCGAAGTCTGCCCGGTTCCGCTTAATGGAATTCCTTCAACTCCCAATAATGCATCCACTGGGAAGACAAAGGCATTCTTGCTTTCTAAATATTGATTGCCGAGATGAGGAATCGAGCCAAATATTTCTGAAAACGTTTTGAAATTATATCTGAAGAAAGGATTATTAACTTTGTCCGGATTCCCAATCCCAATTCCGTCTATGAATATCATCAAAGTTGAATTCAATGCGCCTCACTTCTCTTTCGATTCAATAATAACTGTAACTGGACCATCATTATTGATTGATACTGTCATCATTGAACCAAATATACCCGCCTTAACTTTTTCGCTGCCTATGTTCTGCTTCATCCGCTCAATAAACTTTTCGTATAGTGGAATTGCTACTTCCGGTCTTGCTGCTTCAATAAAACTTGGGCGGTTTCCTTTTTGAGTGTCACCATACAAAGTGAATTGAGAAATAACCAGCACTTCTCCGCCAATCTCATTCAAAGCTAAATTCATTTTCTCATTATCATCTTCAAATATTCGCAAATTCGAACATTTATCAGCAACAAACAATGCGTCTTCTTCCAAATCGCCAACTTTTACTCCCAGTAGGATTACCATTCCTTTTCCTATCGAAGCAAAATATTTTTCAGAGGGAATATCAACGCTGCCGGAACTTACTCTTTGTATCAGCGCTCTCATTGCTTCTCACCAATTACTACTCTATCAATGCTCAACAAATCCTTAACAGCGGAAATATTTTCGAAACCATTCTCGCTCATAAATCTTTTTACCGTTTCGTACTGATCCTTACCAACTTCAAAATAAAGTTTCCCTCCTTTCTTTAACCAAGATTTGGCTTTTCCAGAAATGTACGAATAGAACTTCAATCCGTTACCCATATCAGTTACAGCTTGTTTCGGTTCGTAATCTACAATTTCCTTTTGAAGCGTTCCATATTCATCTAACGCAACATAAGGCGGATTGGAAACAATAATGTCGAATGATTCATCTTCAAATTGCGCTGAGAATAAATCCGTTGTAAGAAATTCTATTCTCTCGGCTACATTGTTCATTACAGCGTTTTGCTTAGCTACTTCAATTGCATCATTAGAGTTATCAATTGCGCAAATGGTTGCGTCCGGAATATGAAGAGCTAGAACGATTGGAATTATTCCGCTTCCGGTTCCAATATCCAAAATTTTAAGGCTTCCCCTATTTTTGTTTTGAACAATAATTCTATCAACTAAGATTTCCGTTTCCGGTCTTGGTATTAGAACTAAACTGTTCACATTAAACTGAGCCCCGTAGAAATCAGCTTTACCGATGATATATTGCAGCGGTTCAAATTTTCCACGCCGTGCAATCCATTCGCGCAATTTATCAACCTCATATTCTTGTAGCGGCTGTTCGAATTTTAAATATAAGTCCAACCTCTTACAGTTTAGAATTTCAGCAAGCATTAATTCGGAATTTAAACGCGCTGATTCTATTCCTTTTTTCTCTAAGTAGTCGGTGGATAATTTAATTGCGTCAAGAATTGTTAGCATGTGTTTTAGGCGTGTTTAAAATAAAGAAGGGATGCTAACCGCATCCCATCTATAAAATTTTGCTTACTTTTTATAAGTAGCTAAAATATAGTCAGCTATCGCTTCAGCCTCTTTTGGTTTTAGCCCTTGGTTTGGCATTGCCGGATAAGCCGGATTAATCTTTACCGGGCTCAAAATATATTTAACCAAATCTGCTTTCTTTCCCTCATACTTAGGCAATGTTTCATTATAAGGCGGACCAACTACTTTTTTATCAAAATTATGGCAAGCAATACAGCGTCCATTATAAATATCGGCTCCGCTAATTGCCGGACCAATTCCCAAATCCGCTTTTAAGTTAGTTTCATAGTCTGTATAATTTGCCGCAAGTACAGCAAAATGTTTCTGTGTAGATGTGTCAAAAGCATATTGGTCTTTGATTATCAGCAAAGCAAACACTACAACATATAAGAACAGAACTGCAAGGTTGTATTTCAAGTGGTTCTCTTTTAACATAAAATAAATTAAGCTGCTTACAAACAATAAAAGAATAATAGCAGCTATAGCATAAGCAAAAACCATGAATGAAAGTGCAAGCTTAGTCTTAACAACAGTTCCGAGAGCAATCATCAAAGGGAATGCTATTGTAAGGATTAGCGAATTGCTCAATGAAAACTTTTTAATGTAATCGAAATACTCGCCCTCACCTTTCACATCGGAATTTGGTCTGAAATACTTATAAAGCACAACTATGGAAGTTAATGCGAGAGAGCCAACAAAGAATTGTAAAAAGTTAACAACCGTTGATAAAGAAAAGACAATTGAAAACACATTTGTACCGGCAGTCCAGCGCTCTGAATCAATTGCCAATTGTACTGCACCAACATAAAAGTAAACCGCAAAAATTGTTGCGTAGAGAGCAATCTTTCCGGCTTTGCGGTTCATCGAATTGGTGTTCACAGAATACTTGTTGATTTGTTCCTTCTCAAACTCAGAAGAACCTATTCCCTTTTCATCGGCTACTTTGAAAATGTCTTTGAAATGAAATGAGTACTTAAAAGTAAAAATCATCACAATCGCAGCAAGTAATAGCAATGCGGAAAGAAGTAAATAGTTAGAGACTTCAAAGTTTGAGAGATGCAGAAGCTGGGCATAGCCGAATGATGAACTGAGAAGAGGAACAATGCCTAATGCAACAGCAACACTTTTATTGAAGGTAACCAAATCCACTAGCTCTTTAGAAAATCTATAAGCGTGCGGATTATTCTTCTTCTCGGCTTGCTTCTTAAAGTATATTGAAAAAATCAACGAGCCGGTTAAGACACTTAAGTATGGCACCAAAAGAATGTTTGCTAGTACCAACAAATATTTAATCAGCACCATGTGATGAGCTGATTGCGGCAGAACGAGTTTGTCTAAGAAATCCATATGATTACCAATTAAAATTCGATGAGTAGTAATTTATCTATTGAAATAAGCAGTACAACCAATAAAACAAAAACATTTATTCTGATAAAAGCTTTTCTGAATATAACTTTTTCGATATAGGGATTAAGTATTCCGCGGGATTCAAAAATCAGCCAAAGAGCTAAAAGAAAAAGAAGCACCGGAGTAAACGGCTGAGTTGAAATATTTGCCAGCGGAATTAAAACGCAACTGAATGCTAATGCTGCAATCCAGACAAAAGTGATTCTGCTAACTTGCAATGAAGAAAACAATCGGGTTAATGTTGGGAAACCGGCTTGCTCGTAATCTTTTCCGTGTAGAAGTAGAAGCAACCAGAAGTGTGGTACTTGCCAGATAAAAAAGAACAAAGCAACAATCAATATTTTAGTATCGAGAGGATTACCGCCGGCGGCTGCCCAGCCTATAACCGGTGGAATAGCACCAATGAGCGCACCAGGAACTACAGCAAGGGCAAACTTTCTCTTCAGAGGTGTGTAAAAAGCATTGTACCATAAAACTGCCAACCAGCCGAGCATTAACGATTCTATATTGGAGCTGTAATACAAAATCAAAGAACCGAATAGCAATACATTGATGCCAAGAAGCAAAGTTGAAAGTGAATCAATCCTTCCCGATGGCAGCGGTCTCCCTTTCGTTCTATCCATTGCAGCATCAAACTTCTGCTCTTGTAAATGGTTGATACAAGAAGCGCCGGAAGCTAAAAGAAACACACCAAAAGTCGGAAGAATTATTCCAAGGTCTATCTTCCCGGAAAACAAAATATAACCCAACGATGTTGTTAAGGAAACAAAGGAAGTTATTCTAACTTTTCCAAGTTCCAGCGGAATAGCCCAATATTTTTTTAGGTATTCGAGCATAAAATTTATTTTACTTCACTCACGTTAGGTACTGCATTAGTTTTTACTGCGTACCAATTATCAAACTCTTGTTTAGGTAAAACTTTAACAGCGGTGTACATCATAGAATGCTTCAATCCGCAGTACTCGGCACAAGCTACATCATACTTGCCAAGTTTTTCCGGCTTGAAGTAAAGATTGTTTACCTTATTATGAATAACATCTTCTTTTATTCTAAATGCCGGAATAAAGAAAGCATGGTTAACATCCATTGACGTCATTTCAAGATGGACAGGAGTATTAATCGGCACGTACAAAGTATCCGTTTGCTTTCCGTTTTCATATTTGAAAGTAAACTTCCACATCATTGCTTCTACTTTAACTTTGAATGCATTCGCCGGAATATCTCTTATCTCTCTAAAACTTGTGTAACCGAAGTAGAACATCGAAAGGACAAGAACTGTAGGTATTGCGATCCAAATTAATTCCAGCCAAAAGTTGCCATGAATATCAACCGGCTGGTGACCTTTTTTTCTATTGTATTTGAAAACGAAGTAAATCATTGTAGCTGTAATTCCTAAAAGCAGAACTACAGAAATTCCAACAATGTACAGCATCACGAAATCAACGGATTCTACATGTGCAGTTGGAGTTGATGACATTTTCTAACCTCAACGATAAATAATATCAAACGATGTTAAGATGAAGATGATTAGCAAAGTAAAAAAGCTAAGCGCCAAAAATACTTTGAAAATCTTCTCTTCAAATTTTATGTGCATAAATATGTTTATTACCAATGCTGATTTTATTGCCGCAATACCGAGCGCAACAAGCATTGTATATTTGCCAAGGCTAATTCCGGCAACAGTAACGGTGATTGAAGTGAACGCCAGCAACGCAAGCCAAACAAAAAAGTAAGTTGAGTAACCGGGATGATGACTCTTAGTATGATTTTCCATGAATTAACCTCTACTGAATTAGATAGAATAACGGGAATAAAAATATCCAGATCAAATCTACAAGGTGCCAATATAATCCGGCGTTTTCCAGCTTAACATGATTGTCTTGCGTAATCTTTTTCTTCATTAGTTGAATGAGCATAAAACTTAAGATGACGACGCCGATAATTACGTGAAGCGCATGCAAACCGGTCATCACATAGTAAAGTCCGTAAAACAAAATTTGTCCGTTTGGCAAATCAAGCATTTCTTTTGAACCGGGGAAAAGTCCGTGAGAAATTTTAGCACTCCACTCAAAATATTTATTAACCATAAACATCACAGCAAATACCAAAGTAATATTGAGCATTAAAACAGAGAGAAATCTATTTCCCTTCTGAATTGCTGCTATAGCTAACGCTACAGTAAGCGAACTGGTAAGTAGAATAACTGTATTAAGTGTTCCAATACCGGTGTTTAATTCCATAGCTGCTACACGGAATTGATCCTGGTGCTGAAAACGATAGAAAGCGTAAACTAAAAACATTCCGCCAAAAAGAAGCACTTCAGTAAATAGGAAAAGCCACATGCCCATCTTTGCGCCAATATCGTCGCGGTGAACGTGTGCAACTGTTCCTTCTTGATGACTACTCATTCTTCATCTCCTTAAGTTGACTGAAATCGTACGGTTCATGCGTAACGGTCGGAATCTCTTTAAAGTTTTCGAGCGGCGGCGGTGATGGAATATGCCATTCTAACGTTACTCCGCCCCAGGGGTTAGAAGTTGCTTTCTTCCCTTTTACCAAAGCATGAAACAAGTAACCGATTATTAAAAATATAGTTCCGGCAAGAATCCAAGAACCAACTGTTGAAATTCTTTGCAGAGGCTCGAATTGCGGCAAATAGTCGTAATATCTTCTGGGCATTCCCATGTATCCCAAAATGAATTTTGGGAAGTAGAGCATGTTAAAACCAATGAAGTATAATGCTACTGCAATTCTTGCCAATTTATCGTTATACATTCTGCCAAACATCTTAGGAAACCAATAATGTAATGCGGCGAAAAAGATTGTTCCGGTTCCGCCAAACATTACATAATGAAAATGAGCTACAACAAAATATGTATCATGAACGTGTATATCAGTCGCAAGAGAACCGAGCACTAAACCGGTTAGTCCGCCTATAGAAAACAAGAAAATAAAATTCATCACCCAAAGAAACGGCGGCTTAGGGTCTATTGAGCCTTTGTACATTGTAGCAACCCAGTTAAATACTTTAACACCGCTAGGAAGCGCAACAATGAAAGTAAGCAATGAGAAAATCCATCTTGCAGTATCGCTCATTCCGCTTGTAAACATGTGATGGGCCCATACTAAGTAGCCAACAAACGCTATTGCCAAACTCGACATTGCAATAGCGCGGTAACCAAATATTGTTCTTCTTGAAAATGTAGGAATGATTTCAGAAACAACACCCATCGCCGGAAGAATCATTATATAAACGGCGGGATGCGAGTAAATCCAGAACAAATGTTGGAACAAGATTGGGTCGCCTCCTAAAGCCGGATCGAAAATTCCAACGCCGAATGCTCTTTCAATCATTACTAATAAAATTGTTATACCAACAACAGGAGTGGCGATTATCTGAATCCAGGCGGTTGCATAAGTAGCCCAAACAAATAGCGGCATCTTGAAGAATGACATCCCCGGTGCACGCAAGCGGTGCGTAGTTGTTACAAAATTTATTCCGGTTAGGATTGATGAGAATCCCAAAATGAATGCTGCAAAAATTGCGAGAGAAACGTTGGTTGTACTGCGAACACTGTAAGGTACATAAAATGTCCATCCGGTATCAATTGGACCGCCGGGTAAAAACAAACTTACCAAAGCCAGTATTGCGCCTACTACATAAACATACCAGGAAAGTAAGTTAAGCCTCGGGAAAGCTACATCTCTTGCGCCTATCTGAATTGGCAAAAAGAAATTTCCAAATACAGCCGGCAGACCAGGAATGATGAACAAGAAAATCATTATAACACCGTGAAGTGTAAACAATGAATTGTAAGTCTGGGCTTCCATAAGCTGCTTGCCCGGGGCAATCAGCTCTAACCGCATCAGCAAGCCAATAATAATACCAACTACAAAAAATGTTAGTACTGAGATTAAGTACATCAAACCAATACGCTTGTGATCAACTGTAAGCAGCCAGGACAAAATTCCCTTGTGCTTATTCGTACTCTGATGATAAAAATTTTCGGCTACAGTATTTCCGTTAGCCATCTATATTAACTCCTTCATTCTTATGTGATTTCTTTCTTTTCAAAACTAAAACTCCAAAGAAAGCGCCAACACCAAGCAGCATTATACTTCCTATAATTCTCGTAACATTAAGTGTGTATTGTCTTCCCTTCGGATCAAAACTAAAACAAAACTCCAGCACCTTGGAAATTGTAGGATTTGATTTCCCGGCTTTGGCTTCCAGCAGCGCCATCTTAACATCAAAAGGATTGAATTCCTTGCCAAACAGATAACGGGATATCTTTCCATCCGGTGCGATAGAAATAACTACGCCGCCATGAATGTATTGCTTCTCATTCGGGACAAAATAAAACCCGGCAACTTCAGTTAATTTTTTGATTGAAACAGAATCACCTGTTAGGAAAATCCAATTATCAGAAGCAAAATTTCGTTTAATTGTTTTGAGATAATTCGATTTCCACTTTGCGGCAACCGCGGGAGTTTCGTGGTGATCAAAACTGAAGCTGATCACTTGAAAATCTGTTCCCGGTTCGAGCTGTAATTTGTCAATTGTCCAAGCCAGCTCATTCTGCATCGGCGCACAGATTCCTGTGCATTCATAATATACAAGCGCAATAAGGGTTGGCTTAGTTATCAACTCTTTTAACGGAAGTTCTTTACCTTCACTTGTGGTGAACTTAAGATCCATCGGAAGGTAAGCGCCAATTTTCTCATCAACTCCGGCTTCAATTTCCTTTTGAGAAAAACTTGTTGAAGCCAGAACTAAAAAGAACACAAAAAAGATTTTTGAAATTTTCATCATCTATTTACATTGTTACTGTTTTCAAGTAAGAGTAAATCTGAGCCAGATCATCTTTCGAATACCGCGAAACCGTAGGCTTGAAACCATAATTAAGCGGATTAGCTGTAACCAAAGAAGCAAAATTATCTACGCTTTGATTTTGCATTCCATTAATGAATGAACTTATTACCTTGTCCACATCTTGAGCGGATTTTTTAATTAGTTCGGCACCAATATTTTCTCGTGATGCCGCAAGAAACTGTTTTGCTTCGGAAATCTTTTTTACAGCCGCATAATTTTCGTCGCTTAATTTTTTCTCGGCAGTAGCAACCGGAATAGTGTTGGGGACTACTGTACCTTTCGATAACTGATAAGTCTGATCAAGTGAAGCCAATTCTTCATCTTTAATTGGAGGAAATTCAACAAATGTTCTGATGTAAGAAATAATTGCCATTCGGTCGCCGGAAGGCAGATATTCATAGGCTGCCATTCCGTTTTTGATAATTCCTTCTTGCAAAGTTTTGTACATCTTGTCAATTGTTCTGCCGTTCGTCCAGCCATCTACAGTATGAAAATTTCTGGGTTTTGGATTTAACATAGCTCCAGCTGAACCATCACCAAGTCCGTTATCACCATGGCATGATTTACAGTTGCTATCATACAAAGTCTTACCTTTAGCAATAAATTCTTTTGTAGGATTTTTTATAACAGCCATATCTATAGCGGGAGTAATACCGCCAAGTTTTAGTGCAACTTCCTTTTTGATATTGGTTGTATCCGGAGCGTTAACCGGCTGAGTGTTAAGAGAAATTAAGGAAAGGTTCTTAACGTAGTACACGCCAAGCCCTATCATAACTACAATGATAATCGGGAAAACCCAACCGAATAATCTCAATGGATTTTTCAGCATGTCTCTAAAATTAATTTCGTCTTCGAGTTTCTTTTTTGTATTCATAAACTTTATTCTGTTATAGTCTGAAGTCAATTCCGCGTTTAAGTTTCGGATCGCCAACCGGAACAAGATTTTGTTTTTTAGATTTAGAAACAAACAGTAAAATCATTAGTCCTACTAGAAGTATAGGAAAGCCTAATTCGTACCAGCTAAGAGCAACACCGCTTCGGCTATAATTTGGCATTACAAGGAAATATAAATCGTAATAATGAGCCGCAAGAATCCAAAGCGCAAAGAATTTCAGTTTAGCCGGATTCATTTTAGATGGCTGAGAAAGTAATCCAAAATATGGAACAAGAAAATGAACAACCATTAAACCTACAGTCCAAATAATCCAACTGCCTTCCCATCTCTGTAAGAACCAAAATGTTTCTTCAGGAAGATTTGCATACCAGACGAGTAAGAATTGGCTGAAAGCTATGTAAGCCCAAAAATTTATAAACGCAAAAAGCAGCGCGCCCATGCTGTAATAGTGATCGGTGGTTAATCCCTTTACCAAGTAACCGTTTTCATTCAACGTTACTGCCACATAAGTAATAGTTGCAAGTGCTGCTAAAACTGTTCCGGAGAAATAGTAGATTCCAAAAATTGTAGAGAACCAATGGGGCTCCAGACTCATTAACCAGTCTATTCCGGTGAAGCTAATTGTTAGAGCGAAGAATGGAATGAACACAGCCGATAACTTTACATTTTTTGTAGTTAATGTTTGGTCCTTAGTTGAATCTTGTCTTAGAGAATTTCGAGTGATGAGATATTGAAACAGCATCCAAATTGCAATGAACGCAGCTATGCGAATCACAAAGAAATTAATATTTAGGTATGGAGCCTTTTCGCTCAAAACTTTATCAGCGTTAACAACTTCAGGATGTGTCCAATGAAATACTGAGTGCAAATTGAATAATAACGGGATTACAATCAGCGGAACAAGAACTACAAACGAAGAAATAATTTCGCTTACTCTTCTAAATGGCGTACTCCAGACAGCACCGGAAAGATATTCTATCGCTACAAAGAACAAAGCGCCAACGGCAATACTTATAATAAATGTTAATCCAATAATATTATTGAACGCCATTCTTGCCGGGCTAACAAAATAACCGGCTAAGACTATAACCAAACCAAGAACGGTAAGAAGCAGTCCAACTGACTGAACTTTAGATGGTAATTCTTTTTTCTGATATTCTATTTTTGAACCGGAACTCATTTTATATCAGACTCCTTAGCATTAAGCGATCTTTGCAATGCTCTTATATAATGAATAACAGCCCATCTTTCGTCGCTATCTAAAAGATTTGCATAAGATGGCATCACATTTTGTCCGTCCATAATAACGGCGTAAATTCTTCCATCATTCCAAGTTCTAACTTTTTCAGAATGCAAACTTGGCGGATTAGGGAACTGTCCGCGCAAACGGCTTAAACCGGTTCCTTGAAAATCATGACAAGGACTGCAGTATGTATCATATTTCTTTTGTCCCAACGCCAAAACGTTTTTAGAAACCGGAAGCGGATTAAATAATTTCTCTGCCGCTAAATCGGGCTGCCCTTTATACTCGTAAGGAAGAAATCCTCTTGCGATAGTTCCTTCAACCGGTTTACGCATTCCAAAACCATCAGAAAAGATTAAGCTCTTCTGCTGAGGATTTTGTTTTTGCTGTTCCATCATCCAGGTGAAAGGAAGCATGTAAGTAAGTTTGTTGAGAGCAAAATAGGTAGCACCGCTTGTTATCAATCCGGCTACTAATAAGAAACCTAAAAACTTTGGGGTCAGTATTTTATGCTCATGATTGATTTCTTCGTTATCCCAATAAACTGCATCAATCTCACTTGCGTGTAATTCTTGGAAGAATGATTTGATAGTTGCTTCATCAAACTTTGTATCCTCGGCTTGCACCAGCAAACCGTATTTATCCGCAGAAACATTCCTCATATATTCAGTTCCGTGAAGAGGATGAGAATTATTAGGCAATTTGAAAAAGACGAAGAGCATCGCTAATACAGTTCCAACCGAAGCCGTAAGAACAGTAACTTCGAACATTACCGGAACAAAAGCCGGAAACGCAAAGAAAGGTTTACCGCCAACAACGATAGGATAATCAACTGCTGAGACCCACCATAAACTGAAAACAGCTCCCATCAAAGCAGAGAGACCAAGAACAAGTGCAACGTAACCAAGTTTAGATGGCTTCAAACTCATTGCTTTGTTCATTCCATGCAATGGATAAGGAGTATGCACATCAAACTTTGTGAATCCTTTAGCTACAGCTTTTTCAGCCGCGTGAGCAATTTCATCGGGTGTATTAAATATTCCTGTGTAACCGTATAGAATTTTTTCTTTCATTATTCGTGCCCCTTATGAGTAGGTTGAGCACCATCTACAACAGCTTTAACTTCAGCCATAGATACAACGGGCAATCCTTTTGTGAATAATAGAATCCAGGTGAAAAAGAAACCGAAGCTTCCCAGTAATATCATTCCATCTACCAAAGTTGGTTTGTAGTATGCCCAGCTTGACGGCAGATAATCTCTTGAAAGTGAGGTAACAATAATTACAAATCGTTCGAACCACATACCTACGTTTACAAAAACTGCTACTACAAACATGATAGGTATGGAACGGCGAATCTTTTTGAACCAGAACAATTGAGGAGAAACAACGTTACATGTAATCATTATCCAATAAGCCCAGGCGTATGGACCAAGTGCTCTGTTAAAGAATGTAAATGTTTCTGCTTGAACGCCGCTGTACCAGGCTATAAAGAATTCCATTGCATACGCGTAACCAACCATAGAGCCGGTCAGCATCATAATTTTATTCATCTTCTCAAGTGTATCAAGCGTAATTATATGTTCGTAATTGAAAATCTTTCTAACAAAAATTAATACGTTCTGAACCATTGCGAAGCCGGAGAAAACCGCGCCGGCAACAAAGTAAGGCGGAAAGATTGTTGTATGCCATCCGGGAACAATCGAAACCGCAAAGTCAAAGCTTACTATTGTGTGAACGGAAAGTACAAGCGGAGTTGCAAACCCGGCAAGGATTAAATAAACCATTTCGTAATGCTGCCAGTGACGGTTAGAGAATCTCCATCCTAAAGAAAAAACAGAATAAATAACATGTTTAACTTTACTTGTAGTTTTTTCGCGAAGCGTAGCAAAATCCGGAATAAGTCCTACATACCAAAATATAAGTGAAACAGTAAAGTAGGTTGAAACCGCAAACACGTCCCAAAGTAGCGGCGAAGTAAAGTTAACCCACATCGAATGCTGGTTTGGATATGGGAATAAATATCCAGCTAACCAAGGACGACCAACGTGAAATAGCGGAAACAAACCGGCAGTCATAACAGCAAAGATTGTCATGCCTTCGGCAAAGCGGGCAATTCCGGTACGCCATTTTTGTCTGAATAAGAAAAGGATAGCAGAAATCAACGTTCCGGCGTGACCAATACCGACCCAGAACACGAAATTAACAATATCAAATGCCCAACCGACCGGATTGTTATTTCCCCACATTCCTACTCCATAATAGAATGTCAATCCAAAACCGATTAGCATTAAAGACATCAACGAAACAGTAATTGATAATGCTATATAAAATTTCTTGTTTGGTTTTTCATCGAGCGGCTTGCTGAATAAATCATCAAGCTCTCTAAATTTGTGTTTACCTTCGATTACCGAAAGTTCTTGCGTATAATCAACTGAACTCAAATTACTTCCTCCGAATGAGTATTACGAAGTTTAGCTATGTATGTTACATTCGGCTTTACGTTTAATTCTTCTAAAACGTGATAAGCGAGATTGTGATTTCTAAGCTTTGCTATCTGCGATTCTTTATCATTCGCATCTCCAAATACAATTGCGTTTGCCGGACAAGCTTGCTGGCAAGCTGTAACTACATCTGTACCTTTCAAAACTCTTCCATCTTTAATTGCATCTGAACGGGCTTCCATAATTCTTTGAACACAGAATGTACATTTTTCCATAACGCCGCGTGAGCGTACAGTAACTTCCGGATTGTGAACCATAGCAGTAAGATTATTTTCATAATAAGCATCTGCAAAATGATCGCGGAAGTTGTAGAAATTGTAACGACGAACTTTGTAAGGACAGTTATTAGAACAATAACGGGTTCCAACGCATCTGTTGTAAGCCATCTGGTTCAATCCATCCTGGCTGTGGTTTGTTGCGTTAACCGGACAAACATTTTCGCAAGGAGCGTTATCGCAATGCTGGCAAAGCATCGGCTGATTGCTTGCTATCGGATCTTCCGGTGTACCGCTATAGTAGCGATCAATTCTCATCCATTGCATTTCCCTACCGCGTCCAACTTGATCTTTACCAACCACGGGAACGTTATTCTCGACATTACAAGCAGTTACGCATGTTCCGCAGCTTGTGCATTTGTTTAGATCAATAGCCATCGCCCATTTAGTGCCGGTATAATCATGCTCGCGTGTAATGCTTAGTTCTTCTTTCACTTCTTCGTGTAAGAAGTTTGGTTCCTTCTTGTACTTCTCAACTGTACCTTCTTGAATAATCTTTCTGATGCGGTGAAAATCTTTTACGAATGTATCATCTAGCGAATGATGCTCTTGTGTTGAAACAAGTTTATGTGTTCCACCAACTTTCTTAACACTTACATTTTGATATACATGTATTCCAAGCGCTGAGACAAAAACATTAGCATCAAAACCTACATCTTTACCTACATCGCCAATAACTTTTCTACCGTAACCAAGTTCAATGTTGATTGTAGTATCATGAACACCAGGTTGAACAAGAACCGGAATTGTTAGTTGTTTACCATTCACGCTAATCTCAACGAGGTCATTCATTTCTAAACCAAGCTGCTTGGCAAATGCCGGTGAGATGGAAGCGTAATTATCCCAAGATATTTTCGAGACCGGATGAGGTGTTTCTTGCAGCCAGCCGTTGTTGGCAAATTTTCCGTTACCTAAGAAATAGCTTTCTGTAAGATGAAGAGTATTACCGGTTACTTGGCTTGGCAGTTTAATTCCACTCAAAGCTGATTGAGCGAAACTCTTCGATGCAGATGTCTCATCAAATGTAACAACGCCATCGTGCAAAGCTGAGTACCAGAACGTTTTCTGACCTGCTAAAGAATTTTTCTTAGTATAAATTGTTGCGTTAAAATTATCTAAAAGATATTTGTGATAAATTTTATCGTTATAAGCAGAAGTGTTTCCTGTAATCCACGTTAAAAGGATTGCTTCTTTCTGGCGTGAATTAAAGATTGGAGATATTACCGGCTGTTGCAAGCTATAAACACCAGACTTGGTATAAGCATCGCCCCAGCTCTCCAAAGCATGATTGATAGGTAAACTATAATTGCTTGCCGAAGATGTTTCGTTCTCAGCTTCTGTTAGTGTTACAACTGTCTTTACGTTTTTAATAGCTTTTGTATATTCAAAAGATTTTGGGAAATCGAAAACCGGATTGCAATCAAAATGGATTACAGTTTCAATGCTGCCGGATTTCATAGCTGATACCAATGCTTGTATTTCATCCGATGTAGAACTTGGTAAAAGTGATTTCGAAACTTTGCTATAATCGTATAGCGCTGTATTTCCAAGTACTTCATTCAGTAGATTAACTGCAATATGAACTTCTTTGGGTAAAGTATCTCCCGCGTAAACAATTGACTTACCTTTGTTCGCAATTAAATCTTGTACAAGATGAGTTAGCTTCTTGCTTTGTCCGCCGGCAAATTTTGTTAACGAACTTTGTTCCAAAAGAGATTTAGCAGTTGCATCCAAAGAAATTGTAGAACCGGTTTTTACTATCTCGCTAGTCAATGCGAGAACAAATTCTAATTGATTACTCGGCGAAATTCTAATTCTGTAGTCGGACATCATTCCGGTTGCGCTCATTCTTCCTTCGGCAACATACAATCTGTTGATGTCTAAATTTTCCACAACCTCTCTGCGGTTAGCAAATCTTCTTGTATTTTCAATGAAGCTTCCTTCGTTACCCAAAAAGTCTGCATCAATGGCGAGGATTACATTTGCTTCTTCCCACTTGATTGATGGATATTCTGCAGAGCCATAAGATTCAGACCAGGCAGCCCGGCGGGAATCATCACCAAATAAATTGTAAGAATAAACTTTTGTGTTCGTGTATTTCGCCTTAAAATCATCTAAAACTTTTTTCGTAGTAGGTGAAACAATGCTGCCGGCAAGAATTGCTATTTGCTTTCCGTTTGATTGAGCGCTATTCAAGGAAGAAATTATATCTGAATCAACAGAACTCCAGCTTACAGTATTTTTCGAAGCCGTTGGTTCAGTTAAACGTTCCGGATCATACAAGTTTAGAATGCTTGCCTGTCCTTTAGAACAAATCTTTCCTTGATTAATCGGGTGATCAGGATTGCCGTCAATTTTGATTGGTCTGCCCTCTCTTGTCTTAACAAGAACGCCGCAAGATTGCGCGCAAGACGTACAGGTAGAAGCATACAAGTTAGCTTTGCCTGGTAATACTTCTTCCGGGCGTTGGTTATAAGGAATGATTTCTCCCTTATCGCGGTAATCTGAACAAGCAGTAGCTGCAAACGCTGCAGAAGCGGTTAACGCAGCTAAAAATTTCCTACGGGAAAGACCGGAGAGTTGAGAAGGATTAAAATCATCTGTTACACCTTCTTGAAACTCGTGAGCCTTTGCTTCAAACACTGCCGGATCATCGTAATATTCTTTAAGACTTTTCCAAAAATTCTTTTTATTGTATTCGGAAGAACTCATTTTTAAACCTTATTCGTTCTTTTAACTGCTTCTGGATGAATTTTAATTGAGACTTTCTTGTTCGAAAGATTTGAAACATTCTTTGCTACTTTACTTGACCAACGAGAAGAGAAAGTAAACCCCAAAGCGCTTAATCCAATCAAACTAAAAAAACTTTTTCTGCTTAGATTACTCATCATCTCTCCTATCTATGGCAAGCGGAACAATTTTCGGGACCATTTTTAACTTCTTTTAAGTATGGTAGATTTTCATGAGGTTGACGGTGACAATCTAAACAAGCAGTCATAGTAAATCCTTTTGCTTGAGCAACTACTTCCATTTCCTTTACGTCACCGTGGCAGCTTACGCAGTCTATCCCTTTGTTTACATGCACGCTGTGGTTAAAATATGCATACTCCGTAACCTTGTGAATTCTCTTCCAAGGAATCGGTTTGTTTGTTTCGTAGTATTGTGTCAGCTTAATTATTTCCGGACGGTCTTTTCGTGCTAAGGTGTGACAATTCATACAAACATTTGCAGAAGGAATTGTAGCGTGTCTTACTTTCTCAACACCAATATGACAGTACTTGCAGTCAATTGCCATTTGCCCGGCGTGCAGCTTATGAGAAAACAATATCGGCTGTACCGGTGCATATCCAATTCCATCTCTTTCTGCTCTTGAGATGTAAAAAGTTAGTATGAATGATGCTACTATAACGAAAAGAGTTAATGGTAAGCGAATTTTAAGAGCGTAATCCAGTACCGTTCTCTTCATTTAGGACCTGTAAAAGAGTATTTTTTTGAATTAATTTTTTGGGACTGACTTGATGTTTACGGTCAGTTTTCTTTGTAAAAGACAAGATATATATTTTTCAGAATTTCAATGCCAAAATAAGAAATGAATTTTAAAATCCAAAAATTTTTTCACGTAGTTAGAACACCGTTATCTCTTTTTAATATTCTTATAAAAATATTTTTTTGTAGATGTAGTGTATTAAAAAAGTAAAGCCCCGGTGTTTTGTGCCGGGGCTTTTGGTTATTTTTTTGATAGCTGATTGCTGAAAACAGACGGCTACTTCATCAGCATCATTTTCTTTGAAATAGTAGCATTTGGTGTTACTAATCTGTAGAAATAAACTCCACTTGCTAAATTACTACCATCAAAAGCAGTAACATGTTTTCCAGATTCAAAAAACCCATCGGCAAGATTTGCTACTTCTTTACCTAAGATATCATACACTTTTAAGCTAACCTTACCTCTTTCTTTTAGCGTAAAAGAAATTCTAGTTGATGGATTAAATGGATTTGGATAGTTAGAGAATAATTCTTCGGAAGTCGTTCCTACATCATTAGTCAAATCATAGGGTAAAATAATTTCGCCGTTTTGATTATAGCTACTTGTTACGGTACCAAAACTTTTAATTATTTCGATCTGATTTATCAACTCATCATTTGAATATCTTTTCTTCAACTCTCCAAAATATTTATCCGAATTAGCCTTGTCACCCAAATACAAACTATAAACAGCACCTAATGTAAATAATGTGTTTTTATCAATATCGCTGTTTAGGTTGTATTTTTTCAAAATGGTTTGAAGGTTGTTGATTGCATTCATATACAAATCGGCATTAACCATTTGGTGGGCTTCTAATTCAAGAGCAACAACATATGTTTCTGTCCCTTCTTTAAGAATTGGTTTTATTACCGATTTGGAGTATGCAACATAATCCTTCTTTCCTGCTTGAGTATAACATTCTTCAATTTTGCAAAGTGCATATTTGCCTAATAAAGCATCTGCGTTATTCCTAAATATTTCCAGAAACATTGGGATTGCTTCATCATATTTTTTGTCTTTCAGTTTCTCGAGAGCTTTATTTATTTCATCACTTGCTATTTTTAGAGATACTGCCTTTGCTGAGAGCGCTTGTTCGGTATCACCGCCACTAATTATAATTGAGCGGTTTGGATTAGGATTTGTTGTAAGAGCATTTGAGCGATCAATCGTCGATCCAGATTCATAATACGTTGCACCACTTCCCCAATAAACTATTTGAGCATTTATAGTACAGTTTGAAGTTGCTGAAACTTCATAGCCGGTATTGTCGAAAACACTATTACCATATGTCATATAGCCCAGCAAATTGGGATTTGAATAATAATACGATGATATACCTCCGGAACTATTATTTCTTATTACATTTGAACCCGGGTATCCATTATCAGTAAGGTTAGGAGAGCTATAGGATTCACATCGGATACCATAACTACCGTTAAAACGAAAATTGTTACCTACAAGAACTGGACTTGAATGATTGTTAAGGTACAAACCTGAACCGGAATTATTATCTAAAGTACTGTGTTTAATTGTTGGGGAAGAGTTGTAACAGTATATTCCATTCCCAGCGTATTGAATTGTGCAGTAATCTAAATTGCCACTGCTACCGCTATTGAACTGTATTCCGCTCCAATTATTAGATCCACTTTTTGTAAATGTTATACTATTGGAGGAATTACCAACGGCATTTAATTTACCGCTTACTAAAATTCCGGTACCACTTGCAAAACTTAACGTTGTGCCGGGATAAATATTTAATGTTTCATCTATAGGAACAGTTATGTTTTGTGTAAATGATCCGCCTGTAACTGCAAAAAATGGAATGTAATTCTGAGCTAATATCGTAATATAGAGTGGGCGCGTTGATGTATTGAACGTACAATTTTGAGTATCTGTTACTCTATAAAGGTATTCTGAACTTGAATTCGCATTGAATATAGAAACAGTTGAATGTGCAACACCAGTATTTACCGAAATGCTTGTACCATTATCTGTAATAGAAACATTTGAAAAATAAGATGGTGTTGCTGTCCAAAGCTGTGTTTCCGGGCAGCCAATTAGATTGTGAGAATATGCTAAATAGTGGTTTCCATAATTGCTTTTTGAAATTGCTTCTGCAACACCCAAATGAGTGGAAGTAGAATTAAGCAACCCAGCAAACAGTGAGTACATTTGTGATGAATTAGTTACCCAACCGTATCTCGTATTACCCAATAAATTCGGACCACCGTACTGCCCCATTACTGTAAAACCTTCACCCATATTTCTGTACCCGTCATACCAGTTGTTGGGGCTATAATCGTCGAACGGTGTCACATCACAACAAATTGAATAAACAACTGCTGGAAAATTTGCATTATTAAGATTATCTAAACCATTTCCAGTTTCAGGGGTTTGAAAACTATAACTATCAAGGGTAGTTAATAAATTACGTGGAGTATTATCATAGTAAGCACTTTTTGCGGTAAACCCAACTGGCGTGCCATGGTTAAACCAACTCCATAAACCGTAAATATTATTATTGAATTGTGTAATAATATTTGCACCTGTTGGGTAAGTTGGCGTAGCGCTGTAAGCCGAAGGCGTTTCACTAATTATCGGATCATTTCCATTATTAAAAACCGCTGGCAAATTATTTCTTACAGAATTCGCTTCTCCACCATCTTGCATTTGATCAGCTTCATTCATTAACGACCGTGTTAGATAATCAAAACTACCTTTACCCGGGTTTTTTTCATACAGAATTAATTTATTTGTCCAGTTCTGAATATCCTGAGAGCTTGAACAAAGCAATCTTCCAACAAAAATTTCCGGTTCATAATCTGGTGAATCATTACTTATTTCACCGTAGTACTGATCATTGTCAACATTCCAATCTCCATCAAAATCAGCAAAGTAGATATCCGTTGGGATTTTATAGTCTAATGGTTGCATATCTGTCCACAGATTGTTAGCACCACAGCCATACCTTAAAGGAACTGCTGTCGAATCGCCCCCCAGAAGCGCATAAACTGTTCCATTAATATAAGCATCACTTAAGTATTGTCTAATTTTTCCGGCTTCATCATTTATTCCTGAAATTTGATCTCCCGTATAATTTGAGCTTATTTGTTCTACGGTTACCAGACCAATAAATAATCCTTTTCTTCTTTTCCAATCAATAAAATTATTAAAATCCTGTGCCCTAGCATTGGAAGTTATAACAACATACTCATAAAAAGGAAGAGTTGTTGTTTTTCTTAAGACTGAACTATAATTTCTTGAAATTGAATACAAAGGAATATCTTCCGGATTATCAATAGAATGAGTTAAAACATTTTCGTAAAGGTCTTTATATTTTTTATCTCTCTTAGGTGCGGGGAGTAATTGCTTTTTAGTGTTTTGAAAATTTATTGTGAATTCAATTTCGTCGTAAAACTCCACGTAATCATGTTTGGGGTAATACCGCAACGGATATACCTCCAATGTTACTATGTGATTAGTTCCATCAAAATATCCGTCATGTTTTACTTTTACTATTTCATTTGGCCAGGGTAATTCTGAATTATATACTAATGAATCCGGTTTAACAAATTCATCACCTTTATAATTACTTGAAGTAGGAATATCCGGCTGCGATGGTAGTATTCTTTTTGACAGTTTAATTTTTTCATTGCTTTTCACATTAACTACAATATTCGATACATCTTGATTCTGCGGAATTAATAACCGGAGTTGCTTTATGGGCAAATTCGGCTTCCCTGGCTTATTAGTAAAGTATAAATCTTTTGCTTTTACTTTCTGATACTCACTCCCATCTTTTTCCATTACTGTTGAAAATTCTATAGAAGTTTTTGAAAATGAAACAGAATGAGTTTTTTGTGCATAAGAAAACTGAAGTGCTAATAGTAATAGTGCGGCTAGCATTAGCACTGTGTTTTTACAAATGAAATGATTTGCATGCTTCATGACCCCTTTCCTTTTTGTTTTTATTTATTTGGTTTAGTCGTTAAAGCTTGATGCTATAACGTTATTGTTTTCAACACTAACTCTTGCCTAAAAGTGATTTTTGACAAACACAATTATTTTGTCAATAACATTTTTTTTACTTGAAAATAGTTTCCCGCTTTTAACGTATAGAAATAAATACCACTTGGCACTACTATGCTTTTCTCCAAATTATCTACGTTAAATTTCACCTTGTAATTACCCGGCGCTTTAACTTCATCAATTAATGTTGCTATTTTGCAGCCTAGTAAATCAAATATTGTAATGTTAACATTACATGATGACGAAATCTGATAGTTAATTGTAGTTTCTGGATTAAACGGATTGGGATAGTTATCGAAGAGTTTATAATCTTCGGGAAAATCTACGGAATATTGAGAGTTGTCAAGCGCATCAACAGTTCCATATGTATACAAAGATGTTTTTCCATATCCAATTGTTCCATTCTGTGTAAGCTCACCATTTTCACCAACAAAAACTTCGGCGAAACTATCACCATTAATATCATTACTTATTGCTAACCCCGTTCCCAAATAACCGTTTTTTGTTATACCATTTATAATGATAGACGGATCAGAGTTAATAGACTTCTTTCCTAGGTATATCGCTACATCACCGGTATATTGATTTTCCTGATAAGCATAACTCATAGCAAAGTCCGAAAAACCATCATTATTAATATCTACACCATTGGAAAGATATAATGGGTACCAGTACTTTTTGGTTGAACTAATCGTATAAAAATTTGTTAATTGAGCCCCGCTAAAAATATCAACAGTTGTACTAGATGTTATTCCAAAATCACTGAAGCCATCTCCATTTATATCTCCAAGTCCGGCTACTCTATTACCATAAGACCCATTAAGACTATCTTTTCCAACAAATTCTCTACTGTTACTAAATCCAATACTCTTACCGCCATAAAATAAATATGCTTCGCCTGTCTTATTCTTTGCTAAAGATTGTGAAGCGCCAACAAGTAAATCGTCATAACCATCTCCGTTTGTGTCTCCCACTATCGCAATTGAGCCGCCGAAGGTATCGAATGGACTTTTTCCTTCTAATAATACATCACAAATTGTATCCATCTCTTTCCCACCGAAATAGATATATACCCTTCCATGCGCATCAATGTCGTCGCTCGGTGCACTGACTACTAAATCATCGTAACCATCTCCATTTAAATCTCCGCTCATAGTCATCTGTACTCCAAAATGGTAGTATGGACCTTTGCCAGTTATTGTTTTATCTGCCAGTGTATCAATCTTCGATTTCCCATAGTGGATAAATATTTTCCCAAATTGAAAAATGTCATATGCCGCACCTAATACAAAATCCTTGTAACCATCCCCATTTAAATCTCCGTCTCCGGCAAAAGAACCGCTATATGCCGTAAATTGTTCGTGCGATTGAAATCTTACACAATCAAGAGTGTCAAATGGAGACCCACCGAAGTATAGTTTTGCATATCCTTTGCCACGGCTACCCACGATAAAATCATTGTAGCCGTCTCCATTTACATCGCCAAGTTGTGCTACACTAGAATATGCATCCCCTTGCTTTTCTCCATGTATGCTTGTCAATAATATAAATGCTTCTTGTGCCTTAATGCTACACACGAAAAATAATAACACAACCAATGTCTTTTTCATCAGAAACTTCCATTAGATTAATTATCGTTTTGTTCTTTGCAGTGGCGGTTTTAATACCACTTTTTTTTGTTTACTGTAGCAGACGTTCCGTTGGAACGTCTGCTTCTTCTTTTCAGACGGTTCATCGAGCCGTCTCTACATTTACTTTACCGGTTCCGGAGTTTTCACTCCTTCTGTTTTTTGTGGTGTACCTAAATCTTTAATTACTCTAGCTACGTAATACTGGTCATAAAACAATGTGTTGCTTTTTCTAACCAACTCAATAAGCGCGTCAAGCTGTTCGGTCAAAATGTTATCAGCTTCATCAAACTTTTCTGTTAATGCTATTCTTAATGCGCTCCGGTTTGCAAAGCCGGTATCTTTTCCATCTAATGCCTCTCCAAATGCTGTTATCTTTTCTTGCAGTTCTGTCAAAACTATTTCTGTTATTTTATAAGCCGCCAGGTCAGTCAAATGTTTTTGTGCTTCTGTTTTTATCAACTCTGCTTTCTGTAAAAATTCCGGGTCACGCATTCTTTTAAGCGTACTTTCACTTTCTTTGGTTAACGTTTTCAGTTCTTCGTTCTTATTTCTTACTGAGTAAGCATACAACGCCGCCTTAACCGGCATTAAATCTTCTATCAATTCATCTTCAAGCATATTCTTTGTGCTGGTCTTGCCGTCTATGCTTGTACTAAATTTCATATCAATTGCGTTTATCTCTGCAATTTTAGTTTTAAGCTCTGCGGCGGCTTCACTAAGTGCCGGATATTCTGAAACTATTGTAATGCTGCTTTCTAATACTGCGTTTACAGCTTTCAGCATGTTTAGTTTGTTGGCTTCATGGCGCTTCATAGTTGTTTTTCCTCCTCATATATTTTAATGCTGTCGCGGACCATTCCGCGCCAGTAAATACCCATCTTTTCGTCATGGTAGTCCTCGACCATGGCAGTTATCACCCAAAACTCCTATTTCAAAGGAAAAACACAATAATTCCCTCAAAACCCGGTTTTGCGGTGCTTTACTTTTGTTTTTCATTAGCTCACTTTCATTTTGCAACGCCCAAAACGTGCTTTATATCACATTAATTACGTTTTACAAGACCTCGCTTTCATTTTACGATACTTAAAGTGTGTTTTACTTCACAATAAATGCGTTTTGTAAGATCACACTTCCCTTTTGCAATAATTCACTTTCGTTTTACCGAATCCAAACTTTGCTCTGCGAAGCACTAATTTGGCTTTACAGCAACTCAATTTTCTTTTGAGATATTTACAATTTGCTGTGTAAAAGAATAAACTTGGTTAGATATAACTCAGCCTTCTTTTACACATAACAAAAACGCAATGCCTTATTGTAATCTATTTTTATTTTGTTGTTTTTTGCTTTTGTAGAGAACTATAAGTGTGTTTTTAATTGAGACCCCAATTTTGCAGAGCCCCACCCTTTTTTATTGTTTCAATTTCCATTTTCAACGTAAGAGAAGATCAATTTAAAAGCAAGGGGAAATTTATGGTAAGAAAAATCTGCTATCTCTTTCAAAGTTAATTTGTATTCGGAATTATTAAAAATCCATTTTTATACTAAGCGGCAGCCTTAGTATCTTTTTTACTTTTAAGCAGATAGAAAATAAAATATCCTAAAGTTGAAGCTACTACAAGTAATAGAAAAAACATCCAAACGTTTAGCCGGTTTCCTTTTTCAAATACAATTTTGATTGGTTGAACTTTATCTAGAGTTGCCAATGAGTAGCTTAGTTTGATTTGGTTTGTCCCTCTATCAGTCTCACTTTCTTTTAGGTTGGTAGAAACGATTTTACCGGGAAGAGTTAATTCATAAGTCCATTTGTATTGCCCGAACATTGCCCCAAGCATTCCTTTACCAATCTCATCATTAGTATTTTCAACATTCTTATCCGGATTGCTGCTGCCGATTTTCCTCTCGAAGACAAAATTTCCATCCTCGTTTTCTGTTAACGTCATCTCACCTAACATAGAGTACTCCGAAGAATTTCCGGCCGCTTTCACTAAATCCTCAAGTGAATCAAAGCTGAGATTTACTCTTATCCAAACTATTCCATCCTTTGTTTCTCTCGATGTTCCAAGGACTTTAATTCCCTTTTTATGTTCAAATTGTTTTATGATGGATTCTTCGTTGAACCCTTTATATGAAGTTGTGTCGTTGCCAAGTGAAAAAATAGATGAGTTGATTCCGATTGCTGAGACTACTTCGCCGGAACCATCACTGTTCAATTTCATATTTTCTTCGTACTGGAGACATCCAAAAAAGATAAGTGGAAATAACAATAAAAGTTTCTTACTCATATTGTTTCCTTATTTCGAAATGATTACTTACAAAAGTTACACATAATTTATAATTTATAATTTTTCCTTAGTGAAATTTGGTGGCTCAATTTCTTCTGTGTTCTTTTTGCCACCTCCGAAGGAGTCCCTTCGGGATAAGTCACCAAGGCACTATAAAATCACAAAGTGCTTAACTTCTGTTACTTGGTTCTTTCAACAACAAAATCGGCTAAATCACTTAAAGCTGATTTATATTCTGAGTTCTCGAATATTGATAGGTTTTGTTTTGCTTTTTCTGAGTATTCTTTTGCTACTTTATCGGCATACTCAATTCCGCCATTTCTCTTTACAAACTCGATTACCAGATTAACATCAATTTTTTTCTCGCTGGCTTTCATAGTTTTAATAACTTGTTTAACCTCATCAGCCGGGGAATTTTTGAGCGCATAAATGAGAGGAAGCGTTAATTTCTTTTCTTTGATATCTCCACCAAGGGGTTTACCAAGCAGCGAACTTGTTCCTACAAAATCCAAGATATCATCACGTATTTGGAAAGCAATTCCCAAATTCTCGCCAAAGTCTCTCATGGCTTTAATCTTTTCATCATCTTCAGTTGCGGCTCTTGCACCGACTTCGCAGCAAGTAGAAAGCAGCGAAGCCGTCTTATCAGATATTATTCTGAAATATGTTTCTTCGTCATTATCAAGTTTGCGGGTTTTGCTTGTCTGCAACAATTCACCTTCAGACATACGGCGTACAGTATTTGTTATAACTTTTAGAAAATCATAATCAGAGCCATCAACGGCTTGCATTAATCCTCTTGAAAGAAGATAATCTCCCATCAGTACAGCAATTTTATTTTTCCATACGGCATTGATTGATGGAAAACTTCGCCTTGTTTCTGCATTATCAACAACATCATCGTGAACTAAAGTTGCTGTGTGAAGTAACTCTACAAGAATAGCACCGCGGTAGCTGCGCCCGGAAACTCCGCCGGCTATTTTGCTTGAAAGCAAGACAAGCAAAGGGCGAACTTTCTTTCCCTTTTGCTTAAGAATATAGCGGGTAATTAAATCTACTAAGGCGACTTTAGATTTGAGGGATTGCTTAAATAGCTCGTTAAAGCGTTTTAAGTCTTCATCAATCAGATGAGAAATTTCGGAAATGTTTCTTTTAGGCACTCTTCTTCTGGAATATTTTCGAAACGAAAATACTTATTTCGTATAATATTACCAAAGGAATGGCTAAGAGTAGCTGTGAAACCGGATCTGTACCCGGTGTTAAGAAAGCCGCGAGCACCAGGATGACTACAATCGAATGGCGGCGGTATTTTCTCATCAGTTTTGGTGTTAAAATTCCAATAGTAGAGAGAAAAAAAGAAAGCATGGGAAGTTCGAAAACAAGTCCTGCGCCAAGCAGTACACTTAGAACAATTGACAAATACTCATCAATGGAAAAATTGTTTTCAATTGTAGGAGAACCAAACTGCGCAGCAAATTTTAATGTTAGCGGAAGCATTATATAATAAGCGAAAGCAATCCCGCATAAAAAACAAAAAGTTGTAAAGGTTACAATCCATTTTATGTACTTCTTCTCTTTTTGCTTAAGTGCGGGAGCGATAAACTTCCAGAGTTGATAAACAACATTTGGAAAACTAAAAATCAATCCAAGAATTATAGCTACCTGGAAGTAGAGAAATAATTGTCCGAAAGGGCGAATACTCTGAAGTTTAAGACTAGAGGTTTTTGCCGGAAGCAATAAAATTTGTTCCACAAAGAAATCAATAAATATCCATGCTACGATTGTACCTATTGCAATTCCCCCAAGAGAATAGATAATTCTCCATCTCAGTTCTTCGAGATGGTCGAGGAAGGTCATTTCCTTCTCTTCCTCGACTTTCTCTTCTATAAGTTTCTTTTCGTCACTCACAGTTAATTATGCTAATTCCGGATAAAGTGAAAAGTTTGAACAAAGTTGAGCTACTTCTTTTTTAATGTTTGCGAGCTCAGATTCATTTTCAACATTTTTAATTGCTCTATCAATAAAGGAAGCAATTTGTTTCATTTCGTTTTCTTTCATTCCGCGCGTTGTAACAGCCGGAGTGCCAATTCTAATTCCGCTTGTAACAAATGGACTCTTAGTATCAAACGGAATCATGTTTTTGTTAACAGTAATTCCGGCAGCGCCGAGTGCGTTCTCAACTTTCTTACCGCTCAAATCTTTGTTTGTTAAATCAACAAGCATCAAGTGGTTATCTGTCCCACCGGAGACAATATCGTAACCGAGAGAAGTCATTTCCGAAGCAAGTGCTTTAGAATTCTTAATGATTTGTTTTGCGTATTCTGCAAAATCATCAGTAAGTGCTTCTCCAAATGCTACTGCCTTTGCCATAATAATGTGCATAAGAGGTCCGCCTTGAATTCCCGGCATAACCATTCCATCAAGAAGCTCGCTCATAAGTTTCAAGCGGTCCCCTTTAATAGTTTTAATTCCAAAAGGATTCTCTCTATCCTTACCCATCAAAATAATTCCGCCGCGAGGTCCACGCAGTGTTTTGTGTGTTGTTGAAGTAACTACATCGCAATATGGCAACGGATTGTTAAGCAAACCTTTTGCAATCAATCCGGCTGGATGAGCCATATCCATCATTAAGAGCGCACCAACTTTGTCTGCTATCTCACGGAATTTTGCATAATCCCAATCACGTGAGTAAGCACTAGCACCCATTACGATAAGTTTCGGTTTCTCTTTCTTAGCTAAATCTTCAACAAGGTTGTAATCTAGAAGCTTAGTTTCTTTGTTGAGTGAATAACCAACAGCACGGTAAATCTGTCCGCTGAAGTTTACATGCGAACCGTGTGTTAAATGTCCGCCATGATCAAGGCTTAAGCCTAAAATTGTATCGCCAGGTTTAATCAGCGACATATAGACAGCCATATTCGCTTGCGAGCCGCTATGCGGTTGAACGTTTACATACTCTGCACCAAATAATTTTTTCAATCTGTCGCGAGCTATATCTTCTGCCATATCAACGAATTCGCATCCGCCGTAATAGCGTTTACCGGGATATCCTTCGGCATATTTATTTGTTAATACTGAACCGGCAGCGGCAAGTACTGACATCGAAACGAAATTTTCTGATGCGATTAATTCTAGGTGAGATTCTTGTCTCTGAAGTTCTAACTGTGCAACTTTTAGAACTTCATGGTCTTTTTCTAAGTAGTTGGGCATGACAAATCTATTTTTTGTTGTGGGTTCAAGGTAAGAAATTGCCGGAAAGTTTCATAAAAAAAATCTTTGTTATTCTATCTTTCAGTAGGAATAAACCAAAGCTCTCCGAAATTTATTGTTATATAAAATTTATAAATGTTCTCTTGAATCAGATTGTTATCAGTTGTTCCTCTTCTTCCATACTGGAAACCAATATCTATCGTATTTGTAAAGCCTGCACGCTCAAAATCTAACGGCAAAGAAAGACCGGCATAAACTGAAAGCTGATTGACAGAAGTCCCGTTAAAAACGTATGGCGTGTTTTCGTAACTAGCACCGCCGCGAAGCATTACTTGCTTCCAAAAACCGGTTGAATTATAAGAAGGACGATACTCTACGCCAAAACTATATTTCGAAATATCTTGCATCTGAGTGGTTTTGATTCCTCCCCAGCTAAGTTCACTCATCGGCTGGTGCAAATAATCCAATACAAATAAATAATTATCGGTTAGTTTGAATGAAGCACCAACACCTAATCTATATGGGAGTTTTGTTTTAGTAACCCCGGAGTTATACTCGTAATCACCAATTAAAGAAGTAAATGTATTGGTGGAATCGGAACTGAGATTTACTTGCGGAGAAAACGAAAGACCAATTCTAAAATCCTTAAAATCACTTTCACCAAATAATTTTGAAAGATCGCTCGAAATTAGTCCGAGTGTAGCTCCAATTCCATGATAGCTGAATTCACGCTTAAATGTAGCGTCACGAAAATCAGAAGAATCCTCGAAGGCAACACTTGTTGTGTTGTTTATCTTTCCATTATAATAATCAAAAGAAGCACCGAGCGAGAAATCAAAAGGTAATCTGTATGATGTCCCGAAAAATATTTTAAAGATTCCGCCATCACCTTTATAAGAAGTTTTATGAGAGTCTACCAAAGTACTTTTTTCGTCGGCAATTAAATCGTAACCAACATTGCTGTAAGGAACAATACCACCGGCAAATGAGATTCCGTTTTCGCGGCTAATTGGAAATCCGACCACCAAGCCGGTATAGTATGAATTAGAATTGAATACAGAAGTAGAGCTTGAAGATTGGGTTACCGAGTTAATCATTATTCCGGTTTCAAATTTTGTTAACCCAATTTGATTCCAAGAAGCCGGGTTGGCATAACTTAGAAATTCTCTATCAGAAAGTGCATAGCCAAGTTCTCCAAGACCAAACCTTCTCGCTGAGAAATTGTAATTCAATTCTCCCAAACCTAGTCTTGTATAAATTGATCCGCCAGAAGCAAATAGAACGGATTGTGTAAGACAAACTATAAGTAATAAAATTTTATTTCGCATGGGGTCACTTTATTGTGTAAATAAGTTTTAGTCTTGGTCTTAGTGCTTTGTCTGTTACTTTGCTATTATATATTGCTATCCGTGATGCGCTATAATTCTCATCCGGTAACGCTAAAATGATTCCTTGGTTCGCATCGCCTTTTATCCACTTCTGAACCATCCATGCTATATCTCCGCTGTAAATATTTCCTGTACGTTTTAGATACGCAAAATATAAGCTGTCTGAAGTAAGTTCTTTGGCAATCGAATCTTTCAGAGTTTGGACTGTAATTGAATCTGAAGCCGGAGTTCCATCGGATGTTTGTGCCGGGTTATCGTCAACGGTTAATTCCAACGTAGCTTTATTTAGAATAATGTTCTTAGGCAGTTTGCTAAAATCAAATGAAAGAACAGAACGCACGCCTATACTTCCTTGCAGATAAATATGATTTTCTGAAATCGGTTTAGCTCCCAATAATGCATGAACATCCCAGAAAGGTGCTACGTTAATTGAATCATTGTAAACAGTAGAAGTACCCCATTTGTATTTAATTTTCAGAAGAATGTTTGTTGAAGTACCATCTGTATAAACAGCATCGAAGCCGAAAAATCTGTTTGTGCCGGCTTTGGGCTTAAAGAGTAACCCGTAATTTCTTGTGAAGTTGGAATCCTTCTTAGCTTTCAGCCAATCTGTTACCACTTGCGTGCTTAAATCAAATTTTAGTAAAGAATCATTCTGGGCAATGACTCTATTGCTCGACACATCTGATAAATCATATTGCGAAGTTTCTAAAAAAGTTTTCAATGTATCTTTGTCAAAACCATCTTCAGTCCACGCTTTTCTAATTTGATGGACAGAATAATCGAAAGGAGCGCCAGTTGCACCTAACTTGTAGGTGGATTTCATTTCCATTTTGGCAGAAGTTACGGTTAGTTCGTTATTTGCCAATTTGGTGAGAAGAGAGTCCGGCATATAAATAAAAAACTTATACACAATATAAGATTCGCCGAGTGATGTCTTGCCGAGCAGTACTTTTTCGGAAGAGCCGTATTTTAATTTTTCCTGATACGTATATGATTGTTGCGGAGCGCTTTCCAAAAACGAATCATATTCAGAGAATTTAATTTTGTCTTGATCGGGTATAAGATTTTCACCGACGGAAGTTGGTGAATCGCTGCAAGAAATAAACAAAGCAATCAATGATAAAGAAAGAAAGCTTAGCCGAAGATATTTAATCAATTACTTCCTCCGAAATCTTTTAGTATGTAATCACACGCTTCTATGAAATTAGCGGCTACAAAATTGGGCTTTTTGTTTTGATTTTGCAAGGCGGATAATTCCGCATCGTAAATATCACTTTTCAGTAAAATTGATTTCACTCCGGCGTTTAATCCGCAAACAACATCAGATTCTCTATCGCCCATCATATAAGAACGGCTCAAATCCAAATTCATATCTTCTGCGGCTTTGAAGAGCATTTGCGGAGAAGGTTTTCTACACATCGCTTCATCTTCGCTGCTAAAGAGAGGATGATATGGACAGTAATAGAACCTGTCAATCTCAGCTTGTTCTTTCTTCAACAAAAAATCAATTCTACTATTTACTGCTTCAACGTCTTCAATTGTCATCAAACCCTTTGCAACACCGGCTTGATTTGAAATGACAACTATCTTAAAACCAAAGTCGCGTTTAAGTTTCCGAATTCCTTCAGAAACTCCATCTAAAATTTTTATATCGTCTGGATTCTTAACGTAGCCGGTATCGTAATTAATTGTCCCGTCGCGATCCAAAAACACAGCGTGATGGAGCATAATTAGTCGGCAAGCTTCTTATAAAGATCAACGTATTTCTTTGTTGAATTCAACCAAGAGAAATCCGACTTCATACCGTTGAGCTGAATTGTCTTCCACACTTCCGGATCAGATGAGTAAACTTTTATAGCTGTTTTTATTTCCGCTAAAAAATCTTTTACATTGTATTTCTCAAAGACGAATCCGTTACCCGTTTTTGTTTTAGGATTAAACTTCTGAACAGTATCTGCTAAACCACCGGTTTTTCTAACGATTGGAACCGTTCCGTAAACCAAGCTATACATTTGGTTCAAGCCGCAAGGTTCGAATTTAGATGGCATTAAAAACATATCGCTGCCGGCTTCTATTAAGTGGGCAAGTTCATCATCAAACCCGATAAAGCATGAAAACTTATTATGATATTTTGAAGCCATGTTCATTAGAAATTTATTGTATTTCTTTTCACCGGTTCCTAAAAGAACCAACTGAATATCCATCTTCATTAGTTCCGGAAAAGCTTTTTCAAGAATGTCCATGCCCTTATTGTCGTATAATCTCGTAATCATTCCAAGAACCGGAACATCAGCCTTAAACTCAAAATTGAAATTATCGGCAAGCGCTTTTTTGTTTTCGAGCTTGTGTTCTAAGTTTTTAGCAGAGAACTTGTGAGCAATCTTGGTATCAACTTCGGGATGCCAAACTGTGTCATCAATTCCATTCACTATTCCATATAAATCTTTCTTCCGTTTGGAAAGAATATCTTCCATTCCTAAACCAATTTCTTTTGAAGAACAAATCTCTTTAGCGTAAGTCTCGCTAACCGTATTTATCATATCTGAATAAAGCAATCCGCTCTTTAAGTAGTTTACACTTCCCTTATGCAAAATTCCCTTTTCGGAATTGAGTTCTCTCGGCAATGATGTCTTCTCGAAAGTGCTCTTTGGGAAAACCCCTTGAAAGCCAAGATTGTGAATTGTGAAAAGTGTTTTGATTCCCTTAAACGCCGGGTCGTTTTTGAACATTGCTTTAAGATAAACCGGAACAAGACCGCATTGCCAATCATTGCAATGTATGATATCCGGAACCCATCCCAACTTCTGGACAAGTTCATAAACTGATCGAGCTAAAAGTATAAACCGTTCATCGTTGTCCGGGTAATCTTCATTTGTCAAAGGATCGCTATACATGCTGTGGCGACTTCCAAAATACTCCGGATTGTCCAGGAAATAGATTTGTACGCGAGTTTTCGGTCCAATCAAAAAGGATGAACGAAGTGAGAAAACAACATCTTTTATCCCAATTTTCATCGTTAAATCTTTAAGGCGAACAACTTCGTGAATTTTGAATTTTCTTTCATCAATTGCACCATACTTTGGAACAACAATTCGTACCAGATGCCCCATTTCTTGCAATTTCTGTGGTAATGCCGAAGACACATCAGCCAGACCGCCGGTCTTAATAAATGGGTACACTTCTGAGGTCACGAAAAGGATTTTATATTTTTTTCCGGGAGGCATTATCAAAGGTCCTTAATTATTGGCTTGCAAAATTACGAAAATTGAAGGGTTTAACCAAAAATATTAGCTATTGAACACTTGAATTATCTATTTTCGTGATAACTAATTTATAGCCGATTTTTGCCCAAAATGAAGACCTTAATCAAGAATGCCGAGCAAATTGTAACCGTTGATACAAAGGGGAAAAATGTAAAACGAGGGAAATTGCTTTCGGAAATTGCTCCTCTTTCAGACCATTCAATCCTTGTTGAAGATGGCATAATCAAAGATTTTATTCCGAATTCAAATTCCTCAAAAACTGAAGTTGAAAAAATAATTGATGCTCAGAGCTGTATTATCCTACCCGGTTTAGTAGAATGCCATACACACGCAGCTTATGCCGGCTCACGTGCTAATGAGTTTTTAATGAGGCTTAAAGGCGCTACCTACGAAGAAATTGCTAAGTCTGGCGGTGGAATTACCTCAACGATGAAGGCGGTTAGAAATTCTTCTTTTGAGGAGCTTGTAAAGCTTCTCAAACCCAGAATTGATCATTTTATATCGCAAGGCGTTACCACGCTTGAGATTAAAAGCGGCTACGGCTTAAGTTTTTACGATGAGATTAAGCTTCTCCAAGTTATAAATCATTTCAGAGTACATTCCTCTATTGATATAGTACCGACTTTTCTCGGCGCGCATACTTATCCGCCCGAATACAAAAACGATCACGGGCAATATCTTAAACTGATTATTGAGGAATTACTTCCCTATATCATCAAAAATAAGTTAGCTGATCATGTTGATGCTTTTTGTGAGAAAACTGCATTCTCTTCTGAAGACGTAGATTTGATTTTCACGAAAGCTAAAAAGCTTGGTTACAAATTGAGACTTCATACAGAACAGTTTAATGTAGTTGGCGGTCTGGATGTTGCACTAAAGCACAAAGCTCTTTCAGTTGATCATTTGGAAGTAATAGCTGATGATGACATACCAAAACTAGCCAAGAGTAATACCGCCGCTGTACTTCTTCCCGGTGTTTCATTTTTCTTGAATTGCCCCTTCGCACCGGCGAGAAAATTAATTGAAAATAACGCCATTGTAGCTCTCGCTACAGATTACAATCCCGGCTCCTCTCATATACCCAATTTGCAATTAATTATGCAGTTGGCAGCGCTTAATTACAAAATGAGTTCTGAGGAAATAATATCTGCCGCTACAATCAATTCAGCTTATGCGATGGGAGTGCAAGAAAATATTGGCAGTCTGGAAATTGGCAAACAAGCCGATTTTGCAATTTTTGAAGCGAAGGATATATCTGAAATCATCTATAACATTGGTATAAATCTGAATAAATACACAATCAAAAAAGGTAAAATAGTTTACTCAAGAAATGTGGAGAATTAAACTTTATGGGCGAAACAAAAGCAAAGATTATCGAGTGCGTTCCAAATTTTAGTGAAGGAAGAGACCAAAAAACGTTTGATGCGATAAAAGAAGCGTTAGCTTCAACGTCGGATGTAAAATTATTAAGCTTGGAGCCGGATGCAGATTATAACCGTGTAGTTGTTACAATAGCCGGCAACGAAACTGGAATTCTAAATGGTGCGGTTAACGCTTGTCGTGCTGCTGCGAACTGCATTGATATGAGAAATCACAAAGGAGAACATCCTCGTCTTGGAGCAATTGATGTGGTTCCTTTCGTTCCGGTTTCAAATGTTACTACTGAAGAGTGTGTTAAGATTTCAGAGCAATTTGCCGAAATCATTTCAAAAGAATTAAATGTGCCGGTTTATCTTTATGAAGCAGCGGCACGCAAACCGGAAAGAAAAAGTCTTCCAACAATACGCCAAGGGGAATACGAAGGTCTGGAAGCTAAATTGCAAGACCCTAATTGGGCACCCGATTTTGGCGAAGCTTTCTTTAATCCAAAACTTGGTGGTATTGTAACCGGCTCCCGTTTTTTCCTAGTAGCTTACAATGTTAATATTAACTCTACAGATGTAAAGTACGCCAAAGAAATCGGTGAAGTTCTTCGCGAAAGCGGCTATTCTAAACGAGATGAAAATGGCGCTATCATTAAAGTTGAGGGAAAGCCAATTAAGGTTCCAGGCAGATTAAAAGAAGTTAAAGGTATGGGCGTTTCTCTAGAGAAATATAACTTAACTCAAGTTTCGATGAACTTAACTAACTACACCATTACTCCAATTCATGTTGCATTCGAAGAGGTGAAAAAGGAAGCCGCCCGTCTTGGTGTTACAGTTACCGGAAGTGAAATTGTTGGACTCGTTCCCCTTGCCTCTTTGTTGGAGGCCGGAAAGTTTTACACGAACAATAAAGAGATAAATGAGAATAAACTTGTTGAAGTTGCAATCGAAAACTTAGGCTTGAGTTCTCTTAATCCGTTTAAGCCGGAAGAAAAAATAATTGAGTATCTACTTAGTAGTATTTAGTATTGAGTATATAGTAATTAGAAAAATGAAGAGGAAATAAAATGGATTTATCAAAATCACTACAACAATACTTTGATGATTTATCTTCAAACGCTTCTACTCCGGGCGGCGGAAACGTTGCTGCACTTTGCGGCGCACTTTCTTCAAGTTTGGGTTCCATGGTCTGTGGATTAACAATCGGCAAGAAAAAATATGCCGAAGTTGAAGCCGAAATGATTTCTTTGAAAACGAAATTGGATGAATATCAAAAAGTTTTTTTTGAATTGGGACAAAAAGACAATGCCGCTTTCGATAAAGTTATGGAAGCGTTCAAACTGCCCAAAGAAACCGATGCTGATAAAGATGCCAGAGGCAAAGCGATTGAGCAAGCTACAATGGGAGCTGCTGAGGTTCCGGCAGATGTTATGCAAAAAGCGAAAGAGCTTTTGCCACTATTGAAAGTCGTAATTGAGAAAGGTAATAAAAATTCCCTATCAGATGCCGGTGTAGCTGCCGCACTTGTCGCTACTGCATCCAAAGGCGCATACATGAATGTTCTGATAAATTGTTCTTCACTTGCTAACCAAACAATAGCGCAAGAGATTAAAAAGCGAGCCGATATCATTCTAGATGAAACTTGCCAGGAAAGCGACCGCTTACTTGAGAAAGTATTTACTGCAATTCAACCACAATAATTTTAGGATAAGAGATGCATAAACTATTTAGAATTTCCGGAATCAAATATCTTTCAACCATTTTATTTTTCTGCATCTCTTTTTTTATAGCCAGTTCAAATCAAATCCTAGCTCAAAAAGTAATGCTGGGTATTGATGTGCTGGAACGCGATCAATTCTCAATGCTGAATGGAAAACGAGTTGGTTTAATTACTAATCATACCGGCGTTAACAGCAAACTCCTTTCAACTCACGACCTTTTTAAGCAGGCAAAAAATTTCAAACTCGTTTCGGTTTATTCACCGGAACATGGCTTGAAAGGAATGATTGGCGCTGGGATTACATTCGAACACTTCAAAGACTCGGTAAGCGGAATCACTTATTTTTCAATCTACGGCAAAACATCCAAACCAACTAAGGAAATGCTAGCTGATGTTGACGTTCTTGTTTACGATATTCAAGATATCGGAGTTAGATCCTACACATATATTTCTTCTATGGGTTTGTGCATGGAAGCTGCTGCAGAAAATAAAATTCCTTTTATCGTTCTCGATAGACCAAATCCATTAGGCGGCTACAGAATTGAAGGTAATGTTGTTGAAGAAGGTTATGAATCTCATGTAAGCAAGTTTGAAATTCCATACGTGTACGGTTTAACATGCGGCGAACTTGCAAATCTGATAAACACCAAACGCTCTATTGGAAATAAAATTAAGTGCAAACTGCAAGTCGTTAAAATGGAAGGTTGGAAACGCTGGATGAAATTTAGCGATACAGGTTTAGCTTGGGTTCCAACATCTCCAAATGTGCCATATCAAGAAACTCCGGCTTATTTGGTTGCTAGCGGTGTTCTCGGCGAGCTAATTATTTTTGGAATTGGGATTTCTTATACGCTTTCTTTCCAAACTTTTGCCGCCGAGTGGATTGATGCTGATTCTCTTGCAAAAAACTTGAACGACTTGAAATTGCCAGGAGTGATTTTCAGATCAATTTCCTACACGCCTCGTTACGGTGATTGGAAAGATAAAGTGCTCAATGGTGTACAAATTCATATTATGGATTTGGAAAAGGTAAATTTGCTCGAAGTACAATTCTACTTTTTGCAAGTTCATAACAAAATGTATCCGGATAAAAATCCTTTCTTACTTACAAGCCCGGCTCGCATTAAAATGTTTGATAAAGTGATGGGCACAGACAAAATAAGAAAGAAGTTTACTAAACACTTCTTAGTTGACGATATTATACCTTATCTGAACAAAGATTTGAGCTGGTTTAAAAAATTATCCAAAAGGTATTACCTCTACAATTGATTTGTAATAATCGCCATATGATCTAAAGTGTTCTTGTAGGTTCGTTTCTTGTCTTGTACATAACCGCGGTTAAAATAGTCGAAGTATAATTTCTTCCTTACTAAGCTTATTACGAGACGCTACATCAGTAAGAATACTGTTAAGCGTTCCAATTTTGATTGGAGTATGGTTTGGTATTGTTATATGGTGTTCTTCAGAATTGATAATGGCAGTTAATCTTATGTGGCTTCCCCTCTGTCTTGTTACTTGATAACCCAAAACAGCAAGAGCTTTAATTAATTGTTCCGCCGAGACATCTCTTGGTATTCTCATGCAGCAATAACTTCTTCTTTGATGTAGTGAAGGCGAATAATCTTCGGCATTTCACCTTCTTCAAAATGGCAGGCGACTGCTTCTTTGATATTTTTTTTCAACTCCTCTAGGTTTTCAGCTTCAGTGAAAATCGAATCGCTCAAAGCGCGTGCTTCATACCCGCCATCTAATGATTCTTGGACAATAAAGATAATTTCTGTTTTCATGTTTTACCTTTCCTCACAGACTACTGAATTAAATCTAACTAATTGCCGGTCAATTTTCTATTAAACGAAACCAAGCAGAGGTTCACTACAATATTGTCTAAGAATTTGTGGCTTAAGAACATTTTTATTTCTCGCCAAAATGAATAAGTACATCACCAACTGGCCAGCGGGCACGGAGATTTAAAGTATCGTTGTAAAACCGGAAATCCTCGGCAAATTTAAACGGCGTAATAATGCCGGTATCATACTTTCCGTTTTTGTTTTTGTCTCTATAAGTCCAAACGAAATATTTTCCGGGAATTACTTTTTTAAAATCGAATTTCTTCTTCGCATCATTCTTTTGATGATAAACCCTTTTGGGCACATTTACAGTTTCCAACACAGTCACAAGTGTTGAATCACTGCTCTCAACAGAACCGGAAACACCGCCAAAATCGAGTTCCGTAGAAGTAACAAATTTACTTTGATAAACTGTGTCAATATTCTTGAAGGAAAGGTCTTGCAAGTCTTTGGCATAAAATTTCACAAAGTATTCGGAACCGGCTTTCAACTTGGACGAAATGTTCAGTTCAAAAAGAACATCATCAATTTTCTTTGTTGTGAAGTCCACCAGACTCTTTCTCGCATCTTCAATAGTTGTTCTTTTTGTTACATCACTCAAATCAATTCCATCGGCAAACTGAATCTTTACAACCGGTCTTTCGAAATCAACTTTCTCATCCAGCATGTCACCAAAGGCTTTCAGCAGTTTATTCGGGAACGTGTCCTTTTCAGCTTTGTAGATAAAGTTAATCTTATCAGACTCTGTTTTGTTTGCGTGCAAGTCTTCAAAACCGTTTGCCGCCAAAACATAATCCTTGAAAGAAGTTGTGTCATCAAACGCCAGATAGAACTGATTTGGTTTTGAATCAAGTTTATAAAAATATTTTGGGAAAATATTTTTTTTTGCTGTCGTATCTACAAGAGCAAAGTTTGTTGAATTCAACTTTGAGCTATCTATTCCCTCACTAAACTCGACAACTAAATGATTTCTATCTTTCATAAATGCAGATGTTAGTTTAGGAGCTATTGTGTCTTCCTTAGATAGAAAGAAATCCACATGCTCTACTTCTGTATTATCCGGATTTAACTCAATTTTATTTGCTTGCACGCCAAACTCATCATCATTTTTTTGATAAAGCATATCAAGCATATTGTCTCGTATCGCAAGAACTTTATATTCTCCGTCTCGCAGACCAACTAAGGAATAGAATCCATTCTTTCCTACTTGCGAGACATAATTTGGTTTTTGTTTTGCAACATCTATCTCTCCGGAAGTTTGATACGCATAAATCATCACTCCGTCAACTTTTGAATCATAAACTTTCCCGGAAATTTTTGCCGTATCAATTTTACTGCCGGTAGAAAATGCAAAAGTAAAAGGCTGAGTCATTTTGTTGCGGTTATTCAAATCAAGTACTTCCGTACCTATAGTTACAGTGTAAGTAGTATTCTTTTGAAGTGTATCCTTAAGCTCAATAGTAACACTCTTGCCAGACCAATCGTAATTTAAGCCATGTTCTAATGCTGGAGAAATAAAAACAGAGTTCTGAACTGATAGTTTATCAACATACTCGCTAAACTTTAGCTCGATAAAATTTTCTGTATAATTTGTCGTTCTATCTTTTGGGTAACTTTCAATTATTTCGGGTGGAATTTTATCCACCTCTCCACCAACTGGTGCCATTTGATTTGCACATCCGGCAATAAATAAAATATTCGCGAACAGTAGAGCTAATTTTGACTTCTTAACCATTTTCTGTAGTTACTCACATTAATTGCATGTTGCTCATAGTTTGTAGAAAATGAATGTGTGCCATTTCCATTTGCAACAAAATAGAGAAAATTATTTTTCTCCGGATACAAAGCAGCCGTTATTGCCTGCTTGCCCGGATTGCTTATTGGTCCCGGCGGTAACCCGGGATTTTTATACGTATTGTAAGGTGAATTAATTTCTAAATCTCTGCGGGTTATTTTTTTGTTTTTTCTATTTCTGATTAAGTAAGCTACTGTCGGGTCAGCTTGCAGAGCCATTCCTTTTCTTAATCTGTTATGATATACTCCGGAAATTGTTGCAAACTCGGAGAACACATTTGATTCACCATCAATGATAGAAGCAATAGTTAGTATCTGATGTTCAGTCATCTTGAGTTTTTTTAACTGCTCTTTATTTTTTTTCGTCCAGATGTTGTTCAGTTCATTGTTCAATTTGCGAATAACACCGCGGGCGCCGCTTGATGCTAAAAAATAATATGTTTCCGGCAATAGATAGCCTTCCAAATTATCAGCCTCAATTTTAAGTGAGCGTAGAAATGACTTGCTGCCGGATAAACCGATGAACTCCGAAGAGTCTATACCCAATTCTTTTTGCAAGAGCGAAGCAAGTTCCGGTTGTCCAATTCCTTCCGGTATAGTAACTAATTTTTGCATTGATAATTTGTCGCCGCTCAAGGCATCAATTAATTCCAAATAGCTCATGGGTTTATCAATAAAATAAGTGCCGGCTTTAATTTTCTTTTCGGCACCTCTCAGCATTATTGCAACCTTCATATTAAACTTGCTTGGAATAATCTTCTTTGCATAAAGGCTGTCAATAATTTGATTTACGGAATCACCCCTACGCAATTCAACTTCTACCGGTTTATCAGATGGCAAAGAATTAGGTGAATAAAAAGTGATAATGAGAACAACTAATACGAAAGCAAAAAAAGAAATAACAACATACATCTCGTTGCGCGAAAGCAATGGTCTGGATTTTTTTTTCGGCTCTTCTGTCATTCTTACTTTGGTTTAATGTAGCAGAAATATAAATAAATTATTTTATGAAAGAATAGTCACTAAGACTGGGATAGGCATTAAAACTAAATTCATAACGGAATCCAGCTTCATAAACTTTTTGACCACGGTAGGCAATCATAGCTGCATTATCTCCGCAAAATTCGAGTGACGGGACAACAATCTTTTTGTGATAGCGTTCTGCAAGTTTAGAGAATTCTTCACGTAGCAGTTTATTTGCCGCTACTCCACCGACAAGGGAAATTGAATTAACATGATGCTGTTTCAGTGCCCGCTCGGATTTTTCAATCAAAGCCCTTACAACTGATTTTTGAAAAGAAGCAGCAATAAGAGATAAATGTTCCAACGGAATTTTATTCGGCTCGCCATATTCTTTTTGTACGAATCGAAGAACCGAAGTTTTTATTCCGCTAAACGAAAAATCAAATTCATTTTTACATTTAGAGACCGGAAAGTTTACAAAATCTGTTCTTTGATTTTCCGCGGCGCTCTGTATCATTGGTCCGCCCGGATAACCAAGCCCAACTAATTTTGAAACTTTATCAAACGCTTCGCCGGCTGCATCATCAATCGTACTTCCTAGCTTAACAATTTCGACATCGCTTTTCACCAACAGTAGCAGCGTGTGTCCGCCGGAAACAACTAAACTCAGAAATGGAAACTCCGGTTTTTCTTCCATTAAGAATCCGGAAAAAACGTGCCCTTCAATATGGTTTACCGGCACGAATGGTTTGTTAAGTGAATAAGCAAATCCTTTGGCAAAAGTAAGCCCTACTAGCAACGCGCCAATTAATCCGGGACCAGCAGTTGCCGCAAGCAAATCAATTTTATCTTTTTCTAAGTTTGAATCGAGTAGGGCTTGTCGTACTAGAGGCATTACCATTTGCAAGTGTGCCCGACTTGAAAGTTCGGGCACAACTCCACCATAAATTTTATGAATGTCCTGCGAAGAAATTAAGTTCGATAAAATCTTCCCATCACTGATAACCGAAACCGAAGTTTCGTCGCAAGAACTTTCTATTCCAAGAACATTCATCAGTTAAACGAAAAAAGGCTTTTAACAATATACCAAGCCATGTTTGGATTTTCCTGCAGTCTTCTTATGGAGTACTTATACCAATGTTCTCCAAACGGAACATAAACGCGAATTTTGTGTCCGTCTTTGTTTATTCTATCTCTTAAACTTTCCTTTACACCATAGAGCATCTGGAACTCATACTTATCTTTTGTAATGTTCTTTTCTTTCAAAATTTTATACGAGCTCTCAACTAAATAGTCATCGTGAGTTGCAATGCCAACGTAGTTCCCATCATCAAGCATCTGTTTTAGAATATCAAGATAGTTTTCACGAACTCTCTGGTATTCTTTGTAAGCAATTTCTGCCGGCTCTACATAAATACCTTTGCACAAACGGTAGTTGGTACCGGATTTATCAAGCTCCTTTACGTCATTCAGTGTACGCTTCAGATACGCTTGCACAACAATACCAACATTGTTGTATTTCTCTCGGACTCTATTAAACAACTTAATCGTTACATCTGTGTAGGGAGAATCTTCCATATCAATTCTAACAAAGTTATTGTAGCTTTTCGCACGTTCCAAGATTTCAGTTACTTGTTCAAAACAAAATTGTTCATCAATTGCTAATCCCAACTGAGTAGGTTTTAGCGATAAATTTGCGTTGAGTTTGTTCTTGTTAATCGTATCCAGGACTTCAAGACATTCTTTCTTGGCATCTTCACTTTCTTTTTTTGTAGAAACAGCCTCACCTAAAACATCCATAGTTGCAACAATACCTTTTGCGTTTAATTCTTTTACTACTCGTACAGCATCATCAAGCTTAACGCCGGCAATGTACCGCTTTGCAAACACATAAACGACCGGTTGCGGCAACAGTTTTACGAACTTTACAATTAGTTGATTAAGGAAATTCACTATAGCACCTATTTAAGAATTTTTAGTGATGAAAATTAGGAGAGGCAGGTCTTTAAAGCAAATAAGCTTTTTTGATCAAGCGGTTAATTGTCTAATTAGTATTAGCAGAAACTCAACTCTGTTCTCCAACTCTTGTAGTGTGGTATTGTTATCTAGAACAAAATCGGCATCGTCTTTCTTTTCTTCGTCCGGGATTTGATACTGCATTCTGGCTCTAACCTGTTCTTCAGTTACCGTCTCCCTATTGATAATTCTTTCAATTCTAGTCTTTTCATCAGCTAAAACCAGCAAAACATAATCGAAAAAATCCTCAAGATTGGCTTCATAGACCAACGCAGTTTCTATAAAGACAATATCTTGATTCTTGAAAATTTCTTTGGCAAGCTGATCAATTTTTTCCATCACCGGCGGATGGACAATTGAATTTATTTTCTGAACGTTTTCTTCATTGGAAAATGCATTTGCGGCAAGGTATTTTGTATTTAGCTTATCGTTTGAATATGATTCTTCCCCGAATTCTTCTATCAGCTTCTTTTTGATTTGTGCATCTTGCGCCATCAGTTCTTTGGCGATTAAATCTGCCCTTAAAACTGAGTGTCCTTTCTTTTCAAGATAATCGGAAACGCTCGATTTACCAGAACCGATTCCACCTGTTATAGCTACTTTTATTTTCTTCATCTCATTAAAAGAGAAACCCCGATAAAATCGGGGCTCTTAGTTTATTTTGCGTAAGCTATTTTTCTTAACTCGCGGATAACAGTAACTTTAATCTGTCCGGGATATTCCATTTCTTCTTGAATCTTTGCGGCGATATCATTTGCTAAACGGTCTGCAAAAACATCATCCACTTTGTCAGGTTCTACAACAACACGAACTTCACGTCCGGCTTGTATTGCGTAAGTTTTGGCAACGCCTTCAAACGATTTAGCTAAAGTTTCCAAATTCTCTAATCGTTTAACATAACTTTCAAGCGGTTCGCGTCTCGCGCCAGGTCTTGCACCGCTAATTGCATCGGCAGCTTGAACTAAAGCAGCAATTGGATGCTCCATTTCAATATCTTCATGGTGAGAGCCTACCGCGTTAACAACAATCGGATGTTCATTGTACTTCTTGGTTAAATCGTAGCCAAGTAATGCGTGTGGACCTTCGACATTTCTATCAATTGTTTTACCTACGTCGTGTAATAAACCTGCGCGTCTAGCAAGGTTGGTATCGAATCCTAATTCAGCAGCCATGATGCCGGTTAAGTAGGCTACTTCTATACTGTGTTGAAGTAAATTCTGTCCGTAGCTTGAACGGTATTTCATCTTGCCAATGTGCTTAACCAATTCGATGTGAACTCCGTGTAAACCAAGTTGAATTATAGTGTTCTCTCCTTCTTTCTGAATTTCTTCATCAAGTTCAGATTGAACTTTTGCAACCACTTCCTCAATACGCGCCGGATGGATTCTGCCGTCTGAGATTAATCTTTCCAATGAAATTCTTGCTACTTCACGACGGAATTGATCGAAGGCTGAAAGAATAACCGCTTCAGGTGTATCATCAACAATTACATCAACACCGGTGGCAGCTTCAAATGCGCGAATGTTTCTTCCTTCGCGACCAATAATTCTTCCCTTCATTTCATCATTTTGAATCTGAACTACCGAAACAGTGGATTCAACGGAGTGGTCAACTGCAGTTCTTTGAATTGCTTGAACAACAATTTTTTGTGATTCCTTTTTAGCATCAACTTTAGCTTGATCGCGAATCTCTTTAACTGATTGTGCTGCATCGGTCTTAGCTTTGTTGATCATGTTTTCCATTAACATCTTTTTAGCTTCTTCAGATGTTAATCCGGCTGTCTTTTCGAGCCGAACATTCTGCTCAACAATCAAGTTATCAAGCTCGGAGTGTTTTCTATCCAATTCTTGTTTTTGGGTAGCGACATTCTTCTCAGCTATTTTAATATCTTTTTCTTTTTGCGTTACTACTTCAAACTTCTTCTCAAGATTTTCTTCTCTGGTTTCTAACTGTTTTTCATGGTTTTGAAGTTTCTGTTTTTTAGCATTAACATCTACATCAAACTCTTGCTTCTTCTTAAGCCATTCATCTTTAACTTCTAATAGTTTTTCACGCTTAAGATGTTTCGCTTCTTTTTCAGCATCTTCGATTATTGATTTTGATTTTTCTTTAGCGACTTCAATACTATTTTTTGCAGTTTCAATGCTATTCTTGCCAACTTTGGAATTTAAGAACCATCCAAGTAAAAACGCAGCAACGGCTATTGCTACTGCTCCACCTACAACAAACAACATATTATCCATCCGACCTCCATATAAGAAATATATATTCCGCACTGGCCGGTAAATTATCTTGAAAAGAACTATATCTACCCGTAATGTGGGGAATTGCCCGACGCTTTTTACTTCCACTAGTCCCGGTAAACCGAGAGCCCGACGAATCGGGTGAGGCCTGTAATACACGCCGCGAGTCAATAACCCTTAGGTTATATAATTTGTTAGTTCTTTCGTATAAAACCGGCAGTGCGGTAAACTACGATTGGTTGGCTAATGACTTAGATTCGTTAAGAAGAAGCTTAATCTTTTTCACTTTGTCTGTAGCTTGAATGCTGAATTCACGAAATCTATTCTTTTCAACAAATAAATCATAAGCAATATTTAGAGCAGCAATAATTGCTATTGTATCTTTTGGTTGATCAGGTAATTCGTCGCGTGTTTCTTCCATTATAGAATTTACGTATTCAGCTAATTCAGCAGCTATTTCTTGGTTTTCAACTAGTAGTGAATATTCTCTATCAAAGATTTTTACTTTAAGCTTCTTTTTTTCAGTCATTTTGAGCCAACCTACATCCAACAAAATTGTTATGAACGTAAATGATAGTCAATTCTGGCTATCAATTCTGAAATCTTGTGCTTCAATGCTTCTTTTTCTTCAACGTTAAATGCATCGTCACCAAAAATGTTCTGATCATTTAACAAGGTTCTACTAACTTTTGATTCAATTTCTACTATTTTTTTCTTAAGTGATTCATTTTCCCGTTCTAGTAAGGAAATTCGGTTGTTTAAGCCTTGATTCGTCTCGGCTAATTCAGTTCCCTTTTGAATATAAATATAGATTTGCTTTTCAAGAGCACTTAGTTCATCCAAGAACAAATCATATTTTGAAGTTTCTGACAATCAAGTTCCTCTTAATTGTGCCGTAAATTTAGTTTCTACTGCTTTTATCGCAGTTCTAAAATCTTTATCAACTTCTTCCTCTGTCAAAGTTCGGGCTAAGTCAAAATACTCTAACTGAAATGCAAGACTTTTCTTATGCTTACCTAAACTTTCACTTTGGAAAATATCAAATAAGATTACATTATGCAATAGTTTAGTGCTCGATTGTTTAATAACTTCCACAACTTGCCCGGATTCAATATCGGCATCTAAAACGAAGGCACAATCACGGTAAACCTTAGGAAACTTCAATAATTCGTTAAATGATTTTTTAGGAGTTACAATCTTTTTCAACTCGTCTATATTTATCTCTAAAGCGTAAGTTTTTTGGTTAACATCAAAAATTGCAGCAACCGAGTCTCTCAATTCACCAATTTCACCTATGGTGGTTTCGTTAACAAGAACATTCAGCCCATTTTTATAATTTTTACTTGATGCAGATCCTCTTTCAAAAGTTATTTGAACTCCAGGTAGTTGCTTACTTAAAAGAACTTCAACAATTCCTTTCAAATCATAAAGGTCAAATTGTTTGTCCTTAGCGTACCATTTTGTCCTAACTGAATTTCCAGTAATGATTGCAACGCAATTTTCTGTCTCTTCAAAATCATCGAAACTAATTATGGCGTTATTCTTTTTATTTATGATTTTGCCCAATTCAAATAGCATCAAATCTTTTTCGCTTACTTTAAGATTATTAGCAACAGTAGTTAACATCCCGGGCAATAACGAAGGTCTAATGTGAGACATTTCGCTACTTTGCGGATTTAACACAGAAACCGGGCTACCAAATTTTGTTGCGATATTTTCGCTGAGCATCGAGTTAGTTACTATTTCATAGAATCCGAGTGAGTTAAAAACCGTTCTTAATCGGTCGGTAAATTCCGATTGATCAACTTTTTCTTCCAGTGTAATGGAGATTTTGTTTATTTCGGGAATGTTATTGTAGCCATAAATCCTTGCTACTTCTTCAATAAGATCAATTTCACGTTCAACATCGCCACGGTAAGATGGAATTTCAACAAACAATTTTTCTTCCGACTTCTCTACAACAACAAAACCAAGATTAGTTAAAATTCTTTCAGCAACTACTTTAGGAATTTCATAACCGAGAATTTTGTTAATGCGAGCAAAACGAACTTCAACTTTTGGTGATAGAATTTGATTTGGATAAGCGTCAATTTCACCTAAGGCAATTTCACCACCCGCAGTTTGCTGGATTAATTGTGCCGCACGTTTGGCTGCCCAAAGTGTAATATTATAATCTGTTCCTCTTTCAAAGCGGTAAGAAGCATCTGTAGATAGCGCCAAATTTTTAGCCGTTTTTCTAACCGACGAAGGATTGAAATACGCGCTCTCAACTAATATGTTTTTTGTGGTAGCAGTTACTTCCGAATTTTCGCCTCCCATTACACCCGCAATAGCTACCGATCTTTCCGCATCGCAAATCATTAAGTCAGATGATTTCATTTTGCGCTCTTTTGAATCAAGAGTTACAAACTTTTCACCTTCTTCTGCGCGGCGAACTACAATTTTCTTATGTGCAAGGTTATCCAAATCGAATGCATGAAGCGGCTGACCAACTTCGTGAAGTACATAGTTTGTTACATCCACAACGTTGTTAATTGGACGCAAGCCGATGCTCTTTAATCTCTTCTTCATCCACTCCGGCGATTCTTTTATCTCAACATTTGAAACTACTTTACCTATATAGCGGGGACATTTCTGTGAATCTCTGATTTCAACAGCAGCTAATTCTTCCGACTTCTTGCCGGATTCATTCAAATCAATGTTTGGATATTTTAGCGGACGATTAAATATCGCACACAAATCTCTAGCAACACCAATGTGGCTTAATGCATCTGCTCTGTTGGGTGTAATGTTGATTTCCATTGTTACATCATCTAAACCAAGTGCAGTAGATAATTCGGTTCCTTCAGCCAAAGAAGAATCCAAAACCATTATGCCTTCGTGATTATCACTAATTCCAAGCTCCCTTTCAGAACAAATCATTCCTTCGGAAACTTCACCACGAATTTTTGCTTTCTCAATCTTGAATCCGCCGTTTGGAATTATAGTCCCAATTTTAGCGAAAGCTATTTTTTGTCCGGCAGCAACATTTGGAGCGCCACAAACAACATTATAATCACGAGTGCCGTCACTAACGATGCAAAGAGAAAGCTTGTCAGCGTTTGGATGTTTCTTTCTATCCTTAACAAAACCAACAATCATGTTTGTAAAGTTCATAGACTGATCAGCCACTTCTTCAACTTCCAAACCGGCATAAGTTATCTTTTCAACAATTTCCTCAGCAGAAATGCCGCTCAAATCAATGTAATCTTTCAGCCAATTAAGAGAAATCTTCACTGTGTCACCTTTTTAGTTCTTCTTGATGTCTTGCCATAAGCCGCAGCCCAATTTAGCAATGCTGCCTTGCAAAGACTTTGTTAATTATTTTCTGAAACTTACTTAAAAGAACTACTTCGATTCCCGCATAGCGAGACCAAGCCTGTGCTACTACTTAAAAGCAACCAAATGCCGGGTATGTTTTGGCGGTCGGCATGATGGGTTGGCTAGGTGTTTATAAATTTAGTATGTATCTATTTCTTGATAAGTTCCTCTTTCCATTTTTACGTTCAGTTTTGACATAAATTCCGGTGGATTAAAATTTATGCGTTTATATTCATTCTGAACCAACTCTTTTGCTTTTGTTAAGGATAATTCATCTTCCCATTCTGCTATTGTAATAATCAAACTGTTTCCTTGCTCATCGATACTTTTATAAACTTTATCTTGAACAAATCCAGATATTTTCTTTATGAATTCTCTGTTATAATTCATTCTTTCTGAAAACTCATCTAAAGAAGATTCTGGAATAATGAATTTATCTATAAATATTTGATGCATTTTTATCCTTTCTAACATCCAATTAATTATAAAATATTCAGTAATCTTTTTAGCACCTAACGACTTCGTGGCTAAAGAATTTGTCCACAAATTCACCAACACACCAATTAAAATTGAGTTAAAAATCTCTTGTCATTATCAAATAAAATTCTGATGTCATCAATGCCATACTTGCGCATTGCTGTTCTCTCTATTCCCATTCCAAATGCGTAACCAACATATTTCTCGGGATCAATACCAACATTTCTCAAAACGTTTGGATCAACCATACCGCAACCAAGAATCTCCATCCATCTTCCCTCTTTACCTTTCGGCTCCCACCAAATATCCATTTCGGCACTTGGTTCTGTAAATGGGAAGAAACTTGGACGAAATCTATACTGAACATCTTGTCCAAAAAATTGCTTTACAAACGCAACAAGCGTTCCTTTTAATTCTGCAAAAGTTACATCAGTATCAACATACAAACCCTCTACCTGATGGAACAAGCAATAGCTTTTTGCGCTTACTGCTTCATTTCTGTAAACTTTGCCGGGCATAATCGCGCGCAGAGGCGGCTGTTTTGAAGTCATCAATCTAATTTGAACCGGAGATGTATGCGTTCTCAATAAAAATTTATCAGTAACAAAGAAAGTATCTTGCATATCTCGCGCAGGATGATCTTCTGCAAAATTTAGTGCAGTAAAATTGTTGTAATCGCTTTCTAACTCGGGACCTTCGTAAACGGAGAAACCTAATCCTTTGAAAATATTTTTGATCTCATCAAGCGTCTGTGTAATAATATGTTTGCTGCCAATCGCCTTCTCAACACCCGGCAATGACAAATCAATGAACTCTTCCCTGTTAATAGTTTCACTTTCCAATTTCAATTTCAATTCTTCAAAAGAACTATTGGTGTGATTCTTCAACTCATTAACAGCTTTACCGGCTTTTGGTTTTTCTTCTTTTGGAACATCCTTCAAAGAATCTACAATTTGAGTTATCAAACCTTTTCTGCTGAGATATTTTATGCGTAGTTCTTCGAGAGAAGCAAGATCGGTTACTTTGGAGAGGTCTTCATCAAAAATTTTGCGGGTTGATTCAATTCTATCTAACATTACTTAGTCCCGACAATTTAAAAAAATTCCCTCCCGAAACTTTAAACAGATTTCGAGAGGGATATAAATTAGTTAGTTGCAAATTTTACAACATCAGCAAAGGCTTGAGGATTTTCGACTGCTAAACTGGCAAGTAACTTACGGTTAATTGTAACGCCTTTTTTGTTCAAGGCATTTATCAATCTGGAGTATGTTGTACCGTTGATTCTTGCAGCTGCATTAATACGAACAATCCACAAACTCCTATATTCACGTTTCTTAAGTTTGCGATCTCTGTATGCGTGGACAAGACCTTTTTCAACGTGGGTTTTAGCAACAGTCCATACGTTGCCGCGGGCACCCCAGTAGCCCTTCGCCATTTTTAGTACTTTCTTACGTCTTGCTTTAGAAGCGACGTGATTTACTGAACGAGGCATTAGTTGTTTCTCCTATTATTGAAGCATTATTGCTACGCGTTTTTCATCAGCTTTAGAAACCAGCAATCCTTTTCTCAAGTTTCTTTTTCTAGTACGAGACTTAGAAGTAAGGATGTGTGATTTGTAAGCCTTGTTTCTTTTGATTTTTCCGGAGCCGGTTTTGCGGAATGTTTTTGCTGCTCCTCTGTTGCTTTTCATTTTTGGCATTGATTCACCTATCTATTTTTTCTTTTTGCCCTTTGACGGCGCTAATATAGCGTGCATTGCACGGCCTTCAAACTTTGGTTCTTGTTCAACTTTTGCTACTTCGCTCAATCTCTCAATAAATTTTTTAAGAAGATTTTCTCCAATTTCAGTATAGGCCAACTCTCTTCCTTTGAAAATGACAGAGACTTTAACCTTATCGCCTTCCTCAACAAAATTTGCTGCATGCCGGGCTTTAAAATCAAAATCGTGAGTATCGGTATTTGGATGTAATCTGATTTCTTTGAGAACACTTACTTGCTGATTTTTTTTCTGAAGTTTTTCTTTCTTCTGAAGCTCGTAAGCAAATTTACCATAATCAATAACTTTGCAAACGGGCGGTACAGCTTGTGGTGCTATTTCAACTAAATCTAAATTTGCTTCTTCTGCTTTTTTCAGAGCCTCTTTAATAGAAACGATTCCTATTTGTTCTCCGTCAGCGCCAATCAAACGAACTTCTGCAACTCGAATTTCTTGATTGACTCTATTCTTTACTTGAGTGATGAGATACCTCTTTTAATTGTGATTTACTTTGTTATCTATTTCTTCTTTAATCTGTTTAATGAATTCAGAAACTTTTACACTTCCCTTATCGCCAAGTTTGTGCTGTCTGACAGAAACTGCATCTGCTTCTTTTTCCTTTTCTCCAACAACTAACATATAAGGAACTTTCTTGGTTTCCCAATCTCGAATCTTATAACCAATCTTTTCATTTCTTTCATCAAGTTCAACATTAATATCAGCAGCTTTCAGTTGATCTGCAACACTCTTAGCATAATCCATAAATACTTGAGAAACCGGAACAATAGCAACTTGCAATGGAGCTAACCAAGTTGGGAACGCGCCACCGTAATGTTCAATCAAAACTCCAAAGAATCTTTCTATAGAACCTAACAAAGCTCTATGAACCATGTAAGGTCTGTGTTCTTTTCCATCTTCACCAATATAAGTCATACCGAAACGTTCTGGCAAGTTGAAATCGAACTGAATTGTACTCATCTGCCATTCGCGGTTTAGCGCATCTTTAATCTTTATATCAATCTTAGGTCCGTAGAAAGCTCCACCACCTTCATCCATCTCGTATGGAATGCTTTCTTTTTCGCAAGCAAGTTTTAATACGTTAGTTGCCTTTTCCCAAATTGCATCATCACCAACAGCTTTTTCCGGTTTAGTAGCAATGTAAAACTTTAGAGATTCAAAACCGAACGACTTCCACATATAATTTGAGAAGCGAATTACTTCTATAATTTCATCTTCAATCTGCTCTTGTGTACAGAAAATGTGAGCATCGTCTTGAGTGAATCCTCTTACTCGGAGAAGACCATGAAGAACACCGCTTTTTTCATAGCGGTAAACTGTTCCAAGCTCAGCCCAACGCAGCGGTAAATCTCTATAAGAACGAAGCTGCGATTGATAAATCAAAATATGGAACGGGCAATTCATCGGTTTGATGAAATACTCTTGCTCATCAATATTCATTGGCGCGTACATATTATCTTTATAGTTTGATAAGTGTCCGCTTGTCTGCCACAACCAGCTCTTTCCCATATGCGGCGAATATAAAATATCGTAGCCATTTTTTAAGTGAGCTGCTCGCCAGAAAGTCTCGATAGTATTTCTAACACGAGCGCCTTTTGGATGCCAGTAAATCAATCCGGCACCAGCTTCTTCATGAATACTGAAAAGGTCTAGCTGCTTTCCAAGTTTTCTATGATCGCGCTTCTTAGCTTCTTCTAAAAATGCTAAGTGATCTTCAAGCATTTTCTTCTTTGGGAAGGTAATGCCGTAGATTCTTTGCATTCTTTGTTTCTTCTCGTCGCCTCTCCAGTATGAACCGGAAACTGTAAGAAGCTTTACAAACTTTATTCTGCCGGCATCCGAAATATGAGGACCGGTACACAAATCAGTGAAATCGCCTTCATCGTAAATACTGATTGCAGTTGCAGTTTCATCCAATTCGCTTATGATTTCTAATTTATACTGGTCACCCTTTTTCTCGAAAAACTTTAATGCGTCCGTTTTGCTAAGCTCAGTTCTCTTGAATGCATTTTTCTGACCGGCAATTTCAATCATCTTGTTTTCAATCTTAACGAGGTCTTCTTCAGTCAATTGAGAATTGATATCAATATCATAATAGAATCCGCCTTCTATTGCCGGACCTACACCAAATTTAGCTTCCGGGAAAAGTGATAGAACTGCGTGAGCCATTAAGTGAGAAGAAGAATGCCAGTATGTTTCTTTCCCTTCGTTGGAATCAAAAGTAAATAATTGCAAGTCTGAATCGCTTTCCAACTTGCACGAAAGATCGCGCATAGAACCATTCACTTTTGCAACAAGCGCATCATCGGCTAATCTGTTAGAAATTGACTTAGCAACTTCGTAAGGTGTAACACCTTTATCGAATTCTCTAACCGAGCCATCGGGAAATTTTATATTTATCTTTTCCATAAACCTTTATAAAAAAAAACGGAGTGAACTCCGATTGTTGTGGGTCCTATAGGATTCGAACCTATGACCTTCTGCACGTCAAGCAGACACTCTAGCCAACTGAGCTAAGAACCCCAATAAAACTTGATGTACATTGAATAATCTCGTACCGAGAGCCGGAGTCGAACCGGCACGGGCATAAATGCCCACAGGATTTTAAGTCCTGTGCGTCTACCAATTCCGCCATCCCGGCATCAAAGAACAATTCGCTCAAAAGCGAGGACAAATATATAGTTTTTTTAGGCTTTCTTGCAATATTTTGACGATACCGGATTTAATTAATTTTTTGGTTTAAGTGAATAGTTTCAATGAATTGGAGACTTCCATTGCCTGGATACACATCCTTAATTCAGACACAGTATTCCCTTCAAAATTTTATTTATTGTAGTTTTAGAAAAGTTTGGTTACGTTGAATAGCAAGAGAATTCAAAGAACAATTTGTAATTCATCTGGAGGAACCATGAAATTATCCGTTACAGCAAAACTACTTTTCGTTATTCTAAGTATGATCATATCATCAAATCTCTTTTCACAAAGTTCAATCGAATCACTTCACAAAGAAGTGAAAAACCTTTCCCTTAAAGCACTAACAACCGGAGGAAGCGTATTTGCCGAGCAAGATTTCAAAAAAGCAGAAGAATTACTTGCAGATGCTGAAGAACTAATCAAAGAAAACCAGAAACCGGAAAAAGCTATTGAATATTTGAACCAAGCGATAGAATTGTACAAGAAAGCAATTGAGATAGCCAAAGGTAAAAGTCCAAATTTCAGCTCTCTTATGAAAACCCGGGAACTTGTCTTGATTCACGGACTAAGTGAAAGTACACTCAAAATTTGGAAGGAGGCGGAAGAAAATTTCGTTTCTGCTAATGAAGAATTTGAAGATAAGGATAATGAAGGTGTAACAAAGTATAGCAACCTTGCTGAAAAACTTTATAAAGATGCCGAACTTGTTGCAATAAAAGATCAATATTTATTAAATGTTAAAGCCGCTCTTGCTAAAGCAGAAGATAATAAACTTGAGAAGTATACGCCTAAAACTATTACAAAGATTAAACAATATATAGCTGATGCAGAAAATGTTCTCACTGCAAACCGATACGATACATTAGCCGCAAAAAAAATATTAAACTCGGCTCTTTATGAAATAAACCACGGCGTTTACATGCAAGGTGTGTTTACAAAAATGCAAGATGAGGATAAAACTTGGGAGGATTTACAACTCCTCTGGGAAGAACCTATTGCTAAAATTGCATCAGACCTTAAACTCTTCCCTTCTTTCGATACAGACAATCAAAATCTAACTTCTAATATTTTGCAAAGCATAAACGCTATAAGAGCAAAATTAGCCGATTCACAAAAAGAGGCTCAGAACCTAAAAGCCGAAATTGTGCAGCTAAAGAAATCTCTCGATGAAACTAAAACTGCTTTAGCAGACTCAAAAAGCGAAGGGCAAAAATTGACCCAAGAATTGTCTGTTGCTAAGAAAGAAACCGAAAATTTGGCTAAAGCCGCTGAGGAAACACAAGCTAAACTTGCATTAATGGAACAAGAGAATGTGAAATTCAAAACAGTTTCTGAAACAACAGAGAAAAACTTGAAACTGATCGAAACAATTTCTACTATGTTTCTCCCATCCGAGGCTGAAGTAATTAAGAATGGCGATTTGCTAACAATTAGATTAGTCAACCTAAACTTTCCAACAAACAAAGCTACATTAGAGCCGCAATATTTTAGCTTGCTAAATAAAGTTCAGAAGGCTATTCAAACATTCCCTAATGGTACTGTTGTTATTGAAGGTCACACTGATGGCGTTGGCGACTATCAAAAGAATATTGAACTTTCGCAGAATCGCTCTAATTCTGTTTATCAGTATTTGATGTCAACGATGGGCGCTGATGCCGCAAGAATAACTGTTGTTGGTTTAGGTGGATCAAAACCAATAGCCAATAATTCAAGTGAAGAAGGGAGAGCAAAAAACAGAAGAATCGAAGTTGTTATTAATCCGCACCTTGAGCTAAACAAATAAAAACATTCACAAATACTTAAAACAAAAAAACCGCTTCAATACTTGAGCGGCTTTAATTATCTATTTATTTCCATTATGGTTTTTGGAAAACGTATAATTTACTGTTGCCGTCATTAATGATGTAAATCTTGTCGTTAACAATGGTTATCCCCTCTCCCTTTTCAAAAGGTAAGGAATATTGAGCAAGTGATTGTCCGGACTTTGAAAGCTTTACAACTTTTTGCGATTCGTCGCTAATCATCCAAAGACAATCCAGAGCTTTATCGTAAAAAATGTCAGAGCAATCCGAAGTATAAGTGAGTTCCCTTCTATATATTTCTTTTTGATTTACAAATTCAAGAAGAATACTTGGGGACTTTTCATTGAGAACAAATAAATGATTGTTATTATCAACTGTAATTCCCTCAAGTGAATTTTTCGGGTCGGTTGCTACATTTACCGGAAATGAAGATAATTTAATTCCGCCAGGCAAATACGTTGCGACCACTTTGTTTAATTCGTCAACAACGTACATAGTATCACAGTTCGCTGAAAATACTATTCCTTCAAGGTCTTTACTATTAATAGTAAATGACTGCTTTATCCCGCCGCTAAAATCAATTTCATAAACAGTAGAATTTGCGTCGGAGACGGCAAACAAAGTGTTAGTTTTAGAATTGTAAGCCAATCCGGAAGGCTCAGGAATATCCGTTGAATATTCATAAAGAAGTTTTAGAGCGGTGCTGTCAGTATTAACCACATTTCCGTCTGAGGGATCTTTCTGACAACCCAGTAAAAACATACTGAACAAATAAATTGACACAAGCATTTTCATTTTAATCCGCTTAAGAAAAAGTAGCTGAATATTTTTACTGAACAAACTTAACAAAAAGCCCCGCAACATGCGGGGCAATAAATTTTCGATAAAAGTTAATCTCACTTAATGAGCAACATTTTTCTAACACTCGAGAAACTTCCGGCAGTTAATTTGTAAATGTAACAGCCGCTTGTAAATTTGGAATCTGTTGTAATGAGAGTAGAATAATGTTTGCCAGCCGATTTAAAATTATTCACAAGCGTAACTATTTCGTTGCCAAGTATATCAAAAACTTTCAATGTAACATATCCTGCTTCAGGCAATTCATAACTGATAATTGTCTCCGGGTTAAATGGATTCGGATAGTTCTGTTTCAACGAATATTCTGTTGGTATTTCAATTTCATTATTTACAGATGTTATCACAATATCAGCTGTATTTGAAAAACCCGAAATAATAATGCTATTGAAAGCCTGAACACGGAACGAAAGCTGCTGCCCAACACTTACTTGAGAATCAATATATGAAGTTGCGTTTGCTGCAACATTCGTTAACTTAGAAAAATTTCCGGTACCGGATTTCTTTTCAATAGTAAAACCATTTTCACTTTTCGAATTATCCTTCCAGTCTAATTGAGCCCCACCGGAAGTACTTTTTTTTGCAGTGAGGTTGGTTGGAGCGTTCAGTTGTGTTGTAGCAGAGCTTTCATTAGAATAAGGCGACTTGCCTATTGTATTTAACGATGCGACACGATATATATAGTTCAAACCGTCATCTAAATTCCTATCTGTGTATGCAGTTGCATTAGAGTCCGCGCCGCCAACTTCTGAAAATTCTTGCTGTTCGGTTTTACGCTCAATTTTAAATCCGGTTTCATTGTTGGAATTATCTAGCCAGGAAAGATCAATTTGTGAACTGCTCTTTGGTGTTGCTGTTAGATTTGTAGGCTTTGAAGGAACAACATTTAATGTACTAGCATCAACCGTATTACTGTAAGATGATTCACCACTAGTATTATATGCACTTACCCGGTATTGATATTGCTTATTTGGAGAAAGACCAGTATCGTGATGAATCACAACGTTAGCACCTGCTGTATCTGTATCCTGCCAAGGTTCGTTAGGTCCATCTTTTCTTTCAATAATAAATCCGCTTTCATTGTTGGAGTTATCAAGCCAAGAAAGGTCAATTTGGCTCGAAGATTTTGGTGTAGCGTTAAGTCCGCTTGGCGCAGTCGGGGTAAGAAATCTAGGATTGTTAGTAAACAAAATCCCATTATCTCCGGCAATCCAAATATATCCTCGTGTATCATAAGTTACATCATTAAGATTGTAAGTTGTACCCAAATCTTGTTTTGTCCAACTATTTCCACCATCGGTTGTGTTAAGCAAAGTTCCCTTATTGCCTACGACTGCACCGGTATCTGAACCAGCACCAACAAATTCAATATCGTTTAAGGTTTCCGTAGTACCGCTATTTTGTTGAGTCCAAGTACTACCGCCATTAGTTGTACGACCAATAAATCCATTTGAGCCAACTACGTTGCCGCTATCGCTGGAACTAAAAGCTACTCCTTTGTATGTCGGATTGGAATGATCTCCTTCTACGTATGTCCAAGTGGTTCCAGAGTTAATTGTTTTATAAATAATTCCCATAGAGCCAACAATCCAGCCAACTTCACTATTCAAAAAATACACTCCATAAAAATGATCGTACTGATATGGTGTAGATTGTTTTGTCCAAGTTTTGCCTCCATCTTTTGTGATAAGAACAGTCGAATTATCTCCAACAGCAAATCCCCAGCTTTGATGAGTAGTTGGAGACCAACCATATACAAGATTATTCAAGTTGTTTGTTGTACCGGAACTTGTTTGCAGCCAGTTTCGGTCATTATCATTAGATGAAAAAATCTTCCCATTATTACCAACTATTGAACCGTTTTGACTTAATCCACTTCCAGTTTTTTGCATAGCCATCATTTTGGCAATAAAATTGTCAGCAACTTTCTTTTCAATCCAAGTAGCTCCGCTGTCTGGTGTTTCAAATACTCTTCCATCTTCGCAAATAATATTATGCCCTCCCCAGCCACCGTTAGATATTTTTGAATTATCGCACGGTCCAACCAATCCTTTTAGTGGATTCGGTTGCCCGTAAATTTGCACCCCAAGACAAAAAGTAAATACCAATAGAAAAAGTAGATAATTGTTTTTCTCATACTCCTTCATACTTTGCCTCTATTAGTTTTGTTTGAATCTATTCTCACTTATATAAAAGTATTTTCCTCTCCTAAGAATATTTGCTTTACATAGCCAATTTGCATCTTCATAATTGTGTTGGAACTATAATCATGAGATATATTTTTGAGTGCAGCGTGATTGCATTACATCTTGTCCACAAATAGAGGATAGTCTGAGAGATTCCTTCGTTTGTCTGAGTATCGGGGAAAATCAGCGGCATTTTTATTACCGATTGATTAGCTGATTTCAACTTAAGCAGTATGTACATGGAAAGCAAGAGTTTCATAATACCGGAATATGGAGTGAATATATTTATTCTAATTCAAATCCGGCAAACTTAAGTTCTTATCTTACTAACATCATCTTATTTACTTTAGAATATTTTCCGGCTTGTAGTTTATAGAAATAAACACCGCTTGGTAGTGAAGAACGAAGAGTGTAGAATGTAGAATTGTAAACCCCCGGCTGCTTAAATTCATCTACCAATGTTACAATTTCTCTTCCCAAGACATCATACACCTTTAAGCTTACTTGGCTTGCAACTTGTACCTTATAGCTAATAGTTGTTTCCGGGTTAAATGGATTCGGATAGTTCTGTTCTAAAGAAAACTCACCCGAAATATTATTCTCTTTAACACTAGTAACCACCATGCTGGTATCACCATATACTTTACCATTGATAACACAGCCTATCAAAGTATTAGATCCGGTTACAATTGGATTCGTAGTAGAAACAAGTCCATATTCATCCGTCCATTTTTCATCACTCTGAGTAAATACCCAGTTAGCATGTAAATTTTTAACCAACGCCCCTTTACCAAATAAATTCTCTTGAGTTTCACTCTTTAGAACTGTTCTCCATATACCAAACCATTCAATGTTTTTTAAAGTATCGGCATAAGTATAATTCAACTTATAATAGGGAACATCTTTGTTCCTAAGTCTGCACACATAAACGCCATCATCGCGTAATCTGAAGTATCGGAAAATTGTATCCGTAATAGTTTTATTGCAGACAAAATAAACAGAACCGTCTATTGTAATCGTATCCGATAAATAATATTTGACTCTCTTAGCAGAGGATTCTTTCCCTTGATATACCCAAACATTTCCTTTGGCAAGAGGCGCTACTGTTTGTCCGTAAGACTGCCCGTTAAAGACTAAACATGCAAGAATTATTAAAAGCAGTATTTGTTTAACAATTCTTCCTTCAACAAAAAGGTTTACATTTATTGTTGTGTTCATATTCATCAAGCCTTTCCTAAAAGCATTTAACATGTTTGAAACTCTCTCTTGAAAAATCATTTTAAGTAAATTAGCTTTTTAACCGAGCTGAAATTTCCGGAAGTAAGTTTACACAGATAAACTCCGCTTGGATAACCATCCAGATTTACTACAGCTTCATAAACGCCGGCATCTTTTAATTCATCTATAAGCGTAGACAATTCTCTTCCAAGTATATCATAAAGCTTTAATTGAATTCTATTTCTAGCCGGAATTGAGAAGCGTACTTTTGTTGCATTGTTAAAGGGATTCGGGTAATTATCAAACAATTGAAATGTGCTGTTAACTGGCTTATTATCATTCACTACAGAAGAAATAACTCCATCCTTTTTATAAACCGCCAAACCGCCGCTAATAGTTGCAATCCATTTATTTCCAAATTTGTCAATCGTTATTTCGCTTACAAAATCATCTGGAAGACCGGAGTTACTTTTATTAAATGTAGTCCATTTTCCATCTTTGAATAAAGTTACACCGTTGCCCCCGATCCATTTATCATCTCCTTCTATTGCAATGCTGTTTATTCCACCGCCTTTATAACCGGAATTGTTCTTATCGTAAACAGTCCACACTGTGCCCCTGATTTTTACCAAAGCGCCACCGGTTGTTCCTTTTGTTCCAAGCCACATATTGTTTTGGGAATCGTAAACAAGCGCATCTGGAAAACTTGAAAACAATCCATGATCTTTCAGCTTATAGTATGTCCATCCTCCATTGTTGTAAGAAATCAACACTCCGTTAAAATCTAGATAATTAAATGTGCCGCTCCATATCGTTCCATCTTTATCAGCAACAACCGAACAAACAAAATCAATATAGAGACCGGAATTGTTGCTGTCGTATATCTGCCACTGGTTATTAGAAAACTTCATCAATCCTTTATCGGTGGTAAACCAGATTGCGCCACTGGCAAATTTAACTTGAGAAATGCTATTGCTAACTATTGCAGAATTTGCTTTTCTAAAAACTTCCCAATTACCATTTGTTAAGTGGGCAATCCCGCTGTCTGTACCAATCCAAGTACTGTTTTTTCCGTCACTTGCAACTCCAGTTATGTAATTTGAAGGCAAAGGTGAATTCGTAGTGTTGAAAAGAGTCCAGTTTGAATTATCAAACTTAACCAAGCCGGAGCTTGTGCCAATCCACTTTACATTTTGATCGTCAATATGAATCGAGTTTATTTGTTTATCCGGCAAGCCGGAATTTGTTGGATCATAGACTTTCCATTCGGATTGTTGCGCAAGGGATGTAGAATAAAAGAATAGTAAAACTGTAACAGTAAATAACAATTCCTTCATATTATCTTTCTTTAATACGTATTCGTTTATTATAAAGCTGAATTGAGATAGTAATATGACGCTTAATCATCTATAAGGTTTCCTATTCATTTGTATTTTTTGAGGGGAATATTTTTCCAGCTAACCGGATTAATTGTAATTCTTTAATACTAAGAGAATGACCGATTACTATATTTACCCCATATTATTATAACAAGCTGGACAAGCTATCATGCAAAAACTATCTTCCTAACAAAAGGAAATCATCCGTAGCAATTTTATTTTGACTGATGGTAAACCAATATCTTAATACCCTAGAAGTAGGCAGTCCTTCTAATATTTCTAAAAACAGATTTAAAATAACCGGTTGTGCGAATTAAAATTTAAAATTATAAGAAAATCACAAGAATAATTTTACGGGTTTGATTAATCAAACCCCTACAATTTTTTGTAGGGACTTCATTTATGAAGTCCGTTTTTTAGGTAAATCTCAGGCAAATAATTCGACTAAATCTAATTCACCAACTGGTTTAAAATATATTTTGAATGCAACAACAATTGACGATTAGCAATCACCAAAAATGATCGCAACTTAATACAAAGCTCCCGGTTGCGGTTCTAGTACTAAAATGCTGGCTCTATTAATAATTATTTGCCTAGTTTTCCATCAAGCCAATGAATAATATTTAAGAGCAGCCGCCAATTGTTTTTTGCATAAGGTGCATTCATTCCTACTTTTTTGTTCTTGGAAATTTGTGCGCTAAACATAGCCGCTTCTCCCCACACGGCAATTTTCCCTTTCCCAAATTTACTAACTGCACCCTGGTTCCAACCGGCTACAGAAATCTTTGGAGTATTGTTCTTGAAATTCCATGCTGTATCGGGCATTAAAGAAACGAAATTACTATTTAGAGTTAGTGCTGGAGTTGCATTATCCGGGATTTGGAAAGCTTGCCCGGTAAAAGAATAAATTGAATCAACCGATTCAGATTCATTTCTACCTTCGGTAATGAAATTAATATTAAGCGTTTTATCCTTCTTGGTGAAAAGGTCCGGCGCACCTAAATGAGTTGTATCTCCGGCAAAACCATTATTCATTTTAAAACCAAACTTAAGTGCCAGATTATTTGCCGCACCCGGGAAAGGCATATGATCAGAAATCAGAAATAAATTTCCACCATCTGTTACCCATTTAACAATTTGAGCAATCTCATCATCCGTAAATGCTGAAGGAGTTGGCAAAGTCCAGTCTTCTTTGTTTCGTTCATTCAATGCATTGGAGATAACTAAAATTTTTGTACCATCGAGCTCCTTCAAAGAAAACTTCTTGCTATATGGTTTAACATTATAACCATCCTTTACGAGTATGTCAGCAAATGGCTTGTATCTACCGGATTGTGTGTGAAAGTTATTGTGTCCCTCATCTATGGATATAGTTGGTCCGCTGCCGGTTTTATATAACGGATGAGGCAGCTGCGGATTAAAAGTAGAGTCCCCTACTTGCTGAGCAAGTATTAGCCGGCTTACTAAAAAAAACATTACAATTACTTTCATATCATCTCTCTCAATTTATTGCAAGTTCTATTTAAACTTTTGACTGTGTTTATTCTCAGAGGTTACAATAGCTTGTAAACTATTATAAGACTTTTCTTTCATCTTTCTTTATTTCGAATTAAGAATTTGCCTTGCGAAAAAAATAAAAGATTTGCCACGAAGACTCGAAGGCACTAAGATTGCACAAAGAAAGACGTAAATTTTTGTGAGGATTTTGTGCCCTAGTGTTTTTGCGGCTCATTTTTTTTCAGATTGGCTGTCTAAGGTGAATTAATAAATTGTTTGATTGTTATATTTACATTAGAAACTAAAACAAAGCCGGACAAATAATCATGCATAAAATTATCTTCATGTTGATTATAATTTCCACACTCACCGCTGCGCAAACGAAATACTCTGAAATCAATCTGCTAATCAACCAAGGGAATTTTTCTCAAGCACAAATCTTTATCGAAAGTAAATTAGTTGAAAAGGATTTAGCAGAGATTGAGAAAAGTGAGCTCCGTTTTCAGATTGATGTGATGGAAAGAATTAGAAAAGATTTTAAGAGAACACGCGAAGAAATAATTACCGCACTGAAAAAGTATTATCCAGAACTGAATGATGAAACGCTGAGCAATTGGGAGAAAGATAATTCTCTCGAAATGAAAATGATTGATGGCGAAAAGCGCTACTTCAATAACGCAGTTCCAAATCTGTTTAGAATTAACAAAGAAGCAAAAGCGCAGAAAGAAAAAGTCGATGGTGTAAAGATTGATCCTATTGAGACTTTCTTAAAAGATTATATCCCAAAAGTTTATGAAGCCACTGCTAAAACAATGGAGAGACTTGTTCTTCCCGTTAAAATGAAAATTAAGTACACGCTAACAGTAAAACCAAATGCCGTTCCCGATGGTGAAGTAATTAGATGCTGGCTTCCCTATCCTAAAGAAACAAATCCCCGTCAGACAGATATTCAACTTCTGCGGGTTAGTAAGAGCGAATACACAATTGCAGATGATAAAAATCTTCAGAGAACAATTTATCTTAAAGAAACGGCAAGGAAAGATCAGCCGACAAAGTTTGAAATGGAGTTAGCCTATACTTCCAAAGCTGAATTTGTTAATCTCTTCGAAAGTAAAATGCCGATTACCTTCAATCAAACAAAAGATGTTTTTGATGAGTTTACCAAAGAAGAATTTCCTCATATAGTTTTCACAGAAAGGATTAAAAACTTATCTAACCAAATTATTGGTGATGAGAAGAACCCGCTACAAATTCTTAAGAAAATTTTCACCTGGGTTGATGAAAGCACGCCCTGGGCAAGCGCGCGCGAGTATTCTACTATTCCAAACATTCCGGAGTATAGTTTAGAACATAAACACGGTGACTGCGGAATTCAGACTCTTGTTTTTATGACACTTTGCAGATACAACGGCATCCCGGCTAAATGGCAAAGCGGCTGGATGATGCATCCCCCGGAAATTAATCTGCATGATTGGTGTGAAATTTATGTTGATGGTTACGGATGGATTCCGGTTGACCAGAGTTTTGGAATCAAAAATTATTTGGATGAAACGCAAAAATACTTTTACCTTGGCGGAATTGACGCATATAGATTAATTGTTAATGATGCTTTCTCGAAACCTTTGTATCCGGCAAAAATTTTCCCAAGAAGTGAAACTGTGGATTTCCAGCGCGGTGAAGTCGAATGGAGAGGCGGCAATCTTTACTTTGATAAGTGGAACTATGATATGAAAGTGGAATACGTAAACAATTGAGAATTTAGAATTGCGAATGGAGAATTAGTAGAAATCAGGAAATGCATTCCGAATAATTACTGAAACTTCATAAATTGTATCTCCGCAAAGCTGAATAAAAGCATCATCTACTTGTATTAATGTCGAAAATTCTGACACGTCTCCCTCTAGAAAATATGGTTCATTTGGGAGCTTCATTTTGAAAGGTAGAGAACACGACTTTGCAACAAGTAAATCATAACTTCTTCCACGACCATGTTTAAGAACATTAATCGCTAAGACCATATTATCAAAGTTCTCTTTAACATCTGATTTCCCTACGTCCTCTAAGATTTTCTTAGCTTTACCAAATCCATCCGTACAATCCAAGCCTTCTTGCAAATAAGCCTCAAAAATGGAGAACATTCCTACTGCGAAAATTATTTTTTGAAGTTGCACCATTTGAAGTGTTTTTACAAGTGAAGTTGACCCACTTGTTTGAAGTGCTTCAATTGTTTCGTCATTAATTTTGTTCAGATTTTGAATAGTAAAAACTGCACATCTATTAACTATTTCAATAAAACTATGCATAACAAACCTAATGTTGGTTTAATAATATTCTTAGTTAACTTTAATTTATAGAGTTCAACGTAGTACTAAGTTACACCAATTCATCGTTCTACACTCTTCACTCTTCGTCCTACACTTGAAAGAACACCTCCGACAAGCAGTGTTGCGCTAACACCAACAATTGTGAACCACGTCCAAGCAACAAGTTTGAAAGTGATAACGAAAATCATGATTATGATACCGGCTGCAAAACTAATGAGAGCATCTTTCTCGCGAGCGTTCTTAACCAGAATGCCGAGCAGAAATGTTCCAAGCAATCCGCCATAAGTAAATGAAGCTATACTTAGCGCAAGTTCAACAACTGTTTGCGTTGTGTTCATAAAAAATAAAGCTGCAAAGACAAGCAATACCGTCCACATTATTGTGAACAAACGGCTAATCTTTAACTGAGCGCTTTCACTTTTCCGTTTTCCAAAAAACGGAATGTAAAGATCCATCATAGTTGATGAAGCAAGAGAGCTTACTGAACCGGCAAGGGTTGATAACGCCGCTGCAAATAGTCCGGCTATGATTATTCCTATTACTCCCGGAGGCAGAACTTCAATAATAAACTTTGGAAAAATTGTATCCGATTTTACATCCATAGCGCCGTAATATGTGTAAAGCATTACACCGACTATTAGAAATATCACGAACTGAATTATTACAATTACACCACTGCCGATAATTGCCTTCTGGCTCTCTCTCAAATTTTTAGTTGCGAGCAGCCGCTGAACAATTAATTGATCTGTTCCGTGAGATGCCATCGAGAGAAATGCGCCGCCGAGAAGACCGCCAATTAGTGTGTATGGTTGACTGAAAAATCCGGAGAAGCCTTTGTCGAATCCAAGATTAAGTATAGAAAGTTTGCCGCTTGCAGAAGCGGTACTAACAACAGTTCCCCATCCGCCGGGAATGAGATTGAGTAGAAATATTCCCGCTAAAATTGCGCCGCCCAAGTATGTAAACATTTGTATTACATCAACCCATATTATACCTTTAACGCCGCCGGTGTAAGTATAAATTAGAGCAACCAAAGCCATTATCGCAATCGCTTCCGGGTAACCGATATCAATCATTAGTTTTAGCGGAATGGCTGTAGCGAAAAGTCTAACGCCATCTGCAGCAAGACGAGTAAAGAGAAACACAATTGATGCAAACGAGCGGGTCTTTCCGCCAAATCTGTTTTCGAGAAAAGTGTATGCGGTTTTCAATTCGCCTTTGCTGTAAGCCGGAAGAAAAACAAACGCTACTACAATTCTGCCAAGCAAATAACCGAATGTAACTTGCAGAAAATTTAAGTTGGTTAAATACGCTAAACCCGGAATGGAAATAAAAGTAAGTGTGCTTGTTTCTGCGGCAACAATTGAAAAGCAAACCGCCCACCACGGTACTACTTTGGAGCCGAGAAAATAATCTTTAACCGTTTTCTGCTTACCGCCGGAAATAATACCGAATATTGCTATGCCAACTAAGTAAACACCAATTATTACATAATCAATTAAGCTGCCTTGCATCTGTGGAATTGCTCCTTGAATAATTATTGACTAAATCACCGAAGTGGTGATCAGGCTGAGACTCTGGTCAAACGCTACATTATTCTTTAATGATCCTTGACTGCCACAAATCATTTCTAATATTCTTTTGAATAACACGAATGACTTTATCTTCCAATACTTTATAATCGTGGTCAAAATCGGCAATGTCTTTACAACAATCTTCACATCTAAAACCTATATTATCAAGAATTTGAAATGAGCTTGTTCTATGGGGACGAACCTGAAAGTCACAGTTAGGGCAAAATGGGACGAGATTAATTATTGATCCATTGGAAGAATATGACCAACGCCACTTAAGATTATAAATGAAATCATGATTATAATCTTTGGAACTAAGTTGAGGCTTATTATTACCCGGCTTTTGAGTTGTATTATTTGTCTTAGGTGATTGAGTATTTAGTTTACCATTAGAAATAGTTTTTTCAATCTTTCCCTTTGCACGAAGATGATTTACAAATGCCAAAAAAGATTTTAACGGAAATAATATTAATACAAAAAAGATCCAAATTGGTATTGAAATATTTGTCGTCAACCATTTGAATATGTTAGATGATACTGAAATAAGCCACGGAATAATACCGCCTAGATAGCTAATAATTGATAGGATAACTGCAGCTAACAAAGTAGCAATAGTATTGTTACGAATTGATTTTTTATCTTTTTTTTCAAACATATGTTTTAGTTCATAACTCAAAATTAGTCCGTTTCCCCCCGTTGTTGAAGTGAAAGGAAACCTCGCAATTGCAACTTGGTTTTACTCGGTAAGTTTGTCAATAGAATAGTCATTATTCCCGCATTAAACGTTCTTGCAAAAGTTTCTGCATGTCTCTTCTGCCATCTAAGATACAGTAGATAAAAACCTCTTTCTCAATAATCTGATAAATGATACGGTACGGTTTATATGTTAATTCTAAAAAATCATCTATTCCAAGTAAACTTAATTCCGGAGGGACATGACCGCGATTTGGATATTCTTGAAGGGATAAACATTTCTCATACAATTTCGAGTACAATTTTTCAGCTTTTTCTTCCGAGTCATTGAAATAAACATACTGATAGATTTCAAATAAATCTTCTTCTGCAGAAGCAACGATATTAACTTTGAACTTCACTCTGTTCCCGTTTAAAATCATTTATACGGTTTCGAACATTGCCGAATGATTTCTCCAACGTTTTATAGTTACCCCTTTTTATTTCTCTGCCGCTCAAAGCAAGAATTTTTAGTAAAGCAATACTCTCTTGAGTCTTTTCATATACCTTTACATCTTGAAGAATGACTTTAGCTTCACCATTATGAGTTATAATTAACGTTTTCTGATTTGCAGCAACATCACGGACAACTTCGGAAGCATGAGTTTTTAAATAACTGATTGGTTTTACTGCTTCACTAAATTTCACTTGGTTTCCTTTCATTTTCGACTACAATATAGCCCTTATAGTAGTCTAGGTCAATCCGAATACCGAATCAATTTCCCTTAATTAGCGGGATACCAATTGATGCGCTAGGTTCGGCAATCTTTATCAGATCGGCAATAGTTGGCGCAATATCTACAATATAAACCGGCGTGTTAACTGTTTGTTTTGGCACGTTCCAGCCAAAGAACAATAGCGGCACGTGAGTATCGTAGGAGAATTCTGTTCCGTGTGTCGTTCCCTGTTCTCTAAAAGTCGGCAGATTTCCGGATTGAAGCGTATAGAAAATGTCACCGGCAATTGCCATGTTATAACTATTCAGAATTGGATTTTCCGGTTCGCGTGTTGCGGCTTTACCTTCAAGATTATCTCGCGTGTAAATAGTTGCTACCATAGGAAATGAATCCCGGATAAAATCGGCAGTCTTTTGTTGAAGCTGATGAATATCTACACCTTTTTTCTTCACCTCTTCTCTATCAAAATATATTTGCTTGTTGGAAAAATTTTCAATCAGTTTATCGCTTCCAAATGTTTTAGGCACAAATTCTGAAACAAGATTTGTAAAATTCTTATTGCCTAATTCGCCGGCTGGAATTTTATTTTCTCTTAAGAAAGATGGTGTTTCAATTCCGGCGTGGTCTGCTGTAAGAAACAATAAGTAATTCCCTTCTCCCAAAGTTTTATCAAGCGTAGTTAAAAAATCCGCAATTGTAGAATCCAGCCGGACATAAATATCTTGCGTCTCGTATGCATTTGTTCCGTAAGCATGCCCTACATAATCTGTAGAAGAAAAACTGACCGCCAAGAAATCAGTGTAATCATCACTGCCAAGATTTTCATTTACAATTGCACTCTTAGCAAACTCGTACACTAATTCATTGCCAAAAGGTGTTGTTGAAACTTTTGAGTATTTATCTTCTGCCTTAACATTCTTAAACGTATGCGGGAAGGAAGTTTTACCTTCGCTGAAAACATCTTCTTCATTGTTTGTTTCATCCGGTTCGCTCATTGCATATTTCTCAATAGGCAAAGCAAGATGCCAACCGGTTTCTATGTGCTTGCTGCTTAACTTCTGCTTGTTAAAATCCAAAACCCACTGCGGAAGTTTATTCATGTAATAAGTGGAGGTAATAAAATCACCATTCTTATGATTGTACCAATAAACTCCATCCGGCATATGTCCGCCAGGCAACACCGCTCCTCTGTTTTTAAAAGAAACAGAAATCACTTTGGATTTGCCGTTGAACGCAAGTTTAATTTGATCTGTAATTGTTGTTGCAAGAAGTTTCTCTGGAGAACATTCTCCTTCTTCATCATTGCTGCCAACACTTTTATAATTTGGATCAACAACTGCGTTAACGGATTTCTTGCTTTGCTTGTCGTACCAGTCGTTGCCAATTATGCCATGATAGAATGGAGTTGTTCCAGAGTAGATAGAGGCATGACCGGGCGCTGTTTTGGTCACCTCGTAATTGAAATGAGCAAAAGTAAAATTGCTTCCCTCCTCCATCAAGCGCTTGAAGCCGCCGTTACCGTAGAAAGGATAATACTTGTAGAGGTAATCAAACCGCATTTGATCAACAACGATTCCAACAACTAGTTTGGGTCTTTTTACTTCTTGCGCGTAAATTGAAGTGCAAAGACCTGGCAAAACAATAAGGGTAAGTATTAAAACTATAATCTTCTTCATTGAGTACTTTATTTATGACTGAATTTTTTGTGGCTGAAAAAATAGTAAATCCGCACTTCAAAGGTGTTAAACAATTGTGAATTTTTCTCCGGCTCGTTTGAACTGATAATTCGATTCGTTTGTTAGATAAAAGAGAACAAGCTCCGCGATTAACCGCAGAGGTGAAAAATTGTTTTATATTTACACACAAAATTTGGTGATGGTGGAAGATGTATCAGACTAAGGGAAATTTTATAAGACCGGAGATGAAAATCTCCAGTTTGATTTTCGAGAATCCAAGCTTGCTGCTGTTGATGGAACATCTTGAGATGGATTTCATTGTGCACGAGAAAACTGTTAAGCAATTATGCGCTACAAATAATATCAGCGAAGAACTGTTTTTGATTTTCGCCAATCTCTACAATGGATTTCAACCCACCGAGCATCAAAACCTAACACGAGAAGACCTTACTACAATTATTAAATTCTTGAAGAACTCCCACAACTATTACGAGAACGAAAAGTATCCCGAAATAAGAAGTTACTTTGAGCAGCTCCATGAGCAAAATAATTCCGCAGAGATTCAGTTAATCGAAAAGTTCTTTGATGAATACTTCAAAGAAGTGAAAGAACATTTGCATTACGAAAACCGTGTAGCGTTTCCATACTTCTATCGCCTGCTGAAGAATGAGCCCTCCGGCAATACGGAAAAGCAAGAAAAATATTCTGTAAGCGAATATCAGGAACATCACACTGATATTGAATTCAAACTGAATGATTTGAAAGAGCTTTTACTGAAGCACGTTCCGGTTAAAAACGATAGAGTGCTGAGAAGAAAAATTATAACAAGCTTGTGCGAGTTAGAAAACGATTTGAATATTCATTCTACAATTGAAGAAACGATACTCATTCCTCTAGTAAGCAAGATAGAGCATGATGAATAGAGAGATAAAAAATATTGCTGTTCTGGAGCCTTCCCAAATTGTTTTCGAAGGACTTTCCAATGTTCTTTCCAAATCCGGGCAGCAGTTTCATTTACTCCGCACTGATGATTTAAACGAGATCCAAAACCTTGCCGCTCTTGGTAAGCTTGAGCTTGCAATTATCAATCCGTCGCAAATTCAGAACAAGAACAAAGAGTTTCTTTCGGCTAAGAAAAATCATCCGGGAATCGTTTGGATTGCGCTAATCTATAATTTTTTCGATCAGCAGCTGCTTTCCCTTTTCGATAAGGTTATTAACATAACCGATTCGGGTGAATCAATTGCAGAGCAAATTAAGAATCTCAGCAATTCGGAAATTCACAACAACGATGTTGAACACGAACAGCTTTCCGAAAGAGAAATAGATGTACTCAAATTAATTGTGAAAGGGTTTTCCAATAAAGAAGTAGCAGACAACTTGAACATCAGCATACATACGGTAATTAGCCATAGAAAAAATATTTCGCAGAAGACCGGCATCAAAAGCCAATCCGGGCTCACGATTTACGCCATCTCTAACAAAATCATTCTGATTGAGGATTTCGCCAAATAAGCGGCTTTTTCCTCCCTATTAATGGTGATTAAACGCGCAAAATTCCCAACTAATGGTGATTGAACCAGCACCTTGTTCGGGATAACTTTCTTATGTGTTTATTAGAGATTTTGGTGAAAAAAGAGACAGCGTAAATAATAATTATTAAAATTTTGTGTTATGAAAATAATAGAGAATCAAATACTAACAGAGCTTCACCTTTCCGATCTTCAGAACAACGAGACGGGAGTAATTACTAAAGTAATCGGGCATGGAGCTTTCCGTAAACGAATTACTGAGATGGGCTTTGTTAAAGGAAAATTTGTTAAAGTAATTAAAAACGCTCCGCTTCAAGACCCAATTGAATATGAGATTCTCGGCTTCCGAGTTTCGCTCCGCAGGAGTGAAGCCGCGCTAATCGAAGTTGTTCCGGCAGATTTACTTGCAGTCGGTACGGAATCAAATTTTGAAGGAACCATTACCGATGATTTCATTGAGCAAGTAATTGCTGAGAAAACCCGCACAATAAATATTGCGCTTGTAGGAAATCCAAACTCCGGCAAAACTACATTGTTTAATCACGCAACCGGAAAGCACGAGCATGTTGGCAATTACGGCGGCGTTACCGTTGATTCAAAAGAAGCATATCTAAAACAAGACGGCTACACAATTAACATTACCGATCTCCCCGGAACATATTCGATCTCAGAATACTCGCCGGAAGAATTGTTCGTTCGCAGACATATTTCTGAAAATATGCCGGATGTAGTTGTAAACGTGATTGATGCATCGAATCTTGAGCGCAATCTCTTTCTTACTTCCCAGTTGATGGACATGAATATCAAAGTTGTAATCGCGCTAAATATGTTTGATGAACTTGAGAGCAAAGGCAATAAGCTTGATTATGATAATCTTGGTAAGATAATCGGAATTCCAATTGTTACTACTGTTGCTTCCAAAGGTGAAGGAATTAAAGCGTTGTTTTCTAAAGTTATTGATGTTTATGAAAACAGAGATTCTGTTTCCCGCCATGCTCATATCAATTATGGAACAAACGTTGAAGAATCCGTAAAGAAAATTAAGGCAGCGATAAAGAAGAACAAACAAATCAGCGATCTGTTTTATCCCCGTTACGCCGCATTAAAGTTGATTGAGAATGATAAATCTTTTGCCGCGCAGATTGCAGAGTTTCCAGAGAGTGAAGAAATTCTATCTGTTGCTAAGAAAGAAATTGCCAATCTGGAAAAAGAATACAAAGAAAAAGCCGAAACAATTATTGCCGATGCTAAGTATGGATTTATAAGCGGTGTGCTCAAAGAAACATTCGAGCAAAAATTAGTTAACCGCCGCTATACCAGCCACGCAATTGATGTTATCTTAACTCACAAATTTCTCGGCTTCCCCGTTTTCATTTTTTTCTTATGGCTGATGTTCCAGCTTACTTTTTCACTCGGCAGTTATCCAATGGATTGGATTGATGCCGGAGTTGGCGCGCTCGGGAATTTAGTTACTAACATTTTACCGGCTGGCTCACTCCGCGATTTAATTGTTGATGGAATAATAGGCGGCGTTGGCGGTGTAATTATTTTTCTGCCGAACATTTTAATTCTATTCTTTTGTATCTCACTGATGGAAGACACCGGCTACATGGCAAGAGCAGCTTTCATTATGGATAAGCTGATGCACAAAATCGGCTTGCATGGTAAATCTTTTATTCCGCTTATTATGGGATTTGGCTGCAACGTTCCGGCAGTAATGGCTACACGCACTTTAGAAAACCGGAAAGACAGAATTCTCACAATGCTGATTCTTCCTTTCATGTCTTGCAGCGCAAGGCTTCCGGTTTATGTTTTGCTGATATCAGCATTCTTCCCTAACAATCAAGGTTTTGTGCTTTTGTCCATCTACATCATCGGAATTGCGCTCGCGATTTTGGTTGCGCTGCTTTTTAAAAGAATTTTCTTTGCAAAGCAAGATGTTCCTTTTGTGATGGAACTTCCGCCATATAGAATTCCAACTCTGCGCAACACTTCAGTTCACATGTGGAATAAGAGTTTGCAATACCTTTCTAAAATGGGAACTGTAATTCTAACCGCATCAATACTGATTTGGGCATTGGGTTACTTCCCGCGCGATGTGAAATATTCTAAAGATTATAATTCTATTCGCGAGCAAATTTCTGCCGACGCTTCCTTATCAGGAAAAGCTAAAGCTGATCATCTTGCACAAGTTAATGTTCATCAAGAATCTGAGCGCTTAGAAAATTCTTACATAGGGAAATTGGGACACATGATCGTTCCGCTTATTCAGCCGCTTGGCTGGGATTGGAAAATCGGTGTTAGCATTATTACAGGACTTGCAGCAAAAGAAATCGTGGTTGGTTCAATGGGCGTGTTATATCAATCAGATATGAGCGCGGATGAAACCTCTATGAACCTTAGGAATAAATTACAGCAGCAAACTTTTACAAGCGGTCCGCGCATCGGCGAAAAAGTCTTTACTCCGCTTGTTGCTTATTCACTCATGCTATTCATTCTCGTATACTTCCCTTGTGTAGCAACAATTGCCGCAATTAAAAAAGAAGCCAACATGAAGTGGGCTGCATTTACAATGGTTTATACTACAGTGTTAGCGTGGTTAGTTGCTTTTATAGCCTACCAAGCTGGCTCAATTTTTTAGAGGCTTTTATGAATCAAGATACGTTTGTTTACATGATAATCTTAGCAACAATAAGTTATATAGGTTTTTCCTTTTTCAGAAATTTGCGATTGAAGAGAGTTAGTTCGGGCTGTGGCTCTTGTACCGGCTGTGAACTTTCTAAAAATTCTTCTTGCAACAGTAAAATGAATTTTGATACTCAACAATAAACATAAATACTAAATCTAATTAGTTAATTCCCATAAGGAGTAAAAATGAAACAGCTACGCTTTTTAAGCGCAGTCGGCATTGCTTTGTCTTTATTAATCAGCAGCAGCATAAATGCAGACACAAAATTCTTTGCGAGATCATACTCAGCTTACACACTTCCGGCAAAAGCTTTAGAATTTGAATTCTGGCAGACCGGAAGAATTGATAAAGGAGCCGGCTATTATTACAGATGGCAGCCACGCTTCGAAGTTGAATATGGCGTAACAGACCGCTTAACCGCATCAATGTATTTCAATTTCAATGAAGTAAAGAGCAGCGGGAATACTTTTGCCCCAAAAGCACTAAGCGTGTCAACAACTTCATTTGAATTCCGTTACAGATTATCCAGTCCGGATGAATATTTTGTTGATCCGGCGCTCTACTTTGAGTTTGGTTACGGCGGAGACAAAATATTCTATGAACCAAAAATTTTACTAAGCAAACGGTTTGACAAAGTCTCAACAGTTCTCAATTTAATTTCAGAGATTGAAAGAGCGCCCATGAGCAGTAAGTCCGAGAGTAAATTTGAAATTACTGCCGGCATCGCATACGAACTCAACTCAAACATTGCAGTAGGTTTAGAATTCCGCAATCATAGAAATTACAAAAGCATTTATGAGAAAGAAGAAAACCAAGCTACTTACGTTGGTCCGACAATCAGTTTGTTTACCGAAAAAATGTACTTTGTTATAAATCTGTTAGCACAAGTTTCCGGTTCACCAACAACCAAGAACAGTTTGGATTTAGCCGGACATGAGAAATATGAAATACGCACTATACTTGGAATTGGTTTATGAAATACTCAATCGTACTAATTCTACTCTTTATTGTCGGCTGTGCCTCAGCAATATACAGCAGCAAGGAGGAAAAACTTTACGTTGAAAAGTGCGGCGGGTGCCATAGAGTTTATGCTAAAGATGAGTTTTCAAAAGAACATTGGCTTAAGGAATTTGATGAAATGACTAAGCGGGCAAAACTTGATGAAGCGCAAAAGATGATGATGCGTAATTATTTATTCGATGAAGGAACTGCGAATCCCCCGCTTAGTAATTAATTCTATATAGAATTCTCTGCGATAGATAACCCCGGACTGACATACAATCCGGGGTTCGTATAAAGGCCGAGCCTTATTTAACTGCTTCCAAAATTTTTAAGAACTCTTCCGCGTTAACAAAACCGGTAATTCTTTTGAGTTCATTTCCTTGAGAATCAAACACAAGAACAGTAGGAACGCCAATAACATTGAATTGCTTGCGAAGAATTTCAGTTGCTTCACTTCCCGTCTTTGTCATATCAGCTTTAAACGCTTTAAAGTTTTCCGATTCAGCAATCACTTTCTCGGCAGAAAATGTTTGTGCATCAAGCTCGCGGCAAGGAACGCACCACTCAGCAGAAAAATCAATTATAATCTTTTCGTTACCGGCTTTAGCTTTCTCAAAAGCTGTTTGTTCAAATGGCTGCCAAGCAATTGAAACTTCTTTAGTCGGCCACAATGCGTAAATGGCTACAGCCAAAATCACAACAGAGAAGATAGTTTTGAATTTCTTAAATCCTTTGTTGTTGTCCGCTGTCTTATCAAAAAATACCAAGAATGCAGCTACTAAAATTCCATACACCGGAAGCAAATAGTGGTTAACAGTTTTGGGTAGCAGCGGTCCGGCAAAATAAAGCGCCATCCCAATCATGATAAAACCAAAGATGTGCTTAACAGCTTCCATCCACATACCTGCGCGAGGCAGCGATTTTAGTTTACCGGAAAAAAGTGCTAAGAATAAATATGGCAAGCCAAGTCCGAGAGCGAGCGTGAAGAACATTACAAAGCCGTAGAGCGCATCACCCTTTGCTGCAACAACAGTAACAAGACTTAGAACAAAAGGACCTATGCAAGGCGCGGCAACAATACCCATAGTTAAGCCCATAAAGAACGCGCCTACAATTCCGGATTTAGCACCGCCGGCTTTTGCAGCCCATGAATCGGGCAGTTTGAATTCATAAACACCGAACATGCTTAATGCTAACGCCACGAATATTAAACAAATAAAGACAACTACGATTGGTTGCTGCAGCAACGCGCCGAACATTGCGCCGCTGAGCGCTGTTATCACTCCCACTGTAGAGTAAGTTAATGCTAAGCCGAGCACGTAGAAAAGTCCAAGCATAAATAGCTTGCTTGTTCTTCCTTCTGTTTGTCCGCCAAAATAACCAATTGTAATTGGTATGAGCGGATAAACGCAAGGTGTTAAGTTGAGTGCGAGTCCGCCAAAAAATACAATTAGAAGACTTAGCAGCAATCCTTTGTTTTCGAATGAAGAAGTTTCCGAATCTGTTTTGCTTTCTTCAGTTTTAGTTTCTTGAGTAACAGTGTTAGTCTGTTCTGAAACTGCCGGCAGCGGTTCTTGTTTATTTTCAGAAATATTTTGTGTAGCAGACGGAACAGTTTGAGCTTCCTCATCTACACCGGTTACATCAAGAGTTACATCCGTAGCAGCAGTTTCTGGCGGCATACATGTTTGGTCGTTACAGCCTTGGTAACCAAACTGAATTGGAACCGTATATTTCCCGGTCTTTGTTGCTTTATCAATCTTAAACGTAATCTCGAATTTAGTTTCTTCCTCAAATACCGAAACCGGTTTATCGGAAACAGAGAGTTCTCTTTCAACTGGTTTTGGGAAATTAATCTTTGAGATTGGAAATGATTTATTGCCGGATTTAATCGTAGTCGGAATTAAAAACTCATCATTCGGCTTGTGAGAGTTAATATGCCAACCGCTTTCAATTTCGGCAATCAACTGCACTTTAACTTCACTTCCGGCAGTTGCTTTTAAATTGTTCTTATCAAGTTTCAGTTTAACTAATTGAGGCTGTGCTAAGCTAACATGCATAGCCATTAAAATTGCTGCAAAAACAAACAAAACAGATTTTCCTAAACGCATTCTTACCTCAGAAAGATTTTTCATACTACTTAGACAATAAAATTAGAGGAAACCACTATTCCAAAAATAATTATTCTATTATAACAACCCAGAAGAAATTCAAGTTCATCCAATAATTAGATGTAAATTCAAATTATAAGATTCGATTCAACTGAAATGATTCACTTCAACAAACTGCGTAAATGAGTTGTTCCTAGAATTGATAAGTTTTAAAAAGCTCGTCCTTCAGAACATCAAAGAAGCAAATCAGTTTTCGCTTTCCTCACTTATTCCGTTTAGATCTATTCATTGGGATACTTTGTTTTGTCTAAGGCTTGGAACTTACTTTCACTACATAACTGTCATTTCACAGAATACACTCGAGTTGTCAACTTCATATATGTTTGCAGTAACATTAAAATTGGACACTAACTTGAGAAAATCTTCGCCGGAGTATGTTATTGCCTTAAAACCATCTTTGCAAACGATTACACCATCTTTAGTTTGTAGATAATCAATTTCTCCGATTAATCCCAGACTCGATTGTATTTCGAACCACTGAAGTCTATCCTCCCAAAATTTCTTTGAGTAGGAAGAGAAAAGAACAGTGCCTTCTTTTTTTGTAACGCGAACTGATTCACTCATTAATTTTAAGGGATCAACATGGAAGGCAGATATTCCATTTTGAACACATATTACCTTATCAAAAGAAGAATTTTCAAATTTTAAATCAATTGCGTCCATAGTTAGAAAGGAACACTTGCTGTTCTTTCCGGCAATGTTATTCGCTAAGTCAATATTTTTTTGCGAGATGTCAATTCCGGTGACTCTCTTTACTCTATCAAGCAATCTGATTGATACTCTACCATATCCGCACCCCAAATCTAAAACCGCATCATCATTAGAACATTTACTAATTACAAAGCCGATTTCAGCTTCCAAAAATTGTTTTACTCTCTTAGGTGCTATCTCATAACACATTTGTAGTTTATTTGAGTTTAGCAATTTTGAATAGTATTCATCCATTTTTTATAACACCTAATTGCTTGCTAAAAAGCTGTTAACCAAAACAAGAATACAATATTTCCCGAAGGTGCTGCTATAGCATAATTAATTATTTAGACAAAATTAGCTCCGGATGATTCGCTCGTCTCGCTTCGCAGTCGTATCATTGATTAAACAGATGCTTCGGTAAATTCAGCATAGGTTTACACTGATATATTTTTGATTTATTAACCGGTTGTGTGAATTAAAATTCAAAAGTACAAAAGGGTTCACAAGAATAATTTTTTCGGGTTTGATTAATCAAACCCCTACAATTTTTTTGTAGGGGCTTCATTCATGAAGCCCGTTTTTTAGGTAAAGCGCCAACTAATCATTCTATTAAATCTAATTCACACAACCGGTTTTATTAATCAAGCAACACCCACGAAGGGACAACTTCGGTGGAAAAACAAATCAGCAATTATTTAATTATTCGGTTTGTTAACCACACTTAAAAATCTATTCACATATAGTTAGATTTTGGTAAAGCTTCCTTCTTTAATCCGTAAGTCAATAGTTGTTAATCAATAAGGTAATGCAGTATAGGCAACGCCTCTTTCTAGTCCAACCGGATGCGGGCTGGTGTTCTTAAAGTCGAATGGTATAGTCTGATCACTCCTACCGCCAAAAGTTTTTGTTACATCGAAGTGCAAATGAGGGCTGCCGCTAGAACCTGAGTTTCCACTCAATCCAACGGGGTCGCCCGGGACAACCATTTGATTTATTTGCACGAGTGACCCGTTGCGCGTTAAATGAACGTATCGGGCATAAGTAGAATCATCGTGCAAGATAATCACAACATTTTCATGCCCGCCCATTGGATCATCGTCCGAATAGCTTTCGAGTATATAAACTACACGTCCGCTTCGCGCCGCAGTAACAATAGTTCTTATAGGCATCCCAAAATCTACTGAGTAACTGAAAGAACCTGAGTGCGAGGGAAACATATTAAAGCCTTGAGAGCAAGTGTACGTCGTACCGATTGGATAAGGCAACACATACTTTTTGTCAACAAGTGTCGTTTTTTCATTGTCGGACACGTCATTATTGCAAGAAAGTAAAAGTGAACAGATTACTATAAAAGCCATTGTTGTTTTCATCTCACCACCTATAAATCGTAGGAACTACTACATTTATTTTAGTTTGCCGCGCTTGTTGCGGTGCTATCCGTGTTGAGTAGCGTTCTATAAGAGTACACTTAAAAAGATTTTAAGTAATGGAAATAGTAAGCCTTTTCCTAAGACCAAGTTCTATTATTCTATAAAAAGTAGATATCTGTATATCACTTTTACCAGCTTCTATTCTTGAAATATAACTTTTCTTAGTCCCGGTTTTTTCAGCAAGTTGCTCTTGTGTCAGCTTTGCTTTTGTTCTCTCTTTTCTGAGCATTTCACCTAAGCGGAAGGATATTGAATCAGCTTCAAATTTATCTCGACGTTCGCTTCCCTTTTTGCCGTATTGTTTATCTAAATGCTCTTCAAATGTAGTTATCTTTTTCATTTTTTTTCCTTTCAGACTTTTCTAAAAAATATTCATCTTTCAATCTTATGCCAAGTTCTAATTCATTCTTCGGAGTTTTTTCAGTTTTCTTAATAAAGCCATCGATTTCCTCGTAGATGGATTGAACGGAATGCCTTTGCTCTTTGCAACTTACTTATTGAGGTTTTGATTATCAAGGCAAATTCCGGGCATGTTTTTAAACCGGGTTGCAAAACTTTATGTCAAACCGGCAATCAACTTTGAATTGGTGAATTGATGAACACATACAAATTAATAGTTACGGCTTTATTTCTTTTTGCTGCTATTCTCTCTGCTCAAACCTTAAAACCGAATTTTGCAAACGTTGAATATGCTGCGGTAAACGGAATCAGTTTAACACTGGATATTTATCTACCTCAGCAAGCCGCAAATCCATTTCCAATTGTAGTTTGGATCCACGGCGGAGGCTGGCAAGCCGGAAGTAAAGAAAGCGTAAACGGCACATGGCTTCTTCAAAAAGGATTTGGGATTGTAAGCATTAATTACCGTCTCACAGATAAAGCAATTCATCCGGGTCAGATAAACGATTGCAAAGCAGCAATCAGATGGCTTCGCGCCAATGCTACTAAATATAATTTTGATCCGGATAAAATTGGCGTCTTTGGAAGCTCTGCCGGCGGACATTTAGCGGCACTCGTTGGCAGTTCCGGCGATGTACAAGAACTTGAAGGAATTGTTGGAGGCAACTTAAATTTTTCCAGCCGCGTTCAAGCCGTTTGCGATTGGTATGGTCCGGCAAATTTTATGACGATTTGCGGAACTGTTCCTCCGACAAGCAATCATTGCGATGCTGCTTCGCCGGAAGGAAAATTAATCGGCGGCGATTTAAGGACAAATCCGGAGAAATGTAAATCTGTTAGTCCAATTTCCTACGTTTCAAAAGATGATCCTCCATTCTTAATAATGCATGGAACCGCAGACGGGACAGTTCCATTTGCCCAAAGTGTGGAATTAGATTCTGCTTATAGAAGTATCATTCACGATGTAACATTTATCCCACAGCCGGGTGCGGGACACGGAGGAGGTTCATTTGGAGCTGATTCTACAAAGAAGAGAATTACGGATTTCTTTACGAGGGTTTTAATGAAAACAACTTCAGTTGATAAAGAAACGCTTCCGGCTGCATTCCAGCTACTTCAGAATTATCCAAATCCGTTTAATCCGGAAACGACAATAAACTTTACAATACCAAACGTAGAGACGACCCGGCGGGTCGTCTTTACAACGTTGAAAGTTTACGATGTACTTGGAAGAGAAGTTGCAACATTAGTTGATGAATACAAACAAGCGGGTGATTACAAAGTTACATTTAACGCGCGTCATCTCGAGCGAAGTCGAGAGATACAAAGCGGTATATATTTTTATCGCTTGATAACTCCATTATACTCTATTACAAAAAAAATGTTGTTGATCAAATAACAAGTAGTTTTACGGCGGTAGTGCGAACCTAATCAGCAAATTCAATTTTACTTTTCAGCAAAAATTTTTCTTAGCAGATTCAGTATATCTTTTTTATTGAATGGTTTGGAAATATAATGTGAGAAACCCTTTGAAAGGATTAATTCCTCATCGGATTTGAGCGCGTAAGCAGTAACAGCAACTACCGGGGTCTTGGAATACTTTCCGATTTCTTTCACCTCATTTATAAGATCAATGCCGCTTATTTCTCTGCCTATATTAATATCCATTAGGATGCAATCAAAAGCAGCTTCGTTAAGTTTTTCAAGAAATTGCGGAGCTCCGCTTACACATTCCACAGAATATTCATTACTCAAGTATCTTTCTACTACAGTTAGAGATAAAGAATCATCATCTATGTAGAGTATCTTTTTGTTTGCGGATGCACCAACATTTGCCAAAGAGATTGTTTCATCAGCATACGAAACGGCTAATTTTTCATCAAGTTCTTGAAGTACACTTGTTACCGGTATTTCAGCAATAAAGGTAGAGCCGGCTCCAACTTCGCTCTCCACATATATTTTCCCATTTAACAGCTCAACATATTTCTTGCAAAGAGTCAGGCCTAAACCTGTTCCTTCAAAACTTCTGTTTAAACCTTCACTAGCTTGCCTAAATTCATTCCAGATAATTTCTTGAGTTTCTTTTGCTATCCCAATTCCCGTATCTGTAACCCGGATTACAAGCGTCTCATGTCCATCGCTGATATTTTTAGCTGCGTGAATTCCAATTTTACCATGAAGAGTATATTTAACCGCGTTGGAAACCAATTCAGTAAGGATGTTCCTCATCAAACTGCGGTCAGAATAAATCGGAGTAGTAAAACCGGTAACAGTTTTTTCAACAGCAATTCCCTTTTTAGCTGCGTCATCCAAAAATGAATTATACACTGCATCTATTAGCTCTTCTACATCCACCGGTTCATAGTACAGTTCCAGATTTCCCAATTCCAATTTTGAAAGATCGAGTATATTATTTAGAGTATTTGTCATTCTCTTTGAAGAATCCATGATGCATGAAGCCATATTCGCAATCTCACTATCCGTAGTAATTTCTTTAATAATTTCTGCAAATCCTATTATGCCGACAAAAGGAGTTCTCAGTTCGTGGCTCATATTAGCAAAGAAGGAAGATTTAACTTTATTCATCTCTTCAGCTTTCTCTTTAGCTAATTTCATTTTTTCTTCAGCTTCTTTTCGCTGAGTTAGATCTATATACATGCCATATATACCAACCGCCAAATCATTTACCAGAACCGGAATGCCGACTATTTTAACAAAAACAATTGAACCGTCTTTCTTTCTCCGGTAACTTTCTTTGCTTATCTGATATCCCTCCCGCGTTTGTTCCGAATAGCTTTTGGCTTCAGCCAGCAATTCAGAAGGAACGATAACGTTATTTAGCTCATGCCCTTTTATTTCATCAAGAAAGTAACCAAACAAAATGGTGAATGATTCGTTTATATCAATAATTTTATCTTGATTATCTAACAAAGCAATAGCAATTGGAGAATTTTCAAACAATTGTTCAAATCTATTTTTTTGAGCAATTATTTCTTCTTCAGCACGTTTGCGATCTGTAATATCACGTATGAACGAAATAAATTGTCTTTGCGAGCTTAAATAGCCTAAACTGACTTCAACGTCGAAGGTTCTACCATACTTCGCTCTGTGTTTACTTTCAAACTGTTCGGTTCCGGTTTCAATTACATGCAGTATGCGTTTGGCAATAACTTCCGGTTCATCAAGCACCTCCAAATCTGAAATCGAAATGTTCAACAATTCTTCCCGTGCGTATCCGGATAGATTGCAATAGGTATCATTAACCTCTAATATCTTCCCCATCTCATCTACTATTAGGAAGCCAAACATAGTTGATGATACAATCGTTCTGTATTGCTCTGCATATTCCCTAATAGCTTTCTCAATACTTCTTCGCTCAGTAATGTCTCTTGCTACTCCTATAAGTGCAATAGGTTCATCTGCCTTACCGCGAATGATAGTGGTAGAAAGAGCAATAGGGAATTCACTCCCATCTTTTTTGCGGTTTAAAATTTCGCCATCCCATCCTCCTCTAAGTGTAGCAGGCAAAATTTCCCGCACAACTTCCAGAGGATTATTTGGTGAGCGAACGATGAGCATATTTTTGCCGATAAGTTCTTCGTCTGTATAGCCGTATGTCTTCCTAAAAGATTCATTTACGAAAATAATTTTATCTTGTATATCAGTGATACTTACACATTCATTAATACTTCTCAGTGCAAAGGCAAGCATCTTAATTTCTTCTTCAGTACGTTTGCGTTCGGTGATATCCTTGAAAACACTTAATGATAATGTCGGCTGGTGCGGGTTTTCTAAAAATGAATTTGATAACTCAAGGAATATTTTTTTCCCATTCCAAAGGATAAGTTCTCTTTCTAAATGAGTAGGTATGTTTCGGGAACGAAACCTCTCCTGATGTTTCCGTAAGATTTCCTCATGCTTAGATTCTTCATAGACTATGCTTAACGGTTTTCCCACAATTTCCTCACGAGGTTTCTCCATCATTTTGCAGTATGCATCATTAGCCAATACTACAATTCCCTCTTCATTTGTAAGCCGCATTCCATCTGTAGCTTTTTCCCAGACTAACCGGAATCTCAGCTCACTTTCATGCCTCATTTCTTCAGCACGTTTTTGCTCGGTAATATCTTTTACCATTCCGCGCACTATTGGTTTAGCTACACCCTTGGTTCTAAGTGTATTATTGTATTCCCATATTCTCCTTTCACCGGTTTTAGTTTGAATTGTCATTAAGCCTTTAGCTTTTCCGGTAGCATAAATCTTTGTTAAATATGCCTTAAATATTCTTTTGTGTTCGGGAACAAGAATATCCAGCATATTCATCTTTAGAACTTCTTCTTCTGTATAGCCTGTAATTTGCAAAGCAACTTTATTTGCCGATAACATGTTTCCATCTTGATCATGAGTACAAATAAGGTCGCTGCTGTTTTCAACCAAATCACGGAAACGGTCTTCGCTTTCCCTAAGAGCTTCCAACGCCGTAACATTTTGGGTAATATCTCTTATAATACACTGTATAGCTTCTTCATTTTGATAATTTATGAGCGATGCATTAACAGAGACATAAATTGGCGAGCCATCTTTCCGGATTTGTACGGTTTCATAATTCTGAATTTTCTTTAGAAGAAAAAGCTCTTTTATTTTTTGTTCCCCCTTCTCCGTATCCTTTGTGATTTTCTTGAATCTTAAGCCTATCATTTCCTCCCTTTGAAATCCATACGTCTCACAAGCTTTGTTATTCACCTCAATGATAATTTCATCAACCGGTGTAAAGATTATTATTGCATCGTTAGCTTCCTCAAACAAATTTCTATAATCTTTTTCAGATTCTATAAGTGCTCTTTCGGCATTGAACCGCTCGATATCTATTTTAATAAATTCGAGCGCAAAAGAAACATCCGAAGCCAATTCTTTAAGCAGCCGTATTTCATCATCATCAAAAAAACCGGCTTGTGATGAATACATATTGAATACGCCAACTACACTTCCGAATCTCCAGAGGGGAATAGAGATGACTGACTTAATACCAAACTTGTTAGCTACATCTTTCCATTGAATCATCAGCTCATCATTTTCAACATCGTTGATTATTACTTTTTTTCTTGTTTTAACCGCTAACCCGGAGGGATTTCGTTCCGGTTCCAAGTTGTATAAATCAATTTTATTCTCATTTTCAAACGTATCTGCAGAAGCAGAAATTTCAATTTTTTGGCTTTGGGGATTAATCATTCCAATCCAAGCCATTAAGAAGCCCCCTTCTGTAATTACAATTTTACAAGCCTCATCAAGAAGTTCCATTGGATGATGATTCCGAACGATGACTCTATTTATTTTACTTAGAACAATATTTGTGCGGTTTAGCTTTCTAATCCGTTCTTCGTTTTTCTTTTTTTCAGTTTTGTCTGATGAAATTACGATTAGATGGCTTGACTGTTCTGCTTTAATTATGGGAGCTACTTTATTTTCGTACCAGAATAATTCTCCGTTGAGTACGGCGTATGTCTCAAAATACTGTGGTGTGCGTTCTTTAAAAGATTTCTCAATTACATTTCTTATTTCTTCGCGTTTCTCCGGCAGAGTGAAGTCGTACATGCTTTTCCCTACGAAATACTCGGGCTCAAAACCATGCTCTGTACGGTTGAAATATTTAATTATTCCTTCTTTATCAATAATGAAGATGGTACTTGGGGAGTTAACGACATAAGAACGAAACCTTTCTTCGCTTTCAATCAAGGCTTTCTGAACTTCCAGATTTTCATTTAGCATTTCAAATTTTTTCAGAACTTCTCTAACGGCAAACGGCAGTCTTGCAAGATGTTCTTTAATAATATAATCATCGGCGCCGGCTTTCATACATTCTACAGCAGTTTCTTCATTAATCGAGCCGGTAAAAAGTATGAATGGAATAGAGGAATGATTCTCCCGGATAAATTTTAAGGCTTGCATTCCATTGTACTTCGGCAAAGAATAATCGGAAATGATTATGTCCGGGGCAAACTTTACTACTTGCTCTTGCAGCGCTTCTTTTGTTTCTACTCTGATTGAAGAAAAATCAAATCCGCTTTTTTTCAATTCATGGACGGCAAGTTCTTTATCTGCTTCTACATCCTCTAAGAACAATATTTTTAGTGGTTTCTCAGATTTCATTACGCGCCTAAACTGTCAGTTTTTGATTAAGCAAAACCCAGTAGTGACCTATTTCTATTACTGCTTCGGAGAACTTATCAAAGTCCACCGGTTTTACTATGTAGCTGTTAACTCCCAGCCGATAGCTTTCCACAATATCTCTTTCTTCCTTTGAAGATGTTAAAACAACAACAGGTATGGCTTTCGTTCTCTCATCGGCTTTTAGAATTTTCAGAACTTCCAAACCATCAACCTTGGGCAACTTTAAATCAAGAAGAACCACGTTTGGTACATTCTCAACATTTCTGCTGCTATAGTCATTTTTCGCTGCTATAAAATCCAGCGCTTCTTTGCCATCCTTAACGTGTATAATTTTATTTGCGAGCTTACTTTTCTTTAAACTCCTAATAGCAAGTTCAGCATCGCTAAGATTATCTTCTACCAACAATATTTCTACCATCCCTTGGTTTTTCATTTTTATCTTTCCTTTATAGGAAATGAAACAAAAAAAGTAGCTCCAACATTCAATTCTGCATCTGCCCATACCTTGCCAAGGTGTCTCTCGGCAATACGTTTAACTATTGCCAGCCCAACACCGGTACCTTCAAATTCTTCTTCGCCATGCAGCCTTTGGAAAATTCCAAACAACTTGTGTTTGTAGTTTGGATCAAAGCCAACTCCGCTATCCCGAATGCTGTAAACAATTTCGTCATCAACAATCTTCCCGCTTATTTCTATCTCTTTCTTTTCTCTTGGCAACGTGTACTTAATTGCATTCGAGATCAGATTTATCCATAACTGCTTCATCATTGTAGGATCACCAAAGCATTTCGGCAGCTCATCTACATTAAATGTAAAAGCATCTTTCAGCTCTTCCGGAATCACTTCTTCATAAATATTTTTAACCATACTCGTAATATCTATTGAAGCCATGTTTACATTAACTCTCGCGACTTTAGATAATGACAAAAGGTCGGTAATCAACCGATCCATCTTTTGCGAATTGTCCCTTATTACTTTGAGATGCCGTTTGCCTTCATCGCTAAGAACTTCGGAGTAATCTTCTTCCAAAAATTTTGAAAAGCCGTTAATAGCTCTTAAAGGAGCGCGCAGATCGTGAGATACGGAATAAGCGAACGATTCCAATTCCTTGTTGGAAATTTCCAACAATCGCGTTCTTTCCTGAATTCTATTTTCCAGCTCTTCATTTATCCTGTTAAGTTCTTCCTGAGCCTTATTTCTTATCAACGCAATTCCAATACTTGAGCCCAGGCTTTCATAAAAATGAATTGATTCCCCGTCAAACATATTTACTCTGTGGTCATTCAGCTGTAATAGACCAAGTACTTCTTCTCCGGATTTAATTGGGACCAAAGCAACAGATTCATAACCGGAACTATTGCATCTGTTGCGCGTTCTGGTCAGGCGTTCTTTATCGTCGGTAGTTGCCAACAACTTTGTAGTATTATTAGAAATAAAGCTGCCGCCTTCAGTAAAAAACGATTTAGCCGGGTCCACCCTTCCAGTTAAAATATTACCGCACATACAATCCAACTTTGGCTCTCCATTCTTATCGCGTATTACCTGTCCGTTATTATCGTAAGAACATAAATATCTTTCAGCCTCAACAAAGTCTTTACTGAAACCGGTAGTTATATAATAAGGATAGTCGTCGCCATCTTTTAATCTGATGCCAACAGCTTCAATTCCGGAGCTAACCTTTATTAACTGAATAATAGAATTTATCATGGTAGTTGAATCTTTGGTAACATTCAATTTTTCCAATACCTCTTTAGCAAGCCGTTCATTTACTTCTCTATGTTTTCTTTCCGTAACATCTACAAGAGTCACCAGAAATCCGTCACTTAAAATAATCCCGGAAATTTCAAACGTGCGCGTTAGACCGTCTTTGCATTTCAAATTATATTCTTCCGGAAGTATATTCATTCCCACATCAGTAGCATGTTCAACGGCCTTTTTCCAGCTTTCCATAGCTGTTTGTCTGTAATCCGGGTCAGGATATACTTTACCCCACCATTCATTCATTGTTGGTATATCTTCTTCCGTATAACCTAAAACCTTTAGAAATTTTTGATTCCTCGTTGCAATCACTCCATCTGTAGAGACATACCCTATTGGAATCGGCATCAAATCAATAATTTTTTTAAGTCTTGCCTCATTTAAAATTAATGCCTGTTCAGCCTTCTTTCTTTCGGTGATATCTAACGATAGTATAAAAATTCCTTCGGGGACAGGTTGAATGCTGAATTCAAACCAGCCTAAAGTTCCATTCGGGTACGTAAAATCAAACTCCCTAAAAATCTGATTTCTATAACGCATACATTCATCAATAACCTTGAACATTTCTGTCTTCTCGAAGCCCGGGTACCTATCCATCACACGTTCACCCAACAGCTCTTCCCGTTTCTGCATACTATACTTAACTGCCGCATCATTCAAATATTTATAACGCCAATCAAAGCCAATTATTTGGCAGCCTTCCATCATATTTTCCAGAGTTTCCCTAAAACGTTTTTCGCTTGCAGAAAGTTTTTCCAACGAGTCTATTCTTTCTTTCTCTTTATCAATAAACTCAATTGCAAACGATACATCAAGAGCCAGCTCGGAGAGCAGTTTAATTTCCTTTTCGTCGAAAAAATGAATAGTATCCGAATAGAGTGCGATAATACCAATTTTTTGTTTGTGTACAACTAGAGGCAAGAATACAAATGAGCGACATTTTAATTTTATTATGTCTTCATGTAATGATAGCTCAAGGCATTCCTTGTTGAGGTCATTACAAATTACATTTTCCCTTTCCATAATAATTCTGCATGTACCCGAGTTATCTTTTCTTAACAACGAGTCTTGTAATGATAAATAGCTCTCCTCATCCCCATTGAACGATTGCGGAATAATATTAGTACGATTTTCGTTAAAGAGTCCAACCCAAGCCATTATAAATTTTCCATCTGTAACGGCTATTTTAGTAACCTCATTAAAAAGAATTTCTTTATCAAGTATGCGGACAATTGCTTGATTGATATTGCTGAGTACTGCATATAACCGGTTTAGTTTTCTTATTTGGTCAGCGCCCTCAGAACGCTCTTTGTAATATTTTACTTTTTGCCTCCTAAAGAAATAACCAAACCCGGCACCTGAGCTAAGTATAAGTGATACCACAGCAATTAGTGTAATCAAAAATCTTTGCTTAACCGGTAAATAAACTTCATCACGATCCATACGCGAGACTATAAACCAAGGAGAATTGGGAATTGCACCAACACTTGCTATTACTTCAACACCACGGTAGTCGGAACCTTCGACAATTCCTTTTTCACCTAGAGCAGCTTTAACGGCGGGTATTTTAGTAGCGGTTAATGGTCTATGTACAGAAAGCACACTGTCTTTATTAAACTTAAGCTCATTCAAAAAAACAATTTTATCTCCTTCACGGCGCAATAGTAAAGTTTCTGCGCTGTTAGTTGGAACCGGCCATCTTTTTATTAGCGGATAAAGATATTGTTCCGGATCTATCCTCATAGTAAGGTAGCCAATCACTTGTTTTTTGTTTGCGAAGTCAAAAATCGGGACTGTAATTCGTAATAGTGTTCTATTTTCAAATTCATTTCTATGAAAATCCAAAAAATTAATTTCGCCGGATTCCCCGGCCTTTTTTAGACTTTGAAGAAAAGTTAAAGAATGATCTGACGGTACATCCGGAAACTTCAATAATTCCTTCCCCAAACTGTTATGCAGACAAACTAAGTTGTACGAATAACCGGACAGCAACCGGCTGAGCCAAATTCTAATTTCCCGTTTGATGTCGGCATCATTTCCATTTTGAATTAATTGCCGAACCAGAGCAGAAAAATTTGGATTATCGAAAAACAAAGCGGCATCTCCAAGCCGTTCACTTCTCCAATGTTTAATCTCGCTTACTTTTAAATCGGTTACAGAGAGAAGAATCCGTTCAACCTCTTTTCTGTGATTGATTTCATAATTTTTGAAGTATGAGTATCCGGCAGTCATTAGTCCGACTGATAAGACTAAGTATAGCAGAGCAATCGTAAAGAATGTTTGCTTATCAAAAATTTCACTTTGCAATTGCGTAGGCCAAATTCTTGAACCGAAAACCGCTGAGCATGATAATCCTAAAAACAAAAAGGAGAATGAAGTTGTTAACGCCGGAGGGATAAAAGTTCCTCCGTAGAAAAGCGGAACACCAAAGATGTACAAGAGAATTAGTATGAAAGAAAAAAGCACTGTTAAGGCAGATAAAATAAATCCATACGCCATCAACTTTTTTCTCTCTGATGATATTTGAATAAACAAAACTGCCGTACCTATTAGCATAAGGCAAAAAGCAGTTACCGGCGACATATGACCAAGTACAAAACGGTTCTCATCAAGAGTTGTAGCAAGCCATAAATGTTCTATTTCCAACCGTATGCCTTTTATTGCAAGAAAGAAAAATAATGCTGAAAGGACTATACCGGCGGCATTAAGTATTGTTAAAATTCTAATAAGGGTTTTAAAAGCAGTGCGGTTGTAATAAATCATTAGTGAAATACCAAGCAGCAGAAACATAAAGGCTGTACTTAAAGCCATTGGTATAAAATCACTATTGAAACTGGCAAATATTAAGTTATTTGTTATCCAGCCTGAAATAGCTAATACTGCAAAAGCTACAGTAGTTGAGGCAGAAATGTTTATAAAAATAGCCGCTCTATTACTCCCCACCTTATTTTTATTACCCATCTTCGCCCCTTCTAAAGTTCGAAGCCCATTATAAAATTATCCGCTATTTAGATTGTACTTTTTCGTTTCCTTATTCGCTGTGAGACTGATTTTAATTTAGCAATTACTTTTTATAAAAGCATTGAATAATGTCATGAAGTTCTGCCTTAATAGAAATTCCCCAACATGCTCAAATTCATTATGGTTGATAAGCGTTCACCATTAGTTACTGGATTTGTAACGGATACTTATACGTGTAAGGTATTTTTAACGTAAACTTAGTCCCCTTTCCTATTCCACTCTCTACAATTATTTCACCGTTTAACATACTTACAAATTCGCGGCAGATAGTTAAACCCAAACCGCTGCTATAACTTGTTTTATCCCCTTCTTTCAGAGAAACAAAAGGATCAAAAATGCTTCCTAATTTCTCTGGAGGTATCCCGGAACCGGAATCAGAAACGGCAGTTATAATTTCATAATCATCATCCGCTTTACTTATAACACTCATAGTTATTTTAATTACACCATTGTTTGTAAACTTAATAGAATTTGCGACCAGATTGATTATTACCTGTCTGTATTTTACTGCATCTGTAAAAACAAGATTTTTTGAACATTCATCTATCACAAAAAGCAATTCATTGTTCTTGGTAATAGCCAGCGGCTGAAGCAACAGCCTTATACTTTCCAACTCTTCAACAATGTTAAACAGCTCGTTTTCAACTTCTATTTTTCCGGTTTCAATTTTAACATAATCAACAAAATTGTTTATAGTCTGCAACAGACTCTGAGATGCTGTCTTAACTGACCTGGAATACTTTTTAATTTCATCTAAAGAAATAAGAAATCCATCCTCAATCATTTCAAAATAAATTAGTATGGAGTTTAAAGGTGTTCTAACTTCGTGATTAATTTTAGCAAGCATTTCCAACTTTCTTTTTTTCTCAAGCAAGGCTTCCTGAGCAATCCGCTCTTTCTCTTTAGTCTCTTTTAGAAACTGTTGGGCAGCATCGTCTTTTTCTTTTGCCAAAAGCGCTTCGCGGGTTTCATCATCAAAAATAAATTCGATGGAGCTCTTAAATGTATCATTTAATATTTTTTTCGCGCTGATTTTAAGATATAGAGAAACTCCGGTTCTGATTTCTACAACAGTATTGTGCTTCTCAATATTGTGTTCTGTTCTACATACTTTATCGAAATACTCTTTGAACTGATCGTCTTCAATCAAGGAAAGGATATTGTATTCTTTGCTGTGGTTATCAATTCCAAATAGATCCAAGAAATATCGGTTGCTGGTAATTACTTTCCCATTCATTTCGGTTCGGCATATCCCCACCGGTATGCTGTTAAACAAGAAGTCAATCTCTTCAGTTCTTATTGCATACTTCTTTCTAAGATTATAATTCACAAAGCTAACTGCAACGCTTAAAGTGCTTATCAAGCTAACGAAAATGATTAAAGAAAAGAGGTTCGGCAACAAATAAATATTTTGATCGTTTAACGCAATTGAAGCGGCAAACAACAAATTATAGTAGATGGCAACTATAATTTGGTTCTTCATCTCCCAACTAAAAACAATTGCAATTGTAAAAATTAAAAGAGATAGAATTTGAGAATTGATATAGATAGTCTTAGGCAGTTGATAGATTGTAATTACAAATGAACTAATTAGAGAGATGATAAATATGTGTATCAATACATTCGAAGTTCTCTTACTTATATGCCTATACGATAGAATAAAAACCCCTAATGCAATTAGGGTAAAGGTCAATCTCGCAAAATATATTTCTAATAAAAATCTATGAAAGAAGTAAATCTCAAAGATTAAAGACCAGCTTCCGACTATTATCCCGATTGCCGATAAAATTCGAAGTGATTTTAAATTCTGATCATCTGCAAGTTGCGTCTGTTCTTTTGGCTCCGGCATATTTCTTTTGTTTTCCAAGTGAAGCTAATTGTATAATATTTTAAAAAGAAAATATTAACCCAGTTCCCTTTCTCTTACAAATTCTCCAAACTCTTTGTCAGTTCCAAGTATATGATTAATCGTCCAATCTTTTAGATATTCCATAGTTTTTATTGAGAGGAGCAAATTTCCTTTTCCTGCTTCCGCTTTAAGATCATTGATCTTGTCTACAAATTCTTGATGTTCTTTCATGTGTTGGATTTTCTTAGGGTATTCATATTGAGTAAACAACTTCTCTTCTGTAGAGAAATTGTAAACAGTGTAATCTACCAACTCAAGCAAGGATTTTGTTACAATCATTTGTCCGGTACCGCGGTGCTGTGCATCGTAAAGTTCATTCATAATAGTAATAAGTTTTACATGTTGGTCATCGATTAATTTAAAGCCAACTTCATAAGTTGTTCTCCATTCGATATATGGCATTATAACCTCTGTTATTTTTTATTAATGGTTGATGAAGTACTATCATACTATCGGATTATAAAAGCAAATTTTTCAACTTATGTTAGCTGTTAAATTTTTAATCTCATTTCTAATTTTATTATTGTCAAATGGCTTACGAATAAATTTTGTAGCTCCGGCTATTAGACAGTCACGTTCATCTTTCATAGTTGTATAGGCAGTAATTACCATGATTGGCGTTGTTCTATATTCTTCTATTTGCCTTAAATCTCTAATAATCTCAACTCCGTCTTTACCTTGCCCTAAGCCAAGATCAATCAAAAACAAATCAAAATGATTCTTCGCTAATTCTTCTTGAATCTCTGTATCGTTTTTACAAAAAACAAGATCAAATTCACTTGTTTTGGTAAATAACGCACGATATACTTGTTTGATAATATCGTCATCCTCAAGAACCAATATTTTTGGTTTAGCTTCCATAATAATCCTCTGCCATTTATTTTTCGTAGCAACAATAATTAATGTTCATCTATTTTTTGATCTCAAAGCCTGTTGTTCCCAATTATTTACAAATTATTTTTAACTTCCTTGTAGCTGAAAAGAAACAGTAAATTTGCTGCCTTCACCTTTTGTAGATTCAACGGAAATCTTCGCATTGTTCAAATCGCAAAATCTCTTAACAACAGACAGCCCCAATCCATTGCCTTCAAATTTACGCGTGTATCCGTGATCTTCCTGCCCAAACGGTATAAAAAGATTTTTCATAAAATCGGGCGAAATGCCAATACCTGTATCTTCAACACAGACGCATATTTGCTCTTCATGGGTTTGATTTATTAGAATTTGAACACGTCCGGCATCAGTAAATTTTATAGCGTTATCAATCAAGTTTGTAAATATTTGACGTACACTATATTCATCAGCCAAAATAAAAGCGCGTGAGACCTTGCAGTCTATTCCGAAATCCAGACTCTTCTCCTCTGCAATCGGCTGGTATTCTCTTTGTATTTCCACGAGGATGCTATTCATTAAATCAATACGTTTGAAAATTGGTTGGTAAGTACCTACTTGCATTTCAGAAGCATTGATTATTAAGTCTATTGTTCTGATTATTCTTTTCCCCGATGCTTCTATGCCCTGGAAATATAGCTGGATATCTTTCGTCATGTTTCCCGGATATTCTTCCTTGATCAGATTTGCCATGCTCATAACAATGTTTAACGGAGAACGTATCTCGTGAGACATTTGAGCGAGAAACTCAGATTTTAGCTTTTCGGACTTTTCAGCTTTTTCTTTAGCGGTAATTAATTCTTCAAGAATTTTTTTCTTTTCCGTTATGTCTTCCTTAACAGCTACAAAATGTGCAATGTCTCCGTTTTCGTTAACGATAGGAGAGATGCTCGCCTTTTCCCAATAGAGTTCTCCATTTTTCCTTCTGTTATGAAATTCGCCGATCCAAACCTTGCCGGAAAGTATTGTATTCCAAAGGTTTTCGTATTCATTCTTAGATTTTTCGCCGGATTTTAATATACGCGGGTTTTTGCCCATTGCTTCTTCAGCAGTGTATCCGGTTGCGCTGCAAAATTTTGGATTAACATATTCAATTTTCCCCTCCGGATCTGTAATAACAATAGCTACGGGATTTTGTTCAACTGAAAGCGTAAGAACTTTTATTTTATCCTCAGCAATTTTGCGTTCGGTAATATCTTCCACAATTCCGTCGTAGTGAATTGCTTCGTTTGCACTGTCATAAATAGCCCTCGCACTTTCGCTAACATAAACTATAGTTCCGTCTTTTCTATACCAGGCAGATTCAAGCCCCTCAACGATTCCATTTTTTTTAATTAGGGATTGGAAATCAGAACGAGGATGATGTAATTCAAATCCGGTTGTACTAAGGTTACGCTGGGCTAACTCTTCAAACGATTCAAAACCGAGCATTTTAACAAGAGCCGGGTTAGCCATTTCAATTTTGCCTTCAGGTGTAGTACGGTAAATTCCTATAGTCGCGTTTTCATAAATGCTTCTAAGCCTTTCTTCACTTTCTCGTAACAATTCTTCCGATAGTTTCCGTTTTGTTATGTCGTGTCCAATTCCAAGCAAGCCAACAACCTCTCCATTTTCATTGTATAAGGGAAGTTTGGAAGTGAGAATCCATTTTTTGTTTCCATCCCTATCAACAAATGATTCTTCCCGATCCAATACTGATTTTCCGCTAAAAACATTATTATCATCAGACATAAATTTTATGGCGTCTTCTTTGGAGAAAAATTCTGCATCAGTTTTACCTAGTACCTCTTCTTCAAATGAACAACCCATATTTTTTAGGTCCTGCGGGTTGGCTAAAGTTTTACGACCATCCTTATCTTTTATGTATATAGCATCAGGAATATTATCAATGAGTGTGCGAAACAAAGCCCGTTCACGGATTATAGTTGCCTCAGAAAGTTTACGTTCAGTAATATCACTAATAACCATACTGGTTTTTTGCTCGCCTTTGCTGTCAATAAAAACGGAAACCGATACTTCGGCAGAAAGTTTTGATTTGTCTTTTCTAATAAAATTTAACTCACCCTTTGCTTTTCCTTTTTCTTTTCTTTCAGCAAGCAGTTTTTCCAATCTGGTATCGTTTAGGTCAACAATTCCATTTCTGCCCGCTAATTTTAACTCATCTTCTGTCATCCCGAACATTTCGCATGCAGAATTATTTGCCGAAAGTATTGAGCCATCCTGCGAGGTTAATAATATTGCGTCCATACTATTTTCCAGAATGAGGCGGTAGCGCTCTTCACTTTCCTTTAGACTCTGCAGCACTGACTCTTTCTCGCGGAGATTCGATTTTTTCTCGATAGCCGACTTCATAGCGGGGACAAGTCGTGTAATGTTCTCTTTTAACAGATAATCATCTGCATCTGCCTTCATAATCTCAACAGCAGTCTCTTCATTTAACGATCCAGTTACTAGAATAAACGGAATTAATGGAGTTAGCTCCTTTTTAATTAACAAAGCTTGCATACCGTTAAACTTAGGCAATGAATAATCCGAAAGGATTATATCTGGCTTAAATTCTGTAAGTGCTTTTATATAATCTTCTTTAGTCTCAACTACAAGAGAAACAAACTCAATCTCGTTTTTTTTGATCTCTCGAAGATTTAATTCCACATCTGAGGTGAGGTCTTCTACAAACAAGATTTTTAGAGATTCCATTTTGTCCCTTTGCAATTCATTTCAGTTACCCTCATAAATTTGGAATAAATGAGATTTATTAGTTACTAAAATCTCTGTAATAGAATAAATTGGTCTCAAAGCAATTTACATTTTTCACTTCTATTTTTTTGTAAAATTTTTCTATTATTTGGGCGGTTCATTAATCAGAAGCCAATACATACCCAACTCCCTAACAGTGGTAATAAATTTTTCAAAATCCACCGGTTTTACAATAAAGCTATTAGCTCCAAGCTTATAGCTCGAAACTATATCGCTCTCTTCTTTTGATGTAGTTAGCACAACAACAGGGATAGTCTTCGTTGTTTCGTCACTTTTAATTTTACGAAGAATTTCCAGCCCGTCAACTTTAGGAAGTTTTAAATCCAGTATAACAAGCTTGGGTCTTAAATTTATATCTCTGCCGCTGTATTTCCCGTCGGCAAAGAAATATTCCAATGCCTCAGCACCATCCATAATTACATGAACGTTGTTTACAATGTTATTCTTTTTTAGAGCGCGCATTGTAAGCTCAACATCGTTTGGGTTATCTTCTATCAGAAGAATATCTACAATTGAATCTACCATAATTACATCCCTCCAGCGATATTGTTAAATGAAAAATTGCTTTGCTTACTTTATCTCATTTATAGTTACGGTTCTCATAAAAAACAAGAAATTAAATGCTCTCTTCTAAACAAACCGGCTGGCTACGGCTTCTGATTTTTTGGGGAAAAAATTTGTTTTGTACAATGCTGACACGATAAACCGAAAGCTCAGAATATTGGGATAAATCAAAAAGAAGAAGAATTTACTAAACAATAAAAAGAAATTTTTCACAACCGCCCCTGCTTAAATTAGTGTTTAAGATTCAAAAACAAGTTTTTTTGATATTAAACTCTTATAGAATGAATTACGAAAAAGACCAATTATCTTGGTCTATGATATGCAAAAAAATAGTAATTGTCTAAAAGATTGTTGGCGGATTTTGCTCGGCAATTTTCCGCCAACATTGCATCGGTTGAAATTTAGATGTGTTTATAAGATTACATTTCCAAATATTTTTTCAGCGACTCTCCTATGATTGATGTCCAACCTTCAGCAAAATTGTGTTTTGCCAGGTCCGGATTCTCTTTAGGGAATGTTTCCAAACCCGCATGTGTAAGTTTTAGTCTGGTGTTATCCCCTTCACCAAATAATTCAAAGGAAACAAATGAGTTTCCTTCATAGCCGTCGTACCTCCAACTGTAAGTTAGCTTTTTGCCACTAACCACTTCAGTAACCTCGCAAAGATGCAGATATTGCCTCTCCGGGGGACCTCCTATGAACTGAAATTTAAAACCTACTTCTGCTTTAAACTCAGCTAAATCAAAATACCAAAGTTTCATTTCGTTCTTATCGGTAATTGCTTTCCAAACTTTTTCAATAGGAGCAGAAAAAGTTCTTTCGATGAGAAATGGTTCGTCTTTCATTTTCAATCCTTAAAATTGTTTAAGTAAATTTGAAATAACTTTGTCCAGGAATTCACATCTTTGAGAGATACTCTTCAAGTTTATCAACATTTTGTTTCAGTCCTTCATCTGCCTTAAAAGTTTTCACGACCTGAAGAAATTGTTCTTTGCTTTCAAAAAGCATGTGCCAGCTTAAATTTGTTTTGCTACCGGCGCTTTCAAATTCAATTGAAGCAATGAACTTTGGGGAAGATTGATGTTCATAAACAAGCTTTTTATGTTTAATTACTTCAGTGAAAATACTTTTATTCTTATAGTCTGTGCCATCCGGACCATGCATTATTAAATCCCATTCACCACCCGGTTCTACTTCCATTTTAGTTATGGTGTTTGTAAATCCTCTTGGTCCCCACCAATTAGCAATATGATTTGAATCCGTCCAAACTTTCCAAACCAATTCTATCGGTGCATTTAGTACTCTGAAAATTTTTATTTCCCTGTCTTCAGTATTTGTTGCATTCCCCTTTTTTTCATTCATAATTTTTCCCTTTTCTCATGGAATATTTATAAGCACACTGGTCGAAATTATTTAGCTCGTTGTTTTTCTCTTTTGTAAAAATGAATCAATACTCCATGCCCCGGCGCCTGCAGCAGAAAAGTAAAGCCATATGAAGCAATAAAGTATTGCCGGAATACCACCATTTATTATTGGCCAGAAATTTTGTTGAGCATGAAACTGGAAATAAGCAACCGCCATCTCACCCGACAACAGAAATGCAATAGGACGAGTATAGAAACCGAGAAGAATTAAAGCCCCGCCAAAAGTCTCCAATACTCCTCCAATCCAAATTTGGGAAAAAGGATCTGCGGTTACACCTTCAGGCATTCCCATTGGGAAGGAAAACAATTTCATAGTACCGGACTGAATGAATAAGAAAGCAGAAGTTATGCGAAGTAGGCTATGCATGTATGGCATGGTCGCCAACCATTTACTCATTATGTTATTTGTTTTCATTTAATTTCCCTCCTATTTATTTCAGAATGTTGGCAAGTTTGTTGAATGATTCGTTCCAGCTAACATTTGTTTGCTCGCTAATATCACCAGATGGTAAACCTTCATGACGAAGAATCATTTTTGTTTTTCCATCAACCTCTTCAAAGGTTATAGTAACAAGCATTTCCAAAGGCCAATCATCGCCGGGCATTCCATAGTGAGAAGCATGTACTACATTTCCTTTTTCATCGGAAAAACTATCTGTACATACAATTTTCTCAAGTGGAATAATCTCGCGATAGACCCCGGTACTCCAAAAATCTTGTCCTTCCCGCGAACGCATACAATTAAGATATTTTCCATCAACACGAAGATCAATTTCGCAGTAAGGTGTTGTGAAATTATTTGGTCCCCACCATTTCTTACAGTGTTCAGGTTCCGTCCAGGCTTTCCAAACTAATTCACGCGGTGCATCAAAGATGCGTGTGATAACGATTTCGTTTTTTTTATCTGGCATTTTTTTTATTCCTTTCCTTTAGATAAATATTTGCCAAGTTGGTCGAATGTTGTGAAAGTTTAACTACAAGTTTTTGCGACGCGTTAAACAGCCGCGAAATCATGAATTCTCTTCCGGTCAATTCTCCTTCACTGCTATTTATTTTGTCCATCCAGTTTCTCCTTTGATTGTAAAATAGTTAAGTAATTATCTAAAGCATCCAGTTTTTCTTCCCAGAATTTTCTGTACTGTTCAACCCAAGAAGAAACCTCGTTTAGTTTCTCCAAACGGACTTCACAATACCGTTCGCGTCCTTCTTGCTTAATATTCACGAGTCCACATTCACTAAGTATTTTGATATGCTTGGAAACAGCCGGACGGCTGATTTTGAATTTTTCTGCAACACCGTTGAGTGTTAGGGTCTGGCTTGCCAGTAATCCTAGAATTTCCCTCCTATTGGGATCCGCTATTGCTTGAAAAACATCTCTTCTTAAGTTGTTCACTTATGTAACCATTTGGTTACATATAATTTAATACACGAAATCCTAAAATGCAAGAAAGAAAATTGATACGCTAACTTTACGCATTCTAAAGCATTATATGAGATTGACCGGGTGACTCATTCGAAGGGAATACTGAAAAGGATTTTATAATGCGTTGAAAAATCTGAGAAGCTTTTTTTACACAGGTCATTATTTTGTAAAAAAAAATGAGAGACCTCGATTTGAAGTCTCTCATCTAAAATGATTAATGTAAAAGCTAATTAATTTAGAACATGTGAAAATGACTGTTTCGCTCCCAAAAGTTTATATGCCCTGTAAATAGGTTTATAAGTATTCTTAGAAACAGCTTTTCCGGTTTCAAGATAATACTTCAATCCAATCAGTACATCGGCAAGTTTTGCTCTCATCATACTTTTCATCATTATACCCATGAAAGCAGGTTTGGTGTTAAAATTCATAGTGAATAATATTTTGGTTTGATTTACGCCGACGTTGAACAATTCAACATCAACTAGTCCTTTATCAACAAACGGCATATTTCCACCAACGATATCAATTGAAAAGCTTGTGAGCTCCTTAGCGTTTACTATTTTTTCAACAATTTTCGTTTTGGCATCGAAGTTACACTGTCTTTCGCAGCCAACCTCCCCCTTTGTGCCGGACACAAAGTGAGAACCTTCTAGGTTTGGATTATAGAGGTAGGTTTCGCCAAAGCGGGTATATAGAACTTCCCAAACTCTTTCACGCGAAGTATTAATTATAATTTCTGTTTGTATCCTTCTGTACTTTTTCATTTATAGTCTCCAATTATTGATTAAGAATTGGATACAAAATTAAACGAAGAGGAAAGAGAAAGATTTTCTGTTTAGTCCAGAATTTTGTTCTTTTGGTTCAATCTATACTGAGATGGAGAAATACCAAATTTCTTTTGGAAGGATTTTGAAAAATGAGATTGGTCATTAAACCCACAATCGAAAGCAATATCGCTTATTCTTTGATCCGAAATAGAAAGAAGTTCTGCCGAGTGTTCTACCTTTTTGTTCAAGAAATAATGAGCAGGGCTATCGTTAAATATACTCTTAAACACCCTTTTGAACGATGAGACGCTCATGTTAGTCAACTTGGCTAGGTCGTTAATAGTAAGATTTGAAAGCGTGTGTGCCTCAATTATTTCCTTAAAACTAAATTCTCGCGGCGTGAATAAACGTGTAAAAAGATGCTGTATTGATGAAGCATTTTCCGTTTTGGTTAAAAGAAGTATTAGCTCTTTCAATTTAAGGACAAGTAATTCGTCACTTACCAAAGTAGGATTGTTAAAATAAAATTGCATACTGGCTATGTAATTATAAATCAATTCATCGTTTATAATTTTGCTAGTAATTTCCGTTTTACTAGAAGCTGTGCCCACAATAAATGCCGGCAGCTCTTTTTCATAGATTTTTTTAAGGACGTCGGGATAAAGATGAATAGCAATTGCCTCACACTGATCGGTCTTACTTGTTTTTAGCCATTCTGCAAAATGCGCCCCGCATTTCATTAGCACAGCTTCTTTAGCATTTAGCCTCCAATGCTCAGTCGTAGAATTGATTTCTTGTTCGCCGCTAACCAAATACATGAAACAAGCTTCATTTTCCAGCATTTCATGCATCTTTAATGGAGGAACTATAACCATCTTTTCAAATATCTTCTTCTGATAGAGATCAAATTTGATGTGCTCAACAATCATCGTTTATAACGCTCTGTAATATTTTATTTTAAAATTTAATAAGATTATTAGATTTTCTGCGGGTAAAGCTAAAGCAGCCTTCCCGAATTAAAAAAAAGTTAGTTTGGGAGTATTTTTTTGTTGCATTATTTTATTGTAAGAATTACTTTTGGGTAGAGTTTAATAGCAGCAATGTTATTAACACTTCGGACCCAAGTGCTCCCCCCACACTTGGGTTTTTTATTTTAAAGTTATCTAGCTCGCCTAACTAAATTTGTTAAAAACCACCGCCACCGTTGTTTCCGCCACCTCCGTCTCGCCCATCATCAAGATTTCGATCTCTTCTATCCTTATAATCATTAAACATGTATGAAAGTCCGATTGAAATACTCCGGCTATTTAGCATCTCGTAATTACTTTTTGTGTAATAACTGCCGCCAATAGATTCATTGTAATTTTTTGACGAATTGAAAATATCATTGATGTAAATATTAATGCGCAGTTTACGGTCTAGCATAGTTTTGCTGAAATAAAGTGAAGTGTATTTCATTTCCCCTCTCACCATTCTGCGGTTCTCAGTTCTTGGTACATAGTAAACCGAAACATTTGCATCTATATCCCACCATAATTTGAAACCGAGGTATGCGTTAAGTGTGTAGCTTTTATTTATTAAAGAAAGATCTTCCTTCAGAAATTGTCCGGATTGTTTTGAGTAGCGATAATTGAAGGAGATATAGCAAGAGCTGATAAAATCCGGAAGCTTAAATGGCATCATCGGAGAATTGTAATAAGGCAATGTAAGATTTACGCCGTAGGATTTGTCGTTATTGAGATTCAAAAAAGTTGAAATCAGCGTCGAATCGTTTTCTGTAGTCATTGCAGAAGTAACAGTTCCGGTTGTGTAATTATAGAAAACGCTTATGAATTGAGAAAAGTTGAGCGCAACAGAATTAACATACGTTGGTTTTATTTTGGGATTACCGGCAGAATAATTATTGAGACCAAGATAACGACGAAATGGATTGATGTAATATATCTGCGGATACGTTATTCTTCTAAAAGCATTTAGACTCAATTGGTACATTTCACTTAATTTGTACGCAAGATTTAGATTTGGGAAAAAACTTAAAAAATTTTCTGAAAAACTAGTGTTTTGAGTTATCTGATTACCTTCGCTTGCTAAGTTTTCTGCTCTCAATCCAAATTTTACATCAAAGTTACCTAGCTTGTGCGCATAAGTAGCATATAGAGCGTTTATGCTTTCGTAGTACTTAAAAAGATTGCTCAGTTTTAAACTATCCACCCATGTACCGGTTATATAGGAAAAATTTTCAACATTATAGCCATTATTTCTGGTACGGTAAGTAAAGTTATAACCCGCCTCAAATCGGTTAGTATTAATAGGCAAAACGTAATCAGTCTTAAAAATGAAAGTCTTCGCGGTTACATCTGTGTTATTATTCTGCATTTCGGGTCTGCCAACTCTGTTACTATAATCCATCTTCATTTTGCCATCAGTAGGATTTCCGAATGAAGTGTACATAGCGTCAAAAAGCAATTCATGTCTTTTGGTTTGGAATTTCTTTTTGTAGAATCCATAAAACGATAAATTGTTATTAGCTCCACCGTTTTTATTGTAACCGTCATATGTGTACTGCAAGACATTGTTATTATTATTTACGAAGGAATTATTGCTTCCGTCTCCGTTGTAGTTGTATCCATTGTAATTAACATAAAACGTGGCGGTATTACTTTCATCAAAATCATAATCGAAACCAACTTTAAAGTAGCCGAAATTTGAAGTGTATTTTGAATCGCCGGCAGATTTTTGATAGTACATATTAGGACTAGTGTAAACAAATCTTTCAGATTCGTTAATATTTTTTCCTATGGAATGATTACCATAAGCCTGGCTAAATACGTTTAACTTCCCTCCCTTATAATTCAAATACATTCATCCAAAACTATTTGCGTTGGAAGACGCATTAAGAGAAAACATACCACTGTAATTACTATAAGCCTCTTTCTTGCTAATAAGATTAAGGATGTAAGTTCCACCTTCGGCACTTTCTTTTGCGCCGGGTGCTAAAATTACTTCTACCTGATCTATCATAGTAGCAGGCATTTGCGCCAACATTTCCGCAGGCATATTATACTCATGTCCGTCCATTTGTATTTTTAAGCCTTGTCCTCTAACAGTAATTTTATTTGTTGAAGGTTCAACTTCAACTAAGCCGGAATTCTTTAGAGCTTCAGTTACAGTACCAGAGTTGCCGGGCAGGCGGTCCATGTTAATTACTTGCCTATCAGCATGAAATTCTATTAATGGCTTTATTGATTTAATAACAACTTCCGGTACTTCAATTGTCGTTGCAAGCAAGCGTATTAATCCTAATCTCGATGTTTGATCGAGAGCTACCGAATCAATTACTTGTGTTTGATAACCAACCATGGAAATTTTTACCCGGACTTTGCTTTCGGGAATGCTTTCAATTGTAAAAAATCCTTTTTCATCCGTGGCAATTCCCTTCAGTTCCTTGCCGGAAGATTTTGATATGATTAGCACTGATGCGCCGGTTAAAGGTTTGCTTGTCATTAAATCTGATACGGCACCAATGGCTTTGTAAGTTTCTGCCTGAGCAAAATTGATTTGAGACAAGCCAAAGAATAAAATTAATGTTAGTGCGGAAAGGAGTTTCATATTCACCCCATAAAAATGATTGAGATTAGTTATTTTAAAAAAAAATTATTCGAAAAGCATATCTATATTGAACAAGTTGTTGCGCTATAAACTGTAATTGTCTATTAAAAGTTCCTACTAAGATTTCTAAATAGCAATACATTTTTTTATCAATAGAATACCAGATAATATTATTGATTATATCGAAAATAAAAAAGGAGGAGCCAAAACAGAAAATGATGACATTTTTATGAAAACTAAAGTTAACCCCGTCCCGCATCAAGGGACAATGAATACACTACTAGTTTAATCAACAGAAGAACTATCTCTCATAAGAGTTTAAAACAAGAAGCCTTGTTTTCCCGAAGCCGTAATTATCTGCTCCGTTACTAACAATTGCGGTCGCTTTTGTAATAGCGTCCTTAGAAAACACAATTGAGCCGTTTCCATTCCCAATAAAATTTCCATCCGATGGGAACGATGACAGCAAAAATACAGCCCCAATTATTGAAGAGTGAACATGAACAATATCATCAGCTACAACAAAACCTTTGAATGTTCCTGTATTCAAATTTTTGATTAAAGAGTTGCCCGATGCGTTATGGACTATTAGAATCCCCGAGCCTTCAATATTTGTTGACTGCCATTTACCGCCACTAGGAAGTTCAACGTATGTAATCCCTTTCAACGGAAAATGTAGGCTGCTTGGGTTAGTAACATATTGACTGCCTCCATCGCCACTCTGAGCTATACTTTTAAGCTTGCCTTCTGTAAAACCAGAAGAAGAGCCGCCGAAAACCTCATCTGGTGAATCTGGATATCCGCCGGAAAATGTGGAGAATGTTTTGATAACGTTTGAATTACCTGGCTTAGAGGGTTCATAGCTAATAGTTTCGTAAGTTCCGCCAACCTTTGAGTTTCCAGTCTGAGAATAGCTTGATGTTGTCCAGATTGCGACAGCACCATCATCCTCGCTTAACGAACCGCTTGAAGAATGATTTCTACCATCTACAACAAGATTACCACTGGTAGAAACTGCATTACGTGCAGTGATCAGTGACTGAACTGAACTAGGAATTGTACCATTTGTACTTAATGAAACATAAGTTACTTGAATCCTCGTAACATTGTTATAAATGGCTGATACATAAATCTTAATCAACCCACCTAAAACTCCTTCGTGTTCGTCATCATCTTCATGTCCTTCATGATCTTCTCCTTCATCATCATCATCGTCTTCATGTCCTTCGTGGTCTTCCCCTTCATCATCATCGTCTTCATGTCCTTCGTGGTCTTCCCCTTCATCATCATCATCTTCATGCCCTTCGTGGTCTTCCCCTTCATCATCATCATCTTCATGCCCTTCGTGGTCTTCCCCTTCATCATCATCATCTTCATGCCCTTCTCCTTCATCATCGTCTTCATGCCCTTCGTGGTCTTCTCCTTCATCATCATCTTCATGTCCTTCGTGATCTTCTCCTTCATCATCATCTTCTTCTTCACCGGATTCATCTACTTCGGTGATAGTGTATGTCGCAGTTCCATCTAACAATGACATTGTTTCCGGTTCAGTTATTCTTAAATCCGTACTGTCTGCCAAACGGGAAAGGAGAATACTAGTCATACTATTGCAAATACTTCTTGCTTTAGCATTGCTTAAGTAGTTAATAGAGTTTTGACTTCCCGCATCAACAATGCGCGCGCTAGTAAGCATTGCTACGGTGAATATTAAAAAAGCTCCTATAACATATATTAAAACGCTCTTTCCCATAATCTTAGCTAGTTGAGATTTTTTGGATTAAATGTTTTTTTCCACTGTGTGGTTTGATAGTTTCCATCAATTAGAAACGGAGATTCATAAATTAAATTCACTTGAATCATTTTAACAATGTTCCGAGAAGATTGCCCTGTTAATGCTTGATAAGAGATTTGATTTCCAAGAGAATCGTAGTAAACAAATTTAAGATACTTTGCTGCCCCAATTAGCATTGACTGCCCGTCATCAATTTGCCGGTATATTGGTCTATCGTTTGGGTTTTGAGTCCCTGATAATGCCGAAGTGCTGCCAATTCTATATTTAACTTGTTCTACAGTCTGGTCATCATCATAATCCGAATAAAACTGAATGGCGGAGGTATCGGCTAAGATAATTTTATTACTCGAAGTTGATTTGTACCCAATTTTCTCAAAATCAGATTCCAGAACAGTTGCAGCATTTACAACTTCGACCTGAGAAATTGACCCGTAAAAATTATCTCTGTGAGTAGCAGATATCTGTAAATTCAGATTCCCTACCATCAGTATAATTAGCGAACCAATTATAAATGACCCAACTATATCAAGCATGTTATTCATATTAGTAACTAATTATTCTTGTAAGTTTTAAAGTGTCCACTAGAAATGGATTGTGTACTGAAATCAAAATCCTCTTCATGAAAGTTGGAGCGTTAGAAATTGTTTCAGGAGAATATTTTTGCACATAATTAACTTTTACTATTGATGTAAAAATCCCAAACTGTTGAAAAGTATCTGCCTGTGTGTAATTATTAAAGTCATCAATATCATTGAAGTGATTTTTGCTGCTTTCGCCATTTTCGGGACCAAACAAATTTGTAGTAGTCAGACTGCTAGTGGCTGATACATGAGTACTTACTGTACTTTGATCGAAAGCCCTTGTTTGAATCTCTTCGACCAAAGATTGTGCTGATGCTGTGGCATCCGTTAACGCAATATTGAAATGTCTATTCGCATTAACATTTAATGTAGACTGATTAAATGTTAGAATTGTGACACCCAAAATTGCTAACGCGCCTATTATTAATAATTGTTGCATTTTCTCTTAAATGGATACTCAGACGTATTATCGTAAATATAGCAAATAAGTTTAAACTTTTTCAAGCTTAAATCTATATTTGATATACTTTATTATTTTAAGGGGATTGAGAAAACGAAAAACCCCGAAAACGGATTGTTATCGGGGTTTTTGAGTGGGCCCTGACGGACTTGAACCGCCGACCCGCTGATTATGAGTCAGCAGATTTGTTAATTTTTTAGCTCCGAATCGAGGCTTTTTTAACCACTCCATACATACTCCATACACAGTAAAAAAGGAGTTGACTGTGTATTTAGTAAAGAACAAAAAATCGCCCTTTTTTCAACTTGTCCACTTTGATAACGGAAAAAGAACAACAGTTTCAACACTAACCGCAGATGAAAAAGAAGCAATATTTTTTATGGCTTCTTTTAAGTACAAGGGGAATATAATTGAAGGAGAAACCAAACACAAAATCGAACCAATCAAACTTTCAAAATTCAACGATGAATATCTAGAGTATCTCAAGAAAACAAAATCAAAAAGTTATGCCCGGTCTGTGAAGTTATCTTTCGAAATGTTAATTGCATACTGTGGTGATAATTATTTACATCACTTGAAACTTCGCAATATAGATCAGTTTATTTCCGTAACATTTGCTCGAACTGAAAATGGCGCCGCTCTTTATTACCGCACCCTTAAGGCAGCATTTAGCAAAGCTGTTGTATGGGAGTATTTAGAGAAGAACCATTTCAAAGCAATAAAATTGCCTAAAATGACAAAACCACAACCTTTATATATTAATGAAAAAGATTTTGCTAAAATATTAGAGCATACTGAAAATGAAACGCTTATGCATCTTTTCAAAACTGCATTCTTAACCGGCTTTCGTCTAGGCGAACTTGTAAATATGAAATGGTCTTGGGTAAACTTAGATGAATCGCAAATCACTACAATTTGCTCTGATGGATTCTTTACAAAAAGTAAAGAAGAAAGAACTATTCCAATTAATGAAGAATTACTAAATGATCTGAAATCAATTTATCCCAAAATCCTTAGCATCAAAAGAAATAATTATGTTTTCTCTATAAGAAGTGGAGCTAAGCTAAAGGAGGATTTTGTAAGTAAACAATTCAAGATAGCTATTCGTCGTGCAGATTTAAATGATAAAATTCATTTCCACACTTTGCGTCATTCCTATGCTTCCGCGCTAGTACAAAAAGGTGTTTCCTTAAAAGTAATCCAAGAGCTTCTTGGACACGAGCAATTTACAACAACGGAAAAGTATGCGCATCTTCAGCAGCAAACTTTGAAGGACGCAGTAAACCTTTTATAAAAATTAAAACATACCTACACGTAGCTGTGGGTATGTTCTATTTACAATCCTATTCCGGTTTTCCCCATCTAATCACTCACTTTTAACTACAAACTCTTTGCGGTAATACAAAACTTCATCTACAGAATAAAGTATCTAAAATCATTCATTGAGTTGCACTTTTTTTAATCTACCTACGCCAATCCATCGTGCAGAATTAAATGAGAAAATCCATCTCCATACTTTGCGTCATTCTTATGCCTCAATGCTTGTACAAAAAGGAGTTTCGTTAAAAGTAATTCAAGAACTACTTGGACATGGACAATTTACAACAACAGAAATGTATGCTCATCTTTAAAAGCATAGTTTAAAGGGAGCAATTGATCTTTTATGATGCAAAACCATGTTACCCATACAATTTAATGATGGTTGTCAATAAAGCTTATAGATTAATCTACAATTATTGTCGGTTTCCATCTATTAACTAAATCACCTTCAATTAGCGAAGTACGATTGTAACCCAAAATCATTCTACCTGTTAAATTATTATAATATAGTTTTGTATAAGACCTTGGATTTGAACACAAAGCTTCGCGATCTGAAATTCTATAAATATTTCTTGAATCGGCGATTAGATTGTCGTCATTTATAAATGAAAGTGAGTATGCAAGGTATGTGGTGCTCATACCGATATTTATATTTATTGTACGTAAATTGGTATTACTATTCAAATCCCAAATCTCAATTGCTTTATCTATTAGTAATGCTATTTTTGTCCCGTCATGTTTTATCGAAAAGTCCGTAATTGTTCCACTAGTAATACCTATAATATTCTTTATAATATCACCTGAATTTGGATTAATCACTGTTATTTGGGGTTGAGTTAAAGCATATAACAAGTTTTTGGCTTTGTCCAAATAAAACTTTGAGGCTTTTACTGTAGGATTTTGCCATACAGCTCTATGTTTAACAATATCATAAAGAATCATGCCTGAATATTTTGATGCAGTTCCGGCAACATTAATAAGAACTTGTGCATCATTATTGAAAAATGCAACTTGACTTGCCGGTATGTCGATAGTATCAATTATTTCTTTTGAACTTATATTAACAATTGCAATTTGTGTTAGTTTAGTGATGGGATTTATCAATGATGAACCAAGTATTAGATATTCATTATTATTACTTATAGCGGTTACTGGGTCCTTATATTGAAAAGACGATTTAAGTAGTAAATCCTTTGTATAAATTTCCACTAACCCATTTGTTAAATGCGAACCTCCAGAAAAAAGAATGTCCCCAGCGCTTGATTGACTAAAATATTCCATTCCTCGATTAAGAGTTTTCTTTTCTATCAAATCTTTGCCCAGTAATACTTTTAATTTAGTGGATGCATCAGAAATGTTATTTTTCGTATAAGCTTGGCAATAAAATTCATAAACATTTGTTGAATCTAATCCGACTACATCGAAACTTCTAGATAGATTTGAAGCATCACCTATAAGCCCAAAGTTTTCGTTATTAGTTACAGAGCGTCCATAAATTTTGAACCCTTTGATATCAGTTCTATTATGACTCCAATTCAGTTTAAGGGCAGTATTATTTATATGTGTTACAGATAAGTTACTTGGAGCTACAAAACTGAAGTTTACAGTTACTTCATTGCTTTTATATGAATAATTGTCACCTTTATATCCCAAGACTTTATAGTAATAGGTTTTATTCGCTTCTAGTTTTGATGTGTCGCTAAAGGTGTTAATACTTTCGCTTACGCGACCTACGTCAAAATAATGCGAATCGTCATTTAAACTTCTACGAATTACAAAACCATCTTCACCGGCGCTGTTATCTTTCCAACTAAGCTTTACCAGCTCATCAGTATATGAATCGACTTTAAGACTACTTGGCTCATTAGGTGTGTAAATGGATGATTTTGGATCGTGTACATTTTCTTCGGTAAGTGTCACTTCATCAACACAGCTTATGAGCCCTATTAAACCAATAAGAATAAGGAATTTGATGTTTTTCATAGAAGTACTCGTCTTAAAAATTAATTTTATAACTTAAATTTATTTCACTTTCGTCAAAGGGAGAGCTGTAAATTTCCATATTTGCATCAAGAGAATGAAACAACAAAGCATCAAGTAAGTTTATTCCATACATAGAGAGCAACACCGTAGCAGCTAAGTTTTTGGTTTTCCCCTTTTTGTTTACTTCCTCTATCTGAGTTTCAAGTTTCGCTCTTAATGCTATAGTTTCTTTTTCGGTATTGGCTAATGTAAATAGTGAACGAGTAGCAAATAATTTACTGTTAAGATTATTATAATCACTAGTTGTTTTTAAATAGTAATACGTGGAAGATAGAAAGCCAAGAAAAACAATTATTCCTTTTGTTTCCGATTTGTCTACAAATTGTCCAAGTCCTGGAACAAGTGCTGATTCCAAAAAATAAATAGGTGTGAAAGTATTGATTCTGGTTTTTAACAAATTCTTTCGCATAGATTCTAGTTTAAAACTAGAGGTTATTTCTTTATGATATCCTTTATGTTTAATAGCAATTTCATGTATACCGGCTTCAAGTTTTAGAGCTGAATCGCTTTTGGCTAGACCATCAACTTTATAATATTCAATGTCATTGAACCGATCTAATGATAGAAAGCTAAATTTATATTCTAAGTTTGCACTAATATCATATCTTTGATTAGCAATTCTTACAACCTTCGTATATGGTTGGTAATTCTCTTTTTCAATCCTAATGTTGTGCAGTCCATTCTCAAGTTTAATGTTTTGCATTGGTGTTTTATTTTTCAACAAATCATCAACATATATGTTTGCATTATTTGGAGAAGAATTAATGTTTAATAATCCATAATCACCATCCATTATGTAGAATATTTCATTAACTCCACCAAGGTAATTGAGAACGGACTTGTTCACTTTGTCCTTATAAACTATTTCAATTGAATAATTACCTTTCTCAAAGTTTTCTAGTTTGAGTGGAGTTACACCGACACTTTTTTTGTTAATATTAACATTACAACCTTCCGGAACGGAATTTATTTCGATCAAACTTTTTGTAGAGTCACTTTTAATTACTTGACCAATACTGCTTTTAGGTAAAAAAAATAAAAATAAAGTAATAACTGTAATTAGTTTGCTCATAATTATTTCACCAGATTAAGATTATTTTATTAGAATCATTTTCTTTACAAGCTTCGTATTATCTACTATGAGAGCGTAGTAATAGATCCCGCTTGTAATATTCCACGGCTCATATTTTACTATATACTCGCCGGGATTTTGAATTTTATTTAAAAGAGTACAGATGTCATTACCAAGAACATCGTAAACCTTTAGTATAACTATTGAAGTTTTGGATATAGAGTATGAAATATTCGTAGCTGGATTAAATGGATTTGGATAGTTTTGTCCCAAGCGGAAACTAGCTGGTATTACTCTTTCTTTTATTATGCTGGATAAGTTAGAAAGATTATTCTTAAATATTCTCGCACTTTCTGTTGCAACATATATTAAATCATTAGTAACAAATATGGATTCGATATTTTCATTGATTAATCCTTCGTTAAAACTTTTCCAATTACTAGTGCCTATTTTTGTATAATAAATTCCATCTATTGTTGTCGCAAATAATAAATTATTATTAGTAGTTAGCTTTGAAATAACTGTGTTGGATAATGTTTCGGTAAAATTCTCCCATGTCATACCATTATCTTTTGTACAATAAATTTTATTGTAATAATTAATAAAAATATATTTATCATATGAAAGCATTGTCTTAATATTATCTACGCTGCTTGGTATACTTACTTTTTCCCACAATTTGTTCTTCTCATGCTTATAAATTGAATTGTCAAACAATACAAAATATGCTGAATTACATTTTGAAATTGCCTTATAGTTATTTCCTGTTAAACCGTCGTTTTTATTTATCCAAGTGTTTCCCAAATCCAAAGTATTAAATAGCCCATCTTCAGTTAGTACTGTTAATGTGTCTCCATCGCTCAAAAATTGTCTTATGATTTTACTATTAGCATTTTCCAGTCCAACATTGATTGCAACCCACTTTTTCTCGGTGTCATCAAATCGAAACACTCCATTTCCATTTGTTCCAGCAAAAATTGTATTATTATGATTGACTAATGAGGTTATTGTTTGTCCTTGTAAACCGTCATTTCTTGTGATCCAGTTTTTATCTTTTTCGTTTCTAAAAAAAACGCCGCACTCCATCGTTCCCACAATCAAATCTTCGTTTTTAACAATGATAGACGTGATTTTTGATGGTTCAGAAAATCTGCATGTAACAGTATTCCAATTTTTAACAGAGTCTATTGTTGTAAAAACGCCATATTTTGTCCCAACGTATAAATAATCTGAATTTGCATTTAGGCTTTGATAGATATTTTTATCACTTAAAAACTGTAGTTGTGGTATTATCCATTGTGGATCTGTTTGAAAAAACATTATTCGGGGACCATCTTTATATAAATGAAAAAGTCTTTTACTGCTGGAAATTGCTGTTAATTTGGGATTGTATCCGAGATAGCGTGAGGAAAAATGATAGCCATCTTCAGAGGAATACTCGCCTACACTAATTATTTGTCCTATATCTCCCAACAGTAATCTGCCCCCGCCCGGCGCCATCCTTTGCCAAGTAGTTGATAAATCTTTAGTACTCTGAGTTTCACTATTATAGCTAGCAAAATAAGAAGTATCGGTAACAGCAAAGTCCAATACCTTACTAGGTCTTGATAATTGCCAATTAATAATATCCTTCTTGGTATAATAGAATACGTTGTCTGCTAAGCATAAAATGTAACTCTTATTTTCAGAAATCTTATTAATAAGTTTAGCAGTTACGTTCAGCGGTAAACTTTTCCACAATTCGCCATCATTTTCTGAAAAGAAAATCTTTCCATTTACACCTACAAAAATCTTTTCATTAGTGTTATAAAAAGTGCTTATTTCACTAGGGGGGAAACTAGTTGTAATGTTTTTCCATTTTAATCTTGTGCCATCGTCCTTAAATATTCCCTGCGAAGTATTCAAGAATAATAAGTTATCTTTGAAACCAATACCGTTCACACTTCCCAAGTATATTTTTTCTAATTCAACCCATTGTGCGCTTATTTTTAATGTAAGAAGAAAAAACAACACCCAAGAATATTGACCTATTCGCAGAAGCATGCTATGGCAACCTTGTAAATTCTTAATCAACTGATTTTTAGGAGGAAAAAACAATAACCCCCAAACGCATTTATTTTACAATCCAAACTATTTATTTTCTTGTTTTTTGTCAACAATACAGTTACTTGAGAATTCCGTATCCATAAAAAATAATACCGCTCGTTTTGTAAGAGGTTCCTTTATTTTAGAATCTGCTAGGATTTTCCCCATCTCACCAGCCATTTCTCAACCAAACTCAAGCAGTTAGAGCAGTAACATTACCATTTTCAAAACTATTCGTTGAGTTGAGGTTTTTCTTTCCGCTTATACCTTTCCGCTGCGGGTTGTTACCATGTCGGTAAGGAAAGAGCACACAATCCTTAATTACACATTCCCTCACTTGTTTCTTTTCAAAGCATGAACATTCCAGACAATGCTTTTTAATCGCTCTTAATGGTGTTTGTTTCATTTTATACCTCTTCAAGTTTTTATAAAATTATGTTGTGCTTTATTATTAAACTCATTGCTGTCATCGGCATTAAATCCTTGGCGTATAGAGAATGAATTAGAAATGCGTTAAATGGAAATTGCTGCTTGAAGTCCCGCAATTGCAAAATGATGCGGGACGAGTTCAATTTCCATAGTATTTCTAATGAAATTCTTAGCCAAGGATTTGCAGCCTTGAACTTTTGCTTCTTTTCTTTCAAGAGAAAAGAAGAGAGAGTTGCTTTCAACGGTGTTGTATTCGCTTTTTCCTCACAATTCTTAGTTTATAAATATTTTTGGACGACTTGGACGGTAATTAATTACCGTCCTTCTCTCTTTCAAATAAACTGTCGTCCATCGCGTCCATTTTTACAATCTCACCAAAGAGAATGTACCGTTCGCTACCTGATTTTCGTTCGTTGATTTTAATTCCCTTTATCTTAGCCGCATCCTTAATCCATTTTGTAAACCGCACGGCTTGCATATCAGCATACTCATCATATTCTTTCCGGAAGTTCTCAAACAAATCTTTCTTTAAGTGTTCTTTACCAAGCTCAATCGTTTCAAAGTAATCGGCAAACTCTTCACTTGTTGAGTTGATTAACTTCTTCCTTTCAAGATTGATGTGGTTGTATTGGATTAATCCTTTTTGCAAATAAATCTGAAAACAACCAACCATATAGTTGAAGAAACTAATCCAATCTTCGTTACTCCATTCATCAAAGAATCGGTGCCCAAATTCAGTAATCGGTGTGTGCTTAATGTTGTAGTGGTCAGAGAACTCTATTACAAACTGCCTGTCAAGCGTGGAATCATCCGAGCCATCAATTGTATAGTTGGTAGAGATCAAAACTTTTGGAGATTCATGGAATGGGATTATGATTTCATTTTGATTCTTCTTCTCAACTGTAATATCATCTGTTATTATTGAAAAGAGTTTATCAAAATTGAATTTCTTTGTAACATCATTGAACTCAATTATTGCAGTATCAAGCGTTACCGACTGAAAAACAAAGTTCTTGGCAAAAGTAAAATTTCTGCCATCTAGTCTAATTGATTTCCGAAGCTTACCTATCGCTTTAGATACAACACCTTTTCCGCTTCTACCATAAGCACCGTCCATAATTCTTTCATCAAGAAATATCACAGCCTTGGCATTAGTTGAATCCTTATAATTATGCAGCAGATAACCCAATGCACTTCTCATTGAATCAATTCGTGCAGCTTCACTTTTACAAATGTTGCTTATAAACTTTCCAAACTCAGATTCTTTTTTGCTAACAACAAAACATTTTCTAATAACTTGCTTATCCCAAATAAAACCTTCTAATTCCTCATACCTCTTACTCGTAATCTTACTCTTTGTAATCTCCACAAAACAATTGCTAAAGAATAAATATCCTTTCTCTTTTGTATCACGTAAGAAATTCAATTCCTTAGTCTCAAGAAATTCAAGAAAAGGAAGTACAAAATGTTGCGACGCGCCTTTCATAACCTCATCAATAACTCTGCTTTTTTTAACATCGGTATAATGTCCACCATCTAACCCTTTCAAATGATTAATCACAAAATCCTTGATGTTGAAGATTTCCACTTCATGCACAATGTTCTTTTGGACCCGTAGCATTATGTAACCCTTCTCAAGTTTCAGCTTGCAGAATCCGTTCTCTTCTAAAAATCTCTTAAAGTTTGGTTTAGAAATTCTCACTTTTTCATTATCCACATACCAGAACTTTACAAAAGGTTTTACCCATCCATATTTTTCTGCTATATGATAAAGCGTACCAAGAGTTATCTTCCCATCATAATCTTTCTGCAACTCATCAAACTTCTTGTTTATAGCAAACTCTGTATCATGGTAATGCGGATTGCTTAAACTCATCTTCAAGAAATACTTTCTTCCTTCCTCGCCAATTGTTGCAAGTGCAAAACCTATTCGGTACCACTCATCATAAGTGCTATTTGGTAAGCTATTTCCAAGAAACTCTATAGCGCTTTCTAACTTTTCCATATCAAAACTTGTTGGCTCAAATGTTCTTTTTCCAACGGCAAGAATTTCTCTTTCCTTTTCCAACTCACACAGATCTTCCAAACATTCTATGAGTATATCTGAACTCACTTCTAATGGTGGTTCTTTAGGCTCGTCATAGTAAAAAGCATACGTTGATCCGCTAGGATGTTTAGAGTATGGAAGTACAGTAATCGAATTGTTCCACCTCAATTCAATGTGATCGCATAAACCGCTTTCTTTTAAGTGGAGCCGGTAAACACTTTTCTTTCCATTAAGCCTTTTGTAAAGTTCTTCGCTTTCACTAACCTTAATCCAAACATGAAAACCATTACCGCTGCCGCTCTTTACAGTCCAAGCATATTTTTCTGTTAATCCCAGCCTTTTCAAAAACTGCTCAACAACCATTGGGTCATTAACCTTGTCAAAATCAATATTCCGGTAATCATTTATTCCGCAAACACCACTTACTCCGCTGACATTGTTAACCCAATTCATTTCCTGTACATCGGTATTAGTCTGTTCAATCAGTTGCCAGTTTTCCCAGTCAATAATCGGTTGCTTGCCGTTCATTGGTAAAACATTAAAACCAAACATGGTTTTGAAAATCATTGCTATTTCTAAAAACTTTCTCATGTTAACCTCTGCTGTTTATTTTATAAATTTTTAATTCACTTTCTTCATTTTCTTTAATTGCGCTGCTTTCTTCCGGTTGATTTTTTATTTGTCTGGCATTTACATCAAATTTCTTTATTGCTTCTTGTAAAGAAGAAACATCAAGATGACTGTATATCTCAGTTGTAGTAATAGAAGTATGGCCTAACAAATCTTTAATTGTTGGAAGTGAAACGCCTTGCTGTACTAAGTATGATGCAAATGAATGTCTTAGAGAATGGAAGTGTATCGCTTTGTCAATATTAGCTTTTCTACAAGCCTCTTTGAACTTCTTAGAAACATAATCCTTGCTGTACTTAAATCCATTCTCTTTACAAAAAACAAATGCGTTTGTCATGCTGAGCGGTAGCGAAGCATCTCTTTTTCCTTCACATTTATTATTTATAGAATGAATGATCGGCAAACTAGCTAATTCATTCACCTTTGACTTTTCACGTTTCGCCAACAACTCATATACATCATTAGTCATTGGAATAAATCTTTGCTTTCTTCCTTTAGTTGTAAATCCATCATCGCCAACAGTAATTGTTCTATTTGCGTAATCAATGTTGGACCACTTCAGATTAATTACTTCATCTAACCGCATTCCGGTATTGAACGCAAAGGCCGTAATATCTTTAACAGCTTGTTTCTTTATCTTATCGCTAATTGCTGAAAGCTGAATGCTATTCACAAATGCCGGTGCTAATTCTTGGCTCTTGGGTAACTTGAAGTTCTTAAAGTGGTTTACGGTAATGTATTCCCACGCTTGAGCCTTTGTAAATGCAGCTTTTAAGTTTCTGTAATAGATACGGTAACCTTTCGGTACATTTACTTTTAAATGTCCCATAAATTGTTCAATCTCTTTTTGCTTGAATGAACTCATCGGCTTTTGCGGTTTGAAATATGAAAGTAAGTGGTCAAAAGAAGCTTTTACCGATCTGTAATAAGAATGAGATAGATTGTTTTTTAGCAATTCTAAATACTCGTTCTTAAAAACCCGCAGCGTAACAGTTTCCTTAACATCACTTTTTGAAGTGTTGTTTAACATTTCCGGCAGCCTCTCAAAAAACATATTCATCAGTTTTTCTTTCTCTGCCAAGTTGTTAATGCTATTTTTATACTCTTCCATACTCTTTTCCGCTTTATATCTTTTCTTTCACTTACTGCTTATTTCTTATTGCTTACTTCTCTTCCCTAATGCCTATTGCCTAACCACTAATGCCTATCCATCCTCACGGCGGTTCTTCTTCATCGCTATTTTTTACGCTATTTTGTTTTTTCTCTTTTTTCTTCCGTTTTACGTTTCTCGTTTTATTTTTTTCATCTTTCAACTCACCACTCTTTGTAATCCATTCATCCAGCTCATGCTTAAAAAAATACAATAGCTTACCGCTCGGCTTATGCGCCGGAATTTTTCTTTGATACGTGAGCTTGTAAAGCGTGCTTTGAGAAATGCTTAGGTATTGTGCCGCCTCTACAAAGTTGAGTGGCTTTTGGTCTTTCTGTTTAAGAAGTGATTTAATTTCAGTTAATTGTTCATTAATCTGTTTTGCTTTTTGTTGCTGTTTCATTGCAGTTACTTCCTCTTTTTTTGTTATATCAAAACAAAAGAGGAAGATGAGAGGGAACAACAATGCTTTTGTTGGGGATTACGCGGGGATTTTGGGGATTATCCTTTTTTTATTCCGAAACTACTTTTAAGCCTCCGTTATTTTCTTTTTTGATTTGTATTTGTGCTTTTCTGAAGTAATCATTTATAGTATTTGCTTGTCTTTGAGTAACCTTATAACCCTTTCTCCTTAATTCGGTAACAACTAATGTACTAATTGGTCTATTCTTTCTAGTTTCATCAAGAACATCAGTTATTAATTCTTTTCGTACCAAGCTTTCACAAGCTTCAGTTGCCAATTTCTTCATAGTCTTAGGTGGAATTTCCTTTCCTTCCAAATAGTCATCTTCAACAACTAACTTGACATTTTGATATGTCCTTGGTGCGATAATAGTATTGAATATTGAATTAGGATTTGGATGAGCTAAAGGACTATCAAATATTCTGCGCATTTGGTTCAATGCGTGTTCGATGTTCTTTGAATGTTTTTGTGTAAGCTCATATATTTTCATAAGTCGTTCTTGATCGTCAGCACCTTCAATATATTCCTCAACATCAACTATTTCTCTAGCTCGGTTCAAATAAAATCCATCTATATCTATGTCCTTAAACTCTTGAGCAAGTCTTATATAATCTGTTAATGCTTTTATATGAGGGATCTCATCAATACCATTTTTAACAAAGTCAGTATGATATAAACCGCCTTCGTCAAACTTTTCAACTTCCGCGGCATAGACTGCAAATCTTCTATCTATACATTGTGAACAAATTCCACAATGAGAAAAACCACTTGGATGATTCCTCGTAGAACTACACGATACTGCTACATCAAGTGTAAATTCTCTATTGTACTTTTTAAGAATATCTACTACTTCTGTTTTTGTTTTGAATAGGTAGGGATGTTGAATTTTAAAGGGCTTCTCAGCAATCTTTGTGAATAGCTTTTCTAACAATCCAATTGTTTTCGGATGAGTAGTTCTGCTTGCTCTGGCATTCATTAAATCTTGGGTATCGGCAAAATTGATTGATGTTATTCCATTTTCATAAACATAAATACAATCTTGTTCGTATGTGTTTGCAATTGCAAACGCTGTTGCTGTATATAAGAATGATCGTGTTCTCTGTGTTTCATCTATAGATTTTGTATGACTAAATCCGCAATGAAATTTGTAATGTTTGCATCTGTTGGGATATATATTCGCCAAGACCTCATACAAATTCTGTTGTGTGTTTATTACTCCGGGTTGCCCTGATTGATGACTAACCATACAAACTTCTGCATCAGTAGTTTCTAAAGATTCAATTATTCCAGCTAAAGAATCTAATCCTCCAGAATATAATGCTACCTTCAAATTATTTGGCTTATCAATCTTAAAACTATCATTATCGAAAAAGTTCGTTGGTAAATCTTCCTCTGCTTTACAAAATGTAAAACTGTAAGAGTGATCACCACTCATAAAACACAATGCTTCCGAAAGTAATTCTTGCACTTCTGCCTTCTTCCAAAAATTGAGATCTCTCACTGCAATATTAAAATGAAAAGTACGGCTCCAACTGTGATATTCTAAATCCCTTTCATGTCCTCTATAACTTAATCTATCCGCAGCAAAAACATATCCTGCAATTTCTAATAAATCTTTCCCCCTGTTGCTTAATTTGTAAATGTCTGTTACAAAACTTCTCAGATTTAGATTTACGTTTTTATCTTTTGCGCCATCTCTATGATCAAGTATTAAACATTTAGCATCGCCTTTTTGCTTTTTTACTTTTACACCATTACACCAAACAACATGTTCAATAAAATTGCTCATCTTGTTTCCTCCCTTAGCAATTCGCTTTTCATTTTGCCAAAAGCGTATGAGAGGAAATTTCTTATCTGTCTTTTTTGAGGAAAATTCTCATTTGCATACTTATTAAACCATCCGGCAGAATAAGATTGAGTGATTTTACTTGTTTCAAATGCATGCTTTGAAATAGCATTTATATAAGTTGTTATTTCATCAGAAAACCTTTTCCTATCCTGTATGTTAGTCAGTTTTGTACTCGCTTCTCGGTCCAAAAAGTATTTCAAATATCTTTCGGTTATTCGCGAAAAGTACATTCTGGATATTTCACTGAATCCGTCTCCGCGAGCAGCTCTACTAAAAATCGCTTCTGCATTCAGCTCACTATTAAATAATCCTTCACCTTGCTCCAAGTTATTCTTGTACCAAACAGTAATTGCATCAACTGCTGCTTGTGTTGCAAAAGCTTGGTACTCGTGAGAAATAACATCCTTGCTTTTATAATTTACCGCTGCTCTGGCAATTCTTATAAGTGTTAGTTCATCAGTCTCAATTATTTTATTTTCTGTTAAATATTTGGTAGGGTTTTCTTTTTGGAATGCGTAGGAGAATTGTACAAGAAATTCAAATGATGATTGTATAGATGGGTCGCTACTTAAATTCTCAAATCGTTCTTGAACCGTCTGTAAAGTTTTGTTAGCGATTGATGAAACGTCAGTTGATCCAGCTACAAATGAACCTATTTGCTCAACAATTTCTCGCCATCTTTTTGTTTTAGGTAAGTAACCTAATCGCTTGTGTCCCATCTTCTCCCCCAATTTGGAGTAGTTCTCGAACTAAATAACTTAATTAGCTTGCTTTTATAATTAATTATCTTGAACTTAAGATTAAACTACTTATACATAATCTAAAACGCAACACTAATTTTGAACATATAACTTACTTAATAAAATTTTGCGAGAGTTCCCAAAGAAAGAATCTGGTAACCTTAAATTCAATACATAGTTACTTTTAACGACCGGGCTGATTTTGACGCGCCATTTAATATGGAGAAATCAATGGGGGACGTAATAAACGAAAAGAAAATTATTTCTATTGTTTCATCAGAAAAGCTTTTAGGCGTGGACTTCTAATGCTACTCTTTCTTATTTTAATACATCATTCTCAGTGTATCTCACAATCGGGCTAATTATGTCTCTTGAAGCACAGCATCAATCCCTTATTGATTTCATCTTCAAACTAGCTAATAAACTTCGTGGTCCTTACCGCCCACCGCAATACCGTAAAGTAATGCTTCCTCTTACGGTTCTTCGCCGGTTGGATTTGGTTACTTCCGAAAACAAGGCTGAAGTTTTAACTCAACTCGAAAAGCTCAAAGCGCGCGGCTTAAAAGGAAACGCTCTGCACGAAGCTCTTGCTCGCTACGCAACGAAAAACAGAAAACAACCTTTATACAATATTAGCAAATACACCCTTGCTAAACTTCTCGAAGATTCCGACCACATTGCTAAAAACCTTATTGCTTACATCAATGGATTTTCACCTAAAGCAAAAGAAATATTTGGCTACTTTAAGTTTGAGGAGGAAATTGCTACACTCGAAAACAGTAATCGTCTTTATTTAATTATAAAAGACTTTTGCGATCCTCAAATAGATCTTCACCCGAATAGAGTTTCTAATCTTCAAATGGGTTACATTTTTGAAGAACTAATTCGCAAATTCAACGAACAAGCTAACGAAGAAGCCGGAGACCACTTCACTCCCCGTGAAGTTATCGAGCTCATGACTCACATCATCTACACAAATGAAGATGTTATTTACAAAGAAGGAATTGCGCGTACAATTTACGATCCCGCTTGCGGTACCGGCGGCATGCTTTCTGTTTCCGAAAAATATATTCATGAAAATAACGATAAAGCTAACTTAACTTTATACGGACAAGAGTATAATAACGAATCATACGCTATTTGTACTTCGGATTTGCTTATTAAAGATGAAGAAGTAAGTAACATTGCTTTTGGCGATACTCTCGGTGATGGAAAAACTTCCGATGGTCATAAAGACAAAACTTTCCACTACATGCTTGCCAATCCACCTTTTGGTGTTGAGTGGGAGCCGGAAAAACAGACTGTTGAAAAAGAATACAAAGATTTAGGTTTCGATGGCCGGTTCGGACCCGGCTTACCGCGCAGCAACGATGGCTCTTTTTTATTCCTTCTTCACATGATTTCTAAAATGAAGCCATACAAAAAAGCGGAAGATGATGGTTCTAAGATTGCAATAATTTTTAACGGTTCACCACTCTTTACCGGAGATGCCGGAAGCGGAGAAAGCAATATCCGCCGTTGGATTATTGAAAACGATTGGCTTGATGCGATTATTGCTCTTCCGGATCAGCTTTTCTACAATACTGGTATATTCACATACATTTGGTTTCTTACAAATCGTAAACCCTTGGAACGCAAAGGTAAAGTTCAGTTAATTGATGGGACAAAGCATTTTAAGAAGATGGATAAAAGTCTTGGAAATAAACGTAACGAACTTTCACCGGATCATATTACAGAACTAACAAAGCTTTATGCGGAATACAAAAACAATGCTGCTTCTTTTATTAACATTAACGGACAGCCTAAAGAAAAAGTTTGCGGCAAAATATTTGATAATCGGGAGTTTGGTTATATAAAAGTTACCGTTGAGCGTCCTTTACGTCTTAACTTTTTAGCATTGGAAGAGAGAATTACTAAACTTTATCTTGAAACTGCTTTCATTAATCTTGCAGAATCCAAAAAGAAAAAAGATTCAAAAAAGAAAGATGAAGAAGTTGAAGAGGGAATTGAGTTGCAGCAAAAAATAATTGCTTGCCTCAAAACTTTAGAATCAACCAAACTTTATAAAAACCAAGATGAGTTTATTCTTCTTCTTGATAAGCATCTTAATGCTAATGGCTTAAAGCTAAAAGCTAATCTCTTTGAAGCAATCTTAAACGCTCTTTCCGAAAAAGATGAAACCGCAGACATTTGTTACGATAGCAAAGGCAACCCGGAACCCGATTCCGATCTACGCGATAACGAAAACATCTCTTTACCAAACACTATTCCATTACCATTACCACTCGACTATGATAAAAAAGCATCGCTTGATAAACTCCTTCCGTTAATTAAAGAACATTGCGAAGAATACATGAAAGCCGAAGTTCTGCCTCATGTTCCCGACGCTTGGATTGATTTTTCTAAAACAAAGATCGGTTACGAAATTCCTATTAACCGCCATTTTTATGTTTATGAACAGCCGCGCGATTTAGATGAAATTGAAAAAGATATAAAGAGGATTGAAAAAGACATTTTAGAAATGCTAAATGAGGTGGTTGAATAGTGTTAAGTAGATACCCCGCTTATATAGTTACCGGAACACACTGGCTTGAGAAAATACCTTCTCATTGGAAATTGGTTGGTCTAAAAAAATATCTCGACTCGTTAATAGACTATCGTGGCAAAACGCCAGAAAAAACTAAAGATGGAATTTTCTTAGTTACTGCAAAAAATATCAAAAATGGTAGGGTTGATTACTCCTTATCACAAGAATTTGTCGATCCAATTGAATATGAAGAAATAATGCACCGCGGAAAACCCCATTTGGGTGAGGTATTATTTACTACAGAAGCTCCGTTGGGTGAAGTTGCAAATATTGACAATATTAATGTTGCTCTTGCGCAAAGAGTTATTAAAATCTCTGGCAAGAAAAACGTTCTTAATAATTACTTTTTAAAATATTGGCTTGAAAATAAAAATTTTCAAGATCATCTTCAATCGCTGGCAACTGGATCAACAGCTTTAGGAATAAAATCTAGTAAGTTATTTGAGTTAAGAACACTTTTGCCAAGTTATGAGGAACAACAAACCATTGCAAAATTTCTTGATTACAAAACCACGCAAATAGATGAACTGATAGAAAAGAAAGAACAACTCCTAAAACTTCTCGAAGAAAAACGAATTGCGCTAATTACAAACGCCGTAACCGGAAAAGTAATTCCGCCCGGCGGCGGACACCGTACCGGATCCTGCGGACCGGTTGGTGACAACGGTGTTGTTTCTGGATATTCATCTTCAAATGAAATCAGCTATAAACCCTCCGGCATTCCTTGGCTTGGGAATATACCGCAACATTGGGAAGTGAAAAGGCTTCGATCCTTAATGAAAGGAAAACTTTCAAATGGGATATTTAAAAAAAGAGATGACTGGGGATTTGGTACAAAACTTATTAATGTTAGTGACATTTACACAAATAACTTTTTGGTAAATACTTCCAACCTGACTCTTGTTAATTGCAGCGATGAAGAATTGGAAACCTATCGTGTTAAAGATGGAGATTTTTTCTTCGTGCGTTCATCATTGAAATTGGAAGGGATTGGTCAATCATCTTCACTTATTGGTAATAATGAAGAACTTGTTTTTGAATGTCATTTGGTTAAAGGTTCCCCAAACCAATCACAAATCAATGCAAGGTTCTTGAATTATTTTCTTAATTCAACTGCACTTAGAAATTACTTTATTAGTCACGCCAATACTGTAACTATGTCGACAATCGATCAAAGCGTTTTTAAAGATACAATACTTTGTGTTCCAACTCTTTTAGAGCAACAATATATTGTTGAACATCTTGATATTGAATTGGCTAAGATCGATCAGCTTTCTGCAAAAGTAACCGAAGCAATAGAAAAACTAAAAGAGTACCGCACATCATTAATAACCTCTGCGGTAACGGGCAAAATAGATTTAAGAAACTGGTCTCCTCCTACCTCCCTCTCCTTGCCAAGAGCTTGTCCCGACTCGTCGGGAAGAGGGAAAGAGGGTGAGGTCGAAAGGAGTTAACTAAAATGCCATTCAACCCAAACGAACCATATAACGAACTTCCACTTCTTCCACCAAAAGAAGAGATTGAAACTAAGGCAGTTCTTAAAAAAGCTACATCGGCAGCCCGTGCTTTAGCTAATTTAAATGGTGCGGCAAATACTATTCCTAACCCGTCAATATTAATTACTTCAATAACACTTCAAGAAGCAAAGTACAGTTCCCAAATTGAAAACATTATAACAACAGATGATAAATTATATCAAGCATTTACCGCCAAATCAGAACCAACTGATCCGGCAACTAGGGAAGTATTACGTTATCGGGAAGCCCTTTGGGATGGATTCAACGGCTTGAAATCCAAAGAATTACTTACAACAAATTTGTTCATAAAGATTTTTCAACAAATAAAACAAAGCACAGCAGAAATTAGAAATACACCCGGCACAAAACTGGTTAATCAAAAAACCGGTGCTGTTATTTACACTCCACCGGAGGGAGAACCATTGCTAAGAGATCTTTTAAAAAATTTAGAAGATTACATTCATAATTCTGCCGATGATATTGATCCCCTTATTAAATCTGCTGTGATTCACTATCAATTTGAATCTATTCATCCCTTTACAGATGGTAACGGTAGAACCGGCAGAATTATTCTCATTCTTTATTATGTTTATTCTTCTTTATTGCAATTGCCTATTCTTTATCTAAGCAGATATATTATTGAAAATAAAGATGAATATTATCGTCTGCTCAGAGAAGTTACAGAAAACCAAAAATGGGATTCTTGGATTCTTTATATACTTGATGGCATTGAACAAACCGCGAATTTTACTACGGAGTTAATTTTCAAAATATCTAAAACTTTTACTGAAACTTTGGAGCTTGTGAGAAGAGAAAAACAGACTCCAATACCTAAAGAAGTCTTAGAACTAATTTTTGAGCAACCTTATTGCAAAACTGAGTTTATTGTAAATCGAGATATTGCTGCACGTAAAGCCGCTGAACGTTATCTTAAAGAACTTGAGAGATTACAGATTCTTAAACCTCTTAAAGTAGGTAAAGAGGTTATTTATTTGAATAAGCCACTTTTTGCTGTATTAAGTGGAAAATGACGTGGTCTAATTTGAACCACAAAATCACTTCGTGGTTCAAAATTACAAAAAATGAACCACGTTTTACGTATGTGGTCCTAATTAAACCACGTTTTGCAAACAATGCACAAAAAAACGAAAAATTTGGGCATAGTTAAACACCTAAGCACAATTTATAGTGCATTTTGGGCAGAGATGCTAAATATTTGCTTTTGCTGAGGGATTATGAACAAACACACAGAAATTCGCTTTGAGGAAGCCATAGAAAGTCATCTACTTTCAAATGGCTATCTGAACGGCAATCCGCAAGAGTTCTCAACAGAACTAGCAATCTTTCCTAATGATGTTATTCAATTTATCCAGCAATCACAATCAAAGTATTGGGATAAAATAAAAGAGTTCCATGGGGAAAGAGCATTTGATGTTTTAGTTCAAGCGCTTGCAAAAGAAATGGATTCAAAAGGTTCTTTGTTTATTATACGTAACGGTTTCAAATTCTTCGGCATAAATTTTAAGATGGCTAACTTTAAACCAAATACAAATCTAAACCCACAAGCATGGCAAGATTACGAACAGAATATTCTCAAGATATACCGGCAAGTTCATTTCAGTAATAAAAATCCTAACCTTTCACTTGATATAGTTCTTGCATTAAATGGTATCCCATTAGCAACGCTCGAACTTAAAAATCCTCTCTCCGGTCAAACGGTTATTGATGCAAAGAAGCAGTACATGAAAGATAGAGACCCGCGCGAGTTGTTATTCCAATTTAAGAAACGTTCTTTGGTTCACTTTGCTGTTGATACCGAAGAAGTTTATATGACAACAAAGCTTAATGGAGATTCAACCTTCTTCCTTCCTTTCAACAAAGGTTATAACAACGGTCAAGGTAATCCGCCAACGGAATTGAATTACCGCACTGCTTACTTATGGGAAGATATTCTAAATCCGGATAGCCTTGTTGATCTGGTAGGTCGTTATTTACATTTAGAAATTTCCGAAAAGAAAGTTTATACGGAAAAAGGTGTCTTCAAAGAAAAAAGAGAATCATTAATATTTCCCCGATTTCATCAGCTTGATTGCGTTCGCAAAATTATTACTCATTCTAAAACTCATGGTGCCGGTCGTAACTATTTAATTCAGCATTCTGCCGGCAGTGGTAAATCAAATTCAATTGCATGGCTTGCCTATCGCCTTGCAAGTTTGCACAATGAAAAAGATGTAAAGATATTTCACTCTGTTATAGTAATTACCGACCGCCGCGTACTTGATAAACAATTACAAGATACCATTTATCAGTTTGAGCATAAAAAAGGTGTAGTAGAAAAAATAGATGAGGATACAAAACAGCTTGTAGAAGCCCTTTCTTCTGGCGTTCCAATTATTATTTCTACTATTCAAAAATTTCCATTTATTAATGAAGCAATACAAAAGCTTACCGATAAAGCAAAACAAGAAAACAAAGCAGAAATCAATCTCTCTACTAAAGACAAAAGATTTGCCGTGATTGTAGATGAAGCACATAGCTCTCAGAGTGGTGAAACGGCAACAGAATTAAAAAGAATATTGAATAAAGATGGAATTGAATCAGCCGTAGCCGCTCAAATGCTCGATCTCGAAGAAGATAATCTCTCGGAAGATTCTAAAAAAGAATTGATAAGGAAAATGGCCGCTCGCGGTAAACAGCAGAATATTAGTTTCTTTGCTTTTACTGCTACACCAAAGTTTAGAACTAAAGCTGTTTTTAATGAACCCGGAGAAAATGGCGAAGCGCCGTTCCATCTATACTCTATGCGTCAAGCTATAGAAGAAGGATTTATTCATGATGTCTTAAATAATTATACAACATATAAATCCTACTTCAAGTTGTTAAAATCAATTGAGGAAGATCCAAATGTTCCTAAACGCAAAACAGCGAAGTCTTTAGCGCGATTTGTTTCTTTCCATCCTCATAATCTTCGTCAGAAAGTAGAAGTAATTGTTGAGCATTACCGTAAATACTCAAAAAACAAAATAGGCGGTCGTGCAAAAGCTATGATTGTTACTTCATCCAGATTACACGCGGTTCGTTACAAGCAAGCTGTTGATGATTACATTAAAGAAAAAGATTATAAAGACATTAAAGCGTTGGTTGCTTTTTCCGGTACAGTGCAAGACGATAAGCTGGACTCTGTTACTTATACAGAAGTAGCCATGAACAATGGCATACGCGAAATGGAATTACCGGATAAATTTGAATCCTACGAATACCAAGTATTAATTGTTGCAGAAAAGTACCAAACCGGTTTCGATCAACCTTTGCTTCATTCAATGTATGTAGATAAAAGACTGGCTGGTGTTCAAGCTGTTCAGACTCTTTCCCGCTTGAACAGAATAGCACCCGGTAAAATAGACACATTCGTTTTGGATTTTGTAAATGAAAGAGATGAAATATTCGATTCATTCAAGCCATATTATGAAATAACAAAATTTGATGAGCTTACTGATCCACAATTACTTTATACTCTTGAGCATACAATCTTTGAATGGCAGATATTTTATCAAAACGAAATAGATGATTTCTGTAATGTATGGTTCAGCACTAAAGAAGAACTAAGAAACTCCGATCACAAAATGCTTAATGCAATCCTCGATCCGGCAATAGAACGTTTCAAGCAAAAAACTGATGATGAAAAAGAGACAATTAAAAAGCAGTTCACAGAATTCAGAAGTCTCTACAATTTTTTGTCTCAGATTATTCCTTATAACGATTCTAACTTGGAAAAGCTTTTCATTTATTTAAGAAATCTCCTTCGCAAACTTCCTCGCCGCGAAACACAAAGCTATGATCTTGGTGAAGATGTTGCTCTTAAATATTACCGCTTACAAAAAATAGCTGAGGGTTCAATTAACCTCAAAACGGGCGAGAATCCTGTTATCTATGGTCCCAATGAAGTTGGAACTGGAAGCGTGGATAAGAAAGTGCCTCTCTCATCATTAATTACAATTCTAAATGATAGATTCGGTACAGAGTTTAATGTTGCTGATCAACTATTCTTTGATCAAGTAAAGGAAACAGCTGTTGCAAACGAAGAATTACAAGCGGCAGCAAAGGTAAACTCTCTTGAAAATTTCCACGATGTATTTAACAAAATGATAGTAAATCTATTTGTGGAGCGTATGGATGGCAACGAAGAAATCTTTATTCGCCTAATGAACGATGAAGAATTCAAATCAATCGCATCTAAATATTTGGTGAAGCAAGTATATGAAGGAATAACAAATCAAATTTAATCTTATCTAAAAAAGATAAATTATAACTTTATTAAAAATGGTAACTATATGAAGGGATTCTTTAAAAACCCACTTAATCGTAAAATAATTACAATTTTCACTTTTCTACTAATTATCATCATCATCTTATTTTCTTCAAATTACATTATCATTTCTGAAAATTTCAGTGACCCTTGGTTTGCTAGAGTTGCTTCTGTTGCAACTGCACTTGCCTCAATATTTGCTTTACTTGTATTATACTTTACTTACAGAAGTTTAGCTATAAATAGGGAGATGATTAATGAAATGAGAAGTCAAAGTTCTCCTGCTGTTACTGTAAAAATAATTCCCGATAAGGATAACTTTAACATGTTGAATCTTTCAATAAAAAATACCGGTGGCGGTCCAGCCTACGATATAAATGTTACATTTGATCCTGACTTGCCCTATGAGTTTAGTAATGCAAAAACACTTAATAATCTTATTGCACTTAAAAACATGCCTCTTTTAGAAAAGGGCGAGGAAGTTCAATTCTTTTATAGAAGTGCTATTAGTTTCAAAGAGGATAATAGTTCGAGCAAAATTTCTTCTTCCAACGTAACAATTACTTACTATTCGGAATCAATATCTGACAATCCACAAAGAATTCAATTTGTCAGAAAATATCTAGTAAATATCTTAGAAACGGAAGGACAGTTATATGTTTCAAGGAAAAATTTCCACAACTTAGTTGATGAAATAAATGAGGTAAAACAAGGATTATTCATTTTATTAAAAGATATTCAAGAGAATCAGAATGAAAAACGAAATGGTAAGCGTGTTAAAAGTATTCGGCGATTTAACCGGTAAACTCCCACATACTCTTAGTAATCCGCGTTTTGTTCTATCAGACAAAACTCAAATTGAGATAGACAAAGTATATTACTTTATTGACCAAGATTATTTGAGTATCTATACACCATTTTCTAATTCTGTTCGCAATCATGAGTTTTCAACAAGAGAAATATCCGGTTATGCAATGTGTACAAATAAATTTTACACATTATGTGATCTACCTGATTATGTCAACATTGAAGGAGAGAATGAATCTGGTGTTTTAGTAACAATTACTGGGGTGATGGTCAATCGTAAATCATTTACTTTCCCTTATGAGTTTTTAGTTTTCTCAGCGTTAAAAATTATTTAACGTTAATTTGGGCTTTATGTCGGACATTAAACTTTTTTTACATCACCCCAAAATAGATAGCAGTCTCTAAGAAATATATTGTAGCAATAGTGTCTTTTTAACTGTATGTATTTAGGAAAATATATAACAAATTTGGGTATATGTTGTTGAGTTCAACCGAAAATACATTTATAGCAGATATTGAAAAACTAGATGCACTCGATGAGCTTTTCTACAATTCGGCTATCTATCATAGTAGTCAAAAATATTTCAACCTTCTGCAATTCATTAATAAGTTTCCAAAACTTTCTCCTTACAACGCTTATCTTGTTCAAATGCAAAACTCTGGCGTAACAGTTGTAAACTCACCGGCTCAATGGCGTAAACTTGGTCGCTATGTAAAATATCAAGCGCGTCCTTTGGTAATACTTGTTCCTTTCGGTCCCGTTCAATTTGTTTATGACATTGCTGATACAGATGGTGACCCACTACCAGAATATTTTATAAGTCCCTTTGCAACAATTGGGTATTTAGATAACGACCGTTATTACCGAACAATAGAAAATGCTAACAAAGTTGGCATTGAAGTTAAAGAATACGATATGCATAAAAACTCCGCTGGCTATATTGAATACAAAAACAACAAATTTTCAATCTCGCTAAATTCTACCTTTTCATTAAACGATAAATTTTCAACACTTATTCATGAACTTGCGCATCTATATTGTGGTCACCTTGGTAATGATAATAATAGCTGGTGGGACTACCGGCGAGATTTAGATAAATCAATAAAAGAAATCGAAGGCGAATCAATCAGCTATTTAGTTTGCAATCGCATTGGATTAGAAACAACATCGGCACAGTACTTATCAAGTTACATTCAAGACCATCAAAAACTGCCAAATATTAGTTTTAATTCTATCCTTCTCGTTTCTGGCTACATCGAACAAATGGGCACAAAAAAATTCAAACCAAAAAAGTGATAGCAAAGGAGTAACATTAGGTCAAATGATTTTCAAAATAGAAATATCGTCTCGTAAAGATTTTTCTAAAGTATACGAACTGTTTAATTATACCCTTCCTAGTAATTCTACAGTAATATTAGATTTTAAAGGAATTAATTTCTTTGAGCCGCTTGATATTATATTATTCTCAATGTGTGTGATTGAATTAAAAAATAAAAATCTCCTTGTTAAATATGTGCATCCTCAAAAAAAGTTAGTTGATTACTACCTTACACAAATCGGTCTTGTAGAATTTTGCAAAACCAACTATTCTCAGCCTGCTACTATCACAACAATTCAATCAAAAACTGCAATGCCACTTCGGCGTATAACAATTTCAACAATGAATGAATATATTGAATTGGCTAAAGGTTATTTTAGTCATTTATGTGATTCTAAAGATTTGGATTTTTTGAATCTTACAATTAGTGAATTGATTAATAACGTGAACGATCATTCGTTATCTAAAATTGATGCATATATTTTCTCACAATTTTATCCAAAACTAAATACTATTAAAGTTGTTGTTGGTGATTTAGGCATAGGTATACCCAATTCTGTGAATGAGTATAGGAGAAAACTGAAACAGAGCATTTTAACTGACAAAGAAGCCATTTTATGGGCAATTGATAAAAATACATCAACTAAATCAAGACCGCACAATAGAGGCAAAGGATTTGACAACTTAATTGAATTCACAAACTATAACAAAAGCATCATGTATATTTATTCTAATTCTGCAATTTTAGCAGTTTCTCAAAAAAGGAAGGCTTTATTCGATAATACTATTGCAAATTTCAAGGGTACACTTATCCAGATGGAGATTTATGTTGATAATTTACCACCAATTGCCAATATTGAAGAAGATTTCTGGGAACTAAACCAATTTTAGTATCGTTTTACAAGTATGAAATTATATATCAAAGATATCGTTCAAGACACATATACAAATGCCGCTGGCTTCGCATTATTAACTGTGTTAAAAAGCCACTTAACTGATGGTCAATCTATTATTTTATCATTCAAAGATTCTGCACCAACATCTTCATCTTTTCTAAACTCTTCAATAGGCGAGCTATTAGATGATTACGGCTTCAATACATTCAAAAAGATGATAAAATTTGTTGACCTTTCATCAACTCAATCACAAGTCCTAAAGAATTATTTCCAAGCTTGCGATTGTAAAAGTTAATTTCTAATCTAACCTTTCATGTTAAGGTCTCAGCTCATCTCCCTTGCCTTCGGCTGCGGGCATGTGACAGCCAGATTACATAATAAAACATTATGTTTTTAATGTGACAGTCCCAACAAAAGCACATCTCAATTCCAATCAGCAACATAATGTTGCATTATATAAACTCGGCACAAAGAAATACTACTCAGTTCATCATCGCTCATTCCAGTGGCTCGTTCCTCACACACCATCATTTCGCTTTCATTTATTATGTCGCTCGTTTAGGGCGGCGGCTATGCCTCACGCCCACACCTCGCTCCACTTTTCTTAAATCCTTTTTTCTATCTTCATAGGATTTTTCTCCCGACCTCAAAAGATTTTCGTCAAAAGAATAAGCGAACGAAGCGTTAAAATGGAATTGCTGTTCGAGGTATCCCGATACCATTACACTACTATTATTTTCGGGAGACGAGTTCAATTCCATTAGCGAAGTGAGTGCAATTCTTAGAAAATATTTTGCAGTCTTGAACTTTCGGTTCCTTTCTTTCAAGAGAAAGGAACAATACAAAAAACATTCACTCATCATTTATTTTCTTCTCTATGCAAACAAATGAAAACAAACCGCATTCATTGAGCGTTTTTTAAAACGCATCAATACCATATCTTTTCTCCCAACAAATATTTCACGGGAGAATAATTATGTACCAACGAATCATATTAATCTTGCTCATAATATTGATGCTTATAGCAACCAAATTAAACGGACAAAATCCTAACTTTTCCTATCCTTACAATTATTCCAAAATTGTTTTTGTTTCCCGCGTAATAGATGGAGACACATTTGTCCTTTCGGATTCATCAAGAGTAAGAATGCTTGGCGTTGATTGTCCAGAAGCGGCAAGATTCAGCAAACCGGCAGAACCATTTGCAGAACAATCCACAGCGTTAATCAAATCCTTAATTGAACACAAAACAGTTAAACTCACATTTGATGGGAAGGCGTTCGATATGTTTGGTCGCCAACTCGCTTACGTCTGGCTAAGAAACGCTAAAGGAAATGATTCAATCTTTGTACAAGCAGAATTACTCAAAAATGGCTTCGCAAGAATCAGCTATTACACACAAGAAAAAAGATTCTATGCTTTGTTTTACAATCTAAGAAATACAGCGCGACAGAAACACCTTGGCATTTGGAGTAATGAGTAATCAATTTCCAAATATTGAACACCTTCTTGCTGATCCGGTATTCGAGGAAATCAAATCGCTTGGTTTGATTGATGAACTAGCTTTGCGCAATTATTACATAAAATCCGAGTACAAAAAACTCCGCAAAACCCAAACACAAATCAATTCACTTTTCACACTATCGGAAAAGTATCATCTCTCATTCGATGCCATTCACACAATCGTATTCCGGCAACGAAAACAAAAATCCATTTTCCTTGGTTAGATTAAAAATCTCTTTCATCTTTTTAATTCAAAAGTCATAATCATGTCCCGAGCGTAGTCGTGGGATCAAACCATAATTTCCGCCTCAATTTACTTCCGATGCAACAAGCCTCTAACTAGCCTCTGGGTAGCCTGTACTGAGCGGAGTCGGAGTACTTCTGCCAAGCCTTAGCAAAGTGAAGCCAAACAATCTGTTTTGTCATGCCGAGCGGAGTCGAGGCATCTTCGTTCTACGTTCATCACTCTACACTAAGCCACTGTCTTTTTCTTACAGTGAAATCCGTCAGACCATGCTGTAAAATTGACACCGTAAAAGTCATCTCGAGCGCAGTCGAGAGATAATCCAATCATAAACCATAAAGGAGAAATATTATGGCTTTAGTAAGTGGTAACGTAATCGGTAATTTATCGGGTAAGCTCGGTAATCTTTCCGCAAGGACCGTAAACGGTCAAACAATCTTGGCAGCTCGTCCATCGAGTTTTAATGCAAGCCAAGAACCCGCTTCTCTTGAAGTGAGATATAAGTTTGCTGTAACAGCAAACTTCGCTAAAAACGTTCTTTCACTTTCTTCATTAGAAGAGATTTGGAAGAAAACAAAAGAATCTGGTATTTCAGTATTCAATGCAATTTTCAAATCAAACTTTGCTTACTCATCTACTGAAAAACCAACAGAACAAAACATCATCACACCCGGTGGTTTTGCTCTTCCGGCAACAGCAGCCGCTGTTGATTTGGATAAAATCACAGCAAGCCTTAGCGCACTTAACACAACCGCAATCTTTGGTGCCGATGAAGTCAATCTTTCAGCAAATGCCTTAGTTGTATTCAGTAATCCAACAGTTCCAACTGATCCGGCATTTCAAGTTGTTGCTTTAAGTAAAGAAGTTAGCAATTTCAACTTCACCCAAAATTACAGCTTGCAAATGGATTTCAACATTGTTCAAGTTAACATTGCTTCAAAGTATCAAGATTCAACATTGTTACTTGCAGTTGCTACCAAAGACGCTGCGGGTAAAGTAGTTCAATATTCTTCCACATACTCCAAAACCACTGCTTAACAAAAGAGCGGCTATTCGCCGCTCTTAATTATTACATTCTAATCACTACAACTGGACACTAAGTATTATAACCACCCGAAATTTTTCCACTAATTATTGGTAATTGTACCGTATTCTTTTTCACTTTCCTCAATTATATTATAATTCAGTAACAGCATCTTTATGCATGATTTGTTTATTAATCAAAGTGTCTTAATTAATAAAGGAGTTATTCACATAAACATTTATACCATTTATTAATCATTCTCACAATAAATGGAGCTGTAATGAAAACCGTAAAATCTGTTTACATTTATGTTTTTACATTTTGCTTAATACTTGTATCATTTGTTGCATGCAATACCGGCAGTGAACCAGAAGATTCAAAAAAACAGTTAATCCCACTCGCAATAGGTAACTCGTGGAGCTACACTCAAACAACATTTGATACTACTGGTAAAGTATCATCGGCGGCATACCACTTTGATGATAAAGTTGATTCAGATACAATAATTTCTAATGAAAAATGGTACCACTCTGAAGGGTATCCTAATTATGTTTGGATTACTAATAGATCTAATGGTTTTTGGCATTTTGCTAAAGCCGGTACTTCTCCTTTAATTAAAAGGGATACTACTCTACTTGTGTTTGGCTATCCAGCAAAAATTGGTACTAAGCCTGGTACCTACGAGGTTGTTTCTTTAGATAAAGAAGTAACAGTTCAAGCCGGTACTTTTAGATGTATTCATTATGTCTATAAAGTAGCGAATCCAACAAATTATTGGTTTACTGGATTTGAATACTTCATTACACCCGGTCTAGGAATTGTTAAATGGCAGCAATTTGGTAAGCTTTCATCTGGGAATAATTGGGTGGTTTATAAAAGTGAACTTACTAACTACAAAGTAAACTAAAAACAATATTTCCACGATCTCTTTAATAATTTCTTACAGCTAAAAGTTTAATATTAAAACTTCCGCATAACAACAAGGGCGATTTACCATCGCCCTTTTTATTTTAATTTCATACAACTTACTACAGTTCCTAGTTATTTCATTAAAACCATCTTCCTTGTTTCAACAAATTCCGTTGTTTGTATTCTGTAAAGATATACTCCACTGGCTAAGTTTTTTGAATTCCATGCAACTTTATAATTGCCTAATGGTAACGTCTCATTTTTAAGTACTTCAATTTCTTGCCCAAGTACATTATAAATAGCAACTTTAACTTGCACTTGTTTGGGTAAGGAAAATTCAATGTACGTCTGTCCATTAAAAGGATTTGGATAATTTTGTGCAAGACTGTATCGTATTGGTAACTCTACTTTTTTAGTAGGAATGTTTGCTTTATATAATCCACCTTCTTGTGTACCAATAAAATAGTTCCCCTCATCATCTGCATAAAACGACATAGGATTCAACAAATATTCACTGAAATTGTATCTTATAAAATTTTTACCAAGATCAGAGCTGATAGCTATTTCATTACCATTAAATATTATAATCTGATTTTGCCTGTTAATTACAAGAGTACTTGATAAACTAAATTGAATATTCTCATATATTTTGTTCCATTTACTTGTATTGGTTTTAATGTAAAGTCCGTCAGAGTTAAACGCATAAATTGTTCCCCATTGGCTTTCTACTATTTTCTTAACTCCCTTCTCAAAATATCCAATATTTGTTATGCTTTTCTTCACCTTATCATATTTAAAGACATCTTTACCATAGCTAAATAAAAGGTTCTCTTCTTTGTCTAAAGTTAAGTCTCCAAAAACATAATTCTCAGCACCTTTCCAAATTGTTTGCCACGTCTTCCCAAAATCATTTGAAAAGTTTAGTGTGTTACGGTTTGAGGCTGCAAATATTTCATCCTTATTTGTTATCTCTATATCAACAAGTGCATCATAAGGAAAAGTAGGACTGATTCGTGTCCAAGTTGAACCATAATTTGTTGAATAATTTATTGGTCCGTCTATATAGGCAAAAACTCTATCTTTATTCTTAAAATCATAAAACCTAGAACTTCCGTATTCTGCAGAATAGGCTTTGTTCCAAGTAAGTCCCATATCTGGGGATGTGTAAATTTCTTTAGTCGTCATTATCATCAGTTTTCCATTTTGCATCGTTATCGAATTAATTCTTGCTTGGTTTATACCACTATCATATTCATACCAGTTCTTTTTATTTACGTCTCTTTTGTACAGATGATGAAAAGTTCCGGCATACATATTTCCACTTTTATCTTCTGCATAATTTAATACATAATCATTTATGCCTTCATCATTCCAGCTCTGTCCGCTATCGTTACTGCTATATAATTTTAGTTGAGAACAAACAAATATTTCATCTTTACTATTTACATGCATTGACCAAGGATATTGTACTGGGCTTGTTAATTTTGTCCAGTTATTTCCAAAATCACTGGTTCTCAGTATTTCTTTCCCGGTACACAAAAACAAATTGCCTTTAGAATCAGCAGCTAGACTCCATCCTATGCCCGGATCACTAGTAACTGGTTGTTGTGTTGTCCAATCAATTCCGCTATTTGTGGTTAATTCAATATATGCCCCATGTGTATAGGCTAACTTATTGTTCTTCAATACAATAAAATCCGCACCCCATCTATTCGTATCTCGTATTTTTCGTAAGGTTTTCCCACTGTCACTAGTTACATATATCCCTTCTGCGAACCTTGTAAAGTACATTTGTCCTTTTAAATCTACTCCAAACAAACTCATTTGGTTTGTATTTCCTAAAGGTGTTTGATACCCGTCACTTGTTGTACTGTATACTCCATCACCTTTTTGATAAATTAAATTTCCATCCGGCCCAATAAATAAACTATTCACAGAATCCGATGTGTAATAATTTTTAATCATTGGTTTCCATGTTAATCCATTATCAGTTGAAGTAAATAATCCGCCATCACAAGCTACAAACATGATTCCATTACTATCCCATTTCACAGAACGGAAAGTTCCTCCAAATGGTCCATTCAGTTTTTGTACTCTTAATGCTTGCGTAAATGAAATAACTGGAATTAAAAACAAAATAGTAAAGAAGAGTTTTTTTGCGGTCATGATAAAATACCCCGTTGTTGATTGTTCAAATATATAGAATCGTATTTATAATTTCCTTCGTTCAGAGATGCATTTATTTATCCCCAATAGTCTTCATTACCTACTTTTGAAAGGCAACGCATAATTTGCTTTCCACCTCACTCTCACATCACTAATCGTTCGTTGTCAATTAAAATATGCGCTCACAAATCTAAGCGCGTAATGAATAGTTTCCCGCCGGTCAACTCACAATACGCACTTTCATTAACTGCACAAAAGCACGTTTACTAAAATCATTTTAGCATTCGGCACAATTTGCGTGTCTCTTCTCTCGCATATCACAAGTCGTTCATCAACACTTAAAATATGCCTCACTTTACATTTGGACGAGTTGGACACTATTTTCTTCATTTCAACTTAGTATCCGTCAATCCAAATTTCCATCCAAAGCAAAAAGTTGTCATTCATTTCATTCACTCCAACATTTTCACTTCAGAATTTTTTTGGTTCACAGCATGCCAGCCTTCGGCTTGGCTTCGCTGTTATCTAAAAGCATTGTTTTTGCCATACCGCATCACAATTTAAGCCGGTAAAGGAATCCGGCCGTCAAGGGTTATACAAGCTCGTTTGTGCTTGCTTTTTTCATTCGCTAATACGCTCATTAAAAAGCGCACAAGCCTTCGCCCTTGTACTGCCACCTTTACGGCTTTTAGTTCGCTTTCGCTCACCTTAAAATCCTTTGCGTCTGGCAAAAACATTTTTTTTACACAGCGTAAAAGGCAAACTACATGCAAAACAAAACATTACACATCGTTACTAAATGCGTTTACACTTTTTATTTAGTCGCTACTTCCTCGTGTCACCTTGTTCAAGTTCGTAATCGGGTAAATAATGTTGCTAAAATCAAAAAACTCTTCCGCTTGCTTCTACACCTTCTTTTTTAGCTCAAGCATTCAATCAAACAGTTAATTCTTTTAGGGTGTAATCATGCCGGTTAAGTTCTTAGCTAAAAAAAATATAAATGGCTGGTTATTTACTATTGTTCATCATCGCGGGTCTTTTCTTGTAAATATTCATGCTGCAAACGGCAAGTTATATTCTCAACAGTTTTTAACAGAACAAGAAGCATTTAAATATCACTCTTTTATCTGTTCTAAGTTTTCGGCTTTTCACAGAAAGCCTACAAAACAACAACTATCACTTTTCACAAATTCTTAATCCAACGGAGTCAACTATGCTTACACAAGAACAAAAAGAACAATACCGCAAAGAGAAAAAAGAAAAAATCATTCGTATTCGTAAAACACTATCTGAAATGACAGAAGAACAACGCCAAGCAATTGCAGACAAATTCGGAATTGTTACGGTTGAAGGTCATTTACTTACCGCTCACAATCAATGCTTTTTAGTTGCTCAATCAGAGCTAAACTTTACTGTTGTCGGAGGATATAGACAATGGCAAAAGGCTGGTCGTTCGGTTCGTAAAGGAGAACACGGCTTTTATATCTTCGTTCCTTCCAAAACCAAGGAAGAATCTGAAAACTCAGCAGAAGTATCTGCCGATGATGAAACACCATTCTTTTTTACTGCGGTTGTATTTGATATTTCACAAACTGAGACCATCGCAAAATCGGAAGCTGCATAACTTCCGGTCATTTCTCTTATTCAAACATTTTGATATATTATGAATGAAAAAAGCTCTAAAAATTAATAATCCTGTTTATGGACGTGAAAAAGTTTCAAAATCTAAAGAGCTTTCTTTTCTCATGTTCATTAAAAAATAACTGTGTTGGTATGTGGAGTCCATACATACTCCATACATTCGGCTAAAAGATCATCGGGTTTTTTCGGTTGGCATAAAACAAAAACCCCAAATTCTATTCAAATTCGGGGTTTTGTAGTGGGCCCTGACGGACTTGAACCGCCGACCCGCTGATTATGAGTCAGCTGCTCTAACCAACTGAGCTAAGAGCCCATCGTTTTAAATTTTGGTGGCAAAAAATACTTCTTTATCAAAAGTTATGCAAATAACTACCATGTTTCTTTACGAACTAATTTGAAATCTTTTTCGATTCCTTCATTAGGTTATCACCAATTCTTATTGGTTTTAAAATCAACTTAAAATTGTAGTCTTGAGGAAACAGTGTGTATTCTTTATGTGTTCTGGCTCCCCAAGAATCATCTCCGCCAACACCCATTTGTTTAAGATCGAGATTAACGTAAATGTAATCACGTTTCGTCAAATCTGTTGGGTGCATAGTTCCGCGTTCTTTCTGTGTTAAATCTTCATCGGTATAAAATCTTGCAGATGCGCTCAACAATGGTTCTCCAACAGCTATTAAACCAAAACCATTTTCGTTTGTCATCGAAATCCAGCGCAAGTCGGTTCGCGTACCATTTTCTTGCGGACTAACATACGGCGTTTGCATTTCGTCAATTGTTAGTTTGTATAAATCAACAAAAGCTCCGGCGTTTCTATCCCAATAATTTTCGTGCGGACCTTTGCCATAAAACGAAATGTTTGAAAACTCTTTAGGGATGTTTAGCTTAACACCAAAACGTGGAAGTTCCGGCAAATCTTTTTTGTTAAGCTTAATTTTATTCTCAATGCCGACTTCCCCGTTACCAAATATTGTATATGTTGAGAAATATTGAGAGCCAACTTCATCCAACTCAAATTCGATATTAACTGTAACTTTATTCTTAGTCAGTTCATCAAGTTGAGTAGAGAAATTGTTTACAACTCTTGTGTCTCCGGCATTTCTCCAAACTGCAGTACGTTTCTCAAAACCATTTCCGAAATCGTTATCCGTTGGTGCTCGCCAAAAATTCGGCTCCGGTCCCTTCTCAATCAATATTTGATTTTCGTATTTATATGAAGTGAGCAATCCTTTTTTCTTATCAAAAGAAATTTCAAAATCCTTTCCATTCAACTTAACTTCATTATCATTCTCTTTAACTTCGATCTGCGGGTAATTCTTGGAATCTGCTTTTGCAATTATTTTTTCGTTTGCAAACTGAAGCTGTTCACGCGCAACTTCAAATCCTTTTTCTGCCCAAGAAGTTTTTTCTTTTAGTCTGAAACTTGTGTTCAGCCAATACTCGCAATCTTTCTTTGGCGAGGTTAGACTAATTGGCAACGAAATCACTTTATCTTTTCTTGGTTCGAGTGAAATATTATTTAATGTTCCCTCTTGCAAAATCTTGTCATCTTCCTTGAAATTCCAAACCAGATCGAACTTATCAAGATTTGTGAAGAAATATTTGTTAACGATTTTTACTTCTCCCCTTTTCAAATCAACCGGCAAAACAGAAATGTTTTGATAAACTTTCTTTAGCTCAATTGTCTTTGGAGTAACCGAACGATCAGCCATAACTAAACCGTTGATTAAAAAATTTCTGTCGGTCATCTTCTCTCCAAAGTCGCCGCCATAAGCCCAGAAGTCTCTACCATCCGCAGTTTTCTTTTTAAATCCTTGATCAACCCAATCCCAAATACTTGCCCCTTGCAGCTGATCATGAGCTTCAATCACATCCCAATAATCTTTTATGTTGCCAAGAGAATTTCCCATCGAGTGTTCATATTCACAGAGTATCAATGGTTTATCCCGTTTCTCTTTTGCATAATTCAGCAAAGTTTCAATCCTCGCATACATGGGACAATAAATATCCGTATGCGATTTGGTTTTGGCTTGTTCGTAGTGCAAAGGACGAGAAGCATCGCGCATTTTCATCCAATCATACACAGCTTGAAAATTTGTACCGTCACCGGCTTCATTTCCAAACGACCAAATAATTATGCTCGGATGATTTTTATCCCGTTCAACCATTCTCTGGTTTCTTTCAAGATGAGCCCAAAGCCATTCCGGTTTGTTAGCGAGTGTTTTATCCCAATCATAACCAATTCCGTGCGACTCAACATTTGCTTCGTCAATCACATACAAACCATATTCGTCACAGAGTTCGTACCAACGCGGATCGTTTGGATAATGAGAAGTACGGACTGTATTTATGTTATGCTGCTTCATCAGTACAATATCTTTTATCATCAAATCTTCTTTTACATAATGCGCAGTTACCGGATCATGTTCGTGGCGGTTTGTTCCCTTAAGCAAAATCGGTTTACCGTTAACAAGTAACTGACCGTTTTTGATTTCACTTTTCCGAAAACCAACTCGCGTACTTTGATACTCTATCACACTGTCTTTATCATTCTTCAATGATAGCACCAGTGTAAATAGATTTGGTTCTTCAGCACTCCACTTCAACGGATTTACAACTTTGCTTTTTAGATTGATTACGGATTCCGCTTTTGGATAAACATACTCAATTAAACTGCTAATAGTTTTTTCAAGCTGAAGTGAATTTCCATGAGAATCTAATAGCGTTGCATCCACTTTGTATTTTGTATATGGAGAGGTTCCATAGTTTCGAATTTTAGTGACGACTTTTAAAACCGCATCTTTGTAATCTGCTTCAAGAGCAGTTTGAACTTCAAAATCTCTGATGTGTAATTGCGGAGTTGACATGAGATAAACATTTCTAAAAATTCCGCTTAAGCGCCACATGTCTTGCGCTTCGAGATATGAACCATCGCTAAAACGGTAAACTTCGGCAGCTACAGAATTTTTCCCTTCCTTCAAAAATTTTGTAATGTTAAACTCTGCCGGTAATCTTGAGTCTTCGCTGTAACCAACAAACTCTCCATTCACCCATAAGTACATTGCTGCTTCAACGCCATCGAATACAAGAAATGTTTGGCGCTCTTTCCAATCTGCCGGGACTTTGAATTCTCTTCTATACGAGCCAACTGGATTCCAGCCATGCTCGATAAACGGCGGGTTCATTGGGAATAAGTAATCACTATTCAAATAAATCGGAACATCGTAACCTTCAAACTGCCAATTGCTCGGCACATTTATTTCCTTCCACGCACTTACATCATAATTGGTTTTATAAAAATCTTGCGGGCGCTCATCCGGTTTGCCTACCCAATTAAATTTCCATTTACCGTTAAGTGAAAAGAAATATTTTGAATCAAATCTCTTAGCCACTGATGCTTTTTCAAAATTTTCATAAGGCATAAGAGTGTTATGCATCGGTTCTCTGTTAATCGAGTTGAGTTCCGGGTTTTCCCATTCTTTGATTTGAGCAAAAGCTAAACTTGAGAATAAAAATAAAAAGAGGCTGGCTGTAATTTTGGATTTCATGAGTAAACCATGATTTATGAAGTGTTCGGTTAATTCCTAAACTATATCAGAAATGTTTTTAAGAAACGTTTCCTTCAAATATTTTTTTGAAGAATGCAACCGTTTCATCCAATCCTTTTTGCAAAGTAAAATCGGGAGTGAAGCTTAACGCGCTCATTGTATCTTCAACATCTGCCAGACTGTGTTTAATATCGCCCTTTCGCTCCGGCTGATAGATGATTTCACTTTTACTGTTTGTTGCAGCAATAATCTCTTTAGCAATTTCGTTAATTGATGACGCTTTCCCGAGCGCAACATTAAAAACGCCATTAACATTTTCTTTTGTAGCCGCAAGTACATTCGCTTTAACAACATCTTTCACAAAAATAAAATCACGAGTCTGTTCGCCATCGCCGTAAATTGTAATCGGTTCGTTTTGCAATGCATTTGCAATAAAAATTGGGACTGCGGCAGCATATTGCGATTTTGGATCTTGACGCGGACCGAACACATTAAAGTAGCGAAGTGAAACTGCGCCAAGTCCATATTGCTCATTATACATTTGAAGGTAATATTCGCCGTCAAGTTTTGTAATTCCGTAAGGGGATTTTGGCTTCGGACGCATATCAGTTCGCTTCGGCGACTCGGGATTCTCTCCGTATATAGCAGCCGAACTGCTGAACACAACTTTTTTAACACCGTTTTCTTTGCATGCATCCAAGACATTCAACAGACCATTGATATTTATTTCGACACACTCTTGCGGCTTGTCAACAGATTCCGGTACGGAAATCATGGCGGCAAGATGATGAACATAACTAGCATTCTCTAAAACTCTGAAGACTTTCTCTCTCTCTGTAATACTTATTTGATGAAATATTGCTTGCGGAAACAACTGAGCATTCGAAAGGAATCCCGAACGCAAATTATCAATTATATAAACTTCTGCGCCTGCATTTATCCAATGTTCAACTATATGGCTGCCAATAAATCCGGCACCGCCGGTTACAACTACTTTTGTCTTTTTCATATTTCTTTCTAACTAAACTTTTCTTGCAAAAATAATTTCACTTTTAAAATGTCTTGTTTGCTCGTTAAATCTGGGACAGCTTCGCTTAACGGATAACAATAAAGTGATTTCGGATTTTTCTCCAGCATAATTTTTACAGCAGTCGGTAGTTCTTTTTCTTTTCTGATTTCATTCATCGGAACAATTTCCAAAGCGGGACGAATCATATCGTAACTAAACTTGAAAATATTCATGCTCACACCAACAAATCCATTGGTTGATTTTGCAGCTTCAACTTCTTCTGAAGAAGGTTTTTCAATTATATCGAGCAGAAATCCATCTTCATCCTTTTTCGTAATCGCGAATTTTTCAACTCTTGCTTTTTCAACTCCTAAACCGTCCCGGTTATAATCAACCAATGCGTTTTGATGTTCTGAATTCTTCATTAACTCTAGCGCACGTTGAGAATAAAGATTATCACTGTTGCACATTGCAAAACTTTTCCCGCGCCAATCTTCTTTAACTAGCAAAGCTTGTAAAAGCGCATCAGCTGTACCGAGCGGTTTTTCTCTTCCCTCCGGAATTTGTTGAGTAGCATAATTGATTTCAATTCCCCCGAACCACGAATCGTTTTTATTTTCATCATAGTAATTCTTAATGGAATCATCTTTTTCACTTACGACAATTACTACATCTGTGTAGCCGGCTAACTTTGCATTGAGTAATAAATAATCTAAGAATGGTCTATCGCCGTTGCCGATACGAATCATTGACTTGGATTTCTGTTCTGCGTCCTTCAATAACTTGGAATCAATAGCGGCAGAATCAATCTGAGATTGTTTCATTCTTGATGAAACTCCGCCGGCTAAGATGACGAGTCTTCCGCTCAAGCAGACTCCTCTGTTCTTGTTCCGTCATCAACATTTACGATCCAACTCTCCGGCGCAATTGCTTTTACTGCTTCCAAAACTTTCTCACTATTTTCGGGCGCGTAAGCAAACATACACCCGCCGCCGCCGCTTCCATTTATCTTTGCACCAAAAGCACCGGCATTTAGCGCGGCATCAATCATCTTATCAATTTTGGGAGTAGATATTCTAAGCACATCACGCAAAACTTTTTGATGTTCGTTCATCAATCTTCCGACGCGGTGATGATTAAGCGGTTCCGTTAAAAGAACTTGCCGCGCTTCAAAAGTAATGTCTCTGTTTCTAATTGTTCCTTGCATCAATTCCAATTGTTCTTGATTTAGTTCATCAGTATATCTATCAAATTCTTCATAGCGAATTTTCTGTAATGAAAATTCAGAGTTTTTCTTTTTGAGATCATTTACGATATTTATCACACCCTTCTTAACACGTGCGAGAATAAATTTTGTGTCTTTCGGTTCTTGCGAATTACCGAGAATGAATGAACCAAGTTTCGGATGCATTGCCTCAAGCTGAATTTCCGGGAAAGGATCAAGCCAAATTGCGCCGCCAACCGATGTTGAGTAATGGTCCATCATTCCGCCCGGCTCTCCAAATTCCAATACTTCTGCTTTGTAACCAAGATTTGCAATTTCTTTTGCATCCAATATTTTTTTCTGATCGCTCATTTGAGCAAGAAAATTTATCCAGGCGATAATCATCGCAGATGAACTTGAGGTTCCGGCATTGATCGGAATTTCACCACGCATTGTAACATCAAAACCTTTAGAAAAGGTAAATCCCTCTCGAATCAAAATATTAACACAGCTTCGCAGATAATCCCGTTCGACAGTGTAAGGAATTTCACCCTCAAGAATAAATGATTCGGTGGAATTCAAATCCGGCAACTCTATATTAATGAGTTTGTCTTTACGAAATGAACCATCTACATACAATCTTTTGGAAATTGCCGCCGCAATTATCGGTAAATGCAAATAGTCTTGATGCTCACCAAACAAACAAATTCTTCCCGGTGCTGAAATATGTAGTTTATTCATTAGTCTTTCTATTGATAACTAAAATCAATCGCAGGGCGGTTCTAAAAATATCAATATCCTTTGCGGAGTTTGCGTTTTCTTTGTGAACTCTGCGTTAAATTATTATTAAAGCTAATTTTTAGAACTGCCCTATAGTTTAATTAGCCACATCTAAATTTTTCGTCTCGCTTCGCGGGACTTTATATGACAAAAATTACTGCATGTTATTATGAACTGCCTGAACATCATCATCTTCTTCAAGCGCGTCCAGCAATGTTTTCACTTCTGCTTTCAGTTCGTCGTTCAATTCTTTTGTAGTTGTCGGAATATACTGAGTTTCAGTAGCACCGATTTCTATGTTCTTTTCTTCAAGCGCTTTTTGCATTGAGCCGAAATCTTGGAACGAAGTGGTGATGTAAATATTATCGTCATCGTATGAAAGGTCTTCCAATCCGAAATCAATAAGCTCTAATTCAAATTCATCTAAATCCGGCGCAACAGATTTAGCAACTTTAATCAATCCTCTTTTCTCAAACATAAACGCAATTGATCCGGCGTTGCCGAGGGCGCCTTCATTCTTTCTGAAAATGTGGCGTACATTTGCAACAGTTCTGGTCGGATTGTCGGTAGCGCATTCAACAATTACAGCTACACCATGCGGCGCGTAACCTTCATACATAATTTCTTGGTAGCCGGTTGTGTCTTTGGAATAAGCGCGTTTAATTGCTTGTTCCACTTTATCTTTGGGCATGTTAACGCTTTTCGCGTTTTGCATTGCAATTCTAAGTTTTGAATTAGATTTCACATCCGGTCCGCCGGCTTTAACTGCAATTTCGATGTCCTTTCTAACTCTGTTGAATGCTTTGGACATTCTCGCGTAACGCGCGAACATAACGTGTTTTCTGGTTTCGAATATTCTTCCCATTATTTACTCTTTATTTATTAATTGAATTTTTCTAACACAAGTTCTTTGTATTTCTCCGTAGAGACGCCATATATGGCGTCTTTACATGATTCATTTTTTTGTAGAGACACATCGCTGATGAGTCTGCTCTTTTCTTTGAGACGGCTCACCGAGCCGTCTCTACATTTTTCCAATTTGATTTTGTAGAGACGCGGCATTCCGTCATAGGCGGAGCGTCTTTACTACAACAATTAACTTTTACAAATAATTAGAAAAACAGTAAAGCCCCAATACGGGGCTTTAAAATTATTTCATACAATCGCAGTGTTTGCATTCCATTGGGTATTTCATTTCTTCTTTCATGAATTCTGCGATTGAATCAACTACGTACTTAATTTGTTCGTTAGATAATTCCGGATAAATGGGCAAAGCTAAAGAATCGTTAGCGGCGCAATTGGCAACCGGATAATCTTCATCATTCGTGTTCAGGTAAGCAAAGCATTCCTGTCTGTGGAAAGGAACCGGATAATAAACTTCGCAGCCGATTTCTTTCTTCCTCAAGAATTCCAAAAGTGAATTTCTTTTTTCTACTCTAATGATGTACTGATTATAAATGTGAAAATTTTTGTGTCCCGTTTCTTTGTAAACAGCTTTCGGGAGAAGCACTTTGTTCTTCTCATCAAAACAAGTTTTGCCTTCTGTTCCTGCTAATCCGGCTTCTAGAAAATACTTTGTGTACAAAGCGGCATTCTCTCTTCTCTTTGCAGACCAGGAATCAAGATGAGGAAGTTTGACACGAAGAACAGCTGCTTGCAAAGTATCTATTCTAAAATTGCCGCCGATAATTTTATGATAATACTTTGGCTCCATTCCATGCATACGCATCATTTTCATTTTAGCGTAAAGTTTTTCATCGTTCGTTGTAACAATTCCGGCATCGCCAAAGCCGCCCAGATTTTTGCTTGGGAAGAAGGAGAAACAGCCAATATCTCCAATTCCGCCAACGAATCTTCCGTCTTTGTACTGAACGCCGATTGCTTGAGCGCCATCTTCAATAACTTTTAGATTATGCTTCTTCGCGATTTCCATAATCGCATCCATATCGGCACTTTGTCCGTAAAGATGAACAGGAATAATCGCTTTCGTCTTCGAAGTAATTTTCTTTTCAATACCTGCCGGATTCATGTTAAACGTAACCGGATCAGAATCAACAAAAACCGGAACAGCGTTTAATCTTGCAACAACGCCGGCGGTAGCAAAGAAAGAATAAGTTGGAACTATTACCTCATCACCCGGCTTAATATCAAAAGCCATTAAAGCTAATAACAAAGCATCTGTACCGGAAGTAACACCAACGGAGTATTTCACTCCAAGGTAGGCGTTAATTTCTTCTTCAAGTTTGGCTACATCGGGACCGTTAATAAAATATTGGGAATCAACAACTCTCTGAATCGCATCATCAATTTCTTTTTTAAGTGATAAGTATTGAGGTTTAAGATCGAGCAAAGGGACTTTCATTCATTTCCTCTGAATTATAATAATTGTGGGTTCAAATTTAAGGAAGATTAGGCAACATATCTAATTTCAGATTGAGCTAAAATTAATCACCTTTAGAAGCACATTGAGAACAATATCCGACAGCAAATAAGCTTCATGCTAATAAGAAAGATTTGTTTAACAAGGGAAGAAATATTTTGTGTAAGACAAAACTGAATTCAAACTTGTACGTCAAAATGATGTCTTATTTTAAATGTGAAATATTTTCTGAAAAACTTATTCTAAAACTAAAATCTGGAAACATAGGACCCATGAAAAAATCCTCTACAAAACTTTCCGATACAGAACAAGTGACTGCTCATATTAAGAATCTTGAGCCAAGTTTACAAAAAGTAATTGAAGCAATAAGGAAGAGTATATTGAGCAGCGACAAGGAAATTGGGGAACGAATTAAGTGGAACAATCCCAGTTTTTATTACACCGGAGAAATGAAAGAATTTGACCCCAAAGAATTCAAAAGAGAGTTGATTATTATGAACCTCTTCAAAAATAGAATTATGCTTGTATTTCCAAGTGGCGCAAAAGTAAACGACAAATCTGGTTTATTAGAAGGTGATTACAAAGACGGCAGAAGAATTACTGTCTTTAAGGACATTGAAGATTTTAGAGCAAAGGAAAAGCAACTGAAAAAAGTAATTAAGGACTGGCTAAAACTAATCGAAAAATAACTGAGGTATTAATAATGAACAATTTCAAACTTCTATTCTTGGCTATATTTATTTTTTTTTTTGCTGTTGTAAACGCTCAATCTAAAGTGGATACTATAAATTCATCTAATAATAAATTGCTTACCTCTAAGCTAACAGAATTTAGCAAAGAATATCTGGTTTACAGAGCTGATTCTACTAAAACAAGAAAGAATATCGGCGACATTTGGCAGAGAGAAGCAAAGTTTTCCAAATTCAACAATAAAGAGGCTGTTGAATTTACATGGAAATGGTTTACTAAAGATGGCGCATTGTACAAAACCGTTACAAATATTTGCGATAGAAAAACACTTGCGCCGCTGCATCATTTAGCTGTAACAAATAAAATCGGCGACCCAAGATATGATAGAGGCGCGGGGACGAAAGCTTTTGATTATTCCAAAGATGAAATGTATCCCGACAAAAATGTTGCTGATAATTCGGCACTGGGCAGCAATCCGGTTAAGCTTAACATTCCAATCCTAAGCTGGGAAATTGATCTGGAAACCCTTCCTCTTCTGCCGATAAAAAAAGTCGGACAAAAATTTGCTGTTTCTTTCTTTGATCCTTCCGAAAAAGAAGCGGGCTATCATTTATACGAAGTGACGGGAAAAGGAAAATTAAAATTGAACAATGACACTCAAATAAATTGCTGGCTGCTTAAGATAAATTATGATGAGAAAAATTACGCGCTATTCTAGCTTTCCGAAAAATCCGGCGAAGTGATTAAGATGGAAGAGCAATACAACAGCGTTTATAGATTCAAGGTTTTGCAGTACTAAGTTTATCGGGAACGGTCTCAGCCACAATACGATGGACGGGTATGACCGTTCCCTACTAATTATTCTACTTCTCTTACTATCCCGTTTTCCAATTTATATGTTTTATTCGATTTCTCGCAGTGCGCTATTCCCTCTTTATCAAACACAAGTTTAACTCCCGCTTCGCTAAACCAGCCTACAATTCTTGCCGGGTTGCCAACAACCAACGCAAAATCCGGAATGTCTTTTGTTACAACCGCGCCGGCACCGACGAAAGCAAATCTGCCTATTGTATGTCCGCAAACTATTGTTGAGTTAGCACCAAGCGAAGCGCCCTCTTTCACCAATGTTTTCTTGTAAAACTTCGCTCCAACTTGCGGGTACTTAGAACGTGGATCGCTAATATTTGTAAACACCATTGATGGTCCGCAGAAAACATAATCTTCCAAAATCACACCTTCGTAAACAGAAACGTTATTCTGTATCTTCACAAAATTTCCAATGGTAACATTATTGCCGATGTTCACATTCTGACCAAGCACGCAATTGCTGCCAAGTTTAGCTCCGCTCTGAACGTGTGAAAAATGCCAAATCTTTGTCCCCTCTCCAATTTCTACATTATCGTCAACGTAAGCGGATTCATGCTTGAAATATTTTTGTTCCATTCTTCCCTCATTCTTTTATGGCAAATTACTTCACGGTTAAAAAAGAGTAGCCACCAAGACACAAAGCCACTAAGTACATAATTAAATTCCTTTTAGAGAAACTTTTGTGTCCCCGCCTGCTAAAGTATATCCTACGTAGCGGGCAGGTTAGATTCTTTGTGGCAATTTTCTTGTAGCTTGGTTTATCCTCTGCGAAAATTACAAAAATGATTTGAATAACAATGTTGTTTTAGATTATTTTGCACGCCAATCATTTAGCTCGGAGTTATATGAACCTCTCTGCAGAAATTCAAAAACTCAAATCGGGATTTCATCCTTCCTTCTGGGTTGCAAACGTAATGGAACTATTCGAGCGGCTTGCTTACTACGGTCAGCAAATCGTTTTCATGATTTATCTCCGTAACAATTTACATTTTACAGAAACAGAAGCCGGGCAGCTATCCGGTATATTCGGCGGATTAATTTATCTTCTGCCTATTCTCGGCGGAACTCTCGCGGACAAATGGGGATTCAAAAAAGCTTTTAACGTTGCCTTCACAATTTTAGGCATCGGTTATTTTCTTATTGGCTCAATGGGCTTGAGCGTTTTTTCTTCCTTCTACAGCAGTACGCCAAACTATTGGCTGTTAATGTTGTTCTTGATATTTACAGCATTCGGCGGTTCATTCATTAAACCATCTGTGCTCGGAACAGTAGCAGTTGCATCAAAAGACTCGGATTCAAAATCGCTGGGTTTTGCTATTTACTACTGGCTTGTTAACGCCGGCGCTATGATTGGACCAACAATAGCTTATCTTGTTCGCGATAGCTTTGGAAATGAATTCGTTTACATGGTTTCGGCAATAAGCTGCTTTGCAATGCTTGTTGTTAATATGATATTCTACAAAGATGTGCATGAGCCGTCTGATGTTGAAACCTTAGCTAAAAAAATTGCCAACCTTTTTGTAGTTCTCAGAAATTATAAATTTATGATTTTCCTTTTCATCTACTCTCTTTATTGGATCATCTTCTGGCAAGAATTTATAATCGTTCCGTATTATGTAACAGATTACATCAGCGCGACTGCACCTTACGAAATCATTCAATCGTGGGCCGGCGCCGGTGCTATTATTCTTTTGCAAATTCCGGTAAACCGTTTTACAAAGAACTTGCATACTTCAAAAGCTATTATGTATGGATTCGCGATCTCAAGTTTAATTTGGATTGTCATTGGAATTTATCCTTCTATTCCAACTATTGTTGCGGGTATAGTTGCATTCGCAATCGGTGAGATGGTTCAAGCACCACGTTATTACGAATACATTTCCGAAATTGCGCCGGAAGGTCAACAAGGATTATATCAAGGTTTCGCGTTTCTGCCAATAGCCATTGCGCGTTTTGCCGGAGATCCTTTTGGCGGATGGCTTTACCAAACTTCCAAAGCAAGCGGGCATCCGGAGTACATTTGGTTCTCTATGATTGGAATTGGATTGCTGTCTGTCTTGTTGATGTATTTATATAATAAATTTTTGGTAAAAGCAGAATAAATAAAAGAGGCCGTCTCAAAAGTAATTCTTCAAATAAATAATCTGCGAAAACATGTACTGAGTTTAACGAAGTATCAGTTAAATCTGCGTCATCCGCGGGCTATTCTATTAACAAACATTACTTTTGAGACGGTTTATTTTTAATTACAATTTTATTTTGTTACTTCCTTACCGCGCGTAAGACAATAAAAATTCTCTGTCCTATCATCTGTCCAGTGAGATGCAAGTTCGTAGTTCTTTTCATGCGCAATTAAACTCGCAAAGTATTCACCTCTGAAAATTGTGGAAGGCGCGTCTATTCCTCTGCCCTTGCATAATGATGGATAATGAACAGCGAATGCTATCACTTCAATTGCAGTGCAGCCAATTTCAATTTCAAGATAACTCGAATGCGTTTCCGAAATTGTTTTTCCGGCATGCAGCGATAAATCATGCGTCCAAGCTAAATAAGGAAAATTAATTTGCTCATAGAGATGAGTGAGATTAGCAGCGTTAACGTAATCGTCAATACCCAGCAGTTTGATTTGCTCTTCAATTGGAATTCGCGTTTCTACAAAAAAAGGATAGTCGAATATGCCTTGGTATTTTTCCGGCTGAATTACATTTACTGAAACAGAATTCATGTATTCGGTTTCCGTCATTCCCAAATATTTGTGAAATCCGTACGAGATAAAGTTTTTAATTTGATTCTCTATTGTCATCAAGTTTTCCATTTTGGTTTAGTATTGTTACTTCTGATTTTAGCTGCTACAAATGAGGATGAATTCTCAGCTTTTCCCCTTTGCTTGAAGCTACATAAAAATTACAAACTCTTTTTTCAAAACTGTTTTGTACTCTGTATCATCCGCCAGAGTGCGCTCAAACTTCTCCTCACCAATTGTTTCAATCAAGCGCATATCGCTAAGAGTTGTTCTGCCGTTTGGTTTAGCTATCGAGCAGAGTCGCTTCTGTGTAAAAGTTGATTGCGGTGAAGTCTGATGGTAACGGCACATTTCTTCATAGTCTCCCAGCTCGCATGGATGAAGATAAAAACGGTATTGCGCATTCCAGTCACCTTCATTTTTCTTTTCTTTCAGAACAAGATATTTACCATCATCATTTATTTGGTATGAACGTACACCTTGTAACTGAACATCTCTACTGTCAATCAATAACGGCTGCTGGAACGAATCTCCAAATCCAACATCAACGAGCCATCTCTCTTCGAGTGAAACCATCAATGTCATGTGATCAAAGTCTGGTCCGAATCCGCCATCATTTTTTGCAACACCGGCGGAAAGCATCGTAACTTCAAATCCAAGTTCACGGAGAAGAGCTGCAAACAATCCATTTAATTCGTAACAAAAACCACCGCGCTTTCGCATAACAATCTTTTCAAACAATGAATCTTCTTGAAGTAGGATTGGCTCTTTTGCATGAATGCTAAGATTCTCGAAAGGGACAGTCTGTAAATGTGCGAGTTGTAAACCACGTAATGTTTCGACCGTTGGTTCCAGCGAACCTTTATAATTTATTCGTTTTATGTATGCTTTTATTTCCATGGATCAATTCACTTTGCAATAACGAATTATAAGATTTCAACTTCTTCTGGAACGATTAACAATATAACACAGCCGGTTTTAGAAAAGACAGAATGTTTGCCTCCCGGCGGAGTATATAAATAATCGCCAGTGTTTAATTGTGTAGGACCAAAACGTACTTCTCCTTCCAGTACGAATGCCTCTTCTCCACCTGGATGATTATGATTAGGATAAGATGCGCCAGCTTCAAATTTTAGTAAAATAGTAGGTGCTCTTTTTGTTGCTTCATCAGTTTGTAAAACTTTTATAGAAATGCCCTCTGTTTTAACACCCTCTTCTACTAAAGGCTTCCACGCCATTTGTGTGCTTTGAGCAATTTGCAATAACATGATTTCTTTCTCCCTCTTTGCAATCGATTAATTGTTCTTCTTTTTATTTTCTACAACTATGCAGCAACACTTGGAGCTATATATACATTGTTGACATCGGTTACCCTCATTGCAATTCATAAAAACAGCAACAGTATATGTTATTGGCTTTTTTAAATCAACTGAATTGATTGGAGAATTTTCTATCCCAGCGAGGCTACTTTTACAATCGTATTCCAATTTCTAGTTGTTACTTCTTTCCCGAATTCCTTGTCAATAAAATTCATCGCATCTACGGAATGAGCATCCTTAACAGACAGAACGCCAAAGAGAGCATAATCTGTTGCTTTAAGAATTTGAAATAATTTATCGGGAGATTGATATGGAGCCTTAAATGTGCTCTTTGGTTTATGAGAAAGAAAAGTTACATAAAGACGTGTTTCCTTTGTTACTTCTATTCCTTTGAACGGATCGGAAGAAACAAGGCTTTTTATTTCATTCATACTATGGACGATCGTTTTAACTTGGAAGCCGAAGGCTTCATTTATTTTCTTCTCAATAGTTTCTTTTATTGCCGCCAAATTTTTCTCTGCCGAATCGAAAACTACATTACCGCTTGCAAGTACTGTCTGAACGTTAGTGAACCCAATTTTCTCAAGCATTTTCTTTAAATCAGCCATTGGTACTTTTTTATGTCCGCCAATATTAATCCCGCGAAGAAAAGCTGCGTAACGCTCGTGGTTATCATTTGATGAATTTTGTTTCCCCACTTTGCCGGATTTTAATTTCGCGGGTATCTTTTTCATAAATCAATTCTCACTTTGTATCTAGTTCTTTTTCTTTTTTACCGCCACATTTTGATAAGCGCTCTTTAACGCATCCTTGAGCATTGCTCTTTTCACTTTATTCAGTTCAACAACCGTCCATCCTTGCCCGCCCCAAGTTCCTTTTACTGGATACATAATTGCCTTATCAAAACTACAAAAAACAGATTGATCCGTCAGAGAAAGTTTTACAACCGCCCGGTCATTCTTTTCATCAAACGTTGCAAATATTTTTTTGTTCACTCTAAAAGAAATTTTCTCGAAATGAGGTTCTTCGGTTGTATCCGGGAACTGCATTGCCAACTGCCGCAAAACATCTATGCTTATCATACTTAACTTTCATTTAGCTTTCTGCTGTTCCGACTACTTATGTCTATAATATTTGAACAAGCTGAATATTATTGCCGCAAGTATCATTCAGCACGGCTACTTTTATCGGTTCAATCTGTGCGGAATTCATATTAAAAACAACCTTCACAATAAATACCTTCCAAAATTAAAGCTGAATGATTTCCGTCATTCAGCTTTAGTATTACTATCCTCAAAACCGATATAGCAATGGGCATTGATGTTCTCTATATTGTCCCTAAAGGGACTTTGGTTTATTTGGTATTCTTTACTTATAGATATTCTATCCCTACGGGATTTTTAGCTCCGTTAGTCCGAAGGACTCCTTCGGAGGAGCGATATATCTATAGAATAATGGACACAATATTTGTTTAGTCCCTTTAGGGACGGTATAAAACAATTCACCAATTGGGTAAATTTTATTGCTCATTAAATCCGCTATAATGTTAATATTCTTCTATCCTTTTATTCCCTATCTCGGTTTTGAACTATTCTGGTGTTACATGAAATTATGCCATTGAAACCAATCAATGATTCATTTCATCAGCGCTTGGTCCATAAACTCCCGGGATCGGAATATCGAGTAACCGAAGATAAACGCCCAACTGTGCCCTGTGGTGAATCAACTGACTTAATGAATGCCTAATAACTTCGGCTTTTGAAAGATCCATAAGAACAATATCGCCGTTTTTCATAACCCATCTTCCATCAAGTTTCGCTTCATTCTTTTCAACTAACTGAGCCTTACCTTTAGCTACAGACTCCTCAAAGAATTGCAATAATTCCTTTGTGCTATTAATAACTTTCGGACTGTAAGGAGTGGTTGCAAAATCCAATCCATCATTTATAATTCCATGTTCAATCCAGCCGGGAATTTCGGCTATATGTGTGGTTAACGCTCTGATTGTCATGCTTTTAGGATGAGCCTTCCAATCGTACTTGTCATCAGGAACAATTTCCAACATTTTTCGGGTTGATGCTGCTTCTTGTTCCAATTCGGTTAAGAAAATTTTGATTAGAGACATAATGCTTCCTTATATTATTGAAATGGTTAGGCAACAAAAATAAAGCACTGGTTTGACAACAGTATGTCAGTAGCTTTTTAAAAAGGTAAAATAATTTAGTATTCTAATATATTTTTTGGCGTTTTTTTCAGAAATCTGCCGGCTTACTAATTTGTAATTAGCAATAACTTTTTAGGTTGTCATTTTCGCATGTTGAGCAGGAGTCAATTCTTTATTCACAGAATAAAATCTACTTACGATAAATGAGATTGGCAAACCGACTGCGAACATCAAAATTATAATCCCAATTACAGCTTGTACAGCATTAAACGGAATTTTAGGAGTGTTGCTTAACGGTAGAACTAAACGTGTCATAATTGTGTAAATAAAAAGCCCGTATAACAAACCCGCAATTATTTTATTTTTTGCAACATGAGAAATTTGCGGATAGAAAAAGAAAAATATTATTGTCCATGTAAATGCGATTATGAAGTGAAACAGCAAACCCAATAGTGCCATTTCTGTTCCTCCTACTAAAGCAGCTTTGCCGAAGATACCGCTTGCGATAAATTTCAGTACTGCTGCCGGATTTTTTCCCGTTCTAATATAGAATTGAGTGAGTGCGCAAATAATATCCAGTGTGCCCGCAATTGTACCCGCTTTGAATATTGTATTGATAGCAGAGCGTGATTTCGAATTACTTATTCTGCTATTATCATCCATAGTTATCACCTAGTTTGGGATTAGCAATTAAACCAGTTATTATTTTTTGAAGAATTCGAGGGCAATCTTGTTTATCAATTCCGGTCTCTCATTAAAAACATAATGTGTAGTAGCTGGGAGAACACAAAAACTGCTTTTGTTAATCAATCTGAACATTTGAATCCCATGCTCAAGAGCTACTCCATCGTGGTCACCAAGTACAATCGTCGTAGGTATAGTTATCAGTTTCAATTTTTCTTCCGGAATTATTGTTTTGGTCATCCACAGTTTCTGTATGTCATTTACAAACTTTTTCCATTTGTCTTTTTGAGGTGATTTGCTCTGGTACTCTGTAAGCTGCTCTTTCATTTCTTTTTCAACATATTCCGGAGTAAAATAAGGAAGAAAGTTCTGTGCATCCTGAGTTAAACCACTCAAAGAAATATTTGCACCGGAAACCAAAACCTTCTTCACCTTATCTTTTCTATCAAGTGTTAGAATTAGTGCTGTCGTTCCTCCATCACTCCAGCCTAAAACATAAACGCTATCCAATTTCATTATATCAATCATTTTAGAAGTATAGTCAGCCATAAGCTGGTATGATAATGAATCCGCTTGTTCCGATCTGCCGTGTCCGGGTCTGTCTGCTGCAATAACATGATAGTGCTTAGACAGTTCATGGATTACCAGTTGAAAGTCCGCAATAGAACCGAGCCCGCCGTGAAGCAGTAACAATGGAATACCTTTGCCATACTCTTCGTAATAGATCTTAGTGTTGTCAATTGAAATGTACTTGCCCTTATTGGAGCCGTAATTAATTTTTGTTTGGGAATTAATGGGAAGCGAATAGATACTTACAAAGAATAATAAGAAAAATACCCTGTACTTTGCATTCATAGAACACCCTAAGTAAATATTAGTTTTTGTATTACGTCAGTTAATTCGTATTAGTAAAAATATTATACATTAAGCTCATAAAAATGTGCATTTATTTGTACACTGTTAAGCATAAACATCCACTACAATTTTTATGCAAGAATGCTGGTCATGAAAACTATTTGTTTTCTGATAACTCTTTTAGCTTCGTAAGTGCTTTAGGCCACATGTCATTGAACATATCGCTGTACTCTTCATTTGAATCCATTTCAACAAACAGCTCGGTTATTCCATTTACATCCTTAAAAGTATAATTTTCCAATACACCAGCCCATTCCTTAATAGCATCGCTTGTAGTATCTTCTTTTCCGTTTTCGACCATACCAAGATGTTCTATTGAGATATACTCGTGCAGCCGGTTTTCTTTAATCCGGCTCACCATTCCCGAATCACCGGTTTCGCGTGAAGCAAGAAAAAGTATTTTGCTTCCTTCGCTCCAGTCGCCAACATAGTAACAGCCTGGTGCAAAAGCTTCCGTCCAAATTCTATAAGTGGCATCGTTCAGCATTGTATCCCACACCCTTGCTTTAGATGCGTTAATAGTTATTGAAAATTTCAGCTTGTTCATAGCTTTCCTTTCTTAAGTCGTTTTTTTTTGAACTATCGTTTATAATTAGCTAATTCTTATCAGTTGTGTGAATTAAGTTTTATGAAGTCAAAAGCAATTAACTAATCCAAAAGTGGAACGCGGATTAACGGATTTAATATGATTTCCGCAGATATATTTTTGAATAATTGCTTTTTGACTTCCTTTCCAATCACTCTATTCTAATTCACACAACAGGTAAATCCTTATTTGCCATCGTATGCTTTTTGCAAATCCGCAATTACCAATTTTTTCATTTGCAGCATAGCTTTCATAACTCTATTTGTTTTTTCGGGATCGGGACTGCTAAACAATTTGCCCATAGCTGTTGGCACGACCTGCCATGACAAACCAAATTTATCTTTAAGCCAGCCGCATTGCGCTTCATCCCCTCCTTCGGTGAGTTTCTCCCAAAAATAATCTACCTCTTCTTGTGTTTCGCAATTAACTACAAATGATACTGCTTCGGTAAACTTAAACAGTGGACCGCCGTTTAACGCTACAAAGTCTTGTCCGTTGAGCTGGAAAGGAACAGTCATCACCGAACCCTTTGGTCTGCCGGAAACTTCCGCTCCTTGTTCTTCATAGTAAGAAGCATTTCCTCCTTTCGAGTTCTTAAATATTGAAGTGTAAAACTCAACTGCCTCTTCGGCGTTATTATCAAACCACAAAAATGGAGTTATCTTTTGCATAATATTTCCTTTAGTAACTGATTATTTATTTGTTATACCGGTTGTGTGAATTAGTTTTAGTCGAATGATTTGCCGGCGAATTACCTAAAAAACGGACTTCATAAATGAAGCCCCTACAAAAAATTGTAGGGGTTTGATTAATCAAACCCGTAAAAATTATTCTTGTGAACTTTTTTATAATTAAAATTTTAATTCACACAACCGGTTTGTCATTTCTTTTCATAATTAAGTGCTATTTCACCATTGCGAAATTTTCTTGTTGTCACAAGATTCAGTTCTATTTTATGTGATAAGTCTGTAAACAAAGGAATGCCCTGTCCAAACATAATTGGGTTAACAAATATCCAGTAACTGTCTATCAAATTATGTTGCATAAGTAATTGAGAAACCATCGGGCTACCGAAAATTAATATGCTCTTCTCCGCCTGTTCCTTGATTCTCACGATTTCATCCAATAAGTTTTTGCTAATTACGGTTGTGTTATCCAAATTCTCTGCTGTCATCGTTTTAGATATTACAATTTTTTTTGCACCGTTATACCAATTTGAATATACAATTTCACCCTTCGTAGCATTGGGACGTAAACTTGCAGTTGGCCAATATCTGTTCAGTAACTGATATGAGATCCGCCCGAATAAAGCTGTGTCCGCGTTTTCTGTTAAACTACAAACGAATTGCAAATTTTCTTCGTCAGGTTCAAATCCATCTAACTCTCCTTTTAGTCCGGCTACAAAACCATCGAGAGATATGTGTACTACTAAAACTAATTTTCCCATTTTTACTCTTCCTTCTAATACAGAATTACTACTTTCTTTTAGATCGGTTCGTAACAAAGCAGAACTACTCCGCTCTTAAATGTTCTTGTATCCGTAAGCTTCAAATCAAGTTTATGTTGGATGCCTTTGAATATCGGTGTGCCTTTGCCGATTGCAACCGGGTCTATCATAATCTGATAAGTATCTATCAATCCGGCTTCGGCAAAAAGGGAAACAATACTCCCGCTTCCAAGTATTGCCATATCTTTTCCTTTTGTTTTCTTCAAACGCCTCATCTCTTCAACAATATTTCCGCCGATTACTTTTGTGTTATTCCATTCGGCTTTTTTGAGCGAGTTAGAAAAAACAATCTTTTCAGATTTGTTCATTCCCTTTGCAGTTTCAGGATACATTTCGGCTGCCATCGGAGTTGGCCAGAAACTATACATCATCTCGTAAGTTTTTCTGCCGAAGAGAAGAATGCCGTCGGCTTGCAGCGAGTCATCAGAGTATTTGTTTTCTTCGCTGCCGTGCCTGTGCCAGCTAATATCATGTTTCGGTCCTTCAAAATATCCGTTTAGAGTTATGAAATTGAATACGTTTAACTTTCTCATACTAAAATTCTCCAATCTGAGCTATGTTTATTCTCTTTCAGTTCAATTGCTATACATATTATGACTAAGCCCACAGCCGCCAAAAGAATGAGCCACGATGTAGGCGGTCGGTTACAGTGTTTTGTTATACGATAATGCTGCTGCCGTAGTCACAAAGATCTGTCACGTTTTAACTATGCACCGGCAGGCAGGCTCATTCTTTCGCCGGCTCATAGTAAAGAGTTACTGCACCACTACCAAATGTTTTTGTTTTTAAGAGTTTAAGATTGATTCTATCATTTATGTTTTTAAATAATGTTAAGCCGTTTCCTAAAATAATTGGCTGAACACAGAGTTGATATTCATCAATTACCTCAAGTTGCGTTAAGGCTACTATTAAACTTGGGCTGCCGACTAAAATGTTTTTACCCGTTTGTTGCTTGAGTTCTAAAATTTCCTCTTGAATGATTTCCTTCTTCAAATACGTATTCTTCCAATCAACATTTTTCAGCGTGTGGGAAAAAACAATTTTGGAAATGTTGTCTATTAGTACTGCAAATTCATCCATTGGTTTGTTGCCGGTAGGATTTTTGACGACAGATGGCCAATCACTTTCCATAAGTTGATATGTTATCCTTCCGAATAAAATGGTGTCTGCATCACTTAATAGCTCATTATAATGTTGATGTAATTCATCATCTGCAATCCCTGCCGTGTGGTCGCAAAACCCGTCAAGTGTCATATTGATTGCCGCAATTAGTTTTCTCATTTTATTTCTCCTTAAGCTCCAATGGTACCTGTCTTAACTTTTCCAGCTCGTTTGTAATTGGCGAAAATCACACCATTTGGCGTAACCAAACTGTCTGTTAATGTAAAGTTTGCAGGAATAGTGCCTTCGTCAAACAATTTTTTCCCTTGACCAAGGATGATCGGGAAAGTTTTGAGCCACATCTCATCAACCAGATCATTTTTGAACAGTGTCTGGATCATGTTGCCGCTGCCGTGAACTTGGATATCAGTGCCTTCTGTGTTCTTGAGCTTTTTGATATCATCAACGCTTTTAAGGAAAACTATGTTTTTCCAATCCGACTTATTTTTATTCATAGTCTTGGACATGACGTATTTGGTAACGTCATTGATACCCGGCCACATGTCTGAATGTTCAGGCCAGTAGGCAGCAAAAATATCAAATGTTTTTCTACCCAATAGAAGGTCTGCGGACTTCATTTGTTTTGCCATGAACTCACCAGCCGCTTCGTCAGCTCCGGCAAAATACGGCGCACACCAACCGCCATATTTGAAGCCGCTTGACGTATCTTCTTCGGGACCTCCGGGCGCTTGCATTACTCCATCTAATGTAATAAATGACAATACGATTATTTTTCTCATAACTGAGTTCCTCCGATATCTGAATTATTATTTGTTTGTCTCGTTCAATGTACACCTTCAAGCTTAACGCGGCGATACAACTTTCCGCCCAACCATCCAATCGGTATTGCAATTACAGCGAGCGTCCATGCATACCACGCCGGACCTAAGTTACCCATTGTTATCGCGCCGATAGAACTGAGTACCGCGCCAAGTACTCCAAGCGCAATTGAGTGCCTCATTGGATAATTAGGTGCGAGCCAGGCGGTTATGTAACACCCAGCTAAACTGAAAATAGCGCGGTAGCCAATTACAAAAAGAATAAGCCAGGTAGAAACAAAAAGATTTCCTTTTGGCAAAACGCCTGCGTTCTCAAGTATTGTATCAATACTTGTGTGTGTTAAACCAATGAATATAAATCCGGCAATAACAGCCCCAATGCTTTTAAGCGTGTTTTTCATTTTTCCTCACAAGATATAGTTGATGTTTTTTTTTACTACAAAGGGATTACTTAATTGCCGCTTTAACTTTTTTTATTGTATCCGCGCCGTAATAACTGCATCCGGCTTTAACTAAATCCGCCTTGATACCAAGAGTCTTGATTGTTTTTGAAACTACAGCGCCGGAAACGCCGAGCTGCATTGCAATTTTACCTGCTGTCAATAAATCTGCTTTCTCTTTTGCCATTGTTTTACTTCCTTTTAAGTGTATTGTAGTTTGGGGTTGATTGCTTTTCATATTTTATTACTTAGCATCATTGTTTAAAAAATCCTTAATCACTTCAGAAGTCATTTCAAGTAGTTTAGTATTAGGAATTGGACTTTCCGCTACACCTATATAAGAACCATGTGTAGCCGGTAGAATCATCAGCTTGGAGTTTTTTATTAACATAGACATTTCCATAGCATGATTTGCCAGTATTACATCATGATCGCCATTAATAATTAATGTAGGCATTTTAATTGAACTGATATCTTCTTCCTTCCAATCCTTAAACTGCAACATGCGTTCTTTATCCTTATTAAACATTGTTATCAGCTTGTCTCTTTCGGGATTGATTTGCAAGAAAGCATCTTGTAAAGTTTTTGGCATGACATCTAAAGTTGCTTGTTTCATGCCATCGAAAAATCCGGATATCAAACCCTCTCTTTTATAAAATGTTGAAGCAAGAATTAATTTGTTTACAATTTGCGGATGACGAAGGGCAATTTGTATTGCAGTATTTCCACCGTTGCTAAATCCCAAAAACGATGCTTTGGCTACATTAAGATTTTTTAATAACACTGCTACATCATCAGCATCTTGTTCAAAACTTTCCGGACCATTTCTATCGTTGGTATGTCCATGCCCTTGTAGTTCAACGGCAATTACTTTGTAATCTTTAGCGAGTATTGGTAACAAATTCCCGAAAGTCGTTCCAATAGTAGAGCCTCCGCCATGAATTAGCACTAAATAATCCCCACTTTTACCATGAACTTCATAATACATTTTTAGCCCATTCACTTCCGAATAACTGCCGGTGCTTTGCGTTGTATCTTTTTTTTGCATGCTGTTTTCCTTTTTATAACAGAAGTTTCCATTTATGCTTGAGACAAAAAACATAATTGATATTACCGATTTAGTAATTGTGTTTTTCATTTTACCTTTCCTAAGATGTACAAAACAGTATTTCACATCAAGTAAGTACTAGTGACCTCTGAAACATTAAGACTAAGTCATGGTGAGCTTGTCGAACCATGACAATACAAACTAAATTGTCACACTTCGATCCGTCAGCCGACGGACTTCAGTGTGACACTAAATTAATTATTCAGAGGTCTCTACTAATTAATAAAACTTATTTTGGATTTGTAAAAGATATCATCCATTGAACGCCAAATTTATCAGTGAAAGAGCCGAAGTAGTCTCCCCAAAACATATCTGCCATAGGCATTTGGATATTACCTCCGGCAGATAAACCTTTGAACAATTTATCTGCTTCTTCACGGCTTTCTGCCTGTATTGCTATGTGAACATTGTTTCCAACCTTAAGACCAAATCCCATGGATTCCGGGGCATCAGTTCCCATTAGCACATTGTCTTTACCGAGTGGTAAAGCGACATGCATAATTTGATTTTTTGCGTCTGCCGGTATATTGCCCGCTTCCGGAGTATCCTTATAACGCATCAGAAAACTAAACTCTCCGCCAAAAACGGATTTATAAAAGTTAAATGCTTCTTCTGTGTTGCCGTTAAAGTTTAGATATGGATTTAACTTCAGCATAATATGTTCTCCTTATGTTTTTTGTTAATTGAATGACGTTTCTTTAGTTGTTACCTGACTGTCTAAAGTTTTGAGTATTATATCAATCAAACTGTTTTGATACGGTTTTGAAATATGTTGATGAGCAACCTTCCAAGTTCCGTTAAGTTTCTGTAAGCAGAATGTTGCCCGTGCCAGATCATGAAATGCGCGCCCATCCGGCATTATACCCCTGCTGCTGATTAGGCAATGTGCGAATGCCAAATCGCTTCCGACAGTTATCTTAAGATTTTCAAGCTCAAACTGTCCATCACCTAAAGTTTCCGGCTGCCGGTCTTCACAATTTTCGCAATAGATTTCTGTGCTTTCATACTGCAGTGGAGGCAATACATCGTAGATTAAAGCATCCGGCAAGTGGTTTTTAAATGAATCGGCTTTACGGTTTTGTCTTGTTGCAACCGACCAATCTTCGAGTATAACACGAATTTGATTCTCATCAGAAACTGTTAAGGTTTTGTAATGCATCCCCAATCCTTTCTTGCAAACAAGTTATTTAGTTAACTGAAGTTACGCATGAAATATTCTTTTGCCACAAAGTCTCTAAGGCACAAAGGAAAAACTCATAATTTACTTGCTTATTCAAAACTTCTTAGTTCCTTGGTGTCTTACTGGCGAAGTTATTTGCATATATGCATAACTCAGTCAGTTAACAAAAAGATATTCTCATTAATTCAATTTGTCGGCTAGTTTTACCATGCACTGTACATCGTTAGCATTTAAGTACTTTTCAACACAAGCACCTTTAGGGTCTATCCTCTTATCTGAAAGTAACTCCTTAAACGCTTTGCCGATGCTTTGAATATCTTTCATAAAATCCTTTATAGTAACGCTGATGTACTCTCCCTTTTTGATCACAAAAGTATCGCAGCCAAGTTTTTCTCCCTCGCCATCGAACGATTCCTCTACGGCTGCTTTATAAATAATTGTACCATTCTTATCCGCGTGTGAGATGCCAAAAGTAGTTCTACTGAAAGAATCTGAAATTAAAGAATGCACTTTTTGAAAGGCAGCTAATACACCGGTTGGAAACGATTCTGCGGTAACGCAAATAACGATAATGTCTTTATCTAAAAAAAATTCTTCCAATGTTGTTCTTTCATATTTTTATGCAAATCTAAAGTCAATAATCAACTTCGGCACAGTGTAATTACGACATTCTTGGGGGTTGATTGCGACACAGTTCTTATTTAAGTTAGCTCTATGAAACATATATCACTTTTAGTACCGGTTAGAGCAAAATTACTGAGCATTGACACTGCACTTCAGGCATTTGCAGAAGTGAATGAAGGGCTTAAAGCTAATGGAAGATCTCCAATGTTTAATGTGCAGCTTGTCGGTTTGACCAAAACAATAGAATTGAACGAAGGGCTCTACAGTGTTAAAACCAATTGTGTGATAAGCGAGGTTGAGAAAACGGATTTAATAATTATACCTCCTGTGAAGGGGAATTTAGGGGAGGCTTTGGAACTAAACCGAGAGTTTTTCCCATGGATTGCCAAACAATATTATAATGGAGCGGAAGTTGCGAGTCTTTGTGTTGGCGCGTTCTTGTTAGCTGCTACCGGGTTATTAAAAGGAAAGCATTGCGCTACACATTGGCGGGCGGCTAACGATTTCAAAAAAAATTTCCCCGATGTGCATCTTATGGTTGATAAGATTATTACCGATGAACAAGGAATCTATTCAAGCGGTGGAGCGCTTTCTGCTACGAATCTTGTTTTGTATCTGATTGAAAAATATGCCGGACGTGAAATTGCAATATATTGTTCAAAAATGTTTCAAGTGGATATAGAAAGAATAAGCCAGTCTCAGTTTATAATTTTCAGCGGGCAGAAAAATCATAGTGACGATGTTGTAAAGTTTGCACAGGAGTTTATAGAGAGCAACTTTAGTGAGAAAATAACCGTTGACCAACTCTGCGACAAATTTGGAGTAGGACGAAGAACATTTGAAAGAAGATTCAAAGCCGCTACCTATAATTCTGTTATAGAGTATATGCAAAGAGTTAAAGTTGAAGCTGCAAAAAAGCAGCTTGAACTGGGTAGAAAAACTATTAACGAAGTAATGTTCGGAGTCGGCTACACTGACACAAAAGCATTCAGAGAAGTGTTCAAGAAAGTTACCGGGATGTCTCCAATAGATTACCGAAACAAGTACAGTAAAGAAATCGCTGCTTAGACTCTTATTGTGCCGCCTATTTTTTAGATGATAATTCCAAAGTGTGTTTTAGTATTTCAATTCCTCCAAACTCGCCATGCCCGGGTATTACGATTTCAGCGTTACGATATTTGTTAAGCACCTTCTTAATTGTTTCCGGGTAAGCTGTTAAATCAGCATCTGCTGTATTGCCTAAATTTTTTGAGCCAACTTCTTTAGCCATACAACCGGCAAATAATATTTTTTCCGAGGGCAGCCAAATAACAATATTATCTAATGCGTGCGCAGCGCCCAGAAATTCGCAGAATATTTTCTTATCCCCTAATGACAACGCAAGTGAATCTCTAAATCCATGAGCAGGTATTGGAAGATTTTTCGATTTAGCAATCTCACCAGTAATCTCATTCGCGTAGGATTCAATTCTTAAACTGTTCAAATATGCTAATCCGCCGATGCAGTCTCTGTGCCAATGATTAGGTACAAACAGTGTCACTTTCGCTTTTAATTTGCTGCTGATCCAATCCATCAAATCTTTGGTTAACGAATCCGTCATCGGCGTATCGAATAACGCTGCCTCTCCATTATTGAGATAAATCAAACCGTTAGAAGCAACTCTTCCCCATCCGGATACTTCCGCATAAGAAACATGTACATAGGCATTATCATTTATCTTAATTATTTCAATGTCTTCGGAAACTTGAAATTTCTGATACTGATTTTGAGCAAAGGAAAGTTTTACTAAACAAATTTCCAATATGATTAAGAGCAGTAATTTCTTCATAATTATTTTTCCCTACAGGTTGTTTGAATTAGATTATTATTTAACGGTTGTGTGATTTAGAATTCAAAAGTACAAAAGGGTTCACAAGAATGATTTTTTCTGGTTTGATTCCTGTCGAGACTCGAAGTCCCGACGAAACTGAAATGAAGCCCGTTTTTTATGTAAATCTCAAACAAATCATTCTATTAAATCTAATTCACACAACCGGTTATTATTTTTCAAAAATAATGGAAAAAGTAATCTTTCAAAAATCTATGCGTAAATTTGTCCGCCGATAGAGAGATTTTAATTAATCAGTTATATCAGCGTTCTATTTTTTGATTAAATAATTACTTTCGCCTTTTCACAATGTTTTATCTAAACCATTAATTCTGTTCTTATTTTCTATAAACATCAGTGCTTAGGTATTTCATTCCCGAATCTACCATCAGCGTTACAACTTTTGCATCCGGACCCAATTTTTCTGCAACTCTAATTGCGGCTACCACATTAGCGCCCGATGACGTTCCCGCAAATAGTCCTTCTTCACGAGCTAATCGTCTTGCCATTTCTTTAGCATCTTCTGTCTTAACGGCAATCACTTCATCTACAAGGTTTCCATCCCACAATGGCGGAGTGTAACCAATTCCAACACCTTCAATTTTATGTGGTCCCGGCTCACCTCCTAATAACACCGAAGATTCAGCCGGTTCAACTGCAATCACTTTTATTTTTGCATTGCGGTTCTTTAGAACTGTTGCTACTCCTCTCAAAGAAGCAGATGTACCGACACTCTGAACAAACGCATCAACTGTTTCTTCTGTTTGATCCAGGATTTCTTCCCCAAGAGGATAATAACCGGAAATACTATCAAGATTGTAAAGCTGATTCGTCCAGTATGTATTTGGCTGTTTGCTAAATTCTCTCGCGGCTTCAATCATATCCAAAATCAATTTCTTTGTTGTTAACCCTCCTTCACTCGGCACCAAAGTTAGTTCTGCGCCAAATGCAGTCATCTGATTCAGTTTATCTTTACTAAACGCGTCGGAAGTTACGATATGAATTTTGTATCCTTTAGCAACACAAATTAACGCGAGCGAAATCCCCGTGCTGCCTCCCGTGTACTCTACAATTACATCACCCGGTTTTAATCTACCATCTTCTTCAGCTTTGGTAATCATAGCCAGCGCAGTGCGGTCTTTCATACTGCCGGTTGGATTTTCCCATTCGAGTTTAACATAAATCTGAGCGCAGCCTTGAGGAACAACGTTGCGTAATTTTACTAAAGAGGTATTCCCTATAGCATTTAAAATGTTTCTTCCTATACCCATTCTACATTCTCCTAACTTTTCAGCGGGTGTTAACTTAATGGATAAATCAGAAAAATTCCTATAGCAGATTCAAAAAAAGTTTGCTTTTTTTTCGGTCAGACCGTTTTGCATGGCAGGTAAAACGCCGGATATAAATATTATTTTAATGAATGCAAAATTTTCACTTTAATACTTTGTTCAAGACCAAGATTTTCTTTTTGAAGATTTCTGATAATGGTTGCAAACATTTTTTCGGTTTCTTTATTGCAATTTTTATCAACTCCCATTATTGAATCTCTTTGATAACAAAGAAGCTTAGTTTTTGGTCCATACAGAGAATAGGAATAACTATTATCGCTGCATTTACCTTCTCTTATCCAAAGGCAGTAAGAATTGTTAATTGCGTATAAGCGGTTTATTTTATCTGCACATAATTCCTTAGCCATCATTTTCTTAATCTTCTCAACGTCGCTTTTGCTGACTCTCCTTTCAACAGTGTTTCCCGATAGCATAACGGAAGTAATGCTTAAAAGGAAAAAGGTAATCATCATAAAATATTTTCTGACTTTCATTTTGCAACTCGCATTTTATTGATGCTATTATCTTCAACAGTTATTATTACTTTTCCGCGGGCGTGCCCTTCTTCAACATGTTGGATAGCCTCACGCACTTCGCTTAAACCATAATTTCTATCTATAACCGGAGTTACTTTCCCATCTGCAATAAGTTCGTTTATTATCATCAAATCTTTTGGGTTAGTTCTTGCCAGAAGCGAGAGAAACTTTTTGCCCAGCAGCAACGATAGCACCAGCGCGCTTATCGAACCGGCTATAATTCCAATCAACGAACCGCCCGGTCCGCCTACAGTTATGTGTTTCCCATTTTCTTTTAATGCGCGCCGGTATGCAAGCAATGATTGGTTCGCATAGCAGTCGAAAATCATATCGTAGCGTTGTCCGGTTTTGGTAAAATTCACTTTGGTATAATCAATTACGTTATCAGCACCGATGGAACGAACCATCTCCATATTTCTTGTACTGCATACGCCGGTTACATGTGCCCCAAACGATTTTGCCATCTGTACTGCAAAAGTACCAACTCCTCCGGCGGCACCGTTTATCAAAACATTTTGTCCGTGCTGAATTTGTCCCTTATCGCGAAGGGCTTGCAATGAAGTGAATGCAGCTATTGGTACAGCAGCCGCTTGCTCAAACGTAACGTTATTTGGTTTTATAACCACTGATGATTCCGACGTACACGCGTACTCTGCAAAAGCACCACGGCAAGTTCCGTAAACGGCATCGCCCGGTTTAAATTGAGTTACTTTTTTCCCAACTGTTTCAACTAGGCCGGCAACATCACGCCCGAGCCGTGTAATTTTTGGTTTGTGCAGTCCTGAAAATAAACGAACCGCGAAGGGCGTACCTCTCATAAAGTGATAGTCCAGCGGATTGACTGAAGCCGCGTGAATTTTTATCAAGACTTCATCGTCACCGGCGGTTGGCTTTTCAATCTCTTCATACTTGAGAACATCGGGTGAACCATATTTTTGATAAACAATAGCTTTCATTAGTTTCCTCTAATTAAGTTGCGAAGCCTAACATTGTTGCATCTATACTGAAACACTCAATAAGAACCGCATAATATATAATCAGAAGCGGAGGGCGTTCGTTAACTTTCTTATTCCTTGTTGTAGATAACCGGAGTTCTATGCTTCCATACCTGCCACAATTTGTCATTTGTTATCAGCTCAACCATAAAATGACTTACGTTTATTCTGCTTGTTTTGCCAGGGTTAAAAATGGGGCTTCGTGTTTTTTTAGTATGTATTTCGTATTCAGTCACTTCTTCTTCATCGAAAAGTGAATCGGGGCGGACAGCAACCCATTCTATGTTGGTTTCCGAACTCAATTTGTTAACAAGATGATTAGCGGCAAGCATATTATCTTTGTGCGGAGGCAACAGAATTTTTAATAACGAGAATATAACCTTTTCTCCAGGCGTATTTACTTCTCCTATCTTTCTGTTTGTATATGCGGTTGTGCTCATTAAGACAAACTTTGAGTTTTGGTTACCTGATTGTAAGGCTTCTAGAATTCTTGCAACGGTATTGGAAACCAGCTTATGTGGAGGTCCCAAAATTCCTTTAAGACTTATGTTGTGCCCAAGACAACAAATAACGCAATCACAATCTTTCACAAGCTCTTTTATTTTTGCAATCTCAAAGTCATTTATGTTTCCCTTTATTATCTCAATGCTCTTATCATTTGATATTTGACCGGGTATAATTGCAGATTCCCTCACAACTGCCCGGACTTTAATATTCTTTTTTACAAGCTGCTGCACAACCAATTTACCCGTTGCCCCGCTTGCACCCAAAACAAGTGCTTTCATATTCGCCTCACATTGAATAACTATTTTATATGCCTAACAACATTGTGTTTAGCCTGTCGCCCAGAACGCAATGCAGCTTTTCCCGAAGGGACTCCTTCGGAGGAAAAACAAACGCCAATAATTTATTTATTACTTCGTTTACTTAACTACACTCAAAGAGCAACTAACTTTTACAACGTTACTTTATAACCTCACAAACCTGTCCGCCGTTTTCTGGCGGATGCAGCAACGTTTAAAGCGGTCGGCCTTGAAGAACTTGTTAGGCATTATTTCTAAGGCAAAGGTCATAAACATATTCAATAAACGATCCAGCGACATCATAACCAGTAGCTTCTTCAAATCCCTTAAATCCAGGACGTCTGTTAGCTTCAAGAACTAATGGTGTGTTATTTCGATAACGAATATCAACGCCGGAAAACTCTCTTCTTAATACTTGTGCAGCTTTTTCCGCTAAATATTTCATATCCAAGAAATCGTCAGTTTTTATCGAAATTACTTCTTCTTTAAAATCGAAATTAGTGCGGAACTCGCCGGGTTGTGGCTTCCTACGAACCATAACTGGTAGTGCTTTGTAGCCAACAGTAATAACTCTAAAATCATATTCAGCTGGTAAAAATTCTTGTATCATTATTTCCCCAGGCTTATAACGCCAGAGTGTGTGTCTTAATTGCTGGATTGTATCAACCTTGAATACATTTCTTCCTTCTGAACCATGAATTCCTTTTAAAATACAAGGGAAACCAAGTGTATCGGCATATTTTTCAATTTCTGAAAGATCAAAACTTTGGAAAGTTCGAGGGACATCAACTTTTGAGGAAGAAAGCAAAACATAATCATGCATTTTACTTAGCGCATATCCTTCATCTGTTAAACTTTGATCAACAACAACTTTCCCAGCATCTTTAAAAAAACGAGCAATAGTTATGATTTCAGATATATAAGGCATAAGGGTTCGAATAATTATAGCATCATATGATTCAACAACGTTAGTTATGTTATTAAATACTATACAGGATGGATTTTCTGTTGACTGTTTTAAATCAAGTATGTCAACACAGTCAACTATTATTCCACGTTTCTTCCCGGATTCAATTCCTCGACGAATTGTATAAAGATCACCAGATTCCAGCCATAATATTTTTATTTGATCTTTAGTATTCATATTACGCTCAAGTGTTGTTAAAATAATTATTCATTTTGCTTATTTGTGGCAGAATAGTTTTCGAATAATGGAATAGCAAGTTGATTTTTATCTTGCTTCTTAACTTTCTTAACGGGAACTCTAGCTGATGGGACAAGTGCAGAAGCTGGTTTCGCATGAACTTCTTGGTCATCAAAAAATATATGTGGACGAAATTCTTTCAGTATTTGATCTTTACTAATACCACCTAAGAAGAATGTTTCGTTCACTTTAATTCCCCAAGCTCTTAATGTCAGTATCGCTCTTTTATGAGCTGGACTATTGCGAGCAGTTACAATGGCAGTTCTTATAGGAGGTATACCACCTTGTTCACGTGCTTTATGATCATTTTGTATCTTTGAAATTATTTTTAAGAAAGGAGCAAATGGACCTTCAGGTAAAGGTTTTTCAGCATTAGCTCTTTCGTGCTCTACAAAAGCTTCTAGTCCTTTTTCTTGATAAATTTTTTCAGCCTCATCTGAGAATATTACAGCATCTCCGTCAAATGCAATTCTCAGCTGATTAATTTCTGTTTCAATTTTATCAGGTGGGTCATATAGAAGACCAGCAGCAATTCCAATTTCAATTGCATCCTTTACATCTGTTTCGTTTCTTGAAAGAAATAGAGAAACGTTATATGATTTAAGATATTTAGCCACGTTTTCACCTCCAGTAAAAACTGCTCTAGTAATTGACAAATTATGGTTTTCGACAGAGTTCATTATTCTGAGACTAGCCTCAGGTTCATTTTGTGATAAGATCACTACTTCGACAATCTGATTATTTTCTGTAAGTTTATTTAATCTTAACATCGCTTCAATAAGTGGAAATGCAGTTCCAGGTGACAGGATATTGTTTTCGTTATCAATTTGATATTTAACATATTCATCGACACCATTTTGTATGTAAATCTCGTGTTCTTTTCTAGTATCGAAAAGCGCACTTGAAGAGATTGCTATAACTAGTAAGTTAGATAAATCAAATGCCATAATATTATATGCCTAACGGCGTTGTCGCTAACCGGCAGCTCAGACAAGAATGCCAATTAACAGCGACAACTTTTTATTTATAAAAATGTTTCTTAGAACAACCTACCTTAAAGAGCAACATAATATCTACACCAATGCCGCACTGAAAATAGTTTACCCTGCAGTAGTATTGCGGGGCTGTCCGTGTTGAGCGGCGTGTTAAGCCCTTATATCAATAAAAAAGAAATGCTAAGGATAAATTGCAACCACATCGTTTTAATTAATAAGCTCTGGTAAATTTTATTTGAATTATCCCATAAAAAGAAAGTTATTAATAAATGCAAAACTAGTAACGAATACACTACATATAACAAAAGACTATTTGAAAAAACCAATATTGGAGAAAGGATAAGTATGCTAAAGAATTGAGCAAAGAAAGCAAGAGAAACTGTTTTTTTCTCTCCCAATAATATTGGCAGGGTTATTATTCCACTATTACGATCTCCTTTTATATCAAGAGCATCCATCAATAACTCTCTACCCGTTATATATAACAATCCACTTAGAGGTAGCAAATAAATGATTGCTGAATTATCTAAAAACTGAATAACTAAAAGTAGAGGGGTTACACACAGAGATGCTGCGAAAATTGTTTTTGAAATAGCGTATCTTTTTACAATATAATTATAGAATACTACACCAAGAAAAGTAAAAATATAGAGAGCAAACTGGAAAAATGTTTTGCTTAAAAAGATCGATAGAATAAATGAGCTAATTAGTAATACTATACCAAGCCAAAGAACAGTTTCCCGCGATAGCTTCCCAGAAGGAATTGCACGATAAGGTTTATTTAAATAATCTCTTTTAAAATCATAATAATCATTGATTGCAAATCCTCCCATAGCAGATAACGAAATAGGTAAAGATATCAAGAAAGAAGTGAGTATACTAAAACCCTTTATACTAAGAGGTATTGTAATAATTAAACTAATAAATATGGCAATAAAGAAACGCGTTGTTTGAAGTATTCCAAGAATTATTGTAAGGGTAGTTGTTAACAAAGCGTTATTCATTGTTCCATCTTTCTTAATCACTTCGTAAGCCATTCCAATAATTACAAACACAGAGTATACTAAACAAACATAGGTGATTCTAAACTGAAAAAGTTGTAAGAAAGGTAAATCTCTTGCAATTAAAAGGAAAAAACTAATAATCAATGATATTGGTGCAAGTGCTCTAGTAGAATTTTTTGAGCTTTTCAAAAAAATTATAAATGCTTCTAAAATAGAATTCGCAATTTCTCTTGATTTTTGGAATTCTTTTGAGAAACCAATGATTACAAAGTAAATAGCCGACATAACGCCAAATCCAGTTAATGATAATGAAGCTCCCCGCCGCAAGCAGCGGGGTATCAAATTAATGGAATAGTGTCAATTGTGTTTCTTTGTGTAAAACAGTGTATTCTTTTTCTATTCC